>NZ_QPII01000009.1 GCF_003336675.1 Billgrantia montanilacus | reverse complement strand
CCTCGCCAGCGCCCTGCGAGGAAGGCGTATTCTACTGAAGTGGCTGAGTTTGTCAACTCTCTTCGCGGCGCTCACCGGGGTGAGCCTGCTGCGAAGCGCCGGCCCTGCCGGCTGCCTTCAGTGTGGCGTGCATTCTACCGTCTCCGGCGCTTCTGTCAATCGCGAATCGCGTTAGCCGATTCGAAAAAACCAAACAGAAACAAGCACTTTCTCCACTTCCACCGCCGGTAACGTTTGCCCGTTGCCGGCAGCGGATGCGTACTTTACGGGCTGGGGGCCGCGGCCGCAAGGACTTTTGTCAGAAAATTTCACCGCCCGCCCGAAACGCCCGTCCACAGGCGGTTTCAGGCGAGTGGCTGTGGATAACCGGTCGCTTTCGGCTCGCCTGCCGCTATTGGCTTGCCCGATCGAGCAGCGACAGGATCGAACGGTAGGGGATCCCCCCATGCAGCGCCAGCCCTATCTCACAGGTCTTGGAATTGGAGTAGCCCGCATCGCAAGCTGCCACCTGGACGGCCAGCCCCTTCAGCGCCGAGGCATTGAGCTCCGGCGTGGAAAGCCCCTTGTCACCGGCGAAGCCGCAGCAGGTGATCTCCGCCGGGACCACCACCTCACGGGCACAGGCCCTGGCCAGCGCCACCATGCGCTCGCCAAGCCCCATATGAGTACTGGAGCAGGTGACATGTACCGCGACGCGTTCATCCAAGGGTGTGAGCTTGAGCCGTGGCAACAAGTGGTCATGGGCGAAGGCAACCGGCTCCTGCACCGACAGACGCTCATCCAGACACGATTGCATATGCAACACACAGGGGCTGGTGTCGCTGATGATCGGATAGCGACCGTTCTGGCTGGCCACCAGCAACTCGCGATTGAGCTCACGGGCCTTGTGCGTCGCCTCGTCGAACTGCCCCTTGGAGTGAAACGCCATGCCGCAACACAGATGCCCCGTCATCTCGGGCAGTATCACCTCGAAACCCGCCCGCTCCAGCAACGACAGAGTGATCTCCATGATCGAGCGGCTCTCGGCATCGCCATGGGTGGCACCGAACACTCGAGTTGCACAGGAGGGCAGGTAGACCACCTTGTCCCTTGATCCGCCACCGGGTGAGCGCTGCTTGAGGACTCGTATCGGCGCCGCCTTGGGCAGGGTGGGCACCCACTGGGGCACTCGGTTGCCACTGGCCTTCGTGATCGTACCGCTGACGCGGGAGAGCCCCTTCTCGCCCAGCACCGCACGGCCAACGCCTGCCATGTTCAGCACGCCCCGGGCAACACGCGTCACCCCGGAGAAGTGGCGCCCCACCCGCCGCGACAGATCGGCATGCTTCGCCAGTCGCTCATGACGCATCTCGCGGATCAGCTCACCGGTATTGATACCCACCGGACACTGGGTGGCACAGAGGCCGTCGACGGCACAGGTCTCGTCGCCGGCGTAACGATAGTCGCGGCGCAAGGACGCCAGCCGTTCGGCATCCGCCCCGTCGATGGCATCGCCCAGCGCCTCGAGTCTTGCCATCTCACGGGCAACGACGATGCGCTGGCGCGGCGTGAGAGTCAGGTCCTTCGACGGGCAGACGTGCTCGCAGAAACCGCACTCGATGCACTTGTCGATGATGTCGTGGGCCGCCGGCAACGGCTTGAGGTTCTCCAGGTGCAATGTCGGGTTGCGGCTGAGGATGACCTCGGGATTGAGCAGATTCTCGGGGTCGAACAGCGCCTTGATCTGCCACATCAGGGCGTAGGCTTCGGGCCCCCACTCCAGCTCGACATAGGGAGCCATGTTGCGTCCGGTGCCGTGCTCGGCCTTGAGCGAGCCGCCGTACTCGACGCCGACCAGCTGCGCCACTTCGTCCATCAGAGCCTGGTAGCGCTCCACCTCGCCGGGCTTCTCAAAGCCCTGGGGGAACACGAAGTGCAGGTTTCCTTCCAGGGCGTGGCCGAAGAGGATGGCCTCCGGATAGCCATGCCGATGGAAGGCATCGGTCAGCGCCTGAACGCCTTCGTCGAGGCGTTCGATGGGAAAGGCCACGTCCTCGATGATCACCGTCGTGCCGATGTCACGCACCGCGCCCACCGCGGGAAAGAGACCCTTGCGGATCTTCCAGTAGAGCTCGTAGGTGCCCTTGTCGCGGGTGAAGGTAACGGGCTCCAGGGTGTGAATGCCCTCAAAGATGTCACGCACCGCCTGAAGCCGCGCTTCGAGCTCGCCCTCGTCATTGCCGCGTACGTCGATCAGCAGCGCCGCCGCCCCTTCCGGCAGCGTCTTCAACACCTCGGGCATTCCCGGCTTGCGCTCCACCGAGCGCAGCGCCGCGCGGTCCATCAGCTCCACCGCGGAAACCGGCGCCGGCTTGAGGGCGATCGTCGCCCGGCAGGTGGTGGCCATGTCCGGCAGGAAGAGCAGCGCCGCGGCCTTCAGCGGCTCATCCACCACGGTGTCGAAGGTGATGGTGCTGATGAAGCCCAGCGTGCCTTCGGAGCCGATCATCAGATGCTTGAGAATCTCGACACCATCGGTGAAGTCGACCAGGCTGTTGAGCGCATAGCCGGTCGTATTCTTGAGCCGGTACTTGTGGCGAATCTTCTCGGCCAGTGGCGCATTGGCCCGGGTTTCGGCGGAAAGCCGCTCGAGCCCTTCGACGAGCTCGGCATGGCTACGCCGAAACGCTTCACGGCTGGCCGGGTCGGCGGTGTCCAGCCGGGTGCCGTCGGCCAGGATCACGCGGATATCGCGCACCGTGCGATAGCTGTTCTGTGCGGTACCGCAGCACATGCCCGAGGCATTGTTGGCAGCGATACCGCCGATCATGCAACTGCCGATGGAGGCCGGGTCAGGGCCGATCTTGCGGCCGAAGGGGGCCAGCACTTGGTTGGCCCGGGCGCCGATCACCCCGGGCTGCAGGCGGATCGCCTGCCCACCCTCGAGAATCTCATGACCACGCCAGCCCTGGCCCATCTGGATCAGCACGGAGTCGGTAACCGCCTGGCCAGAAAGCGAGGTGCCGGCGGCACGGAAGGTCACCGGCAGCCGGCGGGAACGACACGCCGCCAGCACTGCCATCAGCTCGTCCTCGCTCTCGGGGCGCACGATCAGCTTGGGAATCAGGCGGTAGAAGCTGGCATCGGTGCCGTAGGCCAAGGTGCGCAGCGGGTCATCGATCAGCCGATCGGCGGGCATGATCTCGAGCAGCTCATCCTTCAGATCATGCCAGGCCTCGGGCGTGGCCGGGTCAAGCGTTGCTGGCGTCATGGGCGCTCCTCGGCATGGCGTACAAGCACGATCAACTCACGGGGGCCGTGCACCCCGTAAGCCAGGGTCTGCTCGATATCGGCGGTCTTGCTCGGGCCTGAGATGAGCAATGCATTGGTGGGCATGCCGCCGGCCCAGCCATGGGCCTCGATGACATCGAAGAAGGTGTCTTCCAAGGTGTCGGCATCCAGCACGGCGATATGAATCGGCGGCACCAGGCTGATCAGGCGGGGTTCATCTGGAGTCGGCCACAGCCAGAGGCTGCCGGTCTCGGCAATACCACCCCGAGTGGACGTCAGGCCGGCATCCGTGGACGCGAACTGCTCCTGCTGCCACTCCTCCACATCACGATCGGCATCGATCAGGGTCACCTCCCCTTCGGCCAGGGCGGCACGCGCCTCGGCGGCAACCGGATGCTCGCGCCCCAATGCCAGCCGTCTTACCCCCTTGGCTTTCAGCAGCTTTGCCAGGTCGACCGTCCAGTTGCCACGGGAGGTATGGATGACCTCGCCATGAACGGAGCTGATCCACCGCTCGAAACGCTCCAGCCGCTCTTGCGCACTCCAGCCGCGCCCGGTAACGACGGCAAAATCGCTGTCAGGTGCCGTGAGCGGGCCATCGGTGCGCTCACGCAGGCGCTTGAGAATGTTATCGCGGGCGCTCATGACTCATCCTCCCCTTCCCGGCGGTGCGCCTTGACCAGCGCATGCAGTGAGCGCTTGGCCGGCTTCAGGGCCGTGCGGTATTGCGTCCAGGGCCCGAGCCTCGATGGCGTCAAGGCGCGCAGCTTGCCAGCCATGAGCAGACTTCCCCGCCAGGCTGAGGGGTGGGTCGCCAGCCACTGCCAGGTTTTCCAGGCCGCCACCTCCTTCTTGGTGCGCTTTACCCCGGCGCCGGGAACGTTGCCACGCCCCTCGCCCACCGCCTCGCGGCGCAGGCGCACCAGCAGGTCGGGAATCGGGATCTTGACCGGGCAGACCTCACCGCAGGCGCCACACAGGCTCGATGCCGTCGGCAGGTCCTTGGTCTCCTCCAGCCCCAGCATGTGGGGCATCAGGATGCTGCCGATGGGACCGGGGTAGGTGGTGCCGTAGCTATGACCACCAACGCGGGTATAGACCGGGCAGTGGTTCATGCAGGCGCCGCAGCGAATGCAGCGCAGGGTATCGAGCAGCTCATTGTCCTGGTAGATGCGGGAACGTCCGCTGTCGACCAGCACCAGGTGGACTTCCCGCGGGCCATCATGCTGGCCAGCCTTGCGCGGGCCAGAGATCATGTTGAAGTAGGTGGTGACGTGCTGGCCGGTGGCCGAGCGAGTCAGCAGGGCATAGAGCGGCGGCACATCGCGCAGGTGCTCGACCACCTTCTCTATACCCGTCACGGCGATATGCACCGGGGGTACCGTGGTGGTCATGCGACCATTGCCCTCATTCTCCACCAGGCACAGGGTACCGGTCTCGGCCACGGCGAAGTTGACCCCCGAGACACCCACGTCGGCATTCATGAAGCGCTCACGCAACTGGGCCCTGGCAGCAGCGGTCATGTAGTCGACATCCCGGGTTCGCTCGGTCCCCGTCTTCTCATGCATGATGTCGGAGATCTCGTCGGTATTGAGGTGGATCGCCGGCATGATGATATGCGAGGGGGTCTGCTCGTTGAGCTGTACCAGGTACTCGCCGAGGTCCGACTCCAGGGCCTCGATACCGGCCGCCTCCAGATGGGCATTGAGGTGCATCTCCTCGGACACCATCGATTTGCCCTTGATGACCGATTTCGCGCCATGCGATTCACACAGCTCACGGATGATCCGGCACGCCTCCTCGCCATCTTCGGCCCAGTGGACCCGGATACCGTTGGCCTCGCAGTTGGCCTCCAGTTGCTCCAGCAGGTTGGGCAGCTTGGCCAACGCCCTCAGGCGGATATTGGCGCCCAGCTCGCGCAGGGTTTCAAGGTCCCAGTCGCTGAAGACATCGCGGCGTTTGGCCATCAGGCCATCCATCGCCTTGCGGAAGTTGCCACGGATCTGGGGGTTGCCCAGGGCATCATGGGCCTGACGATGAAAGGCCCGCGGTGTATAGGTCTCGACGCTCATGATGTTCTCCGCCACAGGTAGCTGGCGATATGCTCGCCCTTGACCGCCTTGTTCTGGTGGTCAAAGCGGCCATTGATGTTCATCAGACAGCCACAGTCGGAAGTGACGAAGTGCCCGGCACCAGTGGCTTCGATGGCCAGCGTCTTGTCCTCGACCATGGCGGCGGAAACTTCCGGATGGCGCACCGCAAAGGTGCCACCGAAACCGCAGCATTCGGCCGCCCGCTCCTGCTCCACCAGCTCGACCTGGCCAAGCCTGGCCAGCAGCATCGGGCCGGTTTCGCCAAGCCCCATCTCACGCCGGGCGCTACAGGAAGTATGCATGACCACCTTTTCTGGCTGGCCACGGTCTTCGAGCCTTAGCTGGCAGACATGAACCAGATATTCCGTGAGTTCATACACCCGGCTTGCGACCTCGCCGGCCAGCACCTCCTGCTCACTACCGGAAAACAGCTGCGGGTAGTGGGTGCGCATCATGCCACCGCAGGAGCCCGAAGGAACGATGATCGGCCAGGGTTCCGGAAATAGCCTGAGCTGAGCTGCCGCCACGGCGCGAGCCTCGCTCTGATAGCCGGACGTATAGGCCGGCTGACCGCAACAGGTCTGGTCTTCGGGATAGAGCACCTCAATACCTTCACGCTCCAGCAGACGGATGCCGTCCAGGCCCGCTTCGGGATAGAACGTATCGACGAGACAGGTACCGAAGAAGTAGACCTTGTCGGACTTGGGCGGATAGAGTTTGACTGGCGTCATGAGGTTCCCTCACGGTCGGCCCGCGGGAAGCTGCGGACTGCGGTAGGATTTGCTGTGCCAGGCGTCGGCTGTTGTGTTCGATGACGTCGAGCTGCGCACAGGATTTGCCTTGGCTTTTTCTTTTTCGGTAAATTGGTAATACCAATTTACCGAAAAAGAAAAAGGCACATTAGGGTCCGGCTTGCACAGTGTCAAACGACAGGCGGCGTTTTGCCCCACCGAAATGGCTATACTTTGGTCTAAGCGGTGCAATAAACTGCTGCAAGCTCATGATAGTCGGCCAGATTCCCACGCCTTTTTCCGATTGCATCATGTCGCCAATCGCGTCAATATTGGTCAGACCAATTACGATTCGACTGTCAGGAAAACCTGCATGTCCTACCAGACCGTGCGCCAGCCCAAACTGGCCGATGTGATCACCGAGCGCCTCGAGGCCATGATTCTCGAGGGTAGCCTCAAGCCAGGCCAGCGGCTGCCTCCGGAGCGGGAGCTGGCCGAACGCTTCGGCGTCTCCCGACCTTCGCTGCGCGAAGCCATCCAGAAGCTGGCCACACGCGGACTGCTGACCAGCCGCCAGGGTGGCGGCACCTTCGTGACCCGCGAACTCAACAGCGGCTACAGCGACCCACTGCTGGACATGCTCTCCCGCCATCAGGAATTCCATCTGGACCTGCTCGAGTTCCGCGATGCCATGGAAGGTATATCGGCCTACTATGCGGCCTTGCGCTCCACACCGGCTGACAAGGCCATGCTGATCAAGCGCTTCGACGAACTGGAAGCCTGTTTCGCCGGCCGCAACCCGGAACTCGAAGCCAAGGCCGACGCCGCCTTTCACCTGGCGATCGCGGAGGCCGGCCACAACGTGCTGCTGCTGCATACCATTCGCGGCATCTTCCACCTGCTGGAAAAGAGTATCGTCGACAATCTGGCCCATCTGTTCGAGAAACCTCAGTCGCGCCCGCTGCTGATGAAACAGCACCGTGCCTTGCTGGATGCCATTCTCGAAGGCCGGGCCGAGGATGCCCGGGCTCGTGCCCACGAGCACCTCGTCTTCGTCGAGGAGGAGCTGCTGGAGATGGAGCGAGCCGAGACCCGAGCCCAGCGGGCGCTGCGACGCGCTCAGGCACTGCCCGAAATTCCGAGCTGAGGACACTCGCGCTTGAAAGGTCCGCATCGCCCACCGAGAATGTCTCGCTCACTGCGCCGGCTGTTGTTGCTGCTGTTGCCGCTGGGTATGGCCATGGTCATGTGGCAAGCCTCCCAGGCTGCCCGTGAACAGGCGCTACAGAACATGGTACGGGAAGCCGAGAACGAATTACGCCTTTCGGCTTCCGGTCTGGAAGGCCACCTGACACGGCATGACTACCTGCCGCAATTACTGGCCTCCCGGGAAATGGTCAAGCGATTCCTTGTTAATCGCGGCAACCAGGACCCCATGCCGCTGAACCTGCTGCTGGATCAGTTTCGCTACACGGCAGATGTCTCCGACGTCTACCTGCTCGATCGCGGAGGCACGACAGTGGCGGCCAGCAACTGGCATCGCCCCAATACCTTTATCGGTCAGAACTATACCTTCCGCAGCTATTATCAGGACGCCATCAACGGCCAGCGCGGCCGCTTCTACGGGCTCGGTGTGCAGTCATTGGAGAGGGGCTACTATTTTTCCGCTCCGGTGTGGCTTGACGAGACAGCACCGGACTCCCGGCCCAACGGCGTAATTGTCGTAAAGGTACTGCTCGATGCCGTCGAGGAAAGTTGGGCAGAACAGGATGCCGAACTGCTGGTCACCGATGCGGATAATATCATCTTCATGGCCAGCCGCCCCGAACTGCAGATGGCCGCTCTCCACCCGCTTTCGGAGGTTGAGCACCAGGCCTTGCTGGCCACTCGACGCTATGCCGACGAGCCGCTCTCCCCATCGGGTATCGAGATCTTCGAGTACCGGGAAGACGGCAGTCGCCTAGTGCGGTTTGCCGCTGGTCCCCTGGCCGAAGGAAGCTATCTTGGCCTGACCCGCCATATGAATGAGCTCGGCTGGAACATGCACATCCTCAAGCCGTTGGACTCGGTTAACAATGCGCAGTGGCTGGCCGCCCTTCTCGCCGGAGGCCTCTATGGCGTAGTGGTGCTGGCCGGTGGCATAGGCTGGCAACGCCTCAGGCTGCGACGGGAGCGGGAGCTGTTCGCCGAGCGTGAACGCCGCACGCTGGCCCGCGCCAGGGATGAGCTCGAGCGCAATGTGGAACATCGCACGCGCGATCTGGTGGATACCA
Source organism: Billgrantia montanilacus (assembly GCF_003336675.1). GTDB lineage: Bacteria > Pseudomonadota > Gammaproteobacteria > Pseudomonadales > Halomonadaceae > Halomonas > Halomonas montanilacus. Next base: position 179,778 of record NZ_QPII01000009.1, on the reverse strand, counting down.
ACCGCCTGCTCTCCGACGAAATCGAAGAGCGCCGCCGGGCCGAGGAGAGCCTGCGCCAGACACAGGATGAGCTGATTCAGGCGGCCAAGCTCGCCGTCCTCGGTCAACTCGCTGCCGGCATAAATCATGAACTCAACCAGCCGCTCGCGGCGATCCGCGCCTATGCGGAAAACGCCCGTGCCTTTCTTGCCCGTAGCCGACAGGATGCCGCCGATGCCAACCTGGCCCAGGTCGTCGAGCTCACCGAGCGCATGGCAGAAATCAGCGCCCAGCTGCGTCAATTCTCGCGCAAGAGCGGCGGCACCCTGACCGCCGTCTCCGTGCAGGCCTGTATCGACTATGCGCTGCGCCTCTACCAGGCGCGGCTGCGCAGCAGCAAGGTGGAAGTCATTCGCCGCTGGCCCGACGAGGAGGTCTGGGTGCACGCCGACCTGGTCCGCCTCGAGCAGGTGCTGGTCAACCTGATCGGCAACGCTCTGCAAGCCATGGCCGACACCCCAGACCCGCAGTTGACCCTCGCTATCGACGCCGACGACCGCCAAGTGCGCATCAGGGTCGCCGATACCGGTCCGGGCATACCCGAGCAGCACCTGTCGCGCATCTTCGAACCTTTCTTCACCACCAAGATACCCGGCAGCGGGCTGGGGCTGGGACTCTCGATATCGTCACGCATCATCGACGACCTGGGAGGTCGGCTCGATGCCGCCAACCTCACTGGAGCCGGCGCCCTCTTCACCATTACCCTGACCCGTGACGGCGATCCCGAGAGATCCCGACTCGCACAGACCCAGGAGCCATCTTCCCATGCATGACCCGGCGGCCGCCCCGGTACTCATCGTCGATGACGAACCCCACCTGCGTATCACCGCCGGCCAGACGCTGGAACTGGCCGGCTACCTGCCCGAACCACACGCCAGCGCCGAGAGCGCCCTGGCGATGCTATTGCCTGACTTTCCCGGCGTTATCGTCAGCGATATCCGCATGCCCGGCATGGATGGCATGGCCCTGCTGAAGGAGGTGCGCCTGCGCGATCCCGACCTGCCGGTCATCCTGATCACCGGCCACGGTGACATCTCCACCGCCGTGGAGGCGATGCGGGAAGGTGCCTGGGATTTCCTGGAAAAGCCCTTTGCCGGCGAGCGCCTGGTGGAGATGGTGCGCCGTGGCGTCGACAAGCGACGCCTGAGCCTGGAGAACCGCCGGCTCAAGGCCGAGCTGGAAGCGCAGCAGGCCGCCCCAGGCCCACGCCTGGTGGGGCGCACCCTGGCCATCCAGCGCCTGGCTTCCATGATCCAGCGTATCGGCCAGGTGCAAACCGACGTTCTGCTGTTCGGCGAGACCGGCACCGGCAAGGACCTGGTGGCCCGCGCCATCCATGAGCGCAGCCCACGCGGCGGCCACCCGTTCGTCGCCATCAACTGCGGTGCAGTGCCGGAAAGCATCATCGAGTCGGAGCTGTTCGGCCACGAGAAGGGGGCATTCACCGGCGCCGTGGAGCGTCGTATCGGCAAGTTCGAACACGCCAACGGCGGCACCGTCTTCCTCGACGAGATCGAGTCCATGCCCCTGGCTCTGCAAGTCAAGCTACTGAGGGTGCTCCAGGAGCGCTGTGTCGAACGGCTGGGTGCCAACGAGCCTGTGCCCCTGGATATCCGGGTCATCGCCGCCACCAAGGTCGACCTCAAGGTCGCCGCCGAGGAGGGCCAATTCCGCGAGGACCTCTATTACCGACTCAATGTGGTCACCCTGCCGATTCCGCCGCTGCGGGATCGGCGCGAGGATATCCCGCTGCTCTTCCAGCACTTCGCCGTGGTCGCGGCCAATCGCAGCGGCCTGGAGGCGCCGCCCCTTGACGCACGTGGCGTCTCGGCGCTGATGGCCCATGACTGGCCCGGCAACGTCCGCGAGCTACGTAACCTGGCCGAACGCTATGTGCTGCTGGGTTCGGCTTTCGACTATCGCCTCGATGCCCTGCTCGAAGGCGTCGAGACCACCGGTGCCGACCTGGCCCTGCCGCAGCAGGTCGAGCTATTCGAGAAGAGTCTCATCAGCCAGTCGCTGGCCAGCCACCGCGGGCGTATCAATGACGTCTGCGAACACCTGGGCCTGCCGCGCAAGACCCTCTATGACAAGCTGAAGAAGTACGGGCTCAAGGCCGAGGACTACCGCCAGAAGGTCAAGCCCTGAGCGATCAGCTCGCCCAACAGCGACCAGGAAGGCAGCCAGGGCACCAAGCCGGCCACCAGCAGCAGCATGAGGAGAGAGTTGCGAGGGGCGCGGTAGTCGAACGGCTTGAGCGCCGTGCCGAAGGAGCGCTTGAGCCGCGCCCCGGTTAGATCCACGCTATAGAGCTCATCCAGCGCCAGGTGAATAAAATAGCCCAGCACCAGCGCCAGCCCTTGGGCCCAGGCAAGCCGACCCTCCTGGGCCAGGAAGTGGTAGCTGGCCACGCTGGTCGCCAGTCCGCACAGCACGGCGGCCAGCAGCGAGTGCCAGATCCCGCGGTGCACGGAGAAGCGCTTGAAGATCGGGCTCAGCACATGGCGTACCCCGATGTAGAGCCCGCCGCAGACCATCAGCAGCGCCCCCGGGTCCAGACGAGCGTGCAGCAATAGTACGCCCACCATCACCGCCAGCACGGCCATGGTATTGAAGATCAGCCGCACGGCGTGGGAGTGATCGGCATCGATATCGGGCAGGATGCCGCCGAAGGCGGTCAGTACCGCCAGCGGCAGTGCCTCGGCCGGTGTCCAGAGGCCGCCCTGCCAGCCGGTGACGGCCAGCAGGACACCGCCGCCCACGGCGGCACTGAGATGGGTGCGAAAATCGGCCATGCCGGGTCGGACTCCCTGAAGCCTTGGACAAGAGATACTGGATAAATCACCAGATTATCGCCCGACTCGGCATGAACAAACAACGTGTTAGGGGATTATTCCTGTGCTGCCAGATACTCGTCCTTGAGCTTCACGTAGTTGCCTGCGGTATAGGGAAAGAAAGCACGCTCGCTCTCCTTGATCGGCCGCATCGCCCTGGCCGGATTGCCGGCATACACATGCCCGCTTTCCAGGCGCTTGCCTGGCGGAACCAACGCCCCCGCGGCGATGATCACCTCATCCTCGACCACGGCGCCATCCATGACGATGGACCCCATGCCCACCAGAATGCGGTTACCCAGCGTGCACCCGTGCAGTACCGCCTTGTGGCCGATGGTCACGTCATCGCCGATGGTGAGCGGGAAGCCGTCGGGGTTGAAGTCGCTGGCATGGGTGATATGCAGCACGCTGCCATCCTGCACGCTGGTGCGCGCACCGATACGAATGCGGTGCATGTCGCCGCGGATGACCGTCATGGGCCAGACCGAGCTGTCATCGCCAAGCACCACGTCGCCCAACACCATGCTGGCCGGGTCCACATAGACCCGCTCGCCCAGGCTCGGGGTCACGCCCTTCCAGCTACGAATAGGGTTTCCCGCTTGCATCTCGCCTCCTTTGGCCGGTTCGTCGGCCATGTCATAGCAGCCCGGCAGCCAGCACCAGGACAGTCAGTGGGATCGATACCCAGCGTATCACCCCCAGCCAGAGGCGAAAGCCCGGCTCGCCGACACCCAGGGCGCCCCGGGCGGCCCCTTGCGGCATGATCCAGGCCGCAAAGACGGCTATCAGCAGACCGCCTGTCGGCAGGAAAATCTCGGTGGGTACCGTCGTCATCAGCTCGAAGACGTTCATACCCGCCACCGGACGCCATTCGGCCAGTGTCGAAAACGAGAGTACCGAGAGCAGACCCACCAGCCAGACCGCCACACCGATGACCGCTGCGGCCTGGCCGCGTCCGAGTCCCTGCCCCTGGAGCGTGGCGACTATGGGCTCGGCCAGGTTGATCGAGGAGGTCCAGGTCGCCAGCAGCAAAAGCAGGAAGAAGGTGCTCAACCACAGCGCCCCCCCGGGCAACTCGGCGAAGGCCACCGGCAGCGTCACGAACATCAGGCCCGGCCCCTCGGCGGGGTCCATGCCCTGGGCGAACACCACCGAGAAGATGGCGATACCCGCGAGCAGCGCCACGGCCACGTCGAGAACCGCCACCGCCGCCGCGGCTCTGGGCAGGCTCTGACGCTCGGGCATGTAGGCACCATAGGCCATCAGTGCACAGGCTCCCACTGCCAGGGTAAAGAAGGCGTGGCCCATGGCATGCATCACGACGAGGGGCGTTATGGCCGCGAAGTCGGGCTGAAACAGCCATGTCAGGGCCGGCCGGAATCCCTCCGTGGTCGCCGCATAGCCGGCCAGCAGAAGCAGCAACAGATACAGCAGCGGCATCAACAGGTTGTTGAGTCGCTCGAGTCCCTTGGCCACGCCGGCGGCCACCACGCTCATGGTCATGAAGAGGAAGAGCGTATGATTGAAGGCCATGCGCCGGGGGTCGGCAAGGAAGGCGTCGAACCCGGCCCCGATCTCAGCGGCACTGCGGCCGACGAAGTTGCCGTTGACCGACGCCACCAGAAACTCGATCGACCAGCCGGAGACCACGGAGTAGAAGGAGAGGATGCAGAATACCGTAAAGGCGCCGAAGAGCCCCAGCCAGCGCCAGTGGCCACTGGCACCGGCGGCAGAGGCGAGATGTCCCAGCGACTGCATGGGCGAACGGCGGCCGGCGCGACCGACCAGTATCTCGGCCATCATCACCGGCAACCCCAGCAGCAGCACGAACGCCACATAGAGAACCAGGAAGGCGGCCCCGCCGTTCTCCCCCGTGATATAGGGAAAACGCCAGATATTTCCGAGCCCTACGGCTGCACCGGTCACCGCCAAGATAAAGGCCCGCCGGGTACTCCAGCGCTCCAGGGTTGCGTTCATGCCGTCGGCCTCTCCTTCGTGAAGGCCGCAAGCCTAGCAGGCCGGCTCGATGGCACCAAATCTCTCGATCACTCACAATACATTGAAACCCGACCTGTCCGGCCGCATCTAAAGCCAATTACCTGGATCGCTTCAACCCATCCGCCCTGCTACCGAGGTGTGCATGTCCCATAATCCGCTGCTCGACTCCCACGACCTGCCACCCTTTGCCGAAATCACCCCAGCCCATGTGGTGCCGGCTATTGAAAAGCTGGTCGCGGAAAACCGTGATGCCATCGATTCGCTCGTCGCGCGTGCGCAGCAGGAGACGCCGACCTGGGAGAGTCTCGCCGCTCCCCTGGAGGCCCTCAACGACCGCCTCTCACGGGCCTGGTCGCCGGTCTCTCACCTCAATGGCACCATGAACACACCCGAACTTCGCGAAGCGTATCAGGCCTGCCTGGGCCAGCTCTCCGACTACAGCACCTGGCTTGGCCAGCATGAAGGGTTGTTCCGGGCCTGGCAGGCGCTGAAGGAGGGGCCTGCCTGGGAATCGCTGAATGAAGGCCAGCGCCGCAGCATCGACAACGCCCTGCGCGACTTCCATCTCGCCGGCGTCGATCTGCCCGCCGAGAAGAAGGCGCGCTACGGCGAGATCAAGTCACGGCTCTCCGAACTCTCCAATACCTTCTCCAACCAGCTTCTGGATGCCACCCAGGCATGGCACAAGGACATTGACGACGCTGCCCAGCTGGCCGGCTTGCCGGAGAGTGCCCTGGCGACGCTGGCCGCCAACGCCGAGGCCAAGAATGCGCACGGCTATCGCATCACCTTGGACTTCCCCAGTTTCTATCCGGTGCTGACCTTCGCCGACGACGCGTCGCTGCGCCGCGAGGTCTACACGGCCTTCGTCACCCGCGCCTCCGACCAGGGCCCCAACGCCGGCGAATACGACAACGCACCGATTATCGAGGAGACTCTGCGCCTTCGCCGCGAGCTGGCCGAGCTGCTCGGTTTTGCCACCTATGCCGACTACTCCCTGACCACCAAGATGGCCGAGTCCCCCCGGCAGGTGATCGATTTCCTGGACGACCTGGCCCGGCGCGCCGTGCCCCAGGCCCGCGAGGAGTACGATGAGCTCGCCGAGTTCGCCCGTAGCGAGCTGGGCATCGCCGAGCTGTCTCCCTGGGACGTGGGCTATGCCAGCGAGAAGCTTCGCGAAGCGCGACACGCCATTTCCCAGGAGCAGCTGCGCCCCTACTTCCCGGCGCCCCGGGTGGTGGATGGGTTGTTCCGGGTCGTCGAGCGTCTCTATGGCGTGACATTCCAGGAGGATGCCTCGGCCCCGCGCTACCACCCGGAAGTTCGCTACTTCCAGATCCTCGAACACGGCCAGGCCATCGCTGGCTTCTATCTCGACCTTTATGCCCGAGAAGGCAAGCGCGGCGGCGCCTGGATGGACGAGTGCCGCGTGCGACGCTGCCGTGAAGATGGCTCCCTGCAGCTGCCGGTAGCCTACCTGACCTGCAACTTCACCCGCCCGGTGGGCGACAGGCCCGCCCTGCTGACCCATGACGAGGTCACCACCCTGTTCCACGAATTCGGACACGGGCTGCATCATATGCTGACCCGTCAGACCGTAGCCGATATCTCCGGCATCAACGGAGTGGCATGGGACGCCGTGGAACTCCCCAGCCAGTTCATGGAGAACTTCTGCTGGGAGCGCGAAGGGCTGGACATGATTGCCGGCCACGTCGACACCGCCGAGCCGCTGCCCGCCGAATTGCTGGAACGCCTGCAGGATGCCAGGAACTTCCAGTCGGCCATGGGCCTGGTGCGCCAACTCGAGTTCTCCCTGTTCGACCTGCGCCTGCATCATGAGCTGGCCGCCCCCACGGCCGCCGAGGTGCAGGCGCTGCTCGACGAGGTGCGTGCCGCCGTCGCGGTGGTACCGCGGGCCGATTTCAACCGTTTCCAGAATGGCTTCAGCCATGTCTTTGCCGGCGGTTACGCGGCGGGTTACTACAGCTACAAGTGGGCTGAGGTACTCTCCGCCGATGCCTGGAGCGCCTTCGAGGAAGCCGGCATCTTCGATCTCGAGACCGGCCAGCGCTTCCGCCACGAGATTCTCGAGCAGGGGGGCGCCAGGGATGCCGCCGAGCTGTTCCGGGCATTCCGGGGCCGAGAGCCCAGCGTCGAACCGCTGTTGCGCCATAGCGGGATTCGTGCTGCCTGATTCGATACCATGTACTGGGTATCATCGACCGCCATCGGAGCATGTCCGCTCCGATGGCTGCCATACGGGAGTTTCCATGGCCGTTCAGAAACGTTTTATCGCCGGTGCCATCTGCCCGCGCTGTGCCGAGATGGACCGTATCCGCGCTTGGGAGCAGAATGGCATTCGCTACCGAGACTGCGTCAGCTGCGACTTCTTCGAGCAGGCACCCATCGAGGACGATGCCCATTCGGAGCTGGAAACCCGGGTCAACCGGGAGCGTGAGGAGCAGCGTTCAGACACGATTCAGACCGTCAGGATTCTCGACCCCAAAGGGCGCTGAGCGTGCCCGCCAAGGAAGCTGCACCCAACACACCACCACCCCGGGCCATGCGGCGGCATCTGGAACTGCTCGGGCTGTTTGCTGCAACGGCGCTGCTGCTGGCACGTCCCGACCTTGCCACCCTGGCGGCGGGACTTGGTCTGTTCCTGTGGGGCATGTCCCACTTGGAGGAAGGGATCAAGCGGCTTTCCGCCGGCACGCTCGATCGCTGGCTGCATAACGCCACCCGAAGCCCTGCATGGGCCATCGGCGTGGGCGCGCGCCACCGCCCTGGTGCAGTCCAGTTCGCTGATCACGCTGCTCGCCATGTCCTTCTCGTGCTGTTCGGCATCATTGCCACTGTGGTCATGCAATCGAGCCACGCCACCCTGCTGCTGACCTTGACCGCCCTCGCCTCGGGACAGCTCCCCTACCTCCCGGCCCTGGCCATCGCCATCGGTGCCAATGTGGGCACCACGGTGACGGCGGTACTGGGCGCCCTGGCCGCCGGGGCAGCCGCGCTGGTCGACTCACCCCAAACCAACTGACCTGGCGCGTGCGGTTTTCCGCACACATCAAGAGTCCAGTGTGCGATCATCCAGCCGGTCCTTGATCTTCAAACCCCGACTTTCGTCGCAAAGCAAGCGGATAAGCCTTTGATTTTTTTGTGGCGGAATTGTCACGGCACACAACCTGCTACGTTGTATTCTGGAATGCATCGCCTGGGTAACAAGCAAAACCAGGCGGCATCAGCCAGACTGATCAACAGCGGCCACTGTGCACGCTGGACGACAACCACAATTGCAACGGAGATACGCCATGCGCAACGTCACCACAATAGCGCTTACCGGTACCTTGGCCGGCGCCATGCTGATGGCAGCCTCAGCCCACGCAGACCGCGCCGACTGGCCGGATAACTTCACGGTGGGTACCGCAAGTCAGGGCGGCACCTATTTCGTTTATGGCTCCGGCTGGGCCAATCTGATTGCCGATGAACTGGGTATCTCCGGCGGCGGTGAAGTGACCGGTGGTCCGACGCAAAACCTGGCACTCGTTCACAGCGGTGATGTCGCCTTCGGCCTTACCACCATGGGTCCGGCCTCCGATGCCGTCAAAGGCGAGAGCCCGCTGGCTCCCGGCGTAGAAATGGATAACGTCTGCGCCCTGTTTCCGATGTACGAGACACCGTTCTCCATTACCGCACTCTCAAGCACCGGCATCACCTCCATCTCCGAGATTCCGGATGGAGCTCGCATCGGCTTCGGCCCGGCAGCTTCCACATCCGACACCTACTTTCCGGCCATTCTCGAGACCCTGGGCGTGAACTTCGAGCGCCGCAACGGAGGCTGGACAGACCTGGGTGGCCAGTTGCAGGATGGGCTGCTGGACGTCATCGCTTTCGCTGCCGGCATCCCGATTCCTGCAGTCAGCCAGCTCGAAGTCCAGACTGACGTGAATATCATTGAGTTCACCGAGGAAGAGCAGCAAACCGTCATCGATAATTTCCCCGTGGCAGCCTTCCAGATCCCGGCAAGCACCTATACCACGCTGGAAGAGGATGCCAACGCCGTTTCCATGTGGAACTTCGCCATTGCGCGCTGCGATCTGCCGGAAGACTTCGTCTATGAAGTCACCAAGGTGACCATGGAAAACAACGACAAGATGCGTAACGTGCACCGCAGTGCTGAAACCACCATCCCCGAGAACGTGGTGCACAATCAGGTGCTGCCTTTCCACCCGGGTGCTGTGCGCTGGTATCAGGAAAACGGCCATGAAATTGACGAATCGCTGATCAAGTAAGCATCGTCAAACTGACGCCATGCCCCGTTCCGATCGGTTCAGGGCATGGCGCATTCCTCAGTAGCATCCCACCCGAGGGTGAATGACCCATGAACAACTCTCCCGATACCCGACCCGGGGCGTCCGAGGAGGCCGTCGACAAGACGCCTGAAACCATCGCAAAAGGCGTCGACGAGGAAGTAATCGAGTCCAACCGCCGCCTCTTTTCCGGTTGGCAGTGGCTCCTGTTTGGCGCCATGGCCATCGCCTATTCCAGCTTCCACCTGATTTCACTGAATGTCTATCCGATGGAAACCTGGTCGTTTCGCATCGTTCACATCTGCGGCGCGCTGATCCTTGGCTATGCCCTCTATACGGGTGCCCGCTTTTCCGAAAGCCACGCGATCAGCCCGATTGGTCGTTGGCTCTCGATAGCAAGTTATGCCCTGATGCTACCGGCACTCTATGCCCTGTTTCAGGTCTTCCAGATAAACCGTGCCATGAACGAGGGCGCCCTGCGTATAGACGCCGCCATCGAAACCTGGCACTTCGGCTACCCGCTAATCTTTGCGACTGCGGCTGCCATCGTCATTTCCTGGTTCCACCGTCACTCGCGCGAACGGCTCTGTCCCGCCGATCTGGTATTGATGATCAGTGCCATTGCCAGCGCCGGCTATCTGATCATCATGTTCAGTAGTCCCATGCGCGCCTCCACCGGCACCGCTTTTGCCCCTATCGGCATATCGTGGGCAGCCATTGCCGGCTCACTGCTGATCCTGGAGCTCACCCGCCGCGTGACCGGTCTGGCCCTGGTCGTCATTTCCACGATATTCCTCATCTACGTATTTGTCGGTCCCTATCTGCCAGGCTTCCTCGGCTATCCTGGTTTGTCGTTGAACCGCTTCTTCAGTCAGGTCTATACCGATGCCGGCATCCTCGGACCAACCACGGCCGTGTCATCGACCTATATCATTCTATTCATCATCTTTGCCGCCTTCCTTCAGGCCTCCAAGGTAGGCGACTACTTCGTCAACTTCGCCTTCGCCGCTGCCGGACGCGCCCGGGGTGGCCCAGCGAAGGTCTCCATCTTTGCGTCAGGCCTGATGGGCATGATCAACGGCACCAGCGCTGGCAATGTAGTATCCACCGGCTCACTGACCATCCCGCTGATGAAGAAGGTGGGCTACCCGGCCCGTAGCGCTGGCGCCATTGAGGCAGCCGCCTCTACCGGCGGTCAGATCATGCCGCCGATCATGGGGGCCGGCGCCTTCATCATGGCCGAGATTACCGGTATTCCCTATACCGAGATCGCCGTGGCAGCATTGATTCCTGCTATTCTTTATTTCGCTTCGGTCTACTTCATGGTGGACTTCGAGGCTGCCCGCAAGGGCATGCGCGGCATGCGTAAGGATGAGATCCCGCTGTTCTCGAAGCTGGTCAAGCAGGTCTATCTGTTCACCCCCATCATCATTCTGATTGCTGCGCTGTTCATGGGCTACTCGGTGATTCGTGCCGGCACCCTGGCCACCGCATCGGCTGCTGTCGTGAGCTGGTTCTCTCCCAACAAGATGGGTATTGCCGCCATTCTCACCGCGTTGCGACTGGCCGGCACCATGTCGATTCAGATCATTGCCGTATGCGCCTGTGCCGGTCTCATCGTAGGAGTGATTTCACTAACGGGCGTGGGAGCTCGCTTCTCGTCACTGCTGCTCGGGCTGGCCGGGGTCAGTCAGCTACTCGCCCTGATCTTCGCCATGTGTATCAGCATTCTGCTGGGCATGGGCATGCCAACAACTGCGGCCTATGCAGTAGCTGCCTCCGTGGTAGCGCCCGGGCTGATCAATATCGGCATCCAGCCGCTTGTAGCGCACTTTTTCGTGTTCTACTTCGCGGTAGTCTCGGCAATCACACCGCCGGTGGCGCTGGCTTCCTATGCCGCGGCAGGCATTTCCGGTGCCAACGCCATGCAGACCTCAGTGACCTCATTCAAGATCGGTCTTGCGGCCTTCATCGTGCCTTTCATGTTCTTCTACAGCCCCGCCATGCTCATGGAAGGCACCTGGATGCAGATCCTTAGAGTCGGGGTGACCGCTACACTAGGCATCGTACTGCTCTCCGCCACCGTTCAGGCCTGGTTCTTCGGACCGGTCAAGGCCTGGATGCGGCTGGTGATGCTGACAGGCGCCATGTTCATGATCTATGGCGGCATCTATACCGATATCGCGGGACTGGCCATCGGAGGCGGGCTGTTCATGCTACAACGCAGCAGCCACGGCGGCGGCACCAAACCGGTCGCCTCCGGCTGACCCGGTCGACTTCCCGCACGACCTCCTGGACCACAAGAAGGGCCCCGCCACCGGCGGGGCCCTTCTCACTTTCCCTGGCGCCGCTCCCGGTCTGGGAAGTCGGCAAGTCTCAGAACTCGACTACGCCACAAGCCATGCGGTCGCCGCCGCCGCCAAGGTGGGGCTCGTCCGAGTAGGTATCGCCCCCTGCATGGATCATCAGGCTTCGCCCATCCATGTCATCGAGGCTGAGTCGTGGAGCCAGCACCGGCAGGTTGGCTTCACCCTCCTCATTGACGACCAGTACCGGCAGATCACCCAGGTGGCCATCCCCGTAGGGGCCCTGGTGGGTATCGGTATCGTCGGGGTCGTAGTGGCCGCCCGCCGCGCCGGCCGCGGTCATCTCGCCGTCGTCGTTCTCGCCCGGCTCACAGCTGGCATTTTCATGGACATGAAAGCCGTAGACGCCCGGGGGCAGCTCACCCAGGTCGGGAGTGAGCAGCAGCCCGTAATCACGCTCTTCCAGCGTGATGGTCCCGATGGAATCCTCGACCCCATCAGTGCTCACCAGGTGCATTTCGACGTCATGGGTTTCCTGGGCATGACTGGCACTGGCGGCCAGCAGCAGGGAGGCGGCAGCGACTCCCGGTAGAATGGCATTGCGCATCTAGCGTCTCCTGTTCCTGATTCCATGGACATGCATGGATCAAACTAGACGCTGATATGACAGCCTGCCAGTGGCTCAGCTCAGGTTATCGAGAATACGCAGGCTGGGAGCGGCCTGATTGAGCGTATAGAAGTGAAGGCCCGGAGCGCCGCCATCCAGCAGGCGCTGGCAGAGTCGCGAAACCACTTCCTCGCCGAAGGCAGCGATGGATTCGCTGTCATCGCCATAGGCCTCGAGCTGCTTGCGAATCCAGCGTGGGATCTCGGCGCCGCAAGCGTCGGAGAATCGTGCCAGCTTGGTGTAGTTGGTGATCGGCATGATGCCCGGGATAATGGGCGACTCGACGCCCAGCGCACGCGTCCGCTCCACGAAGTGGAAATAGGCATCGGCGGTGTAGAAATACTGGGTGACGGCGAGGTTGGCGCCCGCCTTCATCTTGCGCACGAAGTTCTCCAGGTCCTTCTCGAAGCTGGGCGCCTGGGGATGGCATTCCGGATAGGCCGCCACAGCGATCTCGAAGTGATCGCCGGTCTCCTCACGGATGAACTCGACGAGTTCGTTGGCATAGCGCAGCTCGCCGATGCCGCCCATGCCTGAAGGAAGATCCCCCCTCAGTGCTACCAGGCTGTCGATGCCCTGCTCACGATAGCGATGCAGCAGGTCGCGCAGCTGTGCCTTTTCGCTACCGATACAAGAGATATGCGGGGCGGTTGTAATACCCGATTCACGCACGGCCTGCACGGTACTGATGGTGCGAGCCTGGGTGGAACCGCCAGCACCGTAGGTCACCGAGAAGAAGCGCGGATTACGCTCGGCAAGGGCATCGCGCACACCCATCAGCTTCTCGCGCCCGAGGTCGGTATTGGGCGGAAAGAATTCGTAACTGATACCCAGCGGATGTGCCTGCGTGCTCATCGGTCAATCTCTCTTCGTTAGCTGGCGAGGCCGAAATGGGCCACGCCACGATGTATCGATCACTCTGGTTCGAGTCCAGGTCCACCATTTTGCCGGGCAGCCTCAAGAGAGACCAATGAAAGTTTCCGGGCATGCACATTAGTTCCGATCATGTTGAGGGCAGCGGTCGATGCGACTCGCTGACAGAAGCGTGAGCGCCAGGCATCATGACGGCTTTCGGCAAGGAATTGGAAAGACGATGATCGACCCCGGCGCCCTGATGGGCCCCCTCTGGACGCTGCTGGCCTTCGTCGGCCTGGGCTGGCTGGCGGCCCGGCACCTGGCCGTGGACCCGCGCCCCATCGCCACGCTGTTGATCTACCTCATCGCCCCGCTGACCTTCTTTCGCGGCCTCACCCTCGGCGGCCCGACACCGGAGTACCTGCTGCTGACCCTGGCCCTGTTCGCGCTGGCCAGTCTGATGGCCATTCTCGTCAATCAGGTGGGCAAGCGCTTCCTCCCCGCCCAGGAGAGCGCCCTGCTGGCCTTTTCGGCCGGCACCGGTAACACCGGCTACTTTGGCCTGCCGATCGCCATGGTCCTGCTGCCCCCCGAAGGGGTGACGCTCTACCTGTTCTGTGTTCTCGGGGTCACCCTCTACGAATTCACGGTGGGCTTCTATCTCAGCGCCCGGGGCCAGTTTTCGGTCCGTCAGAGCCTGATCAAGATCACCCGGCTGCCGCTGATCTACGCCTTCCTTGCCGCCCTGCTGGCCAGTGGCCTGGGGCTGGCGATTCCCGTCGCAATCATGGACGGCCTGGCCGTATTCCCGGCCACCTACACCCTGCTGGGCATGATGATCATCGGCATGACCCTGAGTCGCGTATCGGTAAGGGAGTTCGACGGCCGCTTCATCAGTGCCTGCGTGGCGGTGCGTTTCGGCCTCTGGCCCCTGGTCGCACTGCTGGCGGTGCTCGGTTTGCAGGCGTTCTTTTCACTGCCGATCGAGCTGGCCATGGCGCTGCTGCTGGTGGGAGTAGTGCCCATGGCCGCCAATGTGGTGGTAGTCGCCATGGAGCTCGGTATCCGACCGGAAAAGGGTGCCATTGCGGTGCTGCTGACCACCCTGGCGGCGCCGTTGCTGATTCCCTTCTACCTGGAAAGCCTGATACGCCTTACCGGACTGGGGTGATGCCGGGGAGCCCGCACATCGGTCGTCTTGCAACCTATGCCGGCATGGCTAGCCTGTAAGGAAACCCCTGCACAGGAAGGAGAGGAACATGTCACGGCTATCAGGCGTCGGTTGGGGCACCCTGTTGTGCGCCCTGCTGCTGTTCGCAAGCCCTGCCCAGGCACACCATGGGTGGATCGGTGGCGAGACCATCGAACTCAGCGGCACCATCACCTGGGTGCGCCTGGGCAATCCCCACGGGGAATTGACCCTGGACGTCGACGGGGAGGAGTGGACGGTGGAGGTGGGCCAACCCTGGCGCAACGAACGCGCCGGCCTGGAAGAGGGAGACCTGGCCGAAGGCGTGGTGCTGCGCGTGTCGGGCGAACATGCCGATGAACGGGTGCTCAAGGCCGAGCAGCTGTGGATCGGCGAAGAGCACTACGTCCTCTACCCCGGGCGCATCTGAGCCACGATGGAGGAGCTGCTGACTCGGCTTGCGACGACCCCGCTGGCCGACTGGATGCGCCTGTCGCGGTGGGGCTATGCTGCGGTCAACGCCCTGCATGTGATGGGTATTGGCCTGATGATCGGCGCCATCGCTGCGCTCGACCTGCGCCTGATGGGGTGGCGCCGCGACCTCCCGCTTTCCGCACTGGCCCGGTTGCTGCAGCCGGTGGCTATCGGTGGGCTGCTGCTGGCCATCGCCATGGGTGGCCTGCTATTTCTCGCCGACCCCACCGGCTATGCCGACATGCCGCTCTTCCAGCTCAAGCTGGCACTGATCGGCCTGGCGATCGTCAATGCCCTGCTGCTCAACCTGGGGCCGGGGCTGGCCAAGGCCACGTCGCTACGGCTGCGTATCAGCGGCGCACTGTCACTTGGTCTGTGGCTCTCCGCACTGGTTGCCGGACGCTTTCTGGCCTTCGTCGATAGCTAATCACCATCCGGGGCCCTCGAAGCCCCACGTCGAAGGAACCTCGGCGCCCGGCCATCCAATGCCTTATTGGGTCGCCATCGCAGTGCACTCTTCGGCGCAGCGATGGCATTGCCTGGCACACTCCTGGCAATGGTCTGCGTCATGCTTGGCGCACTCATCACCGCACGCCTTGCAGATATCCGCACACAGCCGGCAGAGCTGATTGGCATACTCGCTGCCCTGGGCCATGAAGGCGGCCGCCAGTCGACAGATCTGCGCGCACTGCATGTCCAGCCGGATGCATTCCGCCATCATCTTGACGTCGCTCTCCTGCAGGCAAGACGTGGCGCAGCGGTCACAGTAGGCGGCACAGGTGTGGCAGGCCTCGATGCACGACTTGTAGTGTCCAAAATCCATCTCGAGAACTCCTTGTATGGTTCCATGGAGCCCAGAGTCTCCTGGCCGCCCACGGCCGATATGCCTCTGGGTAAGGAAAAGCTAGCCAAGGAGGCATCCGCCCACAAGTGCGCCTACAAAACGACACTGTCGTAAAATTTCTGTCACCTCGACCGCCCCGCCATCGCATGAAGACGCCGCCCGAAGGCGGCGTCCTGTAGCCTTGGGCAGGGCATGCACACTAGTAGCGATAGGTATCCGGCTTGAAGGGCCCCTCCACCGGCACCCCGGTATAGTCGGCCTGGTCGTCAGTCTGGCGCGTGAGCACCCCGCCGAAGCCCTCGACCATGTAACGGGCCACCTCTTCGTCGAGATGACGCGGCAGCACGGTGACTTCCAGACCACCGCGGCGATCCGCCTCGGGCAGGTCGGCGAAACGCCGCTCGAAGAGATGGATCTGCGCCAGCACCTGATTGGCGAAGGAGCCGTCCATGATCCGAGAGGGGTGGCCAGTGGCATTGCCCAGGTTCACCAGGCGACCCTCGGAGAGCAGCAGCAGGTAGTCGCTGCTGGTCGGGTCGAAGCTGCCCGGCTTGCTGTCACGATAGACCTTGTGCACCTGGGGCTTGATCTCCTCCCAGTGCCAATGGCGACGCATGTAGCCGGTATCGATCTCGTTGTCGAAGTGGCCGATGTTGCATACCACAGCGCCCGGCTTGAGGGCACCGAGCATGGCGGCATCGCAGGCGCGAATGTTGCCTGTGCAGGTCACCACCAGGTCGATCCGACCCAGCAGTGCCCGGTCGACGCTCTCCGACCCGCGATTGACACCATCCTCATAGGGCGAGACCACTTCAAAGCCGTCCATGCACGCCTGCATGGCGCAGATCGGGTCGATCTCGGCGACCTTGACGATCATGCCCTCCTGGCGCAGCGACGCCGCCGAGCCCTTGCCCACGTCGCCGTAGCCCACCACCAGCGCCTGCTTGCCGGCCAGCAGATGATCCAGGCCCCGCTTGATCGCATCGTTGAGCGAATGGCGGCAGCCGTACTTGTTGTCGTTCTTCGACTTGGTCACGGCGTCGTTGACGTTGATCGCCGGCACCTTGAGCAAGCCGTCGCGCAGCATCTCCTGCAGACGGTGAACACCGGTGGTGGTCTCCTCCGAGATGCCGTGAACCTCAGACAGCAGCTCGGGGCGCTTCTCATGCAGCAGGGCCGTGAGGTCGCCGCCGTCGTCCAGCACCATGTTGGGCCGCCAGCCGTCGGGGCCTTCGACGGTCTGCTCGATGCACCACCAGAACTCCTCCTCGGTCTCGCCCTTCCAGGCGAATACCGGAATGCCGGCGGCGGCGATGGCGGCAGCGGCATGATCCTGGGTGGAGAAGATGTTGCAGGACGACCAGCGCACCGAGGCGCCCAGGTCGACCAGGGTCTCGATCAGCACCGCGGTCTGGATGGTCATGTGGATGCACCCGGCGATACGGGCACCCGCCAGCGGCTGCTGGTCGCGGTACTTGGCGCGGATTTTCATCAGCGCCGGCATCTCGGTCTCGGCGATGCGAATCTCGCGACGCCCCCAGTCGCCCAGCGTGATATCGGCAACCTTGTAGTTCTGAGCACCCAGTGCGGGAACGGCGGCCTGATTCATGCGTCACCTCCTCGAATGAAATCGGTGACCCTCACTATAGGCCCAGCGGGGCCGCCCGCGCCAAGTCATCCCTTCCACGCAAGGCGAAGCAGCAGCGGCCACACCAGACGACGCCGCCCGGCACAGGGCCGGGCGTCTGTCTATCAGTGCAGGCTGGTTGCCGCGTATCGGTTACAGGCCGGCGGCCTGACGCAGCGCCTGGGCACGATCGATCCGCTCCCAGGGAAAGGCCGTAAAGGTCTCGGTCTGCTCCTGCCCCTTGTCGTCCTTCCAGCTGTAGGATGTCTCGAAGGGCTCGCGGCCGAAATGACCATAGGCCGCGGTAAGCTGATACATGGGATGCAGCAGGTCGAGCATGCGGGTGATGGCGAAGGGACGAAGGTCGAAGTGCTCGCGCACCAGCTCGATGATGCGCGCCTCGTCCACCTTGCCGGTGCCGAAGGTATTGATCGACACCGAGGTGGGCTGGGCCACGCCGATAGCGTAGGAAACCTGGATCTCGCACTTGTCGGCGAGGCCGGCGGCGACGATGTTCTTGGCCACGTAGCGGCCGGCGTAGGCGGCGCTGCGGTCGACCTTGGAGGGGTCCTTGCCGGAGAAGGCGCCGCCTCCATGGCGTGCCATGCCACCATAGGTATCGACGATGATCTTGCGCCCGGTCAGCCCGCAGTCGCCTACCGGCCCACCGATGACGAACTTGCCGGTGGGGTTGATATGGTACTGGGTCGCCTCGGTGAGCCACTCCTCGGGGATCACCTGCTCGATGATCTCATGCTTGACCATCTTGCGCAGTTCGACCTGGTCGATCTCCGGATCGTGCTGGGTAGAAAGCACCACCGCCTCCACGCCGCAGGGCATGCCGGCTTCGTCGTAGCGGAAGGTGACCTGGCTCTTGGCATCCGGCCGCAACCAGGGCAGCAGGCCGTTCTTGCGCAGCTCGGCCTGACGCTCCACCAGCCGGTGTGCGTAATGGATCGGCGCCGGCATGAAGGAGTCGGTCTCGTTGGTGGCGTAGCCGAACATCAGCCCCTGGTCGCCGGCACCCTGATCCTCCGGCTTGACGCGGTCGACGCCCTGGGCGATGTCCACGCTCTGCTTGCCGATCAGGTTGAGCACGCCGCAGGTCTCGCCATCGAAGCCCACCTCGGAGGAGGTGTAGCCGATACCGGTGATGACCTCGCGCACCAGCGCCTCGAGATCGACCCAGGCCGAGGTGGTGATCTCGCCAGCAACGATCGCCACGCCGGTCTTGACCAGCGTCTCGCAGGCGACACGGGCCTGCTTGTCCCGTGCGATGATGGCGTCCAGCACCGCATCGGAAATCTGATCGGCAATCTTGTCCGGATGTCCTTCGGACACGGACTCGGAGGTGAACAGGGAGTATTCGCTCATGGGCATCCTCGACCATCTGGGTAACGTCAAAACACTGCGGCGCAATTTCCGTCAGGATAACAGTCTCTGCCGGTACAGGCGGAATCGAGACGACAGGAAAGAGAATCCAGGGTTTTCGGGGCCAAGAGTTTACACGCTGGTACCTTTGGAGACACCCGCCATTTGATGACCGGCGGCAAGTCGGCGACAATAGGCGGCCGAAATTCTACCGCGCCGCCGCCATCCTGCGGCGCCCCAGCCAGAATGCAAACCCGGCAGGCACTTGGGTGTCGCCGTGGACTGCCCATTCTGCCGCAGGTGAGGAGCCAACCCAATGCCGTCCCGTTTCGAACTGGCCAATGCCATTCGCGCCCTGTCCATGGATGCCGTACAGAAGGCCAAGTCCGGCCATCCCGGCGCCCCCATGGGCATGGCCGACATCGCCGAAGTGCTGTGGAACGACTACCTCAAGCACAACCCCAACGACCCGAAATGGCCCGACCGCGATCGCTTCGTGCTCTCCAACGGCCACGGCTCGATGCTGCTCTACTCGCTGCTGCACCTGACCGGCTACGACCTCAGCCTCGAGGAGCTGCAGAATTTCCGCCAGCTCCATGCCAAGACCGCCGGGCACCCGGAGTTCGGCTATGCCCCCGGCATCGAGACCACCACCGGTCCGCTGGGCCAGGGCCTGGCCAATGCCGTGGGCATGGCCATCGCCGAAAAGACTCTGGCGGCCCAGTTCAACCGCCCGGGGCACACCGTGGTCGACCACAACACCTGGTGCTTCGTGGGCGACGGCTGCCTGATGGAGGGCATCTCCCATGAAGTCGGCTCACTGGCCGGCACCCTGGGCCTGGGCAAGCTGATTACCTTCTACGACGACAACGGCATCTCCATCGACGGCGAGGTGGAGGGCTGGTTCACCGACGATACCGCCAAGCGCTTCGAGGCCTACGGCTGGCACGTGGTACCCAACGTCGACGGCCACAAGCCGGATGAGGTCAAGGCGGCCATCGAGCTGGCCAAGAGCCACGACGACCGGCCGAGCCTGATCATCTGCAAGACCGTCATCGGCTTCGGTGCTCCCAACAAGCAGGGCAAGGAGGAGTGTCACGGCGCCCCGCTGGGCGACGACGAGGTCGCCGCGGCCCGCGAGCAGCTCGACTGGCCACACGCGCCCTTCCACGTGCCCGAGCCGGTCTACCAGGGCTGGGACGCCCGCGAGGCGGGCAAGAGCGCCCAGGAATCGTGGCAGGCCAGCTTCGACCGCTATCATGAGGCCCATCCGACCCTCGCCCGCGAGTTCCTGCGTCGTGTCCAGTGCAAGCTGCCGGCGGAGATCACCAGCGAGGCGCTGATCGAGAAGGCCCAGCAGAAGGGCGAGAGCATCGCCTCGCGCAAGGCCTCGCTGGCCTGCCTGAACGAACTGGGCCCGCAGCTGCCCGAACTGCTTGGCGGCAGCGCCGACCTGGCGCCCTCCAACCTGACCTTCTGGAGCGGCGCCAAGGCGATCTCCAGGGAGGACGCCGGCGGCAACTACCTGCACTACGGCGTGCGCGAGTTCGGCATGGGCGCGATCATGAACGGCATCGTGCTGCATGGCGGGTTCATTCCCTACGGCGCCACCTTCCTGATCTTCATGGAGTACATGCGCAACTCGGTGCGCATGGCCTCGCTGATGGGCAAGCGTGCCATCTACGTCTTCACCCACGACTCCATCGGCCTGGGCGAGGACGGCCCCACCCACCAGCCCATCGAGCAGCTGACCAACCTGCGCACCACGCCGAACCTGTGCACCTGGCGCCCCTGCGACGCGGTGGAGACCGCCGCCGCCTGGGATGCCGCGATCAAGCGCAACTCCGGGCCCACCGCCCTGGTGCTGTCGCGCCAGAACCTGCCGCACCAGGCGCGCAGCAAGCAGCAGCTGGCCGAGATCCAGTGCGGTGCTTACGTGCTCAAGGAGTGCGACGGCACGCCGGAGCTGATCCTGATCGCCACCGGCTCCGAGGTGGGACTCGCCATGGAGGCCGCCGCCGAACTGGAAGGCCAGGGTCATGCGGTCCGCGTGGTCTCGATGCCCTCGGCCTACCGCTTCGACGGCCAGGATGCCGAGTACCGCGACAGCGTGCTGCCAAGGGCAGTGACCAAGCGCATCGCCATCGAGGCCGGCCACGCCGACTACTGGTACAAGTACGTGGGCCTCGACGGCCGGGTGATCGGCATGCGCACCTACGGCGAATCCGCCCCGGCGGAGGACCTGTTCAAGCACTTCGGCTTCACCGTCGATAACGTGGTCAAGCAGGCCAAGGAGCTGCTGGGCTGATTGCCAGCGGCACTGAGCGGTAATAGAAAGGGCGCGACCTGACGGTCGCGCCCTATTCTTTATGGTGGTTTATTTATCCTGGCGACTGGCTCGCGCAGGCATTTGTGCGGTGTTGTTGCCTCAAGCCATTTCCTCAGGCCACCGTCACGCTCTTGTCCAGGTACACGTCCTGAATGGCCTGGAGCAGCTCCACGCCTTCGGTGACCGGCTTCTGGAAGGCCTTGCGACCGGATATCAGCCCCATGCCGCCGGCACGCTTGTTGATCACCGCGGTACGCACCGCCTCGCCCAGGTCCGTATTGCCCTTGGAGCCGCCCCCGGAGTTGATCAGCCCGGCGCGCCCCATATAACAGCAAGCTACCTGGTAACGGGCCAGATCGATGGGATGATCGGAGGTCAGCTCTTCGTAGACCTTGGCATGGGTATGGCCAAAGCCGATATCGCTGTAGCCACCGTTGGTTTCCGGCAGCTTCTGCTTGACGATATCCGCCTTGATCGTCGATGCGAGATGGTTGGCCTGACCGGTGAGGTCGGCGGCCACGTGGTAATCCTTGCCATCCTGCTTGAAGCCCGGGTTGCGCAGGTAGGCCCAAAGCACCGTCGCCATGCCCAGCTGGTGTGCACGCTCGAAGGCCTCGCTGATCTCCATGATCTGGCGACGGCTCTCCGGAGAGCCGAAGTAGATGGTCGCACCTACCGCAGCACAGCCCATGTCGTGGGCCTGCTCCACCTCGGCGAACAGGGTCTGGTCATAGATCGCCGGATAGGTCAGGGTCTCGTTGTGGTTGAGCTTCAGGATCATGGGAATGCGGTGGGCATAGCGCCGCGCCACTGACGACAGTACGCCGAGCGTCGAGGCCACACCATTACAGCCACCTTCCAGGGCCAGCTCGACGATGTTGGCCGGATCGAAGTAGCGCGGGTTCGGCGCGAAGGAGGCGCCGGCGGAGTGCTCGATGCCCTGATCGACCGGCAACAGGCTCAGGTAGCCGGTACCCGCCAGGCGGCCATGGTTGAACAGCGCCTGCAGGTTGCGCAGTACGGCGGGGCTACGGTCGCTGTCGCATACCACGCGGTCGATGAAGTCGGGGCCGGGCAGGTGCAGCTGCTCACGGGGAAACCCGCGACAGCGATGATCGAGCAGGTAGTCGGCGTCGTCACCCAATAGTTGGGGAATGTCAGTCATATTGCTCCTCTCCTTGGTTTTGGCCTTCACTTTCCCCAGCGTAGTGGAAACCGTACCGAGCGCGCGCCTCGCTTGCAAATGCAGGCGCCCTCCCCGGGGGGAGAGCGCCTCGAAGAGCGACGATCGCTCAGGCTGCCCTGACCTCGATGCGCCGCCGGTGGTGGGACTGCTTCTTCGGCAGCAGCAGGTGCAGGAGGCCGTTGTCGAGCCGGGCCTCGATCGCCTCGGCATCGATCTCGTGGCTCAGGGTGAAGCGACGTGCGAAGCGCTGGGCCTGCACCTCGGCATAGATCGCCGACATCCCTTCCGGCATGTCGAGACGGATCTCACCCTCGATGGTCAGCACATTGTTGTCCACCTCGATGCTCAGCGAGTCTGACGTGACGCCGGGCATATCGGCAATCAGGTGCAGGGCATTGCCCTCTTCATGGATATCCACCAATGGCTGCAGCGCCCTGACGCCATCCCGCTCGGGGGTCCGGGTCTCGGCAGCCTCTCGGGGCGTATCACGACGGGTGACATCGTTCATGGCGGTACACCTCCCTCAGTCGTCAGGCTTCATGGGGATTGAATCTCGATACGACGCGGCTTGAGTTCTTCACGCTTGGGCAGGTGGATCACGAAGACGCCATTCTTCGAGCGCGCCTCGGCGCGGTCGGCATCCAGCCCTTCCGGCAGTGCGATGGAGCGGGCAAACTCGCCCCTGGTGCGTTCCCGACGGAAGTAGGGGCGCCGGCCATTGTCCTGCGTCCCCGAATCCTCATCGGTACGCCGTCCCTGCAACGTCAAGACGTTGTCCTGGATACTGATTTCCATGTCATCGGCTGACAGCCCGGCCGCAAAGACATAGACTCGCACCGCATCGTCGGTACGACCGATGTTGATCATGGGATAACTGCCCGCGGGCACCGAGCGGATGTTGGCTAGACCGGGGTCGGGAAACAGCTCGTCCAGCAGCTCCCGGAAACGGTCCGCTCCCCGCAGCGGCCCACTATCGAAACGCCTGAGATCTCCGAACATGGCGAACACCTCCTACGTAGTCGGGTTGGGATCAGGAGGCCGCCGGGTTGACCCCGAGCCTCCCTATACAGGCAAATAGGAGCGCTTGGGCGGTTTTCAAGCCCCTGGTCTATCGTTTTTCGCACGGGTTTTCGAACCGCTTATTTTCGTGCCAAGGAATGTCATGTCGTCGCTTTACGGGTTTCTCTGGCTGGTGGGGTTTCTGCTGTTGGGAGAGGCCCTGGTATGGCTGCTGCACCTGCCGGTCTCCCCCGGGGTCGTGGGCATGCTCGCCATGACCCTGTGGCTGATGATGAGGGGCCGCGTCAGCCAGGAAATACAGTCCGCCAGCCAGCCGCTGATCGCGATACTGGCCATGCTGATCATGCCCGGTGTGGTTGGGGTGTTCTTCATCGTCGAGGCGTTTGCCGGCCAGTGGCTCATCGTCGGCGTGGCGCTGGTGCTCGGTACCCTGCTCAGCGTCGCCACCACGCTCTGGCTGATGTTGAGCTTCATGCCGAGGGCCGATTCCGATGAATGAGGGCCCAGGGCTGCTATCGGTGTTGCTCGAGACACCCATGCTGGCCATCTTCCTGACCCTGGCCGCCTATCTCACCGGCGCCCGCCTCTTCCTGAGCTTGGGCAAGCCGAGCTGGTGCCCCGCGGTACTGATCGCCGCCATGCTGCTGGCCGCGACCCTGGCGCTGACCGGTATCGACTACGACGACTATCGCGCCGGCGCCGGCTGGCTGATGCTGCTGCTCGGCCCCGCCACCGTGGCACTGGCCGTGCCGCTCTACCAACAGCTGCCGCGCATTCGCGAGCTCTGGCTTCCGGTCCTCTGCACCCTGCCCCCGGCGGCCATGCTGGCCGCGCTCTACTCGGTGGGGCTCGCCTGGCTGCTCGGCGCGACGCCCGAGGTACTCGCTTCCCTGGCGCCAAAATCGGTGACCGCACCGATCGCCATGGGCATCACCGAACAGCTCGGTGGGGTCATTCCCCTGATGATGGGCGGCTTGTTGATTACCGGCGTGATGGCCACCGCCTTCGTCGGGCTGCTGTCTCGCTGGCTGGGTATTCGCGACGAACGGGTACTGGGCTTCGTTCTGGGCGTCAACGGCCATGTGATCGGTACGGTACGCGCCTTCGAATACGGCGCCACCGCTGGCGCCTTCGCCTCGCTGGGCATGAGCCTGACCGGCATCTTCAGCGCCCTCTTCCTGCCCCTCGCCTGGCGACTGGTGGGGCTCTAGAGCAGACGCTCGGCCTGCAAATGCGCTAGAATCGCCGGCTTGTGTTCCACGCTTCGGGAGTACCAGACAGCCCCATGGCCCATCGCATCGCCATCAACGGTTACGGTCGTATCGGCCAGTGCGTGTTGCGCGCCCTGGAAGAGCGTCATGCTCCCGAACTGGAAGTCGTGGCGATCAACGAACTGTCCGACCTGGACACCATCGCCTACCTGACCCGCTACGACACAACACACGGCCGCTTCCCCGGCAGCGTCACAGCGGAAAACGGCCGGCTCGTGGTCAACGGACGGCCGATACGAATTCTCTCGGAAGCCGATCCGTCACGCCTGCCCTGGGACGCCTTGGGCATCGACCTGGTGCTGGAGTGCTCGGGCAGCTTCAAGGATCGTGCCACGGCAGAGCGCCACCTTGCCGCCGGCGCCGGCCGCCTGCTCTTCTCCCAGCCGGCGGAGAGCGACGTGGATGCCACCATCGTCTGCGGCATCAACGACGACGCCCTGGCACCGCACCACCGCATCGTCTCCGCGGCCTCATGCACCACCAATTGCCTGATACCGGTACTCACCGTGCTCGATGAAGCACTGGGCATCGAGCACGGCGTGACCACCACCGTGCACTCGGCGATGAACGACCAGCCGGTGATCGACGCCTATCACCAGACCGACCTGCGCCTGACCCGCTCGGCGATGCACTCCATCGTCCCGGTGGACACCAGTCTCGCGCGCGGCATCAACCGCCTGATGCCGCACCTGGCAGGCCGCTTCGAGTGCCTTCACATGCGGGTGCCGACCATCAACGTCTCGGCCATGGACCTGTCGATCTGCGTCCGCCGCGACACCTCGCCCGCCCAGGTCAACGCCCTGCTGCGCCACGCCTGCCAGGGCCACCTTGCCGGGCTACTGGGCTACACCGAGGAGCCCATGGCCTCCAGCGACTTCAACCACGATCCCCGCTCGGGTATCGTGGACGCCACTCAAACCCGGGTGGCGGGCGGCCGCCTGATCAAGCTGCTGTGCTGGTTCGACAACGAATGGGGCTTTGCCAACCGCATGCTCGACGTGAGCCAGCGGCTCGCGACCATGCCCATGGACACCCCATGACGCAGCTCCGATGCCCCTGTTTCAATGACCATGCTCCGATGACCCGGTTTCGATGACCTGCTTCGGTTTCGCCAGATGAGGATGACGCCCCGATGAACGTGCTCAAGATGACCGACCTCGACCTCTCCGGACAGCGCGTGCTGATCCGCGAGGACCTGAACGTACCCGTCAAGCACGGCAAGGTGAGCAGCGATGCCCGTCTACGGGCCTGCGTGCCGACGATCAAGGCCGCCCGTGACGCCGGTGCCAAGGTGATGCTGATGAGCCATCTGGGCCGCCCCACCGAAGGCGAGCCGGCCGAGGAGTTCTCCCTGGCCCCGGTGGCCGAGCACCTGGGCCAGCTGCTCGGCCGCCCGGTCACCCTGATCAAGGATTATCTGGATGCCTCGCTGGACCTTGCCGACGGCGAGGTCGTGCTGCTCGAGAACGTACGCTTCAATGCCGGTGAGAAAGGCGACGATGAAACCCTATCCCGGCAGTACGCCGAACTGTGCGACATCTTCGTCATGGACGCCTTCGGTACCGCCCACCGCGCCCAGGCCTCAACCCATGGCGTGGCCCGCTTCGCTCCAAAGGCCTGCGCCGGCCCCCTGCTGGCTGCCGAGCTCGACGCCCTGGAAAAGGCGCTGGCCACGCCGAAGCGGCCCATGGTTGCCATCGTCGGTGGTTCCAAGGTCTCCACCAAGCTCGACGTGCTCAATGCGCTCTCCGAGAAGTGCGACCAGCTGATCGTCGGCGGCGGCATCGCCAACACCTTCATTGCGGCGGCCGGCTACAATGTCGGCAAGTCGCTGCATGAAGCCGACCTGGTCGGCCAGGCCAAGGAGCTGATGTCGCGGGTGGAAATCCCCTTGCCCACCGATGTGGTCGTCGCCACGGAGTTTTCCGAATCGGCCGAGGCCGTGGTCAAGCCGGTGGATCAGGTGGGCGACGACGAGATGATCCTGGATATCGGCCCCGATACCGCCGGCCGTCTGGCCGGATTGCTCAAGGACGCCGGCACCATCCTGTGGAACGGCCCCGTCGGCGTGTTCGAGATCGACCAGTTCGGCCACGGCACGGAAGCGCTGTCGCGCGCCATCGCCGAGAGCAACGGCTTCTCCATCGCCGGTGGCGGCGATACCCTCGCTGCCATCGACAAGTACGGCATCAGCGATCGCGTCTCCTATATCTCCACCGGCGGCGGTGCCTTCCTCGAATACGTGGAAGGCAAGACCCTGCCGGCGGTGAAGGCCCTGGAAGACGCCGCCGAACGCTGAGACGACTCCCCCCCGGCACCTTAATCGGCGCGGCCACGGCCGCGCCGTCATTGCACAGACCGATTGCACACAGAGGCAGGTAATTTCATGGCACTGATCAGCATGCGCCAGATGCTGGACCACGCCGCCGAGTACGGCTACGGCGTCCCGGCTTTCAACGTCAACAACCTCGAGCAGATGCGGGCCATCATGGAAGCCGCCGACAAGACCGATTCACCGGTCATCGTCCAGGCCTCCGCCGGTGCCCGCAAGTACGCCGGCGCACCCTTCCTTCGCCACCTGATCCTGGCCGCCGTGGAGGAATTCCCGCATATTCCGGTGGTCATGCACCAGGACCATGGCACCAGCCCCGCAGTGTGCCAGCGCTCCATCCAACTGGGCTTCTCCTCGGTGATGATGGATGGCTCCCTGGGTGAAGACGGCAAGACGCCGATGGACTACGACTACAACGTCGACGTCACCCGCCGTACCGTCGAGATGGCCCACGCCTGCGGCGTCTCGGTCGAGGGCGAGCTGGGCTGCCTGGGCAGCCTGGAGACCGGCATGGCCGGCGAGGAAGACGGCATCGGCGCCGAAGGCAAGCTGGACATGGAACAGCTGCTCACCGACCCCGAGGAAGCCGCCGACTTCGTCAAGGCAACCCATGTCGACGCCCTGGCCATCGCCATCGGCACCAGCCACGGCGCCTACAAGTTCACCAAGCCGCCCACCGGCGATACGCTGTCTATCCAGCGCATCAAGGAGATCCACGCGCGTATCCCCGATACCCACCTGGTGATGCACGGCTCCTCTTCGGTGCCCCAGGAGTGGCTGGCGATCATCAACGAGTTCGGCGGCGAGATCCCCGAGACCTACGGGGTGCCGGTCGAGGAGATCATCGAGGGTATCAAGCACGGCGTACGCAAGGTCAACATCGACACCGACCTGCGCCTGGCCTCCACCGGCGCAGTGCGCCGCTTCCTGGCCCAGAACCCATCCGAGTTCGACCCGCGCAAGTTCCTCAAGGAGACCGTCAGCGCCATGCGCGACGTCTGCATCGCCCGCTACGAGGCCTTCGGAACCGCCGGCAACGCCAGCCGGATCAAGCCGATCAACCTCGAGGAGATGTTCCTGCGCTACGAGCGCGGCGAACTCGATCCCAAGGTGAAGTGATTTCCTTTCTTTGACGCAGACGGGGCAGCCACTTGGCTGCCCCGTTGCTGTGCGTCCATTTCACTCCCTCCTGATCTCCCCAACACAGCTGTTTTGTGCACTGACCGTTGGCCGGTGGCTTTGCTCATGTCTCTCTACCTTGCCTTCGTTTCTGATGCGGCCTAAAGTGGGAACGTTCCCATAAAATGAGATACCCATGCCCGCTCGCTCCACTCGACACGTCACCATCCTCGAAGTGGCACGGGAAGCCCGCGCCTCCAAGACCAGCGTATCGCGCTATTTCGGTGATGAGCGTGAGCGCCTCTCCCGGGAGCTTCAGGGCCGGATCGCTTCCGCTGCCAAGCGCCTGGGCTACCGCCCCAACCAGATGGCCAGGAGCCTCAAGGGTGGCCATTCGCGCCTGATCGGCATGCTGGTGGCCGATATCCGCAACCCCTTCTCGGTCGCGGTGATGCACGGCGTCGAACAGGCCTGCCGGGCAAGCGGCTATTCGCTGCTCGCCTGCAACACCGACAACGATCCTGCCCAGGAGAGCGCTCATCTGTCAGTGTTGGCGTCCTATCGGGTGGAGGGGCTCGTGATCAACGCCACGGGCAGCCCCCATGGCGCCCTGCAGGCCGTCATCGACCGGGGAACGCCACTGGTACTGCTCGACAGGGAAGTGGACCGGGTCGACGCCGATGTGGTGGGACTCGACAATCCCAGGGCGATCGACATGGCCCTGGAGCACCTCGCCGAGCGCGGCTATCGTGAGTTGCTCTACATCACCGAACCGCCCGAGGAAGCCAGCTCTCGACAGCGCCGCATGGCGCGCTTCCAGACCAGGCTCGATGACTTCGGCTTGACCGGTGAATCGCTGTGCCTCCCGCTGACGGGTGGCACAGGGATCCCTCACGACGCCATCGCCGCTTTCCTGAACCGGCCGGGGGCGGCACCGAAGGCCCTGCTTTGCGCCAACGGCAAGATCACCCTTGCCGTGACGCGCACCCTGCAGGCGCTGGGTGTCCGACTCGGTGAAACAGGGCTGATGGGCATCGACGAGCTCGACTGGTGCGAACTGGTTGCACCGGGCATCACCACCCTGGCCCAGCCCACCGAAGCGATCGGCAGGGCGGCGGTGGAATGCCTTATGCAGCGCCGCGAGACTCAACGCCACCCATCGCCACCACGCCACATCCACTACCAACCTGTGCTGATACCCCGAGGCTCTACCCAGCGCTGACAACCATTCCACCCGTGAGGGCTCGTGGAGCAGCAAGCGAATGGGAACGTTCCCACTCATTCTTTCGAACGTCATCCCGCACTGCCAACGCCCCAACGATCGCCAGACTCGCTGGTACACTGATGAAACAAGTAGAGGAGAACAGCATGACAACCTCCCCCTCACCAGAGATCCTCGCTTTCGGCGAGGCCATGGCTCTGTTCGTTGCCGACGTCCCCGGGGCGCTGGAAGAAGTGGCAGACTTTCACCGTCGCATTGCCGGCGCCGACACCAATGTCGCTATCGGCCTGGCCCGGCTGGGGTTTCGGGTCGGCTGGCTAAGCCGGGTCGGGGCCGACAGCTTCGGCCGCTACATCCGCCACACCCTCGAGGCGGAGAGCCTCGACTGTCGGCACCTTCGAAGCGACCCCGATCACCCCACCGGACTGGTGTTCAAGGAGCGGGCTGAGGGAGGACACGACCCACATGTGGAGTATTTTCGCCAGCATAGTGCGGCCCGGCAGCTGTCCGTCGCGGACGCCGAAGGGGTCGACTTCTCCGCTCTGCGCCACCTCCATGCCACCGGGATTCCCCCAGCGCTCTCCGCCAGCTGTCGCGAACTCTCACGGCACATGCTGACCCAGGCCCGCAATGCCGGTGCCAGCATCTCCTTCGACCCCAACCTGCGGCCCGGGCTCTGGTCCAGCGAGACAGAGATGTGCCAGACCCTGAACGACATGGCGGCCCAGGCCGACTGGGTGCTGCCGGGCCTGGCCGAAGGCCGGCGCCTCACCGGCCTCGAGACACCCCACGACATCGCCGGTTACTACCTGGAGCGCGGCGCTCAAGCCGTTATCATCAAGCTCGGTCCCCAGGGCAGCTACTACCGGGGTCATCTGGCCGGCAAGGAGGAGAGTTTTACCGTGCCCGGCTTCACGGTGAACGAGGTGGTCGATACGGTAGGAGCCGGGGACGGCTTCGCAGTCGGCGTCGTCAGCGCGCTGCTCGAGGGTCGATCGCCCCGACAAGCGGTACGCCGCGGCAACCTGATCGGTGCCCAGGCGGTGCAGGTCATCGGCGACATGGAAGGATTACCGCACCGCTCACGCCTGAACGAGTTGGAAGCCAACCTGGATTGAGGAGACCCCCATGCCCAAACGTATCCTGGCCTATGGCCGCCTGAGCGACGATCAGCTTGCCGAGCTGGCCCGTGACTTCGAGGTCGACGTTTTCGAGAGACTCGACTCGGCAAACGACTCGGCCTTTCGCACCGCCCTGAAGGGCGCCCACGGTCTGATCGGCTCAAGCCTCGCCATCACGTCGGACCTGCTCGACGAGGCGCCGGAACTGGAAGTCATCGCCAGCATCTCGGTGGGCTATGACAACTATCCGGTCGACGAACTCACCCGCCGCGGCATCCTGCTCTGCAATACACCGGACGTGCTCACCGAAACCACGGCCGATACCGGCTTTGCGCTGATCATGGCCACGGCGCGGCGTGTGGTGGAGCTCGCCGAATTCGTCAAGCGCGGCGACTGGCAGACCAGCATCGGCGAGGCGCAGTTCGGCAGCGATGTGCATGGCAAGACCCTCGGCATGATCGGCTTCGGCCGCATCGGTGCCGCCGTGGCCCGCCGTGGTGCCTTGGGCTTCGGCATGAAAGTACGCTACTCAAACGCCTCCCCCAAGACTGAGCTGGAAAAGGAGCTCGGCGCCGAGCGCCGAGAGCTGGACGAACTGCTCGCCGAAGCGGATTTCGTCTGCGTGACGGTGCCGCTCACGCCCGAGACCCATCACCTGATCGGCGCCCGGG
The DNA here is from genome assembly GCF_003336675.1 of Billgrantia montanilacus. Lineage (GTDB taxonomy): Bacteria > Pseudomonadota > Gammaproteobacteria > Pseudomonadales > Halomonadaceae > Halomonas > Halomonas montanilacus. Next base: position 148,990 of record NZ_QPII01000009.1, on the reverse strand, counting down.
AGTTCGGACTGATGAAACGCTCAGCGTGTTTCGTCAATATCGCTCGTGGCAAGGTCGTCGACGAGGCCGCCTTGATCGGCGCCCTGGAGACGGGAGAGATACGCGCCGCCGGCCTCGACGTCTTCGAACAGGAGCCGCTATCGCCCGAGTCGCCACTGCCCCACATGGCCAACGTGGTGGCCCTCCCGCATATCGGCTCGGCAACCCACGAAACTCGCAACGCCATGGCCCAGCGTGCCGTGGACAACATCACGCGGGCGCTCAAGGGCCAGCGCCCCATCAGCCCGGTCAACGCAGAGGCCTGGCCGACGACCCAGGACGAATGACGCCAACTTAGACTAAAGACTATTGGCAAGGTGCCCTAGCAGCCTCTAGCTTTTAGACCAATCTAAAAACAACCACCTCCCCCAGGAGCCCGGTCATGGCCCGCGACGAATCTCCCTCCCGCGGACATCGCGAATCCGGCAGCGTAACGCTACAGGATATCGCTGCGCATGCCGGCGTATCACGCGCCACGGTGTCACTGGTGCTGCGCGCGAGCCCCTTGGTGGCCGAGCGAACCCGTGCCAAGGTGCAGCGCTCGATCAAGTCGCTCGGCTATGTCTACAACCGTGGCGCGGCGGCTCTGCGCGGCAGCCGTACCTCGACGCTCGGGGTAGTGGTCTACGACATCGCCAACCCCTTTTTCGGCGCCATGGTGGCAGGAATCGATGCCGCCCTGAACCGTGTGGGTTATGTCTCCTTTCTGGCCAACAGCGAAGACTCTCCCAAACGACAGCAGCGCTTCCTGGAACGCATGCGCGAGCACCGTGTCGACGGCATCCTGCTTTGCCCAGCAGAAGGGACGCCCCCCACCCTGGTCGAAACGCTGAACGCTTGGAAGTTACCCTGCGTTCAGGTCCTTCGTCATATCGGCACACCACCTTTCGATTACGCCGGCACGGACTTTCGCCTGGGAGTAAACCTGGCCATCGACCATCTGGTCGCGCACGGGCATGAGCGCATCGCGTTCATTGGCGGGCACACCGAGCATTCGGCGACCCGCGAACGCTGGCAAGGCTATCGGGAAGCCATCGACCGCCATGGTCTTGGCTATCAACGGTTGCTGCGCTCGACCGTCACCCGCCGCGACGGCTTTGAGGCCATCGGACTCCTGCTTGGCGAATCGCCGGCTCCCACTGCCGTCGTCTGCCATAACGACCTGGTGGCTTTCGGTGCCATGCTCGGCCTGCAACGCCAGGGGCTCACCCCCGGTGTGGATTGCGCCGTCATCGGCACGGACAACGTCGAGGAAGCTGCACTCAGCGCCCCGGCGTTAACCAGTGTCGCTACCCACCCCTATGCCATCGGCGAGGAAGCGGCTCGGCTTGCCTTGCGGCGCATCAACCACCCCGATGGGGCGCGGGAACAGGTCGTGCTATCGCCCCAGCTCAAGGTGCGCGAGTCCTGCGGCGCCTGCCGGACGGCTTCCCGGGTGCTCGCCCCGACGCTCTGATGTGGCAGGGCCACATCGCCGCCAGCCGCCCTGCCGTCACGCAGGGTGCCAACAACAATAGGTGTTCCTATGACTCATGAATGGATCGATCCAACCCGCAACACCCTTCGCCCCTTGGCTCGTCATCTGATGGTCGGCGCGCTCCTGTCGGCCTCCCTGGGACTCGCAGGCGCCGCTCAGGCGATGGAACTGCGCTTCGGCCATGGCGGGACCGAGGATACCGCCTACCACCTGGGTGCCGAACGCTTCAAGGAACTGCTGGCCGAGAAGAGCGACGGCAACATCGACGTCACCATCCTCGGCAACAGCGTGCTGGGCCACGAGACCGAGATGTTCGAGCAGCAGATGGCCGGGGCCCTGGATATCTCGATCATCAATCCCGGTCTGATCACCGACTTCTCGCCCTCCGCCAATGTGTTCTCGATCCCCTTCCTGTATCGCGACGAGGATCACTGGCAGACGGTACTCGACGGTGAGGTCGGCCGCACCATCGCCGACCAGATCACCGCCGAGACCGACGTCCGGGTACTGGCCTTCTATGGTGGCGGCAAGCGTCAGATCGTCAGCAGCCAGCCATTGGAGAGCCTCGATGACCTGGCCGGACTGCAGATTCGCACCAACCCCACCCGGCCATTGATCACTGCCTGGGAGGCCTTGGGGGCCGACCCTACGGTAATGGAGTGGAGCGAGATCTATACCGGCCTGCAGTTGGGTGCCATCGATGGGCTGCTCAACGAAGCCGAGTGGATCCATCGCATGCGTTTTCACGAGGTCGCGCCGCATATCGGGCTCTCCGAACACGATATCACCGTGCGCCTGCTGACACTCTCCCAGGCCACCTGGGATCGCATGGATGATACCCAACGCGAGCAGGTCATGGCGGCAGCAGCCGAGTCCGCCGACTATGCCCGGGAGGTGCAGTTGGAGCAGGATGCCGAGGCACTAGACCTGCTGGTCGAGGAAGGCGCCACGCTGCATGACATGGATCGACAGACCATGATGGAGATGGTCGCCGGGCCGCTGGAAAGTGTCATCGCCGAGATGGGCCTGACCGAACTCCACCAGATGATCGTCAACGCCGAATGATCTCACCGGCCCCCGGCTGGCCGGGGGCCGTCAGTGCAGGATTCCCTGCCTCCCCTCATAGGGTCACGCCATGTCTCGACTGCTCACTGGGCTGGCAAGCCTCAATAGAGCGCTGGAGCGACTGCTGCATGTGGTGCTGCTGGCGCTGGTATTCAGCTTCATCCTGTTGATCATCTACCAAGTGGTCAGCCGTAACCTGCCGTTCATGCCCCGCCTATACTGGACGGAGGAATTCAGCCGCTTCACTTTTCAGTGGATGGTCATGCTGGGCGCTGCCGTCGGGGTGCTGCACGCCGATCACTTCGTGCTCGAGGCCTTTCCACGCGGCTCGCGCGCCGACCTGGCGACTAGGGTGATCCGCGACCTCGCCTGCCTGACCATTGGCCTGATCTTCATCATCTATGGCAAGGACTTTGCCCAGTCCGGCCTGCGTCGCAGCGCCACCGCCTCCGGCCTATCCATGGTCTATGTCTACTCCACCTTCATGGTCAGCGGCGTGTTTATCCTGCTGTTCAGCATTCAGCGCTTGCTGCACACCGTGCTGCACGGTATGCAAGATATGGAGAAGGCCCTCAACACCCCCAATGAAATCGACACGCTCGATGTTATTCAACCCGACCAGACGCCGCTAGAAGGCCTGGACAGGCCCCTGGACCCTAATCACTCCTCCAACGATGACAGGGGCCCCCGGCCATGATGCCAACTGACTGGATGTTTCTGCTCCCTTGGCTGCTGTTCGGCGTGCTCGGGATACTCATCGTGGCAGGCGTTCCCATAGCCATGGCACTGATTCTCACCGCCTTCAGCATGATCCTGCTCGACCCAAGGCTGACGGCCTGGGTGATGTTCCAGCGTATGTACAACGGCATGGACTCCTTCGTGCTGCTCGCCGTGCCACTCTTCCTGCTGGCCGGAAACCTGATGAATGCTGCCCGCATCACCGACCGGCTGATCACCCTGTGCATGCTGATGGTGGGGCACCTCAAGGGCGCCCTGGCCCACGTCAATGTGCTGGTCAGCATGCTGTTCGCCGGTGTCTCCGGTTCGTCCACCGCCGACAGTGCCGGGGTCGGCACGGTGCTGATTCCGGCCATGAAGCGAGAGGGCTACCCGACGAGCTTCGCCGTGGCGGTCACCGCGGCTTCCTCGGTGATGGGGATCATCATTCCACCATCGATCAACATGATCGTATGGGGCGCCCTGACCAACACCTCCATTGCCGGCCTGTTCCTCGGTGGCATACTTCCCGGGGTCATGATCGGCGTGGCGATGCTGGGCCTCAATATGCTCTTCGTCCGCCGCTATAACGTGCCGGTGCGACAGCGCGCCACTCTCAAGGAGCTGGCGCATTCAGGCAAGGACGGCCTGATGGCGGCGGGCATCCCGGTGGTCATCATCGGTGGCATTACCCTGGGCATCGTCACACCCACCGAAGCGGCGATGATTGCGGTGCTCTACGCCCTGGCGCTGGGCTTCATCGTCTATCGCGAACTGCGGTTTCACGACGTGCTGGAGGCCTCCACAGCCACCGTTCGGCTCTGCTCGCTGTCGCTGTTCAGCCTGGTGGGTGCGGCTATCTTCGGCTACCTGATCAGCTTCTACCAGATTCCCCCCAAGCTGATGGCCGGGGTCAACATCACTGATCCCATCGTGCTGCTGCTGATCATGACCGTGGTGATGCTGGTCATCGGCACTTTCATGGATTCGCTACCCGCCATGGCGATTATGGCACCCATCTTCCAGCCATTGGCCATGCAGGCCGGCATTCACCCGGTTCACTTCGGGGTCATCGGCGTCATGGCCCTGGGACTGGGACTGATCACGCCACCCTATGGACTCTGCCTGATGATTTCAGCCAAGATCGGCGGTATCCCCCTGCTCAAGGCCCTGGGTACCACCCTGCTCTACCTGATGATCATGCTCGGGGTGATCCTGCTGCTGATTGTCTATCCCCAACTGATCCTGGCCATTCCGCGCTTTCTGGTACCGGACTTCGTCTGAGCCGGGCGTCCCCCTGATACCGGCCCTGCCAAGCTGGTCCGGCATGTCTTCCACTCCGACAATGAGGTTCCCATGCCCCCTGTGCTCTGCTTGCTCTTCGACTCTGACGGTACTCTGGTGGACAGCGAAATCCTGCTTGCCGAGGTTATGGGCGAGATCCTGCCATCCTTTGGCCTGCCCTTCTCCGCCAGACAGTATATGGAGGAATTTCGCGGCGTCCGCTTTCAAACCATCATCGAGGCCCTGGAGAGCCGCCACGGGGCCTTGGTCGACGGGCGTTTCCCGGTGATGGAGAACGCGATGCGCGGCCGGATGGAAACCCGCATGCGCGCCGAACTTTTGCCTATCGACGGTATGCCCGACGCACTGGCTGCCCTTGCCGGCCATCCCAAGGCCGTTGTGTCCAACGGCCCGGCGCAGAAAATTCTCTGTGCCATGCAAAGTAGCGGGCTGGCTCATCATTTCGGCAACAATCTTTACAGTGCCTATGCATTGGGCGTCTGGAAGCCAGATCCGGGGCTCTATTTAAAGGCAGCCGAAGGCATGGGTTACCCGGCCCAGCGCTGCGTGGCGATAGACGACGCCGCGGTGGGCGTAGCCGCCGGTCTGGCTGCCGGCATGCAGGTGATCCATCTCAATCGTTTCCCTGAAGAGGAAATGACGCCGGAGGGGGCTATTGCGATTACTCACCCCGGCGAACTACCCGGCGCCATTGCCGCACTCGCCCGTGGGGCGGCCTGAACCCGGACCTCCACGTGCCAGCGCGCGCCGGGCGAAAGCTCGCAGGACGGGAAAGCCGAAGGTAACATGAGTTATTGCAGTGCAGCATGACGGGGCCCACACTTGGGGTACCAGCGGCACTCGGCCGCGCCCGATTCCCTGACCAGGAGGCTAACCCATGCCAAGCCCGACCCATTACCCTATCTTCCCACAGACCCCCGCTGCGATGATGGATGTCTGGAAACTGGGGGTGATGGCCTTCGAACTCTGGTCGACCTCACTCTCCACCATCGCCATGCGCAATGATCTCTGGCAAACCCAGGCGCCCAACAGCGCCAAAATGATCAAGGAAAACCAGCGAATGGTGAGCGAGAAGCTGGAAGCCAGCCTGGAAACCGGCGTCGAGATACAGAAAGCCATGCTGGGCATGGCGTTCGGCCAGCCTACCCCCTGGTGGGTCACGAGCCGTCGCACCCTGACCCCCTATCATCGCCGCAGCAGCGCCAACTCTCGCCGCCTTTCCAGAGGCTGAAGGCCAGCGGGCGCCGTCTTTGAAAGGGCTTGCCACACCCTGACGGGCCTTCCTAGAGTGAAGAGAACACTCGCTATCCAAGGAAGGTCACCATGACAGCAAGCGTAACGACAACCTGGCTGAAGGGCGCCGCTCTGGTCGCCCTGGCCGGCACCCTTCCACTCCCGACCATAGCGGCATCTCCCTTGCCGGGTGGCGACGACGAGGCCCGTGTGGAAGGCATGAGTCCGGAGGAGTCCGAGCGGCAGTTGGAGCCCCGACCCGACCCGACGCCACAAGCCCGTGTGGAAAGCCGCGAGCAGTCTCCTTTCGGACACTATCTCACCAACCGGGAGGGCATGACCCTCTACATGTTCGAGCAGGACCAGCAAGGCGGTGGGTACAGCACCTGCTACGAAAGCTGCGCCATTGCCTGGCCGCCCTACACCACGGAAGCCTCACCCGTAGCCGGCGAGAACATTGATGAGGGCAAGCTGGCGACCTTCGAACGTGACGATGGCACGCACCAGGTCACCTACGCTGGCTGGCCACTCTACTATTTCGCTCGTGATGTCTATCCCGGCGATGCCTTGGGCCAAGGCCTCGTCCATATGGGCGGCCCCTGGTATCTGCTGTCACCGGACGGCGAAATCATCGAGGAGGGGGAGCCACAGCAGGCCCCACCGGTCGAGCCATAGGGATCACCGCAGGTACTTCGCCTGCTAAACTCTGCGGCTATCCCTCTCGCCCGGAGCCGTCATGCCTGCCGCAGCCGCCAAGTCGTTGCCCACGCCTCGCCACTGGATATCTCTCGTTGCCGTCGTGGGGGTCACGCTTTTCCTGCTGGCAATGCCCACGGCACCGGTGATGGTTCGGGCGGGGGCGGTAATCGGGCTCTGTATCGGGCTCTGGGCGACCGGCTGGCTGCCGCAGTGGCTGACCGCACTGGTCTTCTTCACGCTCTGCACCCTTGCCGACGTGGCACCGGCGGAGACGGTATTCGCCGGCTTCGGCTCGGCGGCAACCTGGCTGGTCTTCGCCGGCCTGATCATCGGCGCGGCGATCCAGTTCACAGGGCTCGGCACCACGCTGGCCCAGGGGGTCGGCCCCTGGCTCGCCGGCTCCTACCGCAAGGCGCTCATCGGTGTCATCCTGCTGGGGCTGGTGATGGCGTTCTTCATGCCCTCGGGCATGGGCCGGATTCTGCTGATGGTCCCCATCCTTACCACACTGGCCGATCACCTCGGCTATGCCCAGGGGGAGCGGGCCCGGACCGGGCTGATACTCGGCGGCATCATGGGTACCTTCCTGCCTACCTACGCCATCCTTCCCGCCAATGTGCCCAACAACGTCTTGATGGGGGCCGCGGAAGCGGTGCTGGGCACGCCGCCCACCTACAGCGACTACCTGCTGCTGCACTTTCCGGTGCTGGGCGTGCTCAAGACACTGCTGCTGATCGGGGTCATGCTGTGGCTCTTCCCGGGTAAGGCACCGACACAGGCCCCTGAATCGACGCCATCCTTGCGTCTCGCTGCACCCGAACGCTGGCTGGCAGCGCTCTTGTCGGTGGCGGTGCTGCTATGGATGACCGACGCCTGGCACGGGATCTCGCCCGCCTGGGTCGGCATGGGAGTGGCACTGGTCTGCCTCTTTCCCGGTAGCCGGCTGATGGGTGAGAAGCCGCTGCAGTCGATCAGCTTCGACTCCTTCATCTATGTGGCGGGTATCGTCAGCCTCGGCGCACTGGCCTACCAGAGTGGTTTGGGCACCCTGGTGGCAGGCGGCCTGCTATCGGCACTTCCCCTGCGCGAGGCCAGCGATGCTACCGCCTTTGGCATGCTCTCCGCGCTCGCCATGCTGCTGGGCACCCTGGTCACCCTGCCGGGTATTCCCGCCATCCTGACTCCCATGGCGCCAGGGCTCGCCGAGATGACCGGCTGGTCGCCGGAGGCGGTCTACATGACCCAGGTGGTGGGGTTCTCCACGGTACTGCTGCCGTATCAGGCGCCACCGCTGATCGTCGGCATCCTGGCGGCACGCATTTCGCTCAGGGAAACCGCAAGGCTCTGCCTGGTCACTGCCCTGCTCAGCGTGGTGTTGCTGTGGCCGCTGGATTACCTATGGTGGCAGTGGCTGGGGTGGCTATAGCACCTGAATGTGGCCTGGTGTGTCTGACACACACAGAACCGCCCCCGGCATAACCGGGGGCGGGTGAGGCGGATGATGCTATCGCATCAACCTTGAGGAGACGTCACCGCCCTTCCCTGGGCAGCGACCGCCGTCCCTGGCAGTATCAGGCCTTACCAATCCTGATCGTCTTCCTCGTCCTCTTCCCACTCTTCCTCTTCGTTCTCTTCTTCCCACTCGTCAGTGGTTTCGTCTTCCCACTCGTCATCCGAGCCGAAATCCGCATCGGCGCCAGCGCCTGCTCCAGCTTCAGCACCGGTCTCACCAGCGCCGAAATCGGTATCCGCGCCTGCACCTGCTTCAGCACCGGTCTCGCCAGCACCGTAACCGGTATCGGCACCTGCACCCATTTCGGCGTCAGCGCCTGCTTCGGGAGCGGTCTGCTCCGGCACGGTACCTTGCGCGTCCTCTTCATCGTTGAATTCGGCAAGCACCAGTGGGCTGGCGGTCAGGCCAAAAGTAATACCGACAATGCCGAGTTTCTTGAGAAATTCCTTGGACATCATGTTCGTCCCTCCAATGGGTCAGAGCTTGTGTTTCCATTTCAAGCCGTTTGGCTTCGCTCGTCGTACCGGAATCCGCTTACCATTCTCTCTAGTAGCAGGACTTACCGGCTTGTCTTGCTCACCCTGACTGCTGCAGGGAGCGGGCCAACCCATGCCAATTTGTCAAATATTTCTTTTTTTTCAGAATGTTGGTAACAAATGACCTCTCTCCCTTCTGCGCCAGAAAGCCTAAGAGAAGTGGAGCGTTCTGGCACATGGGACGGGAAGGCGCAGTTGCTGACCCGACGTCGCCCGGGCTGTCAGTCGGTCAGGCGACGTACCGCCTGTTCCACGCCACGCAGTTCGGCCAGGCCACGCAGCCGACCGTAGAGGGGGTAGCCCGGGGCGGTGGCACGCTGCTGGTCATCGAGAAGTTGGTGGCCATGGTCAGGGCGCATCGGCAGGCGGGCTCCGCCCTGGCGCTCGCGGCGACGCTCCTCCTCCACCAGGGCCTGGATCACGGCCACCATGTCCACATCGCCATCCAGGTGGGGGGCCTCGAAGAAAGAGCGCGGATCCGACGCCTCGCGGCGAGTCGAGCGCAGATGCACGAAATGGATCTGCGGCCCGAAGCGCCTCGCCATGTCGGCCAGGTCATTGTCCGCCCGTACCCCGTAGGAGCCGGTACACAGCGTCAGGCCGTTGGCCGGGCTGGGCACGGCATCGAGGAGCCACTGGGCATCATCCGGTGTGGAGACGACTCGCGGCAGCCCGAGCATGGGACGCGGCGGATCGTCGGGATGGATCGCCATGCGGATGCCGACCTCCTCGGCCACCGGGATCACCGCACGCAGGAAATACGCCAGATGCTCACGCAGCCGGTCGGCATCGATCCCGGCGTAGGCCGTCAGCACCTCACGGAACTGGGCCAGCGTGTAACCCTCCTCGGCGCCGGGCAGGCCGGCGATCAGGGTATCGACCAGCGTGTCGCGGTCGGCCTGACCAAGGGTTTCGAGATAGTCCCGGGCCTCGCGCTGCTCTATGTCGCTGTAGTCGTTCTCGGCACCGGGGCGCGCCAGCAGATAGAGATCGAAGGCGGCGAAGGCGACCTGATCGAAGCGTAGCGCCAGGGCCCCATCGGGCAGGCGATAGCGTAAGTCCGTGCGAGTCCAGTCGAGCACCGGCATGAAGTTGTAGCAGACGGTATCGATGCCGCCCGACGCCAGGTTGCGAAGGGTCTGGCAGTAGTTGGCGATCAGCTCATCGCGCTCGGCAGTGCCCTGCTTGATCGCCTCGTGCACCGGCACGCTCTCCACCACCGACCAGGAGAGGCCGGCGGACTGGATCATCGCCTTGCGCTCGTCGATCGCCGCAGGAGACCACACCTCGCCATTGGGTATCTCGTGCAGCGCGGTGACGATGCCGGTGGCACCGGTCTGGCGAACCTCGTCGAGGCGAATGGGGTCCTTCGGGCCGAACCAGCGCCAGGTATGCTCCATGAAAAACTCCTTGTGTCAGTCTCGCACCAGGGCGGAAAGCGCCCCGGCAAGCCCCTCTCGTGTCAGTGTCCGATAGGCATCGACCACCGCTGTGACAAAGGACGGCTGTCGGGCCAACGCAGGTGGTATCACGTCGTCCATAGCCAGGAAGGCATCGACCAGCGCCTCGGCATCGTCGGCGTGCCGGGCATGCAGGTCGGTAAAGCGCGCGGCCAGCGGATCGTCGACCGGGTATTGGGTCCCCTGCAGGTCTTGGCCTGCGGTGTAGCGGACCCAGGCGGCCACACCCAGCGTCGTACAGGGCACCGCCTCGCCGACCTCAAGCCGTGCCAGGGCACCCTGAAACCAGCGCTGGGGCAGCTTCTGGCTACCGTCCATGGCGATCTGTTGCAGGCGGTGGCGCAGGCTATCGTTGGCGAAGCGCGCCAGCAGCGAGTCGCCGTAGGCGACCAGGTCGGTATCCGCGGGCATCGCCAGGGTGGGAGCGGCCTCCTCGAGCATATAGCGGCGCAGGAGGGCGCGAAGATCGCCACGGCTGATCCCGTCGTACACCGTCTCGATGCCCGCCAGGGCACCCAGGTAGGCCAGCAGCGAGTGGCTGCCATTGAGCATGCGCAGCTTCATGGTCTCGAACGGCGCGACATCCTCGACGACCTCCACCCCGTCAGCCTCCCAGGCGGGGCGCCCCAGGGGGAAGTGATCCTCCACCACCCACTGGCTGAACGCCTCCCCCACCACCGCGTTGGGATCCTTGACGCCCAGCTCAGCCAGGCGTGCGTGATCGTCTGCGGTCATGGCGGGCACGATGCGGTCGACCATGCTGCAGGGGAAAGCCACCTCGCGCTCGATCCAGGCGGCCAGTTCGGCATCTCGCCGTGCAGCGAGCTGGGCCACGGCATTGCGGGTGCGCCGGCCGTTGTCCGGCATATTGTCGCAACTCAGCACCGTAAAGGGGGCCAGGCCTGACGCCCGGCGACGTGCCAGCGCCTCGACCAGCATCCCTGGCGCGGTGCGTGGCGCCGTGGGTTGGGCAATATCGGCAGCGATCATGGGGTCGTCGGCGAGCAGCTCACCGCTGGCCGGATTGAGGAAGTAGCCTTTCTCGGTAACGGTCAGAGTGACGATACGAGTCTCGGGCGCGGCCATCCTGGCCAGCAGCGGCGCCAGGTCGCGTCCCCATTGGCCGTCTGCGCCTCGCCCCGAGAACAGCGCCTCCTCGATGACCCCGATTTCGCGCAGAGCGACGGTCTGGCTATCGGCGTACTCGGCGACATGGTAGCGATGGCCGGCGGCTGCCAGGCCGTCCACCAGGCCGACATTGCCGCGCAGGTTTGCGCTGCACACACCCCAGGTGTCATCGCCTCTGCGCTGGCGGTAGCGCTCCAGATAGACCGCCTGGTGGGCACGGTGGAAGGCGCCCAGGCCGAGATGGACGATGGCGATGGCGCCGTGCCGTGGCGCCGCCGGGAAACGGGTGATGGACATCATCTCTCCTTGTTGTGGATCATTCGCCCATGATCAGGGTCGGCAGCCACAGCGATACCGCCGGCACATAGGAGACCAGCAGCAGCACGGCGATATTGCAGATCAGGAACGGCACGATGGCCCGGGCCACGGTCAGCATCGGCAGCTTGCCGATGCCGGCGACGACGAACAGGCAGACGCCCACCGGCGGCGTGGTCAGGCCGATCATCAGGTTGAGCACGGCCATGACGGCGAAGTGCACCGGGTCCAGACCGACGCCGGTGGCGACACCGAGCAGCGCGGGGAACAGGATGATCAGCGCGGCGATAGTCTCCATGAAGGCGCCGACGAACAGCAGGATCAGGTTGAGAATCAGGATCACGATCAGCGGGTTCTCGCTGATCGACAGGATCAGGGCGGCGATCATCTGTGGCACCTGCTCGCTGGTCAGTATCCAGCCGAACAGGTTGGCCAGCCCCACCAGCAGCAGCAGCGCCGAGGAGGTGAGCACCGTATCGCTGAGGATACCCGGCAGCTTGCGCCAGGACAGCCCCTTGTAGACGTACATGCCCACCACCAGCGCATAGAGGCTGGCGACGATCGACGCCTCGGTGGGGGTGAAGAAGCCACCGATGATCCCGTAGAGGATGATCACCGTCATCAGCAACGCCCAGAAGGCGGTGCGCCCCTCGCGCAGCAGCTCCATGAAGGTGGCCCGCTCGCCCTTGGGATAGCCACGCCGCACGGCAAGAATATAGACCGTGATCATCATCGCCAGGCCCAGCAGCAGGCCGGGGATGGCCCCGGCCAGGAACATCCGCCCCACCGAGACGCCGGAGAGCGAACCGGCAATGATCATCGGTACGCTGGGCGGAATGATCGGCCCCACCGTGGAGGACGCGGCCGTGACCGCGGCGGCGAAGGGCTTGTCGTAGCCTGAGCGCGCCATGCCGGGAATCATCACCGCACCGATACTCGCCGAGTCGGCCACGGCGGTACCGGAGATGCCGCCGAAGATCATCGAGCCACCCACGTTCGCCAGGCCCAGGCCGCCGCGGATATGGCCCAGCAGGGCATTGGAGAAGCGGATGATATGTTCGGTGATGTTGCCGACATTCATCAGGTTGCCGGCCAGCACGAAGCCGGGAATGCACAGCAGCACGAAGGTATCGATGCCGGCGTACATGCGCTGCGGCACGATGGTCAGCGAAATGCCTTCCAGCAGCAGATAGACCAGCGATGCGATACCCAGGGCGAAGGCGATCGGAAGGCCCACCACCAGCAGCACCAGAAAGGTGACGAACAGCAGGATGACTTCCATTCAGCGTGCCTCTGCATCGTGGTCGGCGGGCTGGCGCAGCATGGCGATCAGGCCCTCGAGAAAACCGATGGCGCTGTAGACCAGCAGCAGCAGGAACAACACCACGGTGGAAAAGAAGATGTAGAGCATGGGTACCTTGAGCGTGGGCGATGTCTGCCAGGCACCGTTCTCGGCGTACTGCCAGGCATAGGGCAGCACGATCCAGGCAAAGCCGCCGATCAGCAGACACACCAGGGCCTGGTAGCCTGCCCGGGCACGGGGTCCAAGGCAGTGATGAAACAGTTCGACGTTGACGTTGCGGTGACGGCGCAGCACCACGCCCGCCGAGAGCGCCACCATGTAGACGAACAGATAGCGTGACAGCTCCTCGGTCCAGGCCATCGGGAACGGCAGGAACAGGCGGCCGGAGATCTGCAGCAGCACGGTGCCGGCGATGGCCACCAGGGCCACCACCGCCAAGCCGGTGAATAGCGCATCGATCCAGCCGATCAGGCGCCCCACCGGCCCCTGGAAGGTGGGCACCACCGAGAGGGTGTCGAGGCTATCGAGGGCCTCCCGCTCGAGGGCCTTGTGTTCGTGTTCGGGTGTCGTCATTGGCGTGCCCCTCACGGAGCGGGCACCGCAGTGCCCGCCCCCATGGCTCACAGGTCCTGGATGGCGTCGAACAGCGCACGCTGTTCATCGTCCAGGGACTCCAGCACCGCCGGCCGCGCCTTCTCGGCGAAGGCCTCGATATCGACCTCGACGAACTCCATGCCGCGGTCGGTCAGGGCCTGCTCGAGACGCTGCTGGTCCTCGTCGAACAGCTCGGCCTGGTAGTCCTGCATCACAGCGGCGGCATCGAACACCACCTGCTGCAGGTCGTCGGGCATGCTCTCCAGGGTATTGCGACCGATCACCACATAGATCCAGCTGCGCACATGGCCGGTGAGGTTCACGTAGTCCTGCACCTCATAGAAGCTGGCGCTCTCGATCAGGCTGAGCGGATTTTCCTGGGCCTGGATGGTGTTCTGCTGCAGGGCGGTGAACACCTCGCTGAAGGCCATCGGCGTCGGCCGCGCGCCCAGCGCTTCCCAGGTATCGACGAACAGCGGCACGTTGGGCACTCGCAGGCGCATGCCATCCAGGTCGTCGGGATGCTCGATGCGTCGATTGGAGGTCAGCTCGCGGGGGCCGCGCTCGAACCAGGCCAGCGGCACCAGGTTGGCCTGCTCGGTGATCTGCGCCTCGATCTCTTCACCGATCTCGCCGCTCACCGCGGCGTGCAAGTGCTCCGAGTCACGGAAGGCATAGGGCACGGCCATCATCGCCGCCTTGGGCGCCCAGTTCTGCAGGCTCTCACCGGTAATGGTCATCTCGGCGGTGCCCAGCTGGATGCTGTTGATCACATCCATTTCGCTGCCGAGCTGCTCGTTGGGATAGATGCGCACCTCGATGCGACCGTCGGAGTTGGCCTCGACTTCCTCCTTGAACTTCTCGGCGGCCTGGTGCCAGATATTCTGCTCATTGGCCAGATGGCCGAAGCGCAGCGTGAAGTCGGCGGACAGGGCGGCCTGGCTGCCTATCAGGGCGGCGCCGATCATGGCACCGGTGATGAGTCGCTTGATCATGACGTGAATCTCCTGCACATGCTGTTGTGAGTTATGGATATGCTGGTGGCATTGGCCATGCCAACGGCCCTCAGGCACCGATGTCGATCAGCACCTTGCGGGCCCTTTCGGGATGATGCTCGAGCATGTCGATGGCCCCGGGCATCTCGTCGAACGGCAGCCGGTGACTGACCAGCGCCGCGCCATCGAGAGCCCCGGATGCGAGCAGCGCTAGCACCTCCGGAAACTTGCGGTTGTTGAGTCGTGACCCGACCAGTGTCAGCTCCTTCTTGATCACCTCCAACTGCACCAGGTCGCTGGGGGTGGGGTTGAAACCAAGCAGGCCGATGCGCCCCGCCGCCGAGGCCAGGCGCAGCATCTGTGGCAGCAGCGCCGGCACGCAGGCGGCATCGGCGATCAGCGGCACGCCCTCGCCGTCGGTGAGGCGCATGACCTCGGCCTCGACGTCGTCGCGGCTGCCATGCAGGGTATGCCGTGCGCCCAGCTCGCGGGCCGTGGCCAGTCGCTCGTCGATCACGTCGGTGACGATCACCTCCTCGATGCCCTTGGCCCGGGCCATCTGAAGCACGGTCAGGCCGATCACCCCGGCGCCGTAGACCAGCAGCCGATCGCCCGGCTGCGGCTGCATGCGATCGAGCACATTGGCGGCGATGCTGTAGGGCTCGACCAGGGCGGCGATATCCAGCCCCAGGTGCGCCGGCAGACGATGCAGGTTGGCCGCCGGCACATTGACACGCTCCTCGAAGCCGCCGTCACGATGCACGCCGATCACCTGCATGGCGGTGCAGACATTGGGTCGCCCGATGCGGCACGGATAGCAGCGCCCGCAGCTGACCACCGGGTCGACGCACACTCGCTCGCCGATGTTGACGTCCTCGACGCCCTCGCCCACCGCCTCGACGACCCCGGCAAACTCATGCCCGGTGATCCGCGGAAAGCGGACGAAGGCGTTATCGCCATGGATGATATGCATGTCCGATCCGCAGATACCGGCGAACGCCACCTTGACCAGCACTTCACCGGGTGCCGCCGTGGGCACCTCGACGTCGGCGATCCGGTAGTCCAGCGGCGCATTGACCTGGAATGCTTTCATGTTCGTCTCCTCACCAGTGCCATAAGGTGCCGTCCTCGAGCCGGTTGACCGGCAGGCTGGCACGCTTGTAGGGGTACTGCTTGGCCAGCGCCTCGTCGATATCGACGCCATGGCCCGGCGTCTCGCCGACCAGGAAGTGGCCGTCCTCGAAGCGGTAGTCGTGGGGAAAGACCGCGTCGGTCTCCGGCGTGTGGGGCATGTGCTCCTGGATGCCGAAATTGGGCACCCAGGTATCGAAATGCACGGCCGCGCCCAGGCACACCGGCGACAGGTCCGTCGGCCCGTGGAAGCCGGTGCGCACGTGATAGAGCCCGGCCAGGTCGGCGATGCGCCGCACGTGGGTGATGCCGCCGCCGTGGGAGAGCGGCGTACGGATGTAGTCGATCCACTGGTTCTCGAGCAGCTCGCGGTAGTCGTGGATCGAGTTGAACACCTCCCCCACCGCCAGCGGCGTGGTGGTGTGCTGGCGAATCAGCCGGAAGCTCTCCTGGTTCTCGGCCGGCACGCAGTCCTCCAGCCAGAACAGGTGGTAGGGCTCCACCGCCTTGCCCAGCCGCGCCGCCTCGATGGGCGTCAGCCGGTGATGGACGTCGTGGAGCAGGTGGATGTCGTCGCCGAAACGCTCGCGCACCGCGGCAAACAGCTTGGGCACGTGGTTGAGGTACTTCTCGGTGCTCCACACATGCTCGGCGGGCAATTCGGCGTCGGCGGGCTCGTAGCGCTCGCCTTCGCGCTTGGCCACGCCGTAGATGGTCGGAATCCCCGGCACCCCGGCCTGAACCCGGACCGCGCGATAGCCCAGGGCAATGTGACGCTCGACCTCGTCCAGGCAGCCCTCGATGTCGCGTCCGGTGCAGTGGGCATAGGTCATCACCCGCTCACGGCTCTTGCCGCCCAACAGCTGATAGAGCGGCATGTCGGCGGCCTTGGCCTTGATGTCCCACAGCGCCAGGTCGACGGCCGAAATCGCCGCCATGGTCACCGGTCCGCGACGCCAGTAGGCACCGCGATAGAGGTAGTGCCAGATATCCTCGATGCGGCTGGCATCGCGGCCGATCAGGGCAGGCAGCACGTGCTCCTCGAGATAGGCGACCACGGCCATTTCACGGCCGTTGAGGGTGGCATCGCCGATCCCGTAGGTGCCCGACTCGGTGACGATCTTGAGGGTGACGAAGTTGCGTCCCGGGGAGCTGACGATGAGATAGGCATCACTGATCTTCATGGCGATTCCGTTGCAAAAGAATAAGGTTCAACGCTCGAAGAGGTAGCGCTGCACGTTGTCGTAGCAGACCGCACGCACCAGCTCGCCGATGCGATCGAGATCGTTCGGCAGCTCGCCCCGCTGGACCTGCGCACCGAGCATCTGGCAGAAGATGCGGCGGAAGTAGTCGTGGCGTGAGAACGACAGCAGGCTGCGCGAATCGGTGAGCATGCCGACGAAGTGGCGAAGCAGGCCGAAGTTCATCTGGGTGACGAGCTGGCGCTCGATGCCGTCGCGCTGGTCGTTGAACCACCAGGCGGCACCGAACTGCACCTTGCCGGGGATGCCGTCACCCTGGAACGAGCCGACCAGGCCCGCCAGCATCTCGTTGTCGCGCGGGTTGAGGTTGTAGACCACGGTGCGCGGCAGCGCCCGGTCGCGGTCGAGCGCATCGAGAATCGCCGCCAGCGGTTCAGCGTAGGTGACATCGCCGATGGCATCGAAGCCGCTGTTGGGACCGATCTCGGCCAGGCCGCGCTGGCTCAGGCTGCGCAGCGCTCCCAGGTGCAGCTGCATCACCCAGCCGCGGCGGGCGTACTCGCGCCCCAGCCACAGCAGCACGGCGGTGGTGAAGCCGCCGCTCTCGTGGGCGGAGAGCGCTTCGCCACCGCGACGACGATCGAGCAGCCGGTCCAGTTCGGCCACGCTCGGCGGCGAAACAAACACCGGCTTTTCCAGACTGTGGTCGGAGAGGCAGCAGCCGTGGGCGGCAAAGTGATCGAGGCGCTGATGCAGCGCTGCAAGTAGGTCGTCAAAGCCACCAATGGCCACGCCACTGGCCGTCTCGAGTTTGTTCAGATAGTCGACGAAGTCGGGCTGCTCGATCTTGAGCACGGCGTCGGCGCGGAAGGTCGGCAGCATGAACGGGCCCGCCCCGCTTTTGGCGTGCCGACCGTGAAGCGCCAGCGAATCGACCGGATCATCGGTAGTGCACACCGTGCGCACATTGAAGCGCTCCAGGATTCCCTGGGCACTCAATGGCGGCGTGGCCAGTCGCTCGCGAGACGTCGTCCAGATCTCCTCGGCCGTCGCCGGCGAGAGCAGCAGGTTTTCGATGCCCAGCGGATGGCGCAGTTCCAGGTGGGTCCAGTGGTAGAGCGGGTTGCCGAGACAGTCCGGGACGGCTTCCGCCCACGCCTGGAAGCGCTCGCGGTCGCTCACGTCGCCAGTGATGCGCCGCTCGTCGATACCCGCGCAGCGCATCGCGCGCCACTTGTAATGGTCGCCCTTGAGCCACAGCTGGGTGAGGTTGTCGAACCGCACGTCATCGGCGATCTCCACCGGGCTCAGGTGCGAGTGGTAGTCGCAGATCGGCATGTCGGCGGCATGCTCGTGGTAAAGCCGGCGCGCCGGCTCGTTTTCAAGCAGGAAGTCCGGCCCCATGAAGTCGAGCCGATCATTAAAGGTCATGACAAACTCCATCGTCGTTGGACTTGAACACATTCAGCCCATCAGCAAGTTGGGCAGGAACAGCACGATATCGGGGAAAAGGATGATGCCCAGCACCACCACGAATACCGCCAGGGCAAACGGCACCAGCTCTCGGCTGTAGTCGATGAAGGAGCAGCGCAGGATGCCGCAGACGGTGTACATGGAGATGCCGACCGGGGGTGTCATGCCGCCGAAGGTGACCAAGGTCATCATCAACAGGCCGAAGTGCACCGGGTCGATACCCGCCGCCTTGATCACCGGCACCAGGATCGGTGTCAGCAGCATGACCACCACGGTGGCTTCGAGCAGCATGCCGAGGCAGATGAGCAGTACCGCCAGGGTCAGCAGCAGCGCCGTCTGGCTGGCGAAGACGCCCAGCGTCAGTTCGGCGATGGTCTGCGGCACCCGCTCGAAAGAGACGACGTAGCCGATGATCCCCGAGAACATGATGATCAGCATGATCATGCCGATGTCGCGAACGCTGGCATGCATCGCCGCCAGGATCTCCGTCACTCCCATCTCACGGTGAATGACACAGCCCACCACCAAAGCATAGGCGACGGCGAAGGCACCCGCCTCGGAGGGCGTGAACAGGCCATAGCGAATCCCTACCAGCAACCAGACCGGAAACAGCAGCGCCCAGACGCTCGCCCGCACGGCCTTGAGCACCTCGCGTCCCGTGGGCAACCCCTCCCGCACCGGGGTATAACCGCGCCGCTTGGCAACGAAGTAGGTGGTTACCATCAGCGCCACCATCAGCAGGAAGCCGGGCACCAGGCCGGCGATGAAGAGTCGTCCGATCGACACCTCGCCGAGATAGCCGTACAGGATCAGGCCGATGCTCGGCGGGATGGTGGCGGTGATCAGGCCACCGATGGAGAGCACGGCCCCTGAAAAGCCGGGGCTGTACCCCCCCTTGATCATGCCCTGCCCCAGTACCCGGGACTGCATGGCAGCGTCGGCGACCGCCGAGCCGGACACGCCGCCCATGAGGGTGCTAAGCACGATGCTGGCCTGGGCCAGCCCGCCGCTCATCCAGCCCGCCAGCAGCGTGGAGAGGCGCATCAGCCGTGGCGTGATGCCGCTGGCATTCATCAGGTGGCCGATGAAGATGAACAGCGGCACCGCCAGCAGCGGGAAGGACTGGGTGGCGGAGACGATACGCTGAGGTCCGATATTGACCGGCAGGAAGGTGCCGGGAAGAAAGAAATAGGCGAATCCGGCAATGCCGATCGCAAACGCAACGGGCATGCCAATCGCCATCAACAGCAGGCCGAGCCCGAGCAAAAGGGCAGCGGTCATAGCGTCTCCTCCACGATCTCGTCATCGGCCACAAGGCTACCGATGATGCCTTGGTCAATGACGCGACGAATCAGCGAGACCATCATCAGCGCCGCACCGACCGGCAAGGCCAGGGTGATATAGCCATAGCTCAGGCCGGCGACGCCCATGGGGCGCTGCCAGTTGGAAAGCGCCAGCGGAAAACCATGCCGCACCAGAAGGGCCAGGAAGAGCAGCATCGATACCAGGCAGAACCCCGTCACCAGACGCTGCAGCGACAGCGGCAAGCGAACCGCCAAGGCATCGATGCGCACCTGGCCACCGCGACGTAGCGTGATATCCGCACCCAGCACGGCGGTCCAGATGAACAGGAACTGGGCCAGCTCGGCGCCACCGGCAAAGGGCTGCCCCAGCGCCCGGGCCGTCGAGCTGGCCAGCATGGTCAGGGAAGTGCCGGCCAGCAGTGCAATCGCCAGCCACTCCTCGATTCGATCGTACCAACGCCACATGGGAGGTCCTCGAACGATGGTTCGGTTGACTGCAATAGAAGGTTTCGTTCTCTGCAGTGGATGAAGGAAAAACGGCCGGCGCAGGCCGGCCGTCTCCTTGCCGGGCGGGCAAGGGTCGTCCTCAATCCCCCGAGACCAGCTGCTCGCGGTACTCGTCGTAGCCGAGGTCCGTATAGACCCCACCGAC
Organism: Billgrantia montanilacus; assembly: GCF_003336675.1. GTDB lineage: Bacteria > Pseudomonadota > Gammaproteobacteria > Pseudomonadales > Halomonadaceae > Halomonas > Halomonas montanilacus. The sequence continues at coordinate 128,849 of NZ_QPII01000009.1, read as the reverse complement.
ACGTTCACGGAACAGCTCGATATCCACCTCGGTGAAGGTCACGCCCTCCGCCTCCATGCGCTCACGCACGGCATCCTGGGCATCGACGGTAGCCTGGCTGGCGTCTTCCCCGGCCCGGGTGAGCTCCTCGGTCAGGATGACTTGCAGCTCTTCGGGCAGCGACTGGTACCACTGCTCTGAGGTGGCGATACCCGTCATGAGATGGATATGGCTAGTCAGGGCAATATGGCTGATGACTTCATGCAGGTTCTGGCCTTCGGCCGCGGTGAGCTGAGCCTCGGCCCCGTCGATGGAACCCAGCTGCAGCGCAGAGTAGACCTCGGACCAGGGCAGCGGCGTGGGCGTGGCCCCCATGGACTCGATGGTCTTGACCCACACCGGCGAGTTGATGGTGCGCACGCGAACGCCACTCAGATCATCCGGCGACTCGACCGGGTCCTGCGTCAGCATCTGGCGCGAGCCTTGAAACCAGTTGTAGTTCAGCAGCCGCAGTCCGCTGTCGTCGGCCAGGCTCTCGACCCACCCCAGGTACAGGTCGGAGGAGGTGATCTGCGCATAGTCGCTGTGGTCTTCCACCAGGTAAGGCGCGCTGAGAATGCCCAGCTCCGGCTGGTACTCGGAGAGCCGTCCGGCATCGATCAGGATGGCGATATTGGCCCCGCTGCGGATCTGTTCCACCACGTCTTCGTCGGAACCGAGCTGGCTGTTGGGGAATACCTGAATGGTGAGCTCACCGTCGGAGCGCTCCTCGATGGCCTGTCTGGCACTCTCCATCGCCAGCACCACCGGATCCTGGGAACTCAGTGCCGACGAGAGATTGAGCTGATAGGCCGCATGGGCCACGTTGGCGGTAAGGGCCAAGGCCATGGCCGAAACGATTGCGGATGTCTTCATGTGAGCCTCCTGACGTGCATTTTGTGGTTATTGGGTTGCGCCGATTGGCGGCCTGACGTTGGGTAGTGAGACGACGCTGGCGGTGGCGTCGAACATCTCGGGAAAGCGGCGCATGAGTTCGGGCAGCGATTGAAGGATCTCTCGCTGATGGATACCCATGGCCTGAGTCGCGGCCTCGGGATCCTGCCGGGCAATGGCCTCGACGATCATCGAATGCTGATCGGTAAGCTTCGGGATCGGCGTCGAATCGGGAATGCTCAGATAGCGCACCCGGTCGAGCTGCGCCTTGACGTCTTCCGTTACGCGCCATGCCATGGCATGGCCCGTGCCCAACGCCAGGGCGCGATGGAAGGCCTCGTCGAGCAGAAAGAACCGATCATGATCCTCGGGATCGATACAGCGCCGTTGCCGTTCGATCAGCTCTTCAAGCTCGCCCAGGACCGCCGGCGCCAGGCCGTGCTGTGCCGCTTCCCTGGCAACCGCCACCTCGACGGCCTCCCTGACGAAACGCGCCTCGAGCACCGCCTGGCGAGAAATCCGCACCACATAGGTACCGCGTTGCGGGCGCACTTCCACCAGCCCGGCCTCCGACAGGCGAATGAACGCTTCCCTGACCGGCTGCCGACTCACCGAGAAGGTATCGGCAATCTCCTTCTCCGAGAGCGCCTGCCCGGGGGCCAGCACCATGCGGATAATCGACTGGCGCAGCACCTGAAAGAGGCGCTGCCTGACCGGGCCATCCTCTGTGGTGCCTTGCCAAAGCGCATGCAAGCTGTGGTTCATGTGGATTCCTCGCGGTTGCGTCGTATCAGCAAGACCTGTCTCAAGCCTCGACTGACATGACTAGTATGGTAGTATGGAAGAAAAGGCGAAAGCTCGATTTGGCTCAACTTTAGTCGAATACTTGAAGAATGGGACGTTAGGAGCAATACTGTTTGGAAACAGCGTTCGTAAAGATTCGTCGTTTTACATTCAACTTTCTGCAGGGCATGCCGATAACGGATATATGGTTACTTTTCGACAAGCCTCTGACCAATCGAGGGATGTTCGGCCATGACAAGTCCCCTCTGCCTGCTGTTCGATTGTGATGGAACTCTGGTGGACAGCGAACCGCTGCTCGCCGCCGAGATGGCCATCAGCCTGACGCGACTGGGCTTGCCGTTTCAGGCCAGTGACTATATCGGCGAATTCCGCGGTAGTCGCTTTCGTAATATCGTGACGGTACTGGAGAGTCGCTACGGCAGCGTCGACCCGCTTCATCTGGCCGAGACCGAGAGTGAGATGCGCAGCAATCTCAACCGCCGCCTCGAAACCGAGCTCGTGGCGATCACTGGGGCGACAGAAGCCCTGATGGCGTTGGCCGACTTCCCCTGCGGGGTAGTGTCCAACGGGCCCGAGAACAAGATTCAAACCTCCCTCAAGGCCATCGGCCTGTCCGAACATTTCGGCAACAACCTCTTTAGCGGCTATACCGCCAAATGCTGGAAACCCGACCCGCAGCTGTACCTGCACGCGGCCCAACGCATGGGTTTCGAGGCCGAGGATTGCGTCGCCATCGACGATGCCATGGTGGGGGTCAAGGCGGCCCTGGACGCGGGGATGACGGTCATCCACCTCAATCGCTTCCCCGATGTGGAAGAAACCCCCGAAGGGGCGATCATGATCAGCAGCATGTATCAGTTGCCCACCGTGATTGGCCATCTCCTCCATCATCGGACCATGGACAGCCGACTGGTCGCCTATAGTCGCTGAGTCTTGCCGTCGACGTCTCCTCCATCCGCTTGCCTTCGTCTGCTTTCCACTCCCACTTTTTACGCCCTGCTTTTAACACCCTGCCTTTACTACCCTATCGTTACTCTCTCGGAGCCCGGTTCGGTGCAGCCCGCGCCCCTGGGCGGTATCATCTGGCGATCTCGCTTTTTTCAAGGAGCCCAGCATGGCCTCTCTGCGCGACCAGTTGAACGGCCTGGTCTATTCCACCGAGCACGGTGATATCTGCCCGGACTGCCGCCAGCCCCTGGCCGACTGCCGCTGTGCCGAGGCCGCCGAGCAGGCTCGCATCGAGTCGCTGGACGGCGTCGTGCGCATTCGTCGTGAAACCAGCGGTCGCAAGGGCAAGGGCGTGACCACGGTTGCCGGCATCCCCCTTGCCGATGCCGAACTGAAGGCCCTGGCCAAGCGTCTCAAGAAACGCTGCGGAACCGGAGGTGCCGTCAAGGATGGCATCATCGAGATCCAGGGCGATCATCGCGAGGTAGTCAAGGCCGAGCTGGAGCGTAGCGGCTATACCGTGAAGCTGGCCGGCGGCTAGGCAAGGAGAATGGAATGAACGATCTAACGACTGTTGCGTCGCTCCCGCTGGGCAAGCCCACACGGCGGCTGGCGCTGGGGCTTCTGGTCACGCTGGTACTGGTCGGCTGCGCCGGCACCCCGCAGTTCACCGAGCTACAGACTCGCGTGGTGCCACCTGAACCGATGACGCTGAGCGACGATGCCGAACTGAATGTCCGCCTCAGCGATGCCGAAGGCACCCTGGCCGAAACCACGCTGACCCATCTTGATGCGCCCCCCTGGGCGGTTTCGTTACGCCACGACAGCCAGGCCCTCGAGGACGCCCGTGCACCCCGGCTGAGCGCCGAGCTGCGCCAGCGGGGCGAACTGACCCACGCCACCGGCGAGCCGGTACCGCTGGAAGAGAGCAACCCGGACGAGCCCGTTACCCTGTCGCTTGACCCGCGCCCGTAAGGGCCACCACCAGGGCATTCAGCGTCTCGCCTACTGGCGCCTCGACCTTCAGCGAGTAGAGCGCATCGGCCCGGGTATGGCCCAGGTTGAGACAGGCGATGGGCTTGCTGGCGCTGGATGCCTGCCGCGCGAAGCGGTAACCCGAATAGACCATCAGCGACGAGCCCACGACCAGCAGCGCGCCTGCCTCGTCGACCATGGCAGTGGCGCGGGCCACGCGTTCACCGGGCACGTTGTCGCCGAAGAAGACCACATCGGGCTTCCAGATTCCCTGGCCGCAGCGACGACACCCGGGCACCTGGAAGGTGGAAAAGTCCGCCTCCAGGTCCGCATCACCATCGGGCCGTGCCGCTGCCTCCCGGGAGAGCCAGTGCGGATTGCACTCGGCCAGCTCGTCGTGCAGGTCATGGCGCATGCGTAGCGCCCCGCACTGCATGCAACGCACCTGCTCGGCACGACCATGCAGGTCGATGACCCGTCGCGAGCCGGCCTTCTGGTGAAGCCCATCCACGTTCTGGGTGATCACCCCCGCCACCAGCCCCACGCCTTCGAGCTGGGCCAGCGCCGTATGGGCGATACCCGGGCGGGCCCGGTGCAGGGTACGAAAGCCGACCAGAGCACGCGCCCAGTAACGCTGTCGCGCCGCATGGCTGCTCATGAACTGCTGGTGCTGCATCGGCGGTGCGCACTTCCAGGCACCGCTGGCATCGCGGTAATCGGGGATACCGCTGTCGGTGCTCACCCCGGCCCCGGTCAACACCACAATGCGCGGGTAGCGGGTCAGGAAGTCCGCCAGGCGCAAGGCCCCCTCGGGAATCGGCACGTCGCTCATCGTCTCTCCGCACTCTTCTGCAGCCACCTTCATGCGCTCAGCCTTCATACGATCAACATGGCTCTTCTGGTGGAAGGTTGTCTAGAATGTCATGCTTACGTGACTATAACAGGCAAGGACGGACCCCCGATGGCCTGGCTGGAATACCTGCTCCCCCTGATCTTCCTGTTTCCCCTCGGGGCAATGGCGGTGATCGTGATCGCCCTGCGCAACCTGCATGATGCCCGGGTCCGCTCGCCGTTCAACGCCCGCCCCCTGCGGGAACCCGGTCAGGCCCTGCGCGACAGGCTCGACCGTGCCTTCGCCGCCCTGTTCCTGGATGGCGCCCTGGGGCCCATCCTGTCACTGGCGCCGCTGGTCTACGGCATGGGACGCATGCTCTTTGCCAACCGGCAGAACTGGCTGGAATGGGCCCTCTACGGCGCACTCAGCACCGTACTGGTGCTGGTCTACTGCTTCCTGCTGATTCGCGACTTCCAGCTAATCCGTCGCATCAAGCTGGGCCTGGCCTGCGAACTCGCCGTGGGCCAGGAGCTGGAGCGGCTGATTCACCCCGAGGCCCACCCCTACTACGTCTTCCATGACGTGCCCACCGACACCGATACCATCGACCATGTCGCCGTCACCCCCCACGGCGTCTTCGTCGTCGAGACTCGCGCCCGCACGCGCCCTTTCACGGCGGACGGCCGCGAGATCAATGTGGTGACCGTGGAGCCAAAACGCCTGCGCTTCCCCGGCTGGAGCGAGCACCGCCCGCTGACAAAGACTCTGGGTGCCACTCGCTGGCTGGGCGCGTGGCTGGAGAACCGCTGCGGTGCGCCGGTCCCCGTCCTGGGGGTGCTGACCCTGCCCGGCTGGGACATCATCTGTGCCGGCACGCCCGAGGGGCTGATGGTGGTGAGCGGTGAATCGCTGGCCCAGCAGTTGGGCGAGAAGCAGTTGGGTAGCATCGATGACGACATGCACGACAAGGTGATCGCTGCGCTTATCGAACGCGCCGCCGAACTGGACAAGAATACGCCGCTGAACGCCCCCTCCATCTGAGCCGGCAGCGGCTCGATCGAAGGCGGCGGTAGTGAGCCAGGTGGCGCAGCGCCCGCGGCCCGGCGGACCTTCACATCGCTTAGTCCCCTCTCAGTCGACCGCCCATCTCCTGGGCCAGGTCTACGGCGTAGTGGTCGGTCATGCCGCCGATGAAGTCGAGCATGCGCCGATAGCTGTCATAGAGCGTCCAGGAGGGGCGCGGCGTGTTCTCGCCGACCAGCGCCAGCACTCGCTGATGCTTGAAGCTCGACTCGCCGGTGTAGTGCAGCTCGTGGGCCGCGCCGATGAAGGCTTCCAGCAGGATGCCGAGGGTGGTGTAGGCACCGATCTCAAGCTTGGCCTTGCGCTCGTTCTGGAAGATACGCTCGCGGGCCAGCTGCTTGGCCGCGGCCACCCCCCAGCCCAGGTCAGGATGGCATAGCTCCAGCAGGTCGCTGGTCAGGGTGCCGTTGAGCAGCGCAGTCTCATGGTCGACGAAGACCGCCCCCACGTCGTTGACCGCTCGCTCCATGGCCGCGCCGCGCAGGGCGGCGATACGCCGACGCTGGGAGACACCGCTGCGCTGCATGCTGGCATAGTCCGGCGGGGCGTCGCCGGCGATCTGCAGCAGCACGTCGGCCACCTCGTCGAAACGCAGGATGCCCATCTCAAGCCCATCCTCCAGGTCGAGAAGGGCGTAGCAGATGTCGTCGGCCGCCTCGACCAGCCAGGCCAGGGGGTGGCGACACCAGCGCCCCTCGCCCCGGGGCAGCAGGCCCAGGCGGTCGGCCACGTCGGCCAGCAATGCCTTCTCGCTCTGATAGCTGCCGAACTTGCCGGCACTGCCCCCGTGCTCCACGGTCCAGGGGTACTTCAGCAAAGTCCCCAGCGTCGCCGTTGTCAGCCGCATGCCGCCACGAAACTGGTTGTACTCGATCTGGGTGACCACCCGGAACCCCTGGGCATTGCCCTCGTAGGTGAGCAAGTCGGCGCGTTCATGCTCCGACAGCCCCTCGAGCAGCCCGCTACCATCGGCCTCGGCACGCTTGAACCAGTCGCGAATGGCATACTCGCCGGCATGGCCGAAGGGCGGGTTGCCGATATCGTGTCCCAGGCATGCCGCCTGCACGATGACGCCCAGGTCGGCCGGGGTGATCCACTCCGGCAGCCGCTCGCGCAGCAGCTCGCCGACGATCATGCCCAGCGAGCGCCCCACGCAGCCCACCTCCAGCGAATGGGTCAGCCGGGTGTGAATGTGGTCGTTGTCGGTGAGGGGGTGCACCTGGGTCTTGCGCCCCAGGCGGCGAAAGGAGCCGGAGAAGACGATCCGGTCATGATCCTTGTGGAAGGGGCTGCGGCCGATCTCGTCACGCCCGGCCCGGCCGCCGTAGAGTCGCGACGGGTCGAGCAAGCGCTGCCAGTGCATCTGCGTCATGGGCTATCTCTCTCCTTGAAGCCCCCATTCTGGCACCACAGTGGCGGTAAAGGCCACGCCCGGCCTTTCCCCCTGTCAAACAGTCGGCGATGGACGGGGTCAATCCTCAGCCAGGGCCGGCAACAGCGTCTTGAGCTTGCGGGTCAGGGTGTTTCGTCCCCAGCCGAGCAGCTCGGCGGCCTCACCCTTGCGCCCGCCGGTATGCTTCAGCGCGGTCTCGATCAGGATCTTCTCGAAATCGGGAACCGCCTCTTCCAGCAGATGGGTATGGCCCGCGGCCAGGGCCCGGTCTGCCCAGTCGCGAAACGCGGCTCGCCAGTCGCCGTTGCCGCTCTCCGCCGCTTCCGGCTCGCGCAGCTCCGGCGGCAGGTCCTCGACCAGCACCTCACGGCCGGATGCCATCACCGTCAGCCAGCGGCAGGTGTTCTCCAGCTGGCGCACATTGCCGGGCCACGGCAGCCGGGTCAGGTGCGTCTCGGCATCCTTGGTCAGCACCTTGATGTCGGTAGACAGCTCCTTGGCCGCCTCGGCCAGGAAGTGCCGTGCCAGCCGCGGGATATCCTCACGTCGCTCGGCCAGTTTCGGCAGGTGGACGCGGATCACGTTGAGGCGGTGGAAGAGATCCTCACGGAAACGCCCATCCTCGACCAGGATTTCGAGATTCTGGTGGGTCGCGGCGATGATGCGCACATCCACCTTGACCGGCGTATGGCCGCCGACCCGGTAGAACTCGCCGTCGGCCAGCACCCGCAGCAGCCGTGTCTGGGTCTCTGCAGGCATGTCGCCGATCTCGTCGAGAAACAGGGTGCCGCCATCGGCCTGCTCGAAGCGCCCCTGGCGCTGGGCGGTGGCGCCGGTAAAGGCCCCCTTCTCGTGACCGAACAGCTCGGACTCGATCAGGTCCCGCGGTATCGCCGCCATGTTCAGCGCAATAAACGGCTTGCCCGTACGCGGGCTGTGCTGATGCAGGGCGCGAGCCACACGCTCCTTGCCGGTCCCCGACTCACCGTTGATCAGTACCGTGATGTGGGAGTGCGACAGACGGCCGATGGCGCGAAATACCTCCTGCATCGCCGGGGCCTCACCGATGATCTCGGCATCCAACCCCTCCGGCACGCTGACCGGCCGCTTGCGCTCCCGCGCATGGGCCACGGCACGACGCACCAGCGCCAGCGCCTCGTCGACGTCGAAGGGCTTCGGCAGATACTCGAAGGCTCCACCCTGATAGGAGGCGACCGCACTATCCAGATCGGAATGCGCGGTCATCACAATGACCGGCAGGTCGGGGTGCACGTCCCGCACCCGTGACATCAGGTCCAGGCCATCGATACCCGGCATGCGAATATCGGTGACCAGCACATCCGGCGGATCGTCCAGCAGTCGGCTGAGCGCCACGTCGGCTCGTTCGATGCATTCGACTTCGAGGTCGGGCTGAGCCAGGGCGCGCTCCAGCACCCATCGAATGGCGCGATCGTCATCGACGACAGCGACACGTGCGACATCAGTCATGGCGCCTCTCCAGGGGAATAAGCAAGCGGAATTCGGTATGGCCGGGGCGGGATTCGCATTCGATCAAGCCCTGGTGTTGATGCAGGATGCCCTGGGCAATGGACAATCCCAGTCCACTGCCCTCGGCACGACCCGATACCATGGGGTAGAAGAGCGTCTCCTGCAGGCTCTCGGGAACGCCGGGACCGTTGTCGATCAGCGCCACCTCACAGACCAGGCGATGCCGTTCGGCACCCAGCGTGAACTGGCGCCGCGCCCGGGTTCTCATCAGCAGGTGCGGCTGGCCAATGCCGGCCTCGGTCATGGCCTCCACGGCGTTACGTGCCACGTTGAGAACGGCCTGGATCATCTGCGCCTCGTCTCCCGGGAAGTCCGGCAGGCTGGGGTCGTAGTCGCGCTCCACCACCACGCCGGGGGTCTCGGCAATCAGCAGTGTCCGCACCCGCTCGAGCACCTTGTGAACGTTCAGTGGGTCATGGCTCGCCAGCTTGTTCGGACCCAGCATGCAGTCCACCAAGTCCCGCAAGCGGTCCACCTCCTCGATGATGATACGGGTGAACTCGGCCAGGCCGGGATCATCGAGGTCACGCTCCAGCAGTTGGGCGGCACCACGAATACCCCCCAGCGGATTCTTTACCTCGTGGGCCAACCCACGCGAAAGAACCTTGATCGCCTCCTGCCGGTTGAGCAGCGCCTCCTCCCGGGAGATACGCAGCAGACGGTCGCGAGGCTCCATCTCGACCAGAAGCTCCTCGTCCGAGAGCGGCGTAACCGTATAGTCGACGGTGATCACCGCACCGGTAACGAGCGACAGCCTCACCTCGCGTTGGGTAAAGGGGTGACCGTCATCACGGGACTTGGCCAGCACAGCACCCATACCATCATCCTCGGCGACCAGCGCCGACAGGCACATCCCTTCCACGCGCCCCAGGCTGACCGCCAGCAGCGCTTCGGCGGCGGGATTCATCCAGCGCAGACGCAGCCTGCCGTCCAGCAGCAGCACCGCAGTGGTGAGATGTTCCATCAGGCGTCGGTACATTGGCCTTCCCTTGGTGTAGACGTGCACCCGTTTCGCGCATTCCGTGAATCCCGGCAAACGACTCGGGCTCCCTTGGCTACCCTAGCGACCCATACATGTAGCAAGAACCTAGCAAGAACCGCGCCAACCTTGAAAAGCGCGGTTCGGCGCCGTTTCAGGGCATTATGGCAGCCATGGCGTGCACTATCATGGTGCAAGAAAGGAGTGTCCATCGTCTCGGGACGGGTTAACGCTCACCCGCGGGGCACGAAGGGGCAAAAGTTGGGCGAGCCTGTCTCAGCGGGCAGGAGAACGCTGAACGCGGAGGGTCACCGGCTGGGTGCGATGACGAATATCCCCACCCGCGTCCAGCAATTCGGCCTGAATCACATACTGGCCACGATCGAGATCGGTGAGCATGAAGGCGGTGGTATGCATCGCGGTCTGGCTCACCCTGCCGTCGAGCAGCAGCCGGACCCGGTGGTCGGGCCGCAGTTCGGGCTGGATGGCGAGTTCCACCTGCACGTTACCCGCGTAGCTGGCGGCCAGGTCGGCCCCATGCGCCGGCGATACGATACGAAAGGCATCGTAGGGCATGAACGGCTGGCCCGGGGACTCGCTGACCCGCGGCACAACGCCTTCCACCCGCGGCGGCTCTGCCCTTCCCGACAGGCCCCGGGACGGCACCACGGTGAGCGGCGTCAGCTCCACCGGTTCGCCACCTCCGTCTGGGCTGTCGGTGAAGATCACATTGCCCTGGGCGTCGACGGTGCGATAGATGGTCGTCGCCAGGGCAGACGTGGTGACCAGCAGCCCAACCATTGCCAAAAGCGCCTTCTTCATGAGGATCGGTCTCCTTCGTCGGCGCCCCGTACCGACTGGACGCTGATATGCCTGTCGTATCAAGACATGTCATTGGCTTCAAGTGTACGACAAAAAAGGGCTCCGCCAAGACGGAGCCCCTGTGATTGCAGAACACGATTCCCGCCACGCTTGCCTGACACGACTGCCTGACACTCGCGCACCCGAGTCGGCTCGAGCGGCCCGACCCAGTGATATGGGTCGGGCGCGTCGGCCTGCTTCAGCAGCTGTAGTACATGTCGAACTCGACCGGATGCGTGCTCATGCGAATACGCTCCACGTCCTCCATCTTGAGCTCGATGTAGGCATCGATCATGTCGTCGGTGAAGACGCCACCTTCCGTGAGGAAGGCACGATCGGCATCCAGCGCGTCCAGTGCCTGATCCAGGCTGTTGGCCACGGTGGGCACGGCCTTGCCTTCTTCCGGCGGCAGGTCGTACAGGTTCTTGTCCATGGCATCGCCGGGGTGGATCTTGTTCTTGATGCCGTCGATACCGGCCATCAGCATCGCCGCGAAGCACAGGTACGGGTTGGCGGTCGGGTCCGGGAAACGAAGCTCGACGCGCTTGCCCTTGGGGCTGGCGGTGTAGGGGATACGGATGGAGGCAGAGCGGTTGCGGGCGCTGTAGGCCAGCATCACCGGCGCCTCGAAGCCCGGCACCAGGCGCTTGTAGGAGTTGGTCGAGGCGTTGGTGAAGGCGTTCAGGGCGCGGGCGTGCTTGATGACGCCGCCGATGTAGTAGAGCGCCATCTCGGACAACCCGGCGTACTGGTCGCCGGCAAACTGGTTGACGCCATCCTTCCAGAAGGACTGGTGCACGTGCATGCCGGAACCGTTGTCGCCAACCAGCGGCTTGGGCATGAAGGTCGCGGTCTTGCCATAGGCGTGGGCCACGTTGTGCACGACGTACTTCATTTCCTGAAGCTCATCGGCCTTCTTCACCAGGGTGTTGAACTTGACGCCGATCTCGTTCTGGCCGGCGTTGGCCACCTCGTGGTGATGCACTTCGACGGTCTGGCCGATCGCTTCCAGGGTGTTGCACATGGCACCACGAATGTCGTGGAAGCTGTCCACCGGGGGAACCGGGAAGTAGCCGCCCTTGACCCGCGGACGGTGGGCCAGGTTGCCGCCCTCGACCTGACGGTCGGTGGACCAGGCGCCCTCTTCAGAGGAGATCTTGAACATCGCCCCTTCGATATCGGTCTTCCAGTGCACCTCGTCGAAGATGAAGAATTCCGGCTCCGGGCCGAAGAAGGCGGTATCGCCCAGGCCGCTGGACTGCAGGTAGGCTTCCGCGCGCTTGGCGATGGAGCGCGGGTCGCGCTCGTAGCCCTGCATGGTGGCGGGCTCGATGATGTCACAGCGCAGCACGATGGTGGCGTCTTCGGTGAACGGATCGAGGAAGGCGGTACCGTCTTCCGGACGCAGGATCATGTCCGACTCGTTGATGCCTTTCCACCCGGAGATGGAGGAGCCATCGAACATCTGGCCGTTCTCGAAAAATTCCTCGTCCACGTCGCGAGCGGGAATGGTGACGTGCTGCTCCTTGCCTTTGGTGTCGGTGAAGCGCAGGTCAACCCACTTCACATCGTTTTCTTCGATCAGGGCGAGAGTCTTGGCAGACATGATGTCCTCCATTTAGAGCGAGTTTGGCTCGATTCGTTGGCTGATGATCCACTGGCGCTGGGTTCGATCCAGCGCATGTTGTAGCACGCTGTGAGCTTGGTGCCCACGATCACCATGCACGGGCATGGGAGCTGGCCAACCTAATGCAGGCTGCGTGCCAACTTTGCACCATCACAACCCATGATTTCTTAATCCATTGTTTTAAAGTTATTTTTTGATTCATCAAGCTGCCCTCTCTTGCACCAGGAATGCAAGACACTCCCTTCGGCAGGGCGCGGGGCGCCATTTTTGCACCAAGATAGCGCCGCACCGGCGCCGCCTGCACCAGTTAGATGCACTCCCCTGGCGAGGCCTACCTTCACACTTCCGTTCGTGATCAGGTTAGTCATTTTTTCAGGCAACCGAACGCAGCGCCCGCCTCCGGGGCGCTGCCCTATCCAGGGGTCTCAGGCGCGCTCGATCGATACTCGGGCCTGGCAGGCCTGCAGCCGTTCGATCAGCTCGGGCAGGGCGTCGTGTTCAAGGACGGGGTCGAAGCCACCGATGCGATCGAACCAGTCGCGTGTCACACAGAAAGTGTCCGTAGGCGATGCACGATGCAACCGGCTCAGCAGTCGCATCAGTCGCATCAGTCGCATCAGTGCGCTCTGCCGCCGTGCCTGCAAGACCACGGCATCCCACTCCTGCCGGCCCAGGACGCCGAGCTGGCTAGACAGCCATCGCGGAAAACCGCCCTGGCCCAGGCCGGGAAACAGCAGCAGCTCACCATGGCTGGCTGCCACGGCAACGTTAAGACGCTCCCCCAGCGGGCAGGGACGACAGGACACCAGGGTGACACCGAAACGACAGGCTAGCCCGGGTAAGCGATGATCGCCGGTATCGTCAGCCACCAGCAGCTCATGCTTCCCCTCCCCATAGCGCATGACACGATGCAGCGAGTCCAGCTGTCGTGGTAGCTGGGCGCCGAACGAGCGGGCATCGAGAAGAATACTGCTCGCATACATGGCCGCCGACTCCATTGACGGCAAGCGAGGGTGCGGCCTTGCCGGGCACGGGAAAGAAAATCATTGTTAGTTAAGGTATTATTAAGTGTACAAAAGTATCTAAAAGTATCCAGACTGATTTTTATCGCACCGATCTCGCCAAATTCATCCGCTGCGCACCAGCAGAACGGGTAGCACGGAGTCACCCGCAATGAGGCATGGACACTTTGGCAAGCTGAGAAGCCTCTCCCACAACGGCACGAGGCAGAGGTTCTGCTATTCGCCTACCTTCCTAGTCTGTACAATGCGCCTCCACTCTCCCTACCCCCGCGCCTAGGGTACTTTCTTGATATGTGTACATAGGTGCGTAGATGATGACGAGCCACAACCTATGAGCACAGCCGTTCCCTCTCAGATCGAGAGTCTTCGCAATATCGCCATTATTGCCCACGTCGACCATGGCAAGACCACCCTGGTCGACAAGCTCCTCAGCCAGTCCGGCACGCTGGACCGCAAGGCCGAGGGGCAAGAGCGCGTGATGGATTCCAACGACCAGGAAAAGGAACGCGGGATCACCATCCTGGCCAAGAACACCGCGATTCGCTGGCAGGCGCCCAATGCCGATCAGGTCTACCACATCAATATCGTGGACACGCCGGGGCACGCCGACTTCGGTGGCGAGGTCGAGCGCGTCATGTCCATGGTCGACTCGGTACTGCTGCTGGTGGACGCCGTCGACGGCCCCATGCCCCAGACCCGCTTCGTGACCCAGAAGGCCTTCGCCCAGGGTCTCAAGCCGATCGTGGTGGTCAACAAGATCGACCGCCCCGGCGCGCGCCCCGATTGGGTCATCGACCAGATCTTCGACCTGTTCGACAACCTTGGCGCCACCGATGAGCAGCTCGACTTCCCGATCATCTACTGCTCGGCGCTCAACGGCATCGCCGGCCTGGACCCGGAAGAGCTGGCCGACGACATGACGCCGATGCTGCAATCCATCGTCGACATCGTCGAACCACCCAAGGTCGAACTGGACGGCCCGTTCCAGATGCAGATCTCGGCACTCGACTACAACAGCTATGTCGGCGTCATCGGCCTTGGCCGCATCAAGCGCGGCAGCGTGCGCCCCAACCAGCAGATCACCGTGATCAGCACCGACGGCACCACCCGCAAGGGCAAGATCGGCCAGGTGATGACCCACATGGGCCTGGAGCGCGTACAGACCGAGCAGGCCGATGCCGGCGATATCGTCTGCATCACGGGCATCGACAACCTGTCGATCTCCGACACCCTGTGCGACCAGGCCGCCGTCGAGGCACTGCCGCCGCTGTCGGTGGACGAGCCCACGGTCTCCATGACCTTCCAGGTCAACGACTCGCCATTCGCCGGCCGCGACGGCAAGTACGTCACCAGCCGCAACATCAAGGAGCGTCTCGACCAGGAGCTGATCCACAATGTGGCGCTGCGCGTCGAGCCGGGCGAAACCCCCGAGAAGTTCAAGGTGTCCGGCCGCGGCGAGCTGCACCTGTCGGTGCTGATCGAGACCATGCGCCGCGAGGGCTTCGAGCTGGCTGTCGGCCGCCCCGAGGTGATCATCAAGGAGATCGACGGCGTCAAGCAGGAGCCGTACGAAGAGGTGATCATCGACTGCGAGGAGCAGCACCAGGGCGCCGTCATGGAGGAGCTCGGCTATCGCAAGGGCGAGCTGACCAACATGAACCCCGACGGCAAGGGCCGTGTGCGCCTGGACTTCATGATTCCGGCACGGGGCCTGATCGGCTTCCGCGGCCAGTTCCTGACCCTGACCTCGGGCACCGGCATCCTCACCAGCCGCTTCGACCACTACGGCCCGCTGAAGCCCGATGCCTCCATCGAGCGGCGCAACGGCGTGCTGGTCTCCATGGTCGACGGCAAGGCCCTGGCCTATGCGCTCTATGCCCTGCAGGAGCGCGGCAAGCTGATCATCGACCACGCCACCGAGGTCTATGAAGGCATGCTGGTCGGCATCAACAACCGCGCCAGCGACATGGTGGTCAACCCCACCAAGGGCAAGAAGCTCGACAACATGCGCTCCACCGGCAACGACGAGAACATCGTCCTCACCCCGCCGGTGAAATTCTCGCTGGAGCAGGCCATCGAGTTTCTCGACTCCGACGAGCTGGTCGAGATCACGCCCAACCATATTCGCCTGCGCAAGAAATTCCTCAAGGAAAACGAGCGCAAGCGCGCCAAGAAGTAAGCGCTACTCGCCCAGTCCAACGACACCCGCCCCTTCGGCGGGTGTCGTTGTATGGTGCGAGCGACTTGGCCGTCGTCATGGCAACTCACGCGCGATTTGCATAGAGTGCTGTGCTTCTCCACGGCCATGGCTACCCTTGGAGACATCACCACTCAAGGAGAGACGATCATGCACAGACACGTGGAATGGGACGACCCCGGCAGCGCCAGCGTGGAACGGCACTTCGAGCAACACCCCACCGGGCGCTCCGACCCCGGGCCCGGCGACATTCTCTCGGCCCGCTACCAGGGGCTGGTGGTGCGGATCCGGGTCGACGCCTATGTCGACGGCACCAGCATCGGCGAGGTCGTGGCGTTGATCGAACCCGGTACCGGCGCGCGGCGCAAGCTGGCCGGCAAGCTGGCCAAGGGCGACATCGTGCGGCTGCCGGACGCAAGCCGCGCCTTCGAGCCCACCGGCGGCGAAAAGGCCGATGAGGACGAGGACCACACATGATCGGCAGCCCCCGTCATCAGCCGGGGCCAACGCAACCTTAACGCAACACCTCTGGCCAGAACGCTGGGTTCTGTCGCACAGTGTACGCGCCGTCCAGCGCCCATCTACCGGTGCGGTGACGGACGGCCATCAAAGACGGCCCACAAGGCCATGACCCGATCCTCGGAACCGCAATGAGCACGCACAACGTCTGGACACACAAGGGCACCTTCCTGCTGGCCGCGGTCGGCTCGGCAGTGGGTCTCGGCAATCTATGGCGCTTTCCCTACCTGGCCGGCGAAAACGGCGGCGGTGCCTTCATCCTCGTTTATGCGCTGACCATCTTTGCCGTCGGTATTCCCATCCTGATCGGCGAGACCATGCTCGGCCGTGCCAGCCGACGCAGCCCCATCATGGGCATGCGTCACCTGACCAGGACGCACAACACGTCGCGAGCCTGGGAATCCATCGGCTGGCTGGGCGCCGCCTCGGCCTTCCTGATCCTGAGCTTCTACTCGGTCATCGCCGGCTGGGCGATCCACTACACGGGGCAGATGTTCACCGGCTCGCTGGTCGGCGCCGACGCCGACACCATCGCTGCCAGCTTCGACGCCCTGCTCGCCTCCCCGGGGCTGCTCACCCTCTACCACACCCTGTTCATCATCGCCTCGGGGCTGATCGTCGGCATGGGAATCCACAGGGGCCTCGAAAACGGTCTGCGCATCATGATGCCGTCGCTGTTCGTCATCCTGCTGGTGGTGCTTGGCTACGGCATCGCCAATGGTGACTTCGGGGCCGCGGTCAGCTTCCTGTTCACCTTCGATATCGGCGCCCTGAGCCTCGAAGGCTGGCTCCAGGCGATGGGCCAGTCGTTCTTCACCCTGAGCCTCGGCATGGGCGCGATCATGGCCTACGGCGCCTACATGTCCAGCGAGGTTTCGCTGACCCGCACCGCCTTTGCCATCGCCATCGTCGACACCGCCGTGGCCATGGTTGCCGGCCTTGCCATCTTCTCGCTGGTGTTCGGCGCCGGCCTCGATGCCGCCGCCGGCCCCGGGCTGATGTTCGTGTCACTGCCGCTGGCGTTCGCCGAGATGCCGTTCGGCGCCCTGGTGGGCGGGGTCTTCTTCATCCTGGTGCTGGGTGCGGCGATCAGTTCCTCGATCTCGTTGATCGAGCCGGTGGCCGCCTTCCTGGTCGAGCGCTTCGACATGACTCGCCCCCAGGCGGTATTCGGCATGGTGACGGCAAGCTGGGCCATGGGCCTCCTCACGGTCGTGAGCTTCAATATCTGGGCCGAGGGGACGATCTTCCATGCCCTGTTCGGCCGCAGCGCCTTCGACTTCATCGAGCTGCTGACCAATATCTTCATGCCGCTGGGCGGGCTGTTGATCGCACTGTTCGCCGGCTGGGCGTTGACCCACTCCGAGGTCATGAAAGAGATGCGCACCAGCGAGACATGGTTCACTATCTGGCGCTTCCTGGTGCGCTTCGTGGCGCCGGCGGCGGTGGCCTTCGTCTTCCTGCGGAGCATTCCGCAGATCGAAGGCTACCTGATCCCCACCGTGGGCGCCCTGGTGATCGTCGGCGCCTTTGCCGCCGGCCGCACTTTCCTGGCCGACAGCACCCAGGAGACGTAACGCAGGCAGCCGCCGCCCTCGAGGCGGCGGCCTCACTATTCAGTGTGTCACTGCAAGCTGCCCTCGGGCGCTGCGGGGCACCATAACAAGACTCCGGCAGCCATCGGACTCCGGATAAACGGGGCGCAACCAACATGCCAGCCATTATCGACGTCAGGCACGTCCACAAGGCCTTCGGTGGCCTGAGAGTCATCAACGACTGCTCCATACAGGTGGAAGAAGGCTCCATCACCGGGCTGATCGGCCCCAATGGGGCCGGCAAGTCCACCCTGTTCAACATCATCGCCGGCGCCCTGCCGCTGGACAGCGGCCAGGTCCTGCTCGACGGCGAGGACATCACCAACCGTCCGGCCAACGAGCTGTTCCACAAGGGGCTGCTGCGCACCTTCCAGATCGCCCACGAATTCTCCCAGATGACCGCGCTGGAGAACCTGATGATGGTGCCGCCCCAGCAGGCCGGCGAGAGCCTCTTCAGCGCCTGGCTGAAGCCGGGGATGGTACGCGGCCAGGAGGCCGATGTGCGCCGACGTGCCCTGGAGGTGATCGACTTCATCGGCCTGCATCACGTGCGCAACGAGCTGGCCGGCAACCTCTCCGGCGGTCAGAAGAAACTCCTCGAACTCGGCCGAACCATGATGACCAATGCCCGGGTGGTGCTGCTCGACGAGATCGCCGCCGGGGTCAACCGCACCCTGCTGGGCGACCTGATCAGCAATATCGAGCGGCTCAATCGAGAGATGGGCTACACCTTCCTGGTCATCGAGCACGACATGGACATGATCGCCCGGCTGTGCGACCCGGTGATCGTGCTGGCCCAGGGCAGTGTGATGGTCGAGGGCAGCATCGAGGAAATCCAGAACAACCCGCAGGTGATCGAGGCCTACTTTGGTTCCAACGTAGCCTGAGGGGTTCAAACGTCGCCTGAGTGGTGCCGCGGCGCCTGAACCACTGCCCATCCCGCCTGGTTACAGCAAGATGGGTTACAAGAAGAACAGCAACGACTAGCGCAGAGAATCCAAGATGCCACTACTCGAAGCACGCGATGTGCACGGCGGCTATGGCGGCATGAACATCCTCAACGGGGTGAACATGACCATCGAAGCCGACGAGATCGGCGTGATCGTCGGCCCCAACGGAGCCGGCAAGTCGACCATGCTCAAGGCCATTTTTGGCCTGCTTACCGTCAACCAGGGCGAGATCCTGCTGCGCGGGGAGCCGATCCATAACCTGCCGCCCAACAAGCTGGTGCAGAAGGGCATGGGGTTCATTCCCCAGGAGAAGAACGTCTTCCCCAGCCTCACGGTGAAGGAAAACCTGGAGATGGGGGCCTTCCTCAAGCCGAACAACGTCAAGCGCATGCTCGACAAGGTCTACGGTTTCTTCCCGCCGCTGTACGAGAAGCGCCATCAGCCCGCCGGCGAACTCTCCGGCGGCCAGCGCCAGATGGTGGCCATGGGCCGGGCGCTGATGGCAGAACCCGAGGTACTGCTGCTCGACGAGCCCACCGCTGGCCTCTCCCCGCTCTACATGAACGAGATCTTCGAGCGGGTGAAGGAGATCAATGCCGCCGGTGTCGGCATCCTGATGGTGGAGCAGAACGCCAAGCAGGCGCTCGCCATCGCCGACAAGGGCTTTGTACTGGCCGCCGGCCAGAACCGTTTCACCGATACCGGCGCAGCGCTGCTAGCCGACCCGGACGTCGCCAAGAGCTTCCTCGGCGGCTAGCCCAGCCAGTACCTGGAGAACAATGACGTGAATGAACTGGTTTTCTTCATCAACAACGTGGTGGTCGCCGGCAGCGTGACCGGCTCGATCTACGCCATCGGTGCCATCGGCGTGACGCTGGTGTTCAGCATCATGCGCTTCGCCCACTTCGCCCATGCCGACATGATGACCTTCGGCGCCTTCATGGTGCTGCTGCTGACCATGGCCTTCCCGGGGGTCGGTGCTGCGGTCGGCCTGCCCACCGCGGTGGTCATGCTGCCGCTGGCCATGGCGCTTACCGCGCTGCTGGCCGTGGGAATCGACAAGGCCTTCTACAAGCCGCTGCGGGCCCACGGAGTCAAGCCCATCGTGCTGGTCATCGCGTCCCTTGGTGTCACGCTGATCCTGCAGGGCCTGATTCGCCTGTTCGCCGGCACCAGTTCCCAGAGCCTCTATATCGCCGAGCGCAAGGAGATCTACCGGCTTGACCTGCCCTTCGAACTGGCCACGCGCCCTGTCATCGTCACCGAGCCGCAGGTCATCCTCTTCATCCTCACCATCGCCTCGGTCGTGGGGCTGCACCTGTTCCTCAACCGCTCGCGGCTGGGCAAGGCGATGCGTGCCATGTCCGACAACCCGGACCTGGCCCGCGCCTCGGGCATCAACACCAACACCATCGTGGCGGTGACCTGGGTGATCGCCGGCGGGCTGGCGGCCATTGCCGGCACCCTGCTGTCGCTGGATGTCACCTTCAAGCCCGACCTCAGCTTCTTCCTGCTGCTGCCGATCTTCGCCGCGGCCATCGTCGGCGGCGTGGGCCACCCCTACGGCGCCATCGCCGGTGGCTTCGTGGTCGGTTTCGCCGAGACCCTGGCAGTGTTCAACTGGACGGTGCTGCTTCGCCCGATCCAGCACCAATTCCCGGCGTGGCTGGAACTGCCCCACAACCTCGCCTTCGTCGGCACCGAGTACAAGATCGTGGTGCCCTTCTTCATCCTGGTGGCCATCCTGGTGTGGCGCCCCACCGGCCTGTTCAAGGGTAAGGTGATCTGATGACTACGAATCGTCCCGACACCGTAGCCGCGCCGTCGCGTTTCCCGATGCGCGAGGTCGTTCTCTTCGCCGCCCTGCTGGTGGCCATCCTGGGTGTCTATGGCGTCATGGGCACCGCCTACAGCACCCGCATGCTGGTGGAGGCCTCCTGCTACGCCATCCTGGCCCTGGGCCTCACCATCCAGTGGGGCTATGCCGGTCAGTTCAATGCCGGCGTCATGGGCTTCGTCGCCATCGGCGGCTTCGCCGCAATGTTCTTCAGCGTGCCGGTCAACGACGACTTCTGGGGCACCGAGCTGCCCGGCGAGCTGGGCCGTGTGCTGCTCTATCTAGTGGCCTCGATCGTGCTGGTGGTTGGCGCCACCCGGCTCGATCGCATCGGCGTGCCGAAGAGGCTGCGCACGGTCATCGCCGTGATCCTGGCGGTGGTGCTCTATCTGGTCGTCATCAGCATGCTGCGCGGGGTCACCAGCGAGATCCAGTCCCGGGCCGGCTTCGTCGGCGGCCTGGGCCTGCCGGCCTGGACCGGCTGGATCGTCGGCGGCGCGCTGGCCGGCGGCATCGGCTATTACATCGGGCGTATCTGCCTGGGCCTGCGCAGCGACTACCTGGCCATTGCCACCCTGGGCATCGCCGAGATCATCAAGGCGTTCCTCAAGAACTCCGACTGGCTGACCCGTGGCACCGCCACCGTCTCGCCGCTGCCCTGGCCCACACCTGGGCCTGCCGAGCTGGGCTTCACCCTGGCCCGGGCGATTTACCTGTCGGTCACGGCGGTGATGATCGCGGTCATCTTCTTCCTGCTGCACCGTGCCTACCATGCCCCCTGGGGCCGCATGATCCGCGCTATCCGCGACAACGAGGTCTCAGCCGCGGCCATGGGCAAGGACATCAACAAGCGGCGCCTGGAGATCTTCGTGCTGGGCTGTGTCCTGATGGGCATCGGCGGCGGCGCGCTGGCCTCGTTCAACAGCCTGTTCGACCCCCAGGGCTACCTGCCGCTCAACCACACCTTCCTGGTGCTGGTGATGGTGATCCTCGGCGGCCCCGGCAACAACCTGGGCACCATCTTCGGCGCCGTGGCGGTCTATATCATCTGGCTGATGTCGGAGCCACTGGCGCTGTTCCTGATGAACCTGGCGGTAATGTTCGGCGAAGGCGTTTTCGGCTGGGATGCCCCCGCCAACCTCTCCAGCCGGGCACTTCAGGCGCGTGTGCTGGTGATCGGCCTGTTGATCACCCTGGTACTGCGCTTCGCCCCGCAGGGGTTGTTGCCAGAGAAGGTCAAGCACCACGGATAGAAACACTGATTTATTGCTGCGCTCGATATCCAATGAAAAAGCCCCGAGGAGAGTATCCCTCGGGGCTTTTCGCTGTGCCTTGCTAGCGTCTTAGAGGTCGACCTGCCCCTTGCCGACGAAGGCGCCGTCTTCCACCACCATCTCGACCACGACGCCCGGCACGTCGCCGGCCTCGTCGAACTCGTGACGGCCGGACGCGCCCTCGTAGTTGATCTCGGTACCGGCGGCGATCAGCTCCACGGCCTTCTCCCACTCGCCGGGCAGGATCACTTCGCCGGGCTCGCTGGAAACGCTGCGCAGTGCCTCGGAAAGCCCTTCACGCTCGGCGCTGCCGTTCTGCTCGATGGCCAGCGCCAGCAGGAAGGCGGCGTCGTAGGCCTGGGCGGCGAAGACCGCACTGGGGTCGAAGCCCGCTTCCTCGGCGGCCTGGTTGAAGAGCTCGGTACCCGGCAGGTCCGGGCTGCCCGGGCGCGTGGCGATCATGCCCTCGAGGACATCGGCACCCACCGCCTCGACCAGCGAAGACCCCACCATACCGTCGGCGCCGGCGTACTGGGTGAACATGCCACTCTCGTAGGCCTGACGCAGCACGGTCTGGCCGGAGCCATCGGCGTAGGCCAGCACCACCAGTGTCTCGGCCCCGCTGCCGGAGAGCGAGCCCAGCTCGGAGCGGTAGTCGGCGCGGCCATCCTCGTGGGCCAGGTTCTCGGCGACGACACCGCCGCCGGCCTCGAAGGCCGCGACGAAGGCATCGGCCAGGCCGCGACCGTAGTCGTTGTTGACGAAGGTCACCGCGACCTCATCGAAGCCCTTTTCGAGCATCAGCTTGGCCAGGATCTCGCCCTGGAAAGCGTCCGACGGTACGGTACGGAACACCAGGTCGTTGTCGTCCAGCTCGGAGACCGCCGGCGCCGTGGAGGCCGGTGACACCATCACCACGCCGCCGGGGATGCCGGCATTGTTGGCCGCCGCAATGGTCGCCCCGGTACACAGCGCCCCCACGATGGCGGTGACTTCTTCGGTGTTGACCATGCGGTCCGCCGCATTGGAGGCCGCCGAGGCGTCGCTGCAGGTGGTATCCGCATTGGGCATCGACAGGGTCTGGCCGCCCAGGATGCCGCCCTGGTCATTGATCTGCTGGACCGCCAGCTGGGCACCCTCGAAGATCGGCGGCGTCAGACTCTCGATCGGGCCCGTGAAGCCCCCCAGAAAACCGATCTTCACTTCAGCCTGCGCCGCACCGACGAATGCCAGGCTGGATGCTGCAACGGCCATCGCCAAAACGCGTTTTTTCATGGTTGTTCTTCTCACTCTGGTTGCGAAAAAAGTGCACCCCCTAAATCTGGAAGGATCGGCGCCAAAACACAAGCCTTACTGCCAACGTTAGCGACAATCGATATGCGGCCAACCCCCTGATCACAAGGGCGAATTGCCACCTGCTCGAGAGGGCACAATTCAACGTTGGCGGCACGTCGTCCCTTGGCGTGCCTATACTGAAGGGTCCGAACCATGCCCACCCGACAGGAGCCTTCCCATGTGGCCCGCACCCTCTTCCCTCCTGGCAGGCAGCCTGCCGCTACTGGTCGGCCTTGGCCTTGCCACCAGCGCCCACGCCTTCACCCCGTCCGGCAGCGATATCGTCTATGACGTCGACGACGAAAGCTTCGAAGGCTATCTCGCCACTGCCGACGGCGAATCCCGCGGCACGGTACTGATCATCCATGACTGGAACGGCCTGGACGACTACGAACGCCAGCGCGCCGACATGCTCGCCGCCGAGGGCTACGACGCCTTCGCCGTCGACCTCTTCGGCCAGGGCAACCGACCCGAGTCGACCGAGGACCGCCAGGCCGCCACCCGTGCGCTCTACAGCGACCGCGAACGCATGCGTAGCCTGACCCTGGCCGGCCTGGCCGAAGCGCGGGAGCAGGGTGCCGCCGAGACGAGCGTGATCATGGGCTACTGCTTCGGTGGCGCCGTGGCCCTGGAGATCGCCCGCTCCGGCGAGGCCGACGCGGTCGCCGGCTACACCAGCTTTCACGGCAGCCTCGGCACACCGGAAGAGCAGACGTGGCCCGCCGACGTCCCCCAGCTGCTGATCGCCCACGGCGGTGCCGACAGCTCCGTCACCATGGGCGATGTCGCCACCCTGACCGAAGAGCTGGAGGCCGTCGAGGCCACCTACGAGATCCAGGTTTACTCCGGTGCACCCCACGGTTTCACCGTGTTCGGCGACGACCGCTACCAGGAACGCGCCGACGAACGCTCCTGGGCCGCCTTCCTGGTCCTGCTCGAGGAGGTGCTGTGACCCAGCCCAGCCACGCCCTGGCCGTGACCCGGCTCTCGGGCAGCCGGCATGACATCGGCACTGGCCATGGCCGCATTCATGCCCGGCTCATTCAGCACAGCCTGGCGGTCTACGCCCAGCTGTTTCACGACTTCGTCGGTATCCGCTGGCAAGAGGCCCGCCAGGAAGCCGTGCGCTTCCAGGCCATGATCGAGCGGGGATTTCCCGCCATCCTCGAGGAGATGGCGGGCATCGCCGAAGGCGCCGGGGTCGATGTCACCGACATTCTCACCCTCAACTGCCGCAGCGAGATCGCGCTGACCCGCGCCAGCGGCGGCTGCTCGGCCTTCTCGCTACAGAGACAGGGCCGCCAGTGGCTGGCCCAGAACTGGGACTGGCGCACCGACCAGCTGCACAACGTGGTGGTCCTGCATATCGAAGGTCCCGGCACCGTGCCGCTGGTCAGCGTCGGCGAAGCGGGCATGGTCGGCAAGGTGGGCATGAACGCCAACGGTATCGGTGTATGCCTCAACGCCATCCGCTCGCAGACCTGCGGCGACGGGCTGCCGATCCACGTGGCGCTGCGCAAGATACTGGAAAGCCCCGACTGGGAGAGCGCCCTGGACGTGGCCCGTAACGACCGGGTCTGCTCACCGGCCCACTTCCTGCTCGCCGCAGGCGACGGCCGGGCCATGGGGCTAGAGGTGCAGCCCGGCGAGCCCGGCCGGCTCACACCGCAGGACGGCATCGTCACCCACACCAACCATCTCTACGCCGACGGCTGCCAGGTCCAGGACTTCCCCCGCATCGACTCGCAGCCCCGGCTGCAGCGGCTCGACACCCTGCTGCACGACGAGCTGGCCGCCGACAGCGACGTGGACGAGGCCACCCTGTTCGACATCCTCAGCGACCACCACAACGCCCCGCTGTCGATCTGCCGCCACTTCAACCCCGACCAGCCGCCCGACGAACGCATGGAAACCCTGTTCGCCGTGGTCATGGACCTGGGCGAACGCCGCCTGACCCTGCGCCACGGCAAGCCCTGCGAAACCACCGATAGCCTGACCCTTTCCCTGGCCTGACCCACCCACTCGAGAGACCATCTTGCAGCGCATGAGGCAATGAACAGGGGCAATGAATCGGGGCAATGAATGGAGCCAGAGCGCGGTGTCAGCGCCCCTTGCGGGGCTGGCCGAGGTCATCCAGCTCACTCTTCAGATACTGCTCCGTGGTCCGCAGAAAGCGGCGACGGAGCAGGTCGTGGAAGGCCTCTTCGCGTCGCAACGACATCAGCACCGTCTCCTCCTCGGAGGTTTCCAGCGACTTTTGCGTCGCTTCCCGGGCCAGCCGCACCGAGCCCGACGACGCATCAAAGACATGCAGGTTGGGGGGCACGTCCCCGAGGGTGGAATGGATGCGGTACGGCATGGCAACCTCCGATAAAATCAATTAATGATAACCATTATCATTAATAGCTGGAAATCTAGTCGCCGCAATGATCCGTGTCAATTCCTACGAAGAAAAATCATTCTCATTAGCAAAGAGACTTGCTGACAGGATAGCGCGCTGATACAACTTTAATGCGTATCATTCTCAACCATTGGAGCCATCAACATGAAATCCCTGCTTCCTGCCCTAGTGGCCAGCCTGCTGATCGCCTCGGCCTCTGCCGATTCCAGCACCGACCATTTCAAGGGCGAGCCTGCCGATACCCTGAGCCTGGCCGTGGCCAACTTCTCCGAATACAACCAGCAGTTGGCTGACCTGCTCGGCCAGGACGAGCTGAGCATGGAGGATCTCGGCACCATCCACGAACTCTCTTATACCTTGGAGAATGCGCTGCAGAAGATTAACGAGGAAGCGGACGCGATGGCAGTCGACCTGGAAGAGGTGCACTTGGGTTCCGAGACCGGGGACTTCGAACGCGTGCAGAGCCATGGCACTGACTATCTGGAAGCGGCCCAGACGCTGGTACCGTAAACCCACCGCCGAGGGCGCCGCCGGTAACTTCAGCCGGCGAGCGCCTCCTCCACCAGCCCTCTCGCCTCATCGCTCATCGGCAGCTCAAGCGCGAGCTCATGAGCCTTCGGCGACATCTTCTTCCAGGTCATCTGCACGATGCGGATCAGGTGATCGTGGTCGATCTGCTTCGAGAAATCGCCGAAGTAGTTCTCCAGAAACACCAGGCAAGCGCAATCCTCCACCGCCTGGGCGCCCGGATCGCGGCCCAGGCCCTGCTTGCGGACCATCTGCGCCACCCGCGCCGCATCCTCCGGCGAATAGCCGCACGCCTCCATCACCCGCGCCGTGGTCTCGCCAGCCCGCTTGCCCTGGTCGCGACGCCAGGTCAGATACCCCACCCGGCCCTCCGGATACTCACTGCGGGGCACCTGCCAGCGCTGCATATGCTGCGAACGCACCGCCAGCTGCGTCAGCTCATCTGCCGCCGGTACCACCCGCTCCAACCAGTCACTCATGCGCCCCGCATGCCACAGCTCCATCGGCAGCGACTTCCCCTCGACCTCCACCCGGCGAGGATCCTCCGCATGCAAGGCATCGAGCTCGGCGATGGTGTGCTGAAACGGCGTTTGATCTGACATGGGAAAGTCCTTGTAAGTCATTATTGCCACAGCATACCGCATACGCGCACGTCGCCGATAATCCGGCTGCCTTTCGAAAACCCTTCGGAAATCAACTTGTAAGGCACAGAGTTTCAACTAACTTAGGATATGTAATCAACGCCATGGAGAGGTAAGCCTATGAAACCTATTATTTTAAGCCTTCTTCTCGCCCTGCTGACCCTCGGCATCGCCCACGCCGAGGAAGAGCAGGAAAACGCGCTCATCGAGCAGCTCGAAGAGGCCGAGGGGCAACCCATGGATACCCTGCAAGAGGCCATGGATGCCCTGGAGCTGCGCAACGACCTGCTAGGCGTGCTGCTCGAGAAGGAAGAGCTGACGGACGACGATTTGGCCATTATCCAACAGCTCACCGACACCATCGAGAACGCGCTGGCGAAGATCGATGAAGAGGTCGACACCATGAAGGGTCAGGTGCAGGAGGTTAGCGAAGGCGCCGACGGCCAGGATCAGCAACGCGTGCGCGAGAGCGGCAAGGACTATCTGGAGCGGATCAATACGCTGATGCAGTAAGGCAGGAGAAACAACCTGCCACCAGCGAGCATCCCGGCGGGGCACCCTCCGCCGGGATGCTCGCTGGCAGTAACTTTACCCGCATGCAAACCGCGCAAGCCCCAGTGCTCCACTGAGCCTAGGTTGCTTATTCAGCCGCAGCCATCTTCGCCTCGGCATCCAGCCGCTGGGCCGTCTGATCCACCTGGCGCAGCCAGGCGAGCAACACCGCACCCAGCGCCACGAAACCGCCGGCCAACCACAAGCCGATGCCATAGTGGCCCGTGGCCTCGGCGAGCATGCCGGTCAACGCCGGGGCGATAATCTGCGCCGCGCCATAGGCCAGGGTCATGCGGCCCATCAGCCGGGCCGGGCTCTGCGGGTAGAGCCTGCCGGCCATGGTCAGCACCAGGCTCACGCACCCTAGGAAAGTGCCGCCGTAAAGCACGGCGCTGAGCAGCACGACGGCCAGGCTGCTGGTCATCGCCGGCAGGACGATACCGATCACCTGCAGGGCCATGGCGGCGATCAAGGCACCCAGGTAACCGATGCGCCGGGCGACCAGGTCCCACAGCATCACCGTCGGCGCGGCCGCCAACCCCACCAGAGCAAAGGTCCAGTTTCCGGCGCCGGCCAGCAACGGCTCACGCTCCACAATGGCGACAATGAACGTGGCACTGATCACGTAGCCGTAACCAGCGCAGAAGTAAGCAGCCAGCATCAGGCGCATGAAAGTGCCGCTGGGCGGCATGGCCTGCCGCTGAGTGCCACCAGCGGCACCCGCCACCGGCTTCACCGGACGCGGCAACCAACGCCAGGCCGGTACCAGTAACACCAGGGCCAGGGCCGTGAAGCCCAACCACTGCGCCTGCCAGCCCAGGGCGAAGCGCAACATCAGCTCCACCGCCAGGGCCGCCACCAGAATTCCGATGCCAAGCCCAGCGAAGTGGATACCCAGTTCGCCACGCTGCCGGTGGCTGATCAGCCAGTGCAGGATCAAGCCGGAAGCCAGCAACATCGCACCACTGCTGGAAAACCCCGCCACAAAACGCATCGCCGCCCATAGCCAGAAGCTCTCGGTCAAGGCCATGCCGGCGGTAGACAACACCGCCAGCACCAGGGTGACCCGGTAGAGGGTGTCCTTGAGCCGAATGCTATGGATCGAGGCAGCCACCAAGGCACCCAGCATGTAACCCGCGTAGTTGAGGGCAGCCAGCCACCCGCCCTGGGCATCGCTCAGCCAGGTCTGCTGCTGCATCACCGGCAGCAACGGCGTATAGGCGAAGCGCGCCACACCGATGCAGAGAATCTGGCTGAACACCCCGGCCAACAGCACCCGATAGCGCGGAGAAAGGTCGATCAACATAGCCATGCCTGGCTCTCCCGAAAGCGGCGGTGATGCTCAAGGCTCGTACTATAACCCTTAGCAACCTAACAGACCCTGCAATAAGAAAATTGCCGTTGGAGGCGTTTCAGCTCTCACTAGACCAAATAATGCCGCTACATACGAAAAAACAGGCTGTTGCAGGCAGCTTCAGCTCACGACCACAGACCAACCCTGCCACCACATAAGAGAAATACGCTGTTGGAGGCAGCTTTAGCTCGCGACCGCGGTGTTACCTAACCTTGATGATGAACACCAACAGCACGGCTCCTCGCTGACGCACCTCACGGCCAACCGATGGTGGCCATTGCTAACTAGCAGCCCCCCAACCTTGCGACCCCCCACCCGCCCTCGGCATGATGGCAGGCACTGCCCCTGCCACCCACAAGGATTCCCATGTCGACTCTCTTTGTTCGCCTGAAGGACGTTGCTTCGCCCCCCATCGGCCTGGGTTGCATGAACCTCTCCCATGGCTACGGCAGCCCCGTTCCCGAGCCCGAGGCAATTCGTGCCCTGGATGAGGCCTTCGACATGGGCTATCGCCACTTCGATACCGCGACGCTTTACGGGGCGACGGCCAACGAGAAGGTGGTGGGCCAGGCCCTTGCGGGCAAGCGCAACCAGGTGATGCTGGCCAGCAAGTGCGGATTGGCCATCGACCCTGAGCTGGGCAAGCGGGTGATCGACGGGCGCCCCGAGACGCTCAAGCGGCAGTGCGAGGCGAGCCTGCAGCGCCTGCGTACCGATCACCTGGACCTCTACTACCTGCATCGCCTGGACCGCCAGGTGCCCATCGAGGAGAGCGTCGGTGCGCTGGGGCGGCTGGTAGATGAAGGCAAGATCGGCGCCATCGGGCTCTCGGAGATATCCGCGGCCACGCTGCGCCGCGCGGTGGCCGAGCGCCCCATCGCAGCGGTGCAGTCGGAGTATTCCCTGTGGACCCGCAACCCCGAGATCGCGCTGAGCGCGGCCTGCCGGGAGGCGGGCACGGCCCTTGTGGCGTTCAGCCCCCTGGGCAGGGGCTTTCTGGCAGGCGCCGTCAGGAATTCTGAACGCCTGGAGGAGAACGACATGCGGCGAGGCTTGCCGCGCTTCAGCGCCGAGAACCTGCCGCGCAACCTGCGCCAGCTGGAGAAGCTCGAGGCCCTGGCCGACGAGCTGGGCGTGACCACCGGCCAGCTGGCCCTGGCCTGGCTCAGGGCCAAGGGGGACGACGTGATACCGATTCCCGGCTCCCGCTCGATCACCCACATGCGCGAGAACCTGGCGGCGGGAACGCTCGACCTGGACTCGGCGACCGTCGCCCGGCTGAACGCCATGATGACGCCGGACCAGGTAGCCGGCGACCGCTACAGTGCGGAGCAGCAGGCGGATGTCGATACCGAGGAATTCGAGCCGCAGGATTAGTCGAGGCGTGGCAGGGGCCTGCTGACCGGGCTCACACCACTTCCGCCACTTCGTCGAACGTTAATCTCGGGCCCCGGGGTCGCAGGCTCTCGGAGTCGCCGACGCCAAGGTTGACCAGGAAGTTGCTCCTGTAGCGGCCGTCGGGGAAGAACTCGGCGTCGACCATGGCGTTGTCGAAGCCGCTCATGGGCCCCACGTCGAGCCCCAGCATGCGGGCGGCGATTATCAGGTAGGCACCCTGCAGGGTGCCGTTGCGCCAAGCCGTTTCGCTGGCCGTGTCGGGATTGGCCTCGAAGCGTTCCCGTGCGTTGGGCGAATTGGGAAACTCCGTCGGCAGGTGCGCGTAGAAACGGGTGTCGATGGCCACGATCACGGTGGTGCCGGCCTGGTAGGTCTTGTCGCGGTTGGCTTCGGAAAGCGCCGGCAGCAGCCGCGACTTGGCCTCGACGCTGGTTACGAACACATAGCGCGACGGCTGGCAGTTCATGGAGGTCGGGCCCCACTTCAGCAGGTCGTAGAGACGGCGCAGGAGTGCCTCGTCAATGGGCTCATTGCGAAAGCCGTAGTGGGTACGCGCTTCACGGAAGGCAACATCGAGCGCGGTATCGTCGAGCGGCGGTCGCATTGGGGTCTCCTGCTGCAATGGGGTTGCTGTCCCTGGCCGTGCCTGGAAGCGGTCGCCTCGTATCACATGACATGACGCGCCGCGGGCAGGTTCTCGGAGAAGTAGATTTCCATGGCCACCGGGGCCAAGTCGGTCTGTTCGCCTGTCGCCGCGGCAATGGCTCGCGAGTAGATCAGATCGGGACTCTGGGTGATGACGGCATCCATCGTTCCATCAAGCAGCATGCTACGAGTGTCGGGCGTGAGTCCATGACCTATGAAGCAGATATCGGCGGCACGCCGGGTTTCGCACAATGCTCGCCCGATCCCATCCGACGCACCGCCCACGTTGTAGATGCCCACGATATCGGGATGCTCTTCCAGAAGACGGCAGGTGTTCTGGTAGTTCTCGTCGCGGTTGTCGTGCCCCTCGTGCGGGCCGATCACACCCAGGTAAGGGAAGCTCGCCTCCGTCAGGGCCAGGAACCCCATCTCGCGTTCCATGTGGGCACGATAGGCCCGGCTCGCCGCAATGAGCGCCAGCTTGCCCGAGGTGACATGACAGAACCGCCCCATGATCTGGGCGGCGGTGCGCCCCGCAGCGAAGTTGTCGATACCGAGATAGAGATGCCGGTTCGAGCTTGGCAGGTCCGAAATGATGGTGATGATGCGTTTTCCCGCCATCACGAGTTCGTCGATGGCCTGCCTCACCCGTGGATGATCGATGGCCATGAATACCACCGTGTCCGCGCTCCTTCCGTAGCGCCTCAACGCCTGTGCCAACGCATCAGGATTGAAGCTTTCGATGAAGTGGCTCCTGACCTTGACCGGCCCCGGCGACAAGGCAGCCAGTTCGCGCACGCGTGTACTGAGCCCCGTTAGGTAGGGGTTCGTCCCCCTGGGCAGTAGAAAGACCACCTTGGCAAAGCGCGGGCCGAGCCGTTTGCTCAACTCCTCCTCGTCCATGTAACCGATGTGAACGGCCGCTTCGAGCACCCGCCGCAGCGTGGCCTCGCGCACGCCAGAGCGACGATTCAGAACCCGATCCACCGTCGCCGTCGATACCCCTGCCATGGCGGCAATATCCGGTATCAATGGTCGCTTTCCATCAAAAACCATCAAAAAGTCCTCATTGCCTCTTCGGAGGATCCTGCCCTAGCCTTGAGAATCGTAGGGCACGAACATCATTACCTACAAATAAATAAAAAAACATCATCCGGAGAACGTCATGCTTAACAATATCTACAAGCTCGGCCGCCTGACGGTCGTTGCGGGCGCGCTGGCCATGAGCGTTGGCACGGCGACGGCCCAGGAAGTCACCCTGCGCTACGGCCACATGCATACGCCGAACTCGATCGCCGGCATGCAGGCCGAGTGGCTGGCCGAGGCCATCACCGAGAAGACCAACGGCGAAGTCGCGGTGGATATCTTCCCCAATTCGCAGCTCGGCAAGCTTCAAGAGCTGGCCGAAGCGGTAGCGACGGGATCGATCGCCATCTCCCACAACACGGCTGGCGCGATCGGCTCGCTCTATCCGCCCTTTGCCGCGTTCGATACGCCCTACCTGTACCGCGATATCGACCACTTGATGGCGGTAATGGATGTGGATTCGCCCGTGATGCAGGAGCTCAACGAGGGCCTGGTGGACGCTTCCGGGGTGCGCTTGCTCTATGCCTTCTACTTCGGCACCCGCCACCTGACGACCAATCAGGAGATCAAGTCGCCGGACGATCTCGAAGGCGTCAAGATTCGGTCCATTCCCTTCCCGATCTACATGGCCACCGTCGAAGGTATGGGCGCGGTTCCCGTTCCCGTGGATTGGGCCGAAGTGCCCACGGCACTGGCAACCGGCGTGGTCGAAGGCCAGGAGAACCCCGTCAACGTGGTCGTCACCTCGAAGCTGAATGAAGTGCAAAGCCACATGATGCTGACCGGCCATATCAGCGCCGCCCAGGTCATCGTCATGAACGACGATACGTGGCAGTCGCTGTCGCCCGAGCATCGGGACGCCATCACCGAAGCCGCCGCCGAGGTTCGCGAGCGCGCCACGGCCGCCATGCTGGAGGCGGAGGCCGAGGACTTCGCCTCCCTGCGTGAAGCGGGCATGCACATCGTCGGCCCCGAGGATGGCCTGGATATCGAGGCGTTCCGCACCCGCGTGAGTGATCGTATTGCCGAGGAGTTCACCGCGCAGTACGGCGAGTTGTACGAGCAGATTGCGGCCGTTGACTGAGCCATGAACGAGTACAAGCCGATTGTCGGGCGGGCGGTCACCTGGCTGACGCAAGCCTGCCTTGGGGTGGCGATGGTACTGCTGGTCCTCATAGCCGTGCTGATCGTGACACAGGTCGTGGCACGCAACCTGTTCGACACTGGCCTGCCAAGGGTTGACGAGGCCGCCCGCTTTGCCGGCATCGCCATGGTCTATCTTGCCGCCCCGTTTCTGCTGCTGCGCGGCCAGCACGTGGCGGTCACGCTACTGGTGGAACTGCTGCCTCGGCTGGGGCGCAGGCTCTGCCTGGTGGTGGGCGAACTGGCAACGCTGGGGTTCTGCGTTCTGACGCTGTACGGCTTCTATCGCTTCCTGCTGCGCGCGGGGCGCTTCGCCACACCGGCCATGGGCATGCCGAACCTGTGGTTCTACATGCCCGCGCTGGTTGGGCTGATCTTTCTCGCGGTGGTGGCCGCCTACCGCCTCGGTCTGTTGGCGTCGGGCAGGGAGGTCGAGGAATGACCGTTACCCTGCTCATGCTGTTCGCCCTGGGCCTGCTCATCGGCGCCCCGGTGGCCGTCAGCCTTGGCCTCTCGGCGGGGCTCGTCATCCTGATTCACGACCTGCCAGTCACGGTACTCGCCCAGCGGGCCGTGAATACCCTCGACAGTTCGCCGCTGCTGGCGGTACCGCTGTTCATACTCGCCGCCTCGCTGCTGGGGGCGACAGGTGTCACGACCCATCTCTTCGACCTGCTGCGCATGCTCGTGGGGCGAATCCGCGGCGGCATGGCCCACGTGAACGTGCTGGTCAGCCTGATATTTTCCGGCATGTCGGGGGCAGCGCTGGCGGATATCGGCGCGCTCGGCGGCATCCAGATCCGCCAGATGGAACACCAGGGCTACAGCCGACGCTTCGCCTCGGGCGTTACCATCGCGGCGGCCACCATCGGCCCCATCTTTCCGCCCTCCATTCCGCTGATCATCTTCGCCACGGCCGCCGAGGTGTCGACCATCCGCGCCCTGCTGGCAGGCGTAGTGCCCGCTCTCGTGGTGGCCTTGGCACTGATGATCCAGATCGCGGTGATGGCACGCCGTCATGACCTGCCGCGCGACGACATCCGGCCCACCCTGCCCGCCATTCGGCGCAAGGCGTGGATTTCGCTGCCTGCGCTGCTCGCGCCCGTGCTGCTCGTTGGCGGCATGATCAGCGGCTTCTTCGGCCCCACCGAAGCGGCCGGGGTGACGGTGGCCTATGCCGTGTTGATCGGGTTGCTGATCTATCGCTCGCTCACCCTGGAGGGCTTTATCGGCTGCACGCGCGACACGGTGCTGGCCACGGCCAACGTGCTGTTCGTCGTAGCGGCGGCGGCGCTCTTCGCCTGGGTATTGACGATGGACCGGGTACCGGCACGGGCCGGGGCATGGCTGCTGGAGGTGTCGGAAAACCCGCTGGTCCTGCTGCTGATCCTCAATCTGCTGCTGCTGGTGGTCGGCATGTTCCTGGAGGCCATCGTGGCCATCCTGATCATTGCGCCCATCGTCACCCCGGCGCTACTGCAGGCAGGCGTTCCGCCCGAGCAGTTGGGTGTGGTCTTCGTGCTCAACCTGATGCTCGGGTTACTGACACCCCCGGTGGGAATGAGCCTCTACATGGTCTCGATCATCACCAAGATGCCGCTGCAGTCGGTCATCCGCGGCGTCGCCCCTTTCTACCTTTCCCTTTTCGCAGCCCTTGCGCTGGTAACGCTGGTTCCCGGCCTTTCCACCTGGTTGCCCAACCTTGTCATGAAGTGAGATTCCATGAGCAGACATCTCGGCGCCATCCGCCAACTAGGGTACGTGGTAACGGATATCGAGGAAGCGATGGACCATTGGTCCCGGGTCATGGGCGTTGGCCCCTTCTTCTATAACCCGCGCGTGCCGATCGAGAACTACACCTACGAGGGGCAGCGGTACGAGGTTCACAACTCGGTCGCCCTGGCCAACTCGGGATTCATCCAGGTCGAGCTGATCCAGACGCGTAACGATGCGCCCTCGATGTATCGCGACTTCCTCCAGGCAGGGCGTACCGGGCTCCAGCACGTGGCCTTCTGGACCGAAGAGTACGATACCGACCTGGCCGCCATGGAAGCCCAGGGGTTTAACGTCAAGATGAGTGGCGAGGTCGGCGAGAACGGTCGTTTCGCCTATTTCGACCGCGAGCATCATCCCGGCACGGTGATCGAACTTTCCGAAGTACGTGGCCCCAAGGGCGACATGTTCCGCCTGATACGCGAGGCCTCGCAGGATTGGGATGGCAGCAACCCGGTTCGTCCCTTCCCTTCGCTCGACAGGGGCAGCGCATGATTCGTGCCGCCTATCTCGTGGAAACCCCGCTTGATCCTCGAGCGGTCGCGGAAATGATGGCCGGGGAGCAGAGTTCGGGGACTTTCGTGCGCGTCGAAGGTGAAACCGAGGCGCTGCGAACGCGATTCGGTGCCCGCGTGGTCAGCGTCGAGGTGATCGACGAACGCGACCGGCCCAGCCTGCACAGCGCCTACCTGGAGCGCAAGCGCGTCTCGGGCCCGTGGCAGCGCGTAGCGGTGGAGATCGACTACCCCGAGGAGAACGTTGGCCTCAACCTGCCCAACCTGGCAGCAACGGTGGCCGGCAATCTCTTCGACCTGGGCGAGGTGACCGGGCTACGTCTCACCGGGCTGACCCTGCGCCCCGAGTACCGGGACCGCTATTTGCTGCCCAGCCTGGGCGTGGCCGGCACGCGCGCGGCGCTTGGCGTTCAGGAGAGACCGCTGTTCGGCACCATTCTCAAGCCCAATATCGGCCTTTCCCCCGAGGAGACCGCCGATCTCGTCGAGCGGCTGTGCGAGGCGGGGGTCGACTTCATCAAGGATGACGAGATCGCCGGCAACCATCCCCATGCCCCCGTGCGCGAGCGGATCAGCGCGGTGATGGCGCGGGTGCGCTGCTGGCGGCAACGCAGCGGCCGCGACGTGATGGTGGCTTTCAACATCTCCGACGAAGTGGATGCCATGCGCGGCCATGCCGACCATGTCGAAGCGGAGGGTGGCACCTGCGTGATGGCCAGCCTCAACTGGTGCGGGCTCTCGGCGATGCAGAGCCTGCGCGCCTCGACGCCGCTGGCCATTCACGGGCATCGCAACGGTTTTGGTGCCTTCGCTCGTCACCCGGCGCTGGGAATCGATTTCTCCGCCTACCAGGTACTGTACCGGCTGGCGGGAATCGACCATCTGCATGTCCACGGCATGGGCGGCAAGTTTGCCGACCTGACCGAGGAAGTGGCCCACGCGGCGAAGCTCTCGCTGCAGCCGCTCGGGCATTCGGACGATCGGGTGATGCCGGTGTTCTCTTCCGGGCAGTGGGCGGGCACCTTGCCGACGACGCTGATGGAAACCGGCAGCGCCGACTTCATGTTCCTGGCCGGCGGCGGCATCCTGGCCCATCCCGATGGAGCTGCTGCGGGAGTCAGAAGCCTGCGAGAAGCCTGGGACGCCATTCAGGCCGGCGAAGCGCTGGAAGCTCCCGGTCGGCCTGCACTTGCCGCCGCGCTCGACTTCTTCGGAGCGCGCTAGGCATGCGCTATGTATTCGTTGCGGATGACTTCACCGGGGCGTCCGATACGCTCGCCACGCTGAGCCGGGCGGGCCTGAGGACACGGCTCTACCTGGCCCCACCCACCCTGGCTGAAGTGCGCGACCTCGACGCCTTCGGCATCGCGACGGCAGCCCGCAGCATGGAACAGGACGCCTTGGCCGCGACTATGGGGCATCTCGCCGAAGCCCTGAAACCCCATGCGCCAGAGGTCATCCATCTCAAGGTCTGCTCAACCTTCGATAGCAGCATTGAGGTTGGCAACATCGCCACTGCCATGAACGCGCTGACCAAAGGCTTGGGCCCTGCCACCACGGTCATCCTGGGGGGCCAGCCAAGCCTCGGCCGCTACTGCCTGTTCGGTAACCTGTTCGCCAAGGGGGGCGATGGCAACGTTCACCGGATCGACCGCCACCCCGTCATGCGGGATCACCCCGTCACGCCAATGCGTGAAGCCGACCTGCGTCGCCATTTCGCCGCCCTGGGGCTGCCGAACCTGGCGCTTTTCGATCTCCTGGCACTGCGCAGCGGCGGCATACTGCCCGGCAACCCGGTGCTGTGTGACGTGCTGGACGAAAGCGACCTGCAACTGCTCAAGGATCGGCTGAAACACTCTCCGTTCCCCCAACTCTGGGTCGGGTCCAGCAGCGTGGCCGAGACCTGCTTTCTCGAAGCTTCTCCACCACAGTTGCCGGATACCTTGCCCGGCCCCCTGCTGGTGTTCGTCGGCAGCCGTTCGCCCATGACCGCTGCCCAGGTGGCAGCCGCCACCGGGTTTGCCAAGGTCATCATTCCCGCCAGCTCCCTCGCGCACCAGCCTGACGAACTCTATCGACAGCTCCGCGAACTCCTGGCTTCGGGCCGTCATGTGCTGGCGGTGCTCGACGAAGACCTGGGCCACGGCCTGTCGCCTGCAGGCATGGCGCAGCGCTCTGCCGACCTGCTGGCCCGCCTGATGGCCGAGCATGGCGCCGGCACGGTGCTGGTGGCGGGCGGCGACACCTCAAGCCTGGCCATTCACGCCCTCGCCCCGCGCAGCATCGACTATACGGGACAGCTGTCGCCGGGCGTCGCCATCTGCTGCGCACACTTCGCGGATGGCAGCCGGCTACCCGTCATTCTCAAGGGCGGCCAGATGGGCGAAGTCGACCTGTTCAGCAAGATTCGAGCCATGGTCCAACAGGACCCACTATGATATGACGACCAGCCCAGCTTGTTGCCAGGGAGAGGTGGCCCAAGCCGGCTGGAACGCTAGGCTCGTTTCGCCCACTCATGGAGACCATCATGCCCCGGAATCGACGCTTCACCTGCCTGCTTGCCTTGCTGCTAGGCATCGTCCTTGCCGCTCCCGTCCTGGCCCAGCAGCCCGTCCAGGAATTTCAGGCCTACGAAGACGCTCTGGCTAGAGGCGAGCGACACGCCAACTATTGGCAATACGGCTGGGCGGGGGTGTATGCCACCTCACTGGCTGTGAACGCTTATCAGGCCAGCGAGGCGAGCGATCGCGACGACCGCTATGACGCCCGGGTGGGCGTGGTGAAGTCGGCCCTGGCGCTGGGCGGCACGCTGATGGATCGCCAGCCACACCCACAGGCCTACCGCGAGCTGCGTGATGGCGATCAGGATATCGACCGGGCCCGGCGGCTGATGCAGTCGGTGGCCGATGAGGAACGTCGCCGCCGCAGCCTGGAAGCCCGGCTGGGCTCGCTCGCCGTGAACATGGCCTCGGGGCTGCTGATCGGTGTGGGCGACGGGCGCGGGCGCGACGGGGCGATCAACTTCGCCACCGGCATGCTGATCAGCGAACTGCAGCTGCAGACCCAGCCGCGCCAGGCCACGGTAGCGATCAACCGCTTCCAGCCGGCCCGGGTGTCAGTGGGTGACATGCACCTGAAAGGCGAATACGCCCTGCTGGTGACGCCGAATCAGGTCGGGGTGGCGCTGCGCTACTGATTACGCCGAGCCAGGGCGAGAGGACCTCGCCCGTGGATTGCTAGTGAACGGCCTTTCAGACGGAGTTCCTTGCACATCATCGTCGAACTGATTATTGTTATGTTATAACATATCTATAGATTCCTGTTTTCATCACTAGAGAGCCCGATGATCGATTCACTACTCTGGTGGGTCACCTCGCCGCTGGACTACGCCTTCATGCGCCGAGCGCTGGTGGCCTGCCTGGCGCTGTCGCTGACCGCCCCCATCCTCGGCGTATTGCTGATGCTTCGCGGCATGAGCCTGATGGGCGAGGCGCTCTCCCATGCGATTCTGCCCGGCGTGGCAGTGGCCTTCATGCTGGCGGGCTTCTCGCTGCCGCTGATGATGCTGGGTGGCGTGGCGGCTGGGCTTGTCACCGTGGCCACGGCCAGCAGCGTGACCCTGTTCAGCGGCCTGAAGGAGGACGCCGCCATGGCCAGCCTGTTTCTCGTGGCCATGGCCGCCGGGGTCATGATCATTTCGCTCTCGGGCAGCGCCCTGGACCTGGGGCATGTGCTGTTCGGCTCGGTACTCGCCGTCGACGGCCGCACCCTGCTGCTGGTCTGCCTGGTCAGCAGCCTGGTCCTCGTTGGCCTGGCCATCAGCTTCCGGGCGCTGGTGATGGAGTGCCTGGACCCGCAGTTCCTGACGCTTCAGGGCAGGCACGCCGGCTGGATCCATGGGCTGTTCATGTGCCTGGTGGTGCTCAGCCTGGTGGTGGGCTTCCAGTCCCTGGGTACGCTGATGGCCGCCGGCCTGATGCTGCTGCCGGCGGCCACGGCGCGCTACTGGAGCCGGCGCCTGGAGGGAATGATCGCCATCGCCATCGGCTGGGCAGTGACCTGCAGCATCACGGGGCTGCTGGTTTCCTATCACGCCGGACTTCCCACCGGGCCCACCATCGTTCTGCTGACGGGCGCGGGCTATGCGCTCTCCGTGCTGGTCGGGCCCTGCAATGGAATGCTGTCTCGCCTGCGCACGCCGCACCGGGTTTTGAGTCACGAAAAACGGTGAGGCCCCTCCCCGCCGGCCGGCATATTTGTTATGTTATATCCTAGTTTATCTTATCGCGCCGAGAGGCCAACCCCATGGCACATCGCTCACGTTCACATCGACACCGCCAGGAAGGGCCTTGCCATTTCTCGCTGATGTCGCTTTCCGCCACGCGCCGCCTGCTGCTGGCCACCGCACCGCTGGCCGCGCTCTGGCTCGCCGTCTCCTGGGCGGCAGGGTGGTGGGGCTGATGGAGCAGGAAGCCAACTCACGGCTGCAGCTGCACAACCTGCAGCTGGCCCAGGCCAACCGCACCGTGCTCGAGCACGTGGATGGCCGCTTTCGCGACGGCGCCATCACCGCACTGGTCGGCGCCAACGGCACCGGCAAGAGCACGCTGATCCAGGGGGTCATGGGCATGCTCAAGCCAGTCGCCGGCCGCGTGGCGTGCTCGGTGCCCAGGGAGCGCCGCGCCTGGCTGCCGCAGCAACTGGCACTGGACCTCACCTTCCCCATGAGCGTGGAAGAGCTGGTCATGACCGGCAGCTGGCCGAGCCATGGGGCGCTGACCGGGTACTGCGCCCACCACTATCGTCGCGGCCGCGAGGTCATGGCTCGCCTGGGTATTTCGCACCTGGCGCACCGCCCGCTGGGCGAACTCTCCGGCGGCCAGCGCCAGCGCGCCCTGATCGGCCGCACCCTGATGCAGGAAGCGGAGCTGCTGCTGCTCGACGAGCCCTTCGCCAACGTCGATAGCGAAACCGTGGACGTGCTGATGACGGTGCTGCGCGACATGGCCGCCAGTGGCGCTACCCTGATCGTGGTGCTGCACGACATGGAGCAGCTCTCACGCCTCGCCGACGAGGTAGTAGTGCTGGCCAACGGCCACGCCCACTGGACCTCGCCCCAGGCGATTCTCGAGGGCCAGGCCCCCATTGCCGGCACCGCCCGTCTGACGCTGGGTATCCCGGGGGTCAGCACATGCTAGCGCTGCTCTACGAGTGGCTGATCGCTCCCTTCGATTACGGCTTCATGCGGCGCGCCGCGGTGGGCGGCCTGGCCCTGTCGCTGGCGGCCCCCCCCATGGGGGTGTTCCTCATGCTGCGGGGCATGAGCCTGATCGGCGATGCCATGGCCCATGCCATCTTGCCCGGCGTCGCGCTGGGCTTCCTGCTCGCCGGCTTCTCGCTTCCGATCATGAGCCTTGGCGGCGTGCTCTCGGGGCTGCTGGTAGCCATGCTGGCGGGTAGCGTGTCGCAGATGACCGGCCACCGGGAAGACTCCGCCATGGCCAGCTTCTTCCTCATTTCGCTGGCGGCCGGGGTGATGCTCGTCTCGCTGGGCGGCAGCAGCGTCGATCTGACCCATGTGCTGTTTGGTTCGATCCTCGCGGTGAACACCACCGCCCTGATACTGATCGCAGCGATCAGCAGCGTGATCGTGATCACCCTGGCGCTGATCTTCCGCGCCCTGGTGGTGGAGTGCCTCGACCCGCTGTTCCTGCGCGGCCAGGGCATGCATGGCGGCCTGGTTCACGGCATCTTCCTCGGCCTGGTGGTGCTCAACCTGACCGCCGGCTTCCAGACCCTGGGCACCTTGATGGCTGTGGGCCTGATGATGCTGCCGGCCACCACCGCGCGCTTCTGGAGCAAGCGCCTGGAAGGGCTGATCGGTATCGCCATCGTGCTGGCCATGATTGCCAGTACCGGCGGGCTGCTGCTGTCGTATCACCTCAGCATTCCCTCGGGCCCCGCCATCATCCTGCTGGCCGGCGTGGGCTACATACTCTCCGCCCTGTTCGGCCGCCATCACAGCCTGACTGCGCGCTTGCGCCGACGCGCGGCACCGCTGGGGGCTCCCGAGCCTCACTGACCGCTACATAGAACACCGACAACAGACCAAGGAGCTCTCGCATGCGTACTATCAAGCCCTCCGCCCTGATGATTGGCGCCACGGCCATGCTCGCCCTGCCGGCCGCCTTCGCCGCCGAGCGCGTACAGGTCGTTACCAGCTTCAGCATCCTGGCCGATATGGTCGAGAACGTCGGTGGCGAGCACGTCGAGGTGACCTCCCTGGTCGGCCCCGACAGTGATGCCCATGTCTTCTCACCCAGCCCGCGTGACGCCCGGAACCTGGCCGATGCGGACCTGGTGGTATTCAACGGACTGCTCTTCGAGGGCTGGATGGAGCGCCTGATCGACTCCAGCGACTATGCCGGCCCGCTGGTGACCGCCACCGACGGTATCGACAAGCTGGATTATCATGGCCATGAGCATGACCAGGCACATGGCCATGACGATCATGATGACCATGGGCATGACGATCATGGGCACGATCACGACGACCATGATGACCATGGACATGACGATCATGGGCACGATCACGATGACCACGATGACCACGATGACCACGATGACCACGGTCATGATGACAGTGGTCATGACGATCACGACCATGGCGAACAGGACCCCCATGGCTGGCAGGACCTCGCCATGGGCCAGGTCTATGTCGGCAATATCCTCGAGGGGCTGATCGAGGCGGATCCGGACAACGAAGCCGCCTACCGCGAGAACGCCGACCGCTACATCAACGACATGCAGGCCACCGATGACGAAATTCGTCAGCTGCTGGGTGATATTCCCGCCTCCACCAGCGTGATCACCGGCCACGACTCCTTCGGCTACTTCGCCAACGCCTACGGCGTGCGCTTCCTCTCGCCAGTGGGGCTCTCCACCGAGGCCGAGCCCAGTGCCGCCGACATGGCGCGGCTGATCGACGTGATTCGCGAGCAGAACGTCAAGGCACTGTTCCACGAGAACATGACCAGCCCGGCAATCATCAACCAGCTGTCGGAAGAGGCCGGCCTGCCCATCGCCGGCACCCTCTATGCCGACGCCCTGGCGGCGGAAGGCGACGCGAGCACCTACCTCGGCATGATGCGTCACAACGCCCAGGTGCTGCATGACGCCCTGGCCAAGCAGGGCCATGATGATCATGGGCATGACGACAGCCATGACGATCATGGACATGACCAAGACGACGATCACGGCCATGACGACGACCATGGCCACAGCCATTGACCGGACGATACCAAGCGCGCCGCTAGCGGCAGCGTAACCCACAGCGAGGGCGCCAATGGCGCCCTCGCTGCTTTACGGGCTTGCTGGCCCGTATCCTCTCTTCGAACAGCGGTTTTTCCCACCTGCCATCCGCCCTGCTGAGGCAGGAAACACCTGGCATGATCTGTAACGCCGAACCTCCCCCGCCTCAATGACCACTCTATCGCCGCATCCTTTATCCTATTGATTTAAATCTATTATCTTTAAATGCAGCCGAGCTGGCCACGGCTCTCACCTCTATGACCAAAGTCTTAGCTCTTTCAAGCCATCTGATAATTGGCACGAAATGCAAAAAGTGTGGCGCGATGCGTAAAACCACGACGCGGGTTTCCTCCTACCATGAAACAGCGTCGCGACCAGTGGAAATGACACCGTCCACAGCCGGCCAACACCTTACGCACAAAAGTTCACACGGAAACACACAGGTTATCCACAGCTTGAATCCAGCGCCGTCGATTACCGGCGGCTCGTACAACAACAACTCACAAGGCAACAGAATGCACGCTACCCAACGCTTCGCCATGGGCGTAATCGCCGCCTCCGTCATGCTCGCCGGCCACGCCGGTGCTGCCGAGATCACCGACAACGAGATTCGCATCGGCTACCTGGCCGACATGTCGGGCCCCTATCGCGACCCCATCGGCCCCCAGGGACTGGATGCCATCCAGATGGCCATCGAAGACGTGGGCGGCAGCGTGGCCGGCGCGAGCATCGAGGTCTTCAGCGCCGACGACCGCAACAGCCCCGACGTGGGCTCGAGCATCGTTCGCGAATGGATCGACGAGCGTAATGTCGACATGGTCACCGGGCTGGTGGCTTCCTCCGTCACACTGGCCGCCGTGCGGCTGCTGGAAGAGGAGAACCGCCTGGGGCTGGTCAACGGTGCTGTCTCCTCCGGTGTGACCAATGAGAGCTGTTCGCCCAACCATATCCACTGGGTCTACGACACCTGGGCCATGTCCAACGGTACCGCCAAGGCGATCACCCAGGAGGGCCATGAGAACTGGTACCTGCTCAGCGCCGATTACTCCTTCGGCCACGCCCTGGAGGGCGACGTGGAGCGCGTCGTCACCGAGAACGGCGGCACCATCGTGGGCAAGGCGCGCCACCCCTTCCCCACCAGCGACTTCTCGTCGTTCCTGCTGCAGGCCCAGGCATCGGGCGCCGATGTGATCGCGCTCAACAACGCCGGTGCCGACACCATCAACGCCATCACCACCGCCGGTGAGTTCGGCATCACCCAGGCGGGGCAGATACTTGCCGGCATGGTGCTGTTCAGTACCGACGTGCGCAGCATCGGACTCGAGGCCGCCCAGGGGCTACAGTTCACCAAGGCGTGGTACTACGACCTGAACGACGAGACTCGCGCCTGGGCCGAACGTTTCCGCGAACGCACCGGCAGCAT
The DNA here is from genome assembly GCF_003336675.1 of Billgrantia montanilacus. Lineage (GTDB taxonomy): Bacteria > Pseudomonadota > Gammaproteobacteria > Pseudomonadales > Halomonadaceae > Halomonas > Halomonas montanilacus. Next base: position 85,385 of record NZ_QPII01000009.1, on the reverse strand, counting down.
GCCGACCATGGTCCACGCAGGGCTCTACTCCAGCACGCTGCACTATCTCCAGGCCGTGGACGCCATCGGCACCGACGAGGCCCAGGCGGTACGCCAGCAGATGGCCGATACCCCGATCAACGATATCTTCGCCACCGATGGCTATATCCGCGAGGACGGCCGCATGGTCCACGACATGTACCTGGTGGAGGTGAAGTCGCCGGAAGCGTCGCAGGACGAGGACGACCTGTTCCGGATCGTGCGTACCATCCCGGCCGAGGAAGCCTTCCGCCCGCTCTCCGAGAGTCAGTGTCACCTGGTTAACAACGATGCCTGAGCGCCGTGACCGGAGATGTGACATGAGCGTTTCTCGCCCTGGTTCACCGCCGCGTGCCAGCGCCTCCTTGCTGTGGGTGCTCTGCGCCGATGAATCTTCCAGGCCCCCGGCTGAAGCCGGGGGAAGCGCCGAGGCATCGTCACGACGGCTGAACCGCCCAGCCCCAGCCGACGTTTCGATAAGACAAACGATGCCTGAGACGTACAGGAACCGATGAACATGACAACGACAACATCATCACGCATCCAGCAGAACACCATCGGTGCCGCCCTGAGCCGCAGCGCCCGCAAGCACCCAGCCAGGCTGGCACTAGCCTTCGATGAGCGCCGCTGGCACTACGCCGAACTCGACCGGGCGGTAAATCGGGTCGCCAACCGACTCCTCGCGGCGGGGCTATCTCCCGGCGATCGCCTGGCGGTGTACGGCAAGAATTCCGACGCCTACGTGATCGCCTGGCTGGCGGCCACCCGCGCCGGCCTGGTGCACGTGCCGATCAACTTCGCCCTGAGCGCCGACGAGCTGCGCTATATCCTTGAGCAGTCCGGCGCAGCCGGGCTGCTCAGCGACCTGAGCCTGGCCGACAACGTGACAAGAGCGAGCGAAGGGCTCGGACTCACGCTTTCAGGCACCCTGCATGCCGATGAGGAACAAGGCTTCGACGTGCTGCAGCTAGCCCTCGACAGAGACAGTGCCGAGAGCGACGACAGCAAGCCGGACGTGGCCGTGGAAGGGGCCAGCCTGGCCCAGTTGCTCTACACATCGGGCACCACCGCGGCACCCAAGGCGGCGATGATGACCCACCAGGCGCTGCTCGCCGAGTACATGGCCTGCATGGTGGAACTCGACATCAAGGGCGACGAGCCGATGCTGGCGGCCCTGCCGCTCTATCACTCGGCGCAGATGCATGTGTTCCTGATGCCGGCCCTGCTGCTCGGCGCCCCGGTGCATCTGCGCTCAGCGCCGCTGCCCGACGACTGCCTGACGCAGATCGCCAGTGAAGGCATCGTCTCCTTCTTCGCCCCGCCCACGGTGTGGATCAGCCTGCTGCGCCACCCCGACTTCGACAGCCACGACCTGAGCCGACTGAAGAAGGCGTATTACGGTGCCTCTATCATGCCGGTATCGGTGGTGGAAGAACTGCAGCAGCGCATTCCCGGCGTGGGGCTATACAACTGCTACGGCCAGAGCGAGATCGCCCCGCTGGCCACCGTGCTGCGCCCTGAGGAGCATGTGGCACGGCCGGCCTCGGCGGGTCGCCCCATCCTCACGGTGGAGACGCGCATCGTCGACCTGGAGATGAACGACGTGCCACCCGGCGAGCACGGTGAGATCGTGCACCGCTCGCCCCAATTGCTCACCGGTTACTGGGACAAGCCGGAGATGACCGAGGAAGCCTTCGCCGGCGGCTGGTTCCACTCCGGCGACGTAGGCTACTTCGACGAGGGGGGCTATCTCTACATCGTCGACCGCATCAAGGACGTCATCAATACCGGCGGGATCGTGGTGGCCAGCCGCGAAGTGGAGGAAGGGCTGTTCAAGCACCCTGCCGTCTCCGAAGTGGCCGTGGTGGGCCTGCCCGATGCCAAGTGGATCGAGGCGATCACCGCCGTGGTGGTGCTAAAGGAGGGATTTGACGTGAGCGAGGAGGAGCTGATCGCCCACGCCAGGGGCCTGATGGCGCCCTACAAGGTGCCCAAGTGGATCCTCTTCGCCGACGCCCTGCCCAAGAGCACCGCGGGCAAGATCCTCAAGCGCCAACTGAGAAAGGAGCTTCACCCCTGACCATGAGCACACCCGACGATGACATGACCGCCCTGTTCCACGACATGATTCGGCGCTGCCTGGAGCAGGAGGTCGCCCCCTACTACGAAGCGTGGGAAGAGCAGGGAGATATGCCGCGCTCGCTGTGGCACAAGCTCGGCGAGGCCGGGCTGCTGGGCATCGACCTGCCGGAGGAGGTCGGCGGCAGCGGCGCCGACTTCGCCATCACGCAGTTCGCCCTGGAGGAGATCTCGCGCCAGGGGTTCGGCGGGCTGGCCAGCGCTTACAACATCCACGCCAATATCGTCATGCCCTACCTGCTGCATGTGGGTACCCCGGCACAGCAGGAGAGGTGGCTGCCGGCCATGGCCCGGGGCGAGGCCATCGGCGCCATCGCCATGACCGAACCCAATGCGGGCAGCGACCTGGCGGCGATGAAGACCCGGGCCCGCCGTACCGACGAGGGCTGGCGGCTCGACGGCGCCAAGATCTTCATCACCAACGGTCAGGTGGCGGATATGGTGATCGTCTGCGCCAAGACCGACACTGGCGCCGGGGCCAAGGGGGTGTCGCTGTTCCTGGTCGACACCTCGCTCCCGGGGTTTTCCCGGGGCAAGCCGATCAAGAAGATCGGCCAGCACGCCAGCGATACCGCCGAGCTGTTCTTCGATCAACTGCAGCTGCCCGCCGACGCCCTGCTCGGCGACGAGGGCGCCGGTTTCCGCTACCTGATGCAGGAGCTGCCCCGCGAACGCCTGGGGGTTGGTGCCCAGGCACTCGGCGCCATGGAGGGCGCCCTGGCGCTGACCCTGGACTACGTCAAGGAGCGCCGCGCCTTCGGCCAGGCCGTGGGGGACTTCCAGAACACCCGCTTCACCCTGGCCGAGGTGCGCGCCAAGATCGACATGGGCCGTGCTTACTTCGAACACTGCGTGGCCAAGTATCGACGCGGCGAGATGAGCAGCACCGACGCCGCCATCCTCAAGCTCGAGCTCAGCGAGATGCAGTGCCGCAATATCGATGCCTGCCTGCAGCTCTTCGGTGGCTACGGTTACACCCGGGAGTATCCGATCTCGCGTTTCTATGTGGATGCGCGAATCCAGACCATCTACGCAGGCACCTCGGAAATCATGAAGGAGGTGATCGCGCGCTCGCTGCTCGGCAGGGGTACCACGCCGGGCTGACGCCGGGCCCGGAATCCGTCATTCAGGAGACAGACCATGCTATTCGACTCAGTCGTCATTCTCGACGGCGCCCGCACCGCCATCGGCAGCTTCGGCGGCAGCCTGGCCGGCCTCGCCCCCCATGAGATGGGCAGCATCACCGCCCGCGAGGCGATCCGCCGTGCCGGCATCGAGGCCGATGCCATCGACCATTCGGTGTACGGGCACATCATCACCACCGGCCCCCAGGATGCCTATCTGGCCCGTCATATCGCCCTGGAGGCCGGGGTGCCCGAGGGTGCCGCGGCATTCAACGTCAATCGCCTGTGCGGCTCCGGCGTGCAGGCGCTGCTCTCCGCCGCCCAGCAGATCGCCCTGGGCGACAGCCATCTCGCCCTGGCGGGGGGCGCCGAATCGATGAGCCGCGGCGCCTACCTGCTGCCGCCACAGGCCCGCAACGGCCTGCGCATGGGTCACGCCAGCGTCACCGACCTGACCCTGGGCATTCTCAGCGACCCCTTCGGCAGCGGCCACATGGGCGTCACCGCCGAGAACATCGCCAGCCGCTTCGGCCTGACCCGCGAGGAGGTCGACCAGTTCGCCCTGGAGAGCCACCACAAGGCCGCCCACGCCATTGCCGAGGGCCGCTTCGACGGCCAGATCGTGCCGGTCACGGTGCGCGAGGGCAAGGCCGAGCGCCAGTTCGACCGCGACGAGCACGTGCGCGACGGCGTGACCCTGGCCGACCTGGGCAAGCTCAAGCCCGCCTTCCACAAGGAGGGGCTGGTCACCGCCGGCAACGCCTCGGGCCTCAACGACGGCGCCGCCAGCCTGGTGCTGGCACAGGCCGACGAGGCCAGCCGACGTGGTCTGACGCCCCGGGCGCGGATCATCGCCGGTACGGTCGCCGGGGTCGAGCCCTCGCTGATGGGTCTGGGGCCGATTCCCGCGGTGAAGCGCTGCCTGGCCCAGGCCGGGCTCACCATCGGCGACATCGACGTGATCGAATCCAACGAAGCTTTCGCCGCCCAGGCCTTGGCGGTGGCCCGGGAGCTCGACCTCCCCCTCGAACGCCTCAATCCCAACGGCGGCGCCGTAGGCCTCGGCCATCCGGTCGGCGCCACCGGGGCGATCCTGGTACTCAAGGCACTGGCCGAGCTGGAGCGTACCGGCGGCCGCTACGGGCTGATTACCCTGTGCATCGGCGGCGGCCAGGGCATTGCGCTACTCATCGAGCGCCAACGCTGAAGCCATCTTTGAAGCCATCTCTTACGCCATCGCTGAGCGACAGGCGAAGCCTGGACGGAAACAACGACAAGGAGCCGCACATGAACAGCGTCACACCCAAGATCCTGCCCGCCACGCCTTCGGCCACCAACCCGCCGCTGCTGATCGGCGACCTGCTCGACTCCGGCGTGCGCATGGCCGGGGACAACCAGATCGTCTACCGCGACCTCTCCCGCCACGACTATCGCCGCTTCCGCGAGAGGGTCCATCAGCTCGCCCACCTGCTGTCGGCCCAGGGCGTCAAGGCCGGCGACGTGGTGGCGGTGCTCGACTGGGACAGCCATCGCTACCTGGAGGCGTTCTTCGCCATTCCCATGATCGGCGCGGTGCTGCATACCGTGAACGTGCGCCTGGCGCCGGAGCAGATCCACTACACCATGGAGCACGCCGAGGACGACTTCGTGCTGGTGCACGAGGACTTCGTGGCACTGCTCGAGCCGCTGGCCGACAAACTGCCGCGCATTCGTGGCTACCTGCTGTGCCAGGACGCTCCCTCGTCAGTGGTGAGCTCGCTGAACCTGGCCGGAGAGTACGAGGCGCTGCTGGCCGAGCAGCCACGCCACTACGACTTTCCCACCTTCGATGAAAACGCCGTCGCCACGCTGTTCTACACCACCGGCACCACCGGCAACCCCAAGGGGGTATTCTTCACCCATCGCCAGTTGGTACTGCACACCCTGGCCGAGGCCAGCACCTTCCAGACCCCGGGCTTCGAGCTGCTCAACCGCGACAAGGTGTACATGCCGATCACCCCCATGTTCCACGTCCACGCCTGGGGTGTGCCCTATACCGCCACGCTGATGGGCGCCACCCAGGTCTACCCCGGGCGCTACGAGCCGGAGATGCTGGTCAAGTTGCTGGTCGGCGAGAAGGTCGACTTCTCCCACTGCGTGCCCACCCTGCTCAACATGGTGGTCGGTGCCGATGCCATCGCTTCGGGCAAGGTCGACCTCAGTGGCTGGAAGGTGCTGGTGGGCGGCAGCCCCTTGACCCAGCCGCTGTGCCGCAAGGCGTGGGAGCTGGGCATCGACACCCGTAGCGCCTACGGCATGTCCGAGACCTGCCCGCTGCTCACCGCCGACATCCTGCCCCGGGACATCGACCAGGCCGACTTCGAGGCCCAGCTGCCCTGGCGCTGCAAGGCGGGTGTCGCGGTACCGCTGGTCAGTCTCGAAGTGGTCGACGAGGACGGCAACCCGCTGCCCCAGGACGGCGAGAGCATCGGTGAGGTACGGGTGCGGGCGCCCTGGCTGACCCAGAGCTACTACAAGGAGGAGACCCGCAGCGAGGAACTGTGGCGCGATGGCTGGCTGCACACCGGCGACGTGGCGGCCCTGGACGAGCGCGGCTTCCTGCAGATCCGCGACCGCATCAAGGACGTGATCAAGACCGGCGGCGAATGGGTATCGTCGCTGGACCTGGAGAACCTGATCGGACAGTACCCCGGGATCTCCGAGGTGGCGGTGATCGGCGTCGCCGACGAGCAGTGGGGGGAGCGCCCCGCGGCCCTGGTGGTGGCCAGCGACCTCAACCATCCGCCCGAGTCGCAGCAGGTTAAGGCGTTTCTCCAGCAGTTCGTCGACCAGGGCAAGATCAACCGCTGGGCGATTCCCTCGTTCATCCGCTTCGTCGACGAGATTCCCAAGACCAGCGTGGGCAAGCTCGACAAGAAGCGCATTCGCCAGGAGGTCTGAGCTCGGTATTTCCGGCCGGCTCAGGCGCCTCTGTCCGCCGGCGACAGCAGCGCCCGCCGATAGGCGGCGGGCGAGTTGCCCGTCCACGACTTGAAGGCGCGACTGAAGCAGGCCAGGTCGCGGAATCCCAGCTCGTCGGCAATGGCCAGTAGCGGCCGCTCGCTGCGAGTCAGCGCCTGGATCGCGAAGTCGCGCCGGAACTCGTCCTTCACCGCCTGGAAGTGGGTGCCCTCGTCCGTCAGCCGGCGCGCCAGGGTACGCACCGACATGTGAAGCGCCCGTGCCACGTCGTGGACCGAGCCCGAGGAAGCCAGGTGGTGCGAGAGATGCTCGCGCACCCGATGCGAGACCAGGCGATCGGCGAAGGAGACATAGAACCAGTCGGCCGGCGCCCGGCGCAGGAAGGCGCCCAGGTGCTTCTTGGTCTGGCGGATCGGTTGGTCCAGCAGGGCCTGGTCGAAGTAGATGGCGGTCTGGGACCGCTCGAAGCTCACCTTCCCCGGGTAGAAGTAGAGATAATCGGCGCTATGGGCCGGCTGGGCATAGGCGCACTCCATCATGACCGGCGGGATCTTGCGGGCGATCATCCACGAGGCGATGCCGTGGAACAGCTTGAGCATCAGCTCATGGACGAGAATACGGCTGCCCGCCGGCGGCCGATGCTCCACCAGCGCGACCCGGGCCAGATCGTCCTCGACGCTGTACTCGTAGCCGAAGTCATCCAGCACGATACGGAAGAACAGCGTGTAGCGGTGCAACGCCACCTTCAGCGTCGGCGCCTCCAGCACGCTGAGGCAGAGCAGCTTGAGCGTGCCGCCCCGCAGCGGCCGGGCGAAGAAGCCCGGCGTCTCGTCATCGTACTCGTTCACCAGCAAGCGGTAGAGGGTGGCGAACTGCTCCACCGTGACACGCCCATGGGGTGCCGCGAGCAGAAACGGCGATATCCCCGCACGCTCGAGATAGCTCCCACGGGCACGTTCCACGACGGGAACGCCGTGAAACAGCTCGTTGACGAAATGCATGGATACCGTGACGGTCACACTCCACTCCCTCTGGGTTCGGTCCGGCGACAACAGGTCATGCCGTCATGGTAAGTTATTCGCTGCCTTGGTCGACTGTCCTGCGATCATGGCATCATCGCCACCGCCCCTACGGGAGCCGCCATGCTCGAATTCCGCCAGGTCCACAAGTCCTACGCGACACCCCAGGGACCGCTTCAGGTGCTGGACGGCATCGACTTGCGGCTCGACGCCGGAGAGAGCCTGGCGCTGATGGGCGAATCCGGCAGCGGCAAGTCGACCCTGCTGCACCTGGCGGCGGGGCTCGACCTGCCGGATACCGGCGAAGTGACAGTCGCCGGCCAGGCTGTCTCTTCACTGGACGAGCCCGCCCGGGCCCGGCTGCGCCGCGACACGCTTGGCCTGGTGTTCCAGCAGTTTCACCTGGTGCCGAGCCTGAACGTTGGCGACAACCTGCGCCTGCAGGCCAGGCTTGCGCGGCGAGACGATGTCGAGTGGGCGGCCCACCTGATCGAACGGCTCGGCCTTGCCGGCATGGAGAAGCGCTACCCGGAACAGCTCTCCGGTGGCCAGCAGCAGCGCCTCGCCATCGGTCGCGCCCTCGCGCCTCGCCCCGCCCTGCTGCTCGCCGACGAGCCCACCGGCAATCTGGACGAAACCAGTGCCGACGAGGTGCTAGGCCTGTTGCTCTCGCTGGTGAGCGAAGTCGGGAGCGCCCTGCTGTTGGTGACCCACAGCCATCAGGTGGCCGCGCCGCTAGACCGCTGCCTGCGGCTGACCCACGGCCGGCTCGACCCCGTCGATGAACGAGAGGCGAGCCGTCGCTGATGTTCACCACCCTGATCACCCTGCTTTCCCACTACAAGCGCCATCCGGGCCAGCTCGCCATGCTGCTGCTGGGCCTGTGGGTGGCCAGTGCCCTATGGAGCGGCGTACAGGCGATCAACGCCTCGGCCCGCGACAGCTACGCCCGCGCCGAGGCGTTGTTCACCACCGGGCTCGACCGCCTGGAGCGCCGCGACGGCCAACCCTTGACCCGGGATGACTACCTGCGCCTGCGCCGCGCAGGGCTGCCGGTGTCGCCGCTGCTGGAGGGCACGTTGGAGGCCCCTGACGGCACCCGGCTGACGGTAATCGGCATCGAGCCCTTCACCCTGCCCGGCGACAATGCCTTCGCCACCGCCGGCAGCACCAGTGAGCTGGCGGCGTTCCTCACCCCGCCGTGGCAGACCCGCGTGGCCCCGGACACCCTGCCCGCCCTGGGCATTGCGGATCGCCAGGCGCCAGGCGACGAACCACGCCTGACCGACGAACGGCGGCTGCCACCGCTTGTGCTGGCGCCTTCGCTGCCCCCCGATACCCTGGTGATGGATATCGCCGCGGCGTCGATGCTGCTCGACAGCGGCGAGACGCTGTCACGGCTGGTCACCGCTTCCAACGCCCTTGATGAAGCCCCGCCTGGCCTGGTGCTGACCCGGGCGACCACGCTGGCCTCGCCGGGGCAGCTCACCGAAAGCTTCCACCTCAACCTCACCGCCATGGCGCTGCTGGCGCTGGTGGTGGGGCTGTTCATCGTTCAGGCGGCGCTGGGCCTGGCGCTGGAGCAGCGCCTGACCATGCTGCGCACGCTACGGGCGCTGGGCGTCTCTGGGCGACGCCTGGTGGGGCTGCTGGCCCTGGAGCTGTTGCTGCTGGGCATCATCGGTGCCCTGGCCGGCATCGTCAGCGGCGTGTGGCTGGCACGGTTACTGCTGCCGGACGTGGCCGCCACCCTGGGCAGCCTCTATGGTGCCGGCGTGACCGCCGAACTCAGCCTGCCCTGGCACTATTGGGTTGGCGGGGTCGCCGTCACCCTGGGCGGGCTCTTCCTGGCCGGCGCCGGGGTGCTGTGGCGTGCCGCCCGGCTCAGCGTGCTGGGGCTCGGCCAGGCCCAGGCCTGGCGGGCGGGCTTCCGGCGCCAGCTCACCTACATGACTCTGGCCGGCGCCCTGGTGGCCTCGATCGGCCTGGCCCTGTGGGCCTGGCTCGCCGGGCAGCCGCCAGGAGAAGGGCTGCTGGCCGGTTTCGGCCTGATGGCAGCACTGCTGCTGGCCAGCGCCCTGTGGCTACCGCCGCTGCTGGCGGCTCTGCTCGCCGGCCTGGAACGGTTGGTGCGCCGCCGTCCGCTGGCCCAGTGGGCTCTGGCCGACCTGCAGCTCCAGCTGCCGCGGCTGTCGCTGGCCATGATGGCGCTGCTGATCGCGCTCTCCGCCAACCTGGGTGTGAGCAGCATGGTCGGCGGCTTCCGCCTCACCTTCCTCGACTGGCTGGAGCAGCGCCTGGTCGCCGACCTCTACCTGCGCCCGCCGGCGGAGCAGTTCGAAGAGATCGAAACCTGGCTCGGCGAACGCCGCGAGGTGGCCGAACGGCTGCCCACTCGCCGCACCGAGGCCACCCTGTACGAGGTCGAGCGCAACGGCAGCACGCGGGGCCTGGCGTTGCCGACCAACCTCTACGGTATCACCCCCGGTGACGCCTTGATGCCGAGCTGGCCGCTGCTGGATACCCTGGCGGGCCGTGACGCCGCCTGGCAGGCCTTCCGCGACGGCGAGGCCTTCATCAACGAGCAGCTCGCAATCGGCGAGGGGCTGGCCCCTGGCGACCGGCTGACCCTGGGTGCCCCCCAGGGCCGGGAGCAGGTCACCGTGGTGGCGGTCTATCCCGACTACGGCAACACCCAAGGTGAGGTGCTGTTCGCCACTGCCCAGTTGGCCAGCCGCTTCGGCGCACCGCCGGGCTCCATCGGCATCGTGCTGGCACCCGGCGCCGACGAAGCGGCCCTGGGACAGGCGCTGACCCGGCGCTTCGGCCTGGGCAGCGACAGCCTGGTGGACCAGCGCGAGGTGAAGCGCATCGCCACCGGCATCTTCGAGCGTACCTTCACCATCACCCGGGCGCTGAGTGCGCTGACCCTAGGGGTGGCGGCTCTGGCGCTGCTGGCCAGCCTGCTGGCCCAGGCCCGGGAGCGACGTCGCCAGCTGGCGCCGCTCTGGGCGCTGGGGGTCCCGCGGTCCCAGCTGGTCCGAATACAGCTGAGCCAGCTCGGCGCCGCCGCCCTGGTGACCGGCGCCCTGGCGATACCCCTGGGTATCGTCCTCGCCCTGGGCCTGGTGGCGGTGATCAATGTCGCCGCCTTCGGCTGGCGCCTGCCGCTGTTCCTGTTCCCCGGCGAGATCGCCCTGACCCTGGCCACCGCCGTGGCCGTCGCCCTGCTGGCGACTGCCCTGCCCGCCATCACCCTATGGCGCACCCCACCCCGGGCGCTGCTGGCCGAGGAGGCAAACACATGAGTGCCACCAGGCTGGTCGCGACAGGGCTGACGCTGCTGTGGCTTGCCGGCTGCGACACCGAGCGGGATGACGCAGCCCCCGGCGAGCCCGCCGGCTTCGCCGGGCTGGGTGAGGAGGCCGGCGACTTCGCCCAGGCCCATGAGGGAATCACCCTGCGTTTTCCCGAGGACCACGCCGCCCACCCGGACTATCGCATCGAGTGGTGGTACCTCACCGCCAACCTGGAGGACGACAGCGGCGAACCGCTGGGCCTGCAGTGGACGCTATTTCGCCAGGCGATCACTTCACCGGAGGAGCGCCCCGCCCCCACGCCTTGGGCCGCCGACCAGCTGTGGATGGCGCATATGGCGGTCTCCCGCGGCGAGACCCATCGGGTGGCGGAGCGCTTCGCTCGAAGCCACTCCGCCGACGAACTCGATGACCGGGATGGCCAGGCCGGGGCCAGGGCGCAGCCTTTCCGGGCCTGGATCGACCACTGGCAGTTGGCCAGCCATATAGAAACATCAGACGAAACGACAGGCGAGGCGACCGAGGCAGACACCTTCGCCGAACTGGAACTGACGGCACATCAGGACGACGAGCACGGCGGCTTCGGCTATGCGCTGACCCTTACCGCCGAAGGGCCGTTGGTGCTGCACGGCCTGGAGGGGTTCAGCCAGAAATCCGCCGACGGCCAGGGCTCGATGTCCTCTGGCTCGATGTACTACAGCCAGCCTTTCTGGCGCGTCGAAGGGGAGGTCGCCCTGGATGGAGAGAGCCGCACGGTAAGCGGGCGCGGCTGGCTCGACCGGGAGTGGAGCAGCCAGCTGCTGGGGGCAGAGCAGCGCGGCTGGGACTGGTTCTCGCTGCATCTGGAGAGCGGCCACAAGCTGATGGCCTTCCAGCTGCGTGGCGGCGGCGCTGACGGCGGTGACTACCGCTCCGGCACCTGGATCGCCCCCGACGGCGAGCCCACCGCGCTGGCGCCGGATGAGATCGACATGACACCGCTGGAAACCCGCCGCGTGGCGGGGCGCGACGTGCCGACCCACTGGCGCCTGGCAATCCCCCGCGCCGGGCTGGACCTGTCCATCGAGGCCCCCCATGCCGAGCGCTGGATGGACACCAGCGTGCCCTACTGGGAAGGCGAAGTGGTCGCCCGCGATGCCGATAGCGGCGAGAATCGAGGCGTCGGCTACCTGGAGATGACCGGCTATTGACGCAACGTGAGGAGAGACCATGAACCTGCTGGACGCCATGAGCGCCTACGTACGCGTCGCCGAACTCGGCAGTTACACCCGTGCCGCGGAGGCGCTGGACCTGTCGCGCACACGGGTCTCGCGGCTGGTCATGGAGCTCGAGAGCCACCTGGGCGTGCGACTGCTGCAACGCACGACCCGGCGCCTGCATCTCACCGAAGCCGGGGAGAGCTACCTCGCCCGCGCCCAGGGCATCCTGCAGTCGCTGGAAGAGGCCGAGGCCGAGCTGGGCGCTGGCAGCACCGAGGTCTGCGGCCGGCTGCGGGTCAACGGCCCGATGTCCTTCGGCACGCGTTTTCTCTCACCGCTGATCACCCGCTTCATGCTGGCGCACCCGGCACTCCAGGTCCGCCTCGACCTCAACGATCGCCGCGTGGACCTGCTGGAAGAGGGCTACGACCTGGCGATTCGCATCGGCGAACTGCCCGACTCCAGCCTGGTGGCGCGCCCCCTGGCCCGCTGCCGCCTGCTGCTGTGCGCTTCACCCGAGTACCTGGCGCGCTTTGGCAAACCGGCCACCCTGGCGGAGCTGGCCGAGCACCGCTGCCTGCGCTATCGCACGGCCAGCGGCAGCGAATGGCAGTTCGGCGGCCTTCGCCTGGCGGTACAGGGCCCCCTGGAGAGCAACAACGGCGATGTGCTGACCCAGGCCGCCGAGGCCGGGCTGGGTATCGCCCACCAGCCGAGTTTCCTGGTCACCGAGAGCATCAGGAGCGGGCGCCTGGTGCCGCTGCTGATCGAGGAGGCCAGCGTGACGATAGGCATCTACGGGGTCTATCCCGCGAGGCGCCATCTGCCGGCCAAGGTCGAGCGGCTGCTCGACTTCCTGGCCGAGGCCTGGGGGGATCCGCCGATCTGGGAGCGGGAGCTGGGCCTGTAGGCGACACCGATTGTCACAGTAACCGCAACAGTGATGTGCAATAGTTGCAGATTATCTCCTCATCGGGCTCGGATAGAGTGACAGCCATCGAAGCACAACTGGCCCCTACAACGTCCCCCGACGGAGATCACGACCATGACCACTCAAGCCATTCAGTTGACCCATACCGACACCCTGCAGGCACATGCCACCGCCCTGCTGCGCCTCTCGCTGGGCGTCATGACCCTGGCCCATGGCCTGCTCAAGGTGTTCGTCTTCACCGTGCCCGGCACCGTCGGCTATTTCGAATCGCTCGGCCTCCCCGGCTTCATCGCCTACCTGACCATCTTTGCCGAAATCGGCGGTGGCCTGGCCCTGCTGTTCGGCGTCTATACGCGCTGGGTAAGCCTGGCCTTGATTCCGGTGCTGCTCGGCGCCGCCTGGGTGCATGCCGGAAACGGCTGGGTCTTCTCCAACCCGGGTGGCGGCTGGGAGTATCCTGTGTTCTGGGCCATCGCCCTGCTGGTGCAGGCCGGCCTGGGCAGCGGTAGCCTCGTCGTCAACCGTCGCTTCGCCTGAGCCCCTCGAGCCACCCTGCGCCTGCCCGTCCCGGGCAGGCGCCCCCGTTCACAGGAGCTTCGCCATGCAACCCAGCCTGTTTATTTCCCACGGCTCTCCCATGCTCGCCCTGACACCGGGGCCGGCCCACGACTTCCTGCGCGAGTTCGGCCAGTCGCTGCGGCCGCAGGCGGTGGTGGTGGTCTCGGCCCACTGGGAGAGTGACCGGCTGCTGGTGAGCACCAGCGCTCACCCGGAGACCATCCACGACTTCGGCGGCTTTCCGCGGGAACTCTACGAGTGCCAGTACCCCGCCCCCGGCGAGCCGGAGCTGGCCAGGCGCCTGGCCCGGGAGCTCAATGCCGTGCCGGTGGAGCGCGGCCTGGATCACGGCGCCTGGGTGCCGCTCTCGCTGATGTTCCCCGAGGCGAACATCCCGGTGGTGTCGCTGTCGCTGCCCACCACCTGGTCCAACGCCGAGCTGGTCGAACTGGGCGAGAAGCTCGCCGCGCTGCGCGAGGAGAACGTGCTGGTGATCGGTTCAGGCAGCCTGACCCATAACCTGAGCGAGATGCAGGTGCAGGGCACGCCGATGCCACCCTGGGTTGGCGAGTTCATCGACTGGGTGCACGAGAAGCTGACCACTGCCGACCGCAATGCCCTGCTCGCCTGGGAGCAGGCCCCCCACGCCCGCGAGAACCACCCCACCCCTGAGCACTTCCAGCCGCTGCTGGTGGCGCTGGGCGCCGGCGGCCCGGCACAGCGCCTGCAACACAGCGTCGAGCACGGCGTGCTGGCGATGGATGTCTATGCCTTCGCCTGAGTGCGCCCATACCAAGCATCATCCTGCCTCATCAAACAGCAGCACCGCACTTCCGTCGGGGGAGTGTGGTGCTTCGCTCTTCACCGACACTCATTGATCCAGCGGCGTCTCACCCAGCCCGGCCAGGCGATCTGCCTGGACCACCTCGATCCAGTAGCCGTCCGCGTCCTTGACGAAGACCACGTCCTTCATCTTGCCCTGCCCCGAGCGCTTGATGAATTCAACGTCGTTGGCATCGAACCAGGCCTCGGCGGCATCGAGGTTGGGCACCGAAAAGCAGATATGCCCGAAGCCCTGGGGTTCGGCATTGCCGTCATGGTAGGCGAAATCGGCCTGATCCTCGGTGCCCCAGTTATGGGTCAGTTCCAGCAGGCCCTTCTGGCTGAAGGTCCAGACGGTACGCTCGCCCTTCTCCTCCGGCACCTGCTCCTCCTCTTCCAGCCTGGCCAGGAAGTAGAGCGAGAAGCCCAGCTCCTCGAAGTCGAGGCGGCGCAGTACGCTCATGCCGAAGACACGGGTATAGAACGCCAGCGACCGTTCCGGGTCCTTGACCCGCAGCATGGTGTGATTGAGACGAAAACCGAGGGTGTCCCCCGTGGGCATCTTTACGCCGGGGTGCTGCTCGCCCTTGAAGTTCATGGCCACTCTCCCTTGTCGCTGCCTGATCACTGGGTTGTAAAGAAGATGATGATGCGCCGCCCGGGATATTTCCAGCCTCTCGCTACATGGCACCACTGTATTGCACGCTCGGACCGGCATTCATCCCGCGCGTTCAGGGATTCTCGCCAAGCACGTACGGTTCGAGCTAAAGTAGGAAACAGGATTTGCGAAGAGTAACAGGACGATGCAGCGAGTGGGGTGGTTCGAGCCGATGGCAATAGCAGGCAGTTCCCGACCGTGTCATGGGCAGGGGCGGCTGGTCGCTCTACTGCTGACGCTGATGCTGCTTGCCGGCTGCGCCAGCCGCGACCTGGCAACCCAGGACCCGCGCCCGGGTGAAGGCTTGTCCATCGAACGAGCCCTGATCCTGGCCACGGCGGAGGGTGCCCTGGGGACCCCCTATCGCTTCGGCGGCAACTCTCCGGAAGGGCTCGACTGCTCCGGGCTCGTCGAGCTTGCCTACCGTTCCGCCGGGATCCCGGTGCCGCGTACCGCCGACGACCAGTTCCGCACGCTTCCCGAGGCGCGCCAGGCGCGGCCGGGGGACCTGTTGTTCTTCGGCGATCGCCGCAAGGCCACCCATGTCGGCATCTACCGCGGCGACGGTCAGATGATCCACGCCCCCGGCAGCGGCCGAAAGGTGGTCAGCGTTCCGCTCGACGTGGCCTACTGGCAGGATCGATTCCTGGGTGCCGCCAGCCCTGCCCCCTGACGCCTTGCCTGCGAGCAGGTATGATCCAGGCCCGACCATTCATTCCGGTGAAGCCTATGCGCGTCGACCTGACCTTATACCTTGTAACCGACCCCCGGCTTTGCGCACGGCACGGCCTGGTGGAAACCGTCGTGGCGGCGGTACGCGGTGGCGTGACACTGGTGCAACTACGCGACAAGCAGGCCAGCGACGACGAGCTGATCGATCAGGCGCGGCGCCTGAAGGCGGCCCTCGCCGGTAGCGGCGTGCCGCTGATCGTCAATGACCGGCTGGATGTGGCGCTCGCCAGTCAGGCGGATGGGCTCCATTTGGGCCAGGACGATGGCGACGTGGCCGTGGCGCGCCAGGCAATGGGCGAACAGGCCATCCTCGGGCTCTCGGTGCAGAACCTCGAACAGATGGCACGCCTGGACTCGGGCCCACTGGACTACCTGGGGCTGGGGCCGGTCTTCGCCACCACGACGAAACAGAACCATGCCCGGCCGCTGGGCTTCGACAGACTGGCCGCGCTGGTCGCGGCTAGCCCGCTGCCGGCGGTGGCCATCGGCGGGCTGCAGGCCGAGCATGCCGCCCGGGTGCGTGCCACCGGCGCCCGCGGAGCCGCAGTGGTTTCGGCAATCTGCGGCCAGCCCGACCCGGAAGTGGCCGCGCGAGCGTTCTTTGACGTTTGAATAAAGGTATTCCTGATTACTCACCTTGATCAGCCATCGGGCCAATCTTGAGCCACACTGAAAGAGTTCGGATGGTCAAGACGTTATAAATCGTCCTCCCTTAGCGATTTTCTCCACCAACGTTGCCACGCCGCTGTCGGAGTAGCTTCAGCTCACGACTGGAGGCCGCAGGCCTCCCGGCGGTGTTGCCGGTATTCGCGAGAACAACCAACCTTTCAGCCTCCGCCGAGGCGCCTATCGGCGCCAGTCGCGATGGGGACTCGGAGCGCCGAGCCGAGCGCTCCAACAGCGGCATTCTCCACCAACGTTGCCACGCCGCTGTCGGAGTAGCTTCAGCTCAGGAGCCTCCGCGCTCCTGCTCGCGCGAAAACCGCTGCATGATATCCAGGGTTTCCTGGCTGACATGGTGCTCCATGCCCTCGGCATCGATTCGCGCCGTGTGATCGCTGACGCCCAGGGCACGCAGGAACTTCAGCACGATGGCATGACGCTGGTGCGACATGGCCGCCATCGCCTCTCCCTTCTCGGTCAAGAAAAGTGAGCGATAGGGCTTGCTGGAAACCAGCCCCAGAGACTTCAGCCGGGTCACCGTCTTCGAGACCGTGGCCTGGCTGACTCCCATTCGCGCCGCGATATCCGTCGAGCGCGCCTCACCCTGGTGCTTCAGCAGGTCGGCGATCAGCTCCACATAATCCTCGAGCAGCTCGGTTTCATGGGCATTGCGCACGGCTGCGTACTGCTGCGCATGCTGGTCGCTGGGCGGCAGGGCATCCGCCTTGCAAAGGCGATACGGCGTCACATCGTTCGGGGAGTTGGTCATCGCGCCAATATAGCCAATGTGCTCATAGGGCAGCAATAGAAGCCCGATAGAGATTTCCTACTACCTAATAAGTTAACCTTGGCTAAAATATTAGCTATGCGCTCACAAACTCGCTGCAACGTAACAACTGACCATCAACGGTCAGACACCAGAGGAGAGTGCCCGATGCCAGCCCCCAGAGGCTTCACGCTACTCAGCGCCCTTACGTTAGCGCTGTCGACCACAGCGCTGTCGATCACGACGACACAGGCCGCCGAGACCCCGCTCAGGGTGGCCGCCACCTTCTCGGTGCTGGGCGACCTGGTTCGCGAGGTCGCGGGCGAGGACGCCCAGGTCGACGTGCTGACCCCGGTGGGCGCGGAGGTGCATGAGTGGGAGCTGGTTCCGAGCAACTTCATCACGCTCGAGCAAGCCGACGTGGTGTTCTACAACGGTTACGGCCTCGAGCAGTGGATTGGCCAGGTCAACGCAACGGTAAGCGAGGGCGTCCCGGTGGTCGCTCTGGCAGAGCTGAGCGGCTATCCCACCCAGCCGATCGCCACCGGTGACTTCGCCGGCGAGGCCGATCCGCACCTGTGGATGGACCCGCGCGCCGCCGCCGCATACGCTCAGGTGATCGCCGACACGCTCGCCGAGGCGCGGCCAGCCGCTGCCGAGGCTTTCCAGGCACGCGCCGAGGCGCTGGTTGACTCGCTACATGCGCTGTTCGATGAACTGACGGAAGCCCTCGCAGCCATTCCCGAGGAGAAGCGCCTGCTCATTTCCAGTGAAGCGGCCTTCCTCTACTTCGCCGACGCCTTCGGTTTCGAGCACGACGGCATCTGGGGCAACAATGCCGAGGAAGAGGGCTCGCCGCGCCAGATCATGCGCATTGTCGACATGATCGAGGAAAAGCAGCCGGCCGCACTCTTCTGGGAGAGCACCATCTCCGACCGCCATGTCCGCAGCGTGGCCGACGAAACCCAGGTGAAGATCGCCGGCCCCCTCTACGTCGACTCCCTCAGTGAGCCGGACGGCGACGCACCGGACTACGCCGGCATGCTGCGCCACAACGGCCGGCTGCTGGGCGATACCCTGGGTGATGGGCATGACTGATTCAATTCCGGCACTTCAGGCAACGCGGCTCTATGCGGCCTACCACCAGCATCCCGTGCTGGAGGACATCACCTTGACGCTGCCTCAAGGGCAGTGGACGGCCATCATCGGCCCCAACGGCGCCGGGAAATCGAGCCTGCTGAATCTTGTCATCGGCAGTCTCTCGCCGCTGCGCGGCGAACTGCGGATCCTCGGCGACAGCCCCGCTGCACAGCGCAGGGCCGGCAACATCGCCTACATGGCCCAGCATGAGAACATGGAGTGGGATTTTCCCATTTCGGTTCGCGAGACGGTGCTGACCGGCCGCTACGGCCTGATGCGCGAAGATCCACTATGGCAGCGTCTGCTGCCCCGGCATTGGGCCAACCCCAGCCACCGGCAGGCCGCAGAGGCCGCCCTCGAGGCCGTCGACATGGCGGATCATGCAACGCGTCCCATCGGTGAGCTCTCCGGCGGACAGAAGAAGCGCGTGATGCTGGCTCGCGCCCTGGCTCAGAAAGCCAAGATCCTGCTGCTCGACGAACCCTTGGCCGGAGTCGACCCACCCAGCGAAGCCCTGATTCTCGCGACACTCGAGCGTGAGCGCAGCAACGGGCACACCGTCATCATGGTGACCCATGACATGCCCAGCGCGCGGCGCCATGCCGACAACGTCCTGCTGATCAACCGCACCCTCATCGGCATGGGATCGCCTGGCGAAATGCTCAGCGACACCATGCTGGCTCGCCTGGCGGTCGGTACGCCCGACGCCAGGCACGGAGGCGTGCGTGTTGCCGCTTGAAGCCCTGGCCACCGGCGTCATCGACGCCTTGATTGCCCTGCTGATGATGGCGGTCAGTCTGCTCCCCGAACCTCTGGCGGCTCCCTTCGAGTACCGCTTCATGCAGCGCGCCTTGCTCACCTCGGTACTGGTGGGGGCCATCTGCGGACTACTCTCATGCTACGTGGTTCTAAAGCGCTGGTCGCTGCTGGGCGACGCCATCTCCCATGCGGTACTGCCAGGGGTGGCCATCGCCTACCTGTTGGGCTGGCCGTTCTTCATCGGCGCCTTCATCACCGGCGCGCTGACTTCGCTGGGCATCGGCGCCCTCGAACGCCATACGCGCATCAAGGCGGATGCCGCCATGGGCTTGATGTTCACCGCCGCTTTCGCGCTGGGCATCGTGATCATCAGCAAGATTGCCACCAGCACCCACCTGATGCATATCCTCTTCGGCAACGTGCTGGGCGTGCAGACCACGGCGCTAATACTGACACTGGTGGCCAGCCTGGTGGCCGTGCTGGCCATCTGGCTCGCCTATCGGCCGTTGCTTCTCTATACCTTCGATCCGCAGCAGGCCCAGGCTCTGGGCTTCAATACCAGCCTCATTCACTACGGCCTGATCTTGCTGCTGACGCTGACGATCGTCGCCAGCCTGGAAACCGTGGGCATCATCCTGGTGGTGGCGATGCTGATCACCCCCGGCGCCACGGCCCACCTGCTCACCGACCGCTTCCCCACCATGCTGGCGATCTCGGTCAGCGTCGGCGTGATTTCCGCCGTGGTGGGGCTGGTGCTCTCGGTATCGCTGGATGTCGCCTCGGGCGGCGCCATCGTGCTGGTGGCCTCGAGCCTGTTCCTTATCGCACTGCTGGCGGCCCCCAAGCATGGACTGGTGGCACGCCACTGGCGGCGCTGGCGATTGAATCGTGTTTAAGAAGTAGGCCGCCGCTTCAGGGTCGTGCGGCGATCGTGATAGGCGATCGCCAGGCCACTGCCGATAATCAGCGTACTGCCGACGAACACCCAGACATCCGGCATTTCACCCCAGAACCACCAGCCCAGCAGCACCGCCCAAAGCATGGCCGTGTAGTCGAAGGGCGCGGCAATGGCCGCCGGGGCAAAACGAAATGCCAGGGTGATGAAGGCCGTGGCCCCCACGCCGATGATCCCCGCCCCGAGAAAACCCAGCCAATGCCAGGGGTGCGGCGTCTGCCACACCCAGGGTAGCGCCAGGGCAGTCAGCACCATCGGCACCAGTGTCATGTAGAACACCATCGCCCAGAGGTGCTCGCGGGCACCATAACGCCGCGCGGTGATCATCATCAGCGCATAGAAGACGGCCGCCGCCAGCAGCGCCAGCGCCCCCGGATGAAAGGCGTCACCGCCGGGGCGCACCACCACCAGCACCCCCACGAAGCCCAGCAGCGACGCTGCCATCACCGGCGGGTCGATCTTCTCGCCCAGCAGCGGTACCGAGAGCAGCGTGACGAACAGCGGAGCGACGAAGGCGATGGCAGTCGCCTCGGCAAGGGGCAGCAGCGTCAGGCCGAGCACGAAGAAGAACATGGTGCCGGTGTAGATCAGGCCGCGCACCAGGTGCACCCCGGGGCGACGAGTGCGAAGCTTGGTGAGCCCACCGCCGAAGTGGGCCAGCACGGCGATAAGCGGCAGCGAGACCAGGGTGCGGAAGAAGATGATCTGCAGCGGCGAGTGCACCTCGCCCAGCCACTTGGCGATGGCATCGCCAATGGCCAGGCACAGCACACCCATACACATGCACAGGATGCCCTTCAACGACGGCGTCATGGCGACCTCCCCCTATGCCGAATCCCGGCGACCCAAAAAACCACCCCGCCGACCGTAAGGGTCGGCGGGGCTTGTTGATTAACAACCTAATGGCTGGCGCAGACCACGGCAAGTGCGGCGCCCCAAAATGGCGCATTCGACCATGCAGAGGTCGAGGTGTGACTGGAACAGTGTCGTGGGGAAAAACCTGTCGCGGAGAGAGTCGCGGAGAGAATAGTCATGCCCAATACGTTATGTTATAACGAATCATTCTCAACGTTCAGCCAGCTACCGTAGTCGTTGCTTCAACCTCGTTACCTCAACCCCATCGTTCAAAACATTGCTACAAACCCATGGCTTCGATCACCTCCCTAAGGTTCCACATCAAGGGGTCATTCGCAGCACAAATGATATGTTATATTGTTACAAAAGGAGGCGAGATGCTGCCCCGTACCACCGCTGACACCTCCACGCACTGGGCCTTCGGCCAGGACATCGAGGTACTGCCCCGCATCTTCGACGATGACATTACCCTGGCGGTGATGGAGCGCCGGCTCGACTCGGCCCTGACCCTGGCCGTGCGGGCTCAGCTCGGCCACCAGCGCGGCCTCGAATGGCACTGGCGCGGCGCACCGGGCCAGGCCATGCAGGAGGACCTGACGCGTCGATTGCCCGCCCCAGAGGCCGGTGAAGCGCTGGTGAAGGATATCGGCACCATCGCCGAGGCCATGGCCTACCTGTTCTCGACCGACACCATCGGCATTCGCCTGCGCACCCTCGACGGCGCCATGTGTCCGCGTTTCCACGTCGATAACCTGCCGGTGCGTCTGGTGAGTACCTATGCCGGCCCGGCCAGCGAGTGGCTACCCGAATATGCAGTCAACCGGGCGGGGCTCGGCGCCCCGCGTCCGGACAAACCCGATGTCGTTGCCGACCCTGGCGCCATTCGACAGATTGGCGTAGGCGACCTGGCCCTGCTGAAAGGCTGCGGCTGGGTCGGCAACGAAGAGCGCGGCCTGGTGCACCGCAGCCCTCAGCCCGCCATGGGCGAGCGCCGCCTGTTGCTGGCGCTGGACCCGGGCTGACACGCCTGCGCCGCCTATCGTCTGTCACATCAAACCACGCAAGGAAGATCCTGCGATGCCACTGCTCCGTCGTTTCCAGTCCCACCGTTCCCAGCCCACCCGCTCTCTGCTCTCTGGCTCCCTGGTCTCTGGTTCCCTGCTCCTGGGCCTTGCCCTGCTGCCCCTGTCCGCAGCCGCCGACCGAACGCTCTCCGTGGTAGCCCCCTGGGAGATCACCGGCGCCGATCCGTCGACCTCAGGTTATGTGTATGCGCGCATGCGCGTTGCCGAGACGCTGGTCGACACCGACGCCGACGGTCAGCCGGCGCCGGGCCTGGCCGCCTCCTGGCAGGCCAGCGACGATGGCCTGACCTGGCGCTTCGCCCTGCGTGAAGGTATCAGCTTCCACGACGGCAGCCCGCTGACGGCGGAAGCGGCAGCCACGAGCCTTCAGCACGCCCTGGCCAAGCCGGGCATTCTCGACTCGGCGCCCATCACGGCCATCGAGGCCGAGGGCAACGAGGTGGTGATCGAGCTAGAGAGCCCCTTCGCGCCGCTGCCGGCCCTGCTTGCCCATTCCACCACCCTGATCCTCGCCCCAAACGCCTTTGATGACGAAGGGCGGGTCACCCAGGCCATCGGCACCGGCCCCTATCGAGTGGAAACCGTGGCCCCCCCACAGCGGCTCGACGTTGAGCACTTCGACGACTATTGGGGCGAGGCACCTGCCATCGAAAGGGCCAGCTACCTGGCGATGGGTCGCGGCGAGACCCGCGCGCTGATGGCCGAGAGCGGCGATGCCGACGTGGTGTTCACCCTCGACCCGGCGAGCCGTGCACGGCTGGCACGCCATGATCGTCTCGCGCTGCATGCCGAACCGCTGCCGCGCACCATCGTGTTCAAGGTCAATGCCGAACACCCCTTCCTTGAAGATACACGCGCTCGGCAGGCGCTGAGCCTGGCCATCGACCGTGAAGGTATCGCCGCCGGCCTGCTGCGTGACCCCGAAGCCGCTGCGGCCGAACTGTTTCCGGCGAGCCTCGGCCCCTGGCATCTCGGCCTGGACGCCAGCGAGGCGCAAGACGTGGAGCGCGCCCGTGAGCTGCTCGCCGAGCTGGGTTGGGAGGCCAATGGCAGCGGCATGCTCGAGCGCGACGGTAAGCCTTTCGAGTTGACCCTGCGTACCTTCTCCGACCGCCCCGAGCTGCCGCTGGTGGCCACCGCCCTGCAGGATCAGTGGCGCGAGATCGGCGTCGCACTCGAGGTCGACGTAGGCAACGCCAGCGGGATCCCCTCCGGCCACCACGACGGTAGCCTGGAACTGGGCCTGATGGCGCGCAACTACGGCCTGGTGCCCGACCCGCTCGGCACCCTGCTCGACGACTTCGGCACCGACCCCGAGGGCATGGGCGGTGACTGGGGCGCCATGGGCTGGCGCGACGACGACCTGGCTTCCTGGCTCGACACCCTGCGCCAGGAAGCCAATCCCGATGCCCGCACCGAGCTGGCAGGGCAGGTGGCGCGGCGCTTGAACGAAGCCATGCCGGTCGTGCCCGTGGCCTGGTACCAGCAGACCGCAGCAGTCAACGTCGAGCTGGAAGGCTTCTCCATCGATCCGCTGGAGCGCAGCTATCGTATCGACGAGCTGAGGTGGAGCGAATGAGTGTAGCGCTGGCATCACGGACGACCCCGCGCTGGACTGTCGGCCTGGGCGGCCTGCTGCTGCAACGTCTGTTCCAGGCCGGGCTGGTGGCGTGGATGGTCGGCACCCTGACCTTCGTGCTGACCCGTTCGCTGCCAGGCGACATGGCCTACCGCATCGCCGCCGGTCGCTACGGTCACGACATGGTCAATACCAGTGCCGCCGAGTCGGTGCGCGCCGAGCTGGCGCTGGACCAGCCCGCGCTGACCGCCTACTTCGGCTGGCTGTGGGATCTGGTGCAGTTCGACCTGGGCCGTTCGCTGGTCAGCGGCGAGCCGGTGATAACCGAGCTGTGGCATCAGCTCGGCCACTCCCTGGGCCTGGCGGCCATGGCCGTGCTGCTCTCGCTGCTGCTGGGCCCACCGCTGGGGCTGATCGCCGGGCTCAAGCCCAATGGCTGGCTGGATCGCGTGAGCGAAGTGGCGGCCAGCGTGCTGCGCGCCCTGCCCCCCTTCGCCGTGGGCCTGCTGCTGATCCTGATCTTCTCGGTGTCGCTGGGTTGGCTGCCCGCCGCCGGCCATGGCCGCACCGCGCATGGCGTACTTCCAGCGCTGACCCTGGCGCTGGCACTGGCCGCCATCTCCAGCCGGGTGGCGCGTAACGCCATGGCCGACGTGTCGCAGTCGGCCTACTACGCCTTCTCGCGCACCAAGGGACTGAACGAGCGCCTCAGTTTCCTGCGCCACGGCCTGCGCAACGCCGCGGTACCGGTGGTCGCCTACCTCGGCGTGCAGTTCGTCTACCTGATCGAAGGCGTGGTGGTGGTCGAGACGCTGTTCGCCTGGCCCGGCATCGGCCACGCCCTGGTGCACGCCATCGTCGCCCGCGACGTGCCGATGATCCAGGGCACCGCCCTGGTCATGGGGCTGATGTTCGTCGCGCTCAATACCGTGGTAGACCTGCTCTGCCACTGGCTCGACCCCAGGAGGCGTAGCGCATGAAAGCTCTTGCCTCGACTCCCGCTCGTCGCTGGACACTGCCGACGCTCAACGGCCGCCAGCGGCTCGGCGCCCTGCTGCTCGCGCTACTGCTCGCCTTCGCCTGGCTGGTTCCCTGGCTCAATGAGGCCGACCCCGCGCGACAGCAACTGACCCGCATCCTTCAGCTGCCGTCGCTTGCCGAGCCCCTCGGCACAGACCACCTGGGCCGTAGCCTGCTGGCGCGGCTGGCATCCGCCGTGCAGCTCTCGTTCGGCATGGCCCTGCTCAGCGTGGCCAGTGCCGCCGTACCGGGCGTGTTTTTCGGCGTCATCGCCGGCTGGCACGGCGGCTGGCTCGACCGCGTGCTGGGCAGCCTGGCCGATGCCTGCCTGGCCCTGCCCGGCCTGCTGCTGGTGCTGCTGCTGGTGGCCATCGCCCCGGGTAACTTCTGGGCACTCTATGTGGGTATCTCGCTGGTACTATGGATCGAGTACTTCCGCGTGGTACGCGCCCGCACCCGGGTGCTGGTGGCCTCGCCGCAGCTCGAGGCGAGCCGCCTGCTCGGCTTTGGCCCGTTCTACCTGTTCCGTCGCCATTTATGGCCGGAGCTCGCCCCGCAGGTACTCACGCTGGCCGCCTTCGGCGCCGCCAGCGCCATTCTTGCCATGGCCGCGCTGGGCTTCGTCAGCGTCGGGCTACGACCGCCCACCGCCGAGCTGGGGCTGATGATGATCGAACTGCTGCCCTACTACCACGAGGCGCCCTGGGCCATGGCCCAACCGATCGTCGTGCTGTTCGTGCTGGTATTGAGCCTGAACCTGCTGGCCGGAAGGGATCCGAGATGAGTCCATACTTACTTCAAGCCGAGGGTGTGACGATCCGGGGCGAGGGCGTCACGATTGCGCCGTTCTCCTGCTCGCTCGAAGCCGGCGGCCGACTGACCCTGCTCGGTGAAACCGGCTCGGGCAAGAGCCTGATCGCCCAGGCCATCATGGGCACCCTGCCGAGAGGGCTTGCCGCCCGTGGCCAGCTTGTCATCGATGGCGAGGACTTCGATGCCGCCGATGCCACGTCGCGCCGCGCGCTGTGGGGCCACCGCCTGGCGCTGCTGCCCCAGGAACCCTGGCATGCCCTTGACCCGACGATGCGCTCCGTTTCCCAGGTCGCCGAGAGCCACCGCCACGTGGCCGGACGCGACCGTCGCGCCGCCCTCCAGGCCGCCTGGGCCGACCTGGCCGAGCTGGGCCTGGCCGAAGCGGGCGGCAAGCTACCCGGCGAACTCAGCGGCGGCATGGCGCAGCGCGTGGCCTTTGCCGCCGCCAGTGCCGGCGGCGCGCCCATCGTGATCGCCGACGAACCCACCAAGGGCCTCGACGCGCCGCGGCGCAATGCGGTGGTCGAATTGCTGGCGCGAACGCCCGAGGCCGGCGGCGCACTGCTCACCATCACCCACGACATCGACGTGGCCCGCCGGCTGGGCGGCGAAGTGGTCATCCTGCGTCAGGGCCAGGTTGTCGAGCGCGGCCCGGCCCAACAAGTGCTCGCTCACCCACAGAGCGAGTACGGCCAACGGCTGCTGGATGCCGAGCCCAGCCGCTGGCCGCGCCCGCAGCCGCTGGGCGAGCGCCAGGCGCCTGTCGTGAGCGCCAGTGGCCTGGCCAAGAGCCGCGGCGGACGCGAGCTGTTCCGCAATCTTTCTCTCGAGGTCAGCCCCGGCGAGATCGTCGGCGTGGTCGGTCCTGCCGGCTGCGGCAAGAGCACCCTGGGGGACATGCTGCTGGGCGTGATGCATGCCGACAGTGGTGAGATTCACCGGGCAACGGGGCACCCACTCGGCTTCCAGAAGCTCTATCAGGACCCGCCGGCGGCTTTCTCCGCGCACTGGCGGCTGGCTCGCCTGCTCGACGACCTGGTACACCGCCACCGCCTGGATCGTGCTGCCATCGCACCGCTGATGGCGCGCCTGGGGCTCGACGAGAATCTGCTGGGGCGGCGCCCCGGCGAGATCTCGGGTGGCGAGCTGCAGCGCTTCGCCATCCTGCGCGTACTGCTGCTCGAGCCGTGCTTCCTGTTCGCCGACGAGCCCACTTCGCGCCTCGACCCCATCACCCAGCGACAGACGCTCGAACTGCTGGTGGAGCTGGCCCGCGAGCGGCGCTGTGGTGTGATGCTGGTGAGCCACGACCCGGCGCTGATCGAACGGATCTGCGACAAGCGGATCTCACTGGGGGGCCCCGCGAGCGTGACAAAGCAGGAGCGGGACCCCGCCATGGCCTGAAGCGTCGTTCCATAACTACGCCAGGCTCAAACGACCGACGCCCCGCAAGAGCGGGGCGTCGGTACGATCGGCCAGTGGTTACGGCTCAGTAGTGGGCGACTACCATGCAATCCATGCCGGTGGCACGCAGGCTACGGCAGGCGCTGTGTGCGTCGTTCTCCTGCAGGTCGACCAGTCGGGCGCGGAAGACGCGTCTATCGTCCTGGGACTCGGCCACAGAGACGCGCACGTCGCGCAGCTGGCTGGCCAACTGATCGGCTGCCCGTGACGCCAGGCTGCGAGCCTGGTCGGCGTTGTTGAACGCACCGACCTGTACCGCCCAGGCACCACTCGTTCGCGGCGAATCGGCCCGGGCGATCAGGTCACGGATCGGATCGTCGGCTGAGCCCATCTCGATGCCCATCTCGGACTGAAAGGTCGAACCTGGTCCTGCCTCGATCGTCTGCAGGGTGTCGTTGAATGATGCGCTTTGCTGAGCCGTGGCCAACTGCGCTGCCGGAGCGGAAGAGGCTGGCCGGGCAGTCGACAGGTCCATGCTATCGCCCAGGACATCGGCCTGGGCGATCCAGTCGCCCCGCTGCAGCATGCTGAGACGCGCATAGCCGCGGTCGAGCAGGTCAGCCATATGAGCATCGCGAGAGGCAGCGGTGAACCCTCCCATCACGACCGACACCACCCGACGATTATCGCGTATCGCCGATGTCGCCACGTTGAAGCCGGAGGCCCGAATGAAGCCCGTCTTCAACCCGTCGGCACCGGGATAGCTGCCGAGCAGGCGGTTGTGACCGGTGATGGTCTGCCCATTCCAGGTGAATCGGGTCTGGGAGAAATAATGATAATACTGGGGAAAGTCCTGCATCAGCCGAATCGACAAGGTGGCCATGTCGCGGGCAGTCGTCGTCTGACCGGCGTCAGGCAGGCCGTTTGGGTTGCGGAAAGTGGTCCGTGGCATGCCCAACTGCCGCGCCTTGTCGGTCATCATGCGACCGAAGCTTGCCTCGCTGCCGCCAAGCGCCTCGGCCACCACTACTGCCACGTCATTGGCAGAGCGGATTATCAGCGCCTGGATGGCGGTCTCCACGGGAAGGGTCGAACCGGCCCTGACATAGAGCTTCGAAGCCTGCCTGGAGGCTGCATAGCTGGAGACCGACAAGGGCGAATAAAGAGTCAGCCTTCCATCCTCGATAGCCTCGAACAGCAGGTAGAGCGTCATCATCTTGGTCAATGAGGCCGGATAACGGGTCGCATCGGCGTTCGCTGAGTGCAAGACGTCGCCACTCTCGACGTCGATCACGATAGCCGCATAGCGGGGGTTGGCCTGGGCCGTTTTCGCCGTGAGCAGCAACAAGCTGGCCAGCAGCACAAAGACGGCTACCCCGAGGTAGTGTCGGTAGGAGGAGGACATGGCAGATACCTCTAGTTCCCTTGGTTATTCCCTGCGGCCGTTTTTTCATCAGGCCTTGCCCCAGTATGGACAGGAATCGTCGGCTTTACAGCCAGAAAAGCGACGTTTCCAGGCGGCATACCGTTTTATGATTCAACGCAAGTCCGCCCCCGGCCCTTCCGCTACGCCTGCCAATCTCACTCCCAGGCAGGAAAAGGGTCCGGCAGCGATGCCCAGGCCGGCTTGCCAGCCAGCAGCTCTTCCTCGCTGACCAGGCACTCGTCCAGCGCCTGTCGAATGCGCACTTCGTCCAGATACTGGCCGATGAAGACCAGCTCCTGGCGCATGTCACCGAAGGGCTCCTGCCACTTTTCCATGATATAGCCGCGGTATTCCGGGTCGTCCGGCCAGCGTGACTCGGGGACGGCCTTCCAGAACATCCCGGCGTAGCCGTAGTGGGCG
The DNA here is from genome assembly GCF_003336675.1 of Billgrantia montanilacus. Classification (GTDB taxonomy): domain Bacteria; phylum Pseudomonadota; class Gammaproteobacteria; order Pseudomonadales; family Halomonadaceae; genus Halomonas; species Halomonas montanilacus. Next base: position 57,022 of record NZ_QPII01000009.1, on the reverse strand, counting down.
ATGCCCCCCGCCTGGCTCCACTGGCCGGCAAACTGCGGCCGGGTCGCCAGCCAGAAGAAGCCCTTCGAGCGGAGCAGCCGTCCACCGAACCAGTCGCCATGAACCAGATCGAAGAACTTCTGTGGATGAAAGGGTCGCCGGGCGTGGTAGGCAAAGCTCGAGATACCGTACTCCTCGGTTTCCGGCACATGGTCTCCGCGCATCTCCTTGAGCCAGCCCGGAGCAAGCTGCGCCCGCTCGAAGCTGAAGCGACCGGTGTCGAGCACTCTGTCGAGCGACACCTGGCCATTGGCCATGGCAATCAGCTCGGCGTCGGGGTTGAGCGACCGCAGCACCGCCTTCAGCTCGTCCAGCTGCGCCTCATCGATCAGGTCGGTCTTGCTGATCAGAAGCACGTCGCAGAACTCGATCTGGTCGACCAGCAGGTCGGCCACGTTGCGCTCGTCCTCCTCGCCCAGGCTTTCGCCGGCTTCGATCAGCGATTTCGCCTCATGGTATTGTGTCAGGAAGTTGGCCCCATCGACCACGGTAACCAGGGTATCCAACCGCGCAACGCTGGAAAGGCTCTGCCCTGACTCGTCCTCGAAGGTGAAGGTCTCGGCCACCGGCAGCGGCTCGGAAATGCCCGTTGACTCGATCACCAGATAGTCGAAACGGCCTTCGGCGGCCAAGCGCCCGACCTCGATCAACAGATCCTCCCGCAGGGTGCAGCAGATACAACCGTTGCTCATCTCGACCAGCCGCTCCTCGGAGCGATTGAGCGCAACGTCTCCCTCACCCTCCGGCGTGCCACGCACCAGGGCCGCATCGATATTGACCTCGCTCATGTCATTGACGATCACCGCTACCCGGCGGCCCTCGCGATTGGCCAGGATATGATTGAGCAGGGTCGTCTTGCCGGCCCCAAGGAAGCCGGAAAGAACCGTGACGGGCAGGGTCGCTGAAGGGGCTTGCATCACGCTTCTCCTCGGAATTTGCTGAAATGGTGTTCGCGTTGCTCCTGACGCTCCTTGGCCTCCAGGCATAGTTCCGCAGTAGGGCGCAGCAATAGCCGCCCGAGCCCGATGGGCTGGCCGGTCTCCTCGCAATAGCCGTAGTCGCCCTCCTCGATGCGTCGCAGCGCCTTGGCGATCTTGCGCAGCAGCCGAGTCTCGCGGTCAGCCTGACGTAGCAGCAGCCGCAACTCCTCCTCTACCGCGGCACGGTCGAGGTCGTCGCCACTGCGCTCGTTGTCGGCAATGGCCTTGCGCACTTCTTCCAGATGCGTTTCCACCTCGGCTCGCTCAGCCAGTAAGCGACCTTGGAAGAAGGCCAGCTGCTCGTCGTTCATGTATGACGTTTCTGGCATGGCCAGCAGTCGCTGTGCCTCTGGGTCGGCCTGCATGGTCACTCTCTTCATCAACATTAATGTTATAACATAACAAATCCATTGCCACGCAGCCACAGCGATTTACGCCCATTCGCCGCCAGGAGGAATCAAGCAACTTCTTGCCCGATGGGCGAAATCTTGCCCAGCCTGGGCAACTTATTGCCTAACTTAAATTAAAAGCAATACAGCAGAAATCTTCAACCAATTGTTTTTCTTTGAATTAATGAATATCGGCACGCTATCTGCCCCTACAGTACCGTCCATCGGACATTCATTCACATCGTCAAGGAGCAGACTCATGCCGACACCTTGTTATATCAGCATCGAAGGCCAGACCCAGGGCAACATCACCGCTGGCGCCTTCACCCCGGATTCCGTGGGCAACATCTACGTGGAAGGCCACGAAGACGAGATGCTGGTCCAGGAATTCAAGCACGTCGTGACCGTGCCCACCGACCCGCAGTCCGGCCAGCCTTCCGGCCAGCGCGCGCACAAGCCGTTCATCTTCACCGTGGCCCTGAACAAGGCCGTACCGCTGATGTACAACGCCCTGGCTTCCGGCGAAATGCTGCCCAACGTCGAGCTGAAGTGGTACCGCACCTCGGTGGAAGGCAAGCAGGAGCACTTCTTCACCACCAGCCTGACCGACGCCACCATCGTCGACATCAACCTGCGCATGCCGCACGCCCAGGACATGAACACGGCGGAATTCACTCAGCTGATGGACGTCTCCCTGGCCTACCGCAAGATCGATTGGGAACACACCGTTGCCGGCACCTCCGGTTCCGACGACTGGCGCGCCCCGATCGAAGGCTAAGGAAGCCCTAAGCCCTTCGATAACGCCCCGCCCGCCTGGGCGGGGCGTTACGCAGCCGGCGTCGTGATGCCAGCGCTTGTTATCGAGCGCTGGCATCACGGCGTGTAAGCCATCGCTGACACTTCCTGTCAACCATTGCCCTCAGCGACCGGTTCACCCTTGCCATACCAGGGGCCTCGCGTAATCTGCTGATGCAATGGATTGCCGCGCATTCGTCTTCCAGGAGGGGAGCCTTCACCATGGCCAATCAGACCGGTCTTCAGTTCACACTTGCCCTCGCCGGGGCCGACGATCTCGACCTGGCCGTGGTCGACTTCACGCTGACCGAGACGCTCTCCCAGCCCTTCCATCTGGCGGTCAACCTCGCCAGCCGCGACCCGGACCTCGCCCCCGAGGCCTTCCTCGACCGTGAGCTGAGTTTGACGATCTGGCAGGACGGCGAGGTCCTGCGCCGGGTCCACGGTATCGCCACCGCCTTCGGCCGCGGCGACCGAGGACACCGCCGCACCTTCTATTCGCTGACCCTCCAGCCGGCACTGTGGCGTCTGTCGCTGCGTCACAACTCGCGCATCTTCCAGAACGTCTCGCCGCTGACCATCATCAACACCCTGTGCGACGAGCGCGGCATCACCGACGTGGCCTTCGCCGCCACCCGCGAACCCGCCGAGCGCGAATACTGCGTGCAGTACCGCGAGACCGACCTGGCCTTTATCCAGCGCCTGGCCGCCGAAGAGGGGCTGTTTTACTTTCACGAGTTCTTCGAAACAGGCGAAGACAGTCCTGGCGGCGTCCACCGCCTGGTCTTCGCCGACGCCCCCCAGGTGCTGGCCAGCCTGGGCGAGCGCACCTATCACGGCCGCGCCGGCGGCACGCCGCCGCTGCGCCATGTGCGCAAGCTTAAACAGGTCTCCCGGGTCCGCCCCGCCTCGGCCATGCTCAAGGACTACTCCTTCAAGCAGCCGGCCTATTCACAGTTACATCAGGCGCAACTTCATGAACAGATGGCGGAAGGGCTGGAGGCGCATGGCCAGCGAGCAGGCGTTGATAAAGAGTACGAACATTACGACTACCCCGGCCGCTACAAGGCCGACGCCTCCGGCGAGGCCTTCACCCGCATCCGCCTGGAACACCTGCGCCACGATGCGCTGACCGCCGAGGCCGAGAGCGACCTGCCCGAGCTCGCCCCCGGCCATCGCTTTGTACTCACCGACCACGATGCCGAGCGCCTCAACCGCGACTGGCAGGTGGTCTCGGTGGTGCATCACGGCAGGCAGCCCCAGGCGCTGCAGGAGGACGCCGTGGGCGTCACCGCCAGTGACCGCCAGGGCATCGGTGGCAACGACAGCACCCGCTACCACAACGAGCTGCTGCTCACCCCCGCCGACACCGCCTGGCGCCCCGAGCCCGACCCCAAGCCCCGCGTCGACGGCCCCCAGGTCGCCTTCGTGGTCGGCCCCGAGGGCGAGGAGATCCACTGCGACGAGCACGGCCGGGTCAAGGTGCAGTTCCCCTGGGACCGCTACGCCGAGCCTGATACCGCCGGGGCTGGCGGCGAAGCCGCTGTAAACGGAGCCAGTGCCTGGCTGAGAGTGAGCCAGGGCTGGGCCGGTGGCGGCTACGGCAGCATCGCGATTCCCAGGATCGGGCACGAGGTCATCGTCTCATTTCTCGAAGGCGATCCGGATCAGCCGCTGATCACCGGGCGCACCTACCACGCGGTGAACACCCCGCCCTACGCCCTGCCCGAGCACAAGACCCGCACCGTGCTCCGCACCCAGAGCCACAAGGGCGATGGCTTCAACGAACTGCGCTTCGAGGACGAAGCCGAGCGGGAACAGATCTGGCTGCACGCCCAGAAGGACCTGGAGCTGCTGACCAACCACGACCGCACCGAGGAGATCGGCAACGACAGTTTCCTCACCGTGCACAACGACCGCATTGGCGAGGTCCACGCCGACGAGCACCATACCGTGCGCGGCAACTACCATGAGCAGACCGACGCCAACCAGCACCTGATCGTGCAGGGCAGCCTGCATGTGAAGGCCGGCCAGGCCTGGCTCAGTGAATGCGGCCGCGAGCTGCACATCAAGGCCGGCCACAAGGTGGTGCTCGAAGCCGGCAGCGAACTGACGCTGAACGCCGGCGGCAGCTTCCTCAAGCTCGACGGCGGCGGCGTGACCCTGGCCGGCCCCAACGTCAAGATCAACGCCGGTGGCAGCCCCGGCTCGGGCAGTGGACAGGCCGTGGAAGCGCCGCTGCTGCCGGGCCGGGCAGTGCCGGAGGTGCATGAGGACGTGACTCTGGGGCCAATTTTCGGACACCGCCTGGAGCAGGCCATGGTCACGCACGCCCCCTTGGTAGAGCCCTGCCAGAAGCCGTCCAATGGGGGCCCCTGCCCACTTGGTGAAGCTTGTCCCTGTGAACCGGGAGCTCGTGCATGAGCGAAGTCACGCAGGCCTCTACCCTCACAGCGCTAGTTGCAACACAGACCGGCGAGCGCTATTGGCTGGTGGTGGAACAACAGAGCGAAACGCTCAGACAGCTTTATACGCTGGACTCGACGCCTGATGTCGCTTGGCTGTTCGATGAGACCCGCTATGCCTCGGCCCGCGATGTCAGCCCATTAGTAGTGGCTACGCAGCCCGGCACAGCACTATGGAATGCCTACGTCGAAGGCCAGGGTGCGGCCCCGCTTGCGGGTATCGCCGTGGCAAGCTCCGCCGAACGCGATGTCATGCTGAGCCATCTGCGTCATCGTCTGGATGCCATATTCTATGGCAGCCGGCGTGGCCTGCTGCGCTATTACGATCCTTGGGTGGCAGCTCATCTCTTCGCGGACGCTTCATCCTCGCTCTGGCTGGGTCCCCTTTCCGCGCTGTTCTGGTACGGCGGTACTTTTCATCAACGAGCCCACCATGGCGCCGCCTGGTATGCCTGCCGGCCGGCTTCGACAGCCGCGATGACGCCAATAAGCGATACGGGCGATCCGCTCAGCCTTTCGCCCAACCAGGAAGAGAGTCTCGAAGCGTTCATGGCCCAGTACCCGCTATGGCAGCGCCTGGGCAGAGACGCAGGGCTCGATGAGCACTCCGCAGAGCATGCCCAGCGTTTCGTAGCGGCTCTCAACGAAGCCCAGCGCTTGTCGATACCCGAGCACGACATTTCCGATTTCGTGCTCCTGCGTTTCGAACACTACCAGGCACCGTTGCCTGACGATGTGGATAAACATCCGGCGGAGGCAAGACTGGCGACGCTCCAACGACATTTCCATATCAGGGAAGAGAATACGACCATCGGGAGAGACCGGGCATGAGCAACGGTACATTGGGCAACACCGCTTGCGAAGGCGAACAGCTCATCATTCAGGTCATGGGCAAGGATCATCCACCCGGGCACAAGATGGTCATCGTCGACCAATACCGTGGCGAGCCAATAACAGAGTTCGGCGAGCCTGAAACCGAAGACCTGCCGTCCCCAGCCAGCGTGCTGCACAAATGGCGCTGGCAGGGCTACCAGCGCGTCAATGCCCAGTTGCATATCGACAGCGAGAACGGTGAGCCCATCCGGTTGCCGCTACTGGAATGGCTCAACAAGAACAACCGCAAACCCAGGATGCAGGACAACGTCATCCAGCCGGTACTGCCGATGGCGTTGTGGCAAGGTTTAGGACGAAATGAGCGGCACGCCCTGCCGCTGCGCCCCGGCTATCTCTACATATTCCATGGCGACAAGCTATGGCGGGAGATCCAGGCCTCAGCCAATGCCGAGACCGGACAGTTGGAGTTTCGCGACATCGACTTGGCCGCTCATCGCGACGACAACGATCGTTACCAGGACGATCGCCGACCCGCTGCCGGTATCACTTTGGAAGAAATCTGGCTGCCCCACCGGGCCAACGAACGCTACATCGATGGCGGTGTCCGGATTGCCTACTCCGAAGTGCAGTGGTCAGCTGCTCGAATCAATTACCTTCAAGCAGATACCCATGCCCAGCGTACACGCTGCCACTCCATCAACCTATCAAGCGCCAACAACTTCGCCTCACCGGGACGGCTGTATATGCTCTCCCAGGAAGAACCCCAGCGCTTGCGTATTGGCCTGGCCGAGCAGCATGCCGCCACTCCGAACGCCCTAGTTCAGGATCTGGCTGGCGACTATCTGACCCAACTGCGCAGTCAGGCGGCAGCGGAACTCAGACAGTTCGACTCAGGGGATTCGGCCCGCGCCGCCGCCGATGAAGGCATGCGCGCCGGTAACGGCCATGGAGAGCAGGCATCGCCCCTCTATTTACAGGCGTCCGCCCGTTGCCAGGTGCTGAAAGAGCGCACGACCCAGGGCGAAGCCGATGCGGAAGACGCCAACATCCTTTGGGAGGGACTGGGTGAGGCGGAGGATTGCCTTGCCGCCGCACGGGAGCGAGAGATCCCCGGGCTCATACTGGTGGATACGCTGTTCGAGATGCGCCACAGCTTGCACGGCTGTCGAGCAAGCCTAGAGTATCTCCAACTGATTCCTGCCCTGGCCGCCCAGGATGAGTTTTACGAATGCGCCGCCCTGGTCAACCAGACCATCCTGCGCCGCCACGACCATAGCGGCCAAGCAAATGCACTGCACCGCTTTGCCGACAAGGCCGATCTGAGCGATTCGAGTAAACTGCAGCGCATCCTGCGCAGGGCCCAGAGAGAGCTGGCTCGCAACCAGCTCGAGGCCTATCAAAGTCGGCTCCATGGATCGCTGCTCAGTCGTGAAGGCAATGCGGTACTGGCCGACCTGTTCAGCTTGGAAGGCCATGACTATCTCGGTGCTTATGCGCTTACAGCCGACCTGCTCGAGGCGCTGCGTGATGCCCCGGGCCATGCCGACCCCCTGCATGACGAACCGCCCACTTCGCCCACCCGGCCGCAGCGCTACCTAGTCGATGTGTTGCGAGACGGCAGCAGTTACTCGCTACACGCCATGCTATTTCCCAGCAACGAGGAGACACCGCTCAACGTGCCGCTCGTGCTGCCGGATGAAGAGGAAAACCCAGGCGACGGCCGTGTACGCCTCAAGGCGTTAGCTCAGCAGGCGGAACAGGAATTCCCCAACAAGGAGGACGATCTCCAACTCCACGAGACTGCCTACCTGGCAGCGATAGGCAGCGCCGAGGGCTTCACTTACAGCGCAGAGCTGAAGCGCTGGGGCGGCGTGGTGGACCTCGTGTTCGGCCGCCTCGCCGAGCAAGCCAACCTGCTGTTCGAAGAGAGTGCACGCCAGGCCATCGCTTTGCCAGCCGCACGCTTGGCACGAGTCGGCTTTCCGGAGCTGTTCGGAAAAATCACGGGTACCGCGCGCGGCAACGTGCGCGAGGACATGGTCATACTCGGCGTTCGCGATTCTCGCGGCCAGCTCTACAACGGCCTGACGGAGCACGAGCGCAGCGCCAGCCGCCAGGGGGCACAAGGCCAGGCGCGCCAGAGCTTCGAAGGCGCCGTACGCCAGGCAACGGGCAGGACGTTGACGCCCAGCCAGGCAAGAGGGATGGCAGCGCTTTCAGCCGCTGCCAACGAGCCGCATTTGATGGTGCTTGTGGCCGAGGCCGACTCCGAAGCGGCCAGACTGTCCCGCCGTGCGCGCATGCAGGTAGGTGTGGCAGGCGCCTCTGATATGATACGCCTACCGTATGTGATTGCGGCATTTGAGCTGTTTAACTTAAGACAAGAAGCAAGAAAATTTAGTGATTATGAGTCTGCAAGAAACCTTGCGGGTGCATTAAGTGGATTCGTTGATTTAACAATTGCTCTATCGAAAGGAATTGAGTTTTATGGAAAACGACACGAGACTCTAAGTCAGCTACGTTCCAGTGTCCTCAGCCGGCATCTGCCATTGGGGGATGCCTTAATGCGTTCCCAGTCCATCTTGTTAGCAAGAGCCGGAAGCCAGCTCAAAAGTACCATTACCATTGTTAATCTCGCAGGAGTTATTGCGGGTGCAGCTAGTACCGTACTGCTAGCCTGGGATGCCTGGACACGCTTTCAGCATGGCAATGTCGGGGCTAGCATCGCGCTAAGTATCGCCTCGATCAGTACCGCAGTGGTGGCCGGCTCGGCACTGATCAAGACCAGCCCGCTGTGGCTGGGCCTGGGCCCGGTGGGATGGATCGCTCTCGGTCTTTCCCTTGCAGCGGTTGCAATGTCTATTTGGCTGACCGATAACGAAATCGAAGAGTGGCTGCGTCTGGGCCCCTTCGGTAATAACGAACGCTATCCATGGCGCCAGGTTCCGACCGAATCGTTCGACCGTCTTGTTAGCCTGTTTGCCAATATCCGTATTCGCATTGAGCCGATCGGCCTGGCCACCGCTGAATCCATCGCGCAGGATTCCGAACAGCGCCCCGCCATCGGCCTGCTCAGCCCCAGCCGTTCTATGGAATATGTGGATCGCCTGATGGCCCAGGAAACTCTGTCCCAGTCCACAGGTCCAGTCGCCAATACCCGAGTGGTGGTCCAGAGCAACCTGCCGGGGCTGGCACCGGGCTGGAATCAGGTCGCCAAGTTTCGCTTCCAGGTCGTCACCGAGCGCAAGCATGAGTACCGCAAAGATGGCTATTCCGAGTGGTTGAGGGAAGAGAGCAGCATAGGTGGTCCCGTAGAACCGCTCTTCGAGCGAGCCACCACCGACGGCAGGGAGTATTATTTCCAGGTGCCCGGCCAGGCAACTCAACCAGGGGGCCGCTGGGGTTCGGATCGTCGTACTACCCATCACCTCAGAGTCAGGGTGCAATGGAGCAAAGAGCCGACCAATTACGTTATGCTGCCGCGCGTCTTGCCGGCTCCAGCACCGACCGAGACGAGCAGTGGCGACCCGCTCGTTCCCGATTTCGAGCGTACCGATCGCCCCTACTGGGCCGATGAAACGACCCATCGCAACAAAGAGGTAACCAATGGCTGATATGCAGCCCATCAGCTACAGCGCGGGCGCTCACACCGCGGAGCTTGTGCAGCAACCGCGCCAAGCCGAGAGCGAACACTCGCGTCGGTTCCGTATGTCAGCCGCCAGCGGTCAGCGCCTGCCCCATCGCTGCCCCACGGCGGGGATGTTCCCCATGCGCGAACTGCAGAAAATGGGACCAGCCAAGCTGCGTGAATATGAAAGTATGCCGGGGCATACGCCCCGCCCGCCAGACCGCCCAGAGCATCCCTTACGCTGGGATGAGGAGTGCTTGCGCTTTACCAGCCAGACCAAGCGCAATTTTTTCTTTGGAATAATTCGCGCTGCGGGCATGGTTGGCTTAGGCATGGTTATTTTTGCAGGGATAGGTTTATCTATTCTTTTTGCATTAATGTCTGCCGGCGGCAGCCAAATTGGCTATAGTCATTTTTTGGCGCTGGGCAAAACAACTTCTATTTTAAGTCTGTTTTTTTTAGCCCTGTGGGGGGGAGCATCCCTCATCTATCGCCTTTTCCCCAATTTTGCCGCCGGCTACCAGCCCGGCCCAATGTGGGAACTTAATCGGCGTACCGGTATGGTCACTGTCTATGCCAACCCCGCCAAGAGGAGCACCGCTTGGCGGGTAGCGCACCAGCTTCCTTTCCATGAGTTCGATTGTTACCTACAGAGCACGCCGAGCCACCAAGGCCTGCCACAATTCAACCTGAGTCTGGCCCACTACCGCCATGAAGCTTATGTAACGCTGGTGGGAGTCTTCGGTGCCTCTAGCACCCATGAGGAGCAGCGCGCCGCCTGGGATATGGTGCAGCGCTATATGGATACCTCACAGCCATTACCCGATACCCCGCTGTGGGAGGAGTTTCGCCCCCTCGACCCTACTACGCTGGCGCACGATCAACAGACCGGTCGCCCGCCCCGCTACTGGCGTGATATGGATGAGGAAACCTTCCAGCAGAAGGTGCACGAGCATCAGGACAGGCTGAATGCGTTCTATCGCGGCTAAAGAGTACCGGTGAATCGATGGCTAACATGACGCCGATCACTTATGGCTCCGAGGCCTATATCGCGGAGCTTGCCCAGCCCCCGCGCCAAGCTGCAAGCGAACACTCGCGTCGGTTCCGTATGTCGGCCACCAGCGGCCAGCGCCTGCCCCTTAGCTGCCCCACGGTTGATTTGGCGCCCACGGCTCGAGGGCTGGAAATAGTCCCGCCTAAGCAACTACGCCATATTGACAGCCAATCTGGGCACACAGCCCGGCCGGCAGACCGACCAACCCATCTGGTTCGGATGGATGAAGAGTGTCTTCGTTATACTAGCCAAACCAAGCGAAATTCTTATATTGGAGTTATCAAAGCCTTTGGTACCATAGGGCTATTGTGGATATTGCCAATCAGTATTTTAGGCACAATAGCAATGGCTATATCGCACTCACAAAACCAGAATATTGAAACATACTGGAGTGCATTTATAAACTATAGCGTCTGGAACATTGTCTTATTCATATTTTCTTTTTCACTAGTTCTATGGGGGATAACAAGCTGTCTCTATCGGTTTTGGACTTCCCCCACCCCAGTGGACACGCATCGATAACTCCCAGATAGGAGAGAACCGATGCCCGAGATGATCACGGGGAAGAAAACGCAACGCTATAGCACCGAGTTCAAAGTCAAGGCAGTGGAATGGAGCCACCAGGCCCACCGGAGCGTCAAAGGCGTTGCCGAAGCGCTGGATATTCACCCCTTCATGCTGTCACGCTGGCGAAAGGAATACCGAGAGGGACAGTTCGCCATGAAACGGGTCAAGAAAGCCCCAGCTGATGCTAAGCAGAAGATCCAGGAGCAGGATGAAGTCGCCCGCCTGAAGCGCCGCGTATCGGAGCTTGAGGAGGAGAACGACATCCTAAAAAAGTTTCAACGTTTTCAGGCAGAGGAACGACGGAAGCGTTCCGGTTCGTCTGGAAACACCGAGGACAGCACGAGGTAAAGGCGCTGTGTCGCCACCTGAACATCTCTCGGTCTGGCTACTACGCCTGGGCAAACCGGAAGCCCAGCCAGAGAGCCGCTGAAAATGCAGACCTGCTGTTGAAGGTCCGCAGAGTCTACAACGCCAGCAAGGGCCGTTATGGCAGTCCCCGGGTCTATCAGGCCCTGCGCCGAGAAGGTCTTGTGGTGGGTGAGAACCGGGTGGCCAGACTGATGAGGGAGTGGGGTATGAAGGCCCGAGTCACGCGTGTCTATCGCCGCCTGAGCAAACGTCGGGATGACCTGAAAGCCCTGCCAAATTACCGGCTCGAGGCCAAAAAGCCGGTTGCGGTAAACCAGCAGTGGAGCAGCGACGTCACCTACATCAAGTTGGGTAAAAAATACGTGTTTCTGGCGGTGGTACTGGATCTATTCTCACGTCGAATCATCAGCTGGCGATTGGGAGAGAGTCTGAGCGCAGACTTTGCCCGAGGCACCCTGCGAGAGGCCTTCACAAGCCGGAATCCAGCCCCTGACCTGCTGTTCCATACGGATCGCGGCATCGAGTACCGGGCTCACAAGACCCAGGCGCTGCTGAATCATCACCGGGTACGGCACAGCATGAACCGTCCGGGACAATGCACTGATAATGCCGAAGTGGAGTCGTTTTTCAAAACGCTGAAGGGAGAATTGCTCCATGCCACGAGCTTCATGACGTTGCGTCAGTTACGAAAACATATCAGGGGCTATATTGATGGCTACTATAACAGCCATCGGCTGCACAGTGGCCTTGGTTACCGGACTCCGATAGAGTTCGAGGAGATTAACTGATGGGGCGTGTCCACTGTTCTGGGGGAAGTCCATTTTCCCCAATTTTGCGTCCGGCTATCAGCCCGGCCCCATGTGGGAACTCAATCGGAGTACAGGCATGGTTACTGTCTTCGCCAATCCCGCGAAGAAAGATACCGCCTGGCAAGTAGCGCACCAACTTCCCTTCCATGAGTTCGATTGCTATCTGCAGAGTACTCCGAGTCATCAGGGCCTGCCGCAGTTCAATCTGAGCCTGGCCCACTACCGCGAGGAATCGCATGTGGCGCTGGTGGGCATGTTTGGCGCCACTAGCAGCCATGTGGAGCAGCGCGCCGCCTGGGATATGGTGCAGCGCTATATGGATACCTCCCAACCGCTGCCTGACACACCTGTCTTCGAAATGTATCGTGAGCTCGACCCCACTACGCTGTCGCACGATCAACGCGCCGGTCGCCCGCCCCGCTACTGGCGCGATATGGACGACGAAACCTTCCATCAGAAGGTGCACGAGCATCAGGACAAGCTCAATGCGTTCTATCGTAGCTGAGGGCACCGGAGCCTTACCTGCCCACCCTTATCCTTAAGCTGTTTCACACCGCCTCGCCCGCCTTACATTGGCCAGCAGCAGGCTGCCGGTGGCGGGGTCGGGTATCAACGTGCAGTCGATATCGTAGAGCTGGCGTACCAGGTCGGTGGTGACGACCTCGCCCGGAGGGCCCGCGGCCACCAGTTGGCCGCTGTGCAGCGCCAGCAAGTGGTCGGCGTAGCGGCAAGCGCTGGCGAGGTCGTGGAGTACCATCACCACGGTACGCCCGCCGGCGGCGAGCCTTCGCACCAGTTCGAAGACTTCGATCTGGTGGCCCAGGTCCAGCGCCGAGGTCGGTTCGTCGAGCAGCAACAATGGCGTTTGCTGGGCGATGGTCATGGCGATCCAGGCGCGCTGGCGCTGGCCGCCGGAGAGCGTGTCCAAGGTACGTTCTGATAATTCCACCACATCCGCCGCCACAAGGGCCTCGCGTACCACCTCCTGATCCTCGGCCGACCATTGCCGCAGCCAGCCCTGGTGAGGCTGGCGACCGAAGCGCACCAGTTCGGCGACGGTGAGCCCCTCCGGGGCGACCGCCTCCTGTGGCAGCAGGGCCAGGCGGCGCGCCAGTTCGCGTACCGGGAGCTGTTGGATGTCCTTGCCGTCGAGCAGTACCGCCCCCTGGCTGGGGGCATGCAGCCTGGCCAGGCCGGCCAACAGGGTGGACTTGCCGCAGCCGTTGGGCCCGACGATGGCGGTGACCTGCCCCGCCGGTAACGCCAGTGCCAGGTCGTCGATGATCGTCGCGCGACCGTAACGCAGCGTCAGGTTGCGGGTGGCGAGTTCGTGTCGGGTCATGCCAGGTTCCTCGAGGCCGGTCTCAGCAGTATCCACAGCAGCCAGGGGCCGCCCACCACGGAGGTGACGATGCCCACCGGGATCTCGATGGGAGCGAGCAGCACTCTGCCTGCCAGGTCGGCCAGCACCATCACCAGCGCCCCGGCCAGCGCCGAGGCAACCACCGGCACGCCCCGCGGCGAGGAGAGCGAGCGGGCGATCTCGGGGCCGATCAAGCCGACCAGCCCCACCGGGCCGGCCACCGCGACCGCCAGGCCGGTGAGCAGTACCGAGACCACTAGCACCTGCCAGCGCCGCCGCGCGACATGGATGCCGAGCGTGGTGGCCACGGCATCGGAAAAGCGCAGTAGCGAAAGTGAGCGGGTCAGCCCTAGCGCGGCGGCAAGGCCGACCGCCAGCCCTATGGCGAGCAGTGTGACGGCACCGGCCGGCCGGGCATTGAGCGAGCCGACGGTCCAGGGATAGGCGGCATTGGCGGTGTCGATGGCGACCTTGGCCAGCAGCAGTTGGGTAATAGCGCCAAACACGGCGCCGACGCCTATGCCGGCGATGATGAAGCGATAGCCGCGGGTACCGCCGCCTGCCGCCAGGCCGAAGGTGATTGCCGCGGCGGTAGCCGCCCCCGCCAGGGCCATGGCGGGGGGCGCCAGGGAAACGCCAAGGCCGACCACGGAGGCCACGGCAAAGGCGGTGGCGCCGTTGTCGATCCCGATGATACCCGGCGTGGCCAGGCGGTTGCGTGCCAAGGTCTGCATCAAGCAGCCGGCCACACCAAAGGCGGCACCGGTCAGGCAGGCGGCGACAAGCCGCGGCAGGCGCAGCTCCTGCACCAGGAACACGGCCATCATCTCGCCGCGTCCGACGAGGGCCGGCAGCACCGCCCGAGGCGCCAGGCCGCTGCTACCCATGGCGAGATAGGCAAGTGACGCCGCCATCAGCGCTGCCAGCAGAAGCAGGCAGGCCGTGAAAGCGCGCCGGTCGATCAACAGGCTGCAGGGCACGGCATCGCCAGGGGGCAGCCAAGCCAGGCGCCAATGCCCCGCCGGCGCGGCTATGCCGGCTTCCCCATCATCGCGACCCTCGGCGGCACGCTGCCGGACCTGGCTTTCGACGGGTGCTTCACAGCGCATGAGGCGTTTCTCCCTTTCCCATTTCATATCGCCTAGAGGCTTCGTCTGAAAAGTCGGCGAGCGAAGGTCAGACAAGGAAAAAATCAGCGAAAAGACGGAGTTTACGGGGTGTAAATGAGTACTTTGAGCTTATTTTTAACGCCGTATGGCCAAGCGCAGGCACTTTTCAGACGAAGCCTAAAGCGTTGACATACGGCGCGCCCGCACCACGGCGACCAGCACCGGCGCGCCGCACAGTGCGGTGAGCACACCCAGTGGCAGCTCGGAGGGTGCCACCAGCAAACGGGAGATAATATCTGCCGTGATCACCATCAGCGGCCCCAGCGGCAGGCACAGCCATAGCGTACGGCGGATATCGGGGCCGGCCAGGGCTCGGGCCGCAAACGGCACCACCAGACCCACGAAGGCGATGGGACCGGCCGTGGCGGTGGCGGCACCCACCAGTAGCGCCACGGCCACGATGACCAGCAGCCGAATCAAGCCGGGGCGATGCCCCAGGCCACTGGCGACCCGCTCACCCAGCGACAGCGCGGCCAGCGGGCGTGCCACGGCAAGAATCAGCGCAACCGCCACCAGCAGGCTGGGCATGAGGGCGACAAGATGCTCGAGCCGGCGCCCGGCCAGGCTGCCCACGATCCAGAAACGGATCTCGTCGGCGGCGCGCTGGTCGAACAGCAGCAGCAGCGAGGTGAGCGAGAGGAGCAGGCCCGTCAGGGCGGCACCGGCCAGCACCAGCCGGACCGGGTCGTTGCCGGCACCGCTTACCCGAGCCACACCAAGTACGCAGAGACAGCCCGCCATGGCGCCGAACTGCGCCACACCGATCCGCATCGTCGTTGCCGTGGCACCAAGCACCAACGCCAGCGCCACGGCAAAGGCGGCGCCAGCGCTGACACCTAGGAGCCCCGGCTCGGCCAGGGGATTGCGGGTCACCGCCTGCAGCAGGGCGCCAGCCACGCCAAGCGCCATGCCGACCACCAGGCCAACCAGGGTGCGCGGCAGGCGCAGCGATTCCAGCACGAACCTGGCTTCCGGGTCGCTCTGCCCTATGAGCATGGCCCAGGCCCGGGCCGGACCGACATCGCCGGCGCCCAGCAGCAGGCTCGCCAGGCAGACCAGTACCAACAAGACCGACAGACCCGCCATCGCTCTATAGAGCCGGCGGTCCGGGAGCAGGCCCGAGTGCTGCATTGCCAACATCAGGGTGACAGCGCGGCGTCTAGCTGGTCGAGGATGGCCTGGGCCGCCAGCGGGCCGGTGGCGCTCGTCCACAGCTGGCCGTCGACCGGCACGACCCGGTCGCGGGCGACCACATCGAGCCGCGCAAAGGCCGGCGACGCCTTGGCGGCCTCCAGCGCCTCGCGCCCCTCTTCATTGAGGGTTGCCAGGAACAGCCAGTCGGCATCGACGCGGGAAAGGTTCTCGAAGCTGAGCGGGTCACTGTGCGGCACGCCCTCACGCACCAGGCCGGCATCGTGAATCGCCACACCGGCGGCGCGCAGCAGCCCGGCGGTGAACAGCGCTTCGGACATGACCATGGGCCCTTGCGGCATCCAGCGCACCAGCACGGCGCTGGGTCGCTCGTCGGCCGCCATGCGCTCGGCAAGCTCTGCCGCGCGGGCGTCGACGTCATCCAGCGCCGCTTCGCCTTCCGCCTCGCGTCCCAGGGCCTGGGCAAACAGGCGCGTCTCGCTGCGCCAGGCTTCGGGATCAAGCCCTTCGTTCCGGGGTACGACGGTAGGCGCCATGCGCGAAAGCAGCCGATACTGCGCCTCAGCCAGCTGTGGCGGGGCCAGGATCAGGTCCGGCTCGAGGGCGAGCACGGCCTCGAGGTTGATCTCGCGCACTACCCCGACGATGGCGATATCGTCGAAGTGTGGCGCCAGGTAACGCGCCACGTTGTCACCACCACGGGTGGTGACGGCACCCAGCGGGGTAACTCCGGTCGCCACCGCCACATCCAGGGCTCCCTCATGGAGGGTGACCACACGCTGCGGCGCTTCCGGCACCGTCACCACGCCATAGGCGGTTTCCACGCTACGCTCGGCCCAGGCCGACAGCGGCATCAGCGCGAGCATGGCAACGGCCAGCAAGGTGCCACCCATCACCTTGTCGCAGAATCGCCCAGTTCCCATTCGAAGCCTCCTCGTAGCAGACCAACATTTAATGCGAATTATTATCACAAGCTACCCAGCCACACCTCCATGCAACGATGCGTTGCCGGAGGTGCAACGACCCGCAGGGTAGATCAATCTTAACAAGAATCGTTTTCATTAGATATGCCACCGGGTACACTGTTGCTCGTGTTGCAACGTTCACTTGTTTGCAAGGCAAACCGATTTTACAACGTGCAACGACTTTTCTACGTGCACCTACGCGGGGATTGCCATGTACGCTCTCGACGAGCTGCTCGCCTTCGATCATGTCATGCGCTCCGGCAGCCTGACCCGCAGCGCCCGTACCCTTGACCTGGCCAAGTCGACGCTGAGCCGACGTATCTCCCAGCTCGAGCGCCAGCTGGGTCAGCCACTGCTGCGTCGTCAATCGAATCGGCTCCTGCCCACCGAGGCGGGCCAGCTCTTTCATGCCTACTGCCGCCAGATTCTCGAGCTCGCCAAACAGGGCCGACAGGCGCTGGACGAGCTGAGCGAGGAAGTCAGTGGTGAGTTGCATGTGGCCACGCACAATGCCCTGGCGCGCAGCTGGTTGTCTAAGTCGCTGGCAGCGTTCATGGATTGCCATCCCGGAATACGTCTCACGCTGCAGACCTCTGCCTCGCCCCCTCTATCCGCCGACAGCCAGGCAGTGACCGTATGGCTGGGAGAGGTGCCTGGCTGCGAGCTGCGCCAGGAAGTCCTCGGCTGGCTCGATCGAGGCCTGTACGGCCACCCCGACTATTTCGCTAGTTGCGGCGAGCCACGACATCCTCGTGAGCTGCCCCGTCACGCCTGGATCGACCTGTTGGGCGAAACCGAACAGGGGCTTACGCTCACCCATCCGGCCCGGGGGGAGTTTCACTTCCAGCCACCGGATTCGCGCTTTCGTGTCGATCAGCACATCCTGCATGGCGATGCGATCGCCCGGGGCCATGGCCTCGGCATGATGCCTGTATGGCTGGCGACCATGCGAGAGCGCGCCCACCCCGGCTCCCTGGTTCGCTGCCTGCCGGAGTGGAGCGCCGCCCCCGTTCCCGTGACACTGCTTTACGCTTTCGGCCCTCGACCTCGCCGCGTCACCGCGCTGCTCGAGTGCCTGCGCCAGTCCGTGCCATCCGAGTGGCGCCCTGCCGGGCGCAGCCAAGCTCACTGCGGCTCCCCGGCCGAATCCCGCCAGCTGGGCGTTGCGGATACCGCAACGAATCGTTGTGGCTTCTCCCACTGAACAAAGGAGACTTTCCGCAATAGAATCACCTGCGTTTGATAATCAATATCATTTACTCGTTTCATTCCAGCAGGTGACCCCATGTCCTCCATCCGTCGCACCGCACTAGCTATCGCGATCGCCAGTACGCCTTTCCCATTTGTCGCCCAGGCGCAGGACTCTGCCCGTCTCGACAGCATCGTCATCACCGCCGCCGGCTTCGAGCAGGCGCTCAACGACGCACCTGCCAGCATTTCCGTCGTCACCCGGGAAGCGCTGGAGCGCCAGCGCTATTCGAACATCGCCGAAGCGATCAAGGATGTGCCCGGCGTGGACGTGCGCTCGGGAACCGGCAAGACCGGCGGGTTGAACATAGGCATCCGCGGGATGCCGAGCGATTACACGTTGATACTCATTGACGGCCGCCGGCAGAACACCTCGGGAAGTGTGACGCCCAACGGCTTCGGCGAGACCTCGACCAGCTTCATGCCACCGTTGTCGGCCATCGAACGCATCGAGGTGATCCGCGGTCCGATGTCGACCCTGTATGGCTCCGACGCCATGGGTGGCGTGATCAATATCATCACCCGCCC
Source organism: Billgrantia montanilacus (assembly GCF_003336675.1). Classification (GTDB taxonomy): domain Bacteria; phylum Pseudomonadota; class Gammaproteobacteria; order Pseudomonadales; family Halomonadaceae; genus Halomonas; species Halomonas montanilacus. Next base: position 38,668 of record NZ_QPII01000009.1, on the reverse strand, counting down.
CGTCAGCGATACCTGGACAGGCAGCGTCTCGGTGGATACGACCTTCCAGCAGGGCCGGGACGCGGGCAATTCACAGGGCATCAATCTCTATACCTCCGGGCCGCTGATCGATGACCGCCTCGGCCTGCAGCTGCGTGGCCGGCTGTTCGATCGCGACGCCTCCGAGCGCATGATTCCCGACAGCGCCGGTCGCGATCCGCGCCCCACCGAGGCTCGCATCTACTCGATTGGCGGTCGCTTGACGCTGCGTGCCGACGACAGCAACTCGGTCTGGCTGGATGCGGAGCGCGCGAGCCAGACCTACGCCAACGACGATTGCCGCCTCGGCACGCTGGACGGAACCAACCGCGCCACCTGCGCCCCTGAGCCCGGTCAGTTCTGGGGGTATGAAGATGAGCTGCGCTTCAACCGCGACCAGATTGCCCTCGGCCATACCGGCCGCTTCGCGGCAGGGACGCTGGAAAGCAGCGTTACGCACAACACCACCGAGACTCTCGGCCGTACCCTGCCGGCGGGTAGCGCACCGGAATACGGCTACGAGGCCCAGGGGGGCGAGCCGCGCCTGCTGGAAAACCGAGATATCGTCTTCGACACCAAGCTCACCCTGCCGATCGATGCCCATATGGTGACCCTGGGCGGCCAGTACATCGACGCGAAGCTGGAGGATGGCGCGGCCGGTAATCAGGCCTTCGAACAGCAGAGCTGGGCGCTGTTCAGCGAGGACGAGTGGTGGCTGCGCGACGACCTGGCGCTGACCCTGGGTGGGCGCTATGAGCACCACGATGCCTTCGGCGGCCACTTCAGCCCCCGCGGCTACCTGGTGTGGAACACCACCGACCGCTGGACGCTCAAGGGTGGCGTGAGCCGCGGCTACAAGACACCGACGCTCAACCAGCTGCATGACGGCATCACCGGCTTCACCAATCAGGGGGAGACGATCACCATCGGCTCGCCCGATCTCGAACCCGAGAAGAGCACCAACTACGAACTCGGCGCCATCTACGACAACCTGGATGGCTTGACGATCAGCGGCACCGCCTTCTACAACCGCTTTACCGATCGCATCGCCGATGGGGCGGAAACTCCCAACTGCCTGCACCCGGACGGCAACGTCCCCGGCTGTATCAGCGTGGGCAACTTCTCCCAGCAGACCGGCTTTTCTCAGTTGATCAATATCGACGAAGCGGAAACCCGGGGCATCGAGCTGGAGGCACGCTATCGCCTCGCTCCCGCCTGGGAAGTCCGCGGCGGCTATACCTACACCGATACCGAGATCACCTCCGGCGAGGAGGAGGGCATGCTGCTCACCAACACGCCCAAGCACAAGCTCACCGCCAGCCTGGGCTGGGATGTGACCAACAGGCTCAACGCCACACTCGAGGGTGAGTACTACTCCTCACGAGAGCGCTTCACCGACGGCATACCGGAGAGCGGACAGAACCTGGCGATGTACGAGCAGGTGGGCAACAAGCTGGATGGCTACGAGCTGTTCCACCTGCGCACCACCTATCGCTTCACCGACCAGGTACGCCTGACCGGCACGATCCACAACCTGCTCGACAAGGACTTCGGCGCGGCCGACAGCTACAAATGGCAAGGCGATACCTACCAGGCCTATCGCTTTACCCAGACAGGCCGTGCCACCGATGGCGTCGCCCTGGACGGCCGCAGCTTCTGGCTCTCTGCTACCTACGAGTTCTGACCGTAACAACTAGGCTCGCGTCTCGATCGCTTGCCCCGGCCTGGCCGGGGCTTTTTCATTCCCCTGCGTCATCGTCGACCGTTAACAGCACCGAATAACGATAGTCACGCTCCAGGAAGCCGAAGGGGGTGGTCCTTGCATGTGGCGTGGTTACCCGCAGATACCAGGCGCCTGCCTCCAGGCGACGCTCGATCCTGAAGTTACTGTCGGTACCGCTGATCCAATCGCGCTCCACGAGCTCCCCGTTGGCATCGAGCAATTGCCCTGCGGGCGATATCACACTCGTCTCCCCGGGAAAGGTCTGGCTTTCCAGCACCACGCGAGCGGGGGCTTCCAAGGTAAAGGTGAAGTAACGCTGCCCTGGCGTCATGACCTCGAAGGGACGATCGGGCCTGAGCTCGATGGCAAGATCGCGTGGGTCGCCGGTGCCGGCACAGGCGGTCAACAGCAGCAGCAAGCTCAGTAGCAGTAAACCCGTGACGCGCGTCATGACAGACTCCTTCCTCAGCACGAACAGTGCGCTGTGCTCTTCCATCGGCGCACGCGCAATACGCAGGCTCCCGGATAAGCCTGACCTTCAGCCTAACGCCAACAGCCGCTCCGCGCCCAGCCAGATCAGCCGCAGGGCGAGCAGGGTGAGGGTCCACTTGAAGAGGAAATCGAAGCGATGATCGGTCACGCGATGCAGTAGCCGCAGCCCCGCCCAGGTGCCCACCACGCCGGCCACCACCATGGCCAGGATCAGCCAGAGCCAGTCGCGGAAGACAAAGCCGGCGAAGCCGAAGACGAAGGCTTTGGTGAGGTGCTGCAGCGTCATGCAGGTGGCGAAGGTGGCCACCCGCGGCAGCCGCTCGGCGATGCCCTGCTTGATGAAGGAGGCCACCAGCGGACCGCTGGCCCCCACCAGGCTGGAGAGCAGCGTCGTCACCGCACCGGCGACCACGGTACCCGTGCGCCCCACCGCCCGATGGGGCAGACCCGGCCCCCAGCAGGAGTAGAGCACAAAGGCGGCAATGCAGAGTTCCAGCACGCCTGGCGGCAGGCGCACCAGCAGCCAGGCCGCCACCAGCGCACCCACGACCACGCCGGGCAGGAAGGCGGCAATCACGGGCATCCGGATATGACGCCGGGTCATCACCGCCCTGCCACCGTTGGAGCCGAGCTGAACCATGCCGTGCACCGGAATCAGCGCCGTGGCCGGCATCACCTGGGCCATGACAATGATCAGCAGCGTACCGCCACCGATGCCGGCCGCGGCGGAGAGCGCCGAGGTCAGTGCCGACAGCGCCACCAGCCCCAGGTTCAGCCCGCCCGACAGCGGCGAGAGCAGCTCCAGCATCAGTCGCGCCGTCTCACTCGATGCGTCCCTCCTCGACGCCGTGGCAGGCCACTTCGCTGCCGTCGTCACGGGCGATCAGCAGCGGCACCTCCGCCTTGCAGCGCGCGTTGGCATGGGGGCAGCGCGGATGGAAGGCACAGCCCGAGGGCGGATGTACCGGATTGGGCACCTCGCCCTGGATCATGGTGCGCTCCTTGCCGACCCCTTCCAGCGACGGCACCGCGGCCAGCAGCATCTTCGAATAGGGATGATGCGGGTTGCCGAAGAGCTGGTCGGAGGGAGCGATCTCGGCGATACGACCCAGGTACATCACCGCAATACGGTCCGACATGTGCTTGACCACCGCCATGTCGTGGCTGATGAACAGGTAGGTCAGGCCGTACTCGTCCTGCAGGTCGCGCATCAGGTTGAGGATCTGCGCCTGCACCGAGACATCCAGCGCCGAGGTGGGCTCGTCGCAGATCATGAACTCCGGCTCGTTGGAGAGCGCCCGGGCGATTGAGATGCGCTGGCGCTGGCCGCCGGAGAACTCGTGGGGGTAGCGCAGCGCATCCATGGGGGACATGCCCACCTGTTCGAGCAGCTCACCCACGCGACGGCGGCGATCGGCGCTGCTCATCTCGGGGCGGAAGAAACGCAGCGGTTCGCCGATGATAGTGCCCACCCGCCACAACGGATTGAGGCTGGCGTAAGGGTCCTGGAAGATCATCTGGAAACGCTTGCGCAGGCTGGCCGCCTGGCGGCCGGTCCGTTGGGCCAGGTCGCTGATGTCCTCACCGTCGAACACAAGGCTACCCCGGGTCAGACCGTAAAGCCCCACCACCAGCCGGGCCACCGTGGACTTGCCGCAGCCGGACTCGCCGACCAGGGCCACCGTCTCGCCGCGGCGGATGGAGAAGCTCACCCCATCCACTGCCTTGAGCGACAGCTTCTCGCTGCGTTCGATCACTCGATTGAGCCAGGGCTTGGAGACGTCGAAGTGGCGCGCCAGGTCCCGGGCCTCCAGAAGGATGTCGCCACTCGCCGGTGACGGCTGCTGCTTGATGGCCGTGTCAGCGCACATGGGCATGCTCCTGTGTGTCGTTCTCGTCGAGCTCGGGAAGCGGGTCAACGGGGTCGTGCAGCCAGCAGGCGGCCTGTCCGGCCCCCGCCGGCATCAGGTCGGGCCGTTCGCTACGGCAGCGGTCCTGGGCGTGGGGGCAGCGCGGATTGAAGGGGCAGCCCTCAGGAATCGCCGCAAGACGCGGCATGGAGCCCTCGATCTGGTAAAGCCGTTCGAGCCTCTTATCGATACCCGGGATCGATGCCATCAAGCCCTTGGTATAGGGGTGCTGAGGATTGCTCACCACCTCGTTCACCGGGCCGATCTCGATCAGTCGGCCGGCATACATCACCGCCACACGGTCGGCGGTCTCGGCGATGACCCCCATGTCGTGGGTAACCAGCATGACCGCGGTACCGTGGTCGGCGCAGAGCCGCTTGAGCAAGGCGAGTATCTGCGCCTGCACCGAGACATCCAGCGCCGTGGTAGGCTCATCGGCAATGATGAACTCGGGCCGCGCCGCCAGAGCCAGGGCAATCACCACGCGCTGACGCATGCCACCGGAGAACTGGTGCGGATAGCTGCTCAGCCGTTCTTCCGCCGCGGGGATGCCCACCTCCCTCAGCAGCTTCAACGCCTCCTCTCGGGCCTGCTTCTCGTTCATCGGCAGGTGCGTGCGGATGGTCTCGATCAGCTGATCGCCGATCGAGAACAGCGGATTGAGGCTGGTCAGCGGATCCTGGAAGATCATGCCGATATGGCGACCCCGCAGTGGTACGAAGTCCTCCTCCGCCAAGTCGTCGATGCGCTTTCCGGTAAGATAAACCTGGCCATCGGCGATACGACCCGGCGGCTCCAGCAGCTGTATCACGGCGTTACCGGTCATCGACTTGCCGGCACCGGATTCACCCACCACACCCAGCACCTCGCCGGGGGCGATATCGAAGGAGACGTCGTCCAGCGCCACCAGGGTGCCGTGACGGGTGGGAAACTCCACCCGCATGTGACGTACGCTGAGTACCGGCTCTTGCGCAAGCGCCGCCTCGCCGTGCTTGTGGCTCGCCGTGGGGACGCTCTGTTCACCTGGGCCGGTATGGGTAACGGCGCCTTTCTTATCGGAGCTTGGGGTTGAGGATGTCACGCAACCAATCTCCCAGCAGGTTGACGGAGAGCGCCAGCATCAGCAGCGCCACCCCGGGGAAGAGCAGGATCCACCACTCTCCCGAGAACATGTAATCCTGGCCGACCCGGATCAGGGTCCCCAGGCTCGGCTGGGTGGCCGGCATGCCGACCCCCAGGAAGGACAGCGTGGCTTCGGCAATGATCGCCAGCGCCAGGCCGATGGTGCCGATGACCAGCACCGGTCGCATCACGTTGGGCAGGATGTGCTGGAACAGCAGCTTGCGCGCCGGCAAACCGATCACTCGCGCCGCCTGTACGTACTCCTTGTTCTTCTCGACCATGGTCGCCCCGCGCACCGCCCTGGCGTACTGCACCCAGTCGGAGAGTCCGATAGCGATGATCAAGACGATGATCGCCACCTCGGCGTGCATCGAGCGCGGCAGGAAACCGCGGATCACGCCGAAGATCAGCAGTGCCATGAGGATCGACGGGAAAGTCAGCTGCACGTCGGCGATGCGCATGATCAGAGCATCGCGCCAGCCGCCGCGAAAGCCCGCCATCAGGCCCAGGGCGGTACCTAGCGCCAGGGCGAAGATCACCGCCGCAAAGCCCACCAGCAGCGAGATGCGTGAGCCGTAGAGAATCGCCGAGAAGACATCCCGACCCTGGCTGTCGCTGCCCAGCAGGTAGAAGTTGCCAGTGAAGTCCGACGTCGTCAGCGGCGGCGTGAAGGCGTCGATCAGCTCCAGCTGGCGCGGATCGAAGGGGTTCTGCGGCGCGATCCAGGGCGCAAACAGCGCCGCGGCGAACATGATCAGCGTCACCAGGGTGGCCACGATGACCACCGGCTGGTTCTTCCAGGAATGGACGATATCGCTGTCGAGGAAGGTTCTCAGCTTGCCCGGCGGCTTGAGCACGGCGGGGGTCGGGTCGGCGCGTTGGAGTTCCTGGCTCATTTGCCACCTCCCTGCGCGCGCAGGCGCGGATCGACGGCGTAGTAGAGCAGGTCCACCACCAGGTTGATGATCACGAACACCAGCGCGATCATCATCAGGTAGGCGGCCATCACCGGCACGTCGACGAAGCGCACGGCGGTGATGAACAGCGCACCGACACCGGGCCACTGGAACACCGTCTCGGTGATGATGGCGAAGGCGATGATGGTGCCGAGCTGCAGGCCGATGATGGTAATCACCGGGATCAGCGTGTTCTTCAGCGCGTGGCGCAGGTTGACCACCCGATCCGACAGCCCCCGGGCCCGGGCGAACTTGATGTAGTCGGTGCTGAGCACCTCGAGCATTTCGGCGCGCACCAGGCGCATGATCAGGGTCAGCTGGAACAGCCCCAGGGTGATCGCCGGCAGGATCAGCGAGCGCAGCCCGCTCGTGGTCAGCAGGCCGGTGGTCCACCAGTCGCCGATACGCACCGTTTGCCCCCTGCCGAAGGCGGGCAGCCAGCCCAGCTCCACGGCAAACAGATAGATCAGCAGTACACCGATCAGGAAGGTCGGCAGCGACACGCCGATCAGCGAGGCGGTCATGATGAAACGCGACAGCCAGCTACGGCGGCGCAGGGCAGTGTAGATGCCCAGGCCGATACCCATGACCACGGCGAAGATCGCCGAGATCGTGGCCAGCTCCAGGGTCGCCGGGAGACGCTCCAGGATCAGGTCGGTCACCGGCCGCGCCGAGCGATAGGAAATGCCGAATTCAAACTGGGCGGCATTGACGATGAAACGATAGAACTGCACTACCACCGGCTGGTCGAGGCCCAGGCGCCCCCGCAGCTCGGCACGGTCGGCCGCGGTGGCCTCCTGGCCAAGCATGTTGAGCACCGGATCGCCGACGTAGTGGAACAGCGAGAACGAGATGAGCGCGACCACGAACATCACGAAGATGGCCTGCAGTACGCGCTGGATCAGAAACGCTAGCATGGGATTACCACTGCAACGAGGCCCCCGCCTGCTTTTGGCAAACGGGAGCTTTTTATGGCGATAAAGAGACTGCGGATTTATGTCGCGAGCGACGCTAGGCTGGTCGCCGCCGGAGCGCAGGAACCGGAGTGTAGCCTGCTACATGAGGATTCCGAGCACCGCCGGCGACCAGGATAACGAGCGCAGCAATAAATCAGTGTCTCTTAATTGAATTTCAGATACTTAAAATGCGGCGTATTCTCACTCTGCACCTTGAAGTCGATATCGTCGCGCATCGACCAGGTCAGCATCTGGTGGTGGATCGGGATGTAGACGATCTCGTCATGCACGATCTGCCATGCCTCTGCGATCATCTCGTTGCGCGCATCCTCGTTGGTCTCCTGGCCCATGGCCACGGTCAGCTCGTCCACCCGCTCATCGGAGTAGCCGGTGAAGTTCCAGCTGCCGCGGTCGTCCTCCTTGGTGTGGTAGAGGTAGTTGAAGACGTACTCGGAGTCCATCGTCGGCACGCCCCAGCCCAGCATGTAGAAGTCATACTCGCCACGGGCCAGCTCGGCGAAGTGCAGCGAGCGGGTCTGGGCCACCAGGTCCACGGTGATCCCGATACGCGCGAGCATGCTGACCACTGCCTGGCAGATCTGCTCGTCATTGACGTAGCGGTCGTTGGGGCACTGCAAGGTGACGCGGAAGCCGTCGCCGTATCCGGCCTCTGCCATCAGCTCCTGGGCACGGTCGAGGTCGGCGGGCAGTACCACGTCCATCTCTTCGGTGTAGCCGTTGACGAAGGGCGGGGCGATCATGCCGGCGGGCTCGGAGTTGCCGCGCATCACCGCCGTCTGGATGGTGGTGGCGTCCACCGCCAGGTTGATGGCCTCGCGCACGCGACGGTCGGCAAAGGGATTGTCGTCGGTATCGGCGGTCTCAAGGGTTGCCGCTCCCATCTGCATGCCAAGGAAGATGGTGCGGTTTTCCGCGCCCTGCTCGTTCTTGAGGCCATCGGCACTGCCCAGGCGCTCGATGTCCTGCACCGGGGTTTCCTGCAGGAAGTCGACCTCACCGGAGAGCAGCGCCGCCACGCGGGTAGAAGCCGACTCGATGGGCGTGAACACAAGCCGCGAGATCTCCATTGGATAGTGGTCGATGCCCCAGTACTCATCATTGCGCACGAACTCGGTGCGCACGTCGGGCTCGCGGCTCTCGACGCGGAAGGGGCCGGTGCCGTTGGCGTTGCGCACGGCGTAGGTCTCTTCGCCCGCCGCATAGTTCTGCGGCTCCTCGACGCCATGCTCCTCGGCCCATTCACGGCTCATGATGAACAGGTTGGTGAGGTTGTTGGGCAGCAGCGGGTTGGGTTCGTGGGTCACCACCTCGACGGTAAAGTCGTCGGCCGCGCGAACCTCGGAGATGGAGGTCAGGAGGCCACGCATGTCGGCATGCTCGTGGCGGGCGCGGTTGAGCGAGAACACCACGTCTTCGGCGGTCAGCGCCTGGCCCTCGTGGAAGGTCACGCCTTCGCGGATCTTGAACACCCAGACGGTGGGCTCGTCCTCCTTGACGTGCCATTCGGTCGCCAGGCCCGGCTGGTACTCTACGTCCATGTCCTGATAGAGCAAGGTATCGAAGATCTGGTGGTTGACCGAGTGGGTCGGCCCCTCGTTCTGGGAGTGGGGATCCATGGTCAGACTGTCCGCGGAGCGAGTCCAGCGCAGGGTCTCTGCATTGGCGGCAGTCGCCAGCATGGCACCGATCACGGCGCTAGCCAGTAAGGTCTTCTTGAGCAGCATCTTGTTATTCCTCAATCGAGCGTTTGTTAGGCGTTAGCCCTGATAGTGTTCTCCCATACCTTAGTCAATAATGCCAGCTTCGCACTGAGCGAGGCTTTCAGCGCTATTTTGACTATCGACAGTTGCATTTTTTCCAAAGCGGTCATTACCTGGTCGGAACGCCTCGATCGGCACAGAAAAAGCCTGACATCGACGACACCCATTCAGGGGAAATGAAATGGTACTGCTGGAGATTCGAGTCGCCCCCGAGTGGGTCGACTATAACGGCCATATGAACGACGCCGAATACGCCAGGGTCTTCTCCCTGGCGGTGGAGGCGCTGATGGACAGGATCGGCCTCGACGAAAAAGGTCGGACACTACAAGGGCTTACGATCTATACCCTGGAAACCCACCTCTGCTACCGGCGGGAGGCCCACGAGGGTCAGCAGCTGGCCGTGGACATCACCCTGCTGGACCGCGACGCCAAGCGGCTGCATGTGTTCTTCTCCATGCACGATGGCCAGAGCGAGCTGCTGGCCACCAGCGAGCAGATGCTGATGGGCATCGACCAGCAGAGCGGGCGCTCGGCGGCGTTTCCGGAACCGGTGGTCGGGGCCATCGCCGCCCTGCCCCGAGCCGAACCGGACGCCTGGCCGGCAGCGGCCGGACGTCGTATCGGCATCAGGCGGCGCTGAGATGAGTACGCGCCGATGAGAGAAGGGTGGCCGCAAGCCTCGTCGCAAGATGGTCTTCATCGTCCGCCTTAGACATCGATGAACATATTATTGACACCTATGTACATCCATCACTACTGTTGTGAGACAAACAACAAGATGGAGGCCTGGCCATGGCCAACGATCCGCTGCTGCAGCCCTTCCAGCTCAAGCATCTCACGCTGAAGAACCGGCTCATGATGACGTCCCACGAGCCCGCCTACCCCGAGGAGGGGATGCCCAAGGCGCTTTATCGTGAGTATCACGTCGAGCGGGCCCGGGCCGGTCTCGGCCTGACCATGACTGCAGGATCAGCAGCGGTAGCCAAGGACAGCCCCCCGGTGTTCAACAACATCCTGGCTTACAAGGACGAGGTGGTGCCCTGGATGCGTGAGCTCACTGACGCCTGCCATGAGCACGGCACCGCGGTGATGATCCAGCTGACGCATCTGGGTCGGCGTACCCGCTGGGACAAGGGCGACTGGCTACCGGCGGTATCGGCTTCTCATCGCCGCGAGGCTTCACACCGCGCCTTTCCCAAGCAGGTCGAGGAGTGGGACATCGAGCGCCTGATCCGTGACTACGCCGATGCCGCCGAGCGCATGCACGCCGCCGGCCTCGACGGCATCGAGCTGCAGGCCTACGGCCACCTGATGGATCAGTTCTGGTCACCGCTGACCAACACCCTCGAAGCGCCTTACGGGGGCGATCTGGAAAACCGGCTGCGTTTCACCTTCGACGTGCTGCGGGCCATTCGCCAGCGGGTCGGCGAGACGTTCATCGTCGGGGTGCGATATACCGGCGACGAGATGCTGCCGGGCGGTCTCACGGCCGGCGACGGGATGGCGATCTCGCGGCGCCTGAAGGAGAGCGGCCTGGTCGACTTCCTCAATGTGATCCGCGGGCATATCGACACCGACGCCGGGCTCACCGACGTGATTCCCATCCAGGGCATGCCCAGCGCCCCGCACCTGGACTTCGCCGGCGAGATCAGGCGCCAGGTGGACTTCCCCACCTTCCATGGCGCCAAGATCCAGGACGTCGCCACCGCGCGCCATGCCATCGCCTCGGGCAAGGTCGACATGATCGGCATGACCCGTGCCCACATGGCCGACCCGCACATCGTGCGCAAGATCATGGAAGGCCGCGAGGAAGAGATCCGCCCCTGCGTCGGCGCCAACTACTGCCTCGACCGCATCTACCAGGGCGGCGCCGCCTACTGCATCCACAACGCCGCCACCGGGCGCGAAACTACCATGCCCCACACCATCCCCACGGCCGCGAAAAAGCGCCGGGTGGTGATCGTCGGCGCCGGCCCCGCGGGGCTTGAGGCCGCCCGGGTCGCTGGCGAACGGGGCCATGAGGTAGTCGTGCTGGAAGCCGCCAGCGATGCCGGCGGGCAGGTGCGCCTCACGGCGCAGAGCAAGCGCCGCCGCGAGATGATGGGCATCGTCGACTGGCGCCTTGCGCGCTGCGAGGCGCTCGGCGTCGAGATCCGCTACAACGTCTGGGCCGAGGTCGAGGAGGTGCTCGCCGAGAAGCCGGATGTGGTGATCGTGGCCACCGGCGGCTATCCCATGGAGGACCAGCCCGAGGTCGGGCACGATCTGGTGGTCAACACCTGGGACATCCTTTCCGGCCACGTGGCGCCGGGAAGCCGGGTATTGCTGTTCGACGATGCCGGCGATCATGCCGCCCTGCAGGCGGCGGAAGTCATCGCTGCCACCGGGGCCGAGCTCGAAATCATGACGCCGGACCGCTCCTTCTCGGCGGAGATCATGGCCATGAACCTGGTGCCCTACATGCGCGCCCTGCAGCGCCCCAACGTCACCTTCACCCCCACCTACCGGCTGAAGTCCGTACAGCGGGGAGAAGGAGAGCTGCTTGCCAGGATAACCAGCGACTATGCCGTTCAGGATCAGTTGGACCTGGACCAGGAGCGGCGCATCGACCAGGTGGTGGTCAACTACGGCATCACACCGATGGCCGACGTCTACTTCGATCTGAAGCCACATTCCAGCAACGGCGGCGAAGTGAACTACGACGATTTGATCGCCGGCCAGCCCCAGGCGGTTGTCCGTAACCCGGACGGCAGCTTCCAGCTGTTCCGCATCGGCGACGCCGTCGAGTCACGGAATACCCATGCGGCGATCTATGACGCCCTGCGGCTGGTGAAGGATATATAGTGGCCGGGCACCCGAAACAGCGAGACCCTCTCGATGCCGACAGGTAGTAACAGCGACACCAAATGGAAAGGCTCCCGCGAAGCCTGGCTCGACGCCGCCTTCGAGCTGCTGCTCGACTCCGGTGTGGATAGCGTGCGGATCCTGCCGCTGGCCAAGCGGCTCGACGTCTCGCGCACCAGCTTCTACTGGTTCTTCAAGGATCGCGAGGCGCTGCTGGACGCCCTGGTCGAGCGCTGGCGGGAAAAGAACACCCAGGGCCTGGTGCGGCAGACCGAGGCTTACGCCGAGAGCATTACCGAGGCGATCCTCAACGTCTTCGACTGCTGGCTGGACCCCGCGCTCTTCGACTCCCAGCTGGAGTTTGCGATGCGCAGCTGGGCACTGCAGTCGGACGAGGTATCAAGGGAGATCGATACCGCGGACGAAACGCGCATCGACGCGCTGACGCGGATGTTCGAGCGCTACGGCTTTGAACCGCTGGCCGCCAACGTGCGCGGCCGCACCATCTACCTCACCCAGATTGGCTACATCTCGATGAAAACCCAGGAGGCGCTCGAGGTGCGCATGCAGCGCATCCCCGCCTACGTGGAGATCTTCACCGGGCAGGCGCCGCAGCTCCGCGAACTGCAGCGCTTCCAGGCCCGGCATGGTCATGCGCCGAAGCCATCCTCTAGCCCATCAATTGCTGCCCGAGAAAGCTGAACGTCAGCGCCTGCATGTGGGCGCGCTGGCGGTTGTCAGCCGCACCGCCGTGGCCGCCTTCGATGTTCTCGTAATAGAGCACCTCGTGCCCCTGCTCGCACATGCGCGCCATCATCTTGCGTGCGTGGCCCGGGTGGACGCGGTCGTCGCGAGTGCTGGTCATCAGCAGCATGGGTGGGTAATCGGCCGCGAGGTCGAGGTTGTGATAGGGCGAGACATCGCGCAGGAAGGCATCCCAGTCGTCGCCGTCGGGGTCGCCGTACTCGGCCATCCACGAGGCGCCGGCCAGCAGCAAGTGATAGCGGCGCATGTCGAGCAGCGGCACCTGGCATACCACGGCGCCCAGCAGCTGCGGGTAGCGTGTCAGCATGTTACCCACCAGCAGGCCGCCGTTGGAGCCACCCTGAATGCCCAGCCGCTGCGGCGAGGTGACGCCGCGCTCGATCAGATCTTCTGCCACGGCAGCGAAATCCTCGAAGGCCTTGTGGCGCTTCTCGCGCAGCGCCGCCTGGTGCCAGCGCGGGCCGTACTCGCCGCCGCCGCGAATGTTGGCCACGACGTAGACGCCGCCGCGGCTGAGCCAGGCGCGCCCCACGCCGGGGCTGTAGCCGGGCAGCAGCGGCACCTCGAAGCCGCCGTAGCCGTAGAGCAGCGTCGGGTGATCGCCGCTCGGCTCGAGATCACGCCGCGCCACCTGGAAATAGGGCACCGGCGTGCCGTCCTGGCTGGTGGCGAAGTGCTGGGTCACCTCGAGGCCCTCGGCATCGAACAGCGTCGGGGCCTGCTTGAGCGTCTCGAGCTCCTCGCCGACCCGGCCGTGCAGCAGCGTGGTCGGCGTCAGGTAGTCGCTGACGATGAGAAAGACATCGTCGCTCTCCTCGTCGTCCACCGCGCTAACGCTGACGCTACCCAGCGCCGGCGCGCCCACCAGCGGCTCGGGCTGCCACCGCCCCGCTTCCGGCGTCAGCACATGGAGCCGGTGCTTGACGTCGTCGAGCACGTTGAGGATCAGGTGATGGCGGGTCCAGGTGGCGTCCGAGAGCGAGGTGCGCTCGGTGGGGGTGAACAGCACGCGAAAGTCGCGCTCGCCCGCCATGAAGGCGTCGAAGTCGGCGATCAGCAGGGCGCCGGCGGGATAGGTGGTCCCATTCAGCTCCCAGGGTTCGCGCAGTTCCACGATTAGCCACTCGCGATGCACCTGCTTGTGAGCCGAGTTGGGCACCTCGATGCGGCGCAGGGTGTCGTCGGCCTCGCGCAGGTAGAGCTCGTTGTCGTAGAAGGCCCGGGCGCGGCTAACGAAGTCTCGCTCGAAACCCGGCGTGGAATCATGGGCGGCACCCACCGCCATGTCGTCGGGCTCGGCCTCGAAGACCGTCTCGGCTTCGGAAAGCGGCGTGCCGCGCCGCCATTGCTTGACGATGCGCGGGTAGCCGGAGCGGGTCATCGAGCCTTCGCCGAAGTCGGTCTGAGCGTAGACGGTATCGTGGTCGATCCAGCCCAGGCTGCCCTTGGCCTCGGGGCGATAAAAGCCATTCTGGACCCAGCGCTTCTCCACCAGGTCGAACTCGCGAGTGACGTCGGCATCGGCGCCACCGCGGGAGAGCGACACCAGGCAGTGGCGCCAAGGCTCATCGGGCGAGGTGGGTCGCAGGCAGTGGGCGCCGTGCCACACCCAGTTCTCGTCCTCCTCGGCGTTGAGCGCATCGAGGTCGATCAGCACCTCCCAATCAGGTCGCGCCTTGCGGTACTCCTCGAGGGTGGTGCGCCGCCACAGCCCGCGGGGGTGGTCGCGGTCCTGCCAGAAGTTGTAGAAGTGCTCGCCGCGCTTGACCACGAAGGGGATGCGGTCGTCGGCCTCGAGGATCGCCTGCAGATCGTCACGCAGCTCGGCGAAGCCTTCTGAATCGGCCAGCCGCGCCTGGCTGTCGGCGTTGCGCGCCTCCACCCAGGCCAGGGCCTGCTCGCCCTCCACTTCTTCCAACCAGAGATGGGGGTCATGCTCGTTGTGCGGGGCAGCCATGCGGATCTCCTGGTGGGCATTGGATGCCCACCAAGCTAGCCGGCCAGGGGCTCAATGGCAACGAGGCCCAACCAGCCCCTGTTAGCTGCGCTCAGCGGCGGGAATCGTCTCCATCGGCAGCCGGGCAATCAGCTCACCGACCTGGTCGGCGACCTCGTTAATGATCTCGCTGCCGTAGCTCTGCCCGCGCCGCTTGCGAAACCCCTGCTCATAGAGCTTCACGTGTTCGGTGGCAGTAACGCCGGCGTTGGCCAGGCAGTGGGTGACGCAGTGCATCTGACAGCCGTCGATGGCGACGATGGGGCGCCCGGAGCGGGCGGTCTTCACCAGGCCGGGCACGCCGCCGCCCACACCGGCGATGCAGGACATCTCCGCCACCCCGGTGTGGTCAAGCGACAGGGCAACGTCGTTGGCCAGCTGCGCCACGTCGGAGCAGCCGGAACAGGAGTAGACCAGGGTGCGAGGTTTTCTAGCGGTTCGGGACATGAATCCTCCCCTTATTGCAACGCGCCGCCCCGCGCCGGCGACGTCAGTCGTCGGCCAGCATGGCGTCGCGCAGCTTCTGCTCGTCGAGCACCACCAGGCGCTGGCGGTCGATGCTGATGACACCGCCGTCGCGCAGCTTGGCCAGCAGCCGCGAGAGGGTCTCCGGCGTCATCGCCAACTGGGCGGCGAGCCAGCGCTTGGGTATGGAGAGACGCACCACCCGCGGCGATTTCGAGCGACCGGCGGGCAACTGACGCAGGATGTAGCTGACAAGCCGCGACATGGCATCGGCCTGGGTCAACAGGGCCAGGTCCTCGAGGCGCTCGGTGAGCTCCAGGGCCAGACGGCTCATGAATTCGGCGCGACAGGCGGGCTGGCGATCCATGATGTCACGACAGCGCTGGGCCGGTATGGCCAGTACATGGGTACGGCGCAGCGCTTCCGCCGAGTAGAGGTAGACGCCGGCACTGGAGACCATGCTCAGCTCGCCCAGGGTGCCGCCGCGCTCCACGCAGCGAATGGTGGCGAGGCGACCGTCGCCAGCGGAACGCGCCAGGCGCACGGCGCCGTTGATGACGATATAGAGCCAGTGGGCCGGGGCATCTTGCCGAAACAGCCATTCACGGGTCTTCAAGGCGCGGAGCTCCGAGTCCTCCAGCAGCGAGGTCACCTCGTTCTCGTCGAGCTCACCCAACCAGGGCACGCCGTGTACCAGCTCGCGAAGCTGCTTGGGCTTGAACAGCAGGTCAGTCGACGAACTGTCCGGCGGGCAGATAGGGGTATTCATGACCTTCCTCCACGTCGGTATCGGCGGCCATCATCAGATAGCCGTGTGCCTGGCTGGCTGCCCGCAGCATGTGCGACCCCTGCCCGCCAGCAAGAAAGGCTACCGGAAGGCCACCTTGCCAGTCGAGCACTACCCGCAACAGCTCACGCCGGCCATGGTTTCCGCGCCGCGAAAAGCCGGCACGAACATTGAACTGCTGCAATGGCCCGACGGCGCGCCCCTGGCGCCCCTGGACGAAGGGCCTGGCCAGTAGCTGCCACCCCACCAGCGACGCCACCGGATTTCCCGGCAGGGCGATGAGCGGCACCCCTTCCGGCGACCCATCGTCCAGGAAGCCGAAGGCGACGGGCTTGCCCGGCTTGATCGCCACGCCGTGGAACACCAGCCCGCCCAGCGCCTCGAGTACCGGCCGCACATGGTCCTCCTCGCCCACCGACACGCCGCCGGTGCAGATCACCAGGTCGGCACTATCGCGGGTAACGACGAAGGCCTCATGCAGCGCTTCCGCCGTATCGCCGATGATCCCCAGGTCGAGCACCTCGCAGCCCTGCTGCTCGAGAAGCGCCCTGAGCATGACGCGATTGCTGTTGTAGACCTGCCCCGCCAGGCAAGGCTCGCCGGGCTCGATCAGCTCGTCACCGGTGGAGATCAGCGCCACCGTCAGGCGCGGCAGTACCGGAACCTCGGCTATGCCTTGACTCGCCAGCATGGCAAGGGCCGCTGGGTTCAGGGTTGCTCCGGACGGCAGCAGCGCATCGCCGGCACGGTACTCCTCGCCCCGGCGGCGGATATTCGCCCCCGGCTTCGCCTCGCCGCTGACGTGCATGCGGCCCTCGCCATCCAGCGTGACCCGCTCCTGGGGAATCACGCAGTCGGCACCCGTAGGCACCGGTGCACCGGTAAAGATGCGCGCGCAGCCCCCTTCGGGCAGCGCCGAGACCGCGGCACCCGCCGGCACCCGCAGCACGACGGGCAGGCCCCGTTCACCGAGTTCTGCCAGGCACAGGGCATAGCCGTCCATCGCGCTGTTGTCGATGCTCGGCATGTCCAGGCGAGCGACCAGGTGGCGCGACAGCACCCTGCCGACGGCCTGGTCGAGCGCCACGAATTCTTCGCCGCGGATCGGCTCGGCGGCGGCGATCATCCGCGCCCTGGCGACTTCCAGGTCGAGCAGGCCCTTGGCAAGAGTGGCACAGGTCATACACGCGCTCCTTGACCATGGTCAGGCACTTTCGGTAACTCCCGAGAGCCACATGCCTGCTGCTCAGGCATGACCATGGCGACAAAATTGCACGGCCGGGTGCGCGCATCGAGCTGGCTTTCGAGAATGCCGTCCCAGGCGGTGGCGCAGGCCTTGGGCGAACCGGGCATGGCGAAGATCAGCGTGCGGTTGGCCACGCCACCCACCGCCCGCGATTGGACGGTCGAGGTACCGATGCTCTCGAAGGAGAGCTGGCGGAACAGCTCGCCGTAGCCATCCACCGAGCGGTCGAAGAGCGGCATCAGCGCTTCCGGCGTGGTATCCCGAGTGGTGAATCCCGTGCCCCCGTTGACCAGGATCACCTGGATATCCTCGCGTACCACCCACTTCGAGACGACCGCGCGGATGCGGTAGATATCGTCGGGCACGATGCGACGTTCCACCAGCGCATGGCCCGCCTCGGACAGGCGCTCGCTGAGCAGGTCGCCGCTGCCGTCGCGGTCGAAGCCACGCGTATCGGACACGGTCAGCACGGCGATGCCGAGCGGTGCGAAGGGGGTATCGGCGTGAACATGGGCCATGGAATCTCTCCTATTGCATCAAGCTGCCGGCGGCATCATCGTCGAGCTCTACTCCTTCGACACCGATCTCGGTTTCCAGCGCCAACAGGTAGTGGCGAAGGGCGCGTCGCGTGGCCTGCTCACGCAGGTTGTGGCGCACACGGTCGACGACCTGCTCGAAGGGCAGCGGCTGACCCTCGGCACGCTGGTCGATCAGGATCACGTGCCAGCCATAGCGCGAGGCCAGCGGCCGCTCATGGAGCCCTTCGGGGAGGTGCTGCAGGGCACGGTCCAGTTCACCAACGGTCTGTCCCGGTGCCAGCCAGCCCAGCTCGCCGCCCTCCTCCTTCGACGGACACGCCGAGTGGCGCATGGCGAACTCGGTGAAGCGCTCGGGGATGGTCTCCAGCTCCGCGATCAGCGACTCGCCCAGGCGGTACTGGGTGTCGCGGGCCGGCGCATCGTCCGGCGCCGCCGCCAGCAGGATGTGACGAACCGCCAGCCGGGTCGGTTCGCTGAAGCGCTCCGGCGCGGCGTCGAAAAAGCGCCGGCAGTCGGCCTCCGAGGGTTCCGGCACCTCCAGCTCCTGCTCCAGCAGGCTGGCGATGGCGGCGTCGTTGTCGCCTTCCTCGGCCTCGTCGGCCGCCACCAGGCCCAGCACGGCGGCGCGCTGGAGCAGCAGCTCGCGTACCACCAGGGCCCGGGCGGCCTGAAGCTGCGCCTCGCCGGCATTGGCCGCGGGGTGGTACTGCATCTCCCGGGCGATGCTCTCCTCGTCGATGGCCTTGCCGCCGACCCTGATGGGCGGCGGTGTGACGCGGCCCGGCAGCTGTTCGATCTCGATCATTTGCATGTCATTCACCTCAATAATCTTGCCGGAGCAGAGCCGGGGACCAGGTTTCCGAGGAGGCACTGTGAATCCTTCCCTGGACGCTACTTTTTCCATCCCTGGAAAAAGACCTCCTCGTCCACCTGTCCCCGGCCCGCTCGGTGGTGCCATTATTCGCGAAGCTGAGCGAGCGATGGTCAGCCCGTTCGGAGCAGTGCTCCTCACCCATGGCGAAGGACCTCCTCTTCGGCTTGCCCCCGGCGCCCCTCACGGGAGACTTCGAGATTGCGAAGCCGAAGCGCAGCCAGCTTGTGCTCAACCCCGGCGGCGAACCAGCTGGTAGCGCCTGGTGATATAGCCGAACGGTACGCTCCAGACATGCACCAGTCGCGAGAACGGGAACAGCAGGATGATGGTCAGGCCGACGAAGATGTGCAGCTTGTAGATCCAGGAGACCTCTTCCATGTAGTAGGCGGCGCCGCCGCCGAAGAAGACGATCGCCTGGGCCCAGCTGGCCAGGGTGACCATCATCTCGCCGTCCATGTGGCCCAGGGAGAAGAGGATAGTGAGCATTCCCAGCGCCGCCTGGAACACGATCAGGCCGAGGATGGCGGTATCCATGGTGCTCGATGAGGCCCGAACCCGGACGTTGGTGAGGCGGCGATGCAGCAGCATGCCGCCGCCCACCACGCACATGGCGCCGGCGATGCCGCCCACCACGATGGCGAGAAGCTGCTTGGTGCCGGCGTCCAGGAACCGGCCGTACATCCAGTGCGGCGTCAGCATGCCGAACAGGTGGCCGAAGAAGATCACGATGATGCCGACATGGAAGAGGTTGCTGGCCAGGCGCATGTTCTTCGACGACAGCATCTGGCTGGAGCCGGTCTTCCAGGTGAACTGGCCATGGTCGTAGCGCATCAGGCTGCCGATCAGGAAGACGGTGCCGACGAGGTACGGGTAGTAGCCGTAGATCAGGTGATTGAGATAGGTGGAAATGGCGTCAAACATGACAGTTCTCCTGTTAACGACCGCTCACGCGAGGCGCATCCGCCCCGGGTGACATGATCCGTACCGGCTGGCTCTGGGTCTCGCGCTTGCGCTCGGCCAGACGGCGCCCTTCGGCGGACTGCAGCGCGCAGTCCTCATCGGACTTGGCGGAAAAGCGCACCGCCTCCTCTTCCCACACCGCATCCAGCGCCTCGGGGGTGTCGTCACGACTCTCCCCCACCACGGTCTCGCGCTGGGCTTCCACCTCCGCCTCGGCGCCGATCATCGCAAGCAGAGCGCGCATCACCAGGGCGTGGTCGGCGCCGCGCTCCTCCAGCCGCGCCGCCAGCAGCGCCAGGATGTGACGTATCTCGCCAAGCCAGCGGCCAATCTCGGCCTCGCTGCGGGTGGAGAGATACTCGAGGAACAGCGGCAGATAGTCCGGCAGTTCCCGGGCATCCAGCTCGAAGCCGGCTTCCTGGTACTCGTTCATCAGGTCGACCATGGCCTGGCCGCGGTCACGGGATTCTCCGTGGACATGCTCGAACAGCAGCAGCGAGTGGGCGCGGCCCTTGTCGAACAGCGCCACGTACTCTGACTGGAGTTCCAGCAGGTCGCCCTCACTGATGCGCTGGCACCAGCTCATCAGGTCGCCGCGCAGCGCTGACGTCAGGCGGCGCTCGACATAAAGCGCCTCGATCAGTTCATCCACAGCGCCTTGCAGCGCCTCGGTGGGGTAGTCCAGCAGGCGGGCCAGCACGCGCAGGCTGCGCATGCCAGGCTCGGACTGGGGTAACTGGAGTGCCGCATCAGCCATGTTGCTTCTCCTTGGCAGGCGTCTTCCCGGCCTTGGCCTTGGGATCGAAGACGTCCACCGGCTTGACCAGTGAAGTGGTCTGGGAACGACCGTTGAACAGGCTCGGCTTGCTCTCGCCGTGGCAACCGTCGCCGAAGCTGAAGCCGCAGCCGCCGCGCTCGGGGAAGGCTTCGGTGGCCATCTCGCGGTGGCTGGTGGGAATCACGAAGCGATCCTCGTAGTTGGCGATGGCGAGATAGCGATACATCTCCTCCACCTGCGCCTCGGAGAGGCCCACGGCGTCGAGCACGTCGGTATCGTGCTTGCCTTCCACGTGCCGGTTGCGCATGAAGACACGCATCGCCATCAGCCGCTTGAGCGCCAGCACCACGGGCTCCTCCTCACCGGCGGTGAGCATGTTGGCGAGATACCGCACCGGGATCCGCAGCGATTCGATCTTGGGCAGCACGCCGTCGTACTCGATCTTTCCAGCCTCGGCGGCGGACTGGATCGGCGACAGGGGCGGCACGTACCAGACCATCGGCAGGGTGCGGTATTCCGGGTGCAGCGGCAGCGCCAGCCCCCAGTCCATGGCCATCTTGTAGACCGGCGACGCCTGGGCGGCCTTGATGACGTTGTCGGTGATGCCGTCCCGCTTGGCCTGGGCGATCACTTCCGGGTCGTTGGGGTCCAGGAAGATCTCGCGCTGACGGTGGTAGAGGTCGCGCTCGTCCGGCGAGCTTGCCACTTCCTCGATGCGGTCGGCGTCATAGAGCAGCACGCCGAGATAGCGGATGCGGCCCACGCAGGTCTCGGAGCACACGGTCGGCATGCCCGCCTCGATGCGCGGGTAGCAGAAGATGCACTTCTCGGACTTGCCGGTCTTCCAGTTGTAGTAGATCTTCTTGTACGGGCAGCCGGAGATGCACATCCGCCAGCCGCGGCACTTGTCCTGGTCGATCAGGACGATGCCGTCCTCTTCCCGCTTGTAGATCGCGCCGCTGGGGCACGAGGCCACGCAGGTGGGGTTCAAGCAGTGCTCGCACAGGCGCGGCAGGTACATCATGAAGGTGTTTTCGAACTGGCCGTAGATGTCGGCCTGGATCTTCTCGAAGTTGGAGTCCTTGCGCCGCTTGGCGAACTCGGTGCCGAGGATCTCCTCCCAGTTGGGACCCCATTCGATCTTCTTCATGCGTTCACCGGAGACCAGCGAGCGCGGACGCGCCACCGGCTGGTGATCGGCCTGCTTGGCGGTATGCAGGTGCTCGTAGTCGAAGTCGAACGGCTCGTAGTAGTCGTCGAGCTCGGGCAGGTCGGGGTTGGCGAAGATGTTCGCCAGCACCCGCCACTTGCCGCCGATGCGCGGCTCGATCTTGCCATCGGCACGGCGCAGCCAGCCGCCCTTCCACTTCTTCTGGTTCTCCCACTCCTTCGGATAACCGATGCCGGGCTTGGTCTCGACATTGTTGAACCAGGCGTATTCCATGCCTTCACGGCTGGTCCAGACGTTCTTGCAGGTGATCGAGCAGGTGTGACAGCCGATGCACTTGTCGAGGTTGAGGACCATGCCTACCTGGGAACGAATCTTCATTTCACGGCCTCCTGAACGCTGTCGTTGCCTTCGCCGTCGAGCCAGTCGATTCTCTTCATCTTGCGTATCAGGACGAATTCATCGCGGTTGGAGCCAACGGTTCCGTAGTAGTTGAAGCTGTAAGAGAGCTGCGCGTAGCCGCCGATCATGTGGGTCGGCTTGGGGCAGACCCGGGTCACGGAGTTGTGCATGCCGCCGCGGGTCTTGGTGACCTCGGAGCCCGGCACGTTCACGTTGCGCTCCTGGGCGTGGTACATCATCACCATGCCGGCCTTGACCCGCTGGCTGACGATGGCCCGCGCAGTGATGGCGCCGTTGGCGTTGTAGAGCTCGATCCAGTCGTTGTCCTCGATGCCGATTTCCTGGGCATCGGTCTCCGACATCCACACCACCGGGCCACCGCGGTTCAGCGTCAGCATCAGCAGGTTGTCGCTGTAGGTGGAGTGGATGCCCCACTTCTGGTGCGGGGTGATCCAGTTCAGCGCCTTGGCCGGATAGCCGTTGTCCTCGGGCAGGTCGAACCCGGTGACCGTCTTGGTGTTGATCGGCGGACGGTAGACCAGCAGGCTCTCGCCGAAGGCGCGCATCCAGGGGTGATCCTGGTAGAACTGCTGGCGGCCGCTGACGGTGCGCCACGGAATCATCTCGTGGACGTTGGTGTAGCCGGCGTTGTAGGAAACGTGCTCGTCCTCCAAGCCGGACCAGGTCGGGCTCGAGATGATCTTGCGCGGCTGGGCGACCACGTCGCGGAAGCGGATCTTCTCCTCCTGCTTGGGCCTCGCCAGGTGAGTGTGGTCGCGGCCGGTGATCTTGGACAGTGCGTCCCAGGCCTTGACCGCCACATGGCCGTTGGTCTCCGGCGCCAGGGTCAGGATCATCTCGGCGGCATCGATGGCCGTCTCGATCTGCGGGCGTCCCTTGTGCGGTCCGTCCAGCTTGCAGTGGTTGAGCTTGCCGAGCAGCTCGACCTCGCTATCGGTGTTCCAGGCGATACCCTTGCCGCCATTGCCGATGCTCTCCAGCAGCGGTCCCACGGAGGTGAAGCGCTCGTAGGTTTCGGGATAGTTGCGCTTGACCTCGATCAGCGCCGGCATGGTCTTGCCGGGGATCATCTCGCACTCGCCCTTCTTCCAGTCCTTTACCTCGACCTGGGCCAGCTCGGCGGGAGAGTCGTGCTGGTGCGGCAGGGTGACCAGGTCGGTCTCCTCGCCCAGGTGGCCCACGCAGACCTTCGAGAAGGCCTTGGCGATGCCCTTGTAGATGTCCCAGTCGCTGCGCGACTCCCACGCCGGGTCGGTGGCCGCGGTCAGCGGGTGGATGAACGGGTGCATGTCCGAGGTGTTGAGGTCGTCCTTCTCGTACCAGGTGGCCGTGGGCAGCACGATATCCGAGTAGAGGCAGGTGGAGGACATGCGGAAGTCCAGCGTGACCACCAGGTCGAGCTTGCCTTCCGGCGCCTCGTCATGCCACTTCACTTCCTGCGGCTTCTGGCCGCCGAAATCACCCAGGTCCTTGCCCTGGATACCGTGGCGGGTGCCCAGCAGGTACTTGAGCATGTACTCGTGGCCCTTGCCCGAGCTTCCCAGCAGGTTGGAGCGCCAGATGAACATGTTGCGCGGGAAGTTCTGGGCGTTGTCCGGATCTTCCGCAGCAAACGCCAGCTCGCCGCTCTTGAGCTGCTGTACCGCGTAGTCCTTGGTGGACATGCCGGCGGCTTCCGCGGCCTTGGCCAGGCGCAGCGGGTTGGTGCCGAGCTGCGGCGCGGAGGGTAGCCAACCCATGCGCTCGGAGCGCACGTTGAAGTCGATCAGGCTGCCGGGGTAGTCCTCGGCCTTGGCCAGCGGCGACAGGATCTCCTTGATCTCGAGCTTTTCGTAGCGCCACTGGGAGGAGTGGTTGTAGAAGAACGAGGTGGAGTTCATGTGGCGCGGCGGGCGCTGCCAGTCGAGGCCGAAGGCCAGCGGGGTCCAGCCGGTCTGCGGGCGCAGCTTCTCCTGTCCCACGTAGTGGGCCCAGCCGCCGCCGCTCTGACCGATACAGCCGCACATGACCAACATGTTGATCAGGCCGCGGTAATTCATGTCCATGTGGTACCAGTGGTTCATCGCCGCACCGACGATGATCATGGAGCGACCCTGGGTCTTGTCGGCATTGTCGGCGAACTCACGGGCGATGCGGGCGACCTGCTCGGCGGGCACGCCGGTGATCTTCTCCTGCCAGGCCGGAGTGTAGGGGCGGATCTGGTCGTAGGACGTGGCGCCGTCGTCCTCGCCCTCTTTTCCGAAGCCGCGGTCGATGCCGTAGTTGGCGCACATCAGGTCGAACACGGTCACCGCCAGCACGTCGCTGCCGTCGGCCTTCTTCAGGCGCTTGACGGGCAGGCTGTGGAACAGCAGCTCGTTGCCGGCCACGTGGTCGAAGTGCTCGTGGGTGATACCGCCGAAGTAGGGGAAGGCGACCCGGGCCACGTCGTCATGGTGCTCGGCCAGGGACAGCAGCGGCTTGATCTCGGCGCCTTCGGCATCGAGTGACTCGAGGTTCCACTTGCCCACCTCATCCCCGGTCTCGCCCCAGCGAAAACCGATGGAGCCGCGCGGCACAACCAACTGGTCGCGGGTCTCGTCCCAGGCGACGGTCTTCCACTCCGGATTGTTGTCCTGGCCCAAGCTCGCCTCGAAGTCGCTGGCGCGCATCTGGCGGCCGGGGGCGTAGCTGCCGTCCTCACGGGGCTCCAGCTCGACCAGGAAGGGCATGTCGGAGTACTGGCGCACGTACTCGGTGAAGTAGGCGCTGGGGTTGTCGAGGTGGAACTCCTTGAGGATCACGTGGCCCATGGCCATGCCGAGCGCGGCGTCGGTGCCCTGCTTGACCGACAGCCATTCGTCGGTGAGCTTGGAGACCTCGGCGTAGTCCGGGGTGATGGAGACAGTCTTGGTGCCCTTATAGCGCACTTCGGTGAAGAAGTGGGCGTCCGGGGTACGGGTCTGGGGCACGTTGGAACCCCAGGCGATGATGTAGCCGGAGTTGTACCAGTCGGCCGATTCCGGCACGTCGGTCTGCTCGCCCCAGGTCTGGGGGCTGGCCGGCGGCAGGTCGCAGTACCAGTCGTAGAAGCTCATGCAGACGCCGCCGATCAGCGACAGGTAGCGGCTGCCCGCGGCGTAGCTGACCATGGACATGGCGGGGATCGGCGAGAAGCCGAGGATGCGGTCCGGGCCGTACTGCTTGGCGGTGTAGACGTTGGAGGCGGCGATCAGCTCGTTGAGCTCGTCCCAGTTGGCCCGCACGAAGCCGCCCATGCCGCGGGCCCGCTTGTACAGCTTGGTCTTGGCCGGGTCCTCGACGATGGAGGCCCAGGCGTCGACCGGATCCGGTTTCTCCTTGAGGGCGTCGCGCCACAGCTTGAGCAGCGGCTTGCGGACCAGCGGGTACTTGAGGCGGTTGGCGCTGTACATGTACCAGGAGTAGCTGGCGCCACGCGGGCAGCCCCGTGGCTCGTGGTTGGGCAGGTCAGGACGGGTGCGCGGGTAATCGGTCTGCTGGGTCTCCCAGGTGACCAGGCCGTTCTTGACGTAGATCTTCCAGCTGCAGGAGCCGGTGCAGTTCACGCCATGGGTGCTGCGCACGACCTTGTCGTGCTGCCAGCGCTGACGGTAGCTGTCTTCCCAGCCCCGGGACTCGTCACGGGCCTCGCCATGCTCGTTGGCGAAGGGCTCGCGCGCCTTGCGGAAGAAATTCAGCCGATCTAAGAAGTGACTCATGGTCGTCTCCAGGCTCCTTGAAGTGATACGTGGCCCCTGGGCCACCTCGTCTGCCGTGCCGCGCTGTGTGGGTCACAGACCGCCCGACAGGCAAGTTCATGGAGAGGATTCTGGAGGAACGACAAGCGGATTACTGCCCGGTTACCTCCATATACACCCCAACTACCCACAAGGTGATAGGCACCCGAAAGAAAGGGGATAAGACCGTCAGGAAGGGGTACGGGAAGCGGGGTCCCAGAGCATGACCAGCATGCACAGCGCCAGCGCGGCGTAGAGGAACATGAAGCCGGCGGTACGCAGGCCGATCCACTCGTTGCCGAACACGAACATCAGCGGCAGCAGCGCAGCGAAGAGCCCACCCAGGGCCAGCGCCAGCCCACCAGCCCGCGACATATCATGGCCATGGTCGCGGTGCAGCAGGCACATCAGGCTGCCCTTGCCAATGCCCATGGCCAGCCCCATCACCGCCAGGAGACCGACGAAGCCCCACAGGGGCATGGAGAAGTGCAGGGCCAGGTCACCGTGGACGCCATGGATCTGCATGGAGAAGTCGGGGTAGGAGAGCAGGAACAGGCAGGCCATCACGCAGGCGCTGACCCACCAGCGCAGGTCGCGGAAATCGCGTCGATCGGCCAGGGCGCCTCCCACGATCTGCCCCAGGCCACCCGGCAGGGTAAACAGCAAGGCCCAGAGTGCCGCGCTCTTCAGCGGCAGCTGGTACTGGGCCGCCAGGTAAGCGGGCAGCCATAGCGCCAGCGCCACGAAGGCGCCGTAGAAGAAGCTGTAGTAGAGGGCCAGGCGCCAGACGGCCGGTGCGGGCAAGCCATCGTGCCACCGCCCCGCAGTCGGTGGTGGAGCCTCGTCGAGGACATCCGGCTCGGGCAACTCGGCGGGCGACTCATCCTCGGCGAACAGCCACAGCAGTCCCGCCACCAGCAGTATCGGCAGCAGAAAGAGCTTCGGTGCCATGGGCCAGCCGTAGGCCTGGCTGATCAGCGGCAACAGGAAATAGGTGAGGCCGGCACCCAGCATGCCGGCGCCATAGAGCCCCAGCGCCAGGCCGGCGTGGCGGCGCGGGCAGAGCGCGGAGACGTAGACCAGGCCCGCCGCCAATGAGCCTGCGCCCAACCCCAGGCCGGCCCCCGCCAGCAGGAAGTCGCCATACTCCCGGGAATGGGCGATGCCCCACAGGAAGGGGCAGATCAGCAGCAGGCAACCGATCATCACCCGTCGGCCGCCGACACGATCCGCCAGGGCCGCCAAGGGCAGGGCGGCCAGTGCACCGGTGAGCATCGGCATGGCCAGCAGCACGGCAAACTGCACCTCGCCGAAATTCAGCGCACTCTTCAACTCGACGCCAAGCACGGCGAAGATGGTCCAGCTGGCGAACACCAGCGCGAAGGCAAGGGGCGACAGCAGCACGACCACCAGCGAACGATAGTCGTCCTGCAGGCCCGTCGCGGGGGCTTTTCCGGCAGGCATCATGAACGGTGGGTCCGAGGGAGTGGTCCAACGAATTCTCGGCACCCTGGCCCACAGCGTCAAAAGGGCAAGCGAGGTACCCCTTCAGGGGGAGCCGGCGCTACCTAATAGGGTAAGATGCAGTGCCTACCCTCTGGGTTATAGTGAATGCCCACCCCACAACGCTCCGGAGACCGCATCTGGCGATGAAACTGCTGCAACGCTCCCTGGTGGCCCGAATCGTGGCTTCGCTGCTGGCGATCAGTGCCATGGCGCTGATCAGTATCGTAGTGACCATGGCGGTTGCCGGAGGCAGCCGAGGCGACGCCGCGGCCATCAACGTGGCGGGCTCGCTGCGCATGAATACCTATCAGATCGTCGCCGCCCTGCAGCGCTACGAGCGGACACCCTCGATGGATCATCAGGCCGCCGTGTACGTGCTCAAGCGTCGCTTCGAGGAGCGGCTGGCCAGCAACGAACTGACCGGGGCGATTCCCGTCTCCGAGGCCCATGAGCTGCGTCGTCAGTATCGCCTCGTGCTGTCTCGCTGGCACAACGAGCTGGCCCCCGAGGTGCGCGAGGCCGTAGCCAATCAGTACGTGCGTGTTGACCCGCTCAATCGGGCTCTTGACGGCCTGGTGGGCGAGATCGACTCCATGGTCAACCAGCTCGAGCAGAACACCGAAGCCAAGATTCGCCTGCTCAGCGCGCTGCAGATCCTGTTCCTGGGCTTGACCGCCGTGGTACTGATCATTGCCCTCTACGATATTCGCCACAACCTGGTGGCGCCGCTGCGCCAGCTGATGGTACTGGCCCGGGAAGCCGCACGGCGCAATTTTTCCCAGCGCACCCGGCTCAGCGGCAGCGACGAACTGGCGATGCTCGGCCGCACCTTCGATACCATGGCGGAGCAGCTGGCCTCGAGCTATGCCGAGCTGGAAGAGCGGGTGGCCGACAAGACCCAGGAGCTGGAGCGCAGCAGCCAGGTCATGCAGGTACTGCACGATGGCAGCCGCTGGCTCTACGGCGGTGGCAACGACCTCTGTACCAGCGCCGCCCCCATGCTTCGCCAGGTCGAGCAGCTGCTGGAGATCGGCCCCATCCGGCTGTTGCTCAATAACCCCCATGACAACCGTCAGATTCCGATCCTCGCCACCCGCTCCGCCCGTCGCCCCGAATATTGCCGCGACCATGGCTGTCACGCCTGTCTGATTGATCCGAACCCCATGCGGCTGAGAGATACCGAAGGGGGGGAGTGCCTGCTGCTGCCGGTGAGCGTGGGCGAGGAGATGCTGGGTACTCTGGAGATCTGGCACCCCAAGGGCCAGCGCCTTTCCCATAGCGTACGCCGCCTGCTCAACGCCCTGGCCGACCAGCTGGCCACGGCAGTCTACCTGCAGCGCCGCATCGAGGAGGAGCAGCAGGTCTCGTTGATGAACGAACGCACCATCATCGCCCGGGAACTGCACGACTCCCTGGCCCAATCGCTCTCCTACCTCAAGATGCAGGTGGCCCGGCTGGAGCGCATGCAGAGCAAGGAGGCCCCCCGGGAAACCCAGGCGGCGGTATTCGACGAGTTGCGTACCGGCCTCAACAGCGCCTATCGCCAGCTGCGCGAGCTGCTTACCACCTTCCGTCTCAAGCTTGAAGGACCCGGCCTGCAGTCGGCCCTTCATCAGACCACGGCAGAGTTCTCCGATCGCATGGGGGCCATGGTGGAATTGTACTACGACGTGCCGCCCCACCTGCTCAATCCCAATGAGGAGATCCATGTCCTGCAGATCGCCAGGGAGGCCTTGAGCAATATCCACAAGCACGCCCAGGCACACTGGGCCGCCGTCACGGTGCGCTTCCAGGAAGCCCGCATCGAACTGCGCATCGAGGACGACGGCGTTGGCCTGGCAAACGATGAGTCCCCGCCCATGCACTATGGGCTCATCATCATGCGCGACCGGGCAAACACCCTGGGCGGCGAACTGACGCTGAGCAACCGCGCCGAGGGGGGCACCCGGGTCGAGCTCACCTTCACCCCGCAGACGGCGCGCCTGATCACCCGGCAGCCGTTGCCGAACGCCATCACTCAAGAGAACGGAAACTGAACGATATGGGCCAGCCAATCAACGAGACCCCCGCCAGTATCCTGATCATCGACGACCATCCACTGTTACGCCGCGGCGTGGCCCAACTGCTGGAGCTGGAGGATGATCTGGCGCTGGTCGGCGATACCGGCGAGCCTGAGGAGGGCGTGCGCCTGGCCATCGAGCTGGATCCCGACATGATACTGCTCGACCTCAACATGCCGGGCATGGACGGTATCCAGACACTCAAGGCACTGCGCGAGGAGGGCTTCGCCGGACGGGTGGTGATGTTCACCGTTTCCGACCATGAAGAGGACCTGGTCGCCGCCCTGCGCGGCGGTGCCGATGGCTACCTGCTCAAGGACATGGAACCCGAAGAGATGGTGCGCCAGCTGCGCCAGGTGGCCCTGGGCCGCATGGTGGTGAGCGAAAGCCTTACCGCCCTGCTCGCCGAGGCGCTGCGCAACCAGCGCTCGGCACCGGCTACCCCCGACATTCACAGCCTGACCCAGCGCGAGCGCGAGATCCTGCGCGAACTGGCCGCCGGGCTCTCCAACAAGCTGATCGCCCGCAAGCTCGACATCACCGAGGGCACCGTCAAGGTGCACGTCAAGCACCTGCTGAAGAAGCTCAACCTGCGTTCGCGAGTCGAAGCGGCGGTTTGGGCGGTGCAAGAAGGAATCGAGGGCAGGTAGGAGGGGATAGGTAACCTCGGTTCTGTGTGGATACCTCCAAAGACTTCCAGGCGCCGGCAAGGCGCCTTTTTGTTTACCCTCTCTTTTACAAGCGCTCGAAGAAACAAGGAGTTACTTCAATACCACTGCTACCCCTCAAGTGGTATTTCCCTGATTTTTCTCCGTTTTCCGCCAGTTTCGCCGCCCTTACGCGCGGCGTATCTTTGCGCCATACGAACCTGAATTGATCCCGGTCAGGCCAGTGGTCGCAAGCCGGGGTCAGCGGAGCCACCTAGGGGAAATCACCATGGCCAAGACAGATGCCGATATCGGGGGGGGCGTGACGACGCCCGGCAAGACGAACGGCGATATCGAACACTGGGATATCGAGAACGACGAATTCTGGGAGCGCAGCGGCAAGAAGATCGCCAACCGCAACCTGTGGATCTCCATCCCCAGCCTGTTGATGGGCTTCGCCGTCTGGATGATGTGGGGCATGATCACCACTCAGATGCAGAGTCTGGGCTTTCCATTCAGTGTCGACCAGCTCTTCATGCTGACCGCTATTGCCGGTCTGGCGGGCGCCACGCTGCGTATTCCTGCCTCGTTCATGATCCGTATCGCCGGCGGGCGCAACACTGTCTTCCTGACCACGGCATTGCTGATGATCCCCGCCCTCGGCACCGGCGTGGCACTGATGAACCCGGGCACACCGTTCTGGGTGTTCCAGGCACTGGCGCTGCTATCGGGTATCGGCGGCGGTAACTTTGCCGCCTCGATGAGCAATATCTCGACCTTCTACCCCAAGAAGCAGCAGGGCTATGCCCTGGGCATGAACGCCGGCCTGGGCAACTTCGGTGTCACCACCATGCAGATCCTGATTCCGCTGGTGATGACCGTTGGCATCTTCGGTGCCATTGCCGGTACTCCGATGGAGCTGCAGAGTTCCAGCGGCACCCTGATCGGGCGTATCGAAGCGGGCACCGAGACCTGGATCCAGAACGCCGGTTTCGTCTGGCTGGTATTCCTGATTCCGCTGGCCTTCGCCGGCTGGTTCGGCATGAACAACCTGCGCCCCATCACCCCCAATCCCGGCACGCCGATGCAGGCCTTCGGCAAGATTCTTGGGCTCTATGGCGTCGGCATCATCGCCACCATCATGGGCATCCTGACACTACAGTGGCTTGGCATGTGGGTCGCTCTCCCAGTCACCATCCTGCTGACCCTGGGACTGCTGCGGCTGATTCCCGGTGAGATCAAGCCCAACATTCAGAAGCAGTTTTCCATCTTCTCCAACAAGCACACCTGGTCGATGACGGTGCTCTATATCCTGACCTTCGGCTCCTTCATCGGCTTCTCCGCCGCCCTGCCGCTCTCGATCAACGTCATCTTCGGCAACATGATGGAAGTGGCCGCCGACGGCAGCGTGACACGCGTGGTTAACCCCGAGGGGCCCAGCGCTCTGACCTGGGCCTGGATCGGCCCCTTCGTCGGCGCCCTGATTCGTCCTATCGGCGGCTGGGTCTCCGACAAGGTGGGCGGCTCCATCGTCACCCAGGTCATCTCTGTCGTGATGGTCGTGGCCTCCGCCGTCACCGGCTACGTGATGATGCTGGCCTACAACTCCACCGACCCGAACAGCTATTTTGCCCTGTTCATGCTGCTGTTCGTGATCCTGTTCGCCGCCAGCGGCATCGGCAACGGCTCCACCTTCCGCAGCATCGGCGTGATTTTCGATGCCCAGCAGAAGGGCCCCGTGCTGGGCTGGACCTCCGCCGTAGCAGGCTATGGCGCCTTCATTGCTCCCGTGGTGATGGGCACCCAGATCCGTGCCGGCACACCCGAACTCGCCATGTATGGCTTCGCGATCTTCTACGCCATGTGCCTGGTGATCAACTGGTGGTTCTACCTGCGCCCCAACGCCTACGTCAAGAACCCCTGATGCGGTTACCTGTGCTCCGGAAAAAATTCCGGAGCACACCCCCTACCTTGCCTTCTCCGGAGGGATGCCATGAAAGTCATGATCGCTTATGACGGCTCGCGAAACGCCAAGTTGGCCCTGGCCCAGACCGTCAGCCTGTTTCGCTGCAACGCCCCCACCCTGGTACTGATCGGCGTGGCGGAAAACCCTCGCGATGCCACCGATGCCAACGAGGACCTGTTCCAGCAGGAGTACGAAGAGCTGAAGGCGGCCCTGCAGGAGGGTGTCGACTTTGCCACCCGCGAGGAGTTCGATGTCGACTGGGTCCTGGCCGAGGGCGACCCGCGCAAGATGATCCTGCGCGCCACCCAGAAGCATCAACCCGACGTACTGGTCATCGCCCGCCACAGCAACAAGCCCGACGGCGGCATCATCGCCCAGTCGCTGAGCTACTTCGTCGACGAACTCGACTACATGACCTTCGGCAAAGTCAGCTCCTTCCTGGCCCGGCGCGTCGAGTGTCCGCTGTTGATACTGCCCAGCCCATGAGCCGGATACTGCCGCCATTCACCCCTGCCGTCCCTCATCGCTGTCACTTTTTCACTTCCAGGATGATACGACCATGAAAGTATCCGCCGTCTTCAAGGTTCGCAGTCCTGAGATCAGGGCCCTTCACCTGACCTGGATCGCTTTCTTCATCACCTTCTACGTCTGGTTCAACATGGCGCCGCTGGCATCGAGCATGCTGAAGAGCGTCGACTGGCTGACCCGGGACGACATCCGCCTCTTCGCCATCGCCAACGTGGCCCTGACCATCCCGGCGCGCATCATCGTCGGCATGGCCCTGGACCGCTTCGGCCCGCGCCGGGTGTTCTCGGTACTGATGGTCAGTATGTCGATTCCGGCGCTGGTATTCGCCTTCGGCAACACCATGTCGCAGCTGCTTGTCTCGCGGCTGGTGCTCAGTTCCATCGGCGCCAGCTTCGTGGTCGGCATTCACATGACCGCGCTCTGGTTCAAGCCCAAGGACATCGGGTTCGCCGAGGGCTTCTATGCCGGCTGGGGCAACTTCGGCTCCGCCGCCGCCGCCATGACCCTGCCCACCATCGCCATAACCCTATTCGGCGGTGAAGACGGCTGGCGCTGGGCCATCGCCCAGAGCGCCGTCGTCATGGCCGCCTACGGGATCTACTACTGGT
Organism: Billgrantia montanilacus; assembly: GCF_003336675.1. Taxonomy (GTDB): domain Bacteria; phylum Pseudomonadota; class Gammaproteobacteria; order Pseudomonadales; family Halomonadaceae; genus Halomonas; species Halomonas montanilacus. The sequence goes on along the minus strand of NZ_QPII01000009.1, from coordinate 5,813 downwards.
TCGCCATCACCGATGGCCCCGATGCCCGCGCACACCGCAAGCCGCGCAAGGCCATGGCCATGGAAGTCAGCACCTGGGGCGACATGCTCAAGCTGATCGTCTGGACCATCCCGCTGGTGGGCTGCCTGGGCATCCTGGTGTGGCGCATCCAGAACATGGGCTACATGTCGGTGACCGCCGCCGTGATCTGCTACCTGGCCATCGTCGCCGTGATCATCTATCAGGTCGTGCAGATCCTGCGGGTCAACGTGCCGATCCTGAAGAAGGGGGTACCGGAAGACGACAGGTACCCGTTCAGCAGCGTCGCCGCCCTCAACAGCACCTACTTCGCCAACTTCGGCGCCGAGCTGGCGGTGGTCTCCATGCTGCCGATGTTCTTCGAGGAAACCTGGGGGCTGAATGCCGCCACGGCGGGCATGATCGCCGCCTCATTCGCCTTCGTGAATCTGGTGGCGCGCCCCATGGGCGGCCTGGTATCGGACCGCATGGGCAACCGCCGCTTCGTGATGCTCAGCTACATGTTCGGCATCGGCATCGGCTTCGTGCTGATGGGTATGCTCAACGCCAGCTGGCCGTTGATCATCGCTATCGCCATCACCATCTTCACCTCCTTCTTCGTCCAGGGGGCAGAGGGTGCCACCTTCGGTATCATCCCCTCGATCAAGCGCCGCATCACCGGCCAGATCTCGGGCATGGCCGGCGCCTACGGCAACGTGGGGGCGGTGGTCTACCTGACCATCTTCACCTTCGTCACTCCCACCCAGTTCTTCTACATCATCGCCGGGGGCGCGTTCATCAGTTGGCTGATCTGCCTGATCTGGCTGAAGGAGCCGGAGGGCGCGTTCGACGAGGAGTACTACGTCTCCTCCGTCGACCGCATGATCGAGGAGCAGGAGCTGGCCAAGGCACAGGCCAAACTGCAGCAGGGTTAATCCGCCTGTCCCGAGGGGTGGTCGCCAAGGCGACCGCTGCCTTTGGGCTTTCCTGCTCAAGACGCAGGCAGTGAGACAACCGCCCCTTCATATGGGAGATTCCATGGCTTCGCCGCGCTTCAAGCAGTACTCGGTACTGACCGCCAACACCTTCGCCTTCACCATGTGCTTCATGGTATGGACCATGTTCGGCGAGATCGGCGTGCCCATTGCCGAGGAGCTGGGGCTGAGCGATACCCAGTTCGGCATCCTGGCCGCCGTTCCCATCCTGACCGGCTCGCTGGTGCGGCTACCGCTGGGCGCCATGACCGACCGCATTGGCGGCCGTCCCGTCTTCATGGCGCTGATGCTGGCCACGGTGCCGGCAATCTGGGCGGTGCAGTTCGCCACCCAGTACTGGCAACTGCTGATGCTGGGTGCCGTGATCGGCCTCGCCGGCGGCGGCTTCTCGGTGGGTATCACCTATACCGCCAAGTGGTTCGAACGCGATCGCCAGGGCCTGGCCATGGGTATCTTTGGCGCCGGCAACGCCGGTGCCGCCGTGACCAAGTTCGTCGCCCCCACGGTGATCATCGTGCTCGGCTGGCAGGCGGTGCCCAACCTGTACGCGGCGATCATGCTGATCACGGCCCTGATCTTCTGGTTCTTCACCTTCTCGGACCCGAGCCACCGCAATGCCAACCGCCCCACCCTGCGCGAGCAGGTCGCCGTGCTCAACGACCCCAAGGTGTGGAAGTACTGCCAGTACTACTCGGTGGTCTTCGGCGGCTATGTGGGCGTCTCGCTGTGGCTGACCCGCTACTACATGCACGAATACGGCATGGGCATACAGCTCGCCGCCCTGATCGCCACCATCTTCGTGCTGCCGTCGGGTGTCATCCGCGCCTTCGGCGGCTGGCTCTCCGATCGCTTCGGCGCCCATGCCGTGACCTGGTCCTGCATGTGGGCCAGCCTGGTCGCGCTGTTCATCATGTCCTATCCCCATACCCAGTACGCCGTGCAGCAGGTCGACGGCTCCCGGCTGGAGTTCAGCTTCGGCATTCCCATCTGGCTGTTCACTTTCGCCCTGTTCGTGGTGGGCATCGCCTGGGGTATCGGCAAGGCCTCGGTGTTCAAGTACCTGTCGGACGAGTACGACCGCAACCTGGGCCTCGTTTCCGGCATCGTCGGGCTGGCCGGCGGCGTGGGGGGCTTCCTGCTGCCGATCCTGTTCGGTCTGCTGGTGGACTTTACCGGCGTGGCAACCTCGGTGTGGATGCTCTGCTTCGGCGTGACCCTGGTCTCGATCGTCTGGATGTGGTGGACCGAGCGGCGGGCTCCGGTCTTCACCCGCGATGAGCACCACCAGGCCACGGTCATCGGCAAGCCGGCAGCAGAGGCCGATTGATTCGTTCGATACCGGGGCAAGGCAGCTGAGCCCTACCGGGCTCCATCATAGGGCGGCGGCTTCGGTCGCCGCTTTTTTCAGCACACAGCTGAGGGTTGCCGATGCAAAGCACCGGCTACCGAAACAGGTCAGGCTTCGCTAATCATCTGCTGATTTCTCGGATATATCTTGTTCTCGAACTCTCGCATGCAAGAATCCGCAGCGGCTCTGAGTTCCTGCTTGAGTCGTTCGGCACCGTTTGCCAATAGTTCAGCACGGCTCGGTGAGTCATCGGTTTTTTCCGGCGACCTTCTACAATGGGCCTCGGCTACTGTCTGCATCGACCGCGTATCGATCACCTTGAGCCTCGCGGCATATGCCACTTGATAGGTTCTCATGGCGGAGGGATAGTAGGAAAAGCCCCAGCCCAAGGTTTCAATATCTACCAGCAAGTCGCTGGCCGCATAGTCTCTTGACAGCCCTGCCACCCCCGTTTCCTTGGTAACGAATCCATTTTCATCAACTTGCTCTATCCCAAGCCGCTCAGCAAGCTGATGCTGCCAAGCCACTGCTTATATGGCCAGCCGGATCCTCGATCTCGTTCTCTTCAACGATGTTGTTCCCTGCTATCATCATCGCTGCAGCGCCCACCAGCCCGCCCACCATGGCTTTCCCTGCTGTCATGGCAAGAAAATTCGGCTTCTCACGACTGGACATCGTGATCGAGGCCGGTGACGTCTGCTCTACCTTATCGGTATCCATGGGTACAGTTTTGGTACTAGCACAGCCAACCAACATGAAACCCAAGAAAAATGTTGTGATCCCTTAGTACATCTCACTGCCTTTATAAAAAAATGTGTTCCACACCCTTAGCCGGGGTGTGACAAGGAGTGCCAGAGACACTCAATCCTGCCTCCCCTGAGAATTACCCCACTGGACATGCTCTGATGGTGGTAAGGAGCCAACCCCCCGCCCATGCGGAAGAAATGCTAAGTGTTAGCGATTCATATAGGTGCCCCTGCTTGGCTTACGTTAGTTTTCTTTTCGGCCATAGCGACGAAAACTTTAATGATTCAGCCAAAAAATAACCACAGGGAATTTCGCAATCGTAGTAGTTCGCTCGAAGGTATCGACGGACAATATTCCGTATTGAGCAATAAGAACTATCGAATCCCGTAGGAATAGAGGCGCTGCCGCACTGCAGGTAAACACCACCGCCCCTCAGGAAATGAAAACACCCGCACCATCACTACACAATTCAAAAAAAATAAAAGAACATTGCCATATACCCCACGACAGCAAAGGCCATTACCCCTCCTCGAACAGCTTTCCCATCTTCTGGAGTAGCACCTCCAGGCCATATTGTTTTATCATACAAATAAGCTACTATTGCTTGCCAAAACATCCAATGCCCAGCCAAAGCACCAAAAAAAGTCGACCACGCCCCCCAATAATGCCATACCGAATACACGACAGGAACTATAGCCAACACCCACACTACAAAGCCTCGGTAGCGGTTCCTGGTTCTCAGCCAAGCCGAGTCAAGATTATTACTGTCCATCAGCTGGACTCATTAAGCTTTCTCCATTTTCTATCACAGCATCCCACCTTCCAGTTAAATCTATTGCTGCAGCCATTCTCCTTGCCGCAGATGCAGGCAGTCCTCTTGCCTGGACATATTGCTCAAAACCAGCGACCAAGGCCTCTTTAGAAGCCGCATGTGCAGCTTCTTCTCTTAGGTACCCTTCATATAAGCTAAGGCCAGTAGCACCGACCGATAAACCCAACCCAACTGGCGCCGAAGCTACTACAACACCAAATGTTGCCAATCGGCCAGTGTCACTTACTGCCTTGGCATCTATCGCCCTCGTCCATGCCTGGGCTCCTGGATCACTGTAATCGACGTTGGCGCCCTGCGCATTACACTCCGCCGTTCCGCATGGAAAATGCGGGACATGATAGATCTTCCCATCCACGACATAACTGACCGTGTAGCGCCCTTCTTCGTCAAGTGGCCGCCCGGTCAAGCGATCCCTCGGTTGGCCTGGCGCGACTTCTTCCGCCGGGAGTCGAAATAGTTGGTGTCTATGTCGGCAAGGTCGTGCAGATCAACGATGGTATTGGCACCCCGGCCTTCACCCAAGCCTTCGTTGTGCATGCCACGCATCGCCTGCTCGATCTCTTCCAGGGTAAAGCGCCCCTCGCTCTGATCCGCCAAGTCCCTTGCCAGCTTACGCTCTTCGGAATGCAGCTGCCGGTTGTAGCTCTCCACCTGGCCAGCAATGAAGGCGCCGTTGTTGACGTCGCCGCCGCTGAGTTCCGCCGCGACGATGCCCACCAGCTGAGCGATGGTGTTGCTCAGTTCCGGATTGGCGCGACCGTTCTCGACGAGATGATGGACGAGCGCTTCGCTGGCGCCCGCGGCCAAGGCGCCAGTGCGGAAATCGCCGCCCATGGCTTCGGCGACACTGCCCCCGACCAGGGCATGCAGGGCGATCTTTTGTGGACTGCCATTGTCCCAGCGGTTGTCGAAGGCGCCGTCGCCCACAGCATTGAACAGCACACCGCTGACGACGTGGTGCACGGCGTTCTCGAGGCTGTCGCCGAGATGGTTCCGGTAGCTGCCGCCTTCCACGGCGCTGCGAATGCCTGCATCGATAACGACCTGGGTGGCTCGCTGCCCGGCGAAGCGGGCGATGTCGCTCCCTTGGCCAAAGCCGAGGTTGAGGTTATTGGTGGCACCGGTGGTGGGGTTGGTCTGCGTTCCCCAGTAGTGATCGGTCATGCCGCGGGTGGCACCGGCCGTCAGGGCGGCGGTGGCCGCGCCGCGCAGGCTGTCGCTGGAGAAGGTGTCGCCGAGGGCGGTACCCAGGTCGCCGCGATTGTTGATCAGGCTGACCGCGCCGGTGCCGGCCAGTGAACCCGCGCCTGCGCTGACCATGCTGGCGGCCACGCCAGCTTCAGCCAGCCCCAGCAAGCCGGAGGCCGCCGGGCCGGCCCAGGCGGCGGCGACGATGGCCACCGCCAGCGCTGCGCATGCTCCAAGCCCGGATTGCTCGTAATCCCAGCTGTCGTGGAAGGCCTTGACCTGCCGCCAGTCGACGTCGCCGCGCTGTTCCATCTCTTGCAGCCAGGCGAGGTCGGGGTTGGCGGCGACCATGGCGTCGATGGTGCGGGTAATGCTATGGCGATCGATCTCCTGAACGTCGATGTGGATGCCTTCAGCGGCCTGGATGATGAGGTCGCCCTGGGCCACGAGTTCGCTCTGGCGCAGCGTTTCACGGGTGAAGCCTTCGCCGGAGGCGGATTGCCAGGCGAAGCTGCTCTTGCTGCGCTCGTGGGATTCGGTGTGCACGTCGCTGGCGGTTTCGAAGCGGATGGTGCCGCCGCTTTGTGTAATGACCCCCTGGTTTCTGCACACCCTACGCCACTAATGCGGGGTGTGCTCGGGGTGCCACATAGCCCAAAGACTGATGCGGCCGTTCTTCGTTGTAGTACCGGATCCAGTGGTTGAT
>NZ_QPII01000008.1 GCF_003336675.1 Billgrantia montanilacus | reverse complement strand
TGCTGCGCTCGTGGGATTCGGTGTGCACGTCGCTGGCGGTTTCGAAGCGGATGGTGCCGCCGCTGCGCAGCTCGATGTCGCCGCCGGATTCCAGCCGCGCCGCCTGGTAGGTCTGGTCTTGTCCGCTGACGATAAGCAGGTCGCCGCCGGTGGCCACTTCGCTGCCGATGGAGCGGGTCCGGCTCACCTCGTCGCGCTGGGTGCGGCTGCCGCCGAGCAGGCCGCCGCTGCGGCGTCGCTGCTGGCGATGGCGCCGCCGATCAGGCGGGTACGGCCGGCGACGTCAAGTTGGAAGCCGCCGTCGCCGGCGACGATGCCACTCTGTTCGGTGACGCTGGCGTAGCTGGCGTCGACTTTCTGGCCACTCAGGCTCAGGCTGCCGCCGCGGGCCTGATCGCCGCCTCGTTCGCCTTCGTCAACCTCGTGGCACGCTCCATGGGTGGCCTGATATCGGACCGCATGGGCAACCGCCGCTTCGTGATGCTCAGCTACATGTTCGGCATCGGCATCGGCTTCGTGCTGATGGGTATGCTCAACTCCAGTTGGCCGTTGATCATCGCCATCACCATCTTCACCTCCTTCTTCGTCCAGGGGGCGGAGGGCGCCACCTTCGGCATCATCCCCTCGATCAAGCGCCGCATCACCGGCCAGATCTCGGGCATGGCCGGCGCCTACGGCAACGTGGGGGCCGTGGTCTACCTGACGATCTTCACCTTCGTCACTCCCACCCAGTTCTTCTACATCATCGCCGGCGGCGCCTTCCTCAGCTGGCTGATCTGCCTGATCTGGCTGAAGGAGCCGGAAGACGCGTTCGACGAGGAGTACTACGTCTCCTCGGTGGACCGCATGATCGAAGGGCAGGAACTGGCCGCGGCTCAGGCCAAGTCATGACGGCGGGCTGAATCGAGCCCTGTAGGGCTCACCAGGGCGGCGACTTCGGTCGCCGCTTTTTTTGGGTGGGGGGTGGGGCAGGTTGTGCTTGGTTAGGCGAGCCTTCGCAAGCCTGTCAGGTGAATACTATTGCTGTACTATCCCGCCTCACCCTCCAAGCGAGACTTCACGCTTGCCAATATTGAATCACCCGCCTCACTCGTTGACTCCAAAGACACCATCACAGGGAAGTCATCGAATACAAGGCGAATAAGTTCGCCCTCTATCAACAGCTCCCAAATCCTGATATCAAAAGAGTCTGTCTTTTTTTGTATTTTTGCACCTAAAGCACGTGCCAGGCTTTCTGCATAAGCTGGGAATCCCTCCCAGTCAACACGGGAATTAAGATTCAAGCATGACCGCCCCGATTTCATTAACTCAATATCAAGCACTTTCTTCTCAACCAGGCCATTCATATCAGAACAAATCTCCACCGCCAGCCCTAGTAGCACTTTCAATTATCTGGTCAGATGTTTTACCTTTATCAACCAAATAATCAAACGTTGGACCAACCTCATCCCCATATCTTTGCAGATTACGTGCATTAATCGTTTCAAGAACTTCCGGCGGGGTGTATTCGCGATACTTAACCTTAAGCTCCGATCTGGCACTATAAGCATATCTAGCCACATCCTCTAGATCTGCTCCTGTGGCCCTAAATGCATCGACAGACTGTTGCAAATCATATACTTCTCTGACATACCCTTGCCTTAACGTCGGTAGGTAACCAAAATCGCCATCAACTCCAGATACAGTATTATCCCATGCTGGCCTTGTGGGAGTTGTCAGATTTTTTTCAGGAGCACCACCACCATCCTGCACCCTACTCCCAGAAAAGTCACCTCCCCCCGCCATGCCTGACCGGCTGGTGACAACATTCCTGGCCAGCCTCGGCAGGCTTGCCGCCAGCACGTCTGTGCCCATCAGCAACGACTGATTTTCCAGGGCGACCCGTACTCTCAGCCTGTCGGCTTCGTCCTGCTGCCCTGCTAGCTCCAGCGCATCGGCTTGGGCCAACTGCTCTCGGATACTCCCGGTAATACTCTCGGGAATAGAGTGCGGCAGATTGGCAGCAAAGGCCTTTATCTCTTGGCCCATCTCTCGCAGTAGTGCTTGAGATTCTTCGTCACCCAGCAGCGCTTGCCCTGCGAGTTGTCCCATTATGATTGGCGCGTTGACAGAATCAACCACCATCTCGGAGAGGGCTTCGGCGCCAATGCGCTCCATGCGCTGCTGCTGGTGCTCAGCATGCTGCCTCGCCGTATGGATGTACTCGGCAAAGACCGTGTCTCGGTCCTCTCGACCCAGTGTCACGTCTTGCCAGCTACTCATGGCAACCTGCAGCAAGGCCCGTTCGTAGCTGCAGGCTTGTGCCGAGCCGCCTTGGCCACAGGCTTCCTCTAGCGCAAGGTCACGCGACTGGCTGAGGGTGTGAATCGCTAGACGTTCTTCCTCCAGGGCTTGGCGCTGTGCCTCTGTGAGGTTTTCCTCTTCCAGTTGGCGATTCAGTTCTTGTAGCCGCTTGGCTTCCGGATGCGCCAGGTAATTGTACCGCGTGGCTTGCGCGGCGATCTCGGCTGCCTGGTACACGTCGCCGTTGACCAGCTCGGCTGCGACGATACCCACCAGCTGCGAAGCCGTGGTCAGCAGGTAGTTGCGTGTTTGGGGATCGCTGCCCAACTTGTTGTCCAGGTACTCCACCAGGGCTTCGTTGGCTCCGGCGGCCATCGCCCCAGTGCGGAAGTCGCCACCCATGGCTTCGGCGGTCAATCCTCCGGCCAGGGCGTGCAGGGCGATCTTCTCGGGGCTGCCGTTAGCGAAGCGATTGTGACTGAAGTCGCCCACGGCGTTGAACAGCACGCCGCTGGCGACATGATGCACGGCGCCTTGTAGCGCGGCATCCAGGTTACGCTCGAAGCTGCCGCCGTTGATGGCGGTTTGCAGACCGGCGTTGGCGATCCCGTGTGTGACACGATGGCCGGCGAAGCGGCCGATGCCACCTAGACTGCGCAGGTCCAGCCCCGAGGTAGTGTTGGTGGAGGTGTTGGTCAACCCGCCCCATACGTTATCGACGCGTGAAGTCATGCCGGCACTGAGGGCGGCGGTGGCAGCGCCACGCAGGCTGTCGCTGGAGAAGGTATCGCCGAGGGCGGTACCCAGGTCACCGCGATTGTTGACCAGGCTGACCGCGCCGGTGCCGGCCAGTGAACCGGCGCCCGCGCTGACCATGCTGGCGGCTACGCCAGCTTCGGCCAGCCCCAGTAAGCCGGAGGCAGCCGGGCCGGCCCAGGCGGCGGCGACGATGGCCACCGCCAGTGCCGCGCCTGCTCCAAGCCCGGATTGGGAGTAGTCCCAGCTGTCGTGGAAGGCCTTGACCTGCTGCCAGTCGACATCGCCGCGCTGCTCCATCTCTTGCAGCCAGGCGAGGTCGGGGTTGGCCGCGACCATGGCGTCGATGGTGCGGCTGACGCTGCGCCGGTCGATCTTCTCCACGTCGATGTGGATGCCGTCGGCGGCCTGGATGATGAGGTCGCCCTGAGCCACCAGTTCGCTCTGGCGCAGCGTTTCGCGGGTGAAGCCTTCGCCGGAGGACGATTGCCAGGCGAAGCTGCTTTTGCTGCGCTCGTGGGATTCGGTATGTACGTCGCTGGCGGTTTCGAAGCGGATGCTGCCGCCGCTTTGCAGTTCGATGTCGCCGTCGGCTTCCAAGCGCGCGGCCCGATAGGTCTGGTCGAGCCCGCTGGCGATGAGCAGGTCGCCACCGCTGGTCACTTCGCTGCCGATCGAGCGAGTCTTGCTGACTTCGTCGCGCTGGGTGCGACTGCCGCCGAGCAGGCCGCCGCTGCTCTTTTTCTCGTAAAGCGAGTAGTCGTGCTGCTGAGCGGTGAGGAGTTCGATGTCGCCGCCGGCCAGCAGCGAGGCATTATCGCCCGCCTGCAAGCGGCTGGCGGTCAGGCGCAGGTCGTCGCCGGCATTCAGGGTCAGGTCGCCGCCAGCGTTGAAGTCGCTGCCCTGTACGCGGCGGCGACTATCGATGGTGTGGGTTCTGCCGCGCCGCTGCTCGTCGTAGCGACGGGACTGCCCCGCTTCGATGGCGATGTCGCGCCCGGCGATGACGCCCAGGTCGCCTTCGGCGCTGACGTCGGCGGCGCGGGCGTGGATATCCTGGCCCGCCAGCAGGGTGAGGTCGTTGCCAAACGCAAGCGTGGTGCCGACTTCCTGGCGTCGGCTGCGCTGGAGGCGGGGGTTGCCGCGCAGGGCGCTGCCCGTGGCCAGGGTTTCCAGGGCCAGGTCGCGACCGGCGGCGGCGACGTGCAGCAGGCGGTTGGCGCCGGTGAATGTGAGCGTGGTCTACCAGCCCGCCAGCTGCGGGTTCCAGTGTGATCCGGAAATCTCATCACAGCATCACGGCAAGCATCTTATCAGGGTAGGCTGTGGCCTCCCCGGATAAGATGCAATAGGGTCGATTGTTAAAGATCGCGGCACGTTGGCAATATCAGTGTCATGACAACGCAACACCTGATGAGGCCAGGTGTTGCACATGATCATATTAGACTGCCAAATCGCGATGGCAAAAAATGAAGGGATATGAGGCTATGGGTCATGGATAGTATTCCACCATGTAATCGCCCCCCAGCTCTTGCTGTAAACTCTTTGCAAGCCTTGATCCTTCAGCTATGTGCATACTCTCGGCTTCAGGTGAACCAAAGCCTGAATCTGGCGGATAGTCATCGTTAAATGTTGCCTGATATTCGCTATCCCAAGCCAGAATTTGAGCTTTTAGCGCTTGAGAAATGGGCAGCTCATCAACCTCCACGTGTCCCATCCTCTCAGGGTCAGGACAGAATATCGGCCCTGCCATATACTCCTTTACGAGCCTTAGCGTGATCATGGTAGTGGCCTCCAATAACTAACAGGGTTCGCTCGGACAACAAATCCATTCGAACCAATCCCAATCGCGATGTTTTGCTCAATCCCATTATGCCTTATTCGATAAACGCTGGCTGAGCCATTTGTCCCGACAACATCCCCCCGTTCCAAGGCGTTCATAATCACCGCTGGGATCTCCTCACGAGGGATTCCTTTGTTAGAGAAATCAACCTCATGCCGATTATATATATGTTGCAATCCAGCAGCATCGCTGCCAGTTTCTAGCCACACAGTTCGACCATCTGGGAGCCTGCGAATATCAACCACGTTTTCAGGTGTAATCTTAGTGCCCTGGGGCAGTCCTGCAATCAGCTCATCTCGTGTCAATGCCCGGCTTGTGACAACATTCCTGGCCAGCCTCGGCAGGCTTGCCGCCAGCACGCCTGTGCCCATCAGCATCGACTGATTTTCCAGGGCGACGCGTACTCTCAGCCTGTCGGCTTCGTCCTGCTGCCCTGCCAGCTCCAGCGCATCGGCTTGGGCCAGCTGCTCTCGGATACTCCCACTTATACTCTCGGGAATAGAGTGCGGCAGATTGTCAGCAAAGGCCTTTATCTCTTGGCCCATCTCTCGCAGTAGCGCTTGAGATTCTTCGTCACCCAGTAGAGCTTGCCCGACGAGTTGCCCCATTATGATGGGCGCGTTGACAGAATCAACCACCATCTCGGAGAGAGCTTCGGCCCCAATGCGTTCCATGCGCTGTTGCTGGTGCTGGCCATGCTGTCTCGCCGTATGGAGGTACTCAGCAAAGACCGTGTCTCGATCCTCTCGTCCCAGCGTCACGTCTTGCCAACTACTCATGGCAACCTGCAGCAATGCCCGCTCGTAGCTGCACGCTTGTGCAGAGCCGCCTTGGCCACAGGCCTCCTCTAGCGCTAGGTCACGAGACTGGCTAAGTGTTTGAATCGCTAGACGTTCTTCCTCCAGGACTTGACGCTGTGCCTCTGTGAGGTTTCCGTCTTCCAGCAGGCGGTTCAGTTCTTGTAGCCGTTTGGCTTCTGGATGAGCCAGGTAGTTATACCGCGTCGCCTGAGCGGCAATCTCGGCGCCCTGGTAGACGTCGCCGTTGACCAGCTCGGCGGCGACGATACCCACCAGTTGCGAGGCGGTGGTCAGAAGGTGAGTTCGCGTCTGGGGGTCGCTGCCCAGCTGGCTATCCAGGTACTCCACCAGGGCTTCATTGGCGCCGGCGGCCATTGCGCCGGTGCGGAAGTCGCCGCCCATGGCCTCGGCGGTCAAGCCACCGGCCAGGGCGTGCAGGGCGATCTTCTCGGGGCTGCCGTTAGCGAAGCGGTTGTGGCTAAAGTCGCCCACGGCGTTGAACAGTACGCCGGTGACTACATGGGTCACTGCGTTTTCGAGGCTGTCACCGAGGTGGCTGCGGTAGCTGCCGCCTTCCACGGCGCTGCGAATGCCCGCGTCGATGACGGCCTGGGTGGCGCGCTGTCCGGCAAAGCGGGCGATGTCGCTCCCATTGTTGAGGCTGAGCTTGAGGTTGTTGGTGGCGCCGGTGGTGGGGTTGGTCTGCGTTCCCCAGTACCGATCGGTCATGCCTTGGGTGACCCCGGCCGTCACGCCAGCGGTGGCGGCACTGCGCAGGCTGTCTGAGGAGAAGGTGTCACTGAAGGTGGCGCCAAGGTCGCCGCGGTTGTTGATGACACTCACCGCAGCGGTACCGGCCAGCGAGCCGGCGGCCGCGCTCGCGCCCACGGCCACTGCGCCGGCGCCCGCACCGCCCAAGGCCCCCAGGGCGTAGTACTGGCCGGTGGCCGAGGCAACGATGGCCACCGCCAGCGCTGCGCCTGGGCCAAGCCCGGACTGCTCGTAATCCCAGCTGTCGTGGAAGGCCTTGACCTGCCGCCAGTCGACGTCGCCGCGCTGTTCCATCTCCTGCAGCCAGGCGAGGTCGGGGTTGGCGGCGACCATGGCGTCGATGGTCTGGCTGACGCTGCGGCGGTCGATCTTCTCCACGTCGATGTGGATGCCTTCAGCGGCCTGGATGATGAGGTCGCCCTGGGCCACGAGTTCGCTCTGGCGCAGCGTTTCACGGGTGAAGCCTTCGCCGGAGGACGATTGCCAGGCGAAGCTGCTTTTGCTGCGCTCGTGGGATTCGGTGTGCACGTCGCTGGCGGTTTCGAAGCGGATGGTGCCGCCGCTGCGCAGCTCGATGTCGCCGCCGGATTCCAGCCGCGCCGCCTGGTAGGTCTGGTCTTGCCCGCTGGCGATGAGCAAATCACCGCCAGTGGTAACTTCGCTACCGATGGAGCGGGTCTTGCTCACCTCGTCGCGCTGGGTGCGGCTACTGCCGAACAGGCCACCGCTACTCTTCTTCTCGTAGAGCGAGTAGTCCTGCTCCTGGGCGGTGAGGAACTCGATATCGCCACCGGCAAACAGCGAGGCGTTATCGCCCGCCTGCAAACGGCTGGCGGTCAGGCGCAGGTCGTCGCCGGCATTCAGGGTCAGGTCGCCGCCTGCGCTGAAGTCGCTGCCCTGCACGCGGCTCTGGCTGTCAATGGTGTGAGCCCCACCCCGCCGCTGCTCTTCATAACGGCTGGATCGCCCCGCTTCGATCTCGATGTTACGGCCGGCAATGGCGCCCAGGTCGCCCCCGGCACTCACGTCGGCGGCGCGGGCGTAGAGATCCTGGCCCGCCATCAGGGTGAGGTCGTTGCCGAATTCCAAGGTGGTTCCGGCTTCCTGCTGGTGGCTACGTTGGAGGCGACCGCCGCTCAATGCGCTGCCCGTGGCCAGGGAGGCCAGGGCCATGTTGCGACCGGCAGCGATCAGGCCGTTGCCGCCGGAAGTGACGTCGGCCGCGGCGAGGCTGAGGTCGCGCCCGGCGTTGAGGATCAGGTCCTGCCCGGCGCGGAGCGTCGCCTGGTGTTCGAGCTCGGCACGGCTGAGGGTCACTCGGCCGTAGCGGGTAGACTGGGTGTCGAGCGTGCTGGCAATGTTGAGGTCGCGTCCTGCACTCAGCGCCATGCTACCGGCGGAATCCAGCGTGGCACCGACAACGTTGAAGTCGCGCCCCGCACCCGCCTGCAACAGGCTATCGGCGGTGATGCTTCCCCTCTCAAGGGTGAGGTCGCGACCGGCAAATAGCGTGACAGCCCGGCCATCGATGTCACCGCCCCGGTTGAGCAGGTCGCTGGCGGCCGTTAGTGAGACCTCATCGCCGGAGATGCGGCCGTTCAGGTTGGCGATACGGTCCGCCGAGATGGTCACACCCTCGCGGCCAGCCAGCGTACCGGAATTGACCAGCTCATTGGCCACGTTCAGGTTCAGAGAACTGCCGCCGATCAGGGTGCCGTCGCCGCGCAGGTCGCCTTCGCGCAGCCGGGCGTAGACCTGCGGCACCAACACCTTCACCGTGCTGCCGTCTGCCAGCGTCACCGTTTGCTCCACCAGCCAAACGATGTCGCTGGTCAACTGCGCCATCTGCTCGGCGGTGAGGGCCACGCCGGGGCGCAGGTCGTGTTCTTGGGCGAAGGTCGTGGCGTTGTTCATCAGCGCGGCGTACTGCGCCTCGTCGTCGGCGTAGCCTTCGAGGAAGCGTTGGCCGGTGAGTTGGGTGACCTGCTCGCGAATCAGGCGCTGCTCGTAGAAGCCGTCGCCCAGGCGCTTCTGGGTCATGGCCGGGTCGGGGTGCAGGGCCGAGAGCAGGTAGTCGGAGCTGAGCCACTCGCGCTGGTTGGTGAAGCGCGGATCGGTCTCGACCAGCGGCCGGATCCCGGTGGGCCTGAGCTGGAACAGGCTATTGCTGGGAAGCTGCAGCTGAGGCGTCAGGGTGCGGATCACCGCGCTCGACCCGAAAGAGGAAGCCTGGACGGCACTCCCCGAACGCCCGATGGCTGGGATTTCGATAATGCCCAGCCCCACATCGACTGAACCGATACCGGACTTGATGGTGCCAGTACTGGAAGCAGAGCCATTGATGGTGACGTTATTTTGTGAGGCGTTGATTTGGGTGCCGGTGCCGGCCGGGTTACGGTTCCCTTCGAAATCACCCGCTTTTAGGTCGATCGTGGTCGTACTTGAGCCGCCGCTGTAATCCTCCCAATCATTCCAATACCGGTACGTACGAGGATCCCCGTCGTGACCTTCTATATGTCTAACATAAGAGCTAAACCTAACCTGCCCGGACCCATGAACCACGCGTTCGCCAACCCCCTCGAGATTCTCGATTGTGTCCAGTGATGCAGTGAGCTTGCCTCCTGAAACAATCTTGCTTTTATCATTGGTCAACGAGCCCCCACTTATCGCCAGGCCTCCCCCTGCCAGTATCTCTGCCGGCAGGGACCGCGCTATTACACTAGCGTATTCAGTGACTTCCAGATCATACTCATACCAAGACAAGAACCATTGATTGGTAGGCTCATGAGCATATGCTGGCAAGGACATGCGCGTCACCGGATCATAAGCGGTTATTGCACGGAACTCACTCAGAGGTCTTTTACTTGACCAAGCTGTAGGTCTCAGATAAGTCACCTGCCGCGGACCGCCCCCTACCAACTCAAGCCTTGTCTCGAAATAATCGTTGGTATTATTCAGCACATCAGCCGCGATGGACATATCGCCCAGCGACTCAATGGTGGCACTGTTGTTGTCAATACTCCGAGCCTGGCCTATCGCATTGCCCGCGGCATTGAGCCTTCCCGCGATGGCCATATCACCAGCACTGAAGATCATCGCCTCGTCGCGGTTGGTCAGGTTACGTACCCCGAGGTCGAGCCGTTCGCGGGTGGCGATTACCGGGGAGGTGCCGTTCTCTCGGTCGTTGGTGAGGGTGGTGGCCTGAATGCCGAGCAGGTCGCCGTAGATACGCCCGGTGCCGAGGTTGTCGAGGGTGGTGGCGTCGATGCGGGTGGTCACACCATCGATCAGGCCACGGTTGGTGAGCTGGCCGGCAGTGAGCCGGGTGGTGGTGCCCGAGAGCTCGCCGGTAGCGGCGTTGACGATGGTTCCGGCGGCAAGATCGAGGGTGGCGCCGGCCTGCAAGGTACCGCGATTGGTCAGGGTGCCGGTCGTCGCGAACTCGAGGTCGCCCTCTGCCTTGAGTTCGGCGCCCTGATTCAAGGTGAAGTCGCTGGCCAGTTGCAGTGCCAGGTCACCCAGCGACAGCAGGCGGCCATTACCGAGCAGTCGCGCCAGATTCAGGGCCAGCCGCTGGTTGGCGATCAGGGTGCCGCCCTGGTTGTCGAGGTCGCTGGTCTGCACGTCGAGTGTGTGCAGTGAAGAGAACAGGCCATCCCGGTTGTCGATAACGTTGGCCGATACGAGGTCGAACCGTTCGTCGGCACGCATCGCACCCTGCCGGTTATGGATTTCGTCGGCGGCGATGCTCACGCTGCGGCCTTCGAGCCCCTGCTCGTCGCCTTGGGTCGTGCCGTTGAGCAGGCGCCTGGCGACAATATCGAGCAAGCCGACAGCCCGCACCAGGCCGCCCTGGTTGCGCAGCGCATCGCCCAGGGCGAGTCGTATGTCGCCCAGCGCCAGGAGTTCTCCTGTGCGGTTGTCGAGGTCGGTGGCCGCTAGGGCCAGCTCGCCCCGGCTGAACAGCGTGCCATTCCGGTTGGTAACGCCTGCGGCTTCGATATCCAGCCCACCGGCACCGATCAAGCCGCTGGTATTGTCAAGCTGGCCGCTGCGCATGACCAGGGTGCCGTTGGCCAGGATGCCGCCGGTATCGGCGTTGTCGCGATTGATCAGGTTTCGGCCTTGGGTATCGAGGGCAAGGCTGCCGCCGGAACGCAGCGTGCCGCCAGTGTTGTCCAGCACGCCGCTGACGATGGTGAGAACGTCGCGAGCGGCGATCTGGCCCCCGGTATTGTCCAGCCGCCGCCCGGCGGTATTCAGCGTGACTCGCTCGCCGAGCAGGGTGCCGCCCTGGTTGTTCAGCTCCCGGCTATTCGAGCGCAGCCTGCCGCCCGCTTCCATCGAGCCATTACCGTTGTCGAGAGTACCGCCGAGGGTGAGGGTGAGATCGCCCTCCACCGTACCGATCGCGCCATGGACATTGCCGAGACTTGCCGCCTGTAGATCGAGCGACCGCTGAGCCAGCAGTTGCCCCTGATTGTTATCAATATCACCATCCGCCTCGATTTCCAGGCTGTCACCAGCGACTATTTCGCCCGCCCGGTTATTCAGCGACGCCACGCTCATCACGGCATCGCCCGCCGCCTGAAGCGTACCCTCCCGATTGATCAGCTCACCGGCTCGCAGCACCAGGTCGACATTGCTGGCGATCAGGCCGGCACGGTTGTCCACCGCCTGAGCAACGTCGAGGGACAGGGGAGCATCGCTGCCCAGGTGCAGCAGCTCGCCGCCACGGTGCTGGAGATGATCCGCTTGCAGGGCGATGCGCTGGGCCTGGGTGCGAGCACCGTCGAGAACGATCTCGCCGCCCTCAACGGTAAGAGCGCCCTGACTGACGATCAGCCCATCGCTGCCGTGCAGGTTCGCGGCGGAAATCTGGAGTTCGCCCTGGTCGCTCAGTTGCACGATCTCGCCGGCTTCGTTGGTCAGCGTGTCGGCTACGTCGAGGCGCAAGCCATCCGCAGCTTCGATGCGGCCCCGGGTGTTGTCGAGTGATTCAGCGGCAACATCGAGCGATCCCTGCACCGCGCCCATCAGCCCCTGGGCGTTATCCAGCCGAATCGTGCTGAGGCGAAGGTCGTTCTCGGCTACCAGCCGGCCTTGGGTATTGTCGACCTCACCCAGCACCTCGATATCCAGCGAGCTCCCGGTCGTGACGTTACCCGCAACGTTGTCGAGTTCGTCGGCCCGAATGGCGATGTCGGCGCTGGCGATCACGCGTCCGCCGCTATTGTCCAGCGTGCCGGTGTTCAGGGTCAGGGTTTCGTCGCTGAACTGGACGATCTCACCGTCGCGGTTGGAGATGTTCGCGGCGCTGAGTTCAAGCCGTTCGGCCTGCACGCTGGCGTTATCGGTGCGCAGCGTGGCCCCGGCGCTGGCGGTGAGGGTGTCGCTGGCGGTGAGCGTGGCACCGCTGGCATCGATATCGCCGTCGCGTGCGGTGACTGAGATATCTCGGGCCTGGGTCTCGCTGCCGGCCAGCGAGACGGTATCGGCTTCGGCCAGGAAGCCGGCGCCGGCCAGGTTGCGGCCCTGGGCCCTGATGCTGCCGTCGGCGGCAAGGGTGAGCTGGCCGCTGTCGCCAAGGCGCTGGCTGCCGGCGTCGACACCGGCGGCCAGGGTGGCATCGGCGGCACTGCGAATGCTGCCTTGCGCCCCGGTGGCGCTAAGCGTCAGGTCGCCCTGGGCCAGGATGGTGCCTGAGCCAAGGTTATCGATACGCGTCTGGCTCGCCAGTTGGATATCGCCTTCGGCGGTGATCGAGCCGCGGTTGACGATGCGCCCATCCGCCGTGAGGGCCACTTCACCCACGCCGCCGGCATGAATCGCCGCGACGTTGCCGGCGTTGTTGACCCCCACGCCGGTTTCCGTGGCCACCAGCCGGATCTTGCCGGCGTACATGCCGCCCAGGTGGGCAACGTCGATGGCGACTTCCGGTGCATCGCCCTGGGGGTTGAGGCGTTCGACCACCTGGCCGTCGGTGCCGATGCGGTTGGCCCCGGCCACCACGTTCAGGTCGTTGGCCCAGACGCCACCCTGCACCTCGACGGCACGAGCCAGCACCGCCGTATAGTCAGTGCCGCTGGCATCCAGCCCGGCGCCGGAAATGGTCACGGTACCCTGCTGCACGCGGTAGCCGGTCAGCTCGCCGTTGCGCAGCTCGGGCGTGCCGGTGGTCAGGGTGGCGCGGCTGGCGTTGATGAAGCCGGCACCATTGACGTCGATACCTGCAGGGTTGGCGATGACCACTTCGGCCCGCGAGCCGGCCACTTCCAGGTAGCCGCGCAGTTGGCTGGGGTTCGCGGAGTTGACCTCATTGAGAATGATCCGGGCTTCGCCGCTGGTGAGGTTGGGGTTGCCCTGCACCCAGCCACTCAACTGAGTCTGGGTGTTGCTGCGCGAGTTGTTGAGAATCGCGCCCTTGGAGGAGACGTCGAACTGGCGGTAGCTGTTGCGCGAGACGCCGGCGGCGCTGGGTGTCTGGATATTGACTTGGGGCACGCCGTTGGCGGTTTCCAGCACCGTGGGGCGCTGGTTGCCCGGGGCGTTGGGATCGCTGGCGATGCTGGCCTGGGCGCTTGGGCTGGCGAGCAGCAGCATCGCCAGCGTGGCGGCGATGGCGGGTTGGCGAAGTGAGCGCCGACGGCGCCCTGCCCGGCCGCCCTCTTTCGGCGATTTTCCGGTGGCCACGGCAAGCTCCGAGGCGGCAACGAGCTGGCCCTTGGCCCGGTTGAAAACGAGTCGATAGCATTGCCGATTCATAAGTGCGTCCCTGCGTGGCTTATGTCAGTTTTTTCAGTAAGAACAGTCAGTCAGAACGAGAGGTAGAGGCTGAAGCCGGTGACACGATGATCGGTACGAAAGCCGTCGGGCTTTATTAACGGCGTAGAGACGAACGCGTCGTAGCTCAGGTGATCGAACAGCGTGCCGCGCAGGCCCGCCGCCGCACCGGCAAGCTCCGAGCCAAGCAGCCACTCGGTGCTTGGACCGCTCACCCGGCCGTAATCGAGCCCCGCGTAGAGCGATTGGCCACTGTTGCCCAGCGCCAGCCCGAGATCGTTGCGCACCAGCCAGCCCCGCTCTGCCACCAGGCTGGCCTCGTTGAAACCCCGCACCGTGTAGCGGCTGCCGATGGAGAAACGGTCGATCGGTGTCAGCGGCGTCAGGTTGTTCTGCATGCGCCAGCGGCCGCGGTACTCGAGCGTCTGGCCACCCACCTGAAACGGCAGCGTGAGCCCGGCATGGGTGGAGATGAGCTGGAAGCGCGAGGTGCCTTCGTCGAAGGCTTCCTCGGGTGCCGGCAGGGAGCCGAAGGCGCCGGTACCGCGCTTGTAGGCGGTGCCGAGATCCAAGGTGGCACGGCCGATGAACTCGCGGTGGTCGATGCCCGCCTCCCAGCCACCCACCACCCGACGCTGGATCTCGATCTCGATATCGTCGATGTAGTTGCGCGAGCGGCGCTGGAAGCCTCCCAGCGACACCGTGGTCTTGCGGGTGGCGTCACGATAGACGAGGCGCGACAGAGTCGCCCCAACCTGCTGGCTGGTTCCGCTGTAAACGTACTCCTGGAAGGCACCGGCAATGGTCTGGTAGTACTCGTGGTCGCTGTAGTCGAGCGCCAGGCTCCAGTAGCCCCAGGGCACCGAGTAGTGGAGGCTGTGGCTGCGGCTGCCGCGCGGCCCGGAAGCGCCGCCGCCGAGGTCCCGCCCCAGGTGGATATGGAAGAGGTCGTTGATGCCCAGGAGATTGTCGAAGGAGATACCGACGCCGCCCATGTACTGGCCCATGGCATCGCTGCCGCTGTCGTCGGCCGTCCACGAGGGGCGCAGGCGCCACTCCTGCTGATAGTCGACGAGCAGGTCGCTGGCGCCCGGATCTTCTGCCGGCGCGATCTGGATATCGGCCTCGACGGAGGGCAGGCGCTGAAAATTCTCCAGCCCCTGCTCGATATCGCGCAGGTTGAGCACATCACCCTGCCGCGCAGGCACGGCATTGCGCAGCGAGGCATGAAAACGGCTGGGGTCGACAACGCGGATGGCGGCGATGCGCCCGGGAATCAGGCTCAGCGTCAAGGTGCCACCGCTGAGATCCTGGTCTTCCAGCAGGATTCGGCTGGTGATGAAACCGCGCTCGATCAGGGCATTCTGGGCCCGCTTCATGACCAGGTTTATGCCTTCGGTACCGAGACATCGCCCGATGGGCGAATCCTCGCCCCGCTCCCCTGCGGCGGCGTCCAGCACCCAGGAGAAGCGCTGCGCTTCCTCACCTTGCAAGGCGAGCGCTTCGATGACGAAGCAGGGCGATTCCTGCTCGGGTAGCCGATCCAACTCCTCCACGGGAACCGACAGGCGGATATCCGCCTGAGGCAGCTCTCGCTCCTGAACGGCCTGCTCGCGCTCCTGCTGGCGGCGCAGTTGCTCGTCCGGCGTGGCGTCCTGCGCCAAAAGTGCCGTCGGCAAGCTCAGCGCCAGCAAGGCTGGCATGAAGATAAGGCGGGCATTCCTGCGTTCCCTGCCGACGGTCTTGCTGCCGGTTGCCTGCGTAAAGCAGCCGGCGATTCCCTGTCGTATGGCGTCCATTGCGTTTTCTTTATGTCTTCGTGTTGGTAGTGCGTTGTGCCGCTCTGCGGCGGCATCAGCTAACGAACCAGCCGAACTCGATGTCGGATACGAAGGGTTATCGGCCGAGAGGCAGATGGCTTTAGTCGTTTTGTACCTGCGCCTCCTCGCCCATGTCCGCCACGTTGCCAAGGGCGAAACGAGTATTGATCCACGACAAGGACGAAACCGCCGCCAGAGGGCATAGTGGCATCCTGGATACTTGTTCAATGCATGACATAACTGGGAGGTGACCGATGTCCTCCACGTCGTTCCTCGATACCCGAACAACCGACGAGCCAAAGACCGCAGCCGATACGCGTGGCAAGGGCGTGGCGGCCACCGTCTACGTGCTCTACCTGGGCAGCGTCATGACCGTGGTGACGGGACCGCTCGGCATGCTGATCGCGCTTTTCTGTCGTCGCAACAGCGCCGACTGGGTCAATAGCCACCTGCTGTTCCAGGTCCGCACGTTCTGGCTGGGCGCCCTGGCCGCCGCCGTGGTACTGGCGGCCTGGCACCTGCTGGGCTGGCTCGGTGCGCCCTCCTGGATCTCCTGGACCCTGGGCTACGGCTTCTTTACCGCCTGTCTGGGCTGGACGATGGGCCGCTGTGGGGTCGGCATCAACCGGCTGATGAACAACCGCGCCATCGATGCCCCCCGCAGCCTGCTGTTCGGCGGCGCCACGGTCTCACTCGAAGATTGATTCGTCATGGAGATGGACATGCACACGGCCACGTATCATTCGCGCTCGGCGCCACCCCGCTCCGCTGCCGTTTCCGGTATCGCCTGGGGCTTCATCGCCTTCTCGCTGCTGATACTGGCGCTGATGACCCTGCCGCTGCTGCCCGGTGATGCCATGGTGGCCTCGCTGGGCGTCGAGGCCGGCAGCGGCGGGTTGACCGGGGGTGTCGCCTGGCTGGTCGAACGCAGCGGTGGGCTGGCCGTCTTGATGATGATCGGCTCCCTGGCCACCCTTGCGCTGGCCGTGGCGCTGCTTCAGCGGCGCACCTGGGCCCGCCCCGCCTTCGTTGGCCTGATGGTGGCCGGCTTCGTCGGCGTATTCGGTGCCGCCGCCCTGACGCCGATGACCTTCGGCTTCCTGCCCGATGCCGCCACCGCCGACGCGGTGAACCCCGCCAACCCGGTGGCAGGATTGATAGGGGCACTCGGCCTGCTGATCCTGGCGGCCACCGTGCTGGTGGCGCTGTTCGCCTGGGCGGGGTGGAAGCTGACCACCCCGGCCGTGCGCGCCGAGTTCGACAGAACGCCCATCGCCCCGGAGGGCTGAGTGGCACAGCAGCACGAGACTACCCAGCAGCGGCCGCTGCCCAACCCGGGCTGGGGGCCGCTTTCGGCCCTGCCCGGCAATCCGCTGATGTGGGTGCTGATTCTGAGCGAGATGGTGGTCTTCGCCGCCTTCTTCGGGCTCTTCGCCTGGCTCAGGATCGGCGAACGGGAGGTGTTCGACGCCTCCCAGCAGCTGCTCGACCCGGTGGCCGGCGGCATCAATACCCTGGTACTGCTGACCAGCGGGCTGTTCGCCGCCCTGGCCGTCCAGGCCATCACGCATGGCAAGGTGCGTCGTTGCCGCCAGTGGCTGGGCGCCGCCTTCGCACTCGGCGTGGTGTTCTGCGTGGTCAAGGTGATGGAGTACGCCGACAAGCTCGGCCAGGGGCTCATGCCCGAGACCAACACCTTCTTTACCTTCTACTACCTGCTGACCGGCTTCCACTTCGCCCACGTGCTGTTTGGCCTGGGGCTGATCGCCCTGGTGGCGTGGCGTATTTCCCACGACAACGTGGAGACCGCCGCCGCCTTCTGGCACATGGTCGACCTGATCTGGATCCTGCTCTATCCCATTATCTACCTGCTGAGGTGACCATGCCGACGCGCCTTGCCACCTTGCCCCCCGCTACCCGTAGGCTGTTGATCACCTGGGCGGTGCTGATGGGCCTGACGCTGGTCACCATGTTCTCGGCCCAGCTCGGCGGTGATGCCCGCCTGCAGGCGCTGCCGCTGTGGTCCGCGGGCCTGCTGCTGCTCAGCACCGCCTTCAAGGCGCACCAGGTGCTGATGACCTATCTCGGCCTGCGCGATGCCAGTGCCGCCTGGCGGGGCGCCTTTATCGGGCTGGTGCTGTTCACGCTGCTGCTGGTGGCCTCCGGCTATCTACTGGCACAGCTGGGCGGCTAAAGCCGGGCAGCCAGTACCCACAAACCTCTGCCAACACGACGACGCCACGTAGACTCCCGATGAACGCAACGACGCCGGCCCCTGAGGGCCGGCGTCGGATCTGTCTCCGTAAGTGGTATCTGCCATAACGGGTGCCGTCAGTCGTCTTCGGGTGGCGGCGGGGGCGGGTCGACCCACTCCGCCAGCCGACGTCCGGCATGGATCAGGCCATAGATCACGAAGGGCGCCAGCAGCATCAGGAAGATGCCCCAGTCGCGGGTATTGATCAGCCAGATCAGCGGCGTGAGCACGGCAAAGGCCACGATCACCCCGAACAGTGTGGCCATGACGGGACGACTTATTGTCAGTGTCATGTGAAGTCCTCTCTCAGCTACCGATGATCTGACGATAGATGCCCGGCAAGGCCTGGGCCAGATGCTCGGGCCGGTTGACGATGGCGTAGCTGCCGCGGCCGAACAGGTGCGAGACATACTGATGGGCCTCGCTGTCGACGGTCACGCCGAAGACCCGCACCTCCTGCTGGCGCGCCTCGAGGACCGCCTTGCGGGTGTCCTCGATGCCGTAGCGCCCTTCGTAGTAGTCGGTGTCGTTGGGCTTGCCGTCGGTGATCACCAGCAGCAGCCGGTGGCGGTTGGGCCGCTTGGCCAGCTCCTGGGTCACATGGCGGATCGCCGGCCCCATGCGTGTGTAGTGCCCCGGCTTGAGCGCCGAGATTCGCCGCGACACCCGCTCGCTCATGCTCTCCTCGAAGGTCTTGAGGGTATTGACCCAGACCTTCTGACGGCGATGCGAGGTGAAGCAGTGGATGGCATAGTCGTCGCCGCAGCCGGCCAGGCCGTGGCCCAGCACCAGCAGCGCCTCCTTCTCCACGTCTAGCACCCGGCGGTCCTCCAGCCAGGCGTCGGTGGAGAGCGAGACGTCGACCAGGATCGAGACCGCCAGGTCGCGGGCCTGCTGCCGGGTCGCCTGGTAGAGGCGGTCGCTGGACTCGCCGGTGGCGGCCAGGTCGCAGCGCGAGCGAATCACCGCATCCATGTCCAGTTCGCTGCCGTCGAGCTGGCCACGCAGCATCTCGCGCCGCGGGCGCAATGCCTCGAACTCGCGACGTACCCGACGGATGCGCCGGTGGGTGGCGGCATCGGGCTCCCACTGCTCCCCCTCCTCGCTCGCAAGCTCGGTATGCACCAGGCAGTGGTCGGGAAGGTAGATCTGCTTGCGGTAGTTCCACTCGTCGTAGGCGTGCTTGCCACGCAGCCGCTCGCCCAGCACCTGGTCCGGCGGGAGGTCGAGGTCGACCTTGATGCGCGTCGCCGCCCGCTGCTTGTGCGGGCTCAGGATGATCTCCTCCATCTGCTCGGCGGCGCGCTTGGCTTCCTCGTCCTCGTTGTCCTCGACCAGTCGATTGAGGTTGACCATCTCGGTCCAGGAGAGCATTTTCTCGAAGCGGTTGGCGACCAGCGGGTCGTCGCGCTCGGTCTGGTCCTGGGTCTTGCGTTCGGCCTTGCGCTTGCCGTCGCTCACCGTCTGGGGGCTGTTGGTGGTGCCCTCTTCCTGGGGGTCGCTCTCTTCGTCGGCCCGGGCGGCGCCGGTGCCCAACTCCACCACCTGGCCCCATAGCGGTACCGGCAGCGGCGGCCGATAGCCACGCGGCGCCTGGAACTCTTTCAGCGAGACGGCCGGATCACACACCGCTCGGTGCATGGCGGCGGCCCAGCCTTCCAGCTCGAGCTCTTCACCCAGCAACACGCGCAGGGTCTCCTCCAGCGCCTGCTCCATGGGCGGCAGCCGGCTGCGCTGCGGCCTCACGATCAGCAGCGCCATGCAGAGTCGACGATAGCGTTCGGCAAGCCCCGGGAAGCGGGCCAGCGCCGCATCGCGGGCACGCACGGACTCCCTCAGCCGGGAGAGATCGTCACGCAGCGGGTCGCGCTTGGCCACCGGGCGACGGGCCACGGCGAGATAGGCGACCAGCCAGAAGTAGAGATCCCGGTTGAGTGCCGGATCCGGGAAAACATCCAGCGTGGGGGGCAGCAGCAGGTTCTCTTCGTCGCGGCGCGCCTGATCGATGGCCTCGTCGTCGAAGCCCAGGCGCTGGCGCAGCGACAGGCGGTGCTGGGAACTGCGCGCGACGATGGCGGCGACCTCGACCCCGGCTTCGCCACCGCTGGCTCGGAAGAAGACGCCCAGCACATGGCGCAGGTCTTCCAGGTTCACGGCCGCTTCCGGATAACGCTGATAACTAGCCGCACTGGACGCCCAGCGGTGCCAATGGCGGCCGACGAACTCCTCGACTTCGAGAAAGTGCAGCATGATCGATCTCCTGATCCAGAAAGCGTTGCCTCGTGCCAGCGCCTTTTTGCTCGGGGCTGATTCGGCGACAGGCCTGTGAGGAGGCGCTGTGAATACCTCCCTGTACGCTACCGACGCCATCCCTGACGTAGGACCGCCTCTTCGGCCTGCCCTCGACGCCTCTCGCTGTAGAATGCTTCAACCAAAAGTGGCTTGAATCGCTTCCATCAACCCTTCCTGAACGTCCAGGTCGTCGGACAGCGGTTCGACCAGGGTGGCTCGGGTGGCTTCCAGGATCGGCATGCCGGCGTTGATCAGCGTGGCGCAGTAGACCAGCAGGCGGGTAGAAACGCCCTCCTCCAGGTCCTGGCCCTTGAGCTCGCGCAGGCGAGCGGCCAGGTTGACCAGGGCGGCGCACCGCTCATGTGATAAACCGCTCTCGCGGGCAACGATGTCGCACTCCACCCGGGGGGGCGGGAAGTCGAAGGACATCGCCACGAAGCGCTGGCGGGTACTTGGCTTGAGTGACTTGAGAATGTGCTGGTAGCCGGGGTTGTAGGAGACCACCAGCATGAAATCCTTGGGTGCCTCGAGCAGCTCGCCGGTACGCTCCAGCGGCAGCATACGGCGGTCGTCGGTCAAGGGGTGGAGCACCACGGTGACGTCCTTGCGCGCTTCCACCACCTCGTCGAGATAGCAGATGCCGCCTTCGCGCACGGCCCGGGTCAGGGGGCCGTCGACCCAGCGGGTCTCGCCACCCTGCAGCAGGTAACGACCGGTGAGATCGGCGGCGGTGAGGTCATCGTGACAGGAAACGGTGAACAGCGGGCGGCCCATTTTCGCCGCCATATGGCTGACGAAGCGGGTCTTGCCACAGCCGGTCGGACCCTTCAGCAACAGCGGCAGCCGCTGTTGATACGCCTGCTCGAAAAGCGCGCATTCGTTGCCGACCGGTTCGTAGTAGGGCAGGTCCCGCTCGAGGTCATGAACGGCTGCCGGTGCGGTAGCAGTATGAGACATGGCGTTACTCCAGGGGAAGGCTCGGCGGGGCACGAGGCGCACCCCGCCGAGGGTCTATCACTCGTTGGCAGTCAGCGGGCGGCTGGTGGCAGGCACCTGCTCACGGGCCGGTGCGAACACCGCGTAGATGAACATCAGGGCGGCGATACCCACGAAGATACCGGTACCGAAGCGCATGATGTAGAACAGATCAAGCTGCTCCTGGATCTGCATGAAGTTCATGCCGAGCACCCGCTGCAGGTGAGTCTGGACGACGCCCGCGAAGGTCAGGGTGAAAGTCATGAACCACATGGCCGAGGTCATGATCCAGAACGCCCACATGTTCAGCACCTGGTTGTAGGGCTGCACCCGACGCAGCTGCGGCATGGCGTAGGTGATGACACCCAGCACCAGCATCACGTAGGCGCCGTAGAAGGCCAGGTGGCCGTGGGCCGCGGTGACCTGGGTACCGTGGGTGTAGTAGTTGATCCACGACAGGGTGTGCATGAAGCCCCACACGCCGGCGCCGAAGAAGGCAACGGCTGCACTGCCCAGGGTCCAGAGCATGGCGGCCTTGTTGGGGTGGTTGCGGCTGCCCTTCCAGAACATGTAGAAGGCGAACACCACCATGGCGAAGAACGGAATCACCTCGAGCGTGGAGAAGATGCTGCCGATCGGCTGCCAGTAGGCGGGGGTGCCGATCCAGTAGTAGTGGTGGCCGGTGCCCAGCAGGCCGGAGAACAGCGCCAGGCCGACGATGACGTAGAGCCACTTCTCGATCACTTCACGGTCGACGCCGGTCATCTTGATCAACAGGTAGCCGAGCAGCGAGGCCATGATCAGTTCCCACACGCCTTCCACCCAGATGTGGACGATCCACCACCACCACAGCTTGTCCAGCGCCAGGTTGTCAGGGTTATAGAAGGCGAACAGCCAGAATACCGCCGCCAGCCACAGGCCGAGCATCAGCACCATGTTGATGGCGGTCCTGCGTCCCTTGAGCATGGTCAGGCTGGTATTGAACAGGAACAACAGGAAGGAGACCGTTATCACCAGCTTCGCCCACAGCGGCTGCTCGAGATAGTGGCGACCTTCATGAATGCCGAACTGGTAGCTGATCAGCGCGCCGGCACCGGCGATGGCGAACAGCGCCAGCTGGAAATAGGCCAGGTTGGGGCTGTAGATCTCGTTCTCGGCCTCTTCCGGCATCAGGTAGTAGGTACAACCCATGAAGCCGATCAGCAACCAGACGATCAGCAGGTTGGTATGACTGGTACGGGTGATGTTGAAGGGCATGGCTTCGGACATGAAGTGCGGCCAGACGTAAGCCGCCGCCGCCGCCAGCCCGAAGACGATCTGGAGCGCAAATAGCGCCATGGCCACCATGAAGAAGGGTAAGGCCACCTTCTGCGTTTCGTATTTCATCGGTTCGACTCTCCTTGGTTCCTGGAATCCGGATCAGCCGGCCGGATGCGGCGGCCAGCCCTGGGTGTCGATGGAATCGGTCCACTCCAGGAAGTCGATCAGGGCCTGCATTTCTTCATCGTTGATGTCGAAGGCGGGCATCTGACGACGGCCAGGCGCGCCGGTGGGTTGGGCGTTCATCCACGCCTCGAGGGCCATGCGCGCGCCTTCGGGGTTGTTGTGTCCACCGAAACGGGTCCAGACGTTGCCAATTTCAGGCGCGAAGTAAGAGCCTTCGCCGAGAATGGTGTGACAGTTGATGCAGTTGTGCTCTTCCCAGACATGCTTCCCCAGCCTGACGGAATCCGACATGGGCTGGGTCGACGTGTTGACGATATAGAAGTGACTGTGAGCCGTCAGCGCGGCAAACAGCAGGAAGAAGAATAGCGAGCCGCCGTAGAATATATTCCGGGCCGCCGCCTTGGTGAGGCCTTCGGTCATGGGCCTTTCCCCCCTCGCTCGTGTGGCTTTTCAAGGGACCTGCGATCATGATCGATCAGTCCCACCCCTTTTAAACATGCATTTGTGGTGCATCTTTAGAGTACAGCCCCGTATTGGGAGCGGCATTGACCTTCGTCAAATGCGGGGCAAAGAGCCGTGAAAGTGGCGGTATGGCGGGAGAAAAAGAGTTGCGGTCTGATGTCGCATGGCGGGCCTCGACGACGCCCGCCACGGGAAAGCGGGAAGAAATCAGCCCTCGGTGATGTCCTCGATCCAGGTCAGGGCTGCGACCCCGGCGGGCAGCCCCAGGGTAGGAATCGCCAGCATCGCTACCTGCTTGAGCGCCTCGGGCTCGATACCCTCAGCCATGGCACGGCGCATGTGCGAATGCACGGCACCTTCGGAGCCGCCCCCCACCGCCAGCGCCAGCTTGACCAGGCGCCGCGTGCGGGCATCCAGCGGACCGGATTCGGCACACGCCTTGCCCAGCGAGGCAAAGGCTCGCCACACCTCGGGATAGTCATCCGCTACCTTGCCGGCGCCGGAAGGAAGATCTTGATTGGCCATGCGGTTTTCCTCATCTTGTCGTGTGTGTCTCACCAGGCTCTCAGTATAGAGGCCCGGCTGGCCCGTGGAAGGGCGCTATCGCTACATCATGACAAACCACAGGGGATCCTTGAATACGGCCGTGCCCAGCATGTACAGAAAGGTCACCACCGCCGCCACGGCCGCCCCACCCCGGGCCAGCGGCGTGCGCCCGCGCTTGATCGCCACCGTTCCCAGCACGATATAGACAAGCAGGGCGAGTATCTTCGCGGCAAGCCAGGGGTGGTGCTGCGGCCACATCGACAGCATCACCATCAGCAGGATGCCGAACGTGAGCAGCAGGGTGTCATTGACGTGGGGCACGACCTTCACCCAGCGCCGCTGCAGGATCGGCGCTTCACGCACCGACCACCAGGCCCGCAGGATGAAGAAGGCGAGGCTCAACCCCGCCGTGGTCATGTGCAGGTGCTTGATCAGGAAATAGTGCTCGATCACGGTCCGGCTCCCTCAGCCATCCTTCCCATCCACCCTGGCACTCAGCAGCGGCAGGGTGTAATGGATCAGGAAGATCAGATAGGCAATACACCAGAACAGGATACTGAGGTTATAGGTCCAGTGGGTGATCTGCGGAAACATCGCCAGTACCGGCGAGCGCAGCAGGGCACCGGCGAACATCAGGCCAAGGCCCACGCCGATGCCCGGCAGGGTGCGAATCGTGCGCCCGGTGTGGCCCAGCGAGACCCGCGACATCATCGCCAGCATCATGGTGGCGATGCCGCCGATGGCCAGGGCATGCAGTGCCAGCTCGACGCGAAAGGCACCCATCAGCGCCATCGCCCACATCGATAGCCCCACGGAAACGAAGGCGTAGCTGATGTGCAGGCCCCAGAGCAGCGGCTCGTGGAGGGTGCGATAGCCCTCCCAGCGACCCAGGCGCAATAGGTTGGCCACCGCCGCCACCAGCATGACCAGCGCCAGCAGCCCCGCCGGTACGGGCACACCGAACAGGATCAGCAGCTGCAACAGCACCACGCCGAGCGCGGAGCCTACGGAGAGCGACTCCAGCCAGGCAATGGGCGCCACCTTGGGCCGGCCCAGCTTGAGCGAGGTGAAGAAGGGGATGACGCGACCGCCAAGCAGAACCATCAGCACGGCGATCAGCAGCACGCCCAGGTAGCCACCCTCGCGAATCAGTGGCAGCTTGCCCTGGATGACGCCGAGGTGCATGGCCAGGTTGGCCAGCGCCAGCAGCAGCAAGACCGGCACGAACATCAGGTTGCGCCACAGCTTGGCGCGAACCACCAGTCGTCCCATCACCAGTGCTGCCAGCGGCAGGAAGGCGACGTCGAGCACTATCAGTAACCAGGCCGGCAGGCCCATCGGATAAGCCAGCAGCACGCGTGCCGCCAACCAGACGCCCACCAAGCCCAGCAGCGGGGCACCGCTCACGCTGCGCTGGCCGGTCCAGTTCTGCACCGCCGTCAGCAGGAAGCCCACCACCACGGCGGAAGCGAAGCCGAAGATCATCTCGTGCTGATGCCACCACATCAACCCACCGTGGGGCCGCAGCAGGATATCGCCGTGCCAGAACGCGAACCAGACGATCATGGCCAGCACGCTGAACAAGGAAGCCAGGAGGAAGAAGGGGCGAAAGGCGAGACGCGCCACGGGGAGACGCGTCAGGCCGGATGCAGCTTGCGGTGCAGAAGAAGCAGATTTCATGGTGGCATACCCGACTCAAACGCTTGGATAACGCCATTGTGTGCGCATGGACCGGGCAGCACCATGACTGGTATCAAGAATGCTTCTTTCTTCTGATTTCTAGTGGCTTGTCCCCTCTTCGTACTGTGTCTTGTTCCAAACGTTGTACTTGCCCGAGGGGCGCTTCATCGGCATGCGGCCCAGCTCCTCCAGGGTGTTGGCGTCAAGCCACAGCAGGTAGCCGTCGTCGTCCCAGATACTCAGCAGCAGGGTCTCGCCGCGGCGGTCGAACTCTACGTGGGCGGCGGTCTTGCCCGGTTCGGGAATCAGCGTCTCGACGATCTCCAGGCTCTGCTTGTCGATCACGTGGATGCGATCGTGGTTGGGTCCGAAGAAGACGTCCACCCAGGCGTAGGGCGAGTTCTCGTGGCTGCGCATGAAGAAGCCGGGCCCGTCGGTCTCGATATGAGTAATCAGCGACCAGTCGGTCATGTCGAACACCGACACCAGCCCCTTGTCGATGTGAGGGATCGCCATGACGCGGCGCCCGTCCAGCTCCCAGG
This sequence comes from Billgrantia montanilacus, assembly GCF_003336675.1. Taxonomy (GTDB): domain Bacteria; phylum Pseudomonadota; class Gammaproteobacteria; order Pseudomonadales; family Halomonadaceae; genus Halomonas; species Halomonas montanilacus. Next base: position 180,341 of record NZ_QPII01000008.1, on the reverse strand, counting down.
TGATGCCGGCACCCAGGTGCGGCATGCCTTCCAGCGGCAGGTCGGCGACCTTGACCTCCTCGTCCATGTCGAACACCTGCCCGCCCTGGCCGCCCCGTGCGGCGCCCACCAGGTAGCGGTACTCCATGTCGAAGAAGAAGTCGTCGAGGTAGTCCGGCGCCTCCATGCGGTGCAGGGCGAAGTCGCCGACGATGGTCTCGTCGCCGTCGGCCCGCTCCTCCGGCCAGCGGATCTCCCATACCTCGGGGATATCGCGCAGGGCGGCAACGAAGCTGTTGCGCGGCGGCGCGGTATAGACGGCGCTGACCCTTGACGTGTCGCCGTTGAGGCCCTCCACCGGGATGGTGGCGATCAGGTCGAGATCACGGGCATCCAGCAGCACCAGCGAGTGCGGCAGGTAGTTGCCGGCCAGCACATAGTTGCCGTCGGCCGACACCGCGATATTGCGCATATTGATGCCGGCACGCACCTCGGCGGTGACCTCGAGGTTGTAGATGTCGTACTTGGTCACCCAGCCATCGCGGGAGCCGAAGTAGACGTAGCGGCCATCCGGGGAATACTTGGGCCCCCCGTGCAGCGCGTAGCGGCTCGGGAAGCGGGTGATGCGCTCGAACTTGTCGCCGTCGAGCAGGCTGACGTGGTGATCGCCGATCTCCACGACGAGAAAGAGGTTCTTGAGATCCTCGACCTCGAACACCGGCTCGTCGGGCAGGGTGCCATAGGCGTGGTTGACCACGTGGCTGGCCAGGATATCGTCGTCGGTCCAGCTCGGCTCCACCTCCGGCGCCTCGAAGATCCATTCGGCCAGGGCGGCGATCTCGGCGTCGTCCAGCAGTTCGCCGTAGGCGGGCATCTGGGTAGCTATGCGACCGTCGCGGATCACCTCGAAGGCCTCGTCGTGCTTGAGCCGCGAAAGGTTGTCCGGCAGCAGCGCGGGGCCGATGCCGCCCAGACGGCTGACGCCATGACAGATCGCGCAGTGATGGTTGTAGAGCACGTTGGCATCGGGTTCATCAGCCACGGCCGACAGGGCCGGAGTAACCAGGCCCAGCAGGGCGCCGAGCAGCAGCGAGGGTCGTATCACAGCGCCATCCTCCCCATTGCCACCGCCGTATCAGCGCTGTCGCTCTCCGCACCGGTATCCGCATCGGCATCACGTCGCGTCATTCGCGTCATAGCCGGTGCCAGGGTATCGGACAGGCGGACTACCTCGCCCACCACGATCAGGGTCGGCGGCTGGAAGCCTTCCCGCTCGATGACCTCGACCACGTCGCCCAGCGTGGCCAGCACATGACGCTGCTCGGGGGTGGTGCCGCGCTCGACCAGGGCCACGGGGTGCGTGGCCGGCAGGCCGTGGCGCTGCAGCTCACGGCTGATCAGCTCGGCATTGGCCAGGCCCATGTAGAAGACGGCGGTATGGTTGGGCACCGCCAGTGCCGCCCAGTTGAGGTCCAGTGCGCCGTCCGCCTTGCAGTGGCCGGTGACGAAGGTGACGCTCTGGGCAAAGTCCCGGTGGGTGAGCGGGAAGCCGGAGTAGGTGGAGCAGCCCGATGCCGAGGTGATGCCCGGCACCACGCGAAAGCCGACGCCATGCTCGATCAGGTACTCGGCCTCTTCGCCGCCGCGGCCGAAGATATAGGGGTCGCCCCCCTTGAGACGCAGGACCCGCTTGCCCTCACCCGCCAGGCGAACCAGCAGCGCGTTGGTTTCGTCCTGGGTCAGGGCATGGCAGCGCGAGGCCTTGCCCACGTAGTAGCGGCGCGCAGAGGCCGACGCCATGGCCAGCACTTCCTGGGACACCAGACGGTCGAAGACCAGGCAGTCGGCCTGCTGCAGCAGCGACAGGGCGCGCAGGGTCAACAGGCCGGGGTCGCCGGGTCCGGCGCCCACGATGGCGACCTCGCCGGACGCCAATGGCGCCTCATCGAGGTCGAAGCTCAGGTTTCGCGAATGGCGATGTGTGATCATGGTCGGCCTCTCCCCGAAGCGTCAACGGTCAACTTTCTGATTCTGTGTGAAGGCCTACAGCTCGATGCTCTGGATGGCATCGTAGGGTGCTGCTACGCGGCGCTGGCGGTTTTCTTCGACGCCGATTTCCTCGTTGCTCAGGTAGCAGCCGGGATCCTCTTCCCAGGGATCGCCGGTGACCTTCCACGCCCGCACCCGGGTGTTGCCGTTGCAGATCGGAAGATAGCGGCATTCGCCGCAGCGCCCCTTGAGCGGCCGGGGCCGCTGGCGGAAGCCCAGCATCAATGGGTCCTGCGTGTCGCGCCAGATCTCGGAGAAGGGCCGCTCGCGGACGTTGCCGAGGGTATGATCCCACCAGAAGGTATCCGGATGGACATTGCCCAGGTTGTCGATATTGGCGATGTGCTCCCCGGAGGCGTTGCCCCCCCAGTTGGTCAGTCGCCGCTCCAGCGCCTCGGCCTGGTCGGGGAAGTGCTCCCGGGCCCACATCAGCAGGAAGGGGCCGTCGGCGTCGTTGTTGCCGGTGACGTACTCGCGCTCGACGCCGCGGGCAAGCTCCGCCCGGCAGTGGTCGAACAGCTGGGTCATGGCGTCGCGGGTCATCTGGTGCCAGGCATCGTGCTTGCCGTGGCGGTGGCCGCGCCCGCCGTAGTTGAGGTGCGACAGATAGAACTTGTCGACGTCGTGCTCGTCGATCAGCGCCAGGATGTCACCGAGCTGCTCATAATTCTGCTGGGTCAGGGTGAAGCGCAGGCCCACCTTGATGCCGCGCTCCTTGCACAGCTTCACCGCGTGCATCGACTCGCGGAAGGCGCCCTTGCGCTGGCGGATCACGTCGTGGGTCTCCTCCAGGCCGTCGATGCTGATGCCGACGTAGTCGTAGCCGATGTCGGCGATCTCGTCGATGTTGGACTCATCGATCAGGGTGCCGTTGGTGGACAGGCCGGTATAGATGCCCAGCTCCCGCGCCCGCCGCGACAGCTCGAAGATGTCGGGTCGCATCAGCGGCTCGCCCCCGGAGAGGATCAGCGCCGGCACCCGAAATCCCTGCAGGTCTTCGAGCACCGCATGCGCCTCGGCGTTGGAGAGCTCACCGGCGAAGTCGATGTCCGCCGAGGTGGTGTAGCAGTGCTTGCAGGTCAGGTTGCAGCGGCGGATCAGGTTCCAGATCACCACCGGACCCGGCGGCTTGCGCGCCGGTGGAACCGGAGTTGGCTCGACCAGGGACTTGATGTAGCGGGTGACTCTGAACATGGGAAACTCCTCTTGCGACAGGCCTCTGGCTCAGCCTAGGCCTGCCTGTCGGACCGGCCGGCCAGTCGCAGGCCGGTCTTCTTGAGAATGCGTGAGCTGTAGAGAATGCGATGATCCCGGCAGGCGTCACCCAGCAGGGAGCGAAGCTCGTCGGCCTGGCGCTCGACGTCGGCGTGGGTCTGGCCATGCAGCATGGCGAACAGGTTGTAGGGCCATTCCGGCAGGTGGCGCGGCCGCCGGTAGCAGTGGCTGACCCCCGGCAACGTCGCCACCGCGCGTCCCAGGCGGTCGATATGGGCGTCGTCCACGTCCCATACGGTCATGCCGTTGGCCAGGTAGCCCAGCCGGTAGTGATTGGGCACCGCGGCAATGCGGCGGATAATCCCGGCCGCCTGCATGCGTTGCATGCGCTGGCGCACCTCTTCCCCGTCGATACCCAGCGGCTTGCCCACGGCGCTCCAGGGATCGGGCACCAACGGCAGGCCGGCCTGGGTGGCCAGCACGATGGCGCGGTCGACGGCGTCCAGACCGCCCGGCGTAGACATGACAGCGTTCGCTTCAGACGGGCAGGTGGAGACGGACATGGAATTCCTCCTGCTTGGGCATGTTGAAGACCGGCAGGCCGGTGGCCGCCTCGATAGCAGCGATCGCCTGGGCGATGCCTTCCGGCGTCTCGGTGGCCAGCACGAACCACATGTTGAGACGGTGCTCGCGGCGGTAGTTGTGAGCCACCTCGGGAAAGGCGTTGACCGCCGCGGTGACTCGCTCGAAGTCGGCTTCCGGCACTTCCAGCGCCGCCAGGGTGAGGCCGCCACCGAGCCGTTCTGCGTGGTACATGGGGCCAAAGCGGCTGAGCACGCCGCTGTCCCGCAGTCGCTCGAGCCGATAGAGCAGCTCGCCCTCGCTCAGGTCCAGCTCCGCCGCAACGGCGGCAAAGGGCGACTCGACCAGCGGCAGGCCATCCTGCAAGCGATTGATGATGCGCCGGTCGGCGGCGTCCAGCGCCGCCGGCTCAGGCCGACTGAAGCGTTCTGCGATCATGGCTGTCGTCCTCTCGGGTGTAGCGACCCCCGCGCTGCTTGTAGGCCTTCAGGCTGAAGAGCACGCGGTGGGGAATGGCCTGCAGCGCCTGCCGCTCGACGATCTCGTCCAGCGCGGCCAGCACCCGGTCGCGGCGTGTGCCATGAATCATGCAGAACAGGTTGTAGGGCCAGTCGGGCAGCCGCCGCGGGCGACGGTAGCAGAGTGTCACGGCGGGCTCGGCCGCCAGGCGCCTGCCCAGCTCGCCGACGGCATCCTCGGGTACGTCCCAGACCACCATGGCATTGGCGCAGACCCCCAAGGCGTGGTGCCTGACGACCAGGCCCATGCGCTTGATCAGGCCCACGTCCTGCCAGCGCTTTACGCAGGCCATGACCTCGCCCTCGCTCATCCCGCACTGCTCGGCGAGCGTGCGCCAGGGCCGGGAAGTCAGCGGCAGGCCGGTCTCCAGCAGCGCGCGCAGGCGGTGTTCGGCTTGGGTCTCGGGAGCGGTATTGGACAGCGAACGGCTCATGGCACCTCCAGCTCGGCCCAGGGTATGGGAAAGCCCAGATCTATATGGAAGCCCTCGAGCATCGGCAGGCGCAGCAGCGGCTTGCCCAGCTCGGCCTCCAGCGCATCGAGGCGCGCCTCGAGCTCGTCCTCGTCGGCGGCCGTCATCACGAACCAGAGGTTGTAGCGGTGCTCGCGAGCATAGTTGTGATTGACGCCGGCAGAGCGATTGATTACCGCCGCCACCTCGTCACGCTGCGCTTCCGGGACCGCCACCGCCGCCAGCAGGCTGGCGCCGGCCCGGGCATGATCGAAGACCGGACCCACCCGGCTCAGCACCTGCTCGTTCTGCAGCGACTGAAGCCGCGCGACCACCTCGGCTTCGCTCACCCCCAGTTGCTCTGCCATGGCGGCGTAGGGCCGCTCACAGATCGGCAGGCCGCGCTGGTAAGCGTCGATGAGGCGGCGGTCGAGTAGGTCAAGTGCAGCCATGGGCAGGTACCGGGCCGTTAGCGGGAAAGCATGATGTTAAGACGCATCTTACATGCCTCATCACGTCTGAAAGCGGTCATCGGCGCTGCCGTTGACACAGGTCAAAAGAGGAATTTTTACTCGCTCGACCTTGATATCCGTCAAAGCAGCGAATCTGCAACGGGGAGACACTTCGCTGACGGCCACGTCCTTTCACGGCCTTTCCCGTTCCGTCGTCCTGCGAGGCTTTCCCATGCACCTGCCGGCCCTCTTAATGCTTCTCGGCCTACTGCTCTCGGCCACCGCCCTGGCGGAGAGCCGCGAGGATGGGCTCGATCCACAGCGCCAGGCCGAGCTAGAGACCCTGCTCTACCAGGACTGCGGCTCCTGCCACGGCATGACGCTGCGCGGCGGGCTGGGGCCGGCGCTGCCTCGCGATCGCATGGAAGGCTTCAGCGTCGAAGCGCTCGCGCACATCATTCAGTACGGTATTCCCGGCAGCGCCATGCCGGGCTGGAAGTCCCTGCTCAGTGATGAGGAGGCGCGCTGGCTGGCTGAACATCTGCGTACCGACAACCGCCTTGAAACGCTGCAACAAGACTGACCCCCGGAGACCTGTCATGCCTATCTCGTACCCGCTGAAGACGCTGCTTGCCGCCTGCGCCCTGGCCCTGCTCTCCACCGGCCATGCCCTGGCAGAGGCTCCCGCCGCGGGGCCGGAGCTTCGCGGCACGGGGGATCTCGGCGTAGTCATCGAGCGCGCCACCGGTAGCGTGGCCCTGGTCGACACGACCGAAAAGACGGTGTTGCGGCATATCGACGGCTTCGGCGACCTCTCCCACGCCTCGGTGAAGTTCACCCGCGATGCCCGCCACGCCTTCGTCTTCGGCCGAGACGGCGGCCTGACCCGGCTCGACCTGCTCACCGGCGAGATCGACGGCCGCATCATCCAGTCGGGTAACAGCATCGGCGGTGCCATCTCCCAGGACGGTCGCTTCGTGGCGGTGGGCAACTACGAACCCGGCGGCGTGAAGGTTTTCGATACCGAGACCATGGAACTGGTCATCGACGTGCCGGCGACCTACGAGAAGCCCGATGGCACCACTGACCAGGCCAAGGTGGTGGGCGTGGTGGACGTGCCGGGCAACATCTTCGTCTTCAGCCTGTTCGAGGCGGGCGAGATCTGGACCCTGGACATGTCCACGGACGAGCCCGAGCTGACCAAGTACCGCGACGTCGGCAGCATGCCCTACGACGCGTTGATCACCCCCAACGGCCGCTACTATATCGCCGGCCTGTTCGGCGAGGATGGCATGGCCCTGCTCGACCTGTGGCACCCGGAAAACGGCGTTCAGCGCATTCTTCCCGACTACGGCCGCGGCGAGGAGCGCTTGCCGGTCTACAAGATGCCCCATCTGGAGGGCTGGGCCATGGCGGGCGACCAGGCCTTCTTCCCCGCCGTGGGGCGCAACGAGGTACTGGTGGCCAATACCCGCGACTGGTCGCTGACCGAGCGGATCGAGGTACACGGCCAGCCGATCTTCGTCATGAGCCGCCCCGACGAGCAGCAGGTATGGGTCACCTTTGCCCATCCCCTCAATGACAAGGTCCAGGTGATCGATACTCGCACGCTTGAGGTGATCGAGACCCTGTCGCCCGGCGAGTCGATCCTGCACAAGGAGTTCACCTCCCGGGGGGAGCATATCTGGATCTCGGCTCGCGACAGCAACCAGATCACCGTCTACGACACCCGCACCTTCGAGGTGTTGGCCACCCTGCCTGCCGAGTCACCCAGCGGGATCTTCTTTACCCACCGGGCGCATCGCATCGGGCTCTAGACGCATAGACGCCTGACGTCACACTGATCAGCCGGGGATAGCCTCCCCGGCTTCTTTTCGTCCTGCCCGCGACATTCGGTCTCACGTCATCGCCTCCTTAAAGAGGTATTTTACATACTTCTTTATAAAGTCATCCCTGACGAAGGAGACGCCCCATGCTCACCCACGAGCAAGAAAGGTTGATTGAAGCCACCGCTCCGGTGGTCGCGGAACACCTCGACGCCATCACCCAGCGCTTCTACCCGCTGATGTTCGCGCGCTACCCCGGCGTGGCCTCGCTGTTCAATGCCGCACACCAGCAGAACGGCGCTCAGCAACGCGCCCTGGCCGGCGCCGTGTTGGCCTATGTGCAGCTGCGCAAGGACCCCGACAGAGCAAGGTCCGTGCTCGGCACTGTGGTCGAGAAACACGTCTCGCTGGGCATCCAGCCGGACCAGTATCCCATCGTCGGCGAATGCCTGATGGCTGCCATCGGTGAGGAGCTGGGCGACGCCGTGACGCCGGAAATAGCGGACGCCTGGGGCGCCCTCTACGAGGAGCTGGCCGGCCTGCTGATCGAGCTCGAGGAGCGGCGCTACCACGCCTTCGCCCAACAGTCCGGTGGCTGGCGCGGCCTGCGACGGTTCCGTATCGCGGCCACCCGCCAGGAAAGTGCGGTGATTCGCTCCTTCGTGCTCGAACCAGAAGATGGCGGCGCCGTCGCCGAGCACCAGCCCGGCCAATACATCGGCGTGCGTCTCACCATCGAAGGCGAGCCGGTCTATCGCCACTACAGTCTCTCGGACACAGCCAACGGTTGCAGCTATCGGGTCTCCATCAAGCGTGAGCCCGAGGGCCGTGTCAGCCGATACTTCCATGATGTGATGGCGGTGGGCGACAGCCTGGACCTGCTGCCTCCCGCAGGCGACCTGACGCTTCATCCGGGCGACGAACCGGTGGTCCTGGTCAGCGGTGGTGTGGGCCAGACCCCCATGCTGTCACTGGCACGCCAGGCACTGGAACAGCAGCGTCAGGTAGTCTACCTGCATGCCGCCCTGGATGCCGAGCATCACGCCTTCCGTGACGAAATCGCCTTGTTGCAGTCAGAGCACACCGGACGACTCAAGTCGGTGACGATTCACGAGCAGGGTGAGGACGCCGATCATATTGGCCGCGTCGACCGCGACCTGTTGAAGCGCTATCTACCGCAAGGCGCACCACGCTGCTTCTTCGTCGGCCCGCAGGGCTTCATGAGTGCGGTGGACCAGGCACTGGCCGAACTCGGCGTCGACGAGAGCCGCCGCCATTTCGAGCACTTCGGCCCGTCGCGCCCGCTCGACGCCGCCTGAGCAAGCATCTTCAGCAGTAGAGCTAGCCCCTGCGAAGTACGCCGGGGCCTTTTCAATAGCTTCAGGTCAATATTGCCCATTGGGCTATATCGCGAGCCTGCAGGCGCACAGCGCTGGGCCAGCCAGGTAATTATTACCCTCATATGGTTTTTTTAACCCTTACAGGGAGGGTTAATTCCACCATGAACTACACATATCACTGATTTCAATTTGGAAAAAATATGGCACGCTGCTTGCAACATTCAGCATGCCACTCGCATGCCCGGAGCTAACCCCATGAGTCTGCTCCACCTGGCACACCCGCTACACAGGCCTACGCGAGTTCCGCGAGGCCCCATGCAGCCCATCCACCGGCAGAACGATCCACTGTCATATGGGCCGGCTGTCAGCTTGACTCGGCGGCCCGCCACCCGGGATGCGTCACCAGCATGAAGGCAACGCACCAAGGAGATTCACCATGAAAGCCAGCATCCTTGAACGCCTGCACGCCGACCACTACCGCTACGAGGCATTGCTCTGCATCCTCGACCGGCAACTGCATATCGCCGTCTGTCAGGAAATACCCGACTACCGTCTTCTGTACCAGCTCTTCCACTACCTGACTGAGCAGCCAGGAGAATGGCACCATCCGGTGGAGGATCGTCTGTTCGACCGGCTTGCCGAACGTCATCCCGAGAGTCGTGAGCTCCTCGAGGTGCTGATCGAAGAACATCGCCGGATCGATATCTACGGCCGGGAGCTTGAAGTCAAGGTCAGGAATCTCGACGAGGAGTCGGAAGCCGAGATGGATCTCACCACCTTGAACCTGGCCCGCGCCTTCAGCGAGCTCTACCACCACCATCTCTACACCGAGAACCATCGAATCTTCCCGCTTCTCGAGACGTCCCTCCCTGTCACTGAACTCGAAGACATGGATCTCGGGGCGTCCTTGAAAGCCCCTGCCGAGGGCAGCCCCAGCTTCCAGAGGCTCTATCGACAAATTGCCGAGGGTCGAACCGGATTGCAACTGGGGAGGGGTGAGCAAGCCGACTTCTGTCCACTCTGTGGTGCCAAGCCCCAGGCGGCGCCCCCCACATCATGACCTTCCGCGTGGCGCCTGGCCATGCGAGCGCCACGCAGTCGCCAACTCGCTCAAGGGTGTGCTGTGGCCAACTCATGGCAGCTCGGGCCAGCCAGGCAGACGAAACTCCTCCTGAAGGTGGCGCAGCTCGGGCTGGTGGTGCTCGGCAATCAGCTCGGCCTGTCGCGCCCCCTTTTCCAGCAGATGGACCTCGATACGGCGGCGATCCCGACGGCCAGGCCGTCGTTCCACCAACCCGAGCTGCTCGCAGCGATCAACCAGCATCACCGTGCCATGGTGCTTGGCCTGCAAGCGCTCGGCCAGTTCGCCAACCGTGGCCCACTCACGCCCCTCGAACCCCTTCAGGTGCAGGAGCAGCTGGTACTGCAGAGAGGTCAGGCCATGCTCATTGCAGATATCTTCGCTGGCGCGCAGAAAGCGGCGCAGTTGGTAGCGAAAGTGCGAGAGTCGCTCGAAATCCTGCTTGGTCAAGCTACCCTCGCCTGTAGCCATGCCCCCCTCCCCGCTTTTGGCTTTGACAGCTGGCGATCAGCCAACTAAACATAGAAAAAACAATATCACACTATGATACAAATTCCCTGACGGCTTCCATCTCTGCCAGAGAGGATCTTGCCATGAACCTTATCACCGTCATCAGCCTGCCCTTTACCCGCCATGCAGGCTGGAAGGAGCTGCAACAGCGCCGCCCCTCCATTCCGCTGTTGGCCTGGGCCATCGTGCTTCCGATGTCGCTGCTGCCGCCGCTAATGCTCTATTATGCCGGCACCCACCACGGAGACGATTTCGCCAACGGCTTTGGCGACAGGCCTTGGCACTACATCACGATCATCCTGCTTGTCGCCGAACTGCTGACCTTCTTCGTCATGGGCTGGCTGATCCACGCCGTCGTCAATAGCAGCCGCCACCTCACGATCGACTATCACGACGCCTATCTGTTGGCAGCCCTGGCGCCGCTGCCACTGTGGTCCTCGGCAGTGGTGCTGGTGATTCCCAGTCTGCTGCTTAACGCCCTGGCAGTAGTGGTCGCACTCGGCATTTCCATCAGCCTGGTCTATCACGGCCTCCAGGCCCTCTGCCAGCGCCAGGACGAAGACGTGGAGACCATGGCGGCGACCCACACCATCATGGCCGCCGGGGTGCTGGCCTGGGGATTGTTGATGGCGCTCGTCTGGGCACTCTGAAACCCCAGCCAGTTTGCTCGCCACAGACATCGACGACAGTAATCCGGGATCCGGCGAAACGCCGGATCCCGGAGGTGGCCTGAACCTTGAGACTCAATACATGTCGAGACGGGCAAGGTCACGGGTCTGCAGACGCGCCTCGGCGTCCTGCTGCTCCGCGAGCCGTTCGAAGAGCTCCGTTTCCTCCGGAATGGAAGCCAGTTCGGCCCGCAGCCGATACATGTCCTTGAGCGTCTGATGGGCCGTCATCACGTTGGCCAGGATGTCATGGACATCATGACAGCCCAGGCACGGTGGAATCCGTTCCAACACCCGGGGATGGACAAACTCCTGGCTATCGATCAGCCAGGTGGTCAACAGCCCTTCATCCGCATCTTCCAGATAGGCCGCGATGCCTTCCTGCATGCGCCGCTCACGATCGACCAGGAATACCAAGGCCATCTTCATCCGCTCATCCTGCTGCGTCTCGGCCAGATGCGCATACTGCCCGCCAAGCTGCTCGTGGAAGTCGTGGATCCAGGCAAGCAAATCCTTCACCTGTCGAAATACCATCTTGTCTCTCCTTCCGGTTCGAATGACAGCTCGGATCAGCTGCCCCTCGCCAGGAGCATCGCCTTGATATGGCCAATGGCTCGCATGGGGTTGAGCCCCTTGGGACACACCCAGGTGCAGTTGGCGATCTGCCGGCAGCGAAACACGCTGAAGGGGTCGTCGAGGGCGGCCAGGCGTTCGTCGGTGGCGGTGTCTCGGCTGTCGATCAGGAAGCGGTAGGCCTGCAGCAGGCCGGCCGGACCGATGTACTTGTCGGGGTTCCACCACCAGGAGGGGCAGGCCGAACTGCAGCAGGCACACAGGATGCACTCGTAGAGACCATCGAGCTTCTCACGATCACCAGGGCTCTGCAGCCGCTCGATGGTAGCAGGCGGCTCATCGTTGATCAGCCACGGGCGAATCTTCTCGAACTGGCGGAAGAACAGGCCGTAATCCACCGCCAAGTCACGGATCACCGGCATGCCCGGTAGGGGCCTGATCGTTAAGGTATCCTTACCGTTCAACGCCTCGGCAACCGGCGTCACGCAAGCCAACGCATTCTTGCCATTGATATTCATGCCATCCGAACCGCACACCCCTTCACGGCAGGAGCGCCGATAAGCCAGGGTGGTATCCTGCTTCTTGAGGTGCTCTAGCACGTCGAGCACCATCGCCTTGCGGAAGCGTTCCTCGACCTCCAGCGTTTCCATCCGCGGTAGATCATCCTGCTCGGGGTGGTAGCGGTAGAGCTGTACCTTGATCATCAATGTCTCCTGTTATGGCGCCTCCCTCAATAGGCCAGATGTAGGCGCTGACGGGCATTGAGACGTATCACATAGCCGATCTTGATCAGTGTTGGTCCGGCGATGACAAGTAGATGGGCTACCACCTGAATAAAGAGTGACAGGTAGTTATCCAGTATGTATCCCCCCAAGATTCCCATTATTAGCAGTAGTAAACCGGCTGCCATCAGGGCATTGCCCAGTGAATGAGTTTGATTGGCATCTTGGAAGACACTTATCATGGCAGCACCTCCTCTGTGTATGTCTAACCTGGCGGTACGTCACTCGCGCCAGTAGTCATTGGCGGCAGCAACGGTCTGGAAATGCGTGGCAATCACCTGCGATGCCGCGATCAGACTGTCGGGGTCATCGTCATACTCAGCTCGTTTCGCCTTGCGAACCTCAGCGTCTGGCTGAGTGGTAGCCACACCCTTCTGGGAAAGCGTGACAGCCAGAGCAAAGCCCTCTTGGGGCGTCTCGGTAATGAGGCTGGGGAGCCATGAATCGGGCTCCTCCTGCTCACCGTGACTGTCCGCAGATGCGACGCTAGCTCCCAGCAGTAAGCACACGACCAGCAGGGCGGTGCGGGTGCACCAGGCTAGTGAAAGAGGGTGTTGAACGAATTGCATATTTTGTCTCCTGAAGTGGCTAACATGCGAAGCTCATTGACGTTATCTCGTCCGGTATTTTAAAAGAGGCATCTATTTTACTTCTTTAAAGCTAGATGCTTTTACTGTCTCGTCAAGGGAAAATGGGGGATATGTCACCTATAGCCAGCCGGGTCAGCCAGATGGAACCACGTTAAGCCATCTCGACCATTCTCGAGGCGGGTCTGATCGTCGCATCGCGCATCAGGATGGCACCCTGTTCACCTGTGCCGCGAGCGCAGTGATCCGTGCGTCCATTGCATGTCCCCGCACCTCGGTAGCCGGTATACGCATAAAGCCGCAGAGCGTCCGGTTGGTCGTGAATCTGCAACCAGGTAGCCAGTCAACACCGGTCCCTGGTGAGTGCTCCCACAGTGAACAAGCATCTGCGTTCAATGGAAGTTCGATCCACATGGAAGATCCTCCCGCAGGAGGGTACAGGTGGGTATCTGCTGGGAAATAAATATCTACCGCCTGCGCCAGATCGTCTGCTCGGGATTCCAACGTCCTTCGCAGAATGCCATGTTTGCTCGTCGCGTCCACTTCAACGGACACAAGTCCAAGACTTCCCCACTCCGCTACGGCGCGCAGGGCAAGGGTCATCGCTTCGAGACCACCGGAAGTGATTACGATATCCCCAACGTGACAATCAAGGCCGAGATTTGTGACCGGCATGCATCCAAGCTGATGGCCATGCCAGGGAAAATAATAGATTTTTTAGACTTAAGCAGCGCACGAGAGGGTGGAAATCCCCTTAAGAACAGAGGGGCGTACCCGCCATAGATATTAATCAGTCTGGCTGTGGTATTTTTTACCCCACAATGGTTATTTTCACCCTAATCAACAAGGGTATAAACAACCATATTCTTATAACACATTGATAAATATATAGAAAATATATGGCATGGCGATTGCATGATGAGAATGAGAACTTAACTCATATCTGCGAGGAGGCCTCAAAAAGAAGCAAGATCGTCGTGGCCACCCCACTGCGGTCTACGTCGACTACATACCGTACAATTGGAGCTTTTATGCGTTTATGGAAGCGTAAAACTACTACACCAGCGTCTGATTCAGTTCAGGATATTGCCGTCATTATCACCGAGCGTGACCGGCTCCAGGCGCGTATCCTCAAACTAGAGGGGGAGCAGCGAGTCCATCAACATTTGTTCCAAAATCTAACGGGATTCGGCGATTCTGTGGTCGCCCTGCGCGAATCCTTCACGGAACTCTCTGACCTTCTCATCAGTAGCCAGACCGTTACTGACTTTACCGCAAGCGAATCGCTGCGAAGCCAGGAAGCACTTAACGCCATGGTCAGTGAGCTTCGCAGCCTCAACCAGCGCATCAGCCAGGCCGCCGAACAGGTCACCTCGCTGCGCGGTGATGCCGGCAACATCGGCGGTTTCGTGAGCGTTATCGAGGAGATATCCATGCAAACAACGCTGCTTGCCTTCAACGCAAGCATCGAAGCGGCCCGAGCCGGTGACTCCGGGCGCGGCTTCGCCGTTGTCGCCACTGAAGTGCGCAACCTCGCCTCACGCACTAGCAGCGCCACCGTCGAGATCGGCGGGCTGAACGGCAACATTCTCAGCCAAGCGGACAATGTTGATGGTGTGATGGACGATAACGCGCGCAAAGCCGAGCGCCTGAGCACGGAAGCCAACCAGGTCATGCAGCGCACCGAACAACTGTTAACCTTAACCCGCGAGAGCAGCCAGACACTCTCGTTCTCAGCCATGCTCAGCGAGGTCGAGCTGGCAAACCTGGAGGAGCTGGAGATCAAGCTGGAGGTGTATCGCATCTTCATGGGCTTATCACAGAAGACCGTCGCGGACCTACCTGATGAGACCCAGTGTGCCCTGGGCCGCTGGTACTATGCCGGCACCGGGAACACTCAGTTCCACAATGACGACGATTTTCGTGCTCTTGAGCAGCCCCACCGGGAAGTTCATCAGCAGGCCATCGAAGCTGTCGCCAATTTCCACGCCGGATACACCGACGAGGCCATGCAGGCGCTGGCCAGGATGGAGGCGGCCAACTTGGATGTCATGAAACGGCTGCGCTACATCATGCGTAAATATCGGCCCGACACACAGTGTAGCGCGACTCTTGCCGGCATCGAGGCCACCGGAACCGGCACGCTGACACCGACAAAGACAGCCATGGCCACTTGCTGATGAACCAGCACCTTCACAGCGAATCTCTAGCCCACGCCATGGGCATCGACCCCGCCGAGATCGCCGAGCGGCGGGCCTTTCTCGAAATCGAGGCGTCTGATCGCCAACGGCTCGCACAGCTGCAAACCCCACTGAAGGCGGCCTGGGACGGTCAGGCGGACGCCTTCTACGAGCACCTGCTGAGCTTCGCTGATACCCGCACATTGCTCACCGACCCGGAGGTGCTCAAGCGGCTTCGCAATGCCCATGGACAGTATTTCCAGCGCCTGCTCGCCGAAGCGCCAGACTGGCAATACGTGCAAAACCGCGTCAACGTCGGCCTGGTACATCAGCGCATCGGCCTAGAGCCCAAGTGGTATATCGGTGCGTACCGCAAGTACATTGCCAGCTTGCTGCCCACGCTTCTCGATGAGTGTGAGCGGCGCGGCGAGTCGGCCGCGCTCGCTATCGACTCCCTCTTCAAGATCATCACCTTCGACATCTGTCTAGCCATTGATAGCTATATATATGCTGAAAAACAGGCGCAGGCGAAAGCCGAAGCACGCAGCAAGCTGCGCGAGCGGGCGATGGATTCCAGCACCAACGGAATTTTCATCGTCGACATCCAGAAGAGCGGATTCCCCATCATTTACGCCAATGCCGCGTTCAGGAGGCTGACCGGTCTGCAGCATAGTCCTAGCGATACTATTCCCTGTCTGTGCCAGCACGATGGTGCCTGGGATACAAGCTGTATGCGCCATATCCAACAGGCGGTGGGGTCCCGCAGCGAAGGCTATACGGTGCTCTCGTTCACGCCCGGCGAGGGCGAGACACGCTGGGTTGAGCTGTTTGTCTCTCCGGTCGAGAATCTGGAGGGCACCAGCACGCACTACATCGGCATACTCCACGATATCACCGAGCGAAAGCGCGCTGAACGCCACCTGCTTCACCAGGCGACTCACGACCCGTTGACCGGCCTAGCCAACCGATACCAGCTGCATCAGAAACTGACACAACTTACCGACACGACCTCGCCGACCTCCCTGGGGGTTCTGTTTCTGGATCTCGACCGCTTTAAGGTCATCAACGACAGCCTAGGGCACGGCATCGGCGATGAGCTGCTGCGCCAGGTGGCAAAGCGCCTCAAGCGCTGTCTACGCGGCAATGACACCATCGCTCGTTTCGGAGGTGATGAATTCGTGATCCTGCTGGACGGAGTTCAAGGAGCCGACGACGCCCACAAGGTGGCACATAAGCTCATCGACACTTTGGAATCACCATTCATCGTGCAGGGTCATTCCCTCTTCATTTCCACCAGCATTGGTATAAGCCTATTCCCCGAGCATGGAAAGGGCTCGATATCAAGGTCATCACTGAAGGTGTTGAACAGGCTGCACAGGTCGAATGGCTCCGACAGGAAGGTTGCCATGTAGTACAGGGTTACTACTATGGAAAACCGATGCCTTCGTGTCAGCTAGAATCATTGTTCAGAGAAAGAAAGCGGCCTAGGAAGCTGTAAGAAACTGCTGATTTATCAGCATCTCGGACCACAATTACTGTCATGGTGACGATGAGCGAGGTGACGACAAGAATGTGGATCATACCGATAACTTCATCTACGCCGATATGAGCCTTTTGATAACAGTGAAGCTGACCATCGAGCTCAACGCGGATGGCTCTGCTGCAGGAGGGCGTCTAGGTGGCTGGGCTTTCACCCATGGCGAGTGCTCCTCTTGCAACAAGTTCTGCCAGGAACATCCTGATTCTACAAAAGCAAACCACTCGCCATCTTCGCTTTTAGGTCAGCCTCATGAATAAGCCGGGGTTATCCTGTTGATGGCTCAGGTGCCTGAACCCATCCCCAGTCATCGAGCAGCACATAGAGCGCTGGAATGACCAGCAGCACCAGCACCGTCGACGTCAATAGGCCAAACACTACCGAGATCACCAGCGGCTTGATGGCCGCCGCCTGGGTGCTGGTTTCGGCCAACAGCGGTAGTAGTCCGGCAATGGTAGTCGTAGACGAGATCAGGATGGCTCGCAGCCGGTCGCGGCTGGCCTGACCGGCCGCCGCCACGGCGTCGAGACCGCGTTCACGGTGGGCCTTGATGAAGTGGATCAGCAGGATGGCGTTGTTGACCACGATACCCGCCAGCGATGCTGCACCGATCAAGGAAGGCATGGAAAGGTAGTATCCCATCAGCACATGCCCCCAGATCGCCCCGATGAAGGCCAGGGGGATCGAGAGCATGACGATCAGCGGCTCCACGTAGCTGCGGAACTGGAAGGAGAGGATAACGAAAATCCCGACCAGCCCAATCAGCAAGCCGCGGCGGATCGAGCCGCCGGTTTCGGCGGAGCTGGCCACCTGTCCTTCGAAGGCCACTTCCACCCCGGCATGGCGAGCTCGAAAATCCTCCAGCCATCCACTGGCCACCAGGGCATCGACTATGGCCTGGCCGCTGGCCTGGCGGGCGTCGACGTTGGCTTCCACCGTCACCGTGCGCCGTCCATCGATACGGGTGATGCGCGCCCACTCGCGGCGCTCGACCGCCTCGGCGACGACCTCCAGCGGCACCCGGCGCCCGTCGGGCAGGGCGATGGTCAGGTCGGCGAGATCATCCAGGCCATCCCGATCACCCGCGGCCTGACGTACCAGCACTTCTACCTCCTGCTCACCGATGCGCAGGGTATCGGCAATCTCCCCGAGCAGGGCGGCGCGCATCTGGCTGGCTACCTCCTCGGCGGTCAGGCCCAGGCCATGGGCGCCCTCGTTAAGCGAGAAGGCCCGCTGGGGCTTGCCCAGCCTCAGGTCGTCGATGACGTTGTAGACGGCGGCGTACCCCTCGAGGTGCTCGGTCAGCTCCCGCGCCGCCGCCTGCATGGCCTTCAGATCCTCCCCGCTCAACCGCACCTCCACCGGCACCCCGGCCGGGCCGAAGCCCGGCTCCTGGATGATCAGGCGCTGCACGCCCTCGACCTCGCCGATGGCCTTACGCCAGGCCTCGGTCAGCTCGTCGAGCGTCACCCGGCGGCGCTCGGCGGTGAGCAGGTCGACGATGACGGTAGCGACATGGGGCCCGGCTTCGCGTGCACTGGGGTTGTGGTTGAAGCGCACCTGGACCGCCTCTACCAGGCGGGCACCTCCCGGCTGATCCTGCGAATAGCGGGCATCGAGTTCGTGTAGCGCCGACTCGACCCGTTCGGCTACCGCCTCGGTGCGCGCCAGCGGGGTGCCCTGTGGCATCAGGATGCGCGCCTCCAGCACGTCACCGTCGATGGCGGGCATCGCCTCGCTGCCGACATGGCCACCGGCCATGAAGCCGGCGGACCCGAGCATGATTGCCAGCACGGCACCCAATACCACGTGCCGAAAGCGGATCGCACCGTCGGCCAGCTTCCCCACGCTTTCGCGGAAGCCCTCGAAGCGCCGTTCGAAGGCGGCCCTGAAGCGAGAATCATGGCCCTCCTGCAGCGTCGGCTGGCTGTCCTTGAGACTGCCCTTGAGATGGTGGGGCAGTATCCAGAAGGCCTCGATCAGGCTGGCCGCCAGGGCGGCGATCAGCACCACGGGAAGCACCTGAAGCACGGCACCGAGCTCGCCGGCCAGGAACGAGAGCGGGACGAAGACCGCCACCGTGGTGAGAAAGGAGGAGAGCACTCCCGGCAGCACCTGACGCGTACCCGCCACCACCGCCTCGAGCGGCGTCGTGGCCTCCCGGGCGTGGGCGGCGATGTTGTCGGTGATCACGATGGCGTCATCCATGACGATGCCGATGGTCATCAGCAGCGCCACCAGGGTGATCATGTTCATCGACAGGCCGGTCAGACTCATGACCACAAAGGCGCCCATGAAGGCAGCGGGCAGGCCCAGTACCGCCCACAGCGCCAGCCGAGGCCGGAAGAACAGGCTCATCACCAGCACGACCAGGACAAGACCCATGAGGCCGTTACCCACCAGCATGCGCAGGCGGTCACTCACGATGCTGGTCATGTCCTGAGTGACAGTGAGAGCGATACGGCCGTCGAAGCGCCCATGTTCCGCCTCAATCAGCTGATCGAGACGCGCCTTCACCGACAGGGCATCGTCGCGCAGGCTCTTGCTCACCTCCAGCACCAACGCAGGCTTGCCGTTGAAGCGTATCCGCTCCTCCTCTCGTTCACCGGTCTCGGTCAGGGAGGCGATCTCGCCCAAGGTCAGCTCGCCGCCTTCGGGGCTGGAGACCATCACCAGCGAGGCCAGCTCCGAGAGCGTGCGGCGCTGGTCGGTGAAGCGCAGCAGGATGTCACGATCGCGGGTCTCCAGGGTGCCCAGCGGCAGGTCGATGCTCTGGCTGGCCAACCGGCGAGCCAGCTCCCGCGTGGAAAGCCCGTGCTGGCCCAGCACCTCGCGGGGCACCTCCACCTGCCACTGGCGCTGAGACATGCCGTGGATCGCCACGCCGGCCACGCCGGGCAGCGCCAAGATTCGGTCCTCGAGGCGCAAGGCGTAATCCTCGAGCTGGCGAGCCGGCATGTCGCCCGAGACCGCAACCGCTGCCACCAGGTCGCTGCGATGCAGCTCGCGGACCGCCGGCGCCTCGGCGCGGGCCGGCAGCTCGTTGATGGCGCTGACCTCGGTATCGATCTGGGTGAGGAAGCGGATGGCATCGCCGCCCGGTGCCATGGTTGCAGTGGCACTGGCCAGGTTGTCCTGAGCTACGCAGGCGAGCTCGTCGAGAAACTCGACGCCCTTGACCGCCTGATGGAGGCGCCGGCACACATCGTCCTCGACGTCGGCGGCGCTGGCACCGCGATAGACCACCTCTATGGCGACCTCCGTGGGGCGGTAGTCGGGGAAGGTCTCGCGCTTGAGGTGGGGGGCGGCGAACAGCCCGGCGGCCAGCAGCAGTATCAACAGCAGATTGGCTGCCGTGGGATGCGCGGCGAACCAGCGGATCATGGCTGCGCTCTCTTTCCAGGTTCGTCCCCGGCAGGTGCGCCTCGGAACGATTCCCCCTGCGCCTGGGCGGCGAGGCGAGCCTCGAAGGCCTCGTCACGCCGCGGCGCCAGCGCCATGCCGGCCAGCGCGGGCTGCAGGTCGTCAACGACGACCCGCTCGCCCGGTGTCAGGCCCAGCTCGATCACCGCCAGGTCACCCTGTTCGAAGGCCACCGATATTTCACGCCGCACCAGGCGATCCTCACTATCGGCCAGGTAGAGCTCGCCGTCATGAATCGCAGACGCCGGGACTACCATTCGCAGCTCGGGGCTTGGTGCCGAAAGGTGCACCCGGGTATACATGTCGCGCTGCAGCGGTGGGCGATCCGGTGGCCGCGCATCCCGGTAGGGGTGGTCCACCCGCACCACCACCCGCACGGCGCGGGTGGCCGGGTCCAGGCCGCTGGCGATGCGCACGACCCGCCCGCTCCAGCCCACGCCGGGGGCTCCCACCAGCGCCAGTTCGGCGCCGATGACGCCGAGATCGATGCGTTCGCTCAGGTCCAGGCTGCCGAGCGGCAGGTCATCGGGGGCCACTGCGCCCAGCAGGCGTCGCATCATGCTGAACGGGATACGCGCCTCAACCTCAGCGGCAGCCAGGCTGTCCGCCTCGAAGAGCCGCTGTCCTGCGGCAACGAACTGGTGGCGCTCCACCCCCACCTCGCCAAGGCGCAGGTCATAGGGCGCCACGAAGCGGGTATCTTCCAGGTCGCGCCGCGCCTGGGCCAGGCGAGTGGCAGCCCGGGCCTGCTGGGCCTCCAGGGACTGACGCCGCGCCGGCAACAGCGCCAGGGTGTTCTCCAGCGAGGCCACCGCCTGCCGCTGGGCCAGGGCGGCACGACGTTGTTCGTCGAGCTGGGAGCGGGCTACGGCGCCACTGCCGGCCAGCCGTTCGATGCGCGCCAGCTCCTGTTCGGCCAGGGCCAGGCGTTCGCGCTCCAGCGCCAGCAAACGACCGGTGTTCGCCTCCTCGACCTCGAGCTGGGACCGCTCGCCGGCCAGGCTGGCCAGCTCGGCTTCGGCCTCGGCGATGGCCAGCTCATAGCGACTGGGGTCCAGCGCCACCAGCAGGGTCCCCTCCGGCAGTAGAGTACCGCTCTCCAGCTCAGGGTGGCGCTCCACCACCCGACCCGACACGTTGGCCACCGCCTGCCACGTTTCGGTGGGGCGCGCCACGCCGTGGCCACGAGCCTCGAGACGCAGTTCGGTAAGTTGCGCCTCGATCACCGTGACCGGCGTGGACGTCACTGCCGCCTCTAGGCGCTCCGGCTCCTGACGGTTGGCCACGAAGAGCAGAAACACGGCAAGACCCGCCGCCAGGCCACCCAACACCACCAGCCCCCGCCCAATGCCTTTTCGAAGCGTCATTGGGCCTGCTCCGGTTCGGACCTACCCTCGGCGTGGATGCCATGGCAGTAGAGCTCGAAGGCGCCTTGAGCCTGCTGGGCAATATGGCTCATGTTCCCGATCATCAGCGATTGCATGACCAGCCCCTGAATGGTGCCGATGAACTGGGTGGCCGCCGCTTCGATGTCCACCCCCTGACGCAGCTCACCGGCCGCCTGGGCCTGAACCAGCTGTTGCTCGACACGTTCACGGTAGAGGAACAGCAGTGAGCGAACCATGCGACGAGCCGGTGTCGGCCGGGCATGCTGCAGTTGGCTCATCATCAGCCGGGGTACGCCCGGGTGGTCGACGATGAAGGCGATATGGGCCTGGAACATCGCCTCCAGCGCCGCCACCGGGCTAGCGGCTCCGGCAGCGGCCGCATCCAGCCGTTGCATCACCCGCTCCGCGACCCAGCCGATCACCGCCTCCCAGATCGCATCCTTGCTGGGAAAATGGCGAAACAGTGCGCCCTGGGTGACCCGCATGTGTTTGGCGATATTGCCGGTGGTGATGTTGGCCGGGTCATCCTGAGCGCTCAACTCAATGACCGTCTCAACGGTCCGCTCCCGGCGGGCCTCTGCGGAAAGGTTGCGTTTAGTGGTCATGTGTCTCGCCATAAGATAGTAATTGGTTACTATCTTATTGGCTCGGGAATAAAACCGCCAGCCGAAAAACCACTTCGCCATGACCAGAATCAAAGGCGGGTTTCGAGTAGTCGACTAGCATGGTCGGGTTTACCCAGACTGCGAGGAGAGCGTCATGGAGCTTGTCTGTCCGGCCGGCAACCTGCCTGCCCTGAAGCGAGCCGTGGATGAGGGAGCCGATGCCGTCTACTTCGGCTTCCAGAATTCCACCAATGCCCGGCAGTTCGCCGGCCTCAACTTCACCGACAAGCGTGCCCGCGAAGGCATCGACTACGCCCACGCCCGCGGCAAGCGGGTGTTCTGCGCCATCAACACCTATCCGCAGCCCGACGGCTGGGCCCAGTGGACCCGCGCCGTGGACCAGGCCGCAGACCTCGGCGTGGACGCCCTGATCATGGCCGACATGGGCCTGCTCGACTACGCGGCACGGCGCCACCCCGACCTCGCCCGCCACCTTTCGGTGCAGGGCTCGGCCACCAGCCATGAGGCGCTACGTTTCTACCACGACCATTTCGGCATCAAGCGCGCCGTGCTGCCGCGGGTGCTCTCCATTACCCAGGTGCGCGACCTGGCCAAGCAGAGCCCGGTGGAGCTCGAAGTGTTCGCCTTCGGCAGCCTGTGCATCATGGCCGAGGGGCGCTGCTACCTCTCCTCCTACCTCACCGGCGAGTCGCCCAATACCCGCGGCGTCTGCTCGCCGGCGGCCCACGTGCGCTGGGAGGAGACCCCCGAGGGGCTGGAATCACGCCTCAACGGCGTGCTGATCGACCGCTACGGCGAGGGCGAGCGTGCCGGCTATCCCACCCTGTGCAAGGGGCGCTTCGAGGTGGGCGGCGAGACCTATCACGCCATCGAGGAGCCCACCAGCCTCAACACCCTGGAGCTGCTGCCTGAGCTGCGCGAACTCGGCATCAGCGCGGTGAAGATCGAGGGCCGCCAGCGCAGCCCGGCCTACGTGTCCAAGGTGGCCGGGATCTGGCGCCAGGCACTGGACCGCCTCGAACGCACGCCCGAGCGCTTCCACCCCGATCCCGCCTGGATGGCCGGCCTCGGCGAGGTCTCCGAAGGCGCCACCACCACCCTGGGCGCCTACGAACGCCGCTGGAAATAGGAGCAGATACGTCATGTCGACTTCCCCTACCCTGCAGCTGTCGCTGGGCCCGGTGCTGTTCTACTGGACCCGCGAGCGCTATGCCGACTTCTACCGCGAGGCCGCCGACTGGCCGGTGGAAATCGTCTATCTCGGCGAGTCCGTCTGCTCGCGCCGCCGCGACATGAAACTCGACGACTGGCTCGGCATCGGCCGCGAGCTGGCCCAGAGCGGCAAGCAGGTCGTCATCGCCAGCCAGACCCTGATCGAGTCCGAAGCCGACCTGCGCGACCTGCGCAAGCTGTGCGACAACGGCGAGTTCATCGTCGAGGCCAACGACCAGAGCGCGCTGCAGCGTCTATCCGCCGCCGGCCTGCCCTTCGTCGCCGGCGCCGCGCTGAACCTCTACAACCCCGCTTCCATCGGCGTGATGGCCCGAGCCGGGATGCAGCGCTGGCAGGCGCCGGTGGAGATGTCCCGCGACGATCTCACCCGGCTGCTTGGCGACTGTGCCACTGAGGAACTAGACCAACCCTGCGAGGTGTTCGCCTACGGGCACCTGCCGCTGGCCTGGTCGTCGCGCTGCTTCACCGCCCGGCGTCACCAGAAACCCAAGGATCGCTGCCAGTTCGTCTGCCAGAAATATCCCGAAGGCCTGGCGCTGCGCTCCCAGGAGTCGAAGGAGGTGTTCACCTTGAACGGCATCCAGACGCTTTCCGGCGCCTGCCAGGATCTGCGTCACGAGATAAGCGACATGGCCGCGATGGGCGTGGCCGTGGCACGCCTGAGCCCGCGCGCCAAGGGCATGGCCGAAGTCGTTGCCGCCTTCGACGCCGCCCGCCGCGGCGAGCTGCCCGCCCCCGACCCGCTGGCGTTGGTCGAGGCCGAGGTCTGCGATGGCTACTGGCACGGCCGCCCGGGCATGGATAACACGCGCCTGCCTGCCGGCTGAGCAGGCCCTGCCATACAGCCCGCGACGCCCCACCCGAGCCCCGCCTCCCAGCGGGGCTCGTTGCTTCTCAATACCCCATCTGGCCGTTTTCTGACCTGGATCATTTTCTCTCGCCGCAGAAGGCACTAGCCTTCACACACCATATGTTGTGTGTATAAACACCAATTGGCAGCACATATAGGGAGATAACGGTGAACGCCCCCATCCGCCAGGCCGGCCCGCGCCGCATCGACGTCGCCTCGACCGTCAACGAATACCTCGAACGCGCCGACTGGCGCGTGCACGCCAACGCCAACCAGGGCTACTCCCTGGGGGGGCTGATTCTCAACGTCTCGGGCAAGCTGATCGCCAACTACTGGCTCGACGAGGTCTACCCAGCCGAGGTCGGCGCCGCCCACCGCGAGGGCGACCTGCACATCCACGACCTCGACATGCTTTGCGGTTACTGCGCCGGCTGGTCGCTGCGCCAGCTATTGATCGAAGGCTTCAACGGCGTACCCGGGCGCGCCGAGAGCGACCCGCCGCGCCATCTTTCCAGTGCGCTGGGGCAGATGGTCAACTTCCTCGGCACCCTGCAGAACGAGTGGGCCGGCGCCCAGGCCTTCAGCTCCTTCGATACCTACCTGGCGCCCTACGTGCGCAAGGATGGACTCGACTTCGCAGCGGTGAAGCAGGCGGTCCAGGAGTTCATCTATAACCTCAACGTACCGTCGCGCTGGGGCAGCCAGACGCCCTTCACCAACCTCACCTTCGACTGGGTGTGCCCGGCGGATCTACGCGACCAGGTACCGATCGTCGGCGGCGAGGAGCAGCCGTTCAGCTACGGCGAGCTGCAGGCAGAGATGGACCTGATCAACCGCGCCTACCTGGAGGTGATGGAGGCCGGCGACCGCCAGGGGCGGGTGTTCACCTTCCCCATCCCCACCTACAACATCACCACCGACTTCGACTGGGAAAGCGACAACGCCGAGCGGCTGTTCGCGCTGACCGCCAAGTACGGCCTGCCCTACTTCCAGAACTTCCTCAACTCGGACCTGGAGCCGCACATGGTGCGCTCCATGTGCTGCCGCCTGCAGCTCGATCTCTCCGAGCTGCTCAAGCGCGGCAACGGCCTGTTCGGCAGCGCCGAGCAGACCGGCTCGCTGGGCGTGGTGACGCTCAACTGCGCGCGGCTGGGCTACCGCTTCGCCGGCGACCGGGCGGGGCTTCTTGCCGAGCTCGACCGGCTTCTGTCACTGGGCCGCGACAGCCTGGAGCTCAAGCGCAACTGCGTCCAGCAATGGATGGATGAAGGGCTCTACCCCTACACCCAGCGCTACCTGGGCACCTTGCGCAACCACTTCTCCACGCTTGGGGTGAACGGTCTCAACGAGATGGTGCGCAACTTCTCGGAAGACCGCTACGACATCACTACCCCGGAGGGGCGTCAGCTGGCACTCGAGGTACTCGACCACGTGCGCGCCAGGATGCAGGCATTCCAGGCCGAGACCGGCCACCTCTATAACCTGGAGGCGACGCCGGCGGAGGGTACCACCTACCGCTTCGCCCGCGCCGATGCCGAACGTTTCCCGGACATCCTGCAGGCCGGCACGCCGGAGGCACCCTACTACACCAATTCGAGCCAGCTACCCGTGGGCCATACCGACGACCCCTTCGAGGCGCTGATTCACCAGGACCCGCTGCAGACCCGCTACACCGGCGGCACCGTGCTGCACCTCTACATGCGCGAGAAGCTCTCCAGCCCCGACGCCTGCCGAAAGCTGGTGCGTACCGCCCTGTCGCGCTTCCGCCTGCCCTATATCACCGTGACGCCGACCTTCTCGATCTGCCCGGTGCACGGCTACCTGGCCGGCGAACACGAATTCTGCCCGAAGTGCGACGAGGCACTGCTGGCAAGACGCGCCGCGGCCGTACCGGCCTGAGCGTTTTTTCAACCTATTACTTTTCAACCCGCTGTTTATCAACCACTGGAAGGAGCCAAGAAGATGACAAACACCGATACCCTGCCCATCGAAGAACGCCAGCGCTGCGAGGTCTGGACCCGCGTAATGGGCTACCACCGCCCGGTCAGCCAGTTCAACGTCGGCAAGCGTTCCGAACACCGCGAGCGCCACCACTTCACCGAACGGGCCGCGACCCTCGCTCCCTGACATACCACTGCCTGAGCTGCCGGGCCCCAGGCCCGGCAGAGCCTTCAGCTTGGTAAAGGAGCCTCGGCTTGGTAAAGGAGCCCTCGATGATCGCCACCGACCTCGATTCACCCTCACCTGTGCCTCTCGATGGCATCCGCTTGCCTGTGGCCGGCCTGACCCAGATGACCACCCTGGACTATCCCGACCATCTGGCCTGCGTGGTGTTCCTGCAGGGCTGCCCGCTGCGCTGCGGCTACTGTCACAACGGCCACATGATGGCACCGCGCCGCGGCGACGAGCAGGAGTGGCAGGCAGTGCGGGAGTTTCTGGAGAGCCGCCGGGGGCTGCTCGAGGGGGTGGTGTTCAGCGGCGGGGAACCCACCCTGCATCACGCCCTGCCGGCCGCCGTCAGCGAAGTGAAGGCGATGGGCTTCAAGGTGGGGCTGCATACCGCGGGCCCGTATCCGGGCCGGCTCTCTCGCCTGCTGCCGAATCTCGACTGGGTGGGGCTCGACGTGAAGGGGCGCGGGAGCGACTTCGACCGCATCTGCGGGCGACCCGGCATCTGGCAGCGCCACAGCCAGAGCCTGATGACGCTGCTCGACAGCGATATCGACTTCGAGTGTCGCACCACCGTGCACTGGCGCGACTTCGAGCTGGCCGACGTGGAACGCCTGGCGCTGACCCTGGCCGACTGCGGCGTACGCCGCTACGCCATCCAAGTGGCGCGCACCAACCAGTGCCTCGACCCGGCCTATTGCCAGCCGGTGGAGGACGCCCCGCCGCGGGCAATGCTCGCCGGTCTGGTCAAGCGCCTGAGGCAACACTTCGAGCGCATCGAACTGCGTGAGTAGATTCACCGGAGAACCACGATGTACCTGAGCCTGGCCGACATTCTGCTGCTGACGAGTATTCTGCAGTCGTTGGTGCTTGCTGGCTTCCTGCTGATGCCGGATAACATACGTCTACTCAGCAATCGCCTGCTGTTGGCGACAGTGCTTGCCTTTGCTGCCGGGCTGGCCGAGGTCTTCCTTTACAGCACGGGCCTGGCACAGCGCTTCCTCAACCTGGCCTACCTGGGCACGCTGATCGGCCTGCTGCAGGCCGGGCTGCTATTCCTTTATGCCAAGGCTCTGATGTACCAGGATTTTCGGCTCGTTAAAACACATTGGATCCACACTCTCCTGTTCTGGGTCGTCGGTGCCATATTCGTGGTCGAGTATTATCTTCAACCAGACGACCTGAAACGCCAGATACTGATGGAGCGGGATCACCCAGGAGTGTTGACCTCTCCGCTCATGGCGTCTGCAATTCACCTGGTCTTTCTCGGCTACCTCATCGCCACCATCCGTGAGATTCAGGCATTTGGCATGGGCGTGAGGCAGATATTCTCCAATATCGAGAACAAGCAGTTGGCCTGGCTACGCATTCTATTACTGGGCTATTCGGTTGTATGGAGCGTCAGCCTGTTCTACTGCCTGTCAGCTCATGTCTTCAAGAGCAGTGCCAGCGTGCAGTGGGTGTCGGCGGTTGGTGGCGTGACAGGTTTCCTGTTCATCAATTATCTACTGATACACGCTCTACGTCAGCCGCTCGTGTTCTCGGGACTCAGTGTGGAAGAATCACGCCTGCTTGCCAGCAGCACCGAGGCGGCAACGAACCCGCCTGCCAATCCCGCTCTGTTGTCGCAGCTCAACGACCATATGCGACAGGCCAGACCCCACCTAGACGCCAACCTGACCGTCGAACAACTCTCCCGCCAGCTTCAGGTGCCGACGCGGGAACTCTCACGAACCATCAACCAAGGTCTCGACAAGAACTTCTTCGAATTCGTGAGCGATTTCCGCATTGCCGAAGCTCGGAAACGCCTCCGTGCCGACCCCAGCCAGACCATCTTGCAGGTGATGTACGACTCGGGATTCAACTCGAAGTCAGTCTTCAATACGGCTTTCAAGCGCGCAACGGGCATGACACCCAGCCAGTTCCGTTCCCACCCGCCCCACGCCATTGATGACGCTTCTGATCACCCTCATGCTTCGTGACGTTCGACTTCACTCCGCCGCAAAAAAGAACCACTAAGCCATTGTTTTCATGTTTTTTTTAATTACGTTCGAGTGCCCGAGAACGAACGATGCTGCGACTGGAAAGACTTAGCATGGAACTACAGCTAAAGCACCAGCTCGGCTGTAAACCATGAACTCAGGAGCTCGCATCATGACCTTTCATCGATTTCCCTTGCGCAAGACACTACTCGGCATTGCTACCGTCTCAGCACTGAGCCTCTCTTTCGCTGGCACCGCCGTGGCACATTGTGATGCTCTCGATGGCCCCGTCATCAACGAAGCCAGAACCGCATTGAGTTCAGGCGATATCACACACGTCCTCAAGTGGATCCCCGCCGAGGACGAGGCCCGAATCGTGGCGGTATTTGACAAGGCCGTCGCGGTTCGCCAGAACGGTGACAATGCCCAGGAACTGGCCGACCGGCAGTTCTTCACAGAACTGGTAGAAGTCCACCGTGCCTCGGAAGGCGCACCCTTCACAGGCATCAAGCCGGCCGGTGAAATCGATCCGGCCGTTCAGCTGGCCGACAGGGCGCTGGAAGAGGGCGAGATCGATGCCTTCCTGGCCCGCATCGTCGACAAGTTCGAGCAGAATGCACGCTCTGCCTTCGAGGCTACCTTGGCGGCGAAGCAGCAGGCAGGCGATAGCCCCGAGCAAGGCAGGGAGTTCGTCGACCACTACGTGCAGTACGTGCACTACCTGGAGGACGTGCACAACGTCATTGCTGGATATACCAGTACTCACGATCACTGAAAACCAGCCTGAGATGCCGACGCTGCGATCAGGGGCGGCAAAGGCCCCTGGTCGCCCATCCCTTCATTGCCCCAGATTCTCCGGCCCGAAGGCATCGGGCAGCAGCTCGTCGATGGTGTAGCGCTTGAGCAGGCCGCCCTGGGCATCTAGCACCAGAATGCGAGTCTCGGCATCGGCGAACTCGCGGATGCGTTGGCGACAGTCGCCGCAGGGGGAGCAGAGGTGCTCACCGGGGCCAATGACAAAGACGCTGCGCAGGCGACGCTCGCCAGCGCTGACCATGGCGGCGATGGCCGAGGCCTCGGCGCACAGCCCCTTGTAGTGGGCCACCTCGACGTTGGCGCCGACGAATCGCGCGCCGCTCTCGCTCTCCACCATGGCGCCCACCGGATGCTGCGAATAAGGTGCATAGGCGTTATCGCGCACCGCGATCAATGTGCCAACGATGGCCGGGTCGACGGCGTCGCTCATGCCAAGGCTCATGCCGAAGCCCCCGCGTCGTCGCGCAGCACCGCTTCCAGCGCCACCTCGACCATCTCGTTGAAACTGCGCTCGCGTTCTTCGCTGGGCAGCGACTCGCCCTTGAGAATATGGTCCGACACCGTGCAGATGGTCATCGCCCTGGCGCCAAACTCCGCCGCCACGCCATAGAGCCCCGCCGCCTCCATCTCCACGCCGACGATGCCGTAGCGCTTCATCAATTCGAACAGCTCGCCCTGGGGGTTGTAGAACAGGTCCGCCGAGAACAGGTTGCCCACCTTCACCGCCACGCCCTGAGCCGCGGCGGCGTCGACAGCATGGCGGGTCAGCTCGAAGTCGGCGATGGCGGCGAAGTCGTGCCCCATGAAGCGGGTGCGGTTGACCGCCGAGTCGGTGCTCGCGCCGAGGCCGATCACCACGTCACGTACCGCCACGTCGTCGCGCACCGCGCCGCAGGAACCGACCCGGATCAGCCGCTCGACCCCATAGTCGGTGATCAACTCCTTGGCGTAGATGGAGACCGAAGGAATACCCATGCCGTGACCCATCACCGAGATCTCGCGGCCCCGGTAGCGGCCGGTGTAGCCGAGCATGTTGCGTACGCTGTTCACTTCGCGAGCGCCCTCGAGGAAGGTCTCGGCGATGTACTTGGCGCGCAGCGGGTCGCCGGGCATCAGCACGGTGTCGGCGAAGATGCCGCGTTCGCCCTGGATGTGGGGAGTCGCCATGTCGAGGCTCCTATGCAGCGAGAGGGTCGGTAGGGAGTGGCTTGGAAAGAAAGCTTTCACCGTCGGCCATGGGCTCGAGCCCCAGGTGGGCTGCCAGGCTCTGGCCGATATCGGCGAAGGTGTCGCGCGCGCCGAGGGAACCGGCAGGAAGCCCCGCGCCCAGGGCGAGCACCGGCACCCGTTCGCGGGTGTGATCCGTGCCGTGCCAGGTGGGGTCGCAGCCGTGGTCGGCGGTAAGGACCAGCAGGTCGTCGTGGCGCAGCTTGGCCAGCAGTTCGGGAAGCCTTGCGTCAAAGGCCTCTAGCGCGGCAGCGTAGCCGGCCACGTCGCGGCGGTGGCCGTAGAGGGTGTCAAAGTCGACGAAGTTGGTCATGACAAGCGATCGGCCGCTGGCTTCATCCAAAGCGGCCAGGGTCGCATCCATCAGCGCGTCGTGGCCGCTGGCCTTGACCGTGCGCGTCACGCCGCAGTGGGCGTAGATGTCGGCGATCTTGCCGATGGCGACTACCTCGCCGCCGTCGTCGACGAGCTTCTGCAGCACCGTGGCCGCGGGCGGCTCGACGCTGTAGTCGCGCCGGTTGGCGGTGCGAGCGAAGTCATCGGCGCTTCGGCCAACGAAGGGCCGCGCGATCACCCGGCCGATGTTGTAGGGCTCGAGCAGGCGCCGGGTGGTCTCGCACAGGGCGTA
The DNA here is from genome assembly GCF_003336675.1 of Billgrantia montanilacus. Classification (GTDB taxonomy): domain Bacteria; phylum Pseudomonadota; class Gammaproteobacteria; order Pseudomonadales; family Halomonadaceae; genus Halomonas; species Halomonas montanilacus. Next base: position 149,668 of record NZ_QPII01000008.1, on the reverse strand, counting down.
GAGCCGCTCGAGGCCGAAGGCCTCCTCGTGGGCGGCGATCTGGAACACCGAGTCGCCGGAGGTGTAGACGATGGGCTTGCCGCTGGCGACGTGCTCCTCGCCGAGCCGGGCGATGATCTCGGTGCCCGAGGCGTGACAGTTGCCCAGCACACCGGGCAGATTCCCCTCCCGAATCAGCGCTTCGAGCAGCTCGGTCGGGAAGCTCTCCTCGCGGTCGAGGAAGTAGCCCCAGTCGAAGCGCACCGGTACACCCGCGATCTCCCAATGGCCGGAAGGGGTGTCCTTGCCCGAGGAGATCTCCCGGGCGTTGCCGTAGGCGCCGATCACCTCGCTGGGCAACGTCACATCCTCGGCCCAGGCGCCGGTACTTTCGCGATGCGCATGAAACAGCCCCAGCCGCGCCAGATTGGGCAGCGCAAGGGGGCCTCTACGACCAACCCCATCGCACTCCCCCTTGGCGCAGGCGGCGGCGATATGGCCCAGGGTGTCGGCACCGGCATCATGGAAGCGGTCGGCATCCGGTGCGCCGCCGATGCCGAAGGAGTCGAGTACCAGTACGATGGCGCGGCTCATGGCGCCTCCCGACGAATCACGTCATGAATGAGTGTAGGCAATCTGACGTCACCGGCGGCGGCGACGTTCACTTCGATGGCGGCAAGCAGGCGCGTGGCGGCACGCTCTGCATCGGCTTCGCTTCGTGCATGCACCCAGGCCAGCGGGCGCTCGCCGTCGACCGCCTCGCCGAGGGCGGCGATGCCGGTCAGCCCGACGACATGGTCGATGGCGTCCTGCGGCGCGCGGCGTCCGCCGCCCAGCTCCACCACGGCGAGCCCCACGGCGCGGGTGTCCATTTGCGTGACCCGCCCGAGGCGCTCGGCATTCACGGGGCGCACGATGGGCGCCTGGGGGAGATAGCGGTCGTGGCGTTCGAGCAGGTCGGCGGGGCCGCCCAGGCCTGTCACCATGCGGGCGAAGCGCTCGGCGGCGGCGCCGCTGGCGAGCCTTCCATCCAGCAGGGCCTGGGCCGCTGAGCGATTCTCGGCCAGGCGGCCGGCCAGCAGCAGCTCGGCGGCGAGTCCGCGGGTCACCTCCAGCAGGCGACCATCGCGCACCTCTCCCGTGAGCAGGCGGATTGCCTCGCGCACCTCGACGGCGTTGCCGGCACAGGGCGCCAGCGGCTGGCTCATGTCGGTGAGCAGCGCCGTGGTCGGCGTGCCGGCGCGGCTCGCCACCTCGGCAATGGTGCTGGCCAGCTCGAACGAAGCCTCATGGGTGGGCATAAAGGCGCCGCTGCCGGTCTTGACGTCCATCACCAGGGCGTCGAGGCCGCAGGCGAGCTTCTTGCCGAGGATGGAGCTGACGATCAGCGGTAGCGACTCCACCGTGGCGGTGACGTCACGGATGGCATAGAGCCGCCGGTCGGCCGGGGCCAGCTCCGCGGTCTGGCCGACGATGGCCACGCCTGCCTCCTTGACCAGGGAGCGAAAACGCTCCCGCGTGGGCGCGATGTCGTACCCGGGAATCGCCTCGAGCTTGTCCAGGGTGCCGCCGGTGTGGCCCAGGCCGCGGCCGGAGACCATCGGCACATGGCCGCCGCAGGCGGCGATCCACGGCCCCAGCACCAGCGAGACGAGATCCCCCACGCCGCCGGTGGAGTGCTTGTCGAGTACCGGCCCCGGCAGGTCGAGGTCACTCCACGCCAATACTTCGCCGGAGTCCCGCACCGCTTCGGTCAGCGCTACGGTCTCGGCGGCGCTCATGCCGTTGAGGTATACCGCCATGGCCAGCGCCCCCACCTGGGCGTCGGAGAGGCTGCCGTCGCTGATGCCACCCACCAGCTCGCCGATCGCCTCGGGCGAGAGCGCCCCGCCGTCTCGCTTGGCGCGAATCAGCTCCTGGGGCAGTGTTCGAGAGCTCATCAGTAGCCTCCAGACGGCGCCTCGCCGGGTGTCTCGACGCCTAGTGTCGCCAACAGGATATCAAGCAGGCCCGAGGCGCCGAAGCGGAAGTGCGCCGGGGTGACCCAGTCCGGCCCCATCACCCGCTCGGCGAGCTGCAGGTAGGCGGCGGCATCCTCGGCGGTGCGTACACCGCCGGCGGCCTTGAAGCCCAGGTCTCTACCGCTCTTCTTGATCGCGGTGAGCAGGAGCTCGGCCGCTTCCAGGGTGGCATTGACCGTCACCTTGCCGGTGGAGGTCTTGAGGAAGTCGGCCCCGCCGTCGATGGCAAGCTCGGCGGCGCGACTGATCAAGCCCGCCTCCTTCAGCTCGCCGGTTTCTAATATGACTTTGAGCATGGCGCCGCCGCACTCGCGCTTGCAGGCGGCGACCAGCTTGCGGCCGACCTCGGCGTCACCCGCCATCAGCGCTCGGTAGGGAAACACCACGTCGACCTCATCGGCCCCGGCGGCGATGGCCGCGCGGGTCTCGGCCGCGGCGCGCTCGATGTCGGCCTCGCCGTGAGGGAAGTTGGTCACCGTGGCCACCGCCACCTTTCCGACCAGACCCTGTTCAGCCAGCGCCTCACGGGCGGTGGCTATGAAACTGGGGTAGATACATACCGCCGCCGGGTGTCCCGCCGACGTATTCGCCTTGCGGCATAGGGCACGAATGGTGGCCTCGCTGTCATTGTCGTTGAGGCTGGTCAGGTCCATCAGCGCCAGTGCCTGGCGTGCCGCCTGCTCGAGTTCAGTCATGTCGCTACCTGTGAAATCGGGTTCGTCGAGTACGCGTTCGTCGAATACAAGTTCGTCGAACAAGGAGGTGCACTTGGCATCATGTCATCGCACTCAGGGAGAGGAAGAAGCCGGCGATGGCGGCCGACATCAGGTTGGAGAGCGTACCCGCCAGCACCGCCTTGAGACCGAAGCGGGCGATGTCGTGGCGCCGGCTCGGGGCGATGCTGCCCAGCCCGCCCAGCAGGATGGCGATCGAGGAGAGATTGGCGAAGCCACACAGGGCGAAGGAGAGCACCGCCATGGTGTAAGGAGTCATCACTTGGCCGGTGGCGGCGACCACCTGCTCGCCGTCGAGGTAAGGGGCCAGGTTGATGTAGGCCACGAACTCGTTGACCACCAGCTTCTGGCCGATGAAGGAGCCGGCCAGGGTGGCTTCCTCCCAGGGCACCCCGAGCAGGAAGGCGAGCGGGGCGAACAGCCAGCCGAGAATCAGCTCCAGGCTCAGGGCTTCCATACCGAACCAGCCACCCATGCCACCCAGCATGCCGTTGATCAGCGCAATCAGCCCGATGAAGGCTAACAGCATGGCTCCCACATTGGCAGCGAGCTTGAGGCCCGAGGTAGCGCCGGCGGCCGCCGCGTCAAGCACATTGGACGGACGGTCTTCGTCTTCTTTCAGCCGCTCCTCGGCCTCGGACACGCTGTCTTCGGGTTCCTGGGTCTCGGGCATGATCAGCTTGGCGAAGAGCAGCCCACCCGGCGCAGCCATGAAGGAGGCCGCCACCAGATACTCCATGGGAATGCCCAGCGCCGCATAGCCCGCCAGCACGGAGCCGGCCACCGAGGCCAGGCCGCCGCACATCACCGCAAACAGCTGAGACGGCGTCATGCGGGCGATGAAGGGGCGCACCACCAGCGGCGCCTCGGTCTGGCCGACGAAGATATTGGCGGTGGCCGAGAGCGATTCAGTGCGCGACGTGCCCAGCACCTTCTGCAGGGCGCCGCCAAGAATGCGGATTACCCACTGCATGATGCCAATGTAATAGAGCACGGCGATCAGCGAGGAGAAGAAGATGATTATCGGCAGCACCTTGATGGCAAAAACAAAGCCAACATTATCCGCATCGGCCAGGCCGCCAAAGAGAAAGTCGATGCCGTCGTTGGCGTAGAGCACCACCTGACTGACGCCAGCCGAAATCGTCGCCAGCACCGCCTGGCCGAAGGGCACGTAGAGCACGAAGGCACCGATGCCCGCCTGAATGGCGAAGGCGCCACCAACGGTTCGCAGCCGGATCGACCGGCGCTCGGTGGAGAAAAGCAGGGCAATGGCGATGAGCGTCACCATACCGACCAGGCTCATGATGAGTGTCATGGGGATGTCCTTCCAGCCGTGCTGGGGGTGGGCTCGCCTGAGCAAGTCGAGCATCAAGGGAGAGTACGCCTGAGAAACTTATAACAAGAAATGTTATTTTTCCAACATTTCTTGCGGCAACGCCTGCCCGGGCAGACCTAGCCGTAGGTCTATCCCGGCACGCTAGAGTGGTAAAACGACACCCGCTGGCCCAGCATAGGGCCAAGCAAGGGAAACGGAGGGTGCGATGAAGAAGGAGCAGCTTCGATGAACGGCCGAAGCGCCATGCGCCTGGCACGGCTGCAGGAAGCCCTGGCCGGAGGGGGGACGATCCGCCTCAGCGAGGCGGCCCGCCTGTGCGGGGTATCGGAGATGACCATCCGCCGTGACGTGGCGGCCAGCGATGGTGCCATGGTATTCCTTGGCGGTCGCCTGGTGATGGCGGACAACCCGCACTACGCGCCGGTCTACAGCGTCGACGAACAGAAAGACAGCCACTTCCTGGCCAAGCGCCGCCTGTGCGAACGTGCCGCCGACTTCATTGAGGAGGGGGATACGCTGTTCATCGACTGCGGAACGACCCTGCTACCGCTGATCGGCCTGCTGGCCGGTCGCAAGCAGCTGACGGTGGTGACCTACGCGCTCAATGTAGCCAATGCGGTGAGCACGCTGTCAGACGTCCGGCTGGTCCTGCTCGGCGGGGTCTATCACGACGCGTCGCAGTCCTTCGGCAGCGACGGAATGGAGGAGGCCATCCATCGGCTGGGCATCAACCGCGCCTTCATCTCCGCCGCGGGCGTCCATGAGCAGAAGGGCGTGAGCTGCTTCCACTTCCATGAAGTCGCTCCCAAGCAGGCCGCTATCGCCTGTGCGGCCCAGCGCCTGCTTGTCGCCGATGAAAGCAAGATCGGCGTGATTCGCCCCGCCTACTTCGCCGGGCTGAACGATTTCGACGTCGTAATCACCGACGGCGACATGGCGCCGTCGCCGGAGAGTGGCGGCCCCAGGATCGTCGCCGCCTGACGGCGTCAGTCGCGATGCAGAGTCGGAGTGCCGGGCCGAGCGCACCAACAGCGACCCTCCCGCCAACGCCGCCACCCCGTTGTGGGAGCAGCTTCAGCTCGCGACTGGAGGCTGAAAGCCTCCCGGCGGTGTTGCCCAGCATTGGCGATAACCACTGCCCTTGCAGCCTCCGCCGGGCGCCTATCGGCGCCAGTCGCGATGGAAACCAGCGCTCCAACAGCGATCCTCTCCGCCAACGCCGCCACTCCGTTGTGGGAGCAGCTTCAGCTCGCGACTGGAGGCTGAAAGCCTCCCGGCGGTGTTNCCAACGCCGCCACTCCGTTGTGGGAGCAGCTTCAGCTCGCGACTGGAGGCTGAAAGCCTCCCGGCGGTGTTGCCAAGGCTGGCGACACCGCCAACGTCGGCGCCTCCGCAAAGGCGCCTGACGGCGCCAGTCGCGATGCAGAGTCGGAGCGCCGAACCGAGCGCTCCAACAGCGATCCTCCCTCCAACGCCGCCACTCCGTTGTGGGAGCAGCTTCAGCTCGCGACTGGAGGCTGAAAACCTCCCGGCGGTGTTGCCAAGGCTGGCGACACCGCCAACGTCGGCGCCTCCGCAAAGGCGCCTGACGGCGCCAGTCGCGATGCAGAGCAGCGCTCCAACAGCGATCCTCTCCGCCAAGGCGTCTGCTGAACCTTACGCGAAATCAGATAAGTTTTAGCCGCACTTGGACCAGCCACAGCCGGCATAGCAGGTCGGGCAGCCATCCATCATGATCAGCTCGCCGCGGCACTCGGGGCAGTGGCCCACTACCGTGGGGCCGTCTCCCTTCTCCTTATCCTGGGCTTGAGCCTTGGCCTGCTGTTCGGCTCGGGCCTCCTCCTCGAGGGTGGGCGGCTGCCAGGGGTGGCCATGGGTCAGGCGGTGAGCGTAGCGGCTGACCAGTTCCTCCACCGGCACCTGGTTGCCGTCCTGGTCGAGGAAGCCGCGGCGATAGAGAATTTGCTGGATCGACCAGGCGATGGCCGCCACTTCCGAATCATGGAACATCGGCTTGCCCCAGCGGTTCATGCCGCAGCGCACCAGGCCCTTGTCCCAGGCCACCTTGCGCAGGTCGGCCACCGCCTGGGTGACATAGCCACCGCGGGCCGCCAGCGACAGGCTGCGCATGGTGGCGGTGATCCACTGGTGCTCGCTTGAAAGCTGGCCCGAGGGGAAGAAGAACTCCACCGGGCGCTCGATGACCACCCGCTTGCCGTCGAGCACGCCTTCCACCGGCATGAAGGAAACCAGCAGGTAGACCTTCTTGCGCCCTTCGGCACCGACGTAGGAGATCTTCTCGGACACCGCCTCCAGGGTGCCCTCGGGACGTGACGGAATGCGCACCGTGAGCGGGTTCTCATCCGCGAGCGGTGCCTCCTCCACGGCCTTCTTGACGCTGTAGGAGACGATCTTGGACTTGATTTCGACGGCCATCAGCGGACTCCTCCGGAAATTGGTGCGTTAACGCTCGAGTGACGGTGACTCAGGACCGTCACGAGCGAAAGCGAGGCAAGGCGCAGGCTTTTGAGGAAGCGGAATTTACGAGCCGTAAATGAGCATTCCGAAAAAGACTGCAACGCCGCCTCGGCGAGCGCAGTAGGTCGTGACTTACCACTTTCCATAGGTGCCTTCCTTCAGCGCATCATAGAGGTTCGCCGCGTTGTGCTCCTCGCCGTCGTAGACGACCTTCTCGTTGCCGGCCAGCTCCAGCGTCTCGCCGTTCTCCAGCTCGAAGACATAGGTGGTGTTCTTGAGATCGTCCTCGCGCACCAGCACGCCCTGGAAGGCCTCCGGGTTGAAGCGGAAGGTGGTGCAGCCCTTGAGCTTGCTCTCGTAGGCGTCCAGGTAGAGATCCTGGAACTGCTCGAAGGGGAAGTCGGTGGGCACGTTGACCGTCTTGGAGATCGCCGAGTCGACCCAGGCCTGGGCCGCCGCCTGCACCGCCACGTGCTGCTTCGGAGTCACCGCATCGGCGGTGATGAAGTAGTCGGGCAGGTCGCTCTCCACCGCGTCGGCGGCGATGAAGTGGCGGTAGGCGGCCAGCTCGAAGGAGCACACTTCCACCTGCTCCTTGGTCTTCTTGCCCGACTGGATGACGTTGCGGAAGTAGCGGTGCGAGAACGACGGCTCGATGCCGTTGGAGGCATTGTTACCCAGGGAGAGGCTGATGGTGCCGGTGGGCGCGATGGACGAATGGTGGGTGAAACGCGCGCCGTGTTCGGACAGCGCCGCCACCAGCTCCGGCTCCAGCTCGGCGATCTTCTGCATGTAGCGGCTGTAGCGGGCGTGAAGGATGCGGCCAGGCACCTTGTCGCCCACTTCGTATCCGTCCTTGGCCAGTTCCGGCCGCTCGCGCAGCATCTTGGGGGTAATTTCGAAGTCCTCGGCCAGTATCGGCGCCATGCCCTTCTCGCGAGAGAGCTCCAGCGCCTGCTTCCAGCCCTCGAGGGCCAGGTTGCGGCTCACCTCCTCGGTGAAGGCCAGTGACTCCGCCGAACCGTAGGGAATCTTGAGCATGGTCAGGGTCGAGCCCAGGCCGAGGAACCCCATGCCGTGGCGACGCTTGGCCTCGATCTCCTTGCGCTGGCCTTCAAGCGGCAGGCCGCTGATCTCAACCACGTTGTCGAGCATGCGCGTGAAGATCGCCACCACCTTGCGGTAGCGGTCCCAGTCGAAGCGCGGCTTCTTGCCGAAGGGGTCGATGACGAAGCGCGTCAGGTTGACCGAGCCCAGCAGGCAGGCACCCTCCGGCGGCAGGGGCTGTTCGCCACAGGGATTGGTCGCCCGGATCTCCTCGCAGAACCAGTTGTTGTTCATGCGGTTGACCTGGTCGATCAGGATGAAGCCCGGCTCGGCAAAGTCGTAGGTCGACTTCATGATGGTGTCCCACAGCTCGCGGGCCTTGATCACCTCGACGATGCGACAGGCCACGCGGCCTTCGCCGTCGGTGGTGTAGTCCTTCTCGACCACCGGCCAGTCGCGATAGATGAGCTCATCCGGGCCCACGTCCTCCTTCTCACCGCCGTGCAGCGGGAAGGCCAGCGGCCAGTCGGTGTCCTGCTTCACCGCCTCGATGAATTCGTCGGTGATCAGCAGCGAGAGGTTGAATTGACGCAGCCGGCCGGCCTCGCGCTTGGCCTCGATGAAGCTGCGCACGTCGGGATGGCCGACGTCGAAGGTACCCATCTGGGCGCCGCGGCGTCCGCCGGCGGAGGCCACCGTGAAGCACATCTTGTCGTAGATATCCATGAACGCCAGCGGGCCGTTGGTGCCGGCACCGGCGCCGAAGACGAAGGCGCCCTTGTGGCGCAGGGTCGAGAACTCGTAGCCGATGCCGCAGCCCGCCTTGAGCGTCATGCCGGCATCCACCACGCTGTCGAGGATGTCGTGCATGGAGTCGCGGATGGTGCGCGACACGGTACAGTTGATCAGGCTCACCGCCGGCTTGTAGTCCTCGGCGCCGGCGTTGGACATGATACGGCCGGCCGGAATGGCGCCATTTTCCAGGGCCCAGCGAAACTTCGGCAGCCAGGCGTCGGCCTGGTCCCCTTCCACCACCGCCAGGGCTCGGGCCACGCGATCCCAGGTTTCGGTCACATCCTTGTCGACCGCCCGGCCATGGCGATCCTTGAGGCGGTACTTGGAGTCCCAGATATCACGGGAGGGCACCTGCAACGGAACCTCTTTGGATGTCTTGACGGCCTTGGTGGAAGTGCTCATGTCGGCTTATCTCCGCCTGCGTTGGCTGTATTCGTACAAAGAAAACTCAATAACAAAAGAAAAACTCAATCGTCGCGACGCGCCATTCGCTCCAGGTGCGCCAGCCAGTCCCCCAGCCGCCCCTGGGCCAGCCCCTCTTCGCGGCTGTCCAGCAGGTTCTTCACCATCAGCCCCAGCTCGGTGTCGCCCTCGATCAGCAGCCGGCGCTGAAAGAACAGGGCGTCGGGGTCCTCGCGACGTGTGGCGAGACACAGGAACTCACGCCAACCGCCACGAATGGTTGCTTCCCCGGCCTCGTGGCTAAGCACCAGACGCTGGTTCTCAAGGGTCAGCGTCAGAAGCACGCCCAGGTCGTCCAGATGCAGCGTGATGCGCCGCCCCTCCAGGGCATCGAACTCACCCTCTTCCAGGGGCTCGGCAAAGGTGCGATTGAGCACCGGTTCGATCACGTGTCGCTTGAGTGTCAGGGGCACCCGGGGGTCGATGGCACGTATCAAGCGGGTCGGGGCGGGCGGACGCGGCAGTAGTGACAAGGGCAACAGAAGCATTGCTACTCTCCAGTGGGATCGAGCCTGTGGAACGGGCGGCGGCCGTGGCGGCCGACGAACCGTCCATCCTAGGCACGATGCCGCACATCTGCACTGATATGTGTCAAGCTCATGCCAGTGCCCCGACCGAGGGCTTGAGTACCATATATAGCTCACGAGGTCTGATCAAGCACCAGATGTAGCGTTTATTTTCAACGCTACCTCTTGCATTGCGCTAACTATTTGATCCCTAAACGACGCGCAAGTTTGTGCAGATTACTGGGATCGACACCCAGTCGACGGGCAGCCGTAGCCCAGTTATGGTCGCTGTGCGAGAGCGCATGACGAATGGCGCGCCGCTGGGCAGCGGCGACCTGGGTTTTCAACGATTCGCCTGTCGCCGAGGCTTCCGGTTCGACCTGGGCCTGCAGCGGAACATCCGCGGCCGAACCACTGGCCAGGTCGAGCCACTCCGGCTCCAGGGTGATGATCTCGTCGCGCCGCGCTCCCTGACCCAACGCCTTGATCGCCGCCCGACTGATGACATGCTCGAGCTCCCGCACGTTGCCCGGCCAGGCATAGCCGCACAGCGCCCGCTCGGCCTCCGGCGAGAGGCGCAGGCTGCGCACTCCGAGGCGGGTGCGGTTGATCTCGAGAAAATGGCCGGCCAGCACGAGCACGTCCCCTTCGCGGTCGCGCAAAGGGGGAATGGCCACCGGGTAGACCGACAGCCGGTGGTAGAGGTCGGCACGAAAGTGTCCATCGCGAACCCCATCGGCCAGGTGCCGGTTGGTGGCAGCAAGGATGCGGACATCGACCTGTCGTGGCGTATCCTCCCCCAGCCGCTGCACCTCGCCATTCTGCAGTGCCCGTAGCAGCTTGGCCTGGATGCCCAGCGGCAGCTCGCCCACCTCGTCGAGAAACAGGGTGCCTTCATGGGCCGCCTCGAAGCGCCCCGCCCGATCGCTGACGGCACCGGAAAAGGCCCCCTTCACGTGTCCGAACAGCTCGCTCTCCGCCAGCGACTCGGGAAGTGCCGCGCAGTTGACCTGCACTAGCGGCTGTTGGCGTCGTGACGAGCGCTGGTGCAGGCGCCGGGCAAACAGCTCCTTGCCCACGCCGGTCTCGCCGCTGAGCAAAACCGGCAGGCTGGACTCGGCCACCACGTCGAGCTCCTGCAGCAGGCGCTGAAGCGCGGCACTGTGGCCGAGAATCTCCCCGCCGACGCTGGGCTCGACGGGAACCACCCCGCCGCCATGGTGTGCCATATGCAGGGCCCGCAGCTCCTGCTCCAGGCGCGTCACCCGCACCGCGCCCTCCACCAGCAATGCATAGCGGGCCAATGCCTGACGAGCCCTGGCATCGAAGGTGCCTGCGACCAGGGCATCCAGGGTCAGCACGCCCCAGGGCTGGCCTTCCACATGCAGGCTGATGCCCATGCAGTCGTGCACATGCAACGGTTCGCCGGGGCGCTGCTCCACCAGGCCGTCATAAGGGTCGGGCAGGGTGGAGTCGGGGGGGAAGCAGGTGGTGCTGCGACTGGCCAGTATGGTCGCCAGCCGCGGATGACGGGCCACCTCGAAGCGACGCCCAAGGGCCTCGCGTACGAGACCATCCACTGCCACGGGAGCCAGGATCCCCTGCTGTAAATGCAGCAGGCACACCGCGCCACAGCGAAACGCCTCGCGAAGGGTACGAACCAGACGCTGGAGCCGCACGGCGCTAGGGAGGTCGGCGGCCATATCGGCCAGCAGGCTATCATCCAGCATGGTCATTTTTACCGTAACAGGGTTATTTACACCTTATCCTTTCAGGGTCTTTTTTACCACTTAACGTACAGCCCCTTGTTACCAAAAGAATAATAGTCTGGCACAGGGTTTGCATGAACAGCACAGGTAAGCAAGACGAGACACCCCCACCCTGCTTGAGGATATGCCATGAGCCTGCTCGAACAACCCGTCGGTCGCCTCGCCCTGGACCTGCCCGGTGCCACCCGCGTCTTCCACCAGAACCGTATCGACTTCTGCTGTGGCGGCCGCCTGACCCTGCAAGACGCCGCCGAACGGGTCAACGCCAACATCACCGCCCTGGTCGAGGCACTGGAAGCCCTGCCTGCCGGAAACCCGGATCAGCGTGACTGGCAGTCGGCTAGTAACGACGAGCTGATCGATCACATCCTGACCCGCTATCACGATGTGCATCGCCAGCAGCTGCCGGAGCTGATCCGCATGGCGCGTCGCGTGGAGCAGGTACATGGCGAGCGCGAGTCCTGCCCCAATGGGCTGGCCGACCTGCTCTCGGTGATCTTCCAGGAGATGGAGAGTCACATGCAGAAGGAGGAGCAGATCCTGTTCCCGATGCTGCGCAACGGCATGGCCGCCCAGGCCCAGGGGCCGATCGCGGTGATGCGCCAGGAACACGACGACCACGGCGAGAATCTCGATGAGGTCATGGCGCTGACCGACAACATCACCCCGCCCAAGGGCGCCTGCACCACCTGGCGCGCGCTCTATACCGGCCTCAACGAGTTCCGCGAGGACCTGATGCAGCACATCCATCTGGAGAACAACCTGCTGTTCGAACGCACTGCCTGAACCGCTGCTGGCTCATAAAAACGGCGCCTCGCGGGGCGCCGTTTACGTGGATCCTCGCCTGAACGCTAGACCGTACGCGAGAATCGACCTTCATTGGGCTTGAGGTATGCATCGAAGGCCATGGCCACGTTGCGCATCATCAATCGCCCGGTCGGCAGCACGTCGATGGCGGACTCACCAATGGCGATCAGCCCGTCCTGCTGCATTTCGGTGAGCTCAGCCAGGGCATCGGCGAAGTAGTCGCGGAAGACGATGTCGTGCTTGGCCTCGATGTCGGCGAAGTCGATCCGGCCGTGGCACATCAGGGCATTGATCACATCGCGGCGCAGCCGATCATCGTCGTTGAGACGATAGCCGCGCATCACCGGCAGCCGGCCCGCCTCGAGGCGATGCTGGTACTGGGCGGTCTCCTTGACGTTCTGGCTGTAGCTGTCGCCCACCTTGCCGATGGAAGTGATACCCAGGCCGATCATGTCGCAGTCGGCATGGGTGGAGTAGCCCTGGAAGTTGCGCTGCAGGGTGCCGTTCTCCCTGGCCAGGGAGAGTTCGTCCTCGGGCAGGGCGAAGTGATCCATGCCGATATAGACGTAACCGGCCCCGGTCAGGCGGCGAATGGTCAGCTCCAGCAGCTCCATCTTGCGTTCGGGCGGCGGCATGTCCTCGGGGCGGATCAGCCGCTGGGCCTTGAACAGCTCCGGCAGGTGCGCATAGCTGTAGGCAGCGATGCGATCCGGGCGCAGCGCGATGATCTTGTCCAGCGTGATGTCGAAGCTCGCCACGGTCTGTAGCGGCAGGCCGTAGATCAGGTCGACGCTGATCGACTGGAAGCCGGCATCGCGGGCTGCCTGGACCAGCGCCACTACCTGCTCCTCGCTCTGCACGCGGTTGACGGCCTGCTGGACATCCGCGTCGAAGTCCTGCACGCCGAAGCTCAGGCGATTGAAGCCCAGGTCATGGAGCTCATGGATCTGTTCCGGGGTCACCGTGCGCGGGTCCACCTCCAGGGAGAACTCACGCTCTTCAACGGGGGCGAAGTGAAACGCCTCATCCAGCGACGTCATCAGCTGGCCCAGCTGGGCATTGCTCAGGTAGGTGGGGGTGCCGCCGCCAAGATGCAGCTGGGTCATGCGCCGCGACTCGTCGAACAGCGCCCCCTGCGTCTGGATCTCGTGCTTCAGCCAGGCCAGGTACTCCGCCGCCCGGTCGGTATTGTGGGTGATGATCTTGTTGCAGGCGCAGTAGTAGCAGAGGCTCTTGCAGAACGGGATATGCACGTAGACCGAGAGCGGCTTGGGGGAGGCGACCCGGTTGCTGCGCTGGGCAGCGGCCCGATAGTCATCCTCGGCGAAGGCCGCATGGAACTGGGGCGCCGTGGGATAAGAGGTATAGCGCGGCCCCGGGCGGTCGTACTTTTCCACCAGGGGGCGATTGAACAGCAGATCGTCTTGCATGATAGAAAACAGCCTCTTGATAAGGGGGCAAGGGCAAGCCATTGCCTATGCCGCCAGTATGACATCGGCGCTACACGTCGTCTTTGCATGCAGGCCCGACTCTTGTCCGTGATCAATTACGAGGGCGAGTTGGCACGGGCCGGCCAGCCGGCATTCGCGCCAGCCAGTAGCACAGCCGCCAGGCCACCAGCAGCCAGGCCAGGCTCCAGAGCAGCGCAGAGCACCAAAGGATCACCAGCCAGCCACTCCCGGCGTCGAGCGCCCACAGCCGCAGGATGGCGGCGGTGGCAAACAGTCCGGCCAGGGGGACCAGCGCCCATTCGGCCTCGGGGCGCTGCCTGGCGCGCAGTATCACGTGGCGCAGCATGATGGTGCTGGACAGGGTGCCCAGGGCACCGATGGTGAAGACATGCAGCGCCGAACTTGCGTGCTCCGGCATCCACCAGGTTCGCGCCAGCAGCAGCAGCCCGATACCGAGCCAGCTGTACCCCAGCATCAACACCAGCAGATCGGGGCGCTCGCGACACTGACCGGGCCCCCAGCGCAGCACCCGCCACAGCACCAGCAGCCCGGCCGCCAGTACCAGCCATGCCGCCAGCGGCCGCAGGGCGGCCCACAGCATCAGGAAGGGTGCCAGGCCGAGCAGGACGATCAGCGCCGACTCGACCTGCGGCTGCACCCCGACACCGGCCACGCGATATCGGCTCAGCAGGTAGCCGTTGACGGCCGGCGAGATGATCCTGCCCCCCATGAAGGTCATCAGCAATACCAGCCACAACACGCTCTGGTGCATCAGCGGTGCTGTGGTCGGCATGTCATCCAGGTAGCGCCAGGTCAACGTCACGACGGCCAGCAGGCAGATCAGCGCCAGCAGCGGGGAGAGCACCCGATTGCGCCACTTCTTGGCGGCAAGGAAGCGAGGTACCAGCAAGCCAGCCAGCCACAGGGCAAATAGGGCATCGGCCAGGGTCGCCAACATGCTGCCGGGCCACTCGAGGATACCCAGCCGTCCCACCAGCCACAGCCCTACCAGGCCCACCTGCTGACGTTGCGACAGCGGGCCGAGCAGATAGCCGGCGATGACCGCCAGGGCGAAGCCAAACAGCAGCTCGCGGGCGTGGGCCGCGGGCGAAGCCAGCTGCGACAAGATGTCCCACCCGTGGAAGAGGGCAAGCAGCGAAAGCGGCACCATCAGCGCCGCGTGCAGCGCAGCCAGCGGGAAAAGCCAGCGCCAGGCCGGTCTTCGGGGCGGCGCCGTCACCTTCTCTGCGCCGTTGGCCTCAGCGAATGGCTTTACATTGGACCTAAACATGCATATAAAATACTCTTTAAAACACTCACTGCCAATCCACGAGGCCGCCATGACCTCCATGCTCTCGCGATTCGCCTGGCGCACGCTGGCCTATGGCTGTATCGGCCTGGGGACCGCCGGCCTGGTAATGCCTCTCCTGCCCACCACGCCCTTCCTGCTGGTGGCTGCCTGGGCGGCACCCAAGGGATCGCCGCGCCTGGCACGCTGGCTGTGGCAGCACCCCCGCCTCGGCCCCACTCTGCATGCCTGGCAGGAGCAGCGTGCCGTACCGCGCCGCGCCAAGCGGCTGGCTGTGGTGCTGTTGCTGTTCAGCTGGCTGGTACTGTGGCTGGGTAGCGCGCCGCCCATGGTCCTGATGCTGACGGCGGTGATGTTCTTCTGTGTGGCGAGCTTCGTGCTGACGCGACCCGATGCCGCACCCTCCCACTACACCGGCTTACTGGACGCGAATACTAGGATAAGATGAATTTAATTCATTCAGCTTGACTCTTATCAAGCACCGAGCGAACGGGATCCCTCATGCACCTGACCCGCTATACCGATTACGCGCTGCGTGTCCTCATCTACCTTGCCGTAAAGGGTGAGGAGCGAGCCACCATTCATGAGATCGCCGAAAGCTTCGGCGTGTCGCGCAATCACCTGATGAAGGTCGTCCAGGATCTCAGCCACCGCGGCTACATCATCACCATCCGCGGCAAGAACGGGGGCATGCTGCTGAATCGTCCGCCCGAGACCATCATGCTGGGCGGGCTGATTCGCGATACCGAGCATGAGCTCGGGCTGGTGGAGTGCTTTCGCGATACGAACGAGTGCGTCATTACGCCGGCCTGTCGCCTCAAGCCGATCCTCAACGAGGCAATGGCAGCGTTCATGGCCGTGCTGGATGGCTACACCCTGGCCGACATGCTGGGCCGACGCCAGCCCCAGCTGGCCCGATTGATGCAGATTCCAGCGCAAGAGCAATAGCTTTGCCAATCCATTAATTTGGCATAGCCTAGTTGGCAACAGCATCGAAGCCGGTCAGGCGCGGGGCCAGGCCCATGTAGCGACTGGCTTCACTGTAAAACTGGTTTCACTGTAAATAAGTACCGACCGTGACCCGCAATACTGGAGAACTCATGAAGAAACTGACTGCTACCCTGCTGGCCGGCGCTGCCGCCCTTACCTTTGCTGCCACAGCCCAGGCCGAGCCCGACGGCGAAGCCATCTATAACCAGGCCTGCATGGCCTGCCATATGACAGGCGCCGCCGGCGCCCCGATCAAGGGCGATGAAGCCGCCTGGGCACCACGCCTGGAAAAGGGCATGGACACCCTCTATGCCCACTCCATCGATGGCTTTCAGGCCATGCCGCCGAAAGGCGGGCACATGAACCTGAGCGATGAAGAGGTCAAGGCCGCCGTGGACTTCATGCTCGAGCCGGTGCTGTAAGCGGCCCCTCTCGTTGGCGAAGTGACAGCGCCCCTGACAGCTTGGCTGCCAGGGGCGCTTCACTATGCCTTACCACCGCTACATGGAGCGCTGAATATGCGCCCGGGCCAAGGCGTTGATCACCTGTACATCCACTTCTTCATAGTCCAGCAGACGTCCGTCATGCTCATTGATGAATGCTCGAGCATCGGCCTCGTTGCCGAATGAGGCCAGGGTCGGCCCCATCCCACCCATCAGCGGTTGTTCCGTCACATAAAAGGCCACGTCCGCCTCGATATAGGCATCATCAGCTGGGCTGTCCCAGTCGGTAGCCCCCATGTCATGCACGAATGCCTGCTGCAACTGGGGGACCGAGTCCGGCTGCAGGAGCCAGACGAACATATCGGAGGTGGAGCAAAACTTGAGCACTCGACCATCGCGCAGACACGCCTGCGCCTTGGGACCCGGGTGCTCGGCGATATACATGCCACAGACGGCGCACTCGTCGCCCGACTCGATAGGAACTGGGCCGCAAGCGACGACCTCTGTTTCCTCACTGCCGCAACCGACCAGGCCGGCGAGCGATACACCGCCCAGCACGATAATGAATTTCCTACGCGTCAACATCGCTCGACTCCTCGGCGGTCAGGCCTCACGGCTGCGGAAAATCCACATGGCGAGCCCCAAGGGAAACACCACCCAGGCCAGCATCGCCCCGATCAGCATCGCCGGATGGAAGGCAGCCCCCGCGCCGATGGAGGCCAGGCCTGCCTGGGTGCGCGCCGCTTCGAAGAAAGTGAGATTCACGATTCGGAAGATATCCGTGGGGTTGAGCAACAGTAGGTAGTGGAACAGGCTCTCGCTGACTTCTCCGCCCGTTCCCACCAGCACTCCCAGCAGTGCCAGATCGTAAACGATGACGAACAGGAACCAGACCACCAGGGCGATGCCTGCCGCCCGGGACTTCTCGGCCACATTCACGCTGATCAGGTAAGCAAAACCGACGAAGGCCCAACCCAGCAGCATCGCCGACAGGATGAACAGTGCCAGTGCAGCCACCAGTTCACCCAGATTGTCCGCGCCGCCAAAGATGGCGATGATCACACCCGCCACGCCGAAGCCGACGAAGGTGGAAACGCCGAGAATGGCGGCATGGCCCAGAAACTTGCCGGCCAGGATCTCGACCCGGCTGATAGGGTAGGTCAACAGCAGCAGGAGCGTGCCCTGCTCATCCTCGCCGACGATGCTGTCATAGGCCAACATCAGGGCGATCAGGGGAATCAGGAACACCGCCAGGCTCGACAGGCTGACGATGGTGGTGGAAACCCGGGTGAAGCCCACCTGACCGGAGGCCGCCGCGCCAAAATAGGCCAGACCGATGGCCAGCAGGCCGAACACCAGGGTGATTGCCAGCACCCAGCGATTGCGCAGCCCGTCGCGGAACTCCTTGCCGGCCACAATCAAGAGATTGTTCATACGGTAACCCCCTCCGGGCCTGCATTGGCTGACATACTGACCTGTTCCGTTTTGCTCTCCTGGCGGATGGTGCCGTCGAAGTGCGCATAGAGCGACTCGAGTGTCGGCGGTTCCAGATCGATGTCCTCTACCTGGCCACCAGCCATTAGGCTACGCAGTACATCCACCTTTGCCCGGGTCGGCACCGCCAGCTCAAGACGCCCCATGCCAACCTGGCCGACGCGAACACCGTATGGCTGCAGCTGCATGGCCAGGGTTTCCGGTGCCTGAGCTGTGCGCAGGCGGATCACCAGCGGCAGGTTGGCAGTTTCGCGCAGTTCGTCGATGCTTCCCGAGGCCAGCAGCCGGCCTTGCCCGAGTATTGCCGCGCGGTCTATATGGCGCTCTACGCCCGGAAGCACATGCGAGCAAAGGATCACGCTGACACCTCGACCGCGCAACTCGTCGACCATGGCATAGAAATCACGTGTCGCCATGGGATCAAGCCCCACGGTCGGCTCATCAAGCAGCATCAGACGAGGCTCTCCGATCAGTGCCTGAGCCAGGCCGAGACGCTGGCGCATCCCCTTGGAGTAAGTCTTCACCCTGCGGTGCATGGCATGAGTCAGGCCGACCCGCTCCAGCAGCGTATCGACGACACCGTGGCCAACACGCTTGAGTCTGGCGAAGTAGCGCAGCACCTCGTGACCGCTGAGCTGTTCATAGAACTGGACGTTTTCGGGCAGATAGCCCAGCCGCAGCCGCAGATCGTTGGCTTCGGCGCCGCTGGGGTCATGGCCGAACACGCGAAGCTCGCCATCGCTGGGCCGAATCAGACCGAGGATAAGCTTCATCGATGTGGACTTGCCGGCACCGTTGTGCCCCATGAGGCCCAACACTTCGCCTTCACCCAGCCTCAGGCTGACGTCGTTGATGGCGGTCAGCTTGCCGAATCGCTTGCTGACGCCCGCCATTTCGATTACGCATTGAGTCATTGAAGGGCCTCCGCCATCCAGTCCGGTAGCGTCATTAGGGGGTGGCTGTCTCTCACGCCGGGTGGACGCAGGATCGGAAACTCGCGCTGTACCCAGCGCAATACCTGTACCGCCGGGCTGTTCATCAGAATCTTGGCCATCGGGTAGGTCCAGATCAGCCGGTCCACCGAATCGTTGGGCTCATAGGGAATATCACCGATGCCGTCGCCGCTGAGATCCCAGCCCAGGTAGTCGCTCCAGTAGTTGCCACGCCCCGCGTGGGACCACTCCTGCTCGCGGAGAGCCACGTACTTGACCTGGCTCTCGTTGCCGACGAAGGCGTTGCCATGAAATTCATTGTCTTCGGAGCCGGCGGTCATGTGGATGCCAACTTCGGTGCGGGCGAAAAGGTTGTCGCGGATCTCGTTGAACAGCGAATTGTAGACGAATAGCGCCTTGCCCTCCGCGCCACTGATCGCATGGCCATCGGGCGCTGCCGTGACACCGCCGCGTTGCGCTTCGATGGAAATATTTTCGGCGATGACCGAATCGACGATAAAATTGAGCAGAAAACCATAATTCTGGTCGCGGATGGAACGGTTACCCACCACCTCCAGCTGGCGTGACTGCATCAAGGCATAACCGAGCCGGTTGTTACGTGTCTCGTTGTCGCGTATCACATTGTTGTGCGAAAACATGTAGTGCACGCCATAGCGCTGATCGCGCAGCAAATTGCCGATCAAGCGATTATCATTGCTGACATCGATATAGATACCGTCCCGGGCGTTCCAGACCTCGTTACCAAGTATCTCGGCGCCAGAGACGTTGAAGAGTTGGAGCCCATTGCCGCGATCCTGGGATCGGAGGGTGACATCACCGCTGATACGGTTGCCTTCCACCCGCAGATCGGAAGCCCCATCCAACCAGATACCGAAGCCACGTGCCTCGATACGGTTGTTCTCGATAATGGCTCCAGTGGCAGAGTCGGCTACGAAAATACCGCTGTCCACGTCGGTCAGGTTGGCGCCATCATTACGGACATGTAGCCCATGTATGCGGGCACCCGGCGCAAAGACAGAAAGCACGGTGCCTTGGCCTTGCCCGTCCAGGATAGCCCCTGGCTCACCAGCCAGTTCGATCGGTACCTCAACACGAAAGTTTCCTTCATAAACGCCAGGTGAGAGGCGCACCGTATCGCCGGATCGTGCCTCATCCAACACTTGCTGCAGGGGCCTCTCATCCGGCACGACGACCCGCTCGGCGGCCAGACTCAGCGCCGGAAACACCATCAGGAGCAGCAGGAAAAGCCATGTCGAACGCATGTGACTCTCGCGTTGGAAACAATAAAGAGGGAGGACGGGGTCGGCAGCAGCGCCGACCCCCGGAGTGGGCTTATGCCGGCTCGACGAGCAGGCGACCGACCATCTCCATGTGCAGCGCGTGGCAGAACCAGTTGCAGTAGTACCAGAACACCCCCGGCTTGTCTGCCGTGAAGGTGATCGAGGCGGTCTGCTGCGGGCTGATCTCCATGGTCACACCGTGATCCACCACGCAGAAGCCGTGGGTGAGGTCCTCGACGCGATCCAGGTTGGTAATGGTGACCGTCACCTCGTCGCCCACCTTGACGGGAATTTCGGTGATACCGAAGTTCGGCGCCACCGAGGTCATGTAGACCCGCACCTTGTTGCCGTCGCGGATGATCTCGTTATCGGACTCCAGTGTAATGCCATCCTCGCGAGCCATGGCTACGGTGTCGGCGAAATAGGGATCATCGCGCTCCCAGATCTGCTTTGTGGTGATCTGGTCACGCCGAATGATCACGGCATCGTGCGGCTCGGCGAAGGTGGGGGTGTCGTGGAGCAGCACCATCTCCTCACCGGAGATATCGATCATCTGATCGTTCTCGGGGTGCAGCGGACCCACCGGCAGGAAGCGATCCTTGGAGAACTTATTCAAGGAGAACAGATACTTGCCATCGGCATCCTTGGACTCGGAGAGGGTCGCATGGTTGTGACCCGGCTGGTAGTGCACGTCCAGCTTCTGACGGATGTACTCGACATCCTCGCCGTTGTAGTTGCGAACGGCATCTTCCATATTCCACTTCACCACCTGGCTGTCGATGAACACCGTGGTGTAGGCGTTACCGCGGCCATCGAAGGTGGTGTGAAGCGGCCCCAGGCCGATTTCCGGCTCGGCGGCCACGACATCGCGCTCGTCTTCCAGGTTGCCTTCGAACAGATCGTCGAGCCTTGAAATCTCGATCATGGTCACGGTGGGCGACAGCTTGCCGGCGGCGATGAAATACTTGCCGTCGGTGGAAGTATTGAGGCCGTGTGGGTTCTTCGGCACCGGCACGTAGCGGGTGACGTTGAGATCAGAACTCTTGCGGCCATCAACGACGGGCACGTCGGAGTCACCGATAGTGGTGTAGTTGCCGTCGGCCACCGCCTGCTCGATACGCTCGATGCTGAACACGGTTACCCAATCGCGATCGGCGCGCATCTTGCCGGCCAAGTCCACCGCGCCCTCGGAGTTGTAGCAGGTCGCAGCGCAGTACTTACCGGCATAGTCGGCATCCATGTTGTCCAGGTTACCGTCGACGATGACCTGCCACTTCACCTCCATGGTGTCGGCGTCGATGGCGTTCCACATGGTGTAGTACTTCGACGGATCGTTGATGTCCCGGCCGTCGTTGGGCTGGGGAATCATGTACTCGCCGTTGGCAAAGACGTAGCCGGTGCGCGGCGCCTTCTGCAGTCGCAAGCCGTGGATGGCTTGAACGTTGGGCACGGTCACCATGGCGTCGGTCTTGAAGACGTCCAGCCGAATCCGCGCCACGCGGGTGTTGGCCTTGTCGTTGATGAACAGATAGCGGCCATCGTGGCTGCCATCGGTATAGCTGATATGCGGGTGGTGGGCATCGCCATTGGTGAAGCGATGGCTATCGCCCATGATCCGCTTGGATTCATTGGTCATGCCCCAGCCGGAAGCCGAGCAGTGATTGAAGACCGGGATCCGCATGATTTCACGCATGGAGGGAACGCCATAGACGCGCACCTCGCCGCTGTGACCGCCGCTCCAGAAGCCGTAGTATTCGTCAAGTTCACCCGGCGCCACATGGGTGCTCAATCCATTGCCATTGCTGGCGGCCTTCGCCGGCTGGCTGCGGGTCAGGGCACCGACGCCTGCTACCCCCGTGACACCCGCCATACCTGCCGCGCCGACCATGGCGCTACCCGCCAGGAAGCGGCGACGCCCCTGGTTGACCGGAACAACGCCGGACCCGGTGGGCTTGTCGTCCTGATGGTTGTCGCTCATGACACTACCTCCGTTTCATTTTGTCGAGAGAAGTCTCGATGCCGACGCTATGTTCGGCCTTCACTGTCCAGCGACACGTCGGACGTCGTTGACGCGAGTCGCATCGCCGGGGTAACGCTACCGAGGGGCATGACTCCCTCAGGTGCTGTCTGTGGCCACTTCCGTCGCGGGTATACGCTGCTTGTCCGCTGCCTTGCTGCTCAACCTTGTGGCCTTTTCCCGACGCTTGCGCTGCACCACCATGGGCGGGCACTTGCGGTCGTTGTAGTAGGTCACCTGGCAGTCGAGGCAGTAATGACATTCGTTCGGGTTGATGTGGCCGTCGGGATGGATCGCACCGATATGACATTCGTTGGCACATATCTGGCACGGTTTGCCGCACTCCTTGTGCCGACGCAACCAGTCGAACAGACGGATGCGTGACGGAATGGCCAACCCCGCCCCAAGCGGACACATGTAGCGACAGAAGAACTTGTGATTGAAGGCGCTGATCACCAGTAGTACTACGGCGTAGAGCACGAAGCCCCATTCACGCTGGAACTTGAGCAGCACGGCCGTCTTGAAAGGCTCCACCTCAGCGTAGACTTCAGCCTGCGCCAGCGAGTGCAGCGATACGGCAAAGAGTGCCAAGAGAATGATGTACTTGAGCGCCCAGAGCCGCTCATGGATGAAGAAGGGCACCTTGACCTGGGGGACACGCAGCTTGATTGCCACGGCACTGATCAATTCCTGCATGGCACCGAAGGGACAAAGCCAGCCACAGTAGACACCGCGGCCCCACAGCAGCAGCGATACCGCCACGAAGCTCCAGAGAATGAACATCATCGGGTCCATCAGGAAGGTGGACCACTGGAAATCGGTGAACAGGGCATTGGCAAAGGTGAGGACATTCACCACCGAAAGCTGGGCAAGCGCGTACCAGCCAATGAAAACCACCGTATAGACCAGAAAGCTGTAGCGTAGCCCATGCAGCAACCGGGGCCGCTTGACCAGCCAGTCCTGGAACAACAGGGTGAAGGTCAGCACACCT
The DNA here is from genome assembly GCF_003336675.1 of Billgrantia montanilacus. Lineage (GTDB taxonomy): Bacteria > Pseudomonadota > Gammaproteobacteria > Pseudomonadales > Halomonadaceae > Halomonas > Halomonas montanilacus. The sequence continues at coordinate 126,806 of NZ_QPII01000008.1, read as the reverse complement.
AGGCCCAGGCCGAGCACCACGATGTGCAGCACTCGGTCCTCCCATACCGATATCCATAGCGGACGATCTTCCTCGGTCATGGCATCGGCTATCGGCTCGGGAATATCGAGGAAGCGCTCGGGCACTTTCACATCCGAAGCAAAGCCGGCAAACTCGGTATCCAGTGCACCGACCTGGCGACGCACCAGCAACTCGACCTCCCATGTCTGGGCCGGATCGAAGCGTGACTCCTCCCGCAGAATGAAGATGTCGCGCTCAGGTAATCGCGGCGCACCTTCGGCTTCAACGCCCCAAAGCCGCCGCATGTCGGAATCGTGGAACTGGTCGGAGCGACTACCGTGATGGACCAGTATGCGATCGTAGATTCCGCCACGCACGAAGCCGGACCCCTTGAACGAGTAGCGGCCATCCGCCATCAGTGCCAAGGCGTGTTCGTTGTCGCCTAGGCTTTCCATCAATTGTTCGTACTGGCTGTCGCCGAGGAGGTTGCGCCCGATTGTTGGAACGTTGAGATAGGCGAAATAGAGGTCGATGAAGGTTTCATCCTCGCGCCCTTCCGGTGCCGTTTCGACGCCTTCTGCATCCGTTCCGATAAAGGCCTCATCCACCTCGCCACGGGTCACATGGAGGTGGCCAATCGCCCCCATTTCATTCAGTTCATCCCAGCTCGCCTCCTCGAATATATCGTCACGCACCGTAGCCGGCTCGGCGACCCCAGCGGTAATGATACCCAGCTGACGTGCCAGCTGTCGGGCCGAACGCATGATGCCCTCGCCCATCACTACCACGGTCACGGTCGCACCCGATACGGCATCCACTCGCTCGTACCCTTCACGGTCCTGACGCGACAAGCCAACCCGGACTTTTTGCCGTACCGACTTACCGGCATATTGGCCGACAAAGTCGTCGAGCACCGACTCGGGGATACCCACCAGCATGATCGGTTCGGAATGATCCAGCACCTGCACGCCGGTAATCTTTCCCTCAAGGTCCATTCCCACCCGCATGTTGACAGGGTGGCCCGAGTAAGCGGGGATGGGCGCTATATCGTTGGTCTCGAAGACATACCCGATCAATTCGCCGTCACCAATCACAGGCATGGCAGGCGCATCGTCCAGTGGCTGCCCGACGCTCTCTGCCCCCGGGAATACCTCTGTCAACCACTCGGCCGACATTGCGACAACCGGTGCCACGGTGGCAATAAGGAAGGACAGTGCCAGCAGCCAGATGCGCAGCAGCCTCATTCGACTCGTCTCCAACAGGTACAGCTCGGCTGGTTATTCGCCTGTCCGTTTCCCGTAGCGCATCCCCTGGTTGCCAAGCCCAGGAAAGCAACTAGCGTGTTTAGTGACCAGCGAAACCAGCAAGGAATCAGGTATTCTCGATACTTGTTTGACGTTAGCACAGACTGGGTTTGAAAACCTGACCTGTATCAAACCTGTCAACTCAGGTCAAAAAGCGGGTGGCAAGCCGTGTTAATACCGTTAATGATGAATGGGCTGCTCGCCATGGTGACAGGCCAAATAACGGTCCTGCAGGCACCTTCTCGCCCGCGAGGCAAGGTGTTAGGCTCGGACCAAACTTAATGCTCTTTCCTAGGGGTCATGGAGTTCCCATGAATCACATTGCACCCAGTCCCGTTCACGATTCGCTCATTACCCACCAACGCCAGCTGGTGACGGAATACGCCTTCTGCCTAGGGGCAATCCCGACGACGATCCGGGTGCGCGTCTATCGCCAGTTGGATGGGAATCGCTACAGCTGCGAGCAGAGCCATTATATCCAGACGCCGCTGCAGGCCGAGCCGATCTATGAGAGCGCCGACGACCACGCCAGCCTCGACGACTGCCTGACGACAATCACCGGTGACATGGCCACTCAGTACCGCAAGGCCGAGGAGGCGGGGCACGATCCATCGGAGGACTGGTTGCTGCCCAGCAGGGACTACGAATAACCGACATCGACCACCGATGGCTGTCCCGCTTATCGTCAGTTCTGCTCGACTCGTTCTGACCTGCATCAAGGGCTTTTTTGCGCTTGGCGGATACACTGATAAGAACCGTATTCGCCCCCACGAGGTCGATATGCACATCGTCATCACAGCTCTGGCCCTATCACTGGTCTTGTCGGTCGCCGGCGCTACCGCTGCGACTGCGGCTGAAACAGCATCCGATGCTGTTGACACAGCGCCTCAGGAAAGCACGTTCCTTCACGGCGGCGACCCGGCACGTGGCGCCGAAATGGCCAAGCTGTGTATCAGCTGCCACGGCCACCAGGGACGCAGCGTCACCTCGCGCTATCCCAGCCTTGCCGGCATGGATGAGACGCGGATCGTCGAGGGCATGAAGTCACTGCGTGCCGGAGAGAAGGGGCACATGATGGCCAACATGACCCGAGGCCTGAGCGATCAGGACATTGCCGACCTGGCGGCCTATTTCTCCAGCCTGGACCCCTGAGCCAAGGCCATGCACACGGCCTCGGGGTCGGCTCGTCGTGCCCGGGATGCTACCATCGGAGGCTCGTCGCCCCAGGAATCCGGTCATGATCCCGATCACTCGCCCCACCTCGCGCCACACGCCCTTATGGCTGCTGCTTGGCAGCCTGCTTGCCGCTCCGCTGGTCCATGCCACCAACTTCAATACCAGCGACATCGAAGCACATGGGCATTGGCACTCCCTGACCCTGTCACTGGGTGACGAGCGCCATTTCCGCGCCCTGCAGGAGACGAGCTACAGCGACTCCATCCTCAGCCTGAACTTCACGCCCGGTGTCTGCGACCTTCCCTGGCTCGAATTGCGCGTGGAGCTCGACGAGCATCAGGCCGAAAGCCGGGTCGCCAACCTGGTGCCCGGCGATCTTCGGGTCGACCACGAGACCATTCACAACGGCATGGCGGAGTTCGTCACCCAGCGGGGCGACAGCGGCTTCTATGTCAATTTCTATCTCGACGAACAGGGGCTGCTGGTCGAGGAGATGCGCGCGGGCGAGACGCTTCTGCTACGTCTCGATCGCGGCGAAGAGGACTACTGGTTCATGAGTTTCGACCTGAACGGTGCCGATTCGGCTATCGGCCGTGCCGAGCGCCTGTGCGAGGCGGCCAGCTGATGGCAACACTCCTGTTTCGATTTACCCATGTTTCCGAAGAGGAAGTGTGGGAAGTCCGCCAGCTGCTCGAGGAGCATGGCTTCGACACCTACGAGACCAACGCCGGCTTCTGGCGGCTGGGCGTCGACGCCATTTGGCTGCGTGATGCTTCTCAACTGGAAGCGGCGCGGAAGGTGCTCGACCGCTACCAGGCCGAACGTCAGGAGCGAGCGCAGCAGCAGCATGCGGAACAGGTCCAGCACGGCCAGGCGCCGACCCTTTGGCAACGCCTGCGCCATCACCCCATACGGATGCTTCTGGTCGGCCTGGCCGTCGTGGCCATACTGGCGCTGACGCTGGTGCCGTTCGTCGGGCTCATCGAGACATCCGGTTAGCCGGACAAGACGACAGCTCACACTATCAGTAGCCCACGGCCTCGCGCAGCTGAGGCGGCAGTTCCAGCTCCGTCTGGGAGGGGAGCAGCTCGAGATCGCTGGCGTACCAGACTCGCCCCGCCTCGATGCGACTGAACATCCGGAAAGCCACCTTGTCACCCGGCTCAAGCGCCGGCAGCGCCTGACCTTCAGGGAGGCGCAGATGCATGCGCATGGCCATCATGACATCCGGTATGGCCTCGTGAGCCATCGTGACGCGACCTTCGCCCTCGTCGAATCCGAGAAAGATTCCGCGAACCTCATGAGGACCCGAGGCCTCCTGAGACGCCTCGCTATCGTGTCCATGTCCCTGATGATCCTGCTCGGCCTGGACTGATACACTCAGCATCGTGGCTGCCAGCAGCACCAGTAGTGGCTTGATTTTCATGATTTGTCGATCCCAAGCATGAAAGCCGCCCATTGAGAGCGGCCACTGAAGCGTGTCACGTGTGGAGAGGCTCAGCGAAACATCTGAGTATCGAGATACTCAACCGACAGGTAATCCTCGAAAGACCAGAGCCGCACGAAGCGCCCCCTTTCGCGGGCCTCGTCACCATCGCCTCCCCAGACGGTGAGACTGTTCGGCGTTTCCGGCATGCCATCCTGTAGCTGCTCGAACCACCATTCGGCCATTTCCTCTTCCCAGGGCTTGCCGTAGCGCGCTTCGAGTTCCGCCTTCACGCTGGCGTAGTCTTCCACATTGGGGTGGAAGGCCACTACCAGGGCGAGCTGGTCGCGCCCCTCCGGAAAGACATAGCGCAAGTCGGTTGCCGGCTCATTCTCGGCCTGAAGCTCGCCGTCGATGATGAGGTCATTGTCCTCGGTCTCCTGGACCGAGACGTTGACGACCTGGTCCTGCTCCAGGCGCTCCAGCACCACCTCGGATGACATGCCGAAGTCGGCGCTGCGATAGCCGGTGGGGCTCTCCGAAGCCATCGCACCACTGGCCGTCGACAAGGCCAGTGAGGCCAGCAGTCCGCCGAACAGTGCGGCGGGTCGAGTGATTGTCGGCATGCAAACTCCTCTGTTTTCGGTGCCCACGGGCGCCACATACTCGTCGTGGCGCCACAGGCTTGTCGTTGAAGGCCTACTCGGCCTCGACGACACGGATCACGCCACGCATGTCGCGATTCTCATGGGGCTGGCAGTAATACTCATAGGTCCCCGGTTCCTCGAATGTACGCTCCCAGCTCTCGTCGGGAAACAGCCGGGGCGAGCCCGTGTCCTCGTCGGGAAAGTAGACGTCGTGGCTCGTGCGCTTCTCTGCGCTAACCCAGCGTACCGTCGTTCCCACCGTCACCTCGAGCTCGGCGGGGTGGAAGCCGTAGTCGAGCATTTCCACCTCGACCACATCCTCGCCGGCCTGGGCCGCCCCGCTCAGCAGCAGGGCAACCAGGGCGGTGGCAACAGCAACAGGCGTCAGAAGTCGTCTTGCCATGTGAACGTCCTCCTCTGTAACCGGGTATTACCGTGAAATGCGCGTGGCATTGATTTCAACCATGTCCTCCTCATAGTCGCCCGGTATCTCGGCGTCAAACGCCAGCCCATACTGCCAGGAGACGTGATGGAAGCGTGAGTCGGCATGGTCATCGTGCAGCGCCACGTTGAAGCTGTACTTGCCATCGGTCGATAGCGGCTTGTCGCCTTCCACACCGGTGCGCAAGGCACGCGTCAGGTAGGCCGTCCATACGCCATCTTCCTCTCCGGCGCTGAACACGATGGCCTGACTGTCGGCAAAATGACGCTCATCGAGGATATAGCCTGCCTCGGTGGAACCGTCGCCGCTGTTGAAGCGCGCCACATCCAGGTAAACACCGCCATCGAGCAGCTCCTGAATTTCCTGCTCCTCCTTCAGCTTGTCCCAGCCACCGCGGGCTGCGCCGCGACGCCCACGAACTTCCACTTCGGTACGGCTCTCGGTGAGATACTTGGTCACGCCCCCATTGCTCATCAGGTCGAGCCTTTCAGACAGCTCGCTTTCGGCCAGGGCCTCTGCTTCTGGTGCATCCGGCATGTAGGTCGAATCATGGTGACAGCTCGCCCAGCAACCGGCCCGGTCCGCCATGTCGACCCGATCATCCGAGAAGCTAACGGTCAGCTTCATGGGGTTGTCCGGGTCCATCATGCCGCCATCGACGAAGGGCAGCGGGGCGTGTTCGCCGGCTTCCCACTGGAAGCGCATGAACAGGTAGTCGTCGTCGAAGGAGGCCTGCACGGTCATCGGGACGTGGCCGCGCTTGTCGCCCAGGTCATAGGTCTCGATCTTCTCGGCACTGACCGCCATCTGGCCGATCTGCTCTTCTTCACCCTGGTGACACCAGATGCAGCGGTCGCCGAAGCTGAAGGCGCGGCCGCCGCCGTGCTCGCTACCGTCCTGGATCCACTCGATGGAAGCCTGGCCGGGCAGGAACAGCGTCATGTCCAGGGCCGGAACATCATCCCAGTTCAGAGTGGCGGCGATGTCGCCTTCGGCGGCAACTGCCTCGCCCAGCTCCTCAGCTTCCAGCGGCATTTCGGGCTCGTCACGGACCGCGTCAGTGGCCGGCTCGTCGTGCTCGAAACGGGCCAGCCACACCTCGGACTCGTCCCAATTTTCGGGCAGCTCATGGGCGATACCCTGGTGGCACTCGATGCAGGTCTGGCCCTGCTCGAAGGCGCGGGCGTGCTCGCGGGAGGCGCGGGGCGCCTGCTCTTCGAGATCCATGGCCGACCAGTCATGACAGTTGCGACACTCGCGGGAGTCGGTACGCAACATGGAGCGCCACACGTTCTCGGCCAGATGCAGGCGCTTGCCCTCGAATTTCTCCTTGGTATTGATCGTTCCCAGCATCCAGTGCCATACCTCGCGGCTGGCCTCGATCTTGCGGATCATCTTCGGCCCCCAGGCATCGGGCACATGACAGTCCGAACAGGTCGCCCCGACGCCGGTGGCATTCTGGAAATGCGGGCGCTCTTCATATTCCTCATAGACCCAGCTCATCTCGTGGCAGGCCGTACTGCAGAATTTGAAGCTGTTGGTGGCCTCCATCACGGTATTGAAGCCACCCCAGAACAGAATGCCGGCAATGAAGAAAACCACGGCGGCGCCAAGCGATGCCCCCATGATGGTGATCTTGCGCCAGTTGCGAAGACGCTCCCCTTTCATGTCAGTCTCCCGAAATTGTCATGACACGGTTCTTGCTATAGTTAGCCTGCCTTGCCGCCTGGTTGAGGTGGTGTTGTCCGGCCCCTTGCTCAGACGCTCCCCTGCATGGAACGGGAAACGGCTGAAGAAGGAGCCGGGACGCCCAAGGACGCCCCGGCGGGTTCAGCGATTGATCAGCCGATGTGCTTCTTGCGGTTGTAGACGTTGAACTTGCCGGTTGGCGTGTTCAGATTCTCGATGACCGCCTTCACTTCCAGGGTCTTGTCGTCGTAGACCACGATGGCGCCGTCATCCTGGTGACCGCGACCGCGGGCCCAGATGGAGACCCACACCTCGGTTCCGGTCTGGTCGTACTCCATGTGCACGGCAACGGCGTCATGCTCGATAGGCCGATCGGCCACATGGATCGGAGTCAGCTCACGTGTCTCCTTGTCCATGACCATGACCCACTGGTTGACGTCGGACTCCGGGTGCATGGCCTGGTCGATCCAGACGTTGCCGGAATCCGGGTGGCTGCGCACGAAGAGCCCGGGGCCGTCGGTCTCGACGCTGCCGCAGATCTCCCACGCCTGGTCGGGATGCCCTTCGGGATCGTTGCCCCAGAAGGTCATGCGGCCTTCACCCAAGTGGGTGGTGCCGGCAACCGGACCACACTCGGAGTCGATCCAGTTGGCACCCGGGCCCGGGTGAGGGATCTGACCGGTGTTGAGCATGCCCACGCGCTTGCGGGTCTCGGTGTCGACGAACACCATCAGATTGCTGAAGTTCGCCGCGATCTGGAAATAGCGGCCGGTGGGATCGAAGAAGCCGTCATGCAGGAACTCGGCGGACTCGATATGATCGATACGCAGGTTCTCCAGGTCACTGTAGTCGACCTGCCAGATCTGACCGGTCTCCTTGACGTTGACCAGCCAGGACGGCGCGTTGGGGGTGTTGTAGAGTGCCGCGACGCGAGCCTCGTGGACGTAGTTGCCCTCGGTGTCGTAGCCACGGGTGGAGACGACCTTCAGCGGCTCCATGGTTTCGGCATCGGCAATCACGAAGTGCGGCGGCCAGTAGGCGCCACCGATGACGTACTTGTCCTTCCACTCACCGTAGTGAGAGACGGCCACGTCGCGGGCGTCGATGCCGATGAACACCTCGGCGGTCACCTGGGGCGGATCCATCCACAGGTCGATCTTGGACAAGCGGCCGTCACGACCCTGGACGTACCAGAAGCGGCCGTCTGAGCTCTCCTTGGCTACGTGCACGGCATAGCCGGTCTCGGCCTCGGTGACGAGCTCCTTGGTGTCGCCGTCGATGATGCCCATGGCGCCACGGTCACGCAGGATGGTGACCATGAAGTTTTCCCAGTTGCGGTCGTGCTGGGGCTCGGTGGGCCACTCCTCCTGCGGCACCAGGATCTTCCAGGTATCGCGGATATCGGAGAGCGACATTTCCGGCGGCTCTTCCGGCGTCTGCTGGATGTACTTGGAGATCAGCTCGATCTCGTCGGGATCGAGGATGCCGTCGAAGTTGTTCATCCCGCCTTCGGTGCCCAGCGTGATGATGCTCTCCAGACGACGCTGGCCCAGCTCCTGGGTCGTCTCGGGCAGCAGGTCGGGGCCGGTGGCACCCTTGCGCAGGGTGCCATGACAGCCCGCACAGCGTGAGAAGTAAATCTGGCCAGCGCGCTCCAGCTCTTCGGCGGACATTTCCGGGGCCGCGGCGTGGGCGGTGCCCATCATGGCGGCCAGCGGGAAGCTGAGGGCGAAGATCCCCTTGCTCAATGCTCTCTTATACATAACGTGCCTCGCTTGGTTTCCCCTTCGGGTAGTACCTGGCGGGTGCCCCAGCCTGACCACTTTTTTGAATTCCAGTCGGTCATGGCCATCAGCCACCCTCCACCTGGACCAAGTAGAGCAGCTTTGCCGCCCCCCTCACTTGACCACTGTCAATAGATGCATCCTGTAGTTGACTTATGTCACAAGAGACGCCAAGAAATTTGCCGAAAAGCCGTCGGCCCGAAAGAATCGGGCCGGCGTAAGGCAGCGTCAGGGGAAGGGTTCGGCTCTCAGCGACAGGACTGGATCGCGCCGGAAACGGATACCTTGGAGCCACCGTTCAGGGCCGCAGGGGCCACCGAGGGCTGGCCGCAGGCATTGGCGAAGCGGCGCAGGGCCGCGACATCGTCTATCTGTACGCAGTTGCGCTCGCAGCTGACGCCGACATCCCTGAGGCGGGCCATGGCCCGGGAAAAGCTCTCGGGCTTCATGCCCAGGCGGCCGGCAATCAGCATCTTGTCACAGGGCAGGCAGACGGTGGCCTGATGGGCATCGCAGGGGCAGAGCGAGACGATGAATGACGCCAGGCGCTGATAGGTGGGCTGGTTGGTCAACTGGTCGAGCTGGCGCACCAGGTAGCGCAGCAACCCCGACAGATTCGCCAGCAGGTTGAGCGCCAGGCCGTGGTTCTGCTCCAGGGTGGTGAGGAAGTGGTCGGCGGTAAAGACCAGCAGCCGGGCATCCTCGGCCACCGCGGCATGGACCGGGAAACCCAGCCGGTCGAACATCGCCGCCTCGGCGAAGGACTCGCCGCGGGTGAAAAGCCCGACCATGCACTCGTTGCCATCGGGGCTCTCGCGGAACAGCTTGACCCAGCCGTCCAGCACCACATAGAAACGATCCGCCGGCTCGCCCTCGCTGAACAGCAGCGTACCGCGACGATAGCTGCGCTCCACAGCGCCGCCGGTCAACAGCGCCAGGGTCTCGTCCCCCAGCCCTCGAAACAGGGGCACCTGCCGAACGGCCTGCAGTGCCTCACGGCTCAATGTCGGCCTCATGACCACCTCCTCGAATATGGCTTCACGTTCAGCCCTCCGCAGCGGGCAGGGCCACCTGGGACAGGTTGCCGCGGATGATGTCTGCCTCCGGTGAATCGTCCGGCAGCACACCGAGCAGATGTTCCCAGTGGCGGCGTGCGGCCTCGAAATCCGCCTCCTCGAATGCCAGGGAGCCGGCCATCCAAAGCCCTTGGGCGTGGTCGGGATCGATGGCCAGTGCCCGCTCGATCAGCGCGCGGGGCTCCCCCTCAAGGCTGCCCTGCCGCTCCGCCAGCACATCCGCATAGCGAGTCAACAGATTCGGGTCGCGATCGCCGCCGTGGACCATCGCCTCGCGGAAGGCGCGCTCGGCGGCCGCCAGGTCATCCAGGAACGTCAGTGTCCGACCGAGCAGGATCCAGCCCTCGAGATCATCGGGGTTCTGCGCGAGCCGACCTTGCAGCTGTTGCGAAAGCTGTTCGAACTGGCGCTGCATCGCTTCCTCGGTGACCGGCGGGGGTTCCGGCATGCTGGCCACCTCACCCGGCGGGAGCTGGGTGGCAAAGACCTCGTCGGCATAACCCACGCCCAGGTAGATGCCCACGGCCATGAAGGGCAGCAGGGCGACGCTGGCGAAGGCGGCGATGCCCGCCATGCGGCGCGGCCCGCGGACTTCACCGGCCGGTGCCTCATTGGCATCCGGCTCGAAGGCACCGCTGTCGAGGAGCTCTCGCTCGAGATCCGCCAGCGCGGTGTCGTACTGCACCTGTGTCAAGGTGCCCGTCGCCAGGTCCTGGTCGAGCTCACGGACTCGGTCGCGGTGGACCTTGAGGTTGATCGCCCGGCGAGAGTGACCCGTCTCGCAGCGCGGCTCCCGCAGCAGCGGATAGACCACGAAGGCCAGCGCCATCACGCACAACAGCATGGCAACTATCAGGAATGTTCCGTTCATCATCGCCTCCGGGGTTCACTCGCCGCTGCGCATGCGTTGCAGCGTCGCGCGCTCCTGTTCGGTGAATTCCGGGCGCTGCGCCATGCGCTTGCGCCCCACTATCATTCGCCACCAGGCGATGCCCCCGACCAGCAGCAGCAGGAAGGGGCTGGCCCACAGCAGGGCGGTGTTGGCCTGCAGGGGCGGCCGATAGCGCACGTAATCGCCATAGCGCTGCACCATGAAGTCGACGATGGCATCGCCATCGTGGCCGGCCAGGGTCATCTCATAGACCCGACGGCGCATGTCGGCGGCAAGCTCGGCGTTGGACTCGTGAATGGTCTCGCTCTGGCACACGGTGCAGCGCAGCTCGCGCACCAGGGTGTCGTACTGGCGCTTCTGGGCCTCGCTTTCGAAGTCGATCGGCTGGCCGATGGCCAGCGCCATGGCAAGGCCCGCCGCCAGCCAGAGCGGCAAGCCAAGCAGACTCAGGAATAGGGATCGCTTCATGACTGCGCCACCCTCCTGCTGTCACTTGCCCGCTGCTCGGCCCTCAGCTTTTCCGCTCTCAGTTTTTCAACCAGGGGCAGCACCTCGTCGAGCAGCAGCTGTCGGCTGAGCGGCCCGATGCGCTTGTAGCGGATCACACCTTCGGCATCGAGCACATAGGTCTCCGGCGTGGCGTAGACGCCCCAGTCGATACCGGCATCGCCGCGGGGGTCGTAGGCAATGGTTCGATAGGGATTGTCGCTGACGCTGAGGTAGCGCAGCGCCGCATCGCGCTCGTCGCGATAGTTGAAGGCATGAATGGGAATACCGCCGGCGGCCAGCTCCATGAGCAGCGGCTTCTCGGCTCGGCAGGTGCTGCACCAGGTGGCCCAGACGTTGACCAGCGCCACCTCGCCGATGAAATCCTGCTCAGTAAGAAGCTGCCCGGCATCTTCCAGCGCTTCGAGCTCGAAGGCCGGCGCCGGCTTGCCCACCAGCGGCGATGGCAGGTCGCGGGAGTTCATGCCCAGGCCGATGAACAGCAGGCCGAGCAGGGCCGATGTGGCTATGAGCGGGATCAAGAGACGCAGATTCATCAGGTGGTCACCTCCCGAGTGGGGGCATTGCCCTGGGCGCCGGCGCCGCGCCGGCTATCGACGGCGCGATTGCGTGCCAGCCGGTAGCGCCGGTCGCAGGCCGCCAATAACCCGCCCAGGGAGAGCAGGATGGCGCCGGACCACATCCAGAACATGTAGGGCTTGTAATAGAGACGGAAGCTCCAGGCGTCGCCCACCAGGCGCTCCCCCAGGGAAACATAGACATCGCGGGTCGCCGAACGATTGAGCGAGGCCTGGTTCATGGGGTTGCCGGGCTGAGTGTCGTAGTAGCGGCGCTGGGGCATCAGGGTCGCCACGGGGCGGCCGTCACGGGTCACATTGACAACCGCCTGGTCCGCATCCCAGTTGGGGCCGCGCACCGTTTCCATGCGCAGCAGGGTGAAGTCGAACCCGGCCGCCGATTCGGTCTGGCCCGGCTGCATGCGCACGTCGCGCTCGACCTCGTAGGTGTTGACCATGGCGATGGCCACTACGATCAGCGCCAGCCCCACATGGGCCAGGTGCATGCCCATGAAACTCGGCCGCATGACCTTGCGCAGCCGTGCGGGAAAGGGTTGCCGTGACGACCCCATGCGCTTGTGGATATCTAGCAGCGCGGTAAGGACGATCCAGCTGGCGAGCATCAGCGACAGAGCGGTGAGCGGCCGCCAGGCGCCCATGGTAAGCGGCCAGAGCCCACCGGCGATGACGCTCACCAGCAGAGCCCAGCGCAGCTGGCGGAAAGTATCGCTGGGGTTGGCCTGTTTCCACATCACCGCGGGGCCGAGGCCGATCAGGAACAGCAACGGCAGCATCACCGGGGTGAACACGGCATCGAAGTAGGGAGGCCCCACCGAGATCTTGCCCAGGCCGAAGGCGTCCAGCGCCAGCGGATAGAGGGTGCCGATAAACACGGCGGCGCAGGCCACTGCCAACAGCACATTGTTGGCCATCATCAGCGATTCGCGGGAGTACCAGGCGAAGGAGCCGCCAAGCCCCACCTTGGGTGCCCGCCAGGCGTAGACGGTCAGCGAACCGAGCAGGGTGATGGTGAGCATGCCGAGGAGAAATACGCCGCGCTCCGGGTCGGTGGCGAAGGCGTGGACCGAGGTGATGACCCCCGAACGTACGATAAAGGCTCCCAGCACGGTCAGGGCAAAGGTGAGGATCGCCAGCATCAGCGTCCAGACCTTGAAGCCGCCACGCTTCTCCGTTACCGCCAGCGAGTGGATCAGTGCGGTGGCGGTCAGCCAAGGCAGGAAGGAGGCATTCTCCACCGGATCCCAGAACCACCAGCCGCCCCAGCCCAGCTCGTAGTAGGCCCACCAGGAGCCGACAGCGATCCCCAGTGTGAGAAAGACCCAGGACACCGTGGTCCAGGGGCGTGACCAGCGTGCCCAGGCGGCATCGAGCCGGCCGCCGATCAGGGCCGCCATGGCAAAGGCGAAGACCACCGCCGTACCCACATAGCCCATGTAGAGCAACGGCGGATGCAGGATCATGCCCGGGTCCTGCAGCAGCGGGTTCATGCCGCGCCCATCCATGGGCCCCGGGACGATGCGCTCGAAGGGGTTGGAGGTGAACACGGTGAAGGCGAGGAAGCCGATCGAGACCATGCCCATCACGGCCAGCACCCGCGCCAGCATTTCCCGAGGCAGCGACCGGCTGAAGATCGCCACGGCAACACCCCAGGCAGCCAGCAGCCACACCCACAGCAGCAGCGACCCTTCATGGCCACCCCAGACGGCCGTGACCTTGTAGATCGTCGGCTGGCTGAGGCTAGAGTGGCTGGCCACATAGCGCACCGAGAAGTCGCTCACTACGAAGGCCCAGACCAGCACCGCCAGGGAGAGCGACAGGAAGACGAACTGCCCGGTAGCCAGGAAGCGTCCCGTGCGCATCAGGCGGGCATTGTCGAAGTACGTGCCCAGCAGGGGCAATACGCTCTGGACCACCGCCAGGCATAGCGCCAGTATCAGTGCGAAGTTTCCGAGTTCCGCCACCATGGGTTGGCTACCTCCTGCCTATCCCCGGCTCGGAGAGGATTACCCTGCCTGCCGGTCACTATCTGGATATTCATGGGCGAGGCATCACGGCTTGGAAGAGATCAGCGGAAGGTGCCCCGACCCGCATAACCGAATGGTCCGGCGATCGGCGCATAAAAGCCATACTGCGTACTTCTTTACTCCGGTCACTTGTGACCCACGTCAAACAATCCAGCGTGGCGGGATGTCGCGCCGCCGCCTCATGCATCGAAAGCCTGACATCGGGGCCGTTCAGACCGTAAGCTAGGCACATTCACAACGACCACAACGTCTCTTCTTGCTGCAAACAGGAGTCCCTCCGTGCTGAAACGAACTCTGTTGACCCTTCTCGTCGCCGGCACCCTGCCGCTGGCCGCCCAGGCCGATGCGACCGACGCCGATGTCATCCTGCATACCAACCACGGCGAGATCGCCATTGAGCTGTTCCAGAAAGAGGCCCCCGAAAGCGTCAACAACTTCCTGACCTACCTGCAGGACGGCCACTACGACGGCACCGTCTTCCACCGCGTGATCGACGGCTTCATGATCCAGGGTGGCGGTTTCGACGAAGACTTCCGCCAGAAGTCCACCCGGGATCCGATCACCAACGAGGCCGACAATGGCCTGAAGAACGAGCGCGGCACCCTGGCCATGGCGCGTACCGGTGCCCCGCATTCGGCCACCGCCCAGTTCTTCATCAATGTGTCCGACAACGCCTTCCTCGATCACCAGGGCACCCACTCCGGCCAGGCCTGGGGCTATGCGGTGTTCGGCCAGGTAGTGGACGGCATGGATGTGGTGGACACCATTCGAGCGGTACCCACCACCACCCGGGGGCCGTTCCAGGACGTCCCCACCGAGCCGGTGATTATCGAGCGTGCCGAGCTGCGCTAGCCATGAAACGATTGCCAGGCTGAAAACGACGGCGCCCCGTCACCTTGCGGTGACGGGGCGCCGTTGCGTATCAGTGCTACAAGCCTAGGCCGGTGTTTTTATGAAGCCTCGGACCGAAGCTGAAGCTTCCTCCGACAGCTTCGTGGCACCGTTGGTGGATAGAATCGCTGTCGGAGCGCTGCTCTGCATCGCGACTGGCGCCGTCAGGCGCCGTCAGGCGCCTCGGCGGAGGCTGAAAGTTGGTTGTCGTCGCGAATACCGGCAACACCGTCGGGAGGCCTGCGGCCTCCAGTCGTGAGCTAAAGCTTCCTCCGACAGCGTCGTGGCACCGTTGGTGGATAGAATCGCTGTCGGAGCGTTCGGTTCGGCGCTCCGACTCCGCATCGCGACTGGCGCCGTCAGGCGCCTCGGCTGAGGCCTCTTTCAGTGTGGCTCAAGATTGGCCCGATGGCTGATCAAGGTGAGTAATCAGGTAAACCTTTTGCGAAACGCATGCAATACCAGCACGGCAGTGGCCGCGCCAAGGCTGTTGGCCAGGATATCCCACCAGTCCCCGCCGCTGCGGCCGGGCACCGGTACTTGCAGGTATTCGATGCAGATGCCGAAAAGCACCACGAAAACGAAGGTGCGCACCAGCGGCAGCCCGGCCAACCCAACCAGGCCCGCCAGGCCCGCATAGCCGACGAAATGGTTCAACTTGTCCCAGGGCAGGGTCCTGGGCATCTCGCTGCCCGGGGTCAGGCTGCCGATGGCAATGACAATGGCCGCCAGAATGGCCAGCACCGCCCAAAGGCGGTGCCGGTCATGCCAGGTTTGCAGCGTGCTTCTGTCAGGCATTCTGGTACTGGATGGTGCGGTGATACTGCGGGCTCAGCTCGTTCAGCGCATCCATGAAGGCGGTGACGTTATCCGGATCGGTGAACTGGCTGATACCGTGGCCCAGGTTGAAGATATGCCCCGGCCCGTGCCCGTAACTGTCGAGTATCCGCCCCACCTCGGCGCGAATGGCCGCCGGGCGGGCGAACAGCACGTTGGGGTCCAGATTACCCTGCAGCGCGACCTTGTGACCGACCCGGGCGCGGGCGTCGGAAAGCTCCGTGGTCCAGTCGATGCCCACGGCATCCGGCCCGGCAAGGGCGATATCCTCGAGCCACTGGCCACCGTTCTTGGTGAACAGGATCACCGGTACGCGCCGGCCCTCGTGTTCGCGGATCAGGCCGGCGACGATCTGCTCCATGTAGCGCAGCGAGAACTCCAGGTAGGCCGGCGTGGAGAGCACCCCGCCCCAGGTGTCGAAGATCTGCACCGCCTGGGCACCGGCCCGAATCTGGGCGTTCAGGTAATCGGTGACCGCATAGGCCAGAGTATCGAGCAGCTGGTGCATGGCATCGGGATTGGCGTAGAGCATGGTCTTCACATGGCGGAAGTCCTTGCTCGAGCTACCTTCGACCATGTAGGTGGCCAGCGTCCAGGGGCTGCCGGAGAAGCCGATCAGCGGTACGCGGCCGTTGAGTTCGCGGCGAATGGTAGAGACCGCGCGCATCACGTAATCCAGGTCGCGCTCGGCATCCGGCGCCTTCAGCGCTTCCACGTCGGCCGTAGTCCGCACCGGCTTGCGGAATTTCGGCCCCTCACCGGTCTCGAAGTAGAGCCCCAGTCCCATGGCATCGGGAATGGTGAGGATATCCGAGAACAGGATGGCGGCATCCAGCGGATAGCGCTCCAGCGGCTGCAGCGTCACCTCACAGGCCAGCTCCTGGTTGCGACACAGGTCCATGAAGTCGCCGGCAACGGCCCGGGTGGCACGATACTCGGGCAGGTAGCGACCGGCCTGGCGCATCATCCATACCGGCGTACGATCCACCGGCTGGCGCGCCAGGGCGCGCAGAAAACGATCGTTCTTGAGTTCCATGCAGGCAGTCATCCACAGGAAATGTCGGGCCATTGTAGCGCATGATTTTGCGCAGGGCTTGACCGAGGCCAAGGGAAAGACGGAACGCGATTCGGCCAGTCGCTCAATCGTGAGCCTCGGCGGCGTTCCTGCTAGAATGCTGGATTCACTTCCGGCATCGCCGTGGTCTTTCACCGAGGTACCCCGTGACGATTCGATTCATCGCCGCCTCCCGGCTGCCCACACCCTGGGCCACCTTCACCATGCACGGCTTCGAGGACGACGCCACCGGCAAGGATCACATCGCCCTGACGCTGGGTGACGTGGCCGATGGCAAGCCTGTGCTGGGGCGGGTTCACTCCGAATGCCTGACCGGGGACGCCCTGTTCTCGATGCGCTGCGACTGCGGCTACCAGCTTCAAGAAGCGCTGAAGCGCATCGCCGACGAGGGGCGCGGCGTGCTTTTCTACCTGCGCCAGGAAGGGCGCGGCATCGGCCTGCTCAACAAGATTCGCGCCTACCACCTTCAGGATCAGGGTGCCGATACCGTAGAAGCCAACGAACAGCTGGGCTTCGGTGCCGACATGCGCCGCTACGATCTCTGCGTGCCCATGCTCGATCACCTGGGCATCCAGGGCCTGCGACTGATGACCAACAACCCGCGCAAGGTGGATGCCCTGACCAAGGCCGGCGTCATCGTTACGGAACGAGTTCCCCTTACCACCGGTCTCAATCCTCATAACGAGCACTATCTGTCGACCAAGGCCGGCAAGCTCGGCCACATGATGGCATTGGGCGATTTCACCCAAGCCAGCGACGTGGATATCGAACGCAAGCCCTGAGCCGCTGGCCGGCATCGGGCCCTCCTGACAGAGACATGCCGATGCCACATTCCGCGCCTTCGCCCAAGCCTCGCACCATTCCTCGAACCACTCCTCGAGCCATGCCCCCCTCCCTGCCGCGGGGTAAGCACCACCACAGCGCCATCGAGGAGTGGCTCAACAGCATCAGCCACGGTATCGGCGCGGTGCTGAGCGTCGTCGGTGTCGTGGTGCTGATCGTGCTGGCCAGCCTGGCCGCCCACGTCGACCCGTGGAAGATCGTCGGCATCAGCCTGTATGGGGTCACCCTGGTGCTGCTCTATACCGCCTCGACCCTCTACCATGGCGTTCGCCATCCGCGACTCAAGCGCGTGTTCCAGCACCTGGATCACTGTGCCATCTACCTGCTGATCGCGGGTACCTATACGCCCTTCCTGCTGGTCAACATGCGTGGCACCACCGGATGGACGCTGTTCGCCATCGTCTGGGGCCTGGCGCTGGCCGGGATTGCCTGCAAGCTCACCTGGCCCCACCGCTTCACCGTACTGCGGGTGACGATCTACCTGGTCATGGGCTGGCTGATCGTCTTCGCCAGCGGCGAGATGAGCGCCAGCCTGCCGACCGCCGGCATCGCCCTGCTCGCAGCCGGCGGTATCACTTACACCCTCGGCGTGATCTTCTTCGCCATCAGTGCGATCCCCTTCAACCACGCCATCTGGCACCTGTTCGTGCTCGGCGGCAGCACCTGTCACTATTTTGCGGTGTACGCCGCGGTGCTGCCGTTCGGGGTCTGAGGATACTCAGCGCGTCTCGGCCACCGGCTTATCGCGCTCGATGGCTCTGGCCAGGGCCGGGCGCGACATGCAGCGCTTGCGATAGTCGTTGAGCGCTTCCGGCAGGCGGTGCTTGAACTGCACGCCCCAGCTCAGGGTGTGGGCCAGCAGCACATCCGCCACGCTGAACCGATCTCCGGCCAGCCAGCCCTCTCCGTCGAAGCGACGCTGCACCGCACCCAGCGCCCGCTGGAACTCCCAGGCCGCGGTCGGCAGTACCGCCGGCACCCGCTGCTCCTGCGGCAGGGCGAACTTGTGCTTGGCCTGGGTCCATAGCGGCTGCTCCAGCTCGCTGACCACGAAGCTCATCCACTGATCGACCCGGGCCCGCCCCTCGATCGAGGCCGGCAGCAGGCCATCCGGTTCGCCATGACGTTCGGCCAGGTAGCGACAGATTGCCGTGGACTCGAACAGCGTCAGCTCGCCCTCCTCCAGCACCGGCACCTTGCCGTCGGGATGCCGTGCCAGGTGCGCTTCGCCCTGCCCCTCGCCAGCCATCATATCGACATGGCGGTAGTCATACTCGACCCCCAGTTCTTCAAGCACCCAGACCGCCCGTAGCGAACGGGAATTGGGGAAGCCATACAGCGTGATCATCAAGAAACTCCTTTTACTGGTGAGAGGCCGACAGCATGACGCTAACAGCGTAGCCGACGCCGGGGAACTGTACGACTGTGTGGACGGGCGCCCGCGTACTCACCTGGGTATTGCAGGTGTCCCCCTTGTTCGTGTTCGTCTCGGCCGCGGTCAGTGCCGACGGTGCCCAGCGCCGACTGGAACAGGACCATCGCCAGCTGCACTGGTGGGCAGGCCGGGCGCGCCCCACTGTGACCTACCTGGCAGTGCTGGTGGCGTTCGTCATCGTCGCCGCCTACACCGGGGGGCGCCTGCTCGGCTGGCTCAATGCCATTCTCGTCTTGCTGTTGCCGCAGCAGCTCGGCATCGCCTGGAAGCGCGGCTGCTTCTCCGGCCTGGGCTGCGGCCTCGCCCTGCTGCTGTTCGGGCTGCTGTGGCTGGCAGCCGCCGTGGCTTCCGGCTACCCGTCGCCATGGTCGATGGTGAATTCGGCGTGTCCAGCAACCTGCTTCCGCCCACCCTGCCCTGGTCGGCGTGATGTTGGTGCAGGTCGGCGTCGTTCTGACCTGTGAAGGGCCCATGCGCCGCCTGCTGGAGCGCCGCCGAGTCGACAGGGGGGTGACTATCCTCGGCGCCCTGCCCGGCGCCCTCTTCGGCCTGGCCGGCGTAGCGGCCGCCTCCTGGCTGCTGCGCGCCCACCCGCAGCCGATAGGAGAGCCACTGGGACGCACCGGGGCCGAGTAAGCTGAAACGAGGCCCTTGTAGGCTATTTCCTACAAATTCTATCGGCAATGTCTTACACGCTACTTGCCGCAGGTTAACGTCGGAGGGCCGACACAGTTGGCACAGTGAAGGCGTACTGAGCACGGAGGCTCAGCCAGGGACGACCGGGTCAGGAAGACTCGACTATCCAGGGATGCTCGGGGCGGAAGGATGCCCGAGGTGGATGTAAGGAAGCGAAGATCCAGCCCGGCCGAAAGGCCGGGCTTTTTCGTTTCCCGTATCTGGCTGACCTCGGCGCTAACCATTCGTAGCATTAAATCGACGATTTCTTACATGATTTTATATCACAGGTTAATTCGGTATCGGCTCTTGGCTGCTACTTTGTATGTACAGGGCAAGGGAAAGCCCAACATGGAAGGCCGAGCGACGGAACGCTCAGAAACCAAGGAGGCTTGGGAAGGATTCCCAAGATAGGTTGATAAGGAAGCGTCAAAGATTCGCCCGGCCCCCGCGGCCGGGCTTTTTCTTGGATTGAATTGCGCAACAACGGCCCCTGCTCAGGGGGGCAGCGCCCCCTCTCATGAAAAACGTTACCTATCCTCTCGAAAAAACGTTAACTGTTCGCAGCACTCCAGCACTCAAACAAGGTCGCGCGGGATTTCCTCATCCCAACTCTTAGAGAAAACCCGGCTATCACCCTCAAAGGCATCCATCGTGGCACGCAGCCGAAAACTTGCTGCGTTGGACGTCATCAATGTACGCGTCACACTGCGCACTTCCCAGCCGCCGCGTCGGAAAGTACGCTCCCACTCGGTCCAGCCGCTCAGGCTGTCGTAATTGCCGTAGGCATAAGTATAGCGCTCGACGACCCGTGCCGAGAGTTCCAGCTCGATGTCATCGAGACGAAAGGTACCTTGGTCATTGATGACTTCGAGTGTCGTCTGGTCATTGGCCAGGTCACGTATCACTCGCCACGCCTCCTGGCTCGGCTGTATCACGGTAACCGCCAGGGGCGGTGCTGCCTCCGGCGGGCTAAATTGGGGCAGTGCCTCTTCTTCCCGAGGCTGGGGCTCGCGGCATGGCAGGATCAATCGGCAGCCGACAGGGTGCACCGTCAACTTGACGGGAACTGGCGACGGCCAGGCCAGCGGCCAGTAACTGGTCGAAAGCGAGAGGCGTATAGCGTTGCCCACGGGAAAATTATGCGCGATGTGTTTAAGCGGAACGCGCACGTGATAACGCTTGCCGGGCTCCAGAGGCTGGGGAAATTCGTCACTGTCACGGTGGGTCAGGTTCAGCAGGCCATAGGAAATCCGGGTCGCCTTATCGTCATCGGCAATATCGCTGAGCCGTAGCGCCACCATCGCCACCGGCTGATCGGCTTCGATCTCGAGCTCGACAACGGGTTGTCCGCAAATCTCGATGTCCTGTTCGAGCCGTGCCGTCTGGAATATCAGCGAGCCGCCGTCCTCGTCGCGTTGATCGTGAGGCAGGTCCGGCGGGGCATTGTAGGAACACCACTTGCCAGCATACAGCCCTACCGATAGCGGCGAACGAACGGAAAGAGGAACATCGTCGCCCGATACGCAAGCCGTGGGACTCTGGGGGGCCGGCAGCAGGTCATGACCACTGGTGAAACGGAAGTGCTTCGATTCGATCCGCGGTGATGGCCAGCTCGGTTCGGCAACCCAGCGCCCCGGTCGTACCTCGTAGCGGGCCGACGGCGGAACCGATTCCTGCATCCATACACGCAGCATCGGCTCGTCCATGATGCCCGTTTCTTTGCCCTTCAACCAATAGTCCCACCAGCGTAGTGATTCCTGCAAAAAACCGAT
This sequence comes from Billgrantia montanilacus, assembly GCF_003336675.1. Taxonomy (GTDB): domain Bacteria; phylum Pseudomonadota; class Gammaproteobacteria; order Pseudomonadales; family Halomonadaceae; genus Halomonas; species Halomonas montanilacus. The sequence goes on along the minus strand of NZ_QPII01000008.1, from coordinate 105,730 downwards.
GGCCGGCCCCGGAACACCATGATAGGGATACATGTGCGCCCAAGGGCCAACCAGGCCCTTGCGTGGCACGTCGAGCCCCGCGAGCAACCGAAACACGGCGTTGCAATATCCGTCTGCCCAGCCGCTGATGGCATAGACGGGGCAGCGAATGCGTGAGAAGTCCTCGCAAACCGAGCCATGCTTCCAGTAGTCGTCGCGACGCTGATGCTGCAGCCAGGTAGCCAGCCAGAGCCCACTATGCTCAAGGCGCTCCAGCCACATGTCCCGCCAACGCTCACCAACCAACAGCGGGTCGGGTGGGCAGGTATTGCCATCGAACATGGTCGAGGCCCATGACAGGTTGTCGCCAAGCAGGCAGCCACCCATGTGGTGGACATCATCGGCGTAGCGATCGTCGGTCGAGCACAGCGTGATGACGGCCTTCAGCTCGGGCGGCTGCAGTGCCGCAATTTGCAGGCCGTTGAACCCGCCCCAGGAGATGCCGATCATGCCGACATCACCGGTACACCAGGATTGCTGACCCAGCCAGTGCAGGATTTCGACGCCATCGTCCAGTTCCTGCTGCAGGTATTCGTCGGTCAGCACGCCGTCCGATTCGCCACTGCCACGGATGTCTACACGAACCCCGGCGTAGCCGTGGCCGGCCCAATAAGCGTGCGTCTGAGCGTCACGCATCGCCGTCAGGTCTCGTTTGCGATAAGGCAGGTATTCGAGGATTGCCGGTACCGGATCACTCTCGGCATCCACCGGGCGCCAGATGCGTATGCCCAGCCGGCAGCCATCGGCCAGCGTGATCCAACCTTCCTCCTCCTGCACGTCGCGGGGAAAATCGTTGACGATATGCATGACCCTGCTCCCATTTTCGTAATTGGGTTTCTTACATTCATTGCCACGACGAGAACACGTCAGCCGACGATGTCCTCGAACGCAAAATTAAGCTGCTCGGCAAGGCGTGCGTAGTTCTCTTCCAGTGCGAGATCGTCGTCTGCACCCATCCACACGTAAGCCAGGGCGTAGCTGTAGCTGTCTTGCTCGGGCAGAGATGACAAGCGCATACCGATCTCGACCTGTACCGTGATCATGGTGCCGGGAAAGGCTTGCTGCAGTGTCTCGATCTCCTCGGCACTCGGTACTTGGCTGACGGTGGCATCGACAAAGAATACCCGATAGAAGAATTTCGCTGCGACCTTGAATGCCCCTTGACGGTAAGGCATGTCTGGCAACTGCCCAAGAGCCAGATCTACCGTCACTTGCTGATGGCTGATTCCATCGACCTTTTCGAACAGATCGCAATGCGACTGTGCAATGCGGGTATTGATCTCCAGCAGCCAGATGCGATCTTGCACTTCGTCCCAGAAATATTCGATGTTGAAAGCAGCATTGTCATAGCCGATATGGGCCATGACTTGGCGAGTCAGCTCCTGCATTTTTTCCTGAATGGAAGAAGGCAGGCGGGACGGATAACGATAATAGAAAAAGCTCAGGACTTGCGGATAGCGAATCGAATCGACAATGCCATAAGGAACAACGTCTCCTTGGAACACGTAACCCTCGACCGTACATTGCCAACCGCCGATGATCTCTTCCGCCATGCAGTGGCCACCATCGACCGAGCGTACGTCATCTGGCAGGTTGGCGTGCTCCAGCACGTAATTGAACGGTTCTGAAATCGTCCCGATTCCTTCACATAACCGCGCGACGGCATGGGCGAAGTCTTCGGGGCTTTCGATGCGAAATCCCAATCTCGAACCTGAGGATTTGATGGGTTTGACGAAGAAGGGAAAATACAGTCCCGCCTCACCTATATGCTGAAGTGCCTGGGCGTCGAAGGGGTCGAAGGCGGTAAAGCGAGGGATATAATCGGCCATCACCTCATGCTGAACGAGCCGACTCCAATACTTGTGCTCGCATTTGAGCAAGCTTTCTAGACTGGTAGAACGCGTCCCAAGCCGCTCGCAGAGCAGCGGCAGCATGGTCGAGACTGGAAAATCCATGTAGCCAACGATGGCATCGATAGGCTCTCTAAATTCTTTCAGCTGGGTTTCGGCTCTGGACAGCATGTCTTCGATAGGAAATATTTCCGTATCATTGACTTCCTCTGGCTCGATCACGCCATGAAACTGGTAATTCTCAGCTCCACGTAAATGCTCGAGCCGTTTACGATTGTGTTCATCCAGCCCGACAACAAAAATATTCCGGTCGCTCATGATCGCCTCCTGGCGCAAGCTCAGCTGACACAGTCCTCGCAGTCGCGGTACAACGGGTAGCAGGCAGGTATGGCGCTTGCCGTCCTGACCTACGGGCCATGCATGGGGAAGGCCGTTTATCGAAGCATAGCGGTTTATCGTTGCTGCGCTTGGCCAATACGCAAGTGAGCAGGAGCTCCACTGTTCCACAGGAGGGATTTAGTCAGGCCAAGGGTCCATTATTAATCTGGCTAGGGTGGTTTCCAGCTGTTATAAGTGAAGACTCGGGTTAAAAAATCACGCGATACGACATTGCCGGTATCGGTAACGTTTCAGCGTTCCTCAAAAAGCGCCGCTGGGCGGCGAATGGAATATGACTTCACACTACCCCACCGCTTCCGGTCACATCGTGGCCATTGGCGGTGCCGAGGACAAGACCTCCGAACTCGCCATCCTTCGACGAGTTTTCGAGCTCGCCCCCGAAGACAGTGACGAAGTCGCCATCATCGCCACGGCCAGTAGCATTCCTGAACAGCTCTTGCCCTGCTACGAAGCGGCTTTCTCTCGTTTGGGGGCAAGCCAGGTCCATGCGCTGGACATCCAGGATCGCCAACAAGCCGCCGATGCCGACAATGTCCGGCTTATTCAACGAAGCGGCGTGATTTTCTTTACCGGGGGAGACCAGCTTCGCCTGACCAATATTTTTGGCGGCTCAGCCACACTTCGAGCCATCCGCGAACGCTTGAAGGCCGGCGCCGTCGTGGCAGGAACTAGCGCCGGCGCCGCAGCCATGCCAGGCACCATGATCTATAACGGTGCGGCGGCAGACGCCTTGCGCAAGGGGGCGGTCAACATGAGTTTCGGACTGGGCTTCGTTCGCGGGATGATCATCGACAGCCACTTTCTCGAGCGGGGGCGATTCACGCGCCTAATGGAAGTGGGTGCCAGCAACCCGGAGCAGCTGGGTGTCGGCATTGGTGAGGATGCTGCTGTCATCGTTCATCCGAACCGTATCCTGGAAGCCATCGGGCCGGGGCACGTCATCATCATCGATAGCCGGGATCTGGCGAGCTCCAATATCGCGGAACTGGCCATGGGTGAGCCGGTCGCCGTCGAGAACATGATCCTGCATGCCATGGTCAGTGGCCATGGGTTCGATATTGATGCACGACGCTATCTCGTCGCCGACGAACTCAAAGCCATCCTGGCGGAGAGGTAAGCGCAATGAATATCCTCGAGCACCGGGCGCTACGCGGCCCGAATTACTACAGCCGCTATCCGGCAATCTTCATGCGTCTGGACATCGGTGAGCTCGAGGAGCGACCGAGCGATACCGTTCCTGGCATCGCAGAGCGCATCACCGACCTTCTTCCGACCCTATACGAACATCGCTGTTCGGTCGGGAGGGCCGGCGGTTTTCTCGAACGACTCGAGCGGGGCACCTGGGCCGGCCATGTGGTAGAGCATGTGGCGATCGAACTGCAGAATCTGATCGGCTTTTCGGTGGGTTACGGCAAGACGGTCGATTCCTACGATACCGGCATCTATAACGTCGTCTATCGTTACCGCGACGAAGCCTGCGGTCTGGCGGCCGGCGTGGAAGCCGTCGATATCGTCGCCCGGCTCTTCAATGGCGACACAATCGATATCCCCGCGGTGGTGGCCCGCCTCAAGCAGGTGCGCGACGCGCATATGCTGGGACCATCCACGGCATCGATCGTGGATGCCGCCAAGCGCCGAAGGATTCCCTGTGCTCGCCTCGATGAAAACAGCAGCTATGTTCAATTGGGGCACGGCTGCCGTCAGCAACGGATCCAGGCGACGGTGACTTGCCGCACGAGCCTGATCAGCCACGGCATCGCCGATGACAAGCACTGGACCAAGCAAGTGCTCGGCGAGGCCGGCATTCCCGTACCGCGTGGCCACATTTGCCATTCGATCGATGAGGCGCTCGAGGCCGCTCTCGATATCGGCTATCCCGTTGTCGTAAAACCGCTTATCGGCAATCACGGCCGCGGTGTCAGCACGGACATCACCGACGACCCGGCGTTGCGGGAGGCGTTCACCATTGCCTTTCGCCACAACTCGACGGTCATGGTCGAGAGCTTCGTCAAGGGAGAGGATCACAGGCTGCTAGTGGTCAATGGCAAGCTCGTCGCCGCCGCCAGACGGCGCCCGGCCCATGTGGTGGGCGATGGTGCAGCGACGCTGCAGGCGCTGATCGACAGGGAAAACCAGGACCCACGTCGCGGTATCGGCCATGAAAACCTGCTGACACAGATTCAGATGGACGAGCATTCCCATCGGCTGATAGCGCAGCAGAATCTGACCTTGGAGAGTGTCATCGCGAATGGCGAAGTCATCTATCTTAAGTCCACGGCGAACCTGAGCACCGGGGGCACTGCCACGGACGTCACCGACGATGTCCACCCCGAAGTGAAGTACACGGCAGAGCGCATCGCCCGCCTGATTGGATTGGATATCATCGGCATCGACCTGCTCGCCGAGACGCTGACCATACCCCTGGATGAACAGTCAGCCGCAGTGGTCGAAGTCAACGCGGGACCGGGGTTTCGCATGCATATTTCACCGACCCATGGCACGGGCCGGGATGTCGGTCAGCACGTCATCGAGATGCTTTTTCCCGATAGCGAGGACACCGGGCGAATACCCATCGTTGCGGTGACCGGTACCAATGGAAAAACCACAACGGTACGTTTGATCTCGCACTTGCTCCGACAGGCCGGACGCAGTGTCGGCACGGCCTGCACTGGCGCCATCGAGATCGACAACCATACCATCATGCGAGGGGATTACAGCGGGCCACAGGCGGCCACGACCGTACTTCGCGAGCCAACCGTAGAGTATGCCGTGCTGGAAGTCGCACGAGGCGGAATCATGCGTCGCGGGCTGGGCTTCGATGAATGCCAGGTCGGGGTGCTGCTGAACATCGAGAGCGATCACCTGGGGGAGAACGACGTCCATACCCTGGATGAGCTGGCACGCTGCAAGGCCGTGGTGATCGACGCGGTCCACCCGAAAGGAACGGCCGTGCTCAATGCCGACGATCCGCGCGTGCTGGCGAGCAGGGAATGGGCCAGAGGTGACGTGATCTACTTTTCCCTGGATCCCGAGTCAGAGCCTGTCCGTCAGCATGTGCAAGACCATGGGATCGCTTTCACGGTTCATGACGAGTGCATCGTGATGCGCCAAGGCAATGTCGAAGCCTCCATCATTTCGGTGGTGGATACCCCTATTACCTTCGAGGGCCATGCCCGTTTCAATATTTCCAATGCCCTTGCCGCCAGCGCTGCGGCCTATGCCCTGGGGCTAACTATTGCCGATATCCAATTGGGCCTGCAGACGTTCCACCCGACGCCGGGGCAGAATCCGGGACGCACCAATTTTATCGACGCCGGCGATATTAAAGTGTTGATCGACTACGCCCATAATGTGCCGGCGCTGAAAGCCCTGAGCGAACTCGTGAGCCGAATCCCAGCGCAGCGGCGCATCAGCGTGGCCAGCGCCCCGGGTAACCGTCGTGACGAGGATCTGTATGACCTGGGAGCCCAGCTTGCCAGCATGCATGACATCCTCTTGCTTTGTGAAACCGACCCGCGAGGCCGCCCCGATGGCGAGGCCGTCGGCTTATTGCGTGCTGGAGCGGAATCCGTACCCGGCACCTGCCGAGTCGAGGTAATCATGAAAGAACGTCACGCCGTCGACAGGGCGTTCGATGAGGCCAGGGAGGGCGATCTCTTGGTACTGCTGATCGATGACATCAATAGCGCCACCGAGCGCCTGCGGGGGCGCCGGTTCCTGCCGGATACCCCAACGGGCGACGCGGGTGGCCGACCATGAGCCCCGAAGAAGTATCTAAACCCGGCCTCATGATGCTGTTGCGCGTCGGCGCAATTTATTCACCCGAGCGGCTCGAGCAAACCGATATCCTCATGGCGGGGGGAAAAATCACAGCCTTGGGAAGCGACCTTGACCTCCCCAAGGGCTGGCCGATCGAGGTGGTGGAGGCGCGTCATCTTATCGCCGTTCCCGCCTTCATCGATCAGCATGTGCATGTCACCGGAGGCGGGGGCGAAGGCGGTTGCGGTACCCGCTGCCCGGAAATTACAGCCCGGGACATCGCGGCGATGGGAATTGGCACAGTGGTGGGTGTGCTTGGCACCGACAGCATCAGCCGCTCCCCGGCAGACCTGCTGGCAAAGGTACGTGGGCTTGGTGCCGAAGGCATATCGGCCTTCATGTATACCGGCGCGTATCGCGTTCCGCCTCCCACGCTGACCGGCGACATTCAGCGCGACCTGGCCTGGATTCCTGAAGTCATCGGCCTGGGTGAGATCGCCATCTCGGACCATCGTTCTAGCCAGCCACGCCAGGATGAAATCGAACGGATCGTCAGTGATACTCGCGTTGGCGCCATGCTGGCCGGCAAGCGGGGTATCTGCCACTTCCATATCGGTGACGGTAAGCGAGGACTGGAACCGCTACGCAGATTGCTATCCGAGACCGAGATTCCCGCCGACCAAGTCATCCCCACCCATGTAAATCGCCACCCTGCCTTGCTCGAGGAAGCCGCGGACTACGCGCTGGCGTTCAACGCAAGTGTCGATGTCACCGCCTTTGAAGATGCCGGCGACGGCCTTTCTGCCTTTGATGCGGTGTCTCGGTTACTGAAGCTCGGCGTCCCCCCCGAGCGCATCACCATGAGTTCCGACTGCAATGGCAGCTTGCCTGAATTCGATGCCAACGGGACATACCTGGGAATGAAGGTAGCCAGGAACACGACACTGATTGCGGATTGGCAACGCCTCGTTCGTGAAAGTGTGCTGCCGCTCGAAGCCGCTTTGGGACTGATTTCCACGAACGTGGCCCGGGTACTCGGTTTACACGCCACAAAGGGACGTATCGCTATCGGCTTCGACGCCGATGTGACGCTACTCGACAGCGAACTTCAGCCCCAGCAGACGTTCGTGGCGGGGAAATGTGTTTATGACGTAAGCAACACAGAATAGCTCGCGACAGCGATGCTGCCATGCCATCACATAAGAGAAATACGCTGTGGGAGACAGCTTTAGCTCCGGCCCGACGCTTCGGCAACCGCGGTGTTGCCTTCCCTGGCTAATCACTCGCTAACCTTCCCGCTTCACCTTCTCGCGCCGCGCGACCTCCGCCGCGGTTGGCGGGTCCATGGCAAAGTCCCCCGTTTTCACCGCGCCCTCGCGTATATACTTCGCGATCACAATGCCGTTGGGCGACACTCGACTGGCCGCAAGCTCGAACGCTGCTGGCTTCACCCCATCATCGAACAGCTTCTTGCCCTTCCCTAGCACGACGGGGAACGTGAACGTATTGATTTCATCGACGAGGTCGCTCTTCAGCAGCGTCTGGACCAGCGCGGTGCTGCCTTGGGTGAGAAGCGCCGGCCCGTCTTCCTGCTTCAGCCTGGCGACATCCGATGCCGCGTCACTGAGGGCCACCGACTCCTTCCAGGTCAAATCCAGGCCCTTTCGGGTCGCCACGTACTTCTTGATCGAATTGAAGGTTCTGGCGATGAAATCATCAGGCCCTTCCTCCGCATACGGCCAGTGCGCGGCGAAGATCTCATACGTCTTGCGGCCAAGCAGCAGGTCGAACGGCTGACGGAACAGCTTGTCCATCTCTTCTCCGAACACCTCGTCCACCAGCGGTGCGACCCAGCCGCCGTAGCGGAAGCCACCGGTCGGGTCTTCCTGCGGCCCACCGGGCGCCTGCATAACGCCATCCAGTGAAACCATGGCGCCGACAATCACTTTACGCATCGACTCATCCTCCTGGTTTGCTTTCACACCCAGTCGTCGAGCGAGACACCACGCAATCGACAGCCCGGTACGCTCTCGCGCACGAGTGTCCTCAGCGAGAATGAAACACATACTACGTGCTTCGGCATAGCCTCTTTGTATCGCAAACTGCCAGAGTAGTCTCTGCGTGGACTAGAGTGGGGTAAGCCCAGCCGTTGCTAGTTTTTATTCGGTTCATCGCATTTTGGCGTGAACCTGCTCTGCATAGGCTGCATTGCGGAAGGGGGCTCGACGACAGCGACGCAGGCGCTCCTTGTTGGAGCGCTGGTTCCCATCGCGACTGGCGCCGATAGGCGCCCGGCGGAGGCTGCCGCGCTGGCAATAACCGCGACCATCGGTAACGCCGCCGGGAGTCCTTTGGCCTCCAGTCGTGATCTGAAGATACTCCTACAGCGCGGCCATGACTTCCCTTGCCATTTCACGCCAAAGTGTGAAGATCCTTTTATTCTTGCCTATCCGACAGCTTCGCTCAACGTTATTTCAATAAATAACAACCTGTTATGCTTGAGTAAGCAATCTGTCCTAAATCAATTGGATCAGCCGAGGCCGTATCGCCGACTGGATGCCCGTGTTGGTGAGAATCGCCTGGTTGACGAGCATCTAGGCCGAGGCAAGCGGATGTGCTGCATAGAGGGATGACGTCACTTCGGCTGACAGGCGGCGGAGGCACGCCGCTCTATCGATTGACAAGGCTCGGCGCCACTTATGCAACTGAGTTAGACCTACCGTTCCTCCAGCGGCTAGGCAGCCCCCCGGTGATTGACTCGTTACTGCGGCTTAGCGCAGGCGAATATTCTTGCGGTATTTCTCTTCCTGGATCTTCTTCACGCTGTCTTCGTCCATATTACGCCAGTAGCGCGGGTCGCGACCCTGCAGCTGGTCGGCGGCTGCCGTGGTGGGGTCCTTGTGGCGGTGAATCTCCAGGCCAGGCACATCGGGTAGCGGCTGCGAGACGTCCATGTAGCGTTGCAGGAACTGCCACGCTGCAACCAGCTCGCCGGGCATCTTGGTCGGCGGAAACTGGGCGTCCAGCTTCTGCCGGATTTGCTGGAAGGGATGATAGAGAATCAGCGAGTAGGTGGCGCTGCCCTGGGTATCGGGCGAGCTTTGCAGAAAAGCATCGTATTCATGGAAGGGAGCTTCCAGGCGTGGCTTCCAGGCATTCCTGGGGTCATAAATAGTGAACAGACCTGTTTGGCGGTTAAGCTGCCAGATAGGAGATTTCCTCATCCCATAAAAAACACTCGAATGATTAGCCTCCAAGTACCGTCCCCCCTTCCATAAAAAAAGCGAAGTCAAGATACATGGCAGAAGATAAAAAGCACCTTCAATGGCCATACTATAGAAATACTGGAAGTCTTTAGGGCCTAAAATCCAATAAAAAAAGGCGCCAAGAAAAATTATAGAATAGGTAATAATGAATATAAAAAAAAATACGATGCCAAACCCCATTACCACATGAAGGCTTTTTGCTAAAGCTGTATGATGAGGGGGAATAATACTTTGATGATCATAACGCACCTTCAAACCCTTGAAGATATTATCATCTATCAACCCTTCCTCGGCTCTCAGCGTCTCCCAATTCTGCGAGATAGCAATATTATTATAGCCGTATTCTTCGTTCGTCCCATTATCCTGGGTTCGACGATTCCAGGAAAGCCGCGAACCGATAATGGTATCTCGCTCAGGGTGCGCCGCCTCCCACTGCTGGCGCTTGGTGGGGGTATAGGCATTATCGGCGTAGTAGTCGCCGAGGTTTTCTTTAGCGGACATTGAGTCTTTCCTTGATCCAGTAGTCATCTTCAGCTCTCTCGACGCTGAGGACGGTGGACATATCCTCCGACATGGCCGTTGTCAACGTCAGCGGGGCAGCATCCCCCACGCTACCGCCGGGGCAGACAGTCGATGCCCGCCCTGATGAATGATTTTCCCCCCCTGCTCCGCGGTTTCTGGCAATAGCGGGGCCAGGGCCTTCCTGTGAAGGCCCGGTGATGACTCGATGACAGCGGCTTAACGCAGACGGATATTCTTACGGTACTTCTCTTCCTGGATCTGCTGCACGCTGGCTTCGTCCATGTCTCGCCAGTAACGCGGGTTACGCCCCTGCTGCTGGTCCGCCGCTGCCGTGGTGGGGTCCTTGTGGCGGTGAATCTCAAGACCCGGCACATCGGGCAGCGGCTGCGAGACGTCCATATAGCGTTGCAGGAACTGCCACGCTGCAACCAGCTCGCCGGGCATATTGGTCGGCGGGAATTGGGCATCCAGCTTCTGGCGAATCCGCTGGAAGGGGTGGTAAAGAATCAGCGAGTAGGTGGCGCTGCCCTGGGTGTCAGGGGAGCTTTGCAGAAAAGCATCGCATTCATGGAAGGGAGCTTCCAGGCGTGGCTTCCAGGCATTCCTGGGGTCATAAATAGTAAGTAGGCCTGTTTGTCGGTTGGCTTGCCAAAGAGGAGACTTCTTCATTCCTAAGAAAATATCTGAATGATTCTTAAGCAACCAATTACCTAACCTATAAAAGGTGTAAAATAAAGCTGACAGAAAGAGAAGTGTTTTTATTAATCCTTTTGCAGCTTCCCAAGACCCCTGATAGTCACCGTTAAAAAAAGCGGGGACGAACAAAAGCGGCACAAGAAAAAATAGGAAAAAAATAGAAATATACCCCCCCGCCATGCAGATTGCGGTAGTTGTGTGAAAAAAACCCGCCTTTGCTTTATAATTAGGCGGCATAATGCATTGATGATCATAGCGCACGTTCATATTCTTGAAGATATCGTCGCCTACCAGGCCTTTTTCTTCACGCTGCGCCTCCCAATTCTGCGAGATGGCGATATTATTATAGCCATACTCCTCGTTCGTCCCGTTTTCTTGGGTTCGACGATTCCATGTCAGCCGCGAACCTATGATGGTATCCCGCTCAGGATTCGCCGCCTCCCACTGCTGACGCTTGGTGGGGGTATAGGCGCTATCGGCGTAGTAGTCGCCGAGGTTTTCTTTAGCGGACATTGAGCCTTTCCTTGATCCAGTAGTCATCTTCAGCTCTCTCGACGCTGAGGACGACCGACATATCCTCCGGCATGGCTGTCAGCGGGGCAGTATCCCCCACGCTACCGCCGGGGCAGACGCCCCGCGCCTACCCTGATTTCATCCTTTTCCGCCCCGCTGCGCGATTTCAGGCAATAGTGGGGCCAGGGCCTTCCTGTGAAGGCCCGGTGATGACTCGATGACTGCGGCTTAGCGCAGGCGGATATTCTTGCGGTACTTCTCTTCCTGAATCTGCTTCACGCTGGCTTCATCCATGTCCCGCCAGTAACGCGGGTCGCGACCCTGCCGCTGGTCGGCTGCCGCCGTGGTGGGGTCCTTGTGGCGGTGAATCTCCAGACCCGGCACATCGGGCAGCGGCTGCGACACGTCCATGTAGCGTTGCAGGAACTGCCACGCCGCGACCAGTTCGCCGGGCATCTTGGTCGGCGGGAACTGGGCATCCAGCTTCTGCCGGATCCGCTGGAAGGGGTGATAGAGAATCAGCGAATAGGTGGCGCTGCCCTGGGTATCGGGCGAGCTTTGCAGAAAAGCATCGTATTCATGGAAGGGCGCTTCCATGCGTGGCTTCCAAGCATTCTTGGGGTCATAAATAGTGAATAGACCTGTCTGACGGTTGGCTTGCCAGAGGGGGCCTTTCCGCATCCCAAAGAAAATCTCTGGATGCTTCTTTTTCAGGTATTTACTTCCTTTCCAAAAAACCAAAGTCACAAAAATAATTGGAAAGGAAAGCTTTGCACTCGCAGATAGAAGCGACACAAAGTATTCGACATCATTTCCACCAAGTATCCAATGATACAAGCCAACCAAAATTATCATGCAAAAGCCAATAGAAAATAGGAAAAAAAAACCTATTGAAAGAGCCACTCCCATATGCATATATCTTGCTAGATTCGTATAATTTGGTGGCATAATAGCCTGGCTGTCATAGCGCATCTTAAGCAAGTGGTAAACATCATCATTTTCTACGCCACCATCAATGCGGCGCTGTTCTTCTTTTTCGGAAATCGATATATGACTAAAGTCATAATCTTCTTCCATTGCATTATCTTGGGTTCGGCGATTCCATGATAGCTGAGAGCCTATAATGGTCTCCCGGTCAGGATTCGCCGCCTCCCACTGCTGGCGCTTGGCGGGTGTATAGACCGTATCGGCGTAGTAGTCGCCCAAGGGTTCTTTAGCGGACATTGAGCCTTTCCTTGATCCAGTAGTCATCTTCGGCTTTCTCGACACTGAAGACGTCCGACATATCGTCCGGCATGGCCTTCAGCGGGGCAGGCGCCGGGTAGATTCGCCGGCTGGCGAGCAGCGGTATCTGCGTCGCTTCACGAAATTGTACCTGAACGTCCCAGCGATACTCGGTGCTGCTGCCAAAGCCACGCATGGGCTCGTTGGCGGGAGAGTGCACATAGTAGCTAATGTGCTGCGCGCCCAGCTGCGTGAGCAAGGGCTGAATGCGCCTCTCGGATGTCTCATCCCAAGCGCTGCCCGCTGGCGAGCGATAGTGATCTCCCTGCACCAGGCGTAATACCGTTACGTCATTCAATTCGATGCCCATACCGGGTAGGGCGCTGCGCACCTCGATGGCGGTATTGATGGCCTGGTGCGGGTCGAACTGGGCTTGCCAAAGGTGACCCATCGGCATGGCCGTTTCAACGGGTGAGGTGTGAGTCTTGCCAAGCCGAGCCAACAGGGAATCGCGCTCCACGGGGCTAACCCTGCGCAGCGATATCTGAATATTGGCGAAGATTCCCTGCAAACGGTAATACGCTTCTTCCGGTTCTTCCAGCCATGGGGCAACGCCGCGCTGGTCACCAAAGGGGCCATGCTTGATCCACTGTTCCAGCGGGCCGTCGGTTAGTAGCATACCGGCAACACCACCGCCGAGAAGCAATGCCAGGCCGATCCAGCCCACCGGACCGCTGAATAGTATCAAAAGCGTGGCGCCGGCCGCTGCCACACCATAGGCCAACGCTGCATCGGTATCGCCCTCGCGCAAGCGTTCTATAGCTGCCCAAGTCATCGAAACGGCCATCAAGATGCCCGCCATTTTAGTAACCACCCAGTTAACCCGGATCAACTCGGGGATTCGGCGTAGTAAAAAGCTAGAGCCTTGATTGTGTAACAGCACCGTCCGGCTAAACTGGCTGATAGTAATTACAGGCCGAGGTGCTTGATGGCGTCGTGAAATATAGTCACTCAAACTTAAAGTGGCTAAGCTCAAATCAATCGAAGCTGAAAAGAAGCTAAAAATCGTCTTTGCTTCGAGATTTTTCCCTATTGCACTTGAGCTCAGCCCCAAATTCACCGCCTGCACAACGACCATGATATAGGGCAGCCGAGTGGCATCGGTGGCACGCTCGACAAAGCCGATGCGGCTGCTGCCACGGCGTACCAGGTCGGCGGCGCGTGAGTCGGCGGGGGCAAACACGAAGCGTACCTCGCGGGCTTCGCCTACCTCCCCCATGGAATTCAGCCGCCGCTGATTGGTGCCGCCCAGCAACTTACCGTCCGAGGTGCGATATATCTCGCCATAGAACTGGCGATGGTTGTTCTTGGCGATGTACTCCCTTTCGGCGGCGTCGATACCGAACTTCATGCCTGTTGCGACGTCTTCCACGCCGATCAATACATAACGGCCCAGGTCGACATCCCCCAGCGGCTGGAAGGTGAGATCGCCCAGCACGCTATGCAGGGCACCGCGCGAGGCATTGAAGGCGGGTAGGTAGAGTTTTCCCGTCATGGCCGTGCGCTGACTCTCGTCCGCCACTTGAGCCAGCAAGTTCTTTCCACTCTCGGCTATCTTGCCGAATACGCTATCGAGCGCACCGGCCCAGCGCTTGAGTTCATCGAGCGTGCTGGTACGGGCCATAGCAGCCAGCAGCGAAGCTTCGAAGGTCTGCAGGTCGTCCGTCTCCGGCACGTCGTTACGCTCGCCCTCCTCGGCCAGCGCCTTGACCCGGAAGCGACCGCTTCCGTCGTTGCATTCCTCTTCCGGCAATACGAAGGGCTGCTCGACCGGGTGGGCCTCGCTATCGGGGAAGCACATGGCGTGAAGCGGCTCACGGCTGCCGTCTTCGAGCAGAGCCAACAGGGTACGCTGGGCCTTTGCCGCATTGGCGGTATGGAACAGGCTGGGAATATCCTGATCCACCAGGGTATCGACGCGCTTCGGGTCTAGGCTCAGGGCGGTGAAGCACTGCTCCGCGAGACAGAAGCCGCTGACGTAGTCGCTTCCCTCCAGGCTGAAGTAATCCGCCAGTATTCGCTGGTAGGCTGCGCTGCCCAGCAGGTCGGCCAGGCGCGTCTGGTGAAACTCCCAGAGCCGATGGGCAATATCGCGCGCCAGCGTGGCCACGCTGGTGTGGAACTCCCCACCGAGGTAGCTCAGCGCCTGCTCCGAAGCGAAGCGACGCAGCGGGTTGCTCTCACCACCGATGCGCTCGGGCATGACGCGCTTTTGTATCATGACGGCGCTGCGAAAGTGTGGCCGGGAAGCACAGCGCTCGAGCAGCAGCGTCAGATAGTTCTGCGCCAGTTGTGTCTGGCTCAGGGCGTGGCGCAGTTCGAACAAGGGATCATTGAGGACGAGCCCCGGTATCTCCCGCTGCCGTGCGTCCTCCATGATGTCGCTGCCTTCGGGCAGTTCCTGCCAAACCGGTGGCTCGCTGGCCTCTTCAGCCTGCGCCATGTCGGGCGCACTGCGGTTTGCCTGACATACCGCTTCAGCCGCGGCCGCGCGCAGGCCGACCTCCCGCTTCAAGGGCGAGTCGTCTCTGTTGGCCTCGTTCCAGGCACCATTCACCGCATCCGACCCACCGCCATCGAAGCGCTGCTGCTCGCTCAAAGCCTGCTGGTAGCGCGAAGATACGACGCTACCCGACAGGTCCTCGGTCCAGAGTGGCGGGTGTGCGAGCTGGGTTTCGAGGCCGGCGCTTCGTTCGCGCTGCGGAGCCAACTGCTCGGCCGCCAGAAGCCGCCCACTCACCACGCGCTCGGACGAACTGCGCAAGGAGACGGACTGGAAGCGCTGGTTGAGCGCCGTTGGATTGGCTTCCAGGTGATTCAGCCTGGCAGCCGACCATTGAACGTCCGAGAACGCGACCTTGACCTCGCGGTTCAACCAGTTCATTTCACGGCGTGCCGGCAGCCATAGTTCCGTCAGCGGCTGGCCGATGGCAGTACGGCGGTCATCGACATAACCATCGGCATCGCTACGGTGCTGAGCTAGATCGACATCGCGGAACTGCCACTCACCCGATTCGGAGATGCCTACCTCGATCTCTCGCCATATGGCGCCCCGATAGTGGATGTACAGGTAACCGGGGCGACACGGCAAGGCGTGGACAGCATCGTCCAGCAGCGATTGCCACAGGGCCAACGGTATGACGGGCTGCACGACGTAATGTTGATGAACGGTATTCCGCTCATGCTCTTGCCACGGCGTGACGCCTACGTTGCCGAACAGGGGCACCCGTATCGGCTCGCCTTCTTCACTGGCGATTTCCAGCCAGACATTACGACGCGGCTGCCCTTCCCAGGCCCAGCCATGAATGCGGCTCAGCGGCTCCGGCAAATCCTCTTCCTCGACCGCCTCGGCAAGGGCTGCCTGCTCCTGCTGGTCTTCCAGGTCGTAGAAGACGAAGCGGTGGCCCTCGGGATGCTCCTTGCCCATGACCTGAATGAAGAGCTTGGGTTCTTCACACGCCTTGTGCTGGCTCAATTCCTGGCTCATGTGGCACTCCATTGACTGGGGGATTGCATAGGCTCTTCAAGACCAACAGACGGGTCGCTTTTCTGGCCCAACGCCTGTTCGAGTCGAGCGCTTGCAAGAAAACGACGATAGGCTTCCGGATCCTCGAGACTCTCGCCCGGCTGGTGAAAATCCTTCCAGGCTCTCATCACACGGATATAACGCTCGAGCGAGGCTTCCTGCCCGCTGGAAAGGGCAAGCGTTGGTTCCGCCCCTGCCGGCGTTTTTGCGGCGTGAGCTGGCTCCCCGTGAAGCACTGTCTCGCCCTCATCGGCACATAGCGCATGCCATGCACCAGCCGTGGAGTTTCGCGGATGCGCTTCTCCATGCCATATCCAGCGCTCAATAGGACCGAACCAGGCCTGGCTGACATGTTCGGGAGCAGCAAAGAGCACTGCCGCAACGTCGGGATGGTAGTACCGCAACATGCCTTTGCGATCACCGTAAAAGGCAACGCTCAAACAGCGGCGCAGATGCGCCAGCATCTCACCTTCCGGGGCTTGGCTGGCAACGACGATACCCGGAGAAATGCCCTTTCTCGGATCCTGGGAGAATGCCTGAAACAGGTCCCCTATCGCATCGCTTACGCGCAATACCACCGGGCTTCTTTTCAGGAAGTCGGAATATGGCGTTTCCAGAAACAGCCATTCGTATTCGAGTTTCGGCACCTGCCTGTACAGAGACGTCAGGGTCTCGCCGGTCTCTTCGAGTACCAGCCAGTGACTCAAGTGGCGGCTCTCATTCCTGAGCAGCGCGGACAATGAATCGGCGCGGATCACTTTCATGACAATGCACTACCCCTGCAGGGACAGTCGGACAGGGGGCAGCTTCCGTCACGCTGCATCTGGCAGCGCTCGATCATCGGGATATCCTCCGCCATGGCCTGATCGAGGCGCTTACCGAAAACCGGCCCCATGGTGACATCCTCATGCGACTCACCCGTTGCCTCCCTCGGCAACGCCGGCGCCTGGGCCGCCTGGCCGGAGCCGGAGCCTGGGCTGCCGCCGGAGTTGATCTTCACGCTGGCACCGACGATGGTCACGCCGCTGGGGTCGAGCTTGATGAAGCTGCCGCCGGCCTTGAGGGTGATCTCGGCGCCGGCTTCGATCACGACCTTCATGCCCGCCTTGTGGTGGATCTCCTGGCCGGCCTCGACCAGCTGAGCACGGCCGATCTTCTCGTGGCGGCTGGCATCGACGATCAGGTGGTCGTCGCCGTCGATTTGGGTGTGCCGCTGGCCGTGTACCGTCAGGTGGTCATCGGCGTGGACCTCGCCGATGCGGTCGTTGTGCACGGTGAGGAAGCTGTCGTTGCCGATCTCCTCGGTGCGGTCGTTGTTGGTCAGCAGCTCCAGGTCCTTCTGGGCGTGCAGCCAGATCTGTTCCCGCTCGGCTTCGTCCTCGAAGCGCAGTTCGTTGAAGCCGTCGCCCTTGTGGCTCTGGGTACGCAGCACGGTGCGGGTCTTGTGCTCGGGCAGGGCGTAGGGCGGGGTGTTCACCGCGTGGTAGGTGCGCCCGGTGATCAGCGGCTGATCCGGATCGCCTTCGAGGAAGGAGACGATGACCTCGTGCCCGATCCTGGGAATCGCGATGCTGCCGTAGCCGCCACCGGCCCAGCCCTGGCTCACTCTCAGCCAGGCACTGGCTCCGTTTACAGCGGCTTCGCCGCCAGCCCCGGCGGTATCGGGCTCGGCGTAGCGGTCCCAGGGGAACTGCACCTTGACCCGGCCGTGCTCGTCACAGTGGATCTCCTCACCCTCGGGACCGACCACGAAGGCGACCTGGGGGCCGTCGACTCTCGGCTTGGGATTGGGCTCCGGGCGCCAGGCGGTGTCGGCGGGGGTGAGCAGCAGCTCGTTGTGGTAGCGGGTGCTGTCGTTGCCGCCGATGCCCTGGCGGTCGCTGGCGGTCACGCCCATGGCATCTTCTTGCAGCGCCTGGGGCTGCCTGCCGTGATGCACCACCGAGACCACCTGCCAGTCGCGGTTGAGGCGCTCGGCGTCGTGGTCGGTGAGTACAAAGCGGTTGCCGGGGGCGAGTTCGGGCAGGTCGCTCTCGGCCTCGGCGGTCAGCGCATCGTGGCGCAGGTGTTCCAGGCGGATGCGGGTGAAGGCCTCGCCGGAGGCGTCGGCCTTGTAGCGGCCGGGGTAGTCGTAATGTTCGTAGTCGTCCCGTTGCGCATGCTCCTCCAGCCCTTCGGCCATATCCTCATGGAGTTGCGCGTATGCCGGCTGCTTGAAGGAGTAGTCCTTGAGCATGGCCGAGGCGGGGCGGACCCGAGAGACCTGCTTGAGCTTGCGCACATGGCGCAGCGGCGGCGTGCCGCCGGCGCGGCCGTGATAGGTGCGCTCGCCCAGGCTGGCCAGCACCTGGGGGTCGTCGGCGAAGACCAGGCGGTGGACGCCGCCAGGACTGTCTTCGCCTGTTTCGAAGAACTCGTGAAAGTAGAACAACCCCTCCTCGGCGGCCAGGCGCTGGATAAAGGCCAGGTCGGTCTCGCGGTACTGCACGCAGTATTCGCGCTCGGCGGGTTCGCGGGTGGCGGCGAAGGCCACGTCGGTGATGCCGCGCTCGTCGCACAGGGTATTGATGATGGTCAGCGGCGAGACGTTCTGGAAGATGCGCGAGTTGTGACGCAGCGAGAGGCGCCACAGTGCCGGCTGGAGGGTCAGCGAATAGAAGGTGCGGCGATGGCCGCGGTCGCCGCGGCCGAAGGCGGTGGCGATGCCGTGGACCCGGCGCAGGACCTCGCCGTCCTGCCAGATCGTCAGGCTCAGCTCGCGGTCGAGGAAGGCCTCGGGGGCGAGATCCGGGTCGCGGCTGGCGAGGTTGACCGCCAGATGGAAGGGCTGGGAGAGCGCCTCGGTCAGCGTGAAGTCGACCACGGCCAGGTCGATATCGTCGGCCCCGGCGAGGGCAAGTGTGAACTGAAGACCGGTCTGGTTGGCCATGTCAGCTGCCCTCGCCGGTTGCGCTGCCGATCACCACCCCGCCGCAGCTCACGGCATGGCCGGTGAGCGCCGCCGGCTTGCCGTCGACCAGGATGGTGCCCGAGCCCTCGGCAATGGCCCGCGGGTGCGAGGAGTGATTGGGCTTGCTGTGGGGGGCCAGGGGGTCGCCCAGGCGCGCTACCGGCTTGCCGTCCACCATCACGGTCGGGCTGCCGGCGATGACCGGCGTCGGCGGGAAGCCATCGTGATCGGTACCGATGTCTCCCACGAGTACGAGCTTGCGTCCCATCTGTCGTTCTCCTCTATTGGGTTCGCGGGACTCAGTCCCACTCGGCCGGCGCCTCGAAGCTGGCCACCTTCGATGCATCCACGTGCATGCGCTTGAAGCCGGCATTTTCCAGGCTGCGAATCGCCGCCTCGCAGGCCACCGGCAGGCGTGACTGCAGTGGGGTGCCGCTGAGGGTGCGCCTCGCCGCCAGCAGCAGGCGGGCACCGTGGCCGCTGCCCTGCCACTCCGGCTCGATGAAGAAGAAGCGCAGCTGCCAGGCGGCTTCGTCATCCGGCCGGCAGGCCAGCAGCATGCCCAGCGGCGGCCCTTCGCCGTGGCGCAATACCAGCAGCCGGCCCTGCCAGTGGGCCACGTGGCTGCCATCGCGCTGCAGCCACAGCCCCCGGTGCGCGGTGAATTCCAGCGCGCGCCGCAGGGTTTCCAGGCGGGCCTCGTCGCGCAGCACCCAGGGGGAGTGCCCCTGGGCATCGGCGCGGCGTGCCGCGTACAGAAAGCGTTCGATGTCCTCTACCTGAGCCGTTTCCAGCCCGGCCATGGCGCTGTCCGTTGGCGCGGGGTCGGCCTTGGCCGCCTCGCGCCCTCCGGAAAACAACCGCTTAAACATCGTCAGCATTCAGGCCTCCCTCGGCATAGAGTGCGGTGGGCAGTTGGAAGCCGGCGGCCAGCGGCCGGGTGAAGGGATTGCGTGAGCCGTTGGCGCTGAGGCGATAGCGGATGGTGCCGCCGTCGACGCTGAAGCGCAGCTCCAGGTCGCGTTCGCCGGCACTGGTGATCTCGGCCTCATCGAGCAGCCGGAACCAGGCCCAGGCGCCGTCGCGGGACATGCTGCGCGGCGAGCGATTGACCTGACTCGGCACCAGGGTGACCCGGCTTTCGGTGCCGCCCCGCAGGGTGTTGGGCCAGATCATCGAGACCCGGTGGCTGGCGCTGTGGGCGTATTCGATCAGCTGACCGTCGACGCTGATCACGCCGCGCCGCTTGTCGGGGCTGAGGCTGACCGGTTCGAGGGAGAATTCCACGTCGAGCACGCCGTCGCGGCCGAAATAGGCCTCGCGAATCTGCTCGGCGCGCTGGAACGCCGTGAACACGCTACCCCGTAGCAGCGAGTTGCCGTCGGCGTCGAGCAGCTGTTCCGGAGCTTCCTCGATGAAGGGTCGCAGATTGTCCTGGTAGAAGCTGTCGAGGGTGCCGCCCGGGCCGAAGAAGGCCTCGAAGTCGGTCAGGGCCACGTCCCGCGAGGCACCGGCCACCAGCGGGTAGCGCCCGGCCAGACGGTTCTTGTAGGGCGTGACCACATCGTCGAGCCACTGGTGCTCGAGATGGCGGATGGCGCTGGCCATCAGCAGCTGCCAGCTCTGGTCGGCCAGGCTCTCGAGCATGCGGTCCACCGGCGCCGGGGTGTTCTCGGCGATACGCTTCAGGTTGTGGATGGGGTCGCCACCGCGCAGTGCCAGGCGGTCACGGGCGCTGACGAAGGCGGCACGCCCCGGGTCGCTGGCGCCCTGCACATGACGCAGGTAGTCGCGCAGCTCGGCAATGGCGGTCTTGATCTCGGCGATATCCGAGGGGTTGTTGCCTCGCGCATCCAGCAGCCCATTGAGTTCGGTGAAGTTACGCTCGATGTCACCGGCCAGGCGATAACGGGGCGAACGCTCCAGCGCCTGGCGGGCCGCTTCGTCATCGACCGGCAGCTCGGGATAGAGGCGGGTGTGGTTGGCGACCTCGCCCAGCAGGCGATCCAGCGGCCGGCTGGCCCCCAGCAGGGTATCCGCCACCACGACGGCCTGGTCGATATCGGGGATCGGCACCAGGAAGACGTCATCCAGCACCTGCCGCCAGGTCACGTGGTAGTCGCTGACATAGCGCTCGTGAAGGGCGTCGCGCAGCTGACGCTGGTCGGCCTCACTGAAGGTGATGTCGTCACGCCGGCCCAGCACCCAGAGATCGATCAGCGCCAGCTCGGTGGCCTGCTCGACTTCCTTGAGGAAGTAGCCCTCGAAGCCGTCGCGGGTCACCAGGGTGGGCAGGCGCAGCCTCTCGTCCTCGTCATCGCGAGCCATGAACACGGCGCTGAAGGCGGGTCCCACGCCCTGGCGCAGGTCCAGCACCGCCCCGCTGCGGCGATCGCTGCCCGCCTTGAGGGTGGCATAGACCCGCTCGTCCATGGGCTGACGTGAGAGTTCCTCCTGGGCGGCCTGCAGGCTGCCACGCAGCGGCGTCATGGCCAGCTCGGCATTACGGTCGCCGGCGGCCACACTGCCTTCCAGGTCGGTGTGGGTCATGGCGTAGTCGAGGTGATCGAGCAAGCGCTCCTGGACGCTGCCGCGTTGGGCGAATTCACGCTGCCAGCGCCGGGCCATGAAGTCATGGACCCGCTCAGGCTGGCGGCCGCTGGCATCCGACATCATGCGCAACACGCGCAGCAGCGCCAGCTTCTCGTTGCTGCCCTCCTCGGCACGGTTCATGTCATCCATGATGCCGACCATCAGCGAGGGCAGGAAATGATAGGAGAGCATCGCCAGGTAGGCGCTTTCCACCTCGCGACCCACGGGCTGGCCCTGATAGAGGCCCATGTCGGCCAGCCACGGCAGCTGGTCGCGGTAGTCGCCGAAGGCCAGGGTGGCGCCACGCAGCCGATCCAGCGGATCCAGGAAGGCATAGCCGGTGGGGTCGTCGCCCTGCAGCTCATCGGGCTTGGAGGCCAGGAAGTCCTGGGCCTTCTCCTCCACGGCGGCCAGGGCGGTGCTGTTCTTCTGGTAGAAGTGGCTCCAGCCACCGAGCAGGACGGCGGCCCCCAGCAGGCAGGCGACGACGCTGGTGCGACGCACGCGACGCCGGCGACGCGCGGCCCGGGCGTTGTCGCCGGCCAGGCCCGCCTCGGGATAGATCACCTTGTCGAACAGCTCCTCGGTGAAGTAGAGCGCACTGCGGGCCGCCCGGTGGGCCGGCTGGATGCTTTCGGCCATGCCGTAGCGGCGGGCGGCGGCATCGACGAAGGGGTCTTCGGGCACCCCCTGCTGATAGACCGAGGTGAAGTAGGTGCCCCGAACCATGGCGGCGGTGGAGAAGCGGTCGCTGGAGAGCGCCTCGCAGAGGAAGCCGAGCAGCACGTCGCGCAGGCCGGCAAGCTGGCGCACGAAGCGGAATACGGACTCGCGCTCTTCCCGGTCGCGGCATTCGGCGAGCAGCGAGGGCAGGCTGCGATTGAGCCGCTCGAGCATCTCGTCGTAGGCGGTGGCGAACTCCGCCTCCCATTGGCCGGGCCTCTCGAGGCTGTCGGCACTGAAGGTGAAGCCCAGCGGCGCACGGCGCGCCGCCCGTGAATAGTGGCGGAAGAAGTCGTCGAAACCGTGGAGCAAATCCATCTTGCTGAAGGTGACATAGACCGGCAGTCGGGCGCCGTGACGCTCCATCAGTTCGCGCAGGCGGGCGCGCAGCAGCGAGGCATAGGCCTTGCGCACCGCCACCTTGGCGTCGCTCAGCCGGGCCAGGTCGAGCACCAGCACGACACCGTCGAGGGGACGCTGGGAGCGGTTGCGCTCCAGCCAGCCGGTGAAGTGATCCCACAGGCGGCTCTCCAGCTCCTGGGGTTCGCCGCCCTCCATGGCGCCCTGGGTCAGCAGCTCGCCGTCCGGATCGATCAGCACGGCCTTGTCGCCGATCCACCAGTCGAAGCCGAACTGCCCCTTCTTGCCCTGGCCGGATGCCTTCATCACGTGGGTCAGGGCGAAGTTCTGGCCGGAGCGGTTGATCAGGCTGGTCTTGCCGGCGTTCTCGACCCCCATGACGAGGTACCAGGGCAGCTTGTAGCGTGCACCCGGACCGGAGCCCAGGTTATCGATCAGCTCGTTCAGGGTGGCGTTGAGGTTCTCCTCCTGCTGTTCGACCTGCATCTGGGCCGGATCGAACTGCAGGCGCTCGGCATGGCGGCGCTCCTCGTCCATATCGCGCAGGCGCCGGGCCAGGCGGATGCCCCACACCAGCGCCACCAGGGTGGCCAGCGCCAGCGTGGCCAGCAGGCGATTGAGCCAGGGCCCCAGTGGGTAGCTGCCACGCACCTCCCACATCGGCCCGAGCCACCAGATCGCCGCGACCAGCGCCGCCAACACCAGGCACCACAGCACCGCGGTCAGCTTGCTCGCCTTCTTGCCGATACCCTGGGCCTTGTTGCCATGCCCCTTGGCGCGATTGAGATTGCTTTGGGCGCGTGAGGCGCCGGGTACCCAGCGGCTCAGCCCTGACTTCAAACCTTTCCACATGAGCCTTGGCCCTCGTCCCTGTCGGTGATGTTGTGTCGTGTGTCGTCGTTGTTCATTGGCCGGATGCCATTCGTTTCGGTCTGCAGGAGCATGGTGATCGTCATTGTGATAGTCATGGTGAAGCCTCGAGCCGCTTGAGCAGGCCCGGCTCCCACTCGTCCAGGCCGATACCCACCACCGACTGTTGCACCGCCCGATAGTGGTGGTCGGCCAGCGATGCCAGGCCGGCCTCGCGCAGCAGGTCGGCGCTGGCCAGCCGCCAGTAGGCGGTCTCGCGCGGGGAATGTGCCTGGGCCAGGCCCTGGTCGAGAATCGTCAGGGCCGCTTCCAGCCCCTCCACGGCGAGGCACTCCCGGGCCTGCTCCAGCCCGGCCTGCCAGGGGTCACCGCTGCCATCGCCCTGGGCAGGCGCGCCCCCACCGCCGGGCACGCTCTGCAGCCAGCGCAGCGTCTCTTCATCGACGAAGGGGGTGCCGTCGTTGAAGCTCAGCGCTTCCAGGCCGGGCAGCCGCGCGACGAAGCGCGCCGCCTCGTCGCGGATCGCCTCGCCGCAGCGCGAATGGCCCAGCCGCTCGGCCAGGGTGGCGCTCATGCGGTGCCCCTCCAGCCAGTAGGGGCTGACCGCCAGGCTGTTCTCGATGCGCTGCCACAAGGCGTTGTCTCCGCCGCGGGAGAGCGCCTCGCGATAGTCCGCCGCGCGATCGGCGGCCACCGGCGCCAGCTCGGTGCGTCCGCCGTCGCGGGAGGCCGGCAGCGCCTGGATGGCACCCCAGACCGCATGGCGACGAAGCCGATAGGTCAGTGCCTCCCCCGGCGACTGCTCGTTGAGAAAGTCCGCCATCTTCAGCAGCGCCTGGCGATTGACCCGCTCGTTGCCGGCTTCCAGGCGCATTTCAGGCATCTTCGCCGCCGGGGCCGAGGCACCGTTACCGCCGTTGCCAGTCGACGCAGCCGCGGAACCACCGCCAGGGCCGGCACCGGCCTGTGCCGCCGATGCCTGACGCGGCTGGGCCTGTTGCAGCTGGTGGCGCAGCTCGACCAGGGCGTCATCCGGGAGACCCTGGTCCCGCGCCACGGCCAGCAGGGTGTCGAGGGCGGCCTGGCAGGCCTGGTGCTCCTCCTCCGCGTTGCTGAAGTCGAGGGCTTCGGCCAGCTTGGCGGCCCGCTGGGTGAACTGGGCAAACAGCCTCGGCCGCAGCTTCGCCCCCCGGGGGCCCTGGAAGGGGTAGGCCTTGTCCCACCACTGCTCCAGGCTGCCGGACAGCAGGTGAAGCGAGAGGGCGAAGCGAACGCCGTCGCCGCCACGCTGCAGGCAGTGCAGCAGGTGGCCGAGCACCTTGAGATCCTTGCCCGTGGTGCTCAGCAGCCGAACCGCACGGGTCTCGGCACCTTCCCAATCGACCTCGCCGTGCTGCAGCGAGCCGATCTTCATCATCTCCTCGTCGAGCCAGGCGTAGTCGCCGCTTTCGTCGAGGGGCCTGCCGACACCCTCCGGGGGGAGCGTGGCCAGCAGTTCCGTCAGCTGTGTCTCGTTGACGATTCGCATCACCACCTCACCAGCGACAGGCATCGCGCAGGGGTTGGATGTGCTGGCGCAGCCCCGAAAGGTCGAAGCGAAGCCCATCCAGCACGTCGAGGTCGCTGCCCAGCACCAGCTCATCGGCGTCGAGCAGCTGGCGCAGGGTGGCAATGGCCGGCAGCCCGCGCCCGCCGCTGACCACGTAGCCGCCGTCACGCACCCGCCACTCCTGCTGCTGTTCCCGTCCGCCGGCCCTCAGGCGCAGCGCCGTCCTCGGCTCGTTCAGCGCCGTCGGCAGGTGCAGCTGAAAGCGGGTGATCGACTTCTCGCAGGCGATGACCAGCTGCGGACGCGGTGGCATGGCGCCCAGCGCCGGTGCGCTCATCAACACGTCACCCTGCGACTCGCTGACCAGGAATCCCATCTCATCGCCGTTGCGCCCGGCCTCCTGGTCGTTGATTGCTTGCCACAGCGCCGGCCGCGGGTCGTCGCTGGCCGAGGTGGCATCGATGGCCAGGAACAGGGCGTCGTAGCAGCCCAGCCTGTCCAGCCGCGAATCCAGCGCTGCGCAGTCGTGGGCGCTCTCCAGCAGCGCCTCGGGGTCCGCAGCCCCCAGTGCTGCAGTGCTGTGGAGCAGCGCCAATCCTAGACACAGGCTCAGGTACAGCGCCGGGCGAATCATCACGCTCATTATCATTTGGCATCCAGTTCCAACTGTCGGCACTTGTGTGCCAGGGTCCGCTTGGGCAGGCCGAGGCTCTCGGCGGCCAGGGCGCGATTGCCGCCGAACAGCAGCAGGCGCTGGCGGATCAGGTCCGCCTCGTAGTCGCGCAGGGCACGGCGCAGGTCGTGGACCTGGCTCGCGCTCTCGACCGACTGGCCGCCGCTGCCCTCCGTGCCCTCCTGCCGGTCGGAATCTTCCGCTTCCGTCAGCCCGGGGAGGGCCATGGGTTCGATATCGTCTCCTGGCCGAGTCATGGCGCAGGCATAGTCGATCAGGTTCTTCAGTTCCCGGACGTTGCCGGGGTAGTCACGCTCGCGCAGCTGGCGCAGAGCCGCCGGGGTGATGCCGAGTTCGTCGCGTCCTTCCCGCGAGCAGAAGTCGACCGCGAAGGCTTCGGCAAGCTGGGCGATGTCTTCGCGCCGCTCCCGCAGCGTCGGCAGGCTCAGCGGGAACTGCCCCAGTCGGTAGTAAAGGTCGGCACGGAAGCACTGGTCGCGGATACGCTCCCTCAGCGGCTGGTGGGTCGCCGCCACCAGGCGCAGGTCGGCATGGCGCTCCTCGCTGGCACCCAAGGGTCGATAGCGGCCGCTTTCCAGCACCCGCAGCAGCTTGGCCTGCAGCGGCAGCGGCATGTCGCCGATCTCATCGAGAAACAGGGTGCCGCCATCGGCCTGGCTGATCAGCCCTTCACGGGCCTGATCGGCGCCGGAGAAGGCGCCCTTGGCGTGGCCAAACAGCTCCGACTCCAGCAGCGCCTCGGGTATCGCCGCGCAGTTGATCGCCATGAAGGGGCCATCCGCCCGGGCGGAGAACCGGTGGATCGCCCGGGCCACGCGGTCCTTGCCGGTACCGGTCTCGCCCTGAAGCAGCACGGCCAGGCCGGTCTCGGCGGCGCGGATGACCTGGCTGCGCAGCGTCTGCATGGCCGGTGAGGCGCCCAGCAGGTCTTCCGCCAGCCGCTCGGCCAGGGCCTGGCGACGCGCCCCATCGTTGAGCTGGGCCAGGGACTGGCGTAGTCGTGCCTCCCGGTGACGTTCGCCCTGGTGTCGCGACAGGCCGGCCCATAGCCGGCACAGCAGCGATTCGAAGGCGACGAACTCGGGGTCCTCGCCGAGCCCTGCCAGCACGGACGGCTCCCCCGCCACGGCCAGAGTGCCGAGCCACTCCCGCTCTCCGTCCAGAGCGCGCAGCGGACGAACGTCGAGCTGCAGGACGCCGGGCAGGGCGCTCACCTGGGCCTGAAAGTCCGGATGGTCGAGCCGAGAGCGCGCCTCCGCCAGCCCCAGCCGCAGCGGCTTGCCCTGGCGGATGGCGTGGGCATAGGGATGGCGGAAGTCGTCACAGGCCAGGCGGGCATCGGCCCGGTCGCTGCCCAGCCAGCGCCCGCTGCCATCCAGGTAAAGGCATTCCGCCCAGGCCAGCCCCTGGCAGGAAACCAGGATGGCGCAGCCGCGTTCGCGCAATTCGACGGGCGATGCGCTTTCGACCAGCGCCAGTGCCCTGGCCATGCCGACGAGGCCCGGCCCCACCGGCTGGCCCGCCATGGCCTGGCAGGTGTCGATCGCCCTTGCGCCCATGCCCTTACTCCACCTCCGCGGTAAAGGCGCCGCTGTCGGCATCGACGCCCAGGGCGACCCGGGTCACCGCCTCACGACGCGCCATGCGGTCGAGCAGTGCCCGGGAGACCGGCGGCAACAGCTCGCCGTCGATCACCGACTCGAGCATCCGCGCACCGTTCTCGCTGCGGGTGGCGCGCAGGCAGATCGCCTCGGCCAGGGCAGGGTCGAGGACCACCTCGGCCTGGCGATGACGCTCGCGAATGCGCCGCCCCAGGGTGTCGAGCTTGGCCACCACGATATCGCGCAGGGTGTCGGCGCCCAGCGGGAAGTAGGGCACCACCTCCATGCGCGCCAGCAGCGCCGGCTTGAAGAAGCCGGCCAGCACCGGGTAGAGCGCGTCGTCCAGCTCGGCGGGAGCGTCGGCGTGGGCGACGATGGCCTCGTAGCCCAGGTTCGAGGTGAGGAAGAACACCACGTTCTTGCAGTCGATCAGGCGCCCTTCCCCGTCGGCCAGCTCGCCCTTGTCGAAGGCCTGGTAGAAGAGGTTGAGCACGTCCGGGTGGGCCTTTTCCACTTCGTCGAGCAGCACCACCGAGTAGGGGCGCTGGCGAATCGCCTCGGTCAACAGGCCGCCCTCGCCGAAGCCGACATAGCCAGGCGGTGAGCCGATCAGCCGCGAAACGGTGTGCTTCTCCTGATACTCGGACATGTTGATGGTGGTGAGGAACTGGCGCCCGCCGTAGAGCCGCTCGGCGATCTGCACCACGGTCTCGGTCTTGCCCACGCCGCTGGGCCCGACCAGCAGGAAGGCCCCCAGCGGACGGCCGGGGCGGCGCAGGTCGGCACGGGCGGTGAGCAGGTGGCGGTGAACCCGTTCGATGGCAAGATCCTGGCCCTGCACCAGTTGGCCCAGATAGTCGGGCAGCTCGGTGAGACGGGTCAGCTCGTCGCTGGTCATGCGCTCGACCGGCACGCCGGTCCAGTCGCCGATGACCTGGGCGATCTGCGCCTCCTCGACGCTGGCGTTGACCAGTGCGAACTCCTGCTGCAGCTCGGCCAGGCGGGTTTCCTG
Source organism: Billgrantia montanilacus (assembly GCF_003336675.1). GTDB lineage: Bacteria > Pseudomonadota > Gammaproteobacteria > Pseudomonadales > Halomonadaceae > Halomonas > Halomonas montanilacus. The sequence continues at coordinate 77,525 of NZ_QPII01000008.1, read as the reverse complement.
CTCGACCAGGGCCGCCCGCAGGTCGCCATGCTCGGCCTCGTCCGTCTCGTCGTCGAGCAGTTGCGCATGCAGCGACAGGATGGCATCGACGCAGTCGCGCTGGGCCTGCCAGGCTGCCTCCAGCGTAGCCAACTCGTCGTCCAGACGGGTCAGGCGCTCGTCGAGCTCCACCAGCAAGGCTTCGTCCGGGCGGCGCCCCAGCTGGGTCTCGCGGTCGAGCTGATCGCGCTCGCGAAGGGTCGCCAGATGGTCGCTCTTGAGATGGCTGAGCCGGCGTGGCGGGGTGTCCAGCGCCTGGGAGAGCCGGGCGCAGGCGGTATCGAGCACGTCGATGGCCTTGTCCGGCAGCTTGCGGCCGGCCAGGTAACGGGCCGACAGCTCGGCGGCAGCGCGCAGCCCGCTGTCGCCGACCAGCACGCCGTGGGCCCGCTCGTAGACGTCACGCAGGCCCCGCAGGATCACCAGCGCCTGCTCCACGCTGGGCTCGGACAGCGACACCGGCTGGAAGCGCCGCGACAGCGCCGGGTCCTTCTCGAAGTACTTCTTGTACTCGCGCCAGGTGGTGGCGGCGATGGTGCGCAGTTCGCCCCGGGCCAGGGCCGGCTTGAGCAGGTTGGCGGCATCACCGCCGCCCTCCTGGTTGCCGGCGCCGATCAGGGTGTGGGCCTCGTCGACGAACAGCAGGATGGGCTTCGGTGCCGCCTTGACCTCCTCGATCACCGCCTTGAGGCGCTTCTCGAACTCGCCCTTGACCGCGGCACCGGCCTGCAGCGCGCCGAGATCCAGCGCCAGCAGTTCGACGTCGGCCAGCGCCGCCGGCACCTCCCCGGCGACGATGCGCGCGGCGAGCCCTTCGACCACGGCACTCTTGCCCACTCCGGCGTCGCCGATGACGATGGGGTTGTTCTTGCGCCGGCGGCCGAGGATATCGAGCATCTGGTCGATTTCCGGGTCGCGGCACAGCACCGGGTCGAGCTCGCCGCGCCGCGCCTGGTCGGTCAGCGAGGTGGCGAAGCGGGCCAGGGCGCTGTCGCCCTGGGCCGCACCCGGCTTCGGGTGTCCGGTGGCGCCCTCGTCCGCCCGGGGGGCTTCGGCGGAATCGCGGGTCAACCGCTCGAAGTCGCGGCGCAGGCTCTCGCGGTTGATATCGGCCAGCAGCGCGGCGCTCCTGGGGCCGAGGTAGCGGCCGACGTTGTGCAGCAGCGCGGTGAAGATCATGCCGCTACGCAGCGAGTCGTGGGCAAACTCCGTGGTCGCCAGCAGCCAGGCGTCCTGAAGCAGTTCCACCAGCAGCGGCGAGAAGCTCGGCGTGGCCACCGTGAGGTCACGGGGCGGGCGCGATTCGTCGGCGAGCCGGGCACGCAGTTCGAGGGCATCGATGCCCTGCCCTTCCAGCAGGCAGCGCATGTCACACAGCGGCTGGTCGATCAGCGCCTGCAGCAGATGCCCGGCGGTGACCTCCGGGGCCTGCTGTTCGGCACAAAGTACCGCAGCCTGTTCCAACCCCTGGCGGGCGATGGCATTGAGTCGGCCGATGAGCGCCGGAAGCTCTACCCTGAGCATGGTCTCTCCTAACGGAATATCTGATCGAGAAGGATGCTGACCTGGGATGCCTGCTGGTCCAGGGACCAGGAGAAGCCCAGGTAGGCGCCTGCCATGGCCACGCCGAATAGCGCGAAGACCGCCCATACCGGCAGGCCGCGCCCACCGCGGCGGCGGCCCCGCACCACGTTGTCCAGGGGTGAGGTCAGCATGTCGTCGGGGGCATCGCCGAGGGCCGCGAGCTGGTCGCCCAGGGCCCGGACCACGTGCTCGTACTCCTCGCGACCATGGGTCATTACCCGATAGCGGCCCTCGAAGCCCAGGCACAGGCACAGGTAGATGAAGGCCAGCATGTCGCGATAGCGCTGCGGTTCCTGCTGCAGGCGGGCAAGGATCGAGAAGACCTTCTCGCCGCCCCAGGTCTCGTTGTGGAAGCGCGTCAGCAGCGAGTGCTCGGCCCACTTGCTCTGCTGGCCCCAGTCGGTACCCATGACCGCCTCGTCGATGAAGGAGCAGAGCACGTAGCGGAAGGCCAGCAGGGTCGGACGGTCGTAGCCCTGTTCGGTGAGCTCGATCTCGATTGCCGAGATCTCGTCGACTACCTGCCGGTAGAGCCGCTCGATGTCGTGCATGCTGTCGAGCTGGCGAACCCGTACCACCATGCCCAGTAGCGAACTGGCGGCATCCACCAGGGGATTGAGGTTGTGGCCCCGCAGGCGGAACCAGTAATCCTCGTCGGCATCGAGCTGTTCGGCGTGGCTATGAATCAGCCGCTCCAGTCCCCGCTCGTTGATGCGGTCCTCGTGGCGCGTGGGTGAGTAACGCGAGACGGCACCGGATTCCATGTCGAGTTGCGTAGCAAGATCTTGCATGGCTTAACTCCTGATCGCCCAGAACTGCATTTCCAAACCGGGGAACTCGCCCGCCACGTGGAAGGCAAAGCCACTGGCACCGTCGAGCATGCGCCAGGCCTGGCTCTGGCGGTCGAGCCGGAAGTAGCTGTAGCCGGCGTGATAGGGCAGTTCCCGCGGGGCCACCGGCAGCGGTTCCAGCGGCACCCCCGGCAACTGCAGGCTGATGAGGTCGCGGATGCGCTCGACGCTGGCCACCTTGGTCTGCTGCAGGAACAGCTTGCGTAGCCGCTCGTGGGGCATGTCGGCCCGCACGGCGAGAATGAAGTCGGCGTCCTCGAGCAGCCCCGGATCCGACAGCGGGGCGACGAGCAGGCCGTAGCGACGCGACTGCAGCTGGATTGCCAGCGCCCTCGGCTCCAGTACCGTGGAAAGCGCCTGGCGAAGCCCCTGCATCAGCATGCGGAAAGCGCGCTCGGGGTGGTCGTGGTCATAGGCCGGGTATTCCGGCGGCAGCCGCGATTCGTCGGTAAAGGTGACCAGCTCGCTGGCGGTCTCGAGCATGGTGTCGAAGAGCCGCTCCGGGTGCAGATGACCCAGCCGCGCCAGGTGCTGGAACCGCGGCTGGGCGCGGTTGAGTAGCTGCAGCAGCATGAAGTCGGAGACGTCGGCCACGCCGGTCTGGTGCGGCGTGGAGAGTCGCTGGGCGAGGTTGCGGGCACGCTCGCGCATCAGGCCGGCCATCTCGCCGACGAAGCGCTGCAACATCGGAGCGGCCTGGACGTTGAGCAGGGTCGGCAGGAACTGCTCGTCGAGCACCAGGCTACCGTCGGGGCGTCGCTCGACGATGCGCGCCACCGCCAGGCAGGCGTAGGCGCTGCGGTCGTCACGCTCCAGCAGCAGGCAGGGGGCGACCCGCGCCACATCGAGCTCGGTGGTGTCGCCATCGCGGGAGTGCAGGTCGCGCACGCCACGCTGGAAGAGCCGGTAACGGGCCGGCAGGTCGTCGCCGGGCCAGCGCACCTCGCCCACTGCATCGGTAGACAGCGGCAGGCCCAGGTAGACGACCTGGTTGGTAATGCCGGCGTCGTCGATCTCCAGCGGCTGCGGCTCGATGTCGTCGTCGGGCAGCTGAAAGGCGGTACCATCCGGCATCACTCCGCTGGCGCGGCTGATGGCGATACGCCCGAAGCTGAGAAACTCCGCGTTGAGTTCCAGCAGGTGAAAGCCGTAGAGATAGTGGCTGACGCCCCGCAGGCGGGCATCGATCAACCCTTCCAGGCTGCGCTGCTGCTGCTGGAAATGCTGCGGCTTGATGAACAGCCCTTCGCTCCAGACCACACGGTTGCGACTCGCCATCAGTCCTGATCCCTCAGCTCGGCTTCATCGGCGCGCAGATGCACCAGCAGGTGGTATTCATCGCCGACGGCGTTGACCTTGACCACCTTCTTCCACTCGGCCTCATCCGGGGTGTTGTAGAAGGCGATAAGGCCGATATAGCGCGTCTCTTCGTCGACCTCGAAGGGCTCGTAGAACTTCCACTGGCCGGGCAGCAGAGTGAAGTCGTCATGGGTCAGGTAGTTGGTGCCCAGGGCATCCTCGAGGTCATCGCGCAGCTGGTAGTGGTCGGCGGCCATCAGCATCGAATCGTCTTTCAACTGAAGGATCTGAAAGCGCAGCGGGGTGCCTTCGCCGTCGAAATTGCGGTTGACGTCGGGCTCGGCCACCATGGCCAGGTCGACACGGGACAGGCGCGCTTCGGGATAGCCCACCGGAATCGACGGGTCCTTCATGACCTGCCAGGTCTTGCCGGCGGCCTCACGGGTCGAGGCACAGCCGCTGAGCAGGAGCGCCAGCACGCCGACGGCCAGCCAGGCAAGCGGCCCGCGCCATCCGGCACTGCTTGCGCACAAATGTCTTGTCGACGCTTTTCTTGCGCTGGTGATTATTGTGCTCATGCTTCCTCCCGCTGCTGACGGCGCACCGACTGGTCATAGGCCTGTTCGAAGACCTCCCAGAACAGCTTGGCGAAGCCCTGCTGGCGACCGGAGTTCAGCTCCTGGTAGTAGTGGCGATACATATCCCAGGCCCAGCCGCCTTCGTCATCCAGGCGGTTGCCGGCACCGCGGTAGGCGTGGAAACGCTTGAGCAGCGCATCGGGTGCAAAGGCATCCAGAATCGACTGCAGCGCCTGGCCGATGGCCTCCTCCACCGCCGCCTGGTGCTGGCCCTGGTGGGCCAGGCATTCGGCCACCGCGGCCGGTGCCGAGAGGTGCACCGGGCTACGCCGGGCGGAGAACATCGTCTCCACGGTGTCGACATAGGGCTGGCCCAGCCGCAGGGGGTTGTCCTCGATGGGCTGAAGGCGGCGATCGCGCAACGGATAGCGGCTGTCGTCCTGGGCCTGATGCAGCGCCTGCAGCCCCTCGATGGCGGCCCGCAGGGTGTTGCCGGCCTCGGCGAGAAACGCCTGCTGCTCCTCGCTGTCGTGGAAGCGCAGGTTGGCTCCCAGGGCGCGCATCAGCGGATCCGCCCCCATGTGCCCCGCCACCGCCGGCGAGGACTCCTGCCAGCGGTCCTCGAGCTGCTCGCCTACCGAGCGCTCCAGGTCGTTCAACAACCGTTCATCCATGTCCCTGCTCATCGCGTTATTGTCCTCGTATGCTTGAATCGTCGACTTGCCCGACGGCTTTCCACGCCGGACCTGTGGGTAATGACTCGCCCCGTTCGCGCCCGCCCCTTCCAGCTCCTCGAGCAGCGGATCGGTAAAGTCGATGGTTTCCTCATCGGGGTGCTTCAGCGCCGTTATGGGGTCCTGATGGCTGGCGCCGGGGGTCACCTCGCCAAGGGCCTCCATGGGGTCGTCCTGTCGCGCCGCCGCTATGCTCCCCTGAGCCATGGAATGAACCAGGGGCATGCCTTGTCCCGGCAGCGCCTCCTGCTCCTCGTCGATCAGCGCGGTCAGCGGCTGGGCGCCTGGCAGGCCGGCCTGGCGGTCGCCGAGGTGAACGCGCAGGTGGTACTCGCCGAGCCTCAGCTCGTCGCCGTCGCGCAGGGCGACCCGCCGGTCGCGGCCGAGGGGCAGCGTGGCGTGGTTGATGAAGGTGTGCCCGCTGCGGTCGACCAGGCAGAAGCGGCCGTCCTGGCGCTGGATCTCGGCATGGCCGGGACGAATGCGTCCGGCATGGTCCTGCAGCAGCCAGTCGTCGCTGTCGGCGCTGCCCAGGGTGCCGCCCGCCTCATGGAAGACATGGCTGCTGGTGGAGCGCCCCTCGAGTCGCTCGCTGTTGATCACGACCAGAGTGATGGCGGTGTGAGCCGCGACGTGGTGCTCGGTGGCATGAGGGTAGGAGGCTTGCATGGACGGTTAGCCTGTCATCTGTATGCGTATCCGACGGCGCCTGGAGGCATCGCCGGATTCGGGGTTGACGAAGGTGGTCCAGCCGAGCTGGCAGCTGCCGGCCTCGCCCAGACGCATCGGCATGACGGCACTGGGCAACAATTCGAGCTCCAGGTCGTAGGCCAGGGGTTCGCGCAGCACGAAGTTCACCAGCGTTCGCAGCGGCGCGTGCTCACAGCCATCGGGCAGAAAGTCGCGGAAGCGCGCGAGGCTCAAGCCCCTCAGGCAGAGGGCAAACTTGCCGCCGATGTCGGCGACCCGCTCGCCGGCGATCATGTCCTCGCCCAGGGTCATGGCGGAGAGGCCCGAGCGGCTGCGCTGGTCCTCGGGGATCACCACCCAGCGATGCACCCACTCCTCGAGATGCACCTCGTCGAGGTCGAAGCAGTGCCCGACGATGCCGCAGACCACCTCGGGCGAGCGCGAACGCCCCGCGAGAAGGCCGGCATAGGCCAGCATCTTGCTCCAGTTGATCGGCGTCTCGCCGCGCAAATCGGCGTCGGCCAGGCCGACCAGGGCGAAGACGGCGGCGGAGAAGCCGTCACTGGCATGGTCCTGATAGCGCACGTAGTGGCGGTACTTGCGCCAGGCCCGATGCACCAGGGTCAGCAGCCGGTGGTTGAAGAAGTCGAGGAAGTCGCCGGCGCTGCCCTCGTGATGGGCCGCGCTGTGGGCCAGGCTCTCGAGATAGTAGCCGGGCAGCGGCGACTGGGAGCCCTGCAGCCCGAAGAAGCTGACCTCCAGCCGGTAGCCGCCGTCGGCGCCGGGTGCGAGCGCCACGACATCGCTGCCGGGGAAGCCCAGCGACGCCGAGGCGCTGTAACGCACCCGTTCAAAGGCAGGCACGCTACCGCCGCCACCACCTTCGAGGTCATCCTCATGGTGGCGGTGCAACAGCTCGACGAGCTGGAAGAAGTCGTAGCGCCGGGCCCCCTCGATCAGGGCAGTCGGCGCTACATCAGCGGCTGCTGGCCCGGCTGTAAGGTCCATGCGTAACGCTCACGGTTGTGTCGGTTGATGACATGCAGCTCATGGAACGAGTTGATGCTGGCGTAGAGCGAGAAGAACCTAGCCAGCACGCTGCCGAACAGATAGAGGCTGCCTTCGTCGCCGAAGGCCTCCTGATCCAGGGTCATGACCGAACGCAGCCCGCGCACCGGCAGGCCGCGCTGAAGCCGGTCGATGGATTGGGTCTCGATATCGGCGATGCCCGTCAGGCGCTTCTGGGAGACCCGCTCCGCCTGGCGGTCGACCAGCGCACGGAAGTCGTAGGCCCTCAATACCGAACACAGCGCATCCCGCTCGAGCAGCGACAGGTAGTTAAGCGACAGGTTGGAGATCAAGGTCCACATCAGGCTGCCGTCGAGGGTCGGACGCAGCGCCGGCGTCGGCCGGGTGATATTGCGAAAGTCGGCGTACACGGGGCTGTTCTCGGTCTCGACGCAGACATCACCCACGGTCAGCTTCTCGGGTAGCTCGCGGTTGCTGCAGGTGAGCCGCAGCGAGATGGTCTCGCGCATGCCCAGGCACGCCCGCTCGTCGCCACGCACGAAGGCGATATCGTGATCAAAGCCATCGCCACGCAGGCTGTCGCGAACCCGCACCCGGTAGTAGAGCGCCTGGCGATCCCGGTCCCGCTCGATCTGGTGCTGAAAACTCTCGAAGGGGACATAGTTACGCGGTTCGCCGCGCACCTTGCCTGAGTCGTTCTCCAGCCAGCCATGCACCGCGTCGACGCTGAACACCTCGTAGTTCGCCGGCGAACGGCTGCTGGGACGGATGTGGTACTCGCTGCGCTCGCCGCTCAGGTCGATGGGGTCGGCATCGTGGGTGAACAGGTTGATGGCCGGTGTGCAGTAGAGCGCCAGGTGCTCGTCTCGCACCCTGGCATCCGCCGGCAGCGTGCGCGTAAAGACGAAGCGTAGCGTCAGCCGCTGGGCCTGCACGGAAGGCAGGTGGCGCCCCAGCGAGCCCAGGTCGACGAAGTGGAAGGCCTCGGGAAAACAGAGATACTCCTGCAGGATGCGATAGCCCTGGTAGGCATTGCGCGGATAGGGCAGCAGAGCGTCCTCCCGCGCGAAGCCCACCGGCTGCAGCAGGCTGTTCGGCAAGCGCCGACGCTCGCCGTCGATCTCCAGCTCGATACGCGACAGGTAGTGGTTCAGCCACAGGTAGAGGCTGCGCGCCGTGTAGCCGTTGCCTCCCAGGTGGAGCCGCAGCGTGTCGATCCCCAGAGCATCGAGGGGCTGATCGCTGCGAACGTCGAGATTCAGCTCGACGACCGAAGCCTCGCGGGAGTGTCGCGCTTCGACGCCGGCATGCTGCAGCGGATAGAGCGCCACCTCGTGGCAGGTGCGAAAGCGACAGGCCGTACCGTCTACCGGCCGGCTTCCCACCGCGGTCCCCGCCGCAACGGACTGGGACGCACTCAGGGCGTGCCACTTCGGGGTGAACTGCATGACGGTCATGCTCGGCACCGGGCGCAGATAGTTGGGCCACAGCATGCTGATCAGCGAATGGGTCAGCTCGGGGAATTCGTCCTCGACCTTCTCCCGCATGCGTCCGGTCAGGAAAGCAAAGCCTTCCAGCAGGCGCTCGACGTCAGGGTCGGTGCTGCGCTCGGAGAGGAAGCGGCTGAGGCCAGGATTGGCCTCGGCAAACTCCTTCCCCTGCAACTTCAGAAAGTCGAGCTCGTCCCGGTAATAGCGATTCAGCATGCGAGTCTCGTTCCCTGGATGCTTAGGTGCTCAGTTCAGGCACTGATAGCGTTTGTCGTTCAGCAGCAGATCGATGGTGGTCTGGGCGTTGTCCCGGCCAAGATCCAGGGTTGCGTGAACCTGGAACCGCAGCTGCAGGGGGTCGCCGCCATGGGGCAACGACTCCACTTCCACTCGCTGCACTCGAGGCTCAAAGCGTTCGATGCACTGGCGAATGGCGCGCTGGATATTGAGCTCCAGGTCGAGCACACCGATGGTCGCGTCATTGAAGTCGAGCAGCCCCAGCTCAGGCGCACATTCGCTGTGTCCCGGGTGGCTGTTGAGCAGATCGACGAGATGTCGCTTGATGGACTCCACGGTGTCGGCGAGGCTGGCCTCGCCCCCTGCCTCAACCGGCTGCCCTGTCGCCGCCAGGCGCTCGAACAGCCGGTTGCCGAGCACGCCACCACGGTAAAGGCTCATGGCAGCGACACTCCCTTACTCCTTGTCGAGGCGACCCACCAGCGACAGCTCGAAATTAGCGCCCATGTACTTGAAGTGCGGACGCACCGCCATGGAGACCTGATACCAGCCCGGATCGCCCTCGACGTCGGAGACCTGGATCGAGGCGGCCCGCAGCGGCCGGCGGCTACGCACCTCGGCCGGCGGGTTTTCCTGGTCGGCGACGTACTGGCGAATCCAGGCGTTGAGCTCGCGCTCGAGGTCCTGGCGCTCCTTCCATGAACCGATCTGCTCGCGCTGCAGCACCTTGATGTAGTGCGCCAGGCGATTGATGATGAACATGTAGGGCAGCTGGGTGCCGAGCTTGAAATTGGTCTCGGCAGCCTTGCCCTCGGCCGTGTTGGGGAAGACCTTGGGTTTCTGCACCGAGTTGGCGGAGAAGAAGGCGGCGTTGTCGCTGCCCTTGCGCATGGTCAGCGAGATGAAACCTTCTTCGGCCATCTCGAATTCACGCCGATCGGTGACCAGCACCTCGGTGGGAATCTTGGCCTGCAGCTGGCCCAGCGCTTCATAGGAGTGCACCGGCAGGTTCTCGACGGCGCCGCCGCTCTGGGGGCCGATGATGTTCGGGCACCAGCGGTACTTGGCGAAGCTGTCCGTCAGGCGCTCGGCGAGCAGGTAGGCGGTGTTGCCCCAAAGGTAGTGCTCGTGGTTCTCATTCACCGTTTCACGGTAATTGAAGCTCTTGACCGGGTTCTCGACCGGGTCGTAGGGCATGCGCAGCAGGAAGCGCGGCGCGGTCAGCCCCAGGTAGCGGGCATCCTCGGACTCGCGCAGGCTGCGCCAGCGGGCGTACTTCGGCCCTTCGAAGATCGCTTTGAAGTCCTTGATATTGGGCAGCTCCTCGAAGCTGTCGATACCGAAGAAGCTTGGCGCCACCGAAGAGAGGAAGGGGGCGTGGGCCATGGCGCCCACCGCGGCGGTGAACTGCAGCAGTTTGATGTCCGGCGTCGAGGGCGAGAAGTCGTAATGGCCGATGATGCCGGCAACCGGCTCGCCGCCGAACTGGCCGTACTCCGCCGCGTAGACGTGCTGGTAGAGCCCGCTCTGGCTGAGCTCGGGGGCGAACTCGAAGTCCTCGAGCAGCTCGGCCTTGGTGGCATGCAGCACGTCGAGCTTGATGTTCTCGCGGAAGTCGGTGCGATCGACCAGCAGCTTGAGGCCGCGCCAGGCCGATTCCAGCTCCTGGAAGCCCCGGTCATGCAGGATCTCGTCCACCTGGCTGCCGATCTTGCGATCGAGCTCGACGATCATGCGATCGACCACCGACTTGTTGACCTGGGGCGCGTCGCTGGTGCTCTGCAGCAGCTCGGCGATGAACGCCGCCACACCCTGCTTGGCGATGTCGTAGCCTTCGTCGGCCGGTGCCATGCGCGTCTGCGCCATCACCTGGTCGAGAAGGGAGTCTTCTGCCTGGGCCCCGGCGGCCTGGCCCTGGGTTTGTACCGAATCGGTCATGGGGGTTGCCTCGAATCCTTTACCTGGCGTTGAATCGCCTGCCTGCACCTGATCTGCCTGCACCTGGTCCGACAGGAATCAGGCGTCGCCCTTGTTGTTCGTCTCGAGCAGCTCGAGTTCCGAGAGCAGCTGCTGACGCGCCTCGTCGCTCTCCATCAGCCTCTGCAGCCGGTCGCGGAAGGCCGGCACATTGCCCAGCGGTCCCTTGAGGGCAACCAGCGCCTCTCGCAGCTCGACCAGCTTGCGCAGCTCCGGCACCTGCCGGGCCACGCTGTCCGGGGCGAAGTCTTCCAACGACTTGAAAGAGAGGTTCACCGCCAGGTCGGTCGGCTCTTCGCCCTCTTCGAGGCGGTTGGGCACGGCAGCCTGCAGGCCAAGACCCGCCTCGCGCATGACCGACTGGAAGTTGTTCTTGTCCACCGAGACCTTGTCGCGCTCCTCGATGGGCGTCTCTTCCGCGCCACCCTTGAAGTCCCCTACCACCAGCAGCTTGAGCGGTAGCTCTGTTTCCGCCTGCTGGTCGCCGGTGGCCGGTACATACTTGATATTGATGCGCTCTTTCGGCGCAACGGTCCCTTCCTTTGCCATTGTCTGGAGCTCCCTGACGAACCGCTGGTTTTTTGGAACGATTAAGTCCTGCGTCTTGATACTGGCCCGGCAAACGAGCCAGGAACGGGCTACGCGAGCCGAGCCTGGCCAAGTCGAGGCCATCCGCGGTAGCGAGATGACCAAGGCTGGCTGGCAGAGCCGAAGAAGCGTTTGCCGCTGTAGCTGATGTCGCGAGAGGGTAAACAGGAAGCGGGGGTGTGCCAAACGACGCCATGGGCGACAGGCAAGTTTACGTGGGCGTTACTTACAAGGACGAAAATAGAACAAACAGCACCAACTACCGGAAACATGCAGGTATCGTGACGGATATCGTCAAGGCACCTTGAAACAGTTAGTACGACATACACCTTTGCTTACAGACGTTGTAGGAAATGGCTTACGTGAATATAAGCAATGTACGCCGCTATCACTCCGCAATGCGCTCGGTCGAAGCTGCGGTTTCCTTCATGCGACAGCCACGCGGCCGTACCTGACGACACCTGAAAGTGGGTATGGCAGCCGTCAAGACGTGGGGTGCAGGGGGGCAATCCAAAGCTCCACATGAAAAAACCGGCCATGAACCCAGGTTCATGGCCGGTTGGAAACACGCGTTGCTTCGCTTATCGATTGCCTCTACATTACCCCAGTCGCGCACGAATCGCCGCTTCAAGACCCGGTGCATCCAGCCCGCACTCGGCGAGCAGTTCTGCCGGCTTGCCATGCTCGACGAAGGCGTCGGGCAGGCCAAGGTTGAGGACTTCGACCTGGACCCCCTCGGCGGCCAGCAGTTCGTTGACGGCGCTGCCGGCGCCGCCTGCCACGACGTTCTCTTCGAGGGTGACCAGCAGGTCGTGCTCGTCGGCGGCGGCCAGGATGGCCTCCCGGTCCAGCGGCTTGATCGAGCGCATGTTGATATGGGTGGCGTCCAGCGCTTCGGCTACCGTGGCCGCGGGGCCGTTGAGACTACCAAAGGCCAGCAATGCGACGCGGCCACCTTCGCCACTGGCCTCGCGACGATGCTCCGCCTTGCCGATCTCCAGCGGCTCCAGATGCCCCGGTATCGCCACGCCGGGGCCGCTGCCGCGTGGGTAGCGCACCGCGGCGGGGCCGGGGTAGTGATAGGCGGCGCTGAGCATGGCGCGACACTCGGCTTCGTCGGCCGGAGCCAGAACCACCAGGCCCGGCAAGCAGCGCAGGTAGGAGAGATCCATACTGCCGTGGTGGGTGGGGCCGTCCTCGCCGACCAGGCCGGCGCGGTCGATGGCGAAGGTGACATCGAGCCCCTGCACCGCCACGTCGTGGATCAGCTGGTCGTAGCCGCGCTGCAGAAAGGTTGAGTAGATCGCCACCACTGGCTTCATCGCCTCGCAGGCCATGCCCGCGGCCAGCGTCACCGCGTGCTGCTCGGCGATGGCCACGTCGTAGTAGCGCTCGGGGTACTCCTTCGAGAAGCGGATCAGGTCGGAGCCTTCGCGCATCGCCGGGGTAATTCCGATCAGCCGCTCGTCCACGGCCGCCATGTCGCACAGCCAGTCGCCGAAGACGTTGCAATACTTGGGCGCCTTCCTGGCGGGGGCAACGGGTGCAGTGGCCGGCTCGTCACCGTTTTTTCCCGGCTCGATCTTTTCCAGCTTGGTGATGGCATGGTAGCCGATGGGATCGGCCTCGGCGGGCAGGAAGCCGCGGCCCTTGCGGGTCCTGACGTGGAGGAACTGGGGGCCGTCCAGGTCACGGATGTTGCGCAGGGTCTGGACCAGGGTGGGCAGGTCGTGGCCGTCGAGGGGACCGATATAGTTGAAGCCCATCTCCTCGAACAGCGTGGCCGGGCTGACCATGCCCTTCATGTGCTCTTCGGTGCGCCGCGCCAGCTCCAGCGCCCCCGGCAGGTGCGAGAGCACCTTCTTGCCCTCCTCGCGCATGACCAGGTAAGGCTTGCTGGAAAGAATCCCTGCCAGGTAGCTGGCAATGCCACCGACGTTCTCGGAGATGGACATCTCGTTGTCGTTGAGTACCACCAGCATGTTGGCGTCCACATGGCCGGCATGGGCCAGGGCCTCGAAGGCCATGCCGGCGGTCAGGGCGCCATCGCCGATCACCGCACAGACACGCCGCTTCTCGCCCCGGGTGCGAGCCGCCAGGGCCATGCCCAGCGCCGCCGAAATCGAAGTGCTGGAGTGGCCCACGCCGAAGGTGTCGTACTTCGACTCGGCACGACGCGGGAACGCGGCCAGGCCACCGTACTGGCGAATGGTGGCCATCGCCTCGCGCCGGCCGGTGAGGATCTTGTGCGGGTACGCCTGATGCCCCACGTCCCATACCAGCCGGTCGTGGGGCGTCTCCAGGGCGTGATGCAGCGCCACGGTAAGCTCCACCACCCCCAGGCCGGCGCCGAAGTGGCCGCCGGACACCCCGACGCTGTAGAGCAGATAGGCCCGCAGCTCATCGGCGAGTTGCGCCAGCTGTGCGGCATTCATGGCCCGCAGCGCCGCCGGTGTTTCCAGCGTGTCGAGCAGCGGTGTCACCGGGCGCTCGCCGGGAATTTCGTCGTAGAGCTTCATGTAGGCTTCTGTCTGTCAGGGAATCGCTGAATCACCGCTTTCAACGCCTCCTCAGTGGTCTCTTTCGATCATGTAGCGGGCCAGCTCGGCCAGCGGTGCACTCGCTGCACCCAGCGGCGCCAGGGCCGCCAGTGCCTCCTCGGTCAGCTCCAAGGCCCGGGCCCGAGCGCCATCCAGCCCCAGCAGTGCCGGGTAGGTGGGCTTGTCGCGGGCCGCATCGGCGCCGGAGGCCTTGCCCAGTGTGCGGGTATCACCGGTCACATCGAGGACGTCGTCATGTATCTGGAAGGCCAGGCCAAGGGCTTGGGCATAGTGTTCCAGCGCCGCCACCCTGGGGTCGCTCTCGACCACCGCCGTCAGCGCTCCCATGCGCACCGCGGCACGAATCAGCGCGCCGGTCTTGTGAGCGTGCATGGTGGCCAGGGCCTCGACGTCAGGGTGGCCGCCAACGGCCGCCAGGTCCAGCGCCTGTCCGCCCACCATGCCATCACGGCCGGCGGCCTGAGCCAGGGTCAGCATCAGTGCCGGCAGCCGCGGATGGGCGGCCCGGGCCAGCACCTCGAAGGCGAGGGTCTGCAGGGCATCGCCGGCCAGTATCGCCGTGGCCTCGTCGTAGGCGCGATGGACCGTAGGCTGGCCGCGGCGCAGGTCGTCGTCGTCCATGGCGGGCAGGTCGTCGTGAACCAGCGAGTAGGCGTGAACCAGCTCCACTGCGGCGGCCGAGGAGTCCAGGTCGGCGTCGGCGGCACCCAGCGCACGGCCGGCCAGGTAGACCAGCACCGGACGCAGCCGCTTGCCACCCACCAGCAGCCCATGGCGCATGGCGTCCTCCAGGCGGGGGGCGGGCGCCTGGCGCGCATCGAAGACGCGCGCCAGGTAGGCGTCCACCCGGGCACGATCGGCGGCCAGGCGCACCGCGAAGGCGTCAGCGCTCAAGATCGTCGTCCTCCCCGGGAGGCGCACTGAAGCTGTCGAAATCGACACCACCGTCTGGACCTTCGATCAGGGTGCGCACCCGCAGTTCGGCCTCGTCCAGGCGACGCTGGGCGTCGCGCGTCAGGTGCACGCCCTGCTCGAAGGCAGCAAGCGAGCCCTCCAGCGACAGCTCGCCGGACTCCAGCCGCTCTACCAACTGTTCCAGTCGCTCGACGGTGGTGGCGAAATCGGCGCTTGCCTCCTCGCTCGCCACCGTATCGGACGACGGTTGCTTGTCTCGCTCTGCCATGGAAATTCCCAGCCCGTCACCGCTATCTATAGGGGCCACAGTATACACGCTCTCCCCCGGTGTTCGTCTGCCACCCGCAACAACCTGCAGCCCATTCATCTTCGCAGCGCAGCGTTTTCATCTTCGCCCGAAGCGGTTGTGCTACCATAAGCGCCCTGTTTCGAGCCTGCCACTGCCCTTGTCCCTCGCTGATCGGCAGGCCCTCAGGCTCACTACTGTCGCGGCACGGCGGTCCCGTCACCGCATGCGGCTCGCACCGAAGAAGGGGTTGATTCGACCATGGCCAAAACGTCCCTGGACAAGAGCAAGATCAAAATCCTGCTGCTCGAGGGCGTCCACCAGAGCGCGGTGGACAATTTCCTGAACGCCGGTTACACCAACATCGAGCACGTGGCGACCTCGCTGGACGAGGCGACGCTGATCGAGAAGGTTCGGGACGTTCATTTCATCGGCATTCGCTCGCGCACCCAGCTCAACTCGCGGGTGTTCGAGGCGGCCGAGAAGCTCGCGGCCGTGGGCTGTTTCTGCATCGGCACCAACCAGGTCGACCTGACGTCGGCGCTGATCCGTGGCATCCCGGTGTTCAATGCGCCTTACTCCAACACGCGTTCGGTGGCGGAGCTGGTGCTGGCCGAGGCGATCATGCTGCTTCGCGGCATTCCCCAGAAGAACGCCCATGCCCATCAGGGCGGCTGGCTGAAGAGCGCCAAGAACTCCCATGAGGCCCGTGGCAAGACCCTGGGTATCGTCGGCTACGGCAATATCGGTGCCCAGCTCTCGGTGCTGGCGGAATCGCTGGGCTTCAACGTCATCTTCTACGATGTGGTGACCAAGCTCGGCATGGGTAACGCCAACCAGGTGGCTAGCCTGGAAGAGCTGCTGGCCCGCGCCGACGTGGTCAGCCTGCACGTGCCGGAACTGCCCTCCACCAAGTGGATGATCGCCAGGGAGCAGCTGGCGCTGATGAAGCGCAGCGGCATCCTGATCAACGCCTCCCGCGGCAGTGTGGTGGTAATCGAGGATCTGGCCGAGGCGCTGAAGGAGGGCCGGCTCTACGGCGCCGCCATCGACGTCTTCCCGGTGGAGCCCAAGGGCAACGACGAGGAGTTCGTCAGCCCCCTGCGTGGCTTGGACAACGTGATTCTCACGCCGCACGTCGGCGGCTCCACGCTGGAAGCCCAGGAGAACATCGGCATCGAGGTCTCCGAGAAGCTGATCACCTACTCCGACAACGGCACCACCGTCACCTCGGTCAACTTCCCCGAGGTGGCCCTGCCAGCGCACCCGGACAAGCACCGGGTGCTGCATATCCACGAAAACGTGCCGGGGGTGCTCTCCGAGATCAACCGCGTCCTCTCCGAGAGCGACATCAACATCTCCGGCCAGTACCTCCAGACCAACGAAAAGGTCGGCTACGTGGTGATCGACGTGGACAAGGCCTACGGCCCCCAGGCACTGGAAGCCCTGCGCCAGGTTCAGCACACCCTGAAGGTGCGCGTGCTCTACTCCGAGACCAACTTCCAGGATTGAGCCCGACAGGCTCCCAGCCAGACCAAAACACCGCTGCGCCGTATGACGCAGCGGTGTTTTTTGTGCTAATGGTTACTATCCGAACATTATCCTGCCCATGGGCAGCAGCAAGGACGATTGCATGCCGACCGGAGCCGCCTACCTGATCGTGGTGCTGGTGTGGGCCACCACGCCACTGACCATCAAGTGGAGCGCCGAAGCCGGCGCGCCGGTCGGCAGCGTACTGCTCCGCATGCTGATCGCCCTGCTGGCGGGCCTGGCGGTGGTACTGTTCCTGCGCCGCGAGCGGCTTCGGCTGGACCGCCGGGCCGTGGCGAGCTATGCCGCCGCCGTTCCCGGTGTCTTCGGCGCCATGGCGTTGAGCTATCACGCCTCCATGACGCTGCCGTCGGGGCTGATGTCGGTGATGTTCGGCATGGCACCGCTGATTTCCGGACTCATCCTGCAGGTGCTGCCAGGGGCCACCAAGCTGAAGCGCTGGCACTGGCTGGGCTGTGCCCTGGGCGTGGTGGGCCTGGCGGTGGTGTTCGCCGACAGCCTGGCGCTGGGGCAGGACCAGTTCCTGGCGCTGGCACTGATGCTGGTGGCAGTGACGCTGTTCAGCGGCAGCGGCATCGCCGTTCAGCGCGTTGCCGCCGGGCTAGGCCCCCTGGAGCAGACCCTCGGCGCTCTGGCACTCAGCCTGCCGTGCTTCTTCGTGCTGTGGCTTGCCAGCGGCGAGCCCCTTGCGGTGCCGCTCACCACCCGCGGCCTGTGGTCGGTGCTCTATCTCGCCCTGTTCGGTTCATTGCTGGGCTTTATCTGCTACTACCTGATCCTCTCGCGGCTCCCGGCTGCCACCGTGGCCCTGGTCACCCTGATCACGCCGATACTGGCCCTCGGGCTGGGCATGGCGCTGAACCAGGAACAGCCGTCAGCCTCCATGCTGCTGGGCGCCCTGCTCATCCTGGTGGCACTGGGCGCCTACCTGTTCGGCGACCGACTGGCACGTCTCAAGGCCAGGCGTGAGGCGGCAGGCTCCTAGAAATAGGTATCCATTACTTCGACCACCTCGAGTCGATCGTCGACGCGACAGATCCGCCGCCACTTGTCGAAGGTCAGGCAGGGGTGGGAAGCGCCAAAGGCAACGATATCGCCCACTCGTACCCGCCCATTGCCATTGCCGAGCTCATCCTCGTCGGCGGGCAGCCTGACGAAGGCATGCTGGTCCATCAGCTTGGTCACACGCCAGCCCTCAACTGACAGCGAGCGCCCCCGGTCATCGGCCTCCCGATAGCGTCGCAGCGGCTCGGGCAACTGATCGTGGCCGATATCGCGCTTGCCCAGTCCCACGATGGCCAGCCCCGGCTCGGGCAGTGACACCACTTGTGCGAAGACCTCGAGTGCCGGCTTCAAGCCGTTCTCGATGTGTGGCTGTCTTGCCAGGATCTCGCGCTGGGCCTGGCGATAGATGCCGTGGTCGTGAACCACGTAGCAGCCGGGACGCAGCACCGGTACGAACTGCGCGCCCAGCCGCGCCTCGCGGAATACATCGGCGATCAGGTCGTACCAGGCCGAGCCGGACGCCGTGATGATTGGCTGCGGATTTTCGATCAGGGCGTCGCGCTCCAGCCCCTGGACCACCTCGACCAATTGCCAGGCGTAGGCACGCACGGCGCGCTCGGGATCGTCCCCGTGCATCACGCCCTCGTAGCCTTCCAGGCCCGACAGCACCAGGGCCTGTTCGCTGTCGATGCGCTCGGCGAGCGCCATCACCTCGTCGGTATCGCGACAGCCGCAGCGTCCGCCAGGCACGCCCAGCTCGACCAGCACCTTGAGACGCAGGCCTCGCGTAGCAAAATAGCGGGCCAGCTGGTCGACGTTGGCGACACTATCAACCACGCAGTAGAAGTCGGCGCCGGCCTCGATCAGCTCGGCGACGATGGCCATGTTGGCCTCGCCGACGAGCTGATTGGCCATCAGCAGGCGATGGATACCGTGGGCGAAAGCCGCGCGGCACTGCGGCGCAGTGGCCAGGGTGATGCCCCAGGCGCCGGCTTGCAGCTGCCGATGGAAGAGTGCCGGCGCCATGGTGGTCTTGCCATGGGGTGCCAGCCGCGCCCCATGGGCATCGCAGAAGCGCTGCATCCAGGCCAGGTTGTGGGCCAGCGCCGCCTCGTGAATGACGGCGGCGGGCAGGCTCACATCGGCGAGCAGCCGGTTGCCGGTCTCGGGCAGCCCCTTGTGCAGCGAGGCCTCGGCCAATGGGGGGCGTGTCGAATCGGTCATGGCACTCTCCGGGACATCCTCGTTGGTTCCTGAGCCTCGTCTTTGGTCGCAGGGGTGCCGAAAGACGGTCGGGACGAGCTAGGCTGGTGGCGATATCACATTAGACCAAGGATATATCAATGCCGACCATTGATGACGATCTGCCGCTGGTTCGACACGACGAGGGTGGGATCGCCACCCTGACGATGAACCGTCCGCGACAGTTCAATGCCCTCTCCGAAGAGATGCTGGCAGCCCTGGACCATCAGCTCTCCCGCCTGGCCGAGGATGACGCGGTACGCTGCGTGGTTATCGCGGCCACCGGCAAGGCCTTCTGCGCCGGTCACGATCTCAAGCAGATGCGCGCCAACCCCGATGAAGCCTACTATCGGTCGCTGTTCGCGCATTGCGGTGAGGTCATGCAGCGCATCGTCAACCTGCCGGTGCCGGTGATCGCCCGCGTCCAGGGCATCGCAACCGCCGCTGGCTGCCAGCTGGTGGCCAGCTGCGACCTGGCCGTGGCGGTCCGCTCGGCCCGCTTTGCCGTATCGGGTATCAACGTGGGCCTGTTCTGTTCGACTCCGGCGGTGGCACTCTCCCGCAGCGTCGGTCGCAAGCGCGCCCAGGAGATGCTCTTCACCGGCGACTTCATCGACGCCGACCAGGCCCTGGACTGGGGGTTGATCAACCGGGTCGCCGAGGAGGATGCGCTGGATGAGGTTCTCGAGGGACTGACGGCCAGCATCTGCGCCAAGAGCGCCGTGGCGGTGCGTACCGGCAAGGCCATGTTCCAGCGCCAGTTGCAGATGCCGCTGCAGGAAGCCTACGCCTTCGCCGGCGACACCATGGCCTGCAACATGATGGCTGAGGACGTGACCGAGGGCATCGATGCCTTCATCGAAAAACGCCCACCGAACTGGCGGCATCGCTGAAAAGGCGTGGGAAACAGGGAATGGAAGGCTTTTCCGTCGCCGCGACAAGGTGAAGCAGAGCGGGTATCCTGAGAGCTGCTTTCATGCTGGCAAGAAGGCCTGGCCCTGGCTAGTACGAGCGGCCCACCCAGAATTTGGAGACAACGCAGGTGAGTGAAGTCAAACGCAGAACGGCGGGACGGCCGCCAGGCCCCGGCAAGAGTACGAGCGGCCACAGCCAATCGCTGGTGCGCGGGCTCAACCTGCTCGAGCGGCTGGCGGCAACACCGGGTGGCCTGGCGCTATCCGAACTGGCCGAGATGGTCGACCTGGCGCCCTCCACCACCCACCGACTGCTCCAGGCCCTGCAGGGACAGGGCTTCATCACCCAGGATAACGAGCTTGGCGTGTGGAAGATCGACGTCAAGACCTTCCGCATCGGCAACAGCTTCCTGGAAGCCCGGGACTTCGTGGCCACCAGCAGGCCCTTCCTGCGTCGCCTGACCGCCCAGACCGGCGAGACCGCCAACCTGGGCATTCGCGATGGCGCCACGGCCGTCTTCCTGGCCCAGAGTGAATCGCCGCAGATGATGCGCATGATCACTCGCCTCGGCTCCCGCGCCCCGCTGCACGCCTCGGGCGTCGGCAAGGCGCTGATGGCCTGGCTCCCCGATGACGAGTTCGAGCGCGTGCTGGCCGAGCGTGGCCTGTCCCGGGTAACCGAGAATACCCTGCACTCACCCCAGTCCCTGCGGGCCGGCCTCGCCGAGATACGCCGGCAGGGCTACGCCTGCGACCGTGAGGAGCATGCTATCGGCCTGCACTGCGTGGCAGCCTGCGTACACAATGAGCATGGCACGCCGCTGGCAGCCATTTCAGTCTCCGGACCGGTGGCCCGCATTCCGGAATCCCGCCTGGTGGAGCTCGGCGAGCTGGTTCGCGAAACCGCCGCGGAGATTACCGCCCGCCTGGGCGGGCGCATCCCCACCGAAGCGGCTGCCGAGGCATGAACCTGCACTGCCGGGCCCTGGTGGCGGGGCTACTCCTGTCATGGGGTGGTCCTGCCATGGGCAGCGGAGAGTCCAGGTATGAGACCGATCACGATGGCATGGTAAAGGACACGCGCCAGCAGCTCGCCTGGATGCGATGCAGCCTGGGACAGCGCTACCACGATGGCCGCTGCCTGGGGGAAGCTGAGCGATTCGACTGGAGCGCGGCGCAGCGGCGCGTCCGGCAGGAGGCAACCCCCGACTGTCCGTGGCGAATGCCCCGCTTTCATGAGCTGAGTGGCCTGATACAGCCTCCGGAAGAGCGCCAGGGGCAGACGCCCATGGCTATCGATCTCGACGCCTTTCCGGACACGCCGGTGGGCTGGTACTGGAACGAGGTCAGTGCAGGCGGCCACTCCCAGCAGGACTGTTTCGTCGACTTCAGCGGCGAGGGGCGTACGCGCTGCAACATGGGCGGGCAGTTCTACCTGCGCCCGGTAATGTCACTGGAGAAAGCTGCCCCCTTCTGCGTCGCGCCATAGCCACGACCGCTAGCCCTTATCGCCGATCCGCTCCAGCTGACGCTCGAGCTTGCGCATCACGTTGAGCAGGTCGCGATACTCGCCAGCGGTGAGGGTCGCAACCAGCTCCGCCTCCCAGGCCTGGGCCGCGGGAATCAGCTCAGCCAGCAGCGCCTGGCCCGCCGGGGTGAGATGGAGATCGTGCAGGCGCTGATCCCTCGGCGACGGCGTGCGGCTGATCAGCCCCCGGTCCTCCAGGGCCTGGATCGCCCTGGAGACACGGGCCTTGTCCATGTTGGTGTAGGCGCACACCTTCTTCGCCGTCAGCTCGTCGCAGTGGCTGAGCCAGGCCAGCACCCGCCACTGGGCGATATTGAGCTGATAGCGCTCCTCGTAGAGCTGCGCCAGGGCCTGGCTGATACGGTCGGCCAGGCTGTTGAGTCGATAGGGCAGGAACTGGTTGAGATCCAGCTCCGGTTTCGTCGACGGCCCATTGTCACTGACAGTGCTATCCCCGGCGTTATCGGCTTGGGTGTCTTCCATGTTCATCGCGGCCCTCCTCATCCCACGCCCGGTCTGGAATCAATAGAGAAATCAATAGAGCAGTTGCGGCAGGAACAGCACAATAGCCGGGAACAGCAGCACCAGCAACGCGCGGACCATGCCGGCCACCCAGAACGGCGTCACGCCGCGAAAGATGGTGCCCGTACTCACGTCCGGCAGCACCGCCCGCAGCACGAAGACGTTCATCCCCACCGGTGGCGTGATCAGGCTGATCTCGATCACGATCACCACCAGGATGCCGAACCACACCAGGTCGTAGCCCAGGCCTGCCACCACCGGGAAGAAGACCGGCACGGTGAGCAGCAGCATCGACATGCTTTCGAACACGCAGCCCAGCAGGATATAGATGGCGAGTATCACCAGGATTACCAGGAAGGGCGCGATATCCAGTGCGTTGACGAAGGCCAGCAGGTCGCTAGGCAGCCCGGCACGGTTGATGAAGTTGGCGAAAATCAGCGCGGTGAGGATCACCGCGAATAGCATGCCCGTGGTGCGCACGGTGTCCATCAGCACGTTCATCAGCACCTGGGGGGTGAGCGCTCGCCGCCACAGGGCAATCAGGAAGGCCCCCATGGCGCCGATGCCCGCCGCCTCGGTGGGCGTGAACACCCCCAGGTAGATGCCACCGATCACCAGCACGAACAGCGTCAGGGTGCTGCCGACGCTCTTCAATGCCGCCATGCGCTCGGGCCAGGGCACCTTCTCGCCGGCGGGGCCGGCATCCGGGTCGCGCCACATGACCCACTTCACCGACCCCAGGTAGAGGAAGATGCCCAGGATGCCGGGTATGAAACCGGCGGCGAACAGCTCACGGATACTGGTCTCGGTGAGGATGCCGTAGATTACCAGCATCACGCTGGGCGGGATCAGGATGCCCAGGGTGCCGCCGGCGGCAATCGAGGCCGCGGCCAGGGAGTCCTTGTAGCCGTACTTGCGCATCTGGGGCATCGCCACGCGCCCCATGGTGGCGCAGGTGGCGAGGCTCGAGCCGCAGATGGCGCTGAAGCCGCCGCAGGCGACGATGGTGGCCATGGCCTGGCCCCCCTTGCGGTGGCCGAGAAAGCCGTTGGACGCGCGGAACAGCGCATCCGACATCCCCGCATGGGAGACGAAGTTGCCCATCAGGATGAACAGCGGGATCACCGACAGGCCGTAGTCCATGGCGGTATCCACCACCCGACGCGCGGCCATGGCCTCGGCGGCGCCCCAGTTGCCGGTCAGGTAGTAGAAGCCAGCGAAGCCGACGATGCCCATGGCAAAGGCCAGTGGCACGCGCAGGAACGCCAGCAGCAGCAGGGCGGCGAACCCGTAGAGTGCTTCAATCATGTATCGCCTCCCTTGCCTTTCTCAGGACTGAGCGGACCACCGCGCTCGATCACCCGAATGCCCTCGAGGAAGTAGAGCACGCCACGCAGCAGCGTCAGCAGCGCCGACGCCGCCAGCATGATGGAAATCAGATAGATCAGGTAACCGTTGGGAATGCGCAGGAACTCGGTCACGTCCCCCCACTCCATGGCGCGCTCACCCAGCGCCCAGACCCGGCGGGCCATCACCCACAGCGCGCCGGTGACGATCAGGTTGACGATCACCTGGCGGATCCAGATCAGGCGGGGCGGAAAGATGGCGTCGAGCAGGTCGACGCTGACGTGCTCCTCGCGCCAGCACACCACCGGCAGCGACAGGAACACCACCGCCGCCAGCATCAGCTGGGTCAGCTCGACGGTGCCGAGTATTGGCGAATTGAAGAAGTAGCGACCGGTCACGTCCGCCGTGGTCAGCAACATCATGGCGAAGAGGGTGGCACCCGCCACCCCCTCCAGTCCCAGCTGCATGACACGGCCGACCCGTAACCAGGGTGTCGACGAAGTCGGCATGATTGGTCTCCGCTAGCCGGGACGTTACTGGCGCACGACGCGGTCGGCGATGCCTTCGCTCTCGGCGGCCAGGGCAAGCTGTTCGCGGAAGTGCGCGAGTGCGGCATCGGCGTCGACACCGCGCTCTTCCACGGCGGTGGACCAGTCGGCGATGAGCTCCTCGGTCACGCTGCGCAGCATTTCGACATCTTTCTCGGGCACCTGGGTAAAGGTGGCACCGTGCTCCTTGCCGAACTCGACGCCGCTCTCGTCGGAGACATCCATCATGTAACCGAACAGGCGTGACAGGTGCTCGCCGGAAACGCGCTCGATCGCCTCGCGATCCTCGTCGGAGATCTGGTCCCAGACCATCGGGTTCATCACGATGGCGAAGCTGCCGCGGTAGAAACCGCCGTCCACGGTGAGGGTGTGCGGTGCCACCTCGGCCACGCGGAAGCTGCGCAGGCTCTCCAGCGTCAGCATGGCGCCGTCGACCACACCCTGGGAAGCCGCCTCATAGACGCCGGTGGGCGGCAGCGCCACGCCGGTCACGCCCATGGCATCCGCCAGGCCGCTCATCACACCACCGCCGACACGCAGGCGCTTGCCGGCCAGTCCGTCCAGGTTGTCGACCTGGTCGCGGGTGAATATCTGACCGGGGCCATGTACGCCCATGGCCATCACGTCGATGCCGCGGTGCTCGTTGGCCTGGGCCAGGTGCTCCTGATGGGTATGCCAGTAGGCAGCGGCGGCATCCTCGGAGGAGAACTCCTCGAAGGTGGGGAATTCCGGCAGCTGCGTGGCCAGGAAGCGACCCGCCATGTGGGCATGGAAGATCCAGCTGGCATCGGCGATGCCGTCGGCAACGATCTCCATCTGTGCCGCCGGGGGGCCCATGTCGTGCACGACGTCCACGGTCACGCGACCTTCGGTGGCCTCTTCGATCCATGCCTTCCAGCTCGGCCAGACGATGGTATTGACACCATGGTTGGGGCCACCCCAGGTGCTCACGGTAATGGTGGTCTGGGCCAGTGCCGGGGTGCCGAGGCCCAAGCCGAGCGCCGCCAGGGCGCCAGCCATCAGGCGAGTTGTCTTGTTCATGTTGTGCTCCTACGTCGTCACGGGGCGACATGCGCCGAATTACGGTCTTGTCGACTGGGCTCTCGAAACCATCGGCCAAGAGCTTTCAGTCTTCGTATTCTCCGCTGTCACCATGACCGCAGTTACTCTCCCCCGCAACTAATTTGACGAAATTTCGTATTAGACTTAGGTATTAAAAACCAAAGAAATCCATGATCTTAGGCAATTTTTTACCATTCTTTCGGCAGCGCCGCGTGAAACCAATGGCAGGAGAGCTGGACATATAGTTTCAAGAGCAACTATGCTCGATCCACCCTGACACACCTGAATCGGGTCGAGACCGGCTGTCACCGATCGCCTGGCCAGACGCCCCGACGAGACATTGGAGAGGATCCATGAGCAAGAAATTCGCCTCGCACGCCGATACCGAAGAGAAGCAGATCAGCTTCGACAAACTGGCCGAAGGCCTCTATGCCTACACCGCCGAGGGTGACCCCAACACCGGCATCGTGATCGGCGACGACAGCGTGATGGTGATCGACACCCAGGCCACCCCGATCATGGCCCAGGACGTGATTCGCCGGATCCGCGAGGTCACCGACCTGCCGATCAAGCACGTGGTACTGACGCACTACCACGCCGTGCGCGTGCTGGGTGCCTCCGCCTATGACGCCGAGAACATCTACGCCAGCCAGCACACCTATGACCTGATCGTGGAGCGCGGCCAGCAGGACTACGAGTCCGAGGTCGGCCGCTTCCCACGCCTGTTCAAGGGCGTCGACTCCGTGCCCGGCCTGACCTGGCCGAACATCGTCTTCCAGCAGGAACTGACGGTGTACATGGGCAAGCGCGAGGTGCGCATCATTCACCTGGGCCGCGGCCACACCAAGGGCGACACCATCGTCTGGCTCCCCGAGGAGAAGGTGATGTTCTCCGGCGACCTGGTCGAGTTCGGCGCCACCCCCTACACCGGCGACGCCTATCACGAATACTGGCCCGCCACCCTGGACCGCCTGCAGGCCATGGCCCCCCAGAAACTGGTGCCGGGCCGCGGCGAGGCGCTGCAGACCCCGGAGCAGTGCCAGGAAGCGATCCAGGGCACCCGCGACTTCCTCGCCGACATGTACGAAAGCGTCAAGGCGGGCAAGGCCGCCGGCAAGTCCCTCTCCGAGTGCTATGCCGAGACCTACGCCCTGCTCAAGCCGAAGTACGGCCACTGGGTGATCTTCGATCACTGCGTGCCCTTCGACATCACCCGCTGCTACGACGAGGCGGGCGGCGAGTACCCGGATCCGCGCATCTGGACCGCCGAGCGTGACACCGCCATGTGGCACTCGCTGCAGGAAGCCGTCGAGAACCAGTAACGAGCCGTTATCAAAAAAATGCCTGGCGAGCGGCGCCGGGGACAGGCCGCAGCGCACCGCGGCGGCCTGTCCCCGAAGCAACCGCGGTCGGAGGAAACATGCCAAGTACCTACAATAATCCCGTCTATCCATACCATCGTGCGCCGGAGCTGGACCGCGACGACGTGCGCCACTGCCCGGTGGTGATCGTCGGCGCCGGTCCCACCGGCCTGGGCATGGCCATCGACCTGGCCCAACAGGGCATCGCCAGCGTTGTGCTGGACGACAACAACACCGTCAGCGTCGGCTCCCGGGCGATCTGCTTCGCCAAGCGCACCCTGGAGATCCTCGATCGCCTGGGCTGCGGCCAGCCGATGATCGACAAGGGCGTGACCTGGCAGCGCGGTCGCGTGTTCTTCCAGGAGCGTGAGGTCTACGACTTCAACCTGCTGCCGGAAGAGGGCCACCGCATGCCGGCCTTCATCAACCTGCAGCAGTACTACTTCGAAGAGTACCTGGTCGACCGGGCAGACGAACTCTCCGACCTCATCGAACTGCGCTGGAAGCACAAGGTCATCGAGGTCGACAGCCGGCCCGAGCGCAGCGAAATCGTGGTCAGCACCGAGGACGGCGACTACCGCCTCTCCTGCGACTACCTGCTGGTGGCCGACGGCGCCAACAGCAAGATCCGCGACATGCTGGGCCTGGAGAGCCGCGGCCAGATATTCCAGGACCACTTCCTGATTGCCGACGTGATCATGAAGGCGGACTTCCCCACCGAGCGCTGGTTCTGGTTCGACCCGCCCTTCCATCCCAACCAGTCGGTGCTGCTGCACAAGCAGCCGGACAACGTCTGGCGCATCGACTTCCAGCTGGGCTGGGACGCCGACCCGGAAGAAGAGAAGAAGGAGGAGAACATCCGCCCCCGCGTGCAGGCGATGCTCGGCGAGGACGTGGAGTTCGAGCTGGAGTGGGCCAGCGTCTACACCTTCCGCTGCCGCAAGATGGACGACTATATCCACAACCGGGTGTTCTTCATGGGCGACGCCGCCCACCAGGTCTCCCCCTTCGGCGCCCGTGGCGCCAACGGTGCGCTGCAGAGCACCGAGAACCTGGCCTGGAAACTGGCCCGGGTGCTCAGGGGCCAGGCCCCCGAGGCGCTGCTCGCCACCTACAACGACGAGCGCCAGCACGGTGCCGCCGAGAACATCCTCAACTCGACCCGCGCTACCGATTTCATCACGCCCAAGAGCCGCATCAGCCGCGTGTTCCGCGACACCACCCTGGAGCTGGCCGAACACTACCCCTTCGCCCGCAGCCTGGTGAACAGCGGCCGGCTGTCGGTGCCCTGCCGCTATGACGGCTCGCCGCTCAACGACACCGGCGCCGAGGGCTTCCCGCTCGAGCTGCGCCCCGGCAGCCCGGCCAAGGATGCGCCGATTCGGCTCGCCGGGCAGAGCGCCTGGCTGCTCAATCAGCTGGGCAACCGCTTCGTGCTGCTGCTCGATGGCCGCGTCGACAGCGCCCGAGCCGAGAGCCTGAAGACCGAACTGCAGTCGCTGCTGGATGAGCGCGACGACCTCGACCTGGTCATCGTCGGACCCACGCCTCACGCCCTCTCCGAGCTGCCCCGCAGCGTGGTGATCGAGGACGCCGAGAACCTGATCGGGGAGCGCTATGGCCTCACGGCCGGCGCCGGCTACCTGCTGCGGCCCGACCAGCACGTGACCGCCCGCTGGCCCGAGGTCTCGGCCAGGGCGGTGGGCGCAGCGATGGACCGTGCCCTGGGCGCCAACCTTGCCGCCGTTTCCGAAGATCGCCCCGACCATCAGGGAGGCCGCCATGCCACGGCTTGAACTCAACCCCAACTTCACCGACCCGGACGCCTTCTACGCCGCGCTGACCGAAGCGCACCGTGAACGCGACGAGGCGCAGAGCGAACGCATCAATGCCCGGCTGATCCTGCTGCTGGCCAACCATATCGGCGACCAGCAGGTGCTCGAAGAGGCGCTGGAGATCGCCACCCAGGCCGCCGAGCCCCGAGCCACCGAGACCGAAGCCCGGCAACAATAACAGCACGGATGACGAGGATACGCCCCATGACGACCGAGACGCTTGAGTACCAGAGCGGCTTTCGCAACCACTTCTCCACCGAGGCGCTGCCCGGCGCCCTGCCCATAGGCCAGAACTCGCCCCAGCGCTGTGCCTATGGGCTCTACGCCGAGCAGTACACCGGCTCGGCCTTCACCGCCCCGCGCCACCAGAACCTGCGCAGTTGGCTCTATCGCATCCGCCCCTCGGTAGTGCAGAGCGCCTACCGCCCGTTCGCCGTGGAAGGCGTGGCAACCTCGCCGCTGGCCAAGCCCGCCGCCGACCCCAACCAGATGCGCTGGGACCCGCTGCCGATTCCCGCCGAGCCCACCGACTTCGTCGATGGCCTGCTGACGGTGGCGGTCAACGGCGACGCTGGTGCCCAGTCCGGCTGCGGCGTGCACGTCTACGCCTTCAACCGGGACATGACCGAGCGCTTTTTCTACAACGCCGACGGCGAGCTGTTGATCGTGCCGCAGCTGGGCACCCTGCGCCTGCGCACCGAGCTGGGCGAGCTTCAGGTCAAGGGCGGCGAGATCGCGGTGATTCCCCGCGGCATCAAGTTCCAGGTACGCCTGGCGGAAGGCTCAGACGCCGCCCGCGGCTACATCTGCGAGAACTACGGCAGCCCGCTGGAACTGCCCGGCCTCGGCCCCATCGGCGCCAACGGCCTGGCCAACCCCCGCGACTTCCAGAGCCCCGTAGCGAGCTACGAGGACCTCACCGGCGAATACGAGCTGGTGGCCAAGTTCTCCGGTCGTTTCTGGGTGACCCGGCTCGACCACTCGCCGCTGGACGTGGTGGCCTGGCACGGCAACTACGCGCCCTACAAGTACGACCTGGCCCACTTCAACACCATCAACACGGTGAGCTTCGACCACCCGGACCCGTCGATCTTCACCGTGCTGACCTCGGCCTCCGACACCCCGGGGATGGCCAACCTGGACTTCGTGATCTTCCCGCCGCGCTGGATGGTGGCCGAGAACACCTTCCGCCCGCCCTACTTCCATCGCAACCTGATGAGCGAGTTCATGGGCCTGATCCACGGCGAGTACGACGCCAAGGCCGAGGGCTTCCTGCCCGGCGGCGCCAGCCTGCACAACTGCATGTCGCCCCACGGACCCGACGCCGATACCTTCGAGAAGGCATCGAACGCCGAGCTGACACCGCAGCGCCTGGATGCGACCCTGGCCTTCATGTTCGAGAGCCGCTACGTCTACCATCCGACCGAGGCGGCGCTGGACGCCGAGATCCGCCAGCGCGACTACGTCGATGTCTGGTCGACCCTGCGTTCGCACTTCGATCCGGAACAGCCTTGAGCGGAATAGACAGCCCTGAGCGCGATAAAAACGCCCTGAGCGACAAGACGAATGAACGGACGAGGCCCACAGGGCCTCGCCTCTGACGAAAGGACCCAACGACGATGAAACTCGCAACTCTGAAGCTGGAAACAAAAGAGCATGGCCGCGACGGCGAACTGATCCTGGTCTCCCGCGACCTGACCCGCGCCGTGCGTGTCAGCGACATTGCCGCCACCCTGCAGCAGGCGGTGGAGAGCTGGGACAGCCTCGCACCCAAGCTGGAGCAGCGCTATGCCCAGCTCAACGATGGCCAGGCCGAGGGCGCCTTTGCGCTTGACCAGAGCCAGCTGCACTCGCCGCTGCCGCGCAGCTACCACTGGGCCGACGGCTCCGCCTACCTGAACCACGTCAAGCTGGTACGCCAGGCGCGCAACGCCGAGATGCCCGAGACCTTCTGGACCGACCCGCTGATGTACCAGGGCGGCGGCGACCGCTTCCTGGCCCCGACAGAAGACATCGAAGCCGTGAGCGAGGAGCACGGCATCGACTTCGAGGGCGAGATCGCGGTGATCACCGACGACGTGCCCATGGCGGTAACCCCCGAGCAGGCCGCCGGGCACATCAAGCTGGTGATGCTGGTCAACGACGTCAGCCTGCGCGGCCTGATTCCCGGCGAGCTGGCCAAGGGCTTCGGCTTCTTCCAGGCCAAGCCGGCCTCGAGTTTCTCGCCCATCGCGGTGACCCCGGACGAACTCGGCGACGCATGGCAGGACGGCAAGGTGCACCTGCCGCTGACCGTGCACTTCAACGGCGAGAAGTTCGGCGAACCGGAAGCCGGTCCCGACATGATCTTCAGCTTCCCGCAGCTGGTCGCCCATGCGGCCAAGACCCGCTACCTGGGCGCCGGCGCGGTGGTCGGCTCAGGCACCGTCTCCAACCCCGACCCCGACGGCGGCCCCGGAAAGCCGATCGCCGATGGCGGCGTGGGCTACAGCTGCCTGGCCGAGGTACGCATGGTCGAGCAGATCCTGCACGGCCAGGCCAAGACCTCCTTCATGCGCTTCGGCGACCGAGTGCGCATCGAGATGTTCGACCGCGAGGGCAAGAGCATCTTCGGCGCCATCGATCAGCAGGTGGTCAAGTACCAGCCCAAGTAAATGGCAGGGAGAGGCAACCATGACCACGCTATACGGCTATTTCCGCTCGTCGGCGGCCTACCGGGTGCGCATCGTACTCAACCTCAAGGGCCTGACCTTTGAGCAGGTACCGGTCAACCTGGTGAAGGGCGAACAGCGCAGCGAGACCTTCCGCGCCCATAACCCCCAGGGGCTGGTGCCGGCGCTGGTTACCGACGACGGCACCACCCTGACCCAGTCGCTGGCGATCTGCGAGTACCTGGACGAGCTCCACCCCAGCCCTGCGCTGCTGCCGCTCGAGCCGGCAGAGCGGGCCCGGGTGCGCGCCCTGGCCCAGCTGGTGGCCTGCGAGATCCACCCGCTCAACAATCTGCGGGTGCTAAAGTATCTGGTCCAAGAACTCAAACTGGACGACGAGGCCAAGCTGGCCTGGTATCGCCACTGGGTGACCGGTGGCTTCGACGCCCTGGAGGCGATGCTCTCCCGGGAGGCGGGCAGCGGCAACTTCTGCCACGGCGACACCCCGACGCTCGCCGACGTCTGCCTGGTGCCCCAGGTGTTCAACGCCGAGCGCTTCGAGTGCGACCTCTCCGCCTATCCACGGATCCAGCGCATCGTCGCCAACTGCCGGGCACTCGATGCCTTCCACCAGGCGTCCCCGGAGGAGCAGCCGGATGCCAACTGAGAAACGCCACGGCTTTTAGGCTATACTAAGCAGGCTAACGACCAGCGGGCATCTCTCCGAAAGCGTAAGCCGGTAGGAGAGGCGCCCGCTGGTCGTTGTTCGCCCCCCGAGGCGCCCTTCGAGAAGAGGTCAATGTGCTGAGGCTGACATCCCCCGCCACGGTGGTGACCCTGGCGGCCCTGACCGCGCTGGGCCCGCTGGCGACCGACATGTATCTGCCCGCCATGCCGGCCATGGCCGAGGCGCTCGACACCGGCCCCGACCAGATACAGTTGACACTGAGCCTCTACATGGCCGGCTTTGCCGTGGCCCAGATCTTCTGCGGGCCCATTTCCGACCGGTTCGGACGCAAGCCGGTCATGGTCGCCGGTTTCAGCCTGTTCCTGCTGGCCAGCGTGCTCTGCGCCGTCGCCCCCAGCATCGAGTGGCTGCTGGCCGGGCGCTTCCTGCAGGCGCTGGGCGGTGCCGCCGGCCCGGTCTTGGGCCGCGCCGCCGTGCGCGATATCTACGGCCCCATCGAGGCCGGACGGGTGCTCTCCTACATGGCCAGCACCATGGCCCTCGCCCCGGCCCTGGCCCCCGTGGTCGGGGCCGGGCTTCTGCTGTTCTTTGGCTGGCAATCGATCTTCGTGCTGCTGACGTTCTATGCCGGCATCATGCTGCTGGTGCTCGCCTTGCTGATGCCCGAGCCGCTGTCACCGGCGAATCGGCAATCGATCAGCCCCCGGGCCATCCTTCGCAACTACCGCATGCTGCTGACTCAGCGCGCCTTCATCGGCTATACGCTGGTCAATGCCAGTGGCTTCGCCAGCCTGTTCGCCTTTCTCTCCGGCTCCTCCTTCGTGCTGATTGAGTTCATGGGCATGACACCCTTCGAGTACGGGATTGGCTTCACGCTGATCGTGGCCGGCTTCTTCTCGGGCACGATATTCAGCGGCCGCTACAGCCATCGGCTGGGACGCGATCGCCTCCTGTTGCTGGCCACGCTGTGCTGCGCCCTGGCCGGCTGCATCATGGCGGGGCTGGCACTGGCCGGCATCTATGCGCCCTGGGCCGTCATCGGCCCGCATATCCTGTTCCTGGTAGGCTTCGGCATCGTGATGCCGCAGAGCATGTCCGGCGCCCTGGCGCCCAATCCCCAGTGCGCGGGGGCGGCCTCCTCGCTGTTCGGCTTCCTGCAGATGACCATCGCGGCGCTTGGCGGCGCGCTGGTGGGCCAGTTCCACGACGGCACGTCCCGCACCATGGCCATCTCCATCGGCCTCGGCGGGGTGTTCGCACTGGTGGCGTACCTCGGCATCGTGCGACCGGCAAGCCGGGCCGCCGCCAGCCAGGCACGGAGCTAGCCATGAGGGACGCCGCCCCTCCCCGCCTCGTCATCCTGCTGCTGGCCCTGGCCGGCTTCGCCAGCATGGCGTCGATGCGGGTCACCGATGCCATGCTGCCGGCGCTGTCGCAGGCCTTCGAGCGCCCGGTGGCCGACGTGGCGCAGAACATCACTTTCTTCGCCATCGCCTATGGCCTGATGCAGCTCTGCTATGGCCCGCTGGGCGACCGTCACGGCACCCTCCGGGTCATCGGCCTGGCCACGGTGGCCTGCGCACTGGGTGCCCTGGGCTCGGCGCTTTCCGGGTCGCTATCGACGCTGCTTGTGTTTCGCACCCTGACCGGCGCCACCGCCGCCGCGATCATCCCGCTCTCCATGGCCTGGGTCGGCGACAACGTGCCCTATGAGAGCCGCCAGGTAACCCTGGCCCATATGCTCTCTGGCGCGGTGATGGGCCTCATCACCGGCCAGGTGGCGGGCGGTTTCCTCGCCGATACGCTAGGCTGGCAGGCCGCCTTCTATCTCCTGACGACCCTCTTCCTGCTGGCCGGGGGGCTGCTGCTGACGATGCTCCAGCGCCGCCCCGGCCTCTCCCCACCCAAGGCGGAACAGGGTGGGGTTGCCTTCCTGTCGCGGCTGCGCGAGATCCTGTTGATCGCCCGGGCCCGTCGCATCCTGGTGCTGGTGTTTCTCGAGGGGATTGCCGCCTTCGGCGCCCTGGCCTTCGTCGCCAGTCACCTCTACGAGCGACTCGGCGTCTCGCTGACCCGTGCCGGGCTGATGGTGGCGCTGTTCGGGGTGGGGGGGCTGATCTTCGCCGCCCTGGCCAGGCCGATGGTCAGGCGCCTGGGCGAGCCGGGCCTGGCCGCCGGGGGCGGTGTGCTGATGGGGGCGGGCTTCGTCGGGCTGGCGCTGGCCCAGCAGCCGATAGCGGCCGCGGCCGCGGCCTTTGCCGCCGGGCTGGGCTTCTACATGATGCACAGCACCCTGCAGATCAACGCCACCCAGATGGCACCCGCCACCCGCGGCACCGCCATGGCGGTGTTCGCCGGCTGCCTGTTCCTGGGCCAGTCGGTGGGTGTCAGCCTGGGCGGGGTGATACTGCGCCTGGCCAATAGCCTGTGGCTGCTGGCCGGGGCCGGCGTATGGCTGCTGCTGCTGGGCATGGCCTTCGCCTGGCTGCTGCGCCAGTGGCACAGCGAACAGGCGGCGGCTACCGCGCTGCCATAGGCCGCCGTTGACGGGTTCGTCCCGCGCGGGCTCCGCCCGCCATGCCGGTGCGTCATCGCCAGAACGGTTTGCTCACTTCACGCTCGGCCGTGGTTCGGTCAAGCCCGATATCGGCCAGCAGGCGGTCGTCGAGATGTCGCAACTGGCGACGAGAACGATGGCGCTGCCGCTGGGCTCTGAGGCGGTCGGGCAGGTATAAGAGGTGTTCGAGAATCATGGGGGCATCTCCTGTCAGGCGTACTGACAGGCTACGGCCGCTCGACCATACCAATACAGATTCAAGAAATGTTTATTTAATCAGTACAGAAAGAACTATTCTGTCTCTGTATCGCCCGCTGACGCGCCTTCTGTATCGAAGCAGGAAACCAACGCCATGGATCTGTCATGAAGCGTTACGACCAGGTCGCCCAGACCCTGACCCAGCGCATCGAGCAGGGCCAGTATCGCATCGGCGACCGGCTGCCCTCCGTTCGCCTTCTCTGCCGCGAGCTCGGCGTGAGTATTTCCACGGTGCAAGAGGCCTACCGTCGCCTGGAGGCATTGGGGCTGGTCGAGGCGCGCCCCCGCTCGGGCTATTACGTGCAGCCCCGGCCGACGCCGAACGTGCTGCCGAAGGTGTCGCGTCCCGCCCAGCGCCCGCTGGACGTCTCTCAGTGGGATCAGGTGCTGGAGTTGGTGGCACGCGCTCCCCAGGAGGATCGCCTGGTGATGCTGGGGCGCGGCATCCCCGACCTCACTGCCGCCAGCCTGCGCCCGCTGCTGCGCCAATTGGCCACGCTGCATCGGCACGCGGCGGCCCACGCGCTCAACTACGACAGCCTGCAGGGCAGCCTCGAGCTGCGTCGGCAGGTGGCTCGCCTGGCCGACAAGTCGGGCTGCCTGTTGCATCCCGACGATATCCTCGTCACCACCGGCTGCCAGGAGGCGCTCTCGCTGGCCCTGCGCACCCTGACCGAACCCGGCGACGTGGTCGCCGTGGACTCGCCAAGCTTCTACGGCACCATGCAGATCCTCAAGGCGCAGAAGCTCAAGGCGCTGGAGATTCCCACCGACCCGCGCACGGGGATCAGCCTGGAGGCGATGGAACTGGCGCTGGAGCAGTGGCCGATCAAGGCCATCCAGATCACGCCCACCTGCAACAACCCGCTCGGCTACACCATGCCCGAGGCACGCAAGCGCGCCCTGGTCGCCCTGGCCCAGCGCTTCGACGTGGCCATTGTCGAAGACGATATCTACGGCGATCTTTCCTACGACACGCCCAGACCGCCTACCCTCAAGAGCTTCGATGACGATGGCCGGGTACTGCTGTGCAGTGCCTTCTCCAAGACGCTGGTGCCGGGGCTGCGGGTCGGCTGGATGGCCCCGGGGCGCTACCGCGACCAGGTGCTGCACATGAAGTACGTTTCCACCGGCGCCTCGGCTACGCTGCCGCAGCTGGCGGTGGCCGAATTCGTTCGGCACGGCCACTACGAGCGCCACCTGCGCGAGATGGTCCGCCAGTACAGGCAGCATCGCGATATCATGATCGATTGGGTTACACGCCACTTCCCGCCCGGCACCGGCGTCAGCTATCCACAGGGTGGATTTCTGCTCTGGATTGAGCTGCCCGACTCGATCGACTGCGTGCGCCTGAAGGAGCGCCTGGTCGGCGAGGGGCTGCACATCACGCCGGGCTCGCTGTTCTCGGCCTCGGGCAAGTTCCGCCACTGCCTGCGGCTGAACTACGCCGCCGCGATGACGCCCGCCGTCGAGGCAGCCATCAGACGCGTCGGCGAAGCGGTAGCCGAACTGATGCCAAGCCCGGCCTGAGTGGTGGGTTCGGGGTGAGCCACCAACCCTGTCGGCCGCTTGCCCGAGAACATGATATCGATCAAGGCGGCGATGGATCGTGTCGACCATAGTGAAAGTGGGTCCGGCAGAGAACAGCGACTATGAGCTCACCCAAGCACCCTGCCGACGACACCCCGTCAGCCGGCCAGGAGCCCATCAATGACTACCTCGAGGGGCAGCGCACCCTGCTCGAGCTCAAGTGCTGTGCGCCGAAGACGCTGAGTGTCCTGATCCATGACCTGTCACAACCGATGAGCCGCTCCCTGGAGCAGGCGCTGGCCCGCAGCCTGGCCGCGGGCGATATCCCGGGTTTTCAGCCTACCGATACCCTGATGCCGGCGATGATGCGCGCCCTGGGGCTTGCCCGGGAGGACCTTGACCAGGACCCCATCATCCACGCCTTGCGCACCACCTGTAATTCCTGTTCGAAGGTGGGTACCTGCTGGCTGGCCCTGCGTTACCAGGCACCGCGGGAGGAGTGCCGGCGTTTCTGCCCCAATGCCAAGGCCCTCGAGGCGCGCGCTGCAGATCCAGATAGCCGCGGCCCCGCTAACTAGCGGCAACCGCCACCCCTCGCCTGGCTTCCTCGATCGCTTCCCTTACCAGGGCTACATCGGGTACCCGATGCGCCAGCGCCAGCGCCAGCTGGGCTAGAAACAGCCGTTCCTGCTCCTTGGACAAGGCATCCAGCGTGGTCGCCAACGTCTCGTAAACCTGCTCCAGGTCGGCAAAAGGCAGTGTCGGTGCGGTCATGATCATTCTCCTCCCAGGGCGGTCGTGAGTGCGGCATCGAGGTCGGCGGAGTCGAGGGTTTTCCAGCGCGCCGCCACATGGCGGTCGGGGCGTACCAGGTAGGCCGTGCCATCGACGGCGCCATAGGCCTCGAACACGCCGCCCTCTCTATTCACCCGGCTATCCACCCAATTATCGACCTGGCTAGCTCCCAGGCCCCTGCCGAGCGCCTGGGGTGACGGCTCACGGCCGATGATCAGCACGTCGAGGCCAGGCTCCCGGGCTTGCAGGCTGGCCACTTGCTCCTGCCGCGCCGGCGCCAGAGAACCATCGTCGCTGAACAGCAGCAGCGTGAAGCCCCGGCCAAGATGGTCGAGCAAGAAGTCATCCTCGCCCAGGCGACGGTTGATCAGCGGAGCCCCGGGGATCGGCCCGGCGGCGAAGTCGTCGCCATCGGCCAGGGTCAGGGGACTCTCGGCGTAGGTGTAGGGCGTGACCTGGCGGGGATCGGCGAAGTCGCTGGCATAGTCGTTATCCACCGCCAGCGACAGGGCGGCATCGCGCATCAGCCGATAGCCACGGGTCGGCGGGGTCATGAAGCGGGTGCTCTTGCCGGCGTTGGCGAACACGTCCAGGGTGGCGCCACGCCGCTCCGGGCTGTAGCTGTCGAGCAGCCGATCCGGCGCCCTTCCGTTCAATACCCAGGCCAGTTTCCAGGCCGCATTCGCGGCATCGGCGATACCGTTGTTGAGCCCGCGCACACCGAAGATCGGCACCAGGTGGGCGCTGTCGCCGATGAACAGCACCCGGCCGTGACGGTAGTCATCCAGCGCCAGGGTGTAGGCCTTGTAGAGACTCCACCACTCCAGCTCCCAGTCATCGCCTTCGCCGAGCATGTCAATGATGGTGCCGACCCGCTCACGGATGCTGGCCTCCTCCACCGCCTTGTCGGGGTCCTCATCCGGCAGCAGCTGATAGTCGATCCGCCAGATACCGTCGGGCTGCTTGTGCACCAGCAGGGTGGAATCGGGCATCACCGAGGGGCTGAAGAAGGCGCGCCGTTCGGTGGGGAAATCGGATCTCAGCCGCACGTCGGCGATCACGTAGCGCCCTTCGTAGGCCTCGCCGTGCAGTGGGAGGCCGAAGGCCTTGCGCACCACGCTGCGGGCACCGTCGGCGGCCAGCAGGTAGTCGCTCTGCAGGCGGTAGTCGCCCTCGGGGGTCGCGACCTCCAGGCTCACGCCGCTGCCATCCTGGCTCACCCCGGTCACCGCCTGCTGCCAGCGCAGCTCGATCAGCGACGACGCCATCGCCTTGTCGATCAGGAACTGCTCGATGTACTGCTGCTGCAGGTTGACCATGGGCAGGAAGCGCTCCTGCTCGGAGTGGGGCATCTCGAAGCGGTAGATCTCGCGGTCGCGAAAGTAGGTACGCCCGCGGGTCCAGCCGAGCCCCTTGTCGGTGAAGCACTTATCCACACCCAGTTGCTGGAGGATCTCCAGGCTGTGGCGGGAGATGCAGATCGCCCGCGAGCCGTCGTTGACACTGTCCTTGTCGTCGAGCACCACCGAGGCGATGCCATGGCGTGCCAGCTCCAGGGCGGCGGTCACCCCCACCGGACCGGCGCCGACGATGGCCACGCGATGACGAACCTCGCGCCTCTCCAGCTCGGCAGGACGCACGAATGGGAAACGGGGATAATCGAAGTACAGCGAATCGTGTTCGTCTCTTCCGGCGGGGCGCATGCTCACTCTCCAGTCAGGGTTATTATCGAGCCTGACGACAGCCTATCCTGAAGCAGACAGGGGCACTGTCCTGCAAAAGAGGGGACAGGCGATAACCATGATCGAGGCCAGCATGGCAGATAGGCGCGAAGACAGGCACGCATCCAGCTGGCCATCGCTGGTTCCGGCGATGGGCGCCTGCGTCGATGCCATGGGCAGCGAAGGCTTCGATGAGGCCCTGCTCGACCTGCTGCGCCGGGCGGTGCGTATCGAGCAGTGCATGATCTTCGCCTATGACAGCAGCGACGAGATCGACTGCCTGCTGGCCGCCAACGAGCGCCAGCCCCGGGTCGCCGGCCGCCTGGCCCAGCTCTACGCCGACGGCCTGTTCCGCCAGGACCCCAACTACCAGCGCTTGCGGCAGCTGATCGACGATGAGGGCAAGCTCACCGCCACCGAGCTGACGACGATGCAGCCCGAGGCCATGTCGCCGACCTATCAGAGCCACCTCTTCGCCTTTCCCGACCTGGTCGACAAGGTCTCCTTGACCATCCCGGGGCAGGACAGCATCTACTATCTCAACCTCTACTGTGGCGTGACGGCGGGCCCCTTCACCGAGGATGACCTGGCCTGCCTGGACGGCCTTGCGCCGCTGCTGGCCAGCCTGATCCGGCGACACTACGGCAGCACCCGCCCCCTCTCCCAGCGGCCCAGCGCCCAGGAAACCGCCGTGCTGACCCCGCTCTCCGAGCGGGAACGCCAGCTCTGCCTCTATCTGCTGCGTGGCCACACCCTCAAGACCGCCGCCGCCGAACTCGATATCGCGCTGTCCACCGCCGAGACCTACCGCAAGCGCGCCTACGCCAAGCTCGGCGTGCCTTCCAAGGCGCGGCTGGTGGCGCTGTGTCGGCCGAGTTGATTGGCGGCCGTTTGATACATGACTTGGCAGGAGCGTTCACAATCGTGCGCACCTGCTTCTACTCAAGGAGTATCCGATGAGCGTCGCTCCATCCACTGTGGTGATTGGTGGAGGTATCGTGGGGGTCTGCTGCGCCCTCTATCTCCAACGGGAAGGCCACAACGTCACACTGGTGGATGCTGCAGCACCGGGTGAGAGTACGGCCAATTGGAGCTGTGGCCAGATGGCCGTCAGTGAAGTCGTGCCCCTGTCCAAGCCCGGCATCCTCAAGAAGATCCCGGGCTGGATGCTGGACCAGAGGGGCCCCTTGGCGCTGAGGCCGACTGCGGTGCCGGCGCTATTGCCCTGGATGATGCGGTTCCTGGCCAACGCCCGCCGCTCTCGAATCGAGACCATTGCCAAGGAGCTCGCCTCTCTGACGAGCAAGGTCTACCAGGATTACGAAAGCCTGTTCGCACAATGCGAGGACAAGGCGCTGCTCGGTTCGCAGCCGACCCTGGAGGTCTTCGATACGCCTGCGGGCCTGGCACATGAGCAAGCCTACATCGCGCTGAGGCGCGAACTCGGCTTCAAGGTGGAGTCGCTCGGGGCGGGCGAGATCGGCGAGCTCGAGCCGGCCCTGGCGGGAAAGTTTTCCCATGGGCTGCTACTCTCCGACTGGCGAACGGTTCGTGATACCAAGGGCTTCATCGCCGCGCTGACGAAGCGTTTCGTCGACCAGGGTGGGACAAGGCTGCAGGACTCGGTCAAGCGTATCGAATCGAGTCAGGGGAAAGCGACGGGCATCCGCCTCGAGAGCGGCCGCGCCGTTGCGCTGGACCAGCTGGTGGTCGCCGCGGGCAACGGCAGCAAGCGCTTCTTCGATGCGCTGGGCGTCAAGGTGCCGCTGATAGGTATCGGCGGCTATCAGGCCGTGGTGCGCCACGGCGGGGTCGAACTGAAGCATGCCACGGTCTATGCCGATGGTGGCTTCCTCTTCGTGCCCATGACCCGGGGGCTACAGATTGGCGGCACCATCGAGTTC
Organism: Billgrantia montanilacus; assembly: GCF_003336675.1. Classification (GTDB taxonomy): domain Bacteria; phylum Pseudomonadota; class Gammaproteobacteria; order Pseudomonadales; family Halomonadaceae; genus Halomonas; species Halomonas montanilacus. The sequence continues at coordinate 37,648 of NZ_QPII01000008.1, read as the reverse complement.
GCCGGTGACGATGCCGAGCCCAACTACGAGCGAGCCCGTATCATCCTGGAGAAGGCAAAGCGGATACTGCCATCACTTGACACCTCCGATGTCGAGTTCGGCGCGGGCTTCCGCCCCTTCCTGCCCGACACCAAGCCTGTCATCGACAAGTCCCCGAAGCTCGCGAATGCGGCCATGGCATTCGGCCACGGCCAGCTCGGCCTGACGCTGGGTGCCACTACGGGTCGGCTGATCGCCGACCTGCTGCAGGGCAGAAGGAGCGCCGAGGACATCTCGCCTTTCCGTGCGTCGAGGTTCTAACGGATGTCGCCTTCAGCCGCAGCGTCGAGTGCCTCGTCAATGGCCAGGTTCTGAAGGCCTGATGGCACGATGGCCCCGTGGAATTCGGTTCGTAGAACAAGAAGCCCAGCAGGCATGGCCTGCTGGGCTTGAGTCGTGGCCCCGCCGATGGCGTGGCGGTGATTTCAGCTCGTGGGTCGCGGCGTGGCAGTAGCGACGTCGACGGCCTCGCCGGCAGCCCCCAGGTCGGTGGCGATGGCCTCGCCCTGCTCCTCCCAGAGCTGGCGCTCCTCCTCGGTGGCCTTGGGTGAGAACAGGCCGGCCTGCGCATAGATCAGGCCGATCACCGGCGACAGCCAGCAGGCGAAGGCCAGCGGGATATAGAGCAGGTTCTCGACATTGCCGTCGGCGATACCCAGTGCCAGGGCACTGATCACGAAGGCGCCGCCAGCGTTCCAGGGAATCAGGGGAGAGATGAGCGTCCCACCCTCCTCGATGGCCCGCGACAGGTTAAGGGTTGAATAGCCCATGCCGCGGTAGGTGGGCGCATACATGCGACCGGGCAAGGCGATGGAGAGGTAGGGGTCGCCGGCGACCAGGTTGGTGGAGACAGAGGTCAGCACCGCCGAGGTCTGCAGGCCCTTGAAGGTGCTCACCTTGGTCATGATGGCGCTGATGATCGCCTGCAGGCAGCCGGTCTTCTCCAGCGCACCGCCGAACCCCAGCGCGATGAGCACCAGCGAGATGGTCCACATCATCGACTGGATACCGCCCCGGTTGAGCAGGCTGTCGATAGCGGCGACGCCGGTCTCGATCGAGTAGCCGCTGTTGGCATAGGTGAGCACGTCATGCACACCCACGCCCTGCACGATCATGGCGGTGACCGCGCCAGCCAGGACGCCGGCAAACAGCGACGGGATGGGCGGCATGCGCTTGACCGCGAGCGCAATCACCAGCACTGCCGGCAGCAGCAGCCAGGCAGAGATGGTGAAGTTCTGCTGGAGTGCAGCGGTGATGGCGTCGATCCGCTCGAAGGAGGCAGTGGCATCGTCGATCATGGTAAAGCCCGCCACCAGGTAGATGACAAAAGCGATCAGCATCGCCGGAACCGTCGTCGGCATCATGTTCTTGATATGGGAGAAGACGTCTGTACCGGTGACCGCCGGGGCAAGGTTCGTCGTATCCGAGAGCGGCGAGACCTTGTCGCCGAAGAAGGCGCCCGACACCACCGCACCGGCGGTCCAGTACATCGGGATATCGAAACCCGCACCGATGCCCATCAGCGCCAGGCCCACCGTACCCACCGTGCCCCAGGAGGTACCCAGCGCCAGCGAGACGATCGAACAGAGCAGCATGGCCGCCGCCAGGAAGATGGCCGGCGAGAGCAGCGTCAGGCCGTAGTAGATCAGGGTCGGCACGGTGCCACTGGCGATCCACACGCCGATGATCATGCCGACGCAGATCAGTACCGAGACGGAGGGCAGGGAAACATGGATGACGTGAAAGATGCCCTCTTCGATCTGTTTCCAGCGGAACCCGAGCTTGACCCCCACCAGCGCCGTGATCGCCAGCCCGATGGCCAAGGGGATGTGCGGCGTGAAGTCGCCGAAGTAGAACAGCTGCACGCCGAGCACCAGCAACGTCAGGACGACGGGGGTAAGCGCCAGCATCAGGCCGGGGCGTTGGTATTCGATGGGCTTTTTTGGAATGGATGTTTTTGGAGTTGTCATAACAATTACCTTGGTTTGATATTTATCGAGCGACTGTCGTTCGATAACAGGAATCGCTTGGTTAGTTTGTTCTCAAATAAATCACTCCTCTTATTTCACCGGATTACCTTCCAGGCTCATTGTTGGCCAATTTTCCTAGGAATTGGCTCCAAATATCGCTAAATTGGTTTACCTTTGTCCTTGATAACAAGAAATGGTAGGTAATATGGCTAATAAGCTGGACCGTATCGATCGCCGTATCCTGAACCAGTTGCAGGAGCATGGGCGCCTCTCCATCGTGGAACTGGCCCATCGTGTGAACCTCACCAAGACGCCCTGCGCACAGCGAGTGCGCCGCCTAGAGCAGGACGGCATCATCCGTGGCTACCGTGCCGACCTGGACCCGGAACAGCTCGGGGCGGGCAACGTCCTGGTGGTACTGGTGACGATGGAGAAGACCAGCGAAGACGCCCTGGACCGATTCAACAAGGCCGTACGTCTGATTCCCGAAGTGCAGGGCTGCTACATGGTGGCGGGGAACTTCGATTACCTGCTAAAGGTGAGAACCCACGATATTTCGCATTACCGTGCCGTGCTGGTGCAGCAGATCGGACGACTGCCGAACGTCCACCAGACACACTCCTTCGTCGTGATGGAACTGGTGAAAGACGACGTGACGGTACCGGTTCCCATCGATCCCCTCCCCTGAGCGGCATCGCATTTGGCCAAGTTCAACTCAGAACAGTTCAGTTCAGCACAATACCCGCAGGCACTGCCCCGTGTGATAGAGCGTAAAGCCCCCCTCATAGCCTGAACTTCTAAGAGACCGGGCACGTATCGGCTGGGGGGCTCGGATCGGCAGGGGTAACAGGGCGTCATCGCCCGAGATCAGGTACCGGGCGAAGCCCTTGCCCACCACGGTGCCGGTGGTGATGCCGCGTCCGTTGTAGCCCGAAACCCCCAGCACACCGGGGGCGAGTTCGAAGAGACGCAGCGTATGGTCGGGCGTGAAGGCGATTCGCCCCGTCCAGGTGCACTCCCATTCCACGTTCCCCAGCTGGGGAAAATAGTAACGCTGAATGCGGTTGGCCCAGCAGCGCAGGAACGCCGCGGGCTTCCCCTCCCCCTTGCCCAGGCTACCGAGAATCAACCGGCCTTCTGGATCGCGGCGCAAGCTGCTCAATACCATGCGGGTATCCCAGGCGCCCTGGCCCTCGGGCAGGATGTCGCCGGCGAGTGCCGCGGGTAGCGGCCGGGAGGCGACCTGGAAGAAATGGCCGGGAAAGAAGTGATGGCGGACTTCGTTCCAGCGGTCCTCGGTGTAGGCGTTGGTGGCGAGCACCAGCCGCGAGGCCGTGACGCTGCCGCGGTCGGTGGTCACCCGCCAGTCATCCCCCGCCCTGGCGACGCCCACCACGGCGCTGTGGGTATGCAGGCGAGCGCCGGCCGCCTTGGCAGCACGCGCCAGGCCCCGGGTATAGGCGGTGGGGTTCAGGGTGCCGGCGCGCCGGTCGAGCAGTGCCCGGCGAATACGCCGTGTACCCACGCGCTTCCGGCAGGCGTCTGCCTCGAGTAGCTCCACGGGAGCGCCGCGCTGCTGGAACTGTTCCGCGCGACGCGCCAGCTCCTGCTCCCCCCTGCCATTGTGGGCCAGGTGCAGCGTACCCGTGCGGGTTGCCTGGCAGTCGATGCCATGCCGCTCGATCAGCGAAAAGACGTCCGCGGGGGCGGCACCCAGAATGGCGTTGGCACGCTCGCCATCCTCCTCGCCCAGAGCCGCCATGATGTCATCCGGTGGAATCCACAGCCCCGCATTGACCAGGCCGACGCTGCGTCCCGAACCACCGCTGGGGATATCTCCCGACTCGACCAGGGCCACGTCGACACCGCCCTCGGCGAGGTGCAGCGCGGTGCTGAGTCCGGTGATGCCACCGCCGATCACCACCACATCGGCGCTGTGGTCGCCCTGCAGCGCATCCAGGCTCAAGGGCGGTTCCAGCGACGTGGATTGCCAGAGACAGCGCTCCTTCATGGTGCCTCCCATGCTTGGGCTGGTGGTAAAGGCCTCGGCAGGCCACGGTACCGAGGCCGGATGGACGCCGCCCGGGTCAGTCGAACCGGATGCCCTGGGCCAGGGGCAGCTCGCGGGAATAGTTGACGGTGTTGGTCTGGCGGCGCATGTAGCTCTTCCAGACGTCCGAGCCTGACTCACGCCCACCGCCGGTCTCCTTCTCGCCGCCGAAGGCGCCGCCGATCTCGGCGCCGCTGGGGCCGATATTGACGTTGGCGATCCCGCAGTCGCTGCCCTGGTCGGAGACGAAGGCCTCCGCCTCGCGTACATCGGTGGTGAAGACGCACGACGACAGGCCCTGGGGCACGCCGTTGTTCAGCGCCAGCGCCTCGTCGAAGTCGCGATAGCTCATGACGTAGAGAATCGGGGCGAAGGTCTCGTTCTTGACCAGCTCGTCCTGGCCTGGGACCTCGACGATGGCCGGTGCCACGTAGTAGCCGTTGGGGTAGGTCTCGGCCAGCTGGCGTTCGCCGCCGAATACCCGGGCACCCTGCTGGCGAGCCCGATCCAGGGCGGACTGCATCTGATCATAGGCCTGGGCGTCGATCAGCGGCCCGACGAGATTGCCCGCCATGGGGTCGCCGATGCTGATGCCCGTGTAGGCCGTCTTCACCCGCTCGAGCACCTCGTCGCGAATGGACTCATGGACGATCAGGCGGCGCAGGGTGGTGCAGCGCTGGCCGGCGGTACCCACGGCCGAGAAGAGAATCGCGCGCACGGCCATGTCCAGGTCGGCGCTGGGCGCCAGGATCATAGCGTTGTTGCCGCCAAGCTCCAGGATGCTGCGCCCGAAGCGGGCGGCAACCCGCGGCGCGACCTCGCGGCCCATGCGGGTGCTGCCGGTGGCGCTGATCAACGGCACGCGGGGGTCGTCGGCCAGCCGCTCGCCGGCCTCGCGGTCGCCGAGAATGACCTGGCTGAGATCCGCCGGGGCTTCGTCGCCGAACTCGGCCATGGCGCGCTCGAGCAGGGCCTGGCAGGCTAGCGCGCTGAGCGGGGTTTTCTCGGAGGGCTTCCACAGCAGGCTGTCGCCGCACACCAGGGCCAGGGCGGCGTTCCAGGCCCAGGGGGCGACCGGGAAATTGAAGGCGGTGATCAGGCCGACCGGGCCCAGCGGATGCCAGCTCTCACGCATATGGTGGCCGGGGCGCTCGGAGGCGATGGTCAAGCCGTAGAGCTGACGCGACTGACCGACCGCCAGGTCGCAGATGTCGATCATCTCCTGCACCTCGCCGAGGCCTTCCTGAAGGATCTTGCCGCACTCCAGGGTCACCAGGGTACCGAGGTCTTCCTTGTGGCGACGCAGCTGCTCGCCGAACAGGCGGACCAGCTCGCCACGGCGCGGCGCCGGCACCCGGCTCCACTGCTCGAAGGCGTGCCGGGCTCGGGCGATACGGGACTCGACCGCATCCGCACCCTCGAGGGCGATGCGGCCGATCTCGGCGCCGTCGGTAGGGGAGGTGACGGGGTAGTCGCCTTGGCGGTACAGGGCCTCGGGCACACCAAGGCGCCCCATGACGGCATCGATCATTCTTCCTCCTCCTGCGACTCGTTATGAACATGATGATCGCAAGCAGTATTGCCGTCGTGATTGACCTGCCTCAAACGACGTTTTATACGAAGGTCATTCCTTTTTTTCCGATTGGGTACTGATATGAGCCGCCGCCACCTGCCGACCCTCACCGCCATGCAGTGCTTCGAGGCTTCGGCCCGCCACCTCAGCTTCACCCGCGCGGCCGATGAACTGAGCCTGACCCAGAGCGCGGTCAGCAAGCAGGTGGCCCAGCTCGAGTCGGTGCTCGAGCATCCGCTGTTCCGCCGCGTCCGCAAGCGACTGCAGGTTACCCCCGAGGGCTCGCTCTACCTCACCGAGGTGCGCAAGATCCTCGCCCAGGTCGAGATGTCGACCCGCTACATGCAGTCCTACGGCGGCCAGAGCGAGGTGCTCAACGTCACCACGCTGCCGACCTTCGGCGCCCGCTGGCTGATCCCCCGGCTCAATGGCTTTCGCTTCCGCCATCCCAATGTCTACCTGAACATCAGCAATCGGATGGAGCCATTCGACCTCGAGGAAGAGCGCGTCGATGTCGCCTTCTTCTTCGGCCATGGTGCCTGGCCGAAGGCCGAGTGCATCAAGCTGCTCGATGAGGAAGTCGTGGCTGTCTGCGCCCCATCGGTGGTGCCGGAGGGCGGGATCGGGGATCCCCTGGCGCTGACCGAACTGGTGCTGCTGCAGAGCGCTAGCCGTCCGGAGGCCTGGCACGACTGGTTTGCCGCCCAGGGGGCCTATACCGAGCACAGCTATCACGGCCCACGATTCGATACGTTCTCCATGTCGCTACGGGCAGCCCGGGCGGGTTGCGGCGTGGCGCTGGTGCCACGCTTCCTGGCCGAGGAGGAACTGAAGGCAGGGCAGTTGATCATTCCTTGGGCGTTCTCGCTGACCAGTCGCGATGCCTACTACCTGGCCTACCCCGAGTACAAGGCGGAACAGGCCAAGGTGAAGGGGTTCATCGATTGGATCCTCGAGCACCTCGACGCGCAGGCCAAGGAAACCGATGCCAAATGGCCTGCCGGCGCGTAACGCCAGCAGCCACTTAGCAGGAATATTTGGAATGGAATCGTTGAATCGGCCTGGCCTTCAGGTCAGCTCGGCCTGGCGATCGAAGGCCGCGGCGTTGGGGCAGAAGGCGCGGCACTCATCGACGTCAGCGTCGCGGCGCATGGCGTGCCAGCAGTAACCCGCCACCGGACAGGCGTTGCAGTTGCCACGCAGGCTCGGATAGCTGACATGCGCGGCAACGGTCGACTTGTCCAGGCCGAAACGCTGCAGCATGGCCGGCATCAGGGTATCGGCCGGCACGAAGGCGCGATAGCCGCCACGGTCAAGATGCCTCGCGACTTCACGTTCGAAAGCGGGCTCGAGAGGCGTCTTGAGGTCCTTGAGCATCTCGCTATAGGCACCGGGCGATTCCGCCTCGATCTCGCGCACCAGCCGAGGAGTGGTGGCACGATAGGTGCGCTCACAGAGACGATCCCACCATGAGCTCCGCGATGACTTCGGTGTGTGATTCATGAGGACTCTCCCGTCAGGTACGTTTCCGACAGTATCGTCCCCTGGCCTCCTCCCGACATTGACACGGGTCAAAATAGTTTCAAATGAAACAAATTGGGTTGGCGACTGCCGTAACGCAGCAAGCACGGCCATGGGCCGTGCTCGCAGGTCGTTCGCTGGCTAGCCGAATCAGGCCTCGGGGTCGATCACCTCGTCGGCGGCGAGCCCCTCTTCCTCGCCGACCGCCTCGAGCTGCTCAAGGAAGTAGGCACGGGCCGCCTCCCCGTCGACGCCCTTCTGTTCCGCCTCTGCCTTCCACTTGCCCGGCAGTTCCGCCGCCATCTGCTGGAAGCGATCGACCTCTTCGGCCGGCAGCTCGATGAAGGTGTTGCCCTGCTGTTCGGCGAACTCGATGCCGCGCACGTCGACCACGTCCATCATGTAGCCGAACAGGCGCGACAGCCGCTCACCGGAGACGCTCTCAATCGCCTCGCGATCCTCCTCGGAGAGCGAGGCCCAGGTGTCGGGGTTGATCACCAGCGAGAAACTGCCGCGATAGAAGCCGCCCGGCATCTGCACCGTGTAGGGCAGCACTTCGGCGAGGCGGAAGCTCTTGAGGCCCTCCAGCGTCAGCATGGCGCCATCGACGACGCCCTGGGTGGCGGCCTCGTAGGTGCCCGCCGGGGGCAGCGCGACGCCGGTGAGCGCCAGGGCGTTGGAGATGTCGGCCATCACGCCGCCGCCGATGCGTACGCGCTTGCCGTCGAGGTCATCGAGGCTGTCGATCGACTCGTCGAGGAACAGCGTGCCCGGGCCGTGTACCCCAAGGCCGATCACCTCGACGCCGCGATGCTCGCCGGCCTCGGCGAAGTACTCGTTATGGGTCCGCCAGTAGGCCACCGAGGCATGCTCGGACGGAAAGTCCTCGAAGGTGGGCAGCTCGGGCAGCTTGGTCAGCTCGAAGCGCCCCGGCATCAGGCCGTGGAACAGCCAGGTGACGTCGGCCACGCCATCGGCGATCAGCTCCATCTGCGCTCCCGGCGGGCCCATGTCGTGCACCACGTTGACGGTGACGCGGCCTTCGGTGGCCTCCTCGACCCAGCTGGCCCAGGTCGGCCAGACGATGGTGTTGACACCATGGTTGGGCCCGGCCCAGGTGCTGACCTGCAGCTCGGTGGCGGCGGCGCCCTGGAAGGCGCCGAGAGAGAGCGCGGTGAGTGTCGTCAGTGTCGCGAGTTTGTGCATTTTCATTGTCGTTCCTCGTGAGTCCCGATGGTCAGGGTTGGCGTACGTTATTTCTGCGTTATGGTTTTTCTGGGTCAAAGGGCCAGCACCAGCTTCTTGCCTTTGGCTCTCGAACAGCAACTCATCAGCCGATCCTCGCTGGCCCGCTCGGCGGCGGTGAGCACCTTGTCGCGGTGGTCGACCTCGCCCTCGACCACCTCGACCTGACAGGAGCCGCACAGGCCCTCCTCGCAGTCGCTGGGTACGTCGATCCCGGCGCTGCGCAGGACCTGGAGCAGCGTCCGGTCCGGTGGTACCTCCACGGTGAGTTCGGAGTCGGTGAGCACGACCTGGAAGGCGTGCTCGTTCTTCGGATCGAGCAGCGCACCCTCGGCCGTGAAATGCTCCACGTGCAGGCTGCCTTCCGGCCAGTGGGCGGTGCCGGCCTCCAGCGCCGAGAGCAGCCGCTCTGGGCCGCAGGCGTAGAGCAGGGTCTCCTCGCAAGGCTCGGCGAGCAATTCGGACAGGTCGAGCCGCTGATTTTCAGCCTTGGGATAGAGCCGCAGCGACTCGCCGTGGTCGCGCTCGAGCCGTTCGATAAAGGCCATGCTGGTACGTGAGCGCCCCGCGTAGTGCAGCTCATAGGACTTGCCCAGCCGCCTGAGGCGGTCGGCCATGGCGATGATCGGGGTGATGCCGATGCCGCCGGCGATCAGCAGGTAGTGCTGTGCCGATTCGTCGAGGCGGAAGTGGTTCTTGGGCCCGCGCACGCGCAGCTCGATGCCCTCACGGACCGACTCATGCATCCAGCGCGAGCCGCCGCGGCCGGCCTCCTCGTTCAGCACGGCAACGCGCCAGTCGCCGGCATCTGGCGGGCCGCACAGCGAATACTTGCGCGCCTCGCCGATAGGCAGCACCACGTCGAGGTGGGAGCCAGGTGTCCACGCCGGCAGGTCGCGCCCGGCGGGGTCGGTCAGGGTCACGCCGAGCACGCCCTCGGCCTCTGGCTCGGCGCGGGCCACGCGAACTCGCCGCACGATACTGTGGGCTTCCGGCGCCCCCACCGGAAAATCGTGCTGGGCAGTGCGCACGGCGGGATCTTGCCGCTCGGGGTTCTTTGCCGGGTCCCAGCGCACCCAAAGCGCCTCGGGGCCGCGGAATGAGGTATTGGGCAGGAAGGTGAACGCCTGCTCCTCGAGTTCCAGGTGCGGCAGCCGCCGGGTGAACTCCTCGAGGAAGATGCGCATCTCCATGCGCCCCAGGTTCTTGCCCATGCACTGGTGGCTGCCGTAGCCGAAGGTCAGGTGGTCGACGGCATTGTCGCGGTAGATGTCGAGCTCGTCGGGGTTCTCGAAGTGGCTCGGGTCGTGATTGCCCGAGGCAGTGACCATGAGGATCTTGCCGTCCTCGGGAATGGTCACACCGCCCACCGATACCTCTCGGGTAGCGCGCCGCCGCCAGGCCACCACCGAACCGGAGTGGCGCAGGCACTCCTCGGCCGCCGCGGGGATCAGCTCGGGGTTGTCGCACAGCTCGTCCCACACCGCCGGGCGCGAGAGCAGCTGACGGAAGGCGTTGGCGGTGGCCAGCGCCGTGGTCTCGTGGGCCGCGACGATGATCGCCATCATCATCGAGTGCAGGTAATTGTCGGTGACGACATCGGGCTTCTGCCGATTCTTCTCGATCATGTCGTACATCCAGCCCTTCCCCTGGGTCTGGCGCTGCATCTTCTCGAGCACCTCACCGGAGTACTGCCAGAACTTGCCGACGCCCTCGGCTACTTCAACCTGCTGCTCGGGCGAAGGCCGCCCCCAGGTATTGAGCGTATGGGCCACCGAGAAACGGCGCAGCTGTTCCATGTCCTCCTCGGGCACACCGAGGAAGTGCAGCGCCACGGTAAGCGGGACCTCCCAGAACATCTCGGCGACCAGGTCGGCGCGGCCGCGGTCGACGATGGCGTCGAGCTTCTCGCGCACCAGGCGGCGCACCATGGGCGCGTGGGCCTCGAGCGCCTCGGGGGAGAAGGCCTCGAGCAGCTCGCGGCGCCGCGCCATGTGCGCCGGTTCATCCTCGTTCACCAGGGTACGGTTCATGCCGTAGTCGTAGCGTTCGAGCACCGCCTGGGCCTCTTTGCTCGCCGGGGTGATCTTCTCCAGGGCGATCGACGGCGAGAAGGTGTGGTTATCGCGGAAGATCGCCTTGATGTCGTCGTAGCGGCTCACGATCCAGTAGCCGAGCCTGGGGCTGTAGAAGACCGGCTCCTGCTCGCGGGACCAGCGCAGCGCCTCGGCGGGGTCGAGCTGATAGGGCGCCTCGAAGGGGTCGAACTCCGCGGCACGGGGCGAGACGGGGCAACCCGTGGGCGATACCGCTTCTTCCTGGCTCGCCTGATGGAAGGGGCAACCGCCCGCTTCGGCACGATGGGAAACTGGCGTCATGGTGGCTCCAGGTGCACGGTCTGGTTTTTCGACGGCGTGTGCTATTGTTAATTTACTTTTATCGCACACATGGTATCGTTTAGCGAACTCAGTGGAGAAAATAGGCAGTTTCTCGTGTCACGTCAAACCCGGGTGCCGCTGCGCTACCATTGCAGTGCCACTCGCCATCCGAGGTACCGCGCCGATGTCCACTACCCTGCAGACCCTGGATCGTGGCCTGAACGCCCTGGCACTGATCGCCGAGCACAGCGAAGGCATGACGATTGCCGAACTCGCCAGACAACTGGACGTCCATCGCGCCATCGCCTATCGCATCGTCGCCACCCTGGAGAGCCACGCCCTGGTCACGCGCACCAGCGAGGGGCCGATTCGCCTGGGGGCGGGTGTCGCCCTGCTCGCCTCGCGTTTCGAACCACAGCTGCGCGCGGTGGCCCAGCCGCTGCTGCAGGCGCTGGCCAAGGCGACCAGGGCCACGGCATTCATTTCGGTCGCCCAGGGAGAGGAGTGCGTGGTGCTCCTGGTGGCCGAGCCCGACGAGGGGCTGCTGCGGGTCGGCTATCGTGTGGGCAGCCGCCACCCGTTGACCCAGGGAGCGGCTGGGATTGCCATCCTGGCCGGGCGCCCACCCCGCAAGGATGACAGCGAGGCGGTGCGCCAGGCCCGTACCGACGGCTTCAGCCTGACGCGTGGCCAGCTTCAGCGTGGCGCCGTGGGCGTGGCCAGCGCCATCGCCACCCCCCAGTTCCGTGCCGGTGTGGAGGCGTGTATCGGCGTGGTGGCCATGGACGACCTGGATACCGAGCGGGCGAGCCACGAGGTGGTCACCCATGCGCGCCACCTCGCGGAACTGATCGGCCAGTAACCGCTGATAGTCAGCGACATTCGCTCGTGATGCGGACCGCGTGGAGGGTTACACTACGGCCATTCCCGCTGCCAAGCCGAGGCCTGTGATGAGTCCCCATCTGCTCTCCATCGACCCCCTGACCCGAGACCATGTCGATCACCTGCTGCGTGTCGCCGCGCGCATGGAGCCCATCGCCCAGCGGCGGCAGGTCACCCGGGTACTGGAGGGGGCAGTGCTCGGCAATCTCTTCTTCGAGGCCAGCACCCGGACCCGGGTCAGCTTCAATGCGGCCTTCTGCCGGCTGGGCGGCAGCGTCTGCGACACCACCGGCTTCACGTTTTCCTCCATGGCCAAGGGGGAGTCGCTCTACGACACCAGCCGGGTGATGAGCGGCTACTGCGACGCCATCGTCATGCGCCACCCGGACCAGGGCTCGGTGGCCGAGTTCGCCGCCGCCACTCATGTGCCGGTGATCAACGGTGGCGATGGCCCCGGCGAACACCCCAGCCAGGCGCTGCTCGACCTCTACACCATCGACAAGGAGTTCGCACGCCTGGGCAAGAAGCTGTCAGGGTCCCATATCCTGCTGACCGGCGACCTGAAATACGGGCGTACCGTCCATTCGCTGATCAAGCTGCTGTCACTCTACGACCCGATGCGCATCACCCTGGTCTCGCCGCCGGGCCTGGAGATGCCGAGCCATGTGATCGACCGGGTCGTCTCCCGGGGCCACCGGGTCGAACAGCGCGACAGCCTGGCCTGCGACTTCTCCGACCTGGACGTGGTCTATACCACCCGCATCCAGAAGGAGCGCTTCACCGAGGAGATGAGCGAGAGTTTCGCCGGGGTCTCGCAGGACTTCAGCGTGGGCCGCGACTTCCTTGATGCGCACTGCAACGACACCACCATCGTCATGCACCCGCTGCCCCGTGACAGCCGGCCCGGCGCCAACGATCTCAACGTCGACCTCAACGGCGACCCGCGTCTGGCGATCTTTCGCCAGACCGACAACGGCATTCCCATGCGCATGGCGATCTTTGCCGCCCTGCTCCGGGTGGAGGACCTGATCGAGAAGGACCTGCGCCCGGTGCGCTGGTTCGTGCCCGAGCGGGTCGGCGTGGACGACGCCGATCACTAGCGCGGTGCGTACAGCGTTGGTCAGCGCTATGCTGATCGCAGCCGAGGAATGTGCGAAGCTAAGGGCAGCCTTGGCGCTGCCACCCCCATGACGACAGAGCTGGCGCCACTTGCAGCTAGCCACCAAGCGTTCGACAACAACAGGCGTTGCCGGCCGGCAACCCGGAACAAGGAGACGTTACGCATGAACCTGCATCGCGCGTACATTTTACTGGCGGTTTTCTACAGCGTGCTGGTGCTGTTGGGAGCCATTGCCCTGCTGGTGGGCGGGGGACCGCTGTGGGCCCTGATCTCTACCGGCGTGGGCGTCCTGGTGGCAACGGGGCTCTGGGGCCACACCCTCGGCAAGCCCTTCCTCAATCCACGCATGTGGCGTCCGCTGGCCGGCCTGCTCGCCGTCGGTATCGTCGTGCAGCTGCTCGCGGTATTCACCGGTGGGCTGTCCGGTGGCGAGCTGACCTGGGTGCTGAGCGGTGCCATCTTCTCCGTCCTGCCGATCATCATGCTCTACCAGTATGGCAACCGGGATCAGGAGGTCTGGGCCACGCCGGAGGAGCGCGAAGGCGGCAAGATGCTGGGTGAGATGCTGTCGAAGCAGCGAGAACTGGTGCTGGAGAAGCAGGAGGCCGACAGCCAGGCCAAGGTCAAGCTGACCAAGGCCGGTGATACCTACCGGGCCAGCGTCACCCGTGGCCGCGGCGCCCAGGTGGAGCAGTTCGAAGAGACGTTCTCCTGCCCCGCCACCCTGGCCTTCTTCGTCATCAAGTACACCTGCATCTCGGTCAGCGATATCGCCGCCCACTACGATGAGGAGCGGGTGCTGACGACCTGAGCCGGCTACGACCGAGCTCTTCCCTTCAATCCCGCCGATGTGCATCGCATATCGGCGGGATTTGCCATTGTCTGCTACCCATCCATCCACATACCGGTCTGGTTTAACCAATCCAGGTAGAACCTGGACAGCAGCATGTGGTTTTTGGACAGGCTAAAGTGCCCCGTAGCCATGGCCCTATTCCCCGTGAAGACCAAGACTAGATAGAGGGCAGCACGACTCCGCCCAGGGATCCGACTCCAATAACAACGCCAAGCGGAGCACTCCATGGCAGAAGCAATCGTCGAAACCGCCAACCTGACCAAGAGCTTCAAGGGTTTCAAGGCGGTTCATGGCATATCCATGCGCATCGAGACCGGCACCATTCATGCCATGATCGGGGCCAATGGAGCAGGCAAGACCACCTGCTTCAATCTGCTCACCAAATTCCTCGAACCCACGTCGGGAACGATCCGCTACCAGGGTCAGGACATCACCCGGCTCAAGCCGGACCAGATCGCTCGCCGGGGAATGGTTCGCTCGTTTCAGATCTCCGCCGTTTTCGGCAAGCTGACGACCCTGGAAAACGTCAAGCTGGCGCTACAACGGCAGCGTGGCGAGTCCTACGATTTCTGGCGCTCCCACCACCGCCTGGATCATCAACGACAGCGGGCCCTGGCCCTGCTCGAAGACGTCGGCCTGGAAGAGTGGGCGGATACGCCCGCAGCCGAACTGCCCTACGGGCGCAAGCGTGCGTTGGAGCTCGCCACCACCCTGGCGCTCGACCCAGAGGTGATGCTGCTCGACGAACCGCTCGCCGGCATGGGCACCGAAGACGTGGGGCGAACCGCCGAGCTGATACGCAGCGTTGCCAAGGGCAGGACCGTGCTGATGGTGGAGCATAACCTGGGCGTGGTGGCCGATCTCTGCGACCGCATTACCGTACTGGCCCGTGGCGAGGTGCTGGTGGAGGGCGATTACGCCACGGTCTCGCAGGATGCACGCGTGATCGAATCCTATATCGGAGGCGCCCGCCATGACTGATGCAGCGGCTGTCCGTGTCCCCCAACCCATGCTTGCCATACGCGACCTTCACGCCTGGTACGGCGAGAGCCATGTGCTGCATGGCATCGACCTGGAGGTGCCGACGGGGCAGGTCGTCACCCTGCTCGGCCGAAACGGCGCAGGCAAGTCCACCACGCTGAAATCGATCATGGGCATCGTGCCTCGACGCCGCGGCAGCATTTGCCTGCAGGGCACCGAGACCATTGGCCTGCGCCCCTACCACATCGCTCGCCACGGCGTGGCCTTCTGCCCCGAGGATCGCGGCATCTACGCCACCCTGGACGTCAAGGAGCACCTCGAACTGCCGACGCGAGTCGACGACAGGGGGTTGAGCACGGCTGAGGCCCTGGATCTCTTTCCCAACCTGCGTGAACGATTGCACAGCCCCGGCACCAAGCTCTCTGGCGGCGAGCAGCAGATGCTTGCCATCGCCCGCATTCTCCGAACCGGTGCGCCTTTACTGCTGCTCGACGAGCCCACCGAAGGGCTGGCTCCCAGCATCGTCGAGCAGATCGGCGACATCATTCAACAGCTGAAGGCGCAGGGCTACACCATCTTGCTGGTGGAGCAGAACCTGCGTTTCGCCATGGACGTTGCCGACCAGTTCTATCTGATCGACCACGGCCAGGTGGCAGCTCACTACGACCGTGATGGCATCGAGCGCGATGTCGATGCACTGTTGGCGCGGCTCGGCGTCTAGCCGGAGTTACTCGCGGGTGTGCAGGCGGAAATGTGACGGCGAGACACCGTTCATGCGCTTGAAGGTCTTGGAGAAGGCGAAGGGGCTCTGATACCCCACCCGCCCGGCGATCTCCTCCACCGGGAGATCGCTGGTCGCCAGCAGATGCGACGCGTGCTGCATGCGCAGCTGCGTCAGCTGCTGCATGGGGCTGCGGCCGAATACCTTTCGGCTGATACGGCGCAGATGTTCGGTGCTGACATGGGCGATCTCCGCCATCTCCTCGATGGTCCACTGGCGCTCCAGTGTCGGCATTATCGCATCGAAGACGGCGACGATCCGCGGATCGCGCCGCCACGGGTCGGCAAAGCGGGCGATGTAGCGCTCGATGGTATCGACCCACATGACGCAACTGGCCGCATCCCCCTTGCCCTGAAACACCTCGCTGTAGAGACCCAGGATGGCGTACTTCATGGGCTCGGGATCGAAGTCCTGCATGATCGGCGCGATGGTGCCCACCACCGAGCGTGGTGCGCTGGGCAGATAGCGCAGCCAGCAGTACTGCCAGCGCTTCTCCGGTACGGCGTGGAAGGCATGCAGCGCGTGGGCCGGGGCGAAGGACATCATGTTGCGCCGCATGGTGCACCAGCGCCCATCGAGCAGCATGCGCCCTTCGCCGCCCAGAGAGCCGTGGATATAGGCACCGCTCAGGCGGGTGCGCACGATGCGGTAGGGCACCGCAGCATCACCGAAGCCAACGTGGGAGATATGCCGCTGCTCGAGGACGGGACAGTCCGCGGCGCGCACTATCCACTGCTGGGTATCGTCGCCAACTATGTGTGTTTCGGATAGCTGTTCGTGTTCTGCAGCCATGGCGCAATCGCTCTTTATGGCCCTAACTGATAATGGCAACGGAAAATAACCACGTTCGAGTCAGAGCAAAGTACAACAATAACTTCCCATGAGAACAGGAGAAAACAATGCCAGCTAAAAACTCCTTGAAAACGCTGATGGTGTCTTCAGCCGTAGTCAGCCTGGGGGGCCTCGCCAGCGGCATGGCGAGCGCCGACTATTCCGACGATGTGGTGCGAATCGGCGTGCTGACGGACATGTCGGGTATCTACACCGACCTCTCCGGCGAAGCGGCGGTGGAGGCCGTGCGAATGGCCGTCGAGGACTTCGGTGGCGAGGTGAACGGCGTACCCATCGAGGTCATCTATGGCGATCACCGCAATCGCGCCGACACCGGTGCCAGCCGTGCACGAGAATGGTACGACAGCGAGGGCGTGGACATGATCAACGATCTGTCCAACTCCGGTGTCGCGCTCGCCGTGGCCGCCGTGGCCGACGAGCAGCAGCGCCATGCCATTTCCAACTCGGCGTCCAACATCGGGCTGACCAACGACTACTGCTCGCCCTACGTTACCCACTATACCTATGACGCCTACTCACTGGCGCACGGCACCGGCAAGTCGATCGTCGAGGACGGTGGCGATACCTGGTTCTTCCTCACCGTGGACTTCGCCTTCGGCATCGGGCTCGAGGAGCAGGTTTCCAACGTGGTACGCGAGGCCGGCGGCCAGGTGGTCGGCGCCGCACGCCACCCACTCGACACCACCGACTTCTCCTCCTATGCCCTACAGGCCCAGGCCTCCGGCGCCGAGATCATTGGTATTGCTTCCACCGGTGCGGATGCCATCAACGCCATCAACGCCCTGGCGGAATTCGGCGTCACCCCGGATCAGCGGCCGGCTGCCCTGCTGCTTTGGTACGACGACATCGTCAGTCTGGGTCTCGAGACCGCCCAAGGCCTGCTGCTGACCAACGCCTTCTACTGGGACGCCAACGAGGAGACTCGCGAATTTTCCCAGCGCTTCCATGAGCGCACCGGGCGAATGCCCAACATGGCCCAGGCCGGCAACTACTCCTCGACCATGCACTACCTGAACGCCGTAGAGGCCGCCGGTACCGACGATGCCGACGCCGTCTCCGAGCAGATGCGACAAATCGAGATCAACGATTTCTTCGCCTCTGGCGGCTATATCCGCCCCAACGGCCGCATGGTGCACGACCAGTACCTGTGGGAGGTGAAATCCCCCGACGAGTCGGAGTATGACTACGACTTTCTGCGCCTGGTAAAAACTATTCCCGGCGAAGAGGCCTTCCAGCCGCTGGAAGCCAGCACCTGTCACCTGCTCGATAACGATTGATGCGCGACTGCGTGCCCGGCCTCGGCCGGGCACCACCACTCTCTCTTACCGTTAGCCTCGCGAGCACGTGATCATGGATATTTTCGGTATTCCCATTCAGGCCCTGCTGGGGCAACTCATGCTGGGCATCGTCAATGGCTCCTTCTATGCCGTACTCAGCCTTGGCCTGGCGATCATCTTCGGCGTCCTCAAGATCGTCAATTTTGCCCACGGCGCCTTCTTCATGCTGGGTGCCTTTGCGGCCTTCCTGCTGGCCCAGTACATGGGCGCCAGTTATTGGCTGACGCTATTCATCGCGCCACTGGCCGTGGCCGTGTTCGGCATGCTGTTCGAGTTCCTGTTCCTGCGCCGGCTCTATGGACTCGATCCAATCTACGGGTTGCTGCTGACCTTCAGTCTGGTGCTGGTATTGGAGGGCGGCTTCCGGGTCGCCTTCGGCTCCTCCGGCCAGCCCTTCGCCACGCCGGAGCAGCTGCGCGGAACCATCAACCTGGGCTTCATGATCCTGCCGATCTATCGCGGATTCGTGATCGTCTCGGCACTGACGCTGTGCCTGGCCACCTGGTTCATCATCGAGCGTACCTCGCTGGGCGCCAGCCTGCGTGCCGCCACCGAACGCTCCGAGCTGACCCAGGCCTTCGGCATCAACGTGCCACGCCTGATCACGCTGACCTATGGCGTGGGTGTGGGGCTGGCGGCGTTTGCCGGTGTGCTGGCCGCGCCGATCTTCCATGTCAATCCCTCGATGGGATCCAGCCTGGTGATCATCATCTTCGCCGTCGTGGTCATCGGCGGGCTGGGATCGATCATGGGCGCCATCGTCACCGGCCTGGGGCTTGGCGTCGTGGAGGGCTTCACCCGGGTCTTCTACTCGGAGTTCTCGTCGACCATCGTCTTCCTGGTCATGGTGCTGGTACTGCTGCTACGGCCGGCCGGCCTTTTCGGCAGGGAGGAGGGCTGACCATGCGTACCCTTTCCTTCGCTGCGATCGCCGTCGTCCTGCTGGCGCTGCTGGCCGTTCCCTTCGTACCCCAGCTCATCTATTCCGTCTTCGTCATGAAGATGCTGTGCTTCGTGCTGTTCGCCTGCGCCTTCAACCTGTTGCTGGGGCACACCGGCATTCTTTCCTTCGGCCACGCCGCCTTTTTCGGCACCGGTGCCTACGTCACCGGGATACTGGTCAAGGAGTACGGCGTTCCCACCGACCTGGGTATCCTGGCCGGCGGCCTGGTGGCGGCTGCTCTCGGTACGATCATTGGCGCACTGGCCATTCATCGCAGCGGCATCTACCTGGCCATGATCACTCTGGCCCTGTCGCAGCTGGTTTTCTTCTTCTTCCTGCAGGCGCCCTTCACCGGCGCCGAGGACGGCCTGCAGCGGATTCCCCGCGGCACCTTCCTGGGTGTGATCGACCTGCGCAACGACACGGCGCTCTACTACGTGGTGTTGGGCATCGTCGGTGCCGGCCTGTGGCTGGTGTGGCGAACCGTCAATTCCCCGTTCGGCAACGTGCTGCGTGCCATTCGCGAGCATGAGCCCCGCGCCATCTCGCTGGGCTACCCCGTGGCCCGCTACAAGGTGCTGGTGTTCACCATCTCGGCCGGCCTCGCCGGAATCGCCGGCTCGCTCAAGGCGATCGTCTTCCAGCTCGCGGCGCTCTATGACGTGCACTGGCACACATCGGGCGACGTCATACTGATGACCCTGCTGGGCGGCATGAATACGGTCTTCGGCCCCGCCGTGGGTGCCGCCCTCGTCTCCGCACTCAACCACTATCTCGACCCCTTCGGCGCCTGGGTCACGGTGATCATCGGCCTGGTCTTCATGACCTGCGTGCTCACCTTCCGCCAGGGCGTGGTGGGTCAGCTCAATCAGTGGTTCAGCTCTCGTCGTGCCCCTATACCTTCAGCCAAGGGCCAGCCTCGTTCACATGCCCATCAGCAATAACAAGGAGAAACTCGCCATGCCCCCCTTCGACCGCAACACCCTCATGGCCCGCTTCCAGGAAATGGTCGCTCGCGGCCAACCGATCATCGGCGGCGGCGCCGGTACCGGTATCTCGGCCAAGTGCGAGGAAGCCGGCGGCATTGACTTGATCGTGATCTACAACTCGGGGCGCTACCGCATGGCGGGGCGGGCCTCTTCCGCCGGCCTGCTGGCCTACGGCAACGCCAATCAGATCGTGCAGGAGATGGCGCTGGAGGTACTGCCGGTGGTCAAGCACACCCCGGTGCTGGCCGGCGTCAACGGCACGGATCCCTTCGTGATCATGCCCAAGCTGCTGCGCGAGCTGAAGGAACTGGGCTTCTCGGGGGTTCAGAACTTTCCTACCGTGGGCCTGATCGACGGTACCTTCCGCGTCAGCCTGGAGGAGACCGGCATTACCTACGGCAGCGAAGTGGACATGATCCGCCTCGCCCACGAGATGGACATGCTCACCACACCCTACGTGTTCTCGGCCGACGAGGCCGTGGCCATGGCGGAGGCGGGCGCCGATATCATCGTGGCGCACATGGGCGTGACAGTGGGCGGCACCATCGGCGCCGAGTCGGCCAAGAGCCTCGACGAGTCGGTGCGCTTGATCGACGAATGGGCCGAAGCGGCCAGGCGCGTGCGTCGGGAGGTGATCATCCTCTGTCACGGTGGCCCCATCGCCACCCCCGAGGACGCCACCTATGTCATGAAACAGAGCGAGCACTGCAACGGGTTCTACGGCGCCAGCAGCATGGAGCGCCTGCCCACGGAAATCGCGCTCACCGAACAGATTCGCCGGTTCAAGGCCATTGCCTGATCGACTCAAGGAGACGCCACCATGACCAGGGTCTACGTCAGCGCCGTCATGCCCATCACCCTCGAGCAGGCCTGGAGCGTGCTGCGCGATTTCAACGGCTTGCCGGACTATCACCCCTTCTTCGCCAAAAGCGAGATCGAGGAAGGCAGGCCCGCCGACCAGGTCGGCTGCGTACGCCATTTCCACGACCACGATGGCAATCACATCCGCGAGGAGCTGCTCTCGCTCTCGGACCGCGACCACCTCTGCTGCTACCGGATCCTCGAAGCCCCTGCCCTTCCTGTACAAGGCTACTTGGCGGAAATGCGCCTCAAGCCGATCACCACCAGCGGCCAGTGTTTCGGCGAATGGTGGGCGGAGTTCGAGGTCGCAGAGGCTGATCGCGAGGATGTCATGCAGCGGGTGTCGGACACCTTCCGGCTCGCCTACGAAGGGGCCACCGAGCGCTTTGCCAAGGGCTGATAGGCCCCGATCCGAAAAACAACGAGGCCAGCGCGACGAACGCTGACCAGGAGGCACCATGGGACAGAAAGCCTTCATCATCGGCACCTGTGATACCAAGGCAGAGGAGTTGCGCTACCTTCGCGAGCTGCTGCAGGCTGCGGGCGTCGAAGCCTTGATCGTCGATGTCGGCACCAGCGGCGGCGCTGCTCCCGACGCAGACATTCCCGCCAGCCAGGTGGCTGCCTGCCACCCCCAGGGCTCGCAGGCGGTCTTCGTCAATGACCGGGGTCGCGCCGTGGCGCATATGGCCGAAGCGTTGCGCAGACTGCTGGCGCAACGCGACGACGTGGGCGGCATCATCGGGATCGGCGGCTCCGGCGGCACGGCCCTGATCACGCCGGCCATGCGCGACCTCGACATTGGCGTGCCCAAGGTGATGGTCTCCACCATCGCCTCGGGCAACGTGGCACCCTATGTCGGGCCCAGCGATATCGCCATGATCTACTCCGTGACCGACGTGGCGGGGCTCAACCGAATCTCGCGCCGGGTTCTGGGCAATGCGGCCCATGCCCTGTTCGGCATGTTGAAGGGAAGGATACCCGAGGTTGTCGAAGACAGGCCGGCGATCGGCCTGAGCATGTTCGGCGTAACCACCCAATGCGTGAACAGGATCACCGAGGCACTATCGCCGGACTACGACTGCCTGGTCTTCCATGCCACCGGTACCGGTGGGCGCTCGATGGAGAAGCTGGCCGCGAGCGGCATGCTGAAAGGGCTGCTGGATATCACCACCACCGAAATCTGCGACCTGCTGATGGACGGTATCTTCAGTGCCGGTGAAACACGGCTGGACGTGCTGGCGCAGACCGACCTGCCTTACGTGGGCTCCTGCGGCGCTCTCGATATGGTCAATTTCGCCGGCCCGGAAACGTTACCGGAGAAATACCGACAGCGGCTTGTCTACGAGCACAATCCCCAGATCACCCTGATGCGCACCACCCCCGAGGAGAACGCGCAGATGGGGCGCTGGATCGGGGAAAAGCTGAACCGTTGCCAGGGGCCGGTGCGCTTCCTGCTCCCCGAAGGCGGCGTCTCGGCACTGGATGCGCCGGGACAGCCTTTCCACGACCCGGAGGCAGACGCCGCTCTGTTCGCGGCCCTGGAAGACACCGTACGTCAGACGCCCGAGCGTCGGCTGATCCGCTGCCCCTGGCATATCAACGACCCGGAATTTGCCGCCGCGGCCGTTGCGGCGTTTCACGACCTGATGTGTAACCGGCCAATACTCCAGGGGTAACGCAATAAAGGGGACGCGATGGGGCCGGCCTGCGCTCAACTCGCCGGCAGCCCCTCCTGGCGGGCGAACCAGCTTTCGAGTATCAATACCGCCGCGATGCCGTCGACGCCGTCGTCGCGATAGCTCTTGTCACGGTCGCGCAGGTGTCCCGCCTCGCGGGCGATGGCCTTGGCCTCGCGGGTGGAGCCACGCTCGTCGACCATCTCGCAGGGCTTGCCGTAGCGGCCGTAGAGCCGCTTGCCGAACTTGCGCGCACGCAAGCTCATCGGCGACTCGGTGCCGTCCATGTTGAGCGGCAGCCCCACCACGAACAGGTCCGGCCGCCACTCTTCCACCAGGCGCGTGACCCGGTTCCAGTCGGGAATGCCATCGCGGGCCGGCAGCGGGTCGAGGGGGCGGGCACTGGCGATCATCTCGTTGCCCACCGCCACGCCGATGCGCCGGGTACCGAAGTCGAAGGCCAGGATCAGGCGCTTGCCAGCCTCGGCCATTACGAGTGGCCGGCTTCCCGCGACATCAAATTTAGGTCCACGCCGAGGATACCGGCGGCGGCCGTCAGGCGCTGCTCCGGCGGCACCTCGAAGAGGATGTCGGCGCGCCCTTCCACGGTCAGCCAGGCGTTGTCGAGCAGTTCGGCCTCTAGCTGTCCCGCCTCCCAGCCGGCACAGCCCAGGCAGACGAGGAACTCCTTCGGTCCGCGGCCGGACGCCAGCGCCAGCAGGATATCCATGGAGGTGGTCAGGGCGATATCGCTGTCCACCTGAATACTGGAATCCCAGCCTTCGCTTGAACCACGATGCAGGATAAAGCCGCGATCCTTGTGCGTGGGACCGCCGTAGTAGACCGGTGCATTGCGGTGTGGGCTCTCCTCCGCCTCCAGCTCCAGCTGCTCGAACAGGGCATCCAGGCTGATATCCAGCGGCCGATTGACGATAACACCCATGGTGCCATTCTCGTCGTGGTCACAAAGGTAGCTGAGAGAACCGGCAAAATTCGGATCTTCCAGATGGGGCATCGCCATCAAAAAATGGTGTTTCAAGCCTAAGCTTTGCGCTGATTGCATGTGACTCCCGGACGGCAGGCCCTGCTCGTGACTGGACCCTACCGCACGCCGAAATGATTGCCTTGTCCGAACCGCCAGACCCGGGTAATGGAGAGGCTGTCCAGCTCTCCCATGCCGCTATCGAAGGGCCGGTAGGGGCCCGCGCCATGGACGGTATCCAGTGCCGCCTGGTCGAGTTCGGTATGTCCTGACGATTGTACCACCTCCGCCTGACGGAGCTGACCATCTCGTCCAATCACCACGCGGATGCGCAGCTGTCCGTCCAGATGGCGAGGTGCCGGGTGAACCCGGTTGCCGTAGTCCTCTACCCGTCGCGTCCAGTCGTCGATGTAGCGGGCCTCGGCGGCGCGCTGAGCCGCCGGTCGCTGCGCATCGGCAGAAGGCCCGGCCACGTTGGGCGCCAGGCCCTGCTCGCGGATGCTGCTGGTGGCCTGGGCCAGCAGGTCGCGGCCCGATGCCGATGGAGCCGCCGTGGCTGGCGCAGTGGGCGACTCGCTGGCCTGGGGAGCGCTTTCACGAGGCTCGGGCACGACGGTCTCCTCCCGGGCCGCCTCGGCGGACGGAGGGGCCTGCTCCGATGGGATCGGCTCAGGTTCGGCGCGGGCGGCACTGTCCGGCTCCGCCGTGGTGGCCGGGTCCACCGCACTATCCGGCGCTTCCAGCACGGGCATCTCTTCCATGGAGGCAGCCCGTGCCTCGGCGGCCGTCTCATCGGAAGGTTCCCCGGCCGCCTGCTGGTCGGCCTCGGCCATGGCATCGGCCTCGACCGGCTGCTCGGCACGCTGCGTCACCAGTACCACATCCAGGCTCGAACGCTCCGCCGGGGCAGGCGCGAACGGGAACCTGGCCACCACACCGATCAGCATCAGGTGCAGCAGCAGCGCTGCCGACAGCGCCAGCCAGCGGCGATAGGAGCGGGTGACCGGGGCATAGCGAATGGGATCGCTGATGGTAACCGCCATGGTATTCGCAGGCTCTCCTCGTACGAGACATGTGGCTATCTGGCTAGCTGGACCGATCCAGGCGTCGCTCGATGGCGTCCATCAGCAGTCCGGCGATGTCGGTGCCGCGCTGGTCATCGATCTCACGCACGCAGGTGGGGCTGGTGACGTTGATCTCGGTGATGTAGTCGCCGATCACGTCGAGGCCGACGAACATCAGCCCCCGCTCGCGAATCATCGGCTGCACCTGCTCGATCAGCCAGTAGTCGCGCGCGGTCAGCTCACGGGTGACGCCCGTGCCCCCGGCGGCCAGGTTGCCGCGGGTCTCGCCGGCCATGGGCACCCGGGCCAGGCCAAAAGGCACCGGCTCACCGTCGATCAACAGGATGCGGGTATCGCCATCCCGGATCTCGGGAATGTAGCGCTGGGCCATGATCTGTCGCTGGCCACGCTCGGTGAGTGTCTCGATGATCGCCCCCAGGTTTCGCCCTTCCGGCTGCACGTGGAAGATGCCGCTGCCGCCCATGCCGTCCAGCGGCTTGAAGATCACGTCGCCGTGCTCAGCGTGGAAGTCGCGCAGCACCGGCTCGCTGCAGGAGACCAGGGTCGGCGTACAGCACTGCGGAAACTCCTGGGCGAAGAGCTTCTCATTGCAGGCGAGCAGCGCCACCGTAGGGTTGACCACCAGTACGCCCTCACGTTCGGCGAAGCCCAGCAGGTGCACCGCGTTGAGGAAATGGCCATCCACCGGCGGATCCTTGCGCATCAGGATCACGTCGAGCTCGGCGAGCGGGGTGGGTTCCGGTGCGCCCAGGGCATACCAGCGCTCGGGATCGCGAAAGGCGGTCAGGTCGCGCATCCGCGCATGAGCGCGGCCATCCTTCAGGAACAGGTCCTCCTGCTCCATGTAGTGCAGCGACCAGCCGCGCTCCTGGGCGGCCCACAGCATGGCCAGTGTCGTGTCCTTCTTGTAGGAGAGGTCGGCGATGGCATCCATCACCACCCCCACCCTGAGGGCACGTCCGCTTGTCGGCTTGCTACTCGGCTTGCTCATCGGCTCCGGGCTTCCACGAAGGTGATTGGTGTGGGCGAAGTATGCCGCAGGCTCGAGGGCAACACCAAGGTGGACCCGATCTGTTGCGCTTGACTTTGGCCATAACGGTCACTAGATTTAGTTTCATGTGAAACTGTTTCAGCACACCGCCACGAGGCCCATGCCATGATCGATATCCAGCAGATTCATCACGTCGCCTATCGATGCCGCGATGCCAAGGAAACCGTCGAGTGGTACCAGGACAAGCTCAACATGGACTTCCTGGTCGCCATCGCCGAGGACCGGGTCCCCTCCACCAAGGAGCCCGACCCCTACATGCACCTGTTCCTCGATGCGGGCAACGGCAATATCCTGGCTTTCTTCGAGATCCCCAATTCGCCGCCCATGGGACGCGACCCCAACACCCCGGAGTGGGTCCAGCACATTGCCTTCCGCGTGGCCGATGAGGCCGCCCTGCTGGCGGCCAAGGAGGAGCTGGAGAGCAAGGGCGTGAAGGTGCTGGGCCCCACCGAACACGGCATCATCCGCTCGATCTACTTCTTCGATCCCAACGGGCATCGCCTGGAGCTGACCTATGAGAAGGGCACCCCCGCCCAGATGAAGCAGCTTCAGGAAGTGGCCCCGGCCATGGTCGAGGAGTGGTCGAAGACCAAGCGTGCGCCGAAGCACGCCGCCTGGCTGCATGAGGAGGAGTTCAAGGCGCTCGACTGAGCGCCCCTTCGAGGAAGACCGGCTCTGGCGATCCGGGGGGTCAGGCTGGGTCGCTCGTTGCCCCGGGCACCAGGCGAATACCGCTCGCCTCGATGACGATCAGGCGTCGCTTGTAGAGCCGCCCGATGGCCTGCTTGAAGGCATTCTTGCTCACCCCCAGCCGGGCCTTGATCACGTGGGCCGGGCTGGCATCGGAGAGCGGCAGGTAGCCGCCGCTTTCCCGCAGCGCCTTGAGCACCTGCTCCCCCACCACATCGAGCCGGGCCGGCCCCGGCGGCAACAGCGAAAGGTCGAGGCGACCATCCTCGCGCAGCCGCTTGACGAAGCCGGGCACACGCTGGCCCCGGCGCAACGGCCTAGTCACGTCATCCTGGTAGAGCAGGCCCCAGAAGCGATGGTCGACCACCGTCTTGTAGCCGAGGTCGGTGCGGTCGGCGATGACCAGCACGACCTCGTCACCCGCAGCGTAGCCGGTGGCCTCGTCCTGTATGAAGCGGTCGAGCTTCTGGGAGGCCACCGGCCGGCCCTGCTGATCCTCGTAGATAATCACCAGCACCCGCTTGCCGGGCGTGGGCCGGAAACGCTGCTCACCGTAAGGCAGCAGCAGGTCCCTCGGATGCCCCCAGTCGAGGAAGGCACCGGTCTCGTTGACCGTGACCACCTCCAGGTAGGCGACCTGGCCGACCTCGGCTTTTGGAGTGGGACGGCGTGAGCGATCGCCACGTTGCGGGGGATGCTGAGAAGTAGCTGACATATGACCTTCCATGCAGTTAGGCCTTCATTATGGCGCCCTTGAGATAGCATCTACAAAGCCCATGGCTGAACACCGCAACTCGATGTAGATGCGATGCCCCATTGGGCCGGGCTGGTTCGTGTAGGGCCAGCCCAACTTATCGGCCAACTGCTCGGTCAGCTTCAATCCCAGGCCGAAGCCCTGGTCGGTATGGGAAGGGCCGGTGTCGCTATCACGGGCAAGAGCACTCTGCTCATTCTCGATCCACACCTGACAGCCCTCCTGGCGGATGGCGATCTGTCCTTCCCAGGTGTGCAGGAAGGCGTTGCGAATCAGGTTACCCAGTATAATGCGTGCCGGCGCCTCGGGGAGCAATGTGGCGAAGCGCTCGGTGTCGACCGTGACCTCGACACACTTCTCCTCCAACAGGTAGCGCAGCTCCTCAATTACCTCTTTTATCAGCTTGTCCAGATCAAGCTCATGGCTGGGCAGTGGTTCATGTTGGTCGCGGCTCAACCAAAGTAGTGTCTCGGTGAGGTGTTTCATGGTCAGGCTGGCACGCTCCATCCGAGCAAGCACCTGCTCCTGACGGAACGTACTCTCCTCAGGTTCGCATTGCTGCATCTTGCGCATTAGCTCAAGGTTACTTCTGACCACGCTAATAGGCGTACGCAGCTCATGGCTGGCAAACGCCAGGAAACGTTGCTCACGGGCTAGGCTCTCCTGGGCAGAGGAGAGGCTCGAGCGTACCAGGTGGGCCATCTCGTTGAGTTCTGGATAAACAAAATCGGGCGGCAACTCAGCCAACTTGGCCGCATCCAGCGTACGTGCCCATTGGCCCAAGGCGTTAACTGGCCCAGAGACATGGCGCCACAGCCACCATAAGCTGGCAGTAAGCAACAGTACGATGGCCAAGCCAATCGCGATAAGCGCCAGCAGGCGATGAATGGCGTCGAGACTGGCCACTTCATGGTCTGGCGCCATCTCATGTGTCATTCGCATAGCAACATAGAGTGGAAAATCATCCGGCTGAAGGTGGATGGCGATGTTAAGCGCATCGGGCGGGCCTAACCGAGCCCCCTCCACACGCTTGTAGAGAACATTGGGTTCCCGGGGCGGCTGGTCGAACGCCTGGCGAATCTCCTCCGGCATTTGCAGCCAGTCGCGGGTGATGGTGAAGCCGCTGAACTCATTGCGAACGTCATGCTGCGTGGCCGGCACTCGCTCGATAAAACTTTGCGCAGCCTGGGACATGTTGGCCATCATGATATTGTCCATGCCGCGCGTGAAGTAATAAGCGCTGAGCAGCGAATAGCCGATGACCAGCAGCACCCCCAGCGTCAGAAACGCCAGACTAACCAACCATCGGAGGCTTAGCCGGCGTTTCATTCAGGATCTCTCAGGGCTATACCATGTCCTGGCAAGGTGTGAATCAACGCCACTTCGAAGGGGGCATCGACCGCTTGGCGTACATGATGGAGGTGTACCTTGAGGCTATTGCTGTCGGGTATGTTATCGCCCCAGAGGGCACTCTCCAGGGCCGGGCGTGAAATGATCCCCGGCGAGGCCCGCATGAGCGCCTCCAGCAAGCGCCAGCCGATGGGCGAAAGCCTGAGAGACCGACCGGCACGGCGGACGCTGCGCTCGCTGAGATTCATCTCAAGATCTGCGCAGCGCAGCAGCAGAACCTGGCCGCTGCGGCGGCGCGCCAATGCTTTCATGCGCACCACCAGCTCCTGCAAATCGAATGGCTTGACCAGATAGTCGTCGGTGCCGGCGCGAAAGCCATCGAGCATGGCCTCCAGACCGTCTCGTGCGGTAATCATCAATATCGGCCTATCGTTACCCACCTCGCGTAAGCGCTGGCACACCCCAATTCCATCCAGGCGTGGCAGGTTGAGATCCAGCAGAATCACATCATAGTGCGCCCGCTCGATAAGATTTAGCCCAGCGACGCCGTTGCTGGCGTGGTCACAACGGATCCCTTCGAGTTCGAGGTAGTCGATCATGGTAGCGGCGAGATCAAGATCATCTTCAATCAACAGAACATTGAGCATCGCGTATCGCTCCCCCTGAATGGTTGCAGTTTCTTGAATGTACGAGTGACGCTGCGGCTGATGTCATATTGGATCATGAGCAGCACGGAGCTCGTTGAAGCTCGAAACCGCTAGCAGGCTGTCGTTTCCCCCCAGACCTCTCAGCGCAATGATGCCCCCCGAGCCATCAGTTTATACGCAACTGGGCCGGAAGGTTCGAAATTGTCTGCGATGCGACTCTCCGCAACGATAGTCGAAAGTATCTCCTTACCCCGGCAGCCGGTAAGCGTCAACGCTCGTCATCGGCCTGCTCAACGCCATATCTGGGGATATACAAATTTAATTGATGATACCTGAGTTTCTGAAAGGTACTTTTCTCGATCTTTCAACGGGAGAAGTGGTTGGTGGCACTGCAATCTTAACCCTTCTTTAACCCCCCTATATTTAAGCTGTCCATCATTTTCTAAATACCCTATTTTTAGCGGATAAAATTAATGCCAACGCACCTTCTTATTTCGATCTTATTGGCACTCACCTTAGTTTCGGGCTGCTCCAGCGTTGGTGGCCAAAAAGATTACTCTGACCGGGCAAGTATCATGCCAAAGTCAGTGCCTGACTGGTCAGATGATGTTTCGTTAGGTTCTGCCACCCATTTGACGGAAATAATAAGTAGCCAGGAGCTTCAGTCACTGGTTTTCGAAGCTCTGGACAATAACCCCGGACTGCAGAAAACCTTATTGGCTCTCAAGCAGAGCCAAGCTCAGTTGCGCCAAAAACACGGTGATCGATATCCAGAGCTAAACGCCGGATTCAGCGCAAGCAAATCAGAGGATTCCAATACTCAATACGCCGGAACACTGACGCTTAACTGGCAACTGGATTTATGGCGACAGATTGAAGACGGCATTAGCGCGGTAGAACAAAGTCTGTTCAGGCAACAGGCGACCTACCAGGCTGCCAGGGACACGCTGGCAGCCGAAACAATGAGTAGTTGGCTAAGCCTGGTGTCGCAAAAACGCTCCCTGGTGATAGAGCAGCAACGGCTGAACACCTTGGAAAAAAACGAGGAAGTTATCTTGCAACGGTACCAGCGAGGCCTCGGGACTCTAGATGACCTTGACAGTGCCCGTAGCTCAACGTTTAGCACGCGTGCTTCTTTACGCGAGCTGGAGCAGTCAATTCGCCAGGGCGAGCTTGCCCTAAACAGCCTGCTGGGCCGTGTGACCGACGACCAATATCAGGTGCCGGATCAGTACCCCATAGTAGAGCAGCCACTGACCGATTTGCCGGAACAGACTCTGGCGCGTCGCCCTGACCTACAAGCGGCGTGGCATGCCATCTCGGCAGCCGAAAGTGATGCTCGCGTTGCCTACAAGGACCTGCTACCAAGAATCGATATTCAGGCGACCATAGAAGACATATCAAACTCCCCAGGTAATGCGCTACTTAATGACCCAGTCTGGACTTTATTGGGCCAACTCACAGCTCCAATTTTTCAAGGTGGAAAGTTAAAAGCCGCTGCCGAAATCGCCGACCTGGAGAGCGCTATTCAATACCAGGATTATCGCGAAACCCTGCTCACTGCTGTTGAGGAAGTTCGGAATGCCCTGGCCCGTGAACAGGAACTTTCCGAAAGGCAATCCTACATACAGCAAGCCTTGGAAAAGCAGCGGCTTACATCAAGTCGTTATGAGGACAGATACAGAGCAGGTAACGCCACGATCCTGGAGCTTTTGAATGTTCAGGGACAGACCTACGATCTGGAAACACAGCTCGACACCCTTACATTTAACCGCCTCGATAATCATATCACTCTGGCACTCGCCCTAGGACTGGGAGTCACCGAATGAGCCGCAAAGCCATCCGAAACATGACCCTATTGCTGGCCGCAGCGTTTATAGTCGCCGTCTCTATTTATAACATCGAACGAATGGCCGATCACAGTAAAAGCATCCAGCAGATACCACAACCCCAAGAGTCTCAAAGCCCAAATGTTGCCGTGGTAGAGGTGGCAGCTGCCACCCACCAAGCCTATGTCGAGGGAGTAGGAAGCGTCGAGGCCCGATTCGATCTAGCACTGAATAGCCGTGTCAGCGGACAGGTTAAAACAGTACTCGATGATTTTGAATCCGGCCGACTAGTTACTAGTGGCTCCCTTCTCGCCACTTTGGAGGACAGCGAGTTTCGAGCATCTCTAGAATCAGCTCGTGAAACGCTGGCCAATGCTCGTGTCAGTTATCTGGAAGAGCAGCAAGAGTTGCAGCAGGCGCAACAGGAATGGACATCGTCCGGGTTGACGGGAGAACCAACATCGTCTCTCGTACTGCGAGAGCCACAGTTGGCTGCTGCCGAAGCGGCATTGGAAAGCGCACGAAAAGCCGTTGCTGCGGCAGAGGAAAATCTAGACAGCACCCAAGTCAAAGCGCCATTCGACGCCATCGTGGTAAGCCGCGATATTGCTCCTGGTAGCTACATACAAGCTGGCAATGAGATCGGACACTTGTTAAGTGCCGATATGGTGGAAATATCCATTCCGTTGTCCGCGAGCAACTGGTCGATTCTGGCAGACGAGGCTGAATTTTTGTCAGGGGATTACTCGGTGGAGCTGCGCCAAACCGAGACTGGTGAGAGCTGGACCGGGGATGTAGCTCGTGTCGAAAAAAACCTGAACGTTAACACTCGCCAACGGTCGCTGATCGTAAAAATTGAAGATCCGTTAAGCCAAGAAACACCATTATATCCAGGCACTTTCCTTAAAGCCCGAATTCCAGGCCGAGCGGTGGAGGGTTTGTGGCGGCTACCTGCATCAGCGCTGAGTCAACGTGGCGAGATATGGATAGTCACTGAGGATAATTTACTGCAAGCCCATGACGCTAACACCCGGTTCTCCGATCCAGAATATATTTATGTGGTCCCCCCTGATGGGTACCGCGAGGCGCATGTCCTTGTTCAGCCGCTAAGTAGTTACAGCGAAGGAATGAAGGTTGTTCCTCAAAGGGAGCTAACCAATGAGTGATCAACATAACTATAAAGGGGTGATCCCCTGGTTCACCGCCAATCCGGTGGCCGCCAACCTGCTTCTAATACTCATCATCGTCGCAGGCCTGTTGACCGTCGGCGACTTACGCAAGGAAGCCTTTCCAGCAGCCGATCCAGAGAGCATCACGGTTTCGGTCACCTATCTCAGTGGCTCCGCCCAGCAAAGCGAGGAAGGTGTCGCCATAAAGGTTGAGAATGCCCTGGAGGGTGTCACCGGTATCAAAACCATCACAACTACTTCCAATAGCCAGGGCGTTACGGTCACCGTGGAACGGCAGTCAGACTATGACTTGGATACGCTGCTGCGGGATGTCAAAAACAAAGTAGATGCTGTTTCGAATTTACCAGCGAATGCCGAAAAGCCAGTGGTGGAAAAAGATCAGCGAGAATCCCATGCCATCACCCTCCAGCTTTATGGCGATGTCGGTCGTCAAACTCTGCAGCAACTTGGCGAACGGCTGAAGACGGACCTCCTGGCACAGCAGAATATAAGTCGCGTGACTTACTCCGGCTGGATTGATCCAATTATGGCAATTGAGATCGATGAATCAAGGCTACAAGCCTATGGCTTGTCCCTGACGGACGTTCAGGATGCCATCAATGATTTTTCCACGAATGCTTCGACGGCAATCCTTCGTCATGAGCGCCTTTACCTTCAAATAAATGCATCGGAGCAAGCTTACTACGTCACAGAGTTTTCAAAAATCCCTCTAATCGCTACAGCCCAGCAGGGCATCGTCTCGTTAGGCGACGTGGCCAAAATTCGGGATACCTTTAATGATACCACACCAGTTTTGTCCCGTTTTAATGGCCAGAGCAGCCTTGCTTTGGATGTAGTTAGTGTCGGCGATGATGACATTCTGAAAACGGTAGCCGCCACTGCAGAGGTTATCAATAAATGGCGAGAGAGCGGGACACTCCCAGTAGGGGTTGAGCTGGCGAGATGGAGCGACAGCAGTGAAAATATCTCCAGCAGGCTGGCATTATTGGCTGAAAACGCTCTGATGGGAATCGTGCTCGTCTTCCTGTTGCTGGCTATTTTCCTCAATCTGAAGGTGGCTTTCTGGGTGGCGATGGGATTGCCGTTCATCTTCTTTGGAACATTCTTTTTCATGGGAAAAAGCTTTGTCGACCTTAGCTTGAATGAATTCACCACATTCGGTTTTATCATTGCCTTGGGAATCGTGGTAGACGATGCCGTGGTTGTGGGCGAGAGCATTTACGCCGCACGTGAAAAGCATGGCGACACCTTAGCCAATACCATTAAAGGTACAATGGCGGTGGCGGTGCCGACTCTGTTTGGCGTCTTTACTACTGTGGCCGCTTTTGCTGCCTTGTCGCAAATCAGTGGCACGCTAGGACAGCTGTATGCACAGTTTGCAGCGGTGGTCACCATTTGCTTGCTATTGTCCGTCGTGGAATCGAAGCTTATCCTTCCAGCTCACCTGTCCCACCTGCGCACTCATCGCAATGGGGGACGCGGAAACTGGGCCACTCGTGGATGGCAGATGATACAGAACGGAGCGGATCGGTTTTTGGCCTCGTTCAATAACCGCATCTATACACCCCTCATTGAGCAAGCAATAGTCCACCGTTACGCAGTCGTTCTGTTCGGCATCGGCATATTCGCACTGGTAATCTCCATGCCCTTCAACGGCACGGTGCGAACCAGTTTTTTCCCGGATGTACCTGCGCAAACCGTGACGGCCAGTCTAACTATGCAGAGGGATGCAAGCTACGGATTGACTCATAGCGCACTGCGCCAGCTGGAAGCCCAGGCATTCCAGGTTGACGACGCGTTGCGAGCAGACAGCGGCTATGATGAAGTAGCCATTGCTAACCTACAGGTTATCTCCGAAACCGACCAGAACGGCTCAGTGACCGTTGAGTTGGCGGGTAGTGCGCCTTATACATTAGACGAATTTACCCGGCATTGGCGGCACCTGGCAGGCAATCCCGAGGGCGTAAAAACGCTGAGCATCCAAAGTCGTCAAATGATGGTGGATGCGTTGCGCATTGAGCTTCGATCCAGCGACGATGAAGTGCTCAATCGCGCGGGGAGCAAGTTGAGAGAGCACCTTCAAGGCATCGCGGCGATCAGCGGCCTGGATGATAACCTGACGCCCACTCAGCCTCAGCTCAACCTGAAGCTGACTGACCAGGGTAAAGCTCTAGGCATCACGACCGATAATCTGGCAGCGCAGATATACCAGGCGTTCAGTGGCCAGGTCGTTCAGCGTTACCAGCGCAGCGGCGATGAAGTGGAAGTAAAGGTTCGTTATCCGGAAGCGGACCGAGGCAGTGCCGGCGATGTCCTAAGAGCCAATGTCCGCACCTCGTCTGGCCATGTGGTTCCGGTTTCCACTGTGGCGGAAGTAACGTACGGTTTTTCCCGTGATAGCATCACCCGTATTGATGGAAAACGAGCGGTTTACATAACTTCCGACGTGGACAAGGAAACCAGATCCGTGACCGAACTCGTCCGGAGTCTGCAAATGACCGTCGCCAATGACCTGCAAGAACAGTACCCCGGCCTCGATATTCATTTTGGTGGCGAGGCGGAACAGCAGCAGGAAACATCATCGTCCATGGCTGCCATGTTTATGCTTGCCCTGCTCGTGATCTACATGTTGCTGGCAATTCCGCTGAAATCCTATGTCCAGCCCATCGTGATCATGACCGCAATTCCTTTCGGCGTTGTTGGTGCAATTCTGGGCCATTGGTTATATGGCCTCCCCCTGAGCATCTTGTCCATCAATGGTGTTATCGCACTCAGCGGTGTGGTTGTAAACAACAGTCTGCTATTGGTTAGCCAGTACAATCAGGAAGCTCGGCAAGCCAACGATCATAAACAAGCCATGATAACCGCATGCACTAGTCGCTTACGACCGGTACTTCTTACATCGGCCACAACGTTTGCCGGGCTTCTACCGATACTAAGTGAGACTTCAATACAAGCACAATTCCTGATTCCAGCTGCCGTTTCACTGGCTTATGGCATTTTATTTTCTACGGTAGTAACCTTGATTCTAATACCATCACTTATCGCCATTCAGGAGGACATGTCTTTTTTTCTGAAGCGGTTGATGACAGGTGGCGCAGATAGCGAAGGAGACCAAAAGCCATGTTAGATGTGTTGTTGGTCGAAGACGATTATGACCTGGCTACCACCGTGGCGCAGTACCTGGAACTTGAAGGCATTCGATGTGATCACGCCAGCAACGGCGTTAGAGGGCTTCAACTTCTTCTGGACCATGACTACGACGCACTCCTGCTAGACCTCAATCTGCCAAGGCTTGATGGGCTTACGCTTTGCCGGAAGCTGCGGGATATGGGGTATGATATCCCAGTACTTATGTTGACTGCGCGGGATCAGCTCCAGGACAAGCTAGATAGCTTTCGTTCTGGTACTGATACTTCGTTACCAAACCATTTATGCTTGACGAACTAGTGGTTCGGGTGCATGCACTTACTCGTCGCCGGAGTGGCCAGGCCCGGATTTTGCGCTACGGTGAGCTGACAATGGATCTGAACAAACGAGAGGTTTGTCGCGCAGGCCGCCCTCTGAAGCTGTTCCCTACAGGTGGGAAACTGCTGGAGGCACTCTTGAGAGAAGCACCTGCAGCCATATCCCGGCAGAAGCTGGAGGCAACCATATGGGGGGATAGCTTACCTGACAGCAGTGCATTGAAAGTTGACGTTCATCTTATACGCAAGGCAATAGATATTGGTTTTTTGTTCCCCATGGTCCAGACCGTACCCGGTTACGGTTTTGCGTTGCGAGATAGCGATGATCAAACTTAACTGCAGCCTCCGAGGGTCGCTGGCCCTTGCGTTTGCTACCATCGCCCTGACACTCGTCATGGGATAAAGCTTTTTGTCCGTTCAATATTTCCTGAAAGGCATGGATACTTCTTTTACCGACAACATGGTTCGAGCTGCTATTGCTGTCAAAAACGATAAAGGGCATGCCGAAGCCAGCGACTTGGAAGGATACACGGTAACTCACGAGTGCCTGGACCAGCCCCATTCGATCGTTTCAGCAGTGTCCACTCCGCCCAAAATTCTAACTGACTTCAGAAGATAAATTTAGATGGGGCGAAAGAGGAGGTAGATCAGTTGACGGTGCCCTCATCAACCATTAAATGCATCGGCGCCAACCTCCAGCGCATTTACCGTCATGCCTGGCCGATAGCTGTTCAGGGGTCGCATTATGACCTGCTGGGGGGCGTCTACCAGGTGCTCGGGAACTGATACGTAGATTGCCTCCTCATCTACGAACAACACCTGTGCCGCAAAGCTGTCCAATGTGCCATCTTTATGCACATACCAGACCTCACCATGCTGACTCAGTGACGCGGCTGGGATCTTCCAGACTCCCGGCATGCTACGCCCGGTCAAATTGACTTCGACGAAGGTGCCAGGCAGCAAGTCCAGCGACCGTTCCAGGGGTCGGTCTATGGCGACAATCAGCGAGCGCTCGCGGGTCTCGTCGAGTTGACACTCGATGCGCTGCACATAGCCCAGCCAACGCTCCCCCGTCTCGACCTCGATCAATTCAACTGGCCAGCGCGCCTCGGTCAGTGCCAGATCATTAGGCAGCTTTCCCCATGCGCTGGGCGATAAAGGCACGGCTACCTCGACACGATCAATTCTATAGAATGCAGCAATCTCGCTGCCTGCTTGATCGTAGCTACCCAGTGCCTCCTGGCGAGCCAGCAGCGTGGCCTGCGCGACTTCGTGGCCCGTTTCAAAATCTTTAGCCAACTCGCTCATTTGGTCCGATACTTGAGCGACGAGAGTCAGTGCATCACGAGACCGCACTTCGCCGTATCCCTTCACACGTGCTTTGTGACGTGCCGCCGCCACATGCAATACAGCCACGCTGGGAGGCGAGATCAACGACGGTGACGCCGGGAGCGCGCGCTCGACATCGCTGCGTATCGCATGCAAAAGGTAACCGGCCACCACGGCAGCGAAACCCAAAACACAGATTAAGAGCAGAAGCAGTGCGCGTTGACGGATCATGTGGAGACTCCAGGCCCAGTGCCAAGCCAAGGCGACTCGATTGGCCAGACATTCATAGATGAATAGGCCCTGCGTCGCCGCACCCCAGCAAACTCGATCGCTGCGTAGACAGCCTGCAAATCATTCAAGACCAGCCATACGATGTGGTTCAGCCAGACATAAACAGAGGTCATAGACCACTGACTCCAGTAACCAGCACACGAGTAGCGCTGATAGTTTCGACAACCCTAAAGGCATGGGGGTTAACATGTGGTTATGGGCGGTAAGAAAACAAAAAAAGCCGCCCCAGACGGGGCGGCAAAGGGGAACGCATCCACTCGCATGAAGGATGCGATAACAATTTAGCGAGGATGGCGTTAAGAAAGGGTTAAGTAACGAGCAATTTGACAATAGCTGGCCAGACCAACGATATCGAAATGGCTGTCACCGTACTAGCGAAGCAATTATGGCTTGTTAAGTAGAAGCTCGGCTTATACCAATATTACCAAGAAATTCCAGCGCACTAATTTGTCGATCAACACAGCAAATGCCACACGAAGATAGGTGAGTACCAGGCACAAGAGTCTGACGTCAACCCTCGCGCTTGCCATCCACCAGCCGCGACACACCCCAGGGGTTGCCGTCCTTGAGCGGCGCCGGCAGCAAGCCTTCCGGCAGCGCCTGGTAACACACCGGGCGCAGGAAGCGGAAGATCGCCGCGCTGCCCACCGAGGTGGTGCGGCTGTCGGAGGTCGCCGGGTAGGGCCCGCCGTGAACCATGGCGTGGCACACTTCGACACCCGTCGGCCAGCCGTTGGCCAGGATCCGCCCCGCCTTGCGCTCGAGAATGGGCAGCAGGCCCTTCGCCACGGCGAGATCGCCGTCGTCTATCTGCAGGGTAGCGGTGAGCTGGCCTTCGAGCTGGGCCGCCACGCGCTGCATCTCCTGCGCGTCCCGGCACGCGATCACCAGCGAGGTGGCGCCGAACACCTCCTCCTGCAGTTCGGGCT
>NZ_QPII01000007.1 GCF_003336675.1 Billgrantia montanilacus | reverse complement strand
TGTCCATGACCACGGCAGCCTTGCGCTTCGCGGTCCATCGCTTGATGGGGTTGTCGTCGTTCATCCTGTCCTCCTGATCGCTGCACTATAGCCTGTGCAGCTCTGGAGGGGGTCACTTCAGCCTGGGCCCCCTGGCCAAGTCGACGCACCTACAGCAAGCAGTCAGCCAGTATGCAGAAAGCCCCGTGAGAGACCCACGGGGCTGTATCGCGAATGGCGAACAGTCGGTTATGACACCGCTGCAACCCTCTCGAGGCGCGTATCGATGGTGCCGAAGGTGACCAGCTGCTTCAGCTCCTGGCGAGCCTCATCCACGGTCGCGAACTTCTCGAAAAACTTGATCGGTACGCTGTTGGTCTGTCCGTTGTCGCCACACTCGACGATGCTGACCCGGCTGCCATCGGCAGCGACTTCGGCGATGGTGAAGTCCGCTTTCTTCTTGCCGTAGAAATAGTACGCATAGGACTCGACCGGGGAGATGCCGCTGTCCGGCCTGGCATCATACTCGTCGGACTTGCTTGTCAGGATGATGTACATAACAGTGCCCTCTTTCGTCATTGTAGTGGTATGCCTCCGGGCGGCTTCGTCCGATAGCGGCATCGAAGGCCGATCTCAGGCAAGTTCCACTGGTGCCGCCGTCTCGACCGGCTCGGCAAGAATCTCCCTGACCGCCGTCGTCAGCCCTTCCAGCGCCTCCTCGACGATCGCCTGGCCGATCTCGTAGCTGGCCTGGGTGGCATCCCCGATGCAGCCGTTACGGGTCATCTCCTCGTAATGGTAGAAACCCTGGATGGGATTGCCGGGGCGCAGCCCCTCCCAACGCCCGCCGGTGACGATGTCTCCCTTCTCCAGCCTCTCGGGGCGGACCAGGTGGGGCGCCAGGTAATAGGCCTCCGACACCTCGCGCTCGCAGCTGTGGCCATAGAGTGTCGAGTGGATGTGCGCCTTCATCGCCGTCTTGGCGGCAGCGGTGGTCTTGGCGAAGTAGCACGCCACACCGAGCTCCTGGGTAAGGCTGGTGCAGGCCAGGCCAAGGGTCGACTGGTTACCGCCATGGCCATTCAGGAAAAGCACACGGGTGATGCCATGCCGTTTCAGCGATTCCACCATGTCCCGCAAGAGTGCCAGCAGGGTTTCGGGCCGCAGGCTGATGGTTCCCGGGAAATTCATGTGATGCGGTGACACCCCCATGTTGACGGTAGGTGTGACCATGACGTCGGGATGGAGCGCAGTGGCGAGGCGCCTGGCCATCTCGGTGGCCAGCACCGCATCACAGCTTTCATTCATGTGCGGCCCATGCTGCTCATGGGCGCCCACCGGAATGATGGCCATGCGGGCGGTCTTCAGCGCTTCCTCGACCTCAGGCCAGGTCATCTCGGTCAGTACGAAACCGTTCATCCGGCTCTCCTCTCGGGCCTTGCCCCGTTGGCGGCCATCCTGCCTCCTGGCGCCTCAAGGCAGACCCTGGTGTCGTCGTCGGGGCCATACAGTTAATGGCATATGGTATACCGTACGTCTGAAACTAGCGCAATCCCAGTCTCACTGTAAAGCCCGGCGCAGCACTTCCTGCCATTCATAGCCCATGCCTTCAAGCCAGGCCTACGACCCAAGGCGCCTGACTACCCCGGGTAAGGGCGAGTGCGCTACTGTCGGCGACACACCCTGCCGCCATTCTAGAGAACGGCGAACACCGCCAGTTTACAGCCTGGGCCTAGCAGCTGCGCTGAGCCACCTGGCTGGAGAGCGTGATGTGCTCCTCGATCAGTGCGCGAGCCCCGTTCGCATCGCGCGCCAGCGCCAGTTCCACGAGCTCGCCGTGCTGGGCATCGAGCCGCTGCCTCAGCTCCGGGTCGCTGGGCGCGACTCGCCGATAACGGTCGAACTGGTCGTGCAACTGGCTGATGAAGCGCAGCAGCCAGACCGAACCGCAGGGCGCCACCAGGGCATTGTGAAACCGCGTATGCAGCTGCTCCCACTCGCGCAACGGGGTCGAGTCCCCGGCGCGGGTCAGGCGATGATTGGCCGCCAGCAGCTGGGACTCCCACTCCTCGTCGCCGTGGGCGATGGCACGCTCGATCGCCATGCCCTCCATCTGGCGGCGCATCTCGGTAATGTCGTCGAGCTCACGCCGGGTCAGCTCAAGCACCCGAAAGCCGCGCTGGTTCTCCTGGCGCAGCAGGCCATAGGCCGCCAGCCGGTTTAGCGCTTCGCGCAGCGGACTTAGCCCGACCTGGTAGGTCTCCTTCAGCGAACTGATCGATAGCCTCTCGCCGGCCCCGAATCGTCCATTGAGCAGATCCTGTCGCAGGACCTCGAAAATCCTGCTCGATGCCGTAGCGCCCGGCTGCTTTGCATTCTGTGTCATGGCGTGCTTCCAAAAAAACTCTGGGATTTGGTATACCGGAGTCTTGACGACCCTCTCATGTGCATCATATTCTAGGTCAAATAATCGATTATTACCAGTAAAACGCACAACTGGATGCCAGTATGATGATGATTTCAATGCGTTTATTCAGAATAAGCCCAGCAAGGAAGAGCACGTCATGAGCGGGCCGATACAGGGCAGACTATTTTTTTCCTTCCTCCGAATCGGCCTGCTGGGGTTTGGTGGAGGCCCTTCCATGATCCCTTTGGTACACCAGGAAGTGGTCAAGCGTCACGGCTGGCTGGAAGACGAGGAGTTTGCCGACATCCTTGCCATCGCCAATACCCTGCCCGGCCCCATTGCCACCAAGATGCCGGGCTACATCGGCTATCGCATCGGCGGCGTAGCCGGCTGTGCCAATGCCGTGCTCGCTGTGATACTGCCGATGATCGTGGCGATGATTCTCATGTTGGGGCTGTTCAGTCACTACCGTGACGTGAGCTGGATCCACGGCATGGGACAAGGCGTGGTTCCCGTCGTCATGGTGATGATGGCCCAGCTCGCCTGGGACTTCCTGCACAAGTCCCGCCTGGCGCTCGGCTGGACGGTGAGCCTGGGAATGGCAGCCATCGCCGGCGGGCTCATCTACTGGCTCGGCATCCACCCCGGCTGGGTCATCGGCGCCATCCTCGTTACGGCATTGCTGCAGCCGGCGCCGAAAGCGAAGTCGGCAGAAGGAGCGGCGCCATGATCCACGCCGAGCTCTTCCTCGCCTTCTTCATCCCCAACATCATCGGCTATGGCGGGGGCCCGGCCATCATCCCGCTGATAGAGGCTGAAGTGGTCGGCCGTTACGGCTGGATGAGCGGGCAGGAGTTCGCCGAGATCCTGGCGCTGGGCAATGCCCTGCCAAGCCCCATCGCCACCAAGATGGCTGGCTATGTGGGTTATGAGGTCGCCGGCACCGGCGGCGCTCTGGTGGCGGTCTTTGCCACGGTCGTTCCCTCGCTGCTGCTGATGCTGGGCACACTGGGCTTGCTTTATCGCCACCGAGACTCGCCGCGCGTGAAGCGCATGAGCCAGTGGGTTCGCCCCGTCATCGCGATGATGATGGCCTGGCTGGTGGCCAGTTTCTTCATGGAAGGTGTCGATGGGGCCGGCCTGGCTCACACGCTACTGATCGCTGCGGCGGCGGCCATCGCGCTGCTTCGCTTCAGAACACACCCCGCATTCGTGGTACTGGGCGCACTGCTCTATGGCGCCGTCATGCTGGGCTAACCCTCAGGCAGCCTGGGAACAGGCTGACCATTGACCAGACTGGAGAACACCCATGCAGCCGATGCCTCTTTGAATCACATGCTGGAAGCGAATCACATGCTGGAAGGCGCGCCGAAGCCCTTCGCCTGACTGGCGTAACGGCACTCCAACAAGGCAGCGATCAACAAGAACAACGCTACCCCAAACCTGACAAACACAATCCAAGGTGCAATATGGAACAACTTGAACAGGTACAACTAACCGCGTCGCACTGGGTGTTCCTGCTGGTCATCCTGGCGATTTTCGTCTCCATCGGCTTTCGCAAAGGGGTCATCATCCCCTCGATCATCGGGATCTTCATGCTTGGCCTGCTCGCAGAGCCGCAGCATGAAGGCCCGCTCAATCAGGTCATCTTTGCGGTACAGGTAGTCTTTCTGGCCCTGCTGAATGCCGGCACCGAGCTGTTCGATATCATGCTGGTCATCGCCCTGATGGTGGCAATGCTGAAATCACTGCAGAGCCAGGGCGCCGATCGGCTCATGGTCGCACCGATGAAGAAGCTGATGGTGGGGCCCTGGACCGCCTTCTTCGTGCTCGGCGTGACGATGTATGTCGCCGCTGCCTTTTTCTGGCCCACCCCTGCCGTCGCCCTGGTGGGTACCGTGCTGATTCCGGTCGCCATGCAGGTCGGCCTGCCTGCCATCGGGGCAGCCATGGCTGTCAACCTGTTCGGCCACGGCATGGCCCTGTCGGCCGATCCCATCATTCAGGGGGCCAGCCGCCTTACCGCCGGCGCCGCCGGCATCGACACCGCCACTCTGTTGCCTTATACGCTGCTGTTCTCCGTAACGGTCGGCGTCGTGGCCATCACCATTGCCTGCTTCCACCTGCGCCGCGACATGCGCTCGGGCGTGCTGCAAGCTCCGCAGTCCGATGAGGTGTTTTCACGCAAGTCGGTAGGGGCTGCCGCGGTAGAGGCGTCAACCGTGGATGAAGCACCCGAGGCCGGACCCTATGCCCGCCTCTTTGCCGTGGCCGTACCGGTGATCCTGATCGGCATCGCCGGACTGATGATCTATCGCGCGCTCTTCCTCCCCGACCAGGCGATTCGCGGTGGCGGTGCCACGGCGCTGCTGGGCGGCACAGCCACCGTGCTCCTGGTACTCTCCTCCTTTGCCGCGCATGGCCATCACGCCCTCGATGGCATCAGCTCCTATACCCGTGAAGGTTTCTTCTTCGCCATCAAGATCTTCGCGCCCATCATTCCGATTGCCGGCTTCTTCTTCCTCGGCCACCCGAGCCATGCCGCCGAAGTGATTGGCACCGGTTCATCGGGCTATCTGTTCGATATCGGCAATAACATTGGCCAATATATCGACGGCAACGTGATCATGCTGGCCTTCGGCATGGCCTTCATCGGCCTGCTCTCGGGCATGGACGGCTCCGGCTTCTCCGGCCTTCCGCTGGTTGGTTCGCTTTCTGCCGCTCTGGGCAGTGGCGCCGGGGTCAATGTCACCGTGCTGGCCGCACTGGGTCAGGTCGCTGCGATCTTCGCCGGCGGAGGCACGCTGGCCGCCTGGGCCTTTGGTGTCGCCGCCGATGCCGGTATAGCCGGGGTCAGCCCCACGGCACTGGTTCGCCGGAACTTCATACCGGTCATATCGGGTATCGTCGTGGCATCCATCCTGGCCGTGATACTGATGATGTAGACAGTACACTGCTGCCCCGTGTACTGACCTCCCGGCGCCAGGTGGCGCCGGGATTTTTATCGCAGTGCATTCGAAGCGGCCACAGGGACTTGACGGGCTCACACATTTGGCACATGGTATACCAAAAGCGACGACATTGAGCCTCTCGACCGGGACAGCAGCCAAATGCCGTCGGCTGCAGCAAAACAGAAAACGTTAGGTGACCCCTATGCCCCTGATCAAGATCCACAAGAACGGTGAAGTGCATGAAGGCGAAGTCCAGCCCAAGACCAACCTGGTCGTGCGTGCCGGTATTCGTCAGTTTCCCTACCCCCACCTCAGCTATGGCTGCGGCATGGGCAAGTGCGCCAAGTGCATGTGCAAGGTGCTCAAGGGTGGGGAGTCTCTCGCCGAACCCAACTGGAAGGAGAAGAAGATGCTGGGCTCGCGCCTCGAGCAGGGCTATCGTCTCGCCTGCCAGCTCTGGGTCGAAGAAGACCTGGAACTGGCCCAGGAGGCTGCAGCCACCCCAGCCGCTTCGAAGACGCCCGGCACCGTGACCAGTTCATAGAGACGGTTCAACAACCCCCTCAACAGAAAAGCCCATCAGGCGACCTGATGGGCTTTTTCCCGTCGGCAAGAGATCGGCTACGCTAGCCCAGATATTTGATCATTACCCCCGCTGCCACCGCCGAGCCGATCACCCCCGCCACGTTGGGCCCCATGGCGTGCATCAGCAGGAAGTTGTGGGGATTGGACTCCAGGCCAACCTTGTTAGCCACCCGCGCCGCCATGGGCACCGCGGAGACCCCGGCGGCGCCGATCAGCGGGTTGATCGGCATCTTGCTCATCAGGTTCATGAGCTTGGCCATCAGCACCCCGGCCGCGGTGCCAATGGCAAACGCCACCATGCCCAGCGCCATGATGCCCAAGGTCTCGACCGCAAGGAAGCTCTCCGCCATCAGCCGGGAGCCAACCGCCAGCCCCAGCACGATGGTGACGATGTTGATCAGCGCATTCTGGGCCGTATCGGTCAGACGCTCCACCACGCCACACTCGCGCATCAGGTTGCCGAAGCAGAACATGCCCAGCAGCGGGGCCGCATCGGGCAGGAAGAGCGCCACCAGCATCAACAGCAGGAGCGGGAAGACGATCTTCTCCAGCTTGGAGACCGGGCGCAGTTGGGTCATGGCAATGGTCCGCTCACGCTTGGAGGTCAGCAGCTTCATGATCGGCGGCTGGATCAGCGGCACCAGCGCCATGTAACCATAGGCCGCCACGGCAATCGCCCCCAGCAGTTCCGGGGCCAGCACGCTGGAAACGTAGATCGAGGTAGGGCCATCGGCACCGCCGATGATACCGATGGCGGCCGCCTGGTTGAGCGAGAAGTC
The DNA here is from genome assembly GCF_003336675.1 of Billgrantia montanilacus. Classification (GTDB taxonomy): domain Bacteria; phylum Pseudomonadota; class Gammaproteobacteria; order Pseudomonadales; family Halomonadaceae; genus Halomonas; species Halomonas montanilacus. The sequence goes on along the minus strand of NZ_QPII01000007.1, from coordinate 201,144 downwards.
CATCCAGCCCAGGGTGGTCATCCCAACTGCCCCGAACAGGGTAGCGAAGATGCCGAACTGGGCCGCGGCGCCCAGGAAGAGCGTGCGCGGGTTGGCCAGCAGCGGGCCGAAGTCGGTCATCGCGCCCACGCCCATGAAGATCAGCAGCGGCGCGATCCCCGACGACACGGCTACCGCGTAGAAGGTGTAGAGCAAGCCGTCACCGTAACCCACATTCATGGCCACATCGCGCGCGGCGCGGACTTGATCCGGCGAGGTACCGTTGTCGAGAATCGCCTTCAGCGTCGTTCGCCACGCCTCTTCGCCGGCCAGCGGGTCGAGCGTTGCACCCAGCGCCGAGGCGATCTGATGCAGCACGGCCGGCCGGGCCACCTCGATGGCCTGGTCCAGCGCCGAGATAGCCAGCCCCGCCTCGGGAATGTTGGCGAGTATGCCGCCGAAACCGATCGGCACCAGCAGCAGCGGCTCGAATTTCTTGTGGATCGCCAGGTAGAGCAGCAACAGGCCCACCACGATCATGACCGCCTGGCCAGGCGCCAGATTGTAGAGGCCCGAGCCCTCCCACAGGGTCAGTAGCTTGTCCATGTGGCGTCGCCCTTACAGCACGATCAACGCATCGCCGACGGATACGCTGTCGCCTTCGCTGACCTTGACCTCGGAGACGGTGCCGGCACTGCTTGCCCGCACCTCGGTTTCCATCTTCATGGCCTCGAGGATGATGACCACGTCACCCTCCTTGACCGCATCGCCCGGCTTGACGTTGACCTTGAAGATATTGCCCGCCAGGGGCGCGGCAATGGTTTCACCACTGGGCGCGGCCGGCAGCGCCGGGGTCGAGGCTGTACCGCCCTGCTCCGCCACCTCGCCGATCTCGCCGCCCTCGGCCACTTCCACCACATAGGCCTTGCCGTTGACCTTGACGGTATAGGTCTCGGGGCCGGTGGGCGCGTCGCTGCGGGTGGCGGGCACCTTCGCCTGCGTCGCTGCCGGCAAGCTGGCGGCAGGCTGGGCTTCCGCTGCCTGGGGCACCGGCTCGAAGGCATCGGGGTTGTCGCGGTTCTTGAGGAACTTGAGTCCGATCTGCGGGAACAGCGCATAGGTCAGGATGTCATCGATCTCGCGCTCGCCCTCGGCCAGGCGAATCGCCTCTTCCTTGGCCTTGCCCTTGAGCTCGGCGGCGAGACGTTCCATTTCGGGCTCGAGCAGGTCGGCGGGCCGACAGGTGATCGGCTCGCCCCCCTCCAGCACGCGCTGCTGCAGCTCCTTGTTCAAGGGCGCCGGGGCTGAGCCGTACTCGCCCTTGAGCAGCGCCTGGACCTCCTTCGAGATCGACTTGTAGCGCTCACCCATCATGACGTTCATCACCGCCTGGGTACCGACGATCTGGGAGGTCGGTGTCACCAGCGGGATATAGCCCAAGTCCTCGCGGACTCGGGGGATCTCGGTCAAGACGTCGTCGAGCTTGTCGCCGGCGCCCTGCTCCTTGAGCTGGCCTTCCATGTTGGTGAGCATGCCGCCGGGAACCTGGGCCACCAGGATGCGGGAGTCGATGCCCTTGAGCGAGCCTTCGAAGGCGGCGTACTTCTTGCGCACCTCGCGGAAGTAGCCGGCGATCTCCTCGAGCAGCTCGAGATCGAGATTGGTGTCGCGCTCGGTCCCCCGCAGGATGGCCACCACCGACTCGGTGGGGCTGTGGCCGTAGGTCATCGACATGGAGGAGATGGCGGTATCGACGTTGTCGATGCCGGCCTCCACGGCCTTGAGGATCGAGGCAGTGGACATGCCGGTGGTGGCATGACACTGCATGTGAATCGGGATCGACAGCGTCTTCTTCAGTCGCGAGACCAGCTCGAAGGCGTCATAGGGGGTCAGCAGGCCGGCCATGTCCTTGATGCACAGGGAGTCGGCGCCCATCTCGGCGATGGTTTCGGAGAGCTCCACCCAGCTGTCCAGGGTATGCACCGGGCTGACGGTGTAGGAGATCGTGCCCTGGGCATGCCCCTGGACATCGCGTACCGCCTTGATGGCCCGCTCCAGGTTGCGCGGGTCGTTCATGGCGTCGAAAACGCGGAAGACATCGACGCCGTTGGTCTTGGCCCGCTCGACGAAGCGGTCGACCACATCGTCGGCATAGTGCCGGTAACCCAGCAGGTTCTGGCCGCGCAGCAGCATCTGCTGGGGCGTGTTGGGCATGGCCTCCTTCAACGCCCGTATCCGCTCCCACGGATCTTCGCCGAGATAGCGGATACAGGCGTCGAAGGTGGCACCGCCCCAGGATTCCAGCGACCAGAACCCAACCTTGTCGAGCTTTTCGGCAATGGGCAGCATGTCGTCCAGGCGCATGCGGGTCGCGAACAGCGACTGATGGGCGTCGCGCAGCACGACGTCGGTGATGCCCAGCGGGCGCTTGGTCTCACTCATGACGATGACCCCGTAAAGATGGCAATGTATTTATGTAGTAATATGGCGCGCCCTCGCCGCACTCTCAGCCAGTAGCGAGCAGCCAGTAGCGAACAGTCAGTGGCGAGGGCGGCGATGACGGTAGCGGTGTACGGCGGTGCTGATGACGGCCATCAGTTCGGCATCATCGGCTCTATCAGCGCTGGGGGCCACGCCTTGCCCGGTGGCGGGCTGCACGGCTGAAGGCTTGGGAGCCAGGCGGCGCACGATCAGCGACATCAGGGTGGTGGCGACCACAAGCACGGTAAGAAAAACAAAAACGAATCCCATGCCAACCCCCATCAGGGCCAGGCCATCCTGTAACAACTGCAGATCCTGCATGCGCGTTCTCCCGAAACCTGATCACGAACTGACGCCATCAGGTCAAAAAACGTAAAAATCCGGCCGTATAAACTGCCACATTCAGGACAGATTGCAAGCGCCCTATGGTGGAAGCCAGCGTTGTTAATTTACTACATAGAGATCACGGGAAGGGCCGAATCGGGCTCGCCCCCATGGAGGGCGTGATCGACGCCGTTACTCGAGACCTGCTGACCCGGCAACCCGGATTCGACTGGACGGTCACCGAATTCGTGCGCGTGGTCGATGCCCGTCTGCCTCCGCGGGTCTACCACAAGACCTGCCCCGAGCTCGCCCGACTGCCGGCCCGGACCCCGTCTGGGGTTCCGGTACACCTGCAGCTGCTGGGCAGCGACCCCGCGGCTCTGGCCGCCAATGCCCGGCAGGCCTTGCAGCTGGGCGTGACCAGCATCGATCTCAATTTCGGCTGCCCGGCCAAGCTGGTCAATCGCCATGATGGCGGCGCCTCGCTGCTGCGCGATCCTCGCCGGGTACACGCTGCGGTATCCGCCGTACATGGTGCTGTCGGCCATGCCATCCCGGTCACCGCCAAGATCCGACTCGGCTTTTCAGACCGCCGCCTCGCCCTGGCCTGCGCCGGAGCCGCCGAAGAGGGTGGCGCGACACAGCTGGTCGTGCACGCCCGCACTCGCGACGAAGGCTACCGTCCACCGGCCCACTGGGAGTGGATCGGGCATATACGCCGCCACCTGAGCATCCCCGTGGTCGCCAATGGCGACATCTGGAGCCTGGAAGACTACTGGAAAGCGAGAACGCTTTCCGGCTGCCGGGACGTGATGCTGGGCCGCGGCGCCCTGGCCGACCCCTGGCTGGCGCCGCGCATCCATCACTGGCTAGCGACAGGCGAGCGCCTTCCCGACACCCGCTGGCAGGCTCGGGCCGCGATTCTCATCGCCTATGCTGCAACGCAGCGCGAAAAACTGCAAGCGAAGGTGGTGGTTTCACTGGTCAAGCAGTGGCTGAATCAGATGCGTCATCGAGATGCCATGGCGGCTCGGCGCTTCGAGGAACTCAAGCGCATTACCGACCTGGATGCGCTGCTCGCTGGGCTGGCGATGACCCCGACAGCGCGGGAACTGCACACCGGCGAACTCGCCTGAGACGGCACCCAACCGACCGCCAGGTGGACCCCCAAGAGCGTTTAGAGATCCAAAAAAAGGGGCGCGCGTCGACTCGCGACGCCACCCCAAACGATCGCGGCCCGCGCATTCATCCGTGAACGGCCCGACGCCACCAGCAGATCAGTCGGCTGACCAACAGCCACAAACAGAAGACCCGCCCTCTCGTCGAGGACGGGTCTGAATCTGGCGCGCCCGGGAGGATTCGAACCTCCGACCCCCTGATTCGTAGTCAGGTACTCTATCCAGCTGAGCTACGGGCGCAAATGATGTAATCACGACATGCCCTGCAAGCTTTCATCCATCACGATTGAAACCTTGCGACTTGGAGCCATACCGCTTGAAACGGTGTTGCTTGAAACGCGCCTCTTGAAGCATGGCGCGCCCGGGAGGATTCGAACCTCCGACCCCCTGATTCGTAGTCAGGTACTCTATCCAGCTGAGCTACGGGCGCGTGCTTCGTCTTTCTACTCTTGCAGTTGCAGCTTTAGATTCTGCCACTCTGCAACGTGTCGTCATGGCGGAGAGGGAGGGATTCGAACCCTCGATGGGGCTATAAACCCCATACTCCCTTAGCAGGGGAGCGCCTTCAGCCACTCGGCCACCTCTCCCTCAACGACACGGCGCATATCCTATCGCCTCTGCGCTTCTTTGTCTAGCGTATTCAGGGATTTGTTTCCTGCCACCTGGATCGCCAGCGTCTCGTTATTCCCATCAGGATCCTGCGCCGCTACCCCCCTCTTCATCAGACTTCTCGCGCTGAATGCGCTGGTAGATCTCTTCACGATGAACGGCGACATCCTTTGGTGCATTGACGCCGATTCGGACCTGATTGCCCTTGACGCCAAGGACGGTCACGGTGATGTCATCACCGATCATCAGGGTTTCGCCGACACGGCGGGTCAGGATGAGCATGACTGATCTCCTTCTCAGACGACTGACTACGGGATGCGACGATCCAATCGACGCTAGTACTTAAAGCCTATTATGTGGCATGGCACCACTGTGCACCACCGACGCGCAACATGACATCTTGAATGCGTTGAAGGGAAGTCGAATGTGCTGATGTCACCGACCTCCCTTCAAGCGTAGAAGATACAGGCTAGCCCTGTCGTTTTCTGGCCTTATTCGCTTTCGATATCGCTCTTGTCCAGACCGAAGGCCTTATGCAGCGCCTTGACCGCAAGCTCCATATGCTTCTCGTCGATAACCACAGAAATCTTGATTTCGGAAGTTGAGACCATACGAATATTGACGTTCTCCTCGGCAAGAACGCGGAACATCTTGGAAGCCACGCCGGCATGGGAGCGCATTCCGACTCCCACCAGCGACACCTTGGCGATGTTGTCGTCGCCCTTCACCTCGCCCTCACCCAGGTCAGGCAGCACCTGCTCCTGAAGGATCTTCATGGTCTGCTTGTAGTCGCCCTTGGCCACGGTGAAGGTGAAGTCGGTATAGTCGCCCGCCGGCGCCACATTCTGCACGATCATGTCGACCTCGATGTTGGCATCGGCGATCGGACCCAGGATGCGCGACGCCACACCGGGTACATCGGGGGTATTGAGCAGGGTCAGCTTGGCCTCGTTGGCGGTGAAGGCGATACCGGAGATCAGCGGTTCTTCCATGGAGTCCTCGTCTTGGTCGGAGTCAGCAACGATCAGGGTGCCGGGGCCGTCCTGGAAACTGGACAGCACGCGCAGCGGCACATTGTATTTCCCGGCGAATTCAACGGCGCGAATCTGCAGCACCTTGGAGCCGAGGCTCGCCAGCTCGAGCATCTCCTCGACGGTGATGGTGTCGAGGCGCTGGGCCTTGGAGCAGACGCGGGGGTCGGTGGTATAGACGCCGTCGACGTCGGTATAGATCTGGCACTCGTCGGCCTTGAGCGCCGCCGCCAGGGCCACACCGGTGGTATCGGAGCCACCGCGGCCGAGGGTGGTGATGTTGCCCTCCTCGTCGACGCCCTGGAAGCCGGCGACAACGACCACCTTGTTGTCGTCCAGGTCCTCGCGCATCTCGTCGGTCTCGATGCGCTGGATGCGCGCCTTGGTGTGGGAGCTGTCGGTGAGAATGCCCACCTGGGAGCCGGTATAGGAGGTCGCCGGCACGCCCAGCTTGTGCAGCGCCATGGCCAGCAGCGAGATCGTGACCTGCTCGCCGGTGGAGACCAGCATGTCCATCTCCCGGGGGGTCGGCTCGTCGTTGATTTCGTTGGCCAGGCCGATGAGGCGGTTGGTCTCGCCACTCATGGCGGACAGGACGACGACGATCTGATGGCCCTGGTCGCGAAAGCCCTTGACCTTCTCGGCCACGGCCTTGATGCGCTCCACGGAGCCCACCGAGGTGCCGCCGAATTTCTGAACGTATAGTGCCATATGCGGTTTTCCCTCGTTCTTCGAGTGTAAGCGCTCGTATTGAGTGAAAGGGGCCGGACTATCGACGTTGCCGGCCCTGGGTATTACTGCAGCCGCTGCTCAAGCCAGGCCGGGACGCTCTGCAGGGCCGCCGGCAGGGCCGCGACGTCGCTACCCCCTGCCTGGGCCATGTCGGCACGTCCACCGCCCTTGCCGCCCACCTGGGAGGCGACATGGTTGACCAGCTCGCCGGCCTTGACGCGAGAGATCAGGTCATCGGTGACGCCGGCGATCAGGCTCACCTTGCCGGCTTCCCTGTCGGCCACGCCGAGCACCACGACCCCGGAACCCAACTTCTGCTTGAGCTGGTCGAGCACACCGCGCAGCTCCTTGCCGGAGACGCCCTCCAGCTGGGTGGCAAGCACCTTGATGCCGCCGACTTCGTGAGCCTCGCTCAGCATGTCGCTGCCGGCGGCGCTGGCCAGCTTGGCCTTGAGCCGCTCGAGCTCCTTTTCCAGTGTGCGGTTGCGCTCGACCAGCGACTCGACGCGCTCTTCGACCTGCTCCGGCTTCGCCTTGAGTCGCTCGCCGATGCGATTGACCCTGGCCTCCTGCTCACGGAACCAGGCGAGCGCCCCCTCGCCGGTGATCGCCTCGATGCGGCGCACGCCGCTGGCGATGCCCTGTTCGCTGACAATATGGAAGCAGCCGATATCGCCGCTGCGCGCCACGTGGGTACCGCCACAGAGCTCGATGGAGAAGTCGTCGGCACCGATGGTCAGCACTCGCACGCTATCGGCATACTTGGCCTCGAACAGCGCCGCCGCACCCTTTTCCTTGGCCTGGTCGAGGGTCATCTGCTCGATCTGGGTGGGCGCGTTGGCCAGGATCTGCTCGTTGACCAGTCGCTCCACTTCGGCCAGCTGTTCAGGCGTCATGGCCTCGAAGTGGCTGAAATCGAAGCGCAGCCGTTCGGGCGTGACCAACGAGCCCTTCTGCTGAACGTGATCACCCAACACCAGGCGCAGCGCCTTGTGCATCAGGTGGGTGGCCGAGTGGTTGCGGATGGTGGCACCACGCAGCCTGGCATCGACCTGGGGACGCACTTTGGCGCCGACGCTGAGGCTACCCTCGAGCAGCACCCCGTGGTGCAGGTGGTGCCCACCCTGCTTCTGGGTGTCGGTGACCAGGAAGCGGCCGCCCTCGACGTGGAGATAGCCGGTATCCCCCACCTGCCCGCCCGATTCTCCGTAGAACGGCGTGCGGTCGAGCACCACCAGGCCACGCTGCTCGGGCTCGAGACCGGCCAGGGCGTTGCCCTCGCGGTCGACGATGGCGGTGACGGTGGCGCGATCCTCGAGCCTGTCGTAGCCGGTGAAGGTGGTCTCGCCCTCGAGGTCCAGGGCGGCACCGTAATCGGCACCGAACTGGCTGGCCGCCCTGGCCCGCTCGCGTTGGCCCTCGAGCTCGCGCTCGAAGCCCTCGGCGTCGAGAGTCACGCCCCGTTCGCGGCAGACGTCGGCGGTCAGGTCATAGGGGAAGCCGTAGGTGTCGTAGAGCTTGAACACCGTCTCGCCCGCCAGTACGTCGCCATCCAACGCCTCCAGCGCCTCCTCGAGCAGGCCCATGCCATGCTCTAGGGTACGGGCGAACTGCTGCTCCTCCTTGAGCAGGACGCGTTCGATCTGGTGACGCGCCTCACGCAGTTCGGGATAGGCCTCACCCATTTCCGCGTCCAGTGCCCCGACCAGCTTGTGGAAGAACTCGCCCTTGGCGCCCAGTTTGTTGCCGTGACGAATGGCCCGGCGAATGATCCGTCGCAGTACGTAGCCGCGCCCTTCGTTGGAGGGCAGCACATCATCGGCGATGAGGAAGGCGCAGGAGCGGATATGGTCGGCGATCACGCGCAGCGACGGGGTGGTGGTGTCTGCATGGCCGGTATGGCGGGCCGCTGACTCGAGCAGGTTCTGGAAAAGATCGATCTCGTAGTTCGAGTGCACGCCCTGCAGTACCGCGGCCACGCGCTCCAGCCCCATGCCCGTATCGATGGAGGGTTTGGGCAACGGGTTCAGGTTGCCGGCCGCATCGCGGTCGAACTGCATGAACACCAGGTTCCAGATCTCGATGTAGCGGTCGCCGTCCTCTTCCGGGCTGCCGGGAGGCCCGCCCCATACTTCCGGGCCATGGTCGAAGAAGATCTCCGAGCTGGGCCCGCAGGGGCCGGTATCCCCCATCTGCCAGAAGTTGTCCTCGTCGAGCTTGGAGAAGCGTGCCGGGTCGATTCCCATCTCCTCCTTCCAGATACGTTCGGCTTCGTCATCGCTGACATGCACCGTGACCCAGAGCTTCTCCTTGGGCAGACCCAGCGTCTCGGTGAGGAAGGCCCAGGCAAAACGGATCGCGTCGCGCTTGAAGTAGTCGCCGAAGCTGAAGTTGCCCAGCATCTCGAAGAAGGTGTGGTGGCGGGCGGTATAGCCGACGTTGTCCAGGTCGTTGTGCTTGCCGCCGGCACGCACGCAGCGCTGGGCCGACGTGGCCCGCACATAGGGGCGCGGATCGCGTCCCAGGAAGACGTCCTTGAACGGCACCATGCCGGCATTGGTGAACAGCAGGGTCGGGTCCGTGCCCGGCACCAGGGAGCTCGACGGCACGATGGTATGACCGTGCTCCTCGAAGTAACTCAGAAAGGCCTGTCTGATGTCTGCGCTTTTCATGGAATATCCGTGGCGATGAGCATGATGACCCGACGGGCGGGAAAGCGGGTGCGGCCATCGAAAAAAAGGCCGCTGCAGGGGCGCTGTGGCGCGCCGAAGCGCCACCCGGGGCGTTCGCAAAGGGGGGTATTATAGCGTAGTTGTCAAGCGACTGAAGAGTGCGGGCCGAAGTGGCCGTCTCAATCGACGTCCCAGGCGTGGGAAAGGGCGTGACGCAGGTGCTCGAAATCGAACCCTCGGCTGGCCAGGAAACGCTCCCGCCGCGCGCGTTCGCGAGGCGAGTCGCCCGGGCCATCGAAACGCCGTGCCAGTGAGTCACAGGCCAGCGCAAACCAGTCGGTTTCCGCCTCGGCAAAAGCGGCCTCGAGGGTGGCGCGGTCGATACCGCGCCGGGAAAGTTCGCCACGAATCTTCAGCGGACCCTGGCCCCGGACCACCCGCGAGCGCAGGAAGCTCTCGGCGAAACGGCTATCCGACTGCAGCCCCTGCTCGGCCAGGGCATCGAGGCAGTCGTCGATGGCCGACGAGTCGTGCCCTTTCGCGGACAGGCGCTCCACCAGCTCGCCGCGAGAGTACTCTCGCCGAGCCAGTAGTCGAATGGCGTCCTCCCTGGGGGAGTCCTCTCTGGGGGAGGTCATGCGCTCGCTCGCCGGCTGGCCCAGCATGGCTTAGAGCAAACCGCCTTCGTCGGCGTCATCGGCCAGCTCGGCGGTGGCTTCCTTCTCACGGGGCTCGACCGTGGCCAGCAACTGGCCACGGATCTGGCTTTCGATCTCCTCCATCACCGCCGGGTTGTCCTCGAGGAACTGGGCGGCATTGGCCTTGCCCTGGCCGATCTTGTTGCCCTTGTAGCTGTACCAGGCGCCGGCCTTGTCGACCAGGTTGCACTGCACGCCCAGGTCGACCACTTCCCCGGCATGGTAGATGCCCTTGCCGTAGAGGATCTGGAACTCGGCCTGGCGGAACGGCGGCGCCACCTTGTTCTTGACCACCTTGACCCGGGTCTCGTTGCCGGTCACCTCGTCGCCCGACTTGACCGAGCCGGTCCGGCGAATGTCCAGGCGCACGCTGGCGTAGAACTTGAGCGCGTTGCCGCCGGTGGTGGTCTCCGGCGAGCCGAACATCACGCCGATCTTCATGCGGATCTGGTTGATGAACACCACCATGCAGTTGGCATTCTTGATGTTGCCGGTGATCTTGCGCAGCGCCTGGGACATCAGGCGCGCCTGCAGGCCGACGTGGGAGTCGCCCATCTCGCCCTCGATCTCGGCCCGCGGGGTCAGCGCGGCCACCGAGTCGATGACGATCACGTCGACGCCGCCGGAGCGCACCAGCATGTCGCAGATCTCCAGCGCCTGCTCGCCGGTGTCGGGCTGCGAGACCAGCAGGTCGTCGAGGTTGACCCCGAGCTTCTCGGCATAGCTGGGATCGAGCGCGTGCTCGGCATCGATGAAAGCGCAGGTCTTGCCCTGCTTCTGGGCCTGGGCGATCACCGAGAGGGTCAGGGTGGTCTTGCCCGAGGACTCCGGCCCGAATATCTCGACGACCCGCCCCAGTGGCAGGCCGCCGATGCCCAGGGCGATATCCAGCCCCAGAGAGCCGGTCGACACCGACGGCATGATCACCCGGGGCGTATCGCCCAGCCGCATCACGGTGCCCTTGCCGAACTGGCGCTCGATCTGGGAAAGGGCGGCATTCAATGCCTTCGAACGGTTGTCTTCCTGTGCCATGTGGCGCTCCTCGTAGAACTCGTCGGCGGAAATTCGGTTGCTGGGCTTACGGCGCAAGGTGCCGCAGCGGCGTTCGCTTGCCAAACAATCGGAATGGCGGACGAAACCGATAAGGGGTCGCCCGGACACTGTATGGTTGGACAGTAGTATGGCGAAAAAATCGCCGCGCGCCAAGCGTGGCGCCTACGTGTCCTTGATAGGATTGGCCTCGATATGACGGATCAGGCCGACGATGGCGTCGCGCACCGCGCGCTCGCGCACCGCCCGGCGGTCCCCGGGGTAGTGCAGCCGCTCGGCCTGCTGCCGCTCGGCATTGCCCCAGGCCAGCCACACGGTCCCCACCGGCTTGTCCGGCGAACCGCCGCCGGGGCCGGCCACGCCGCTGATCGCCACGCCAAGCCTCGCGCCGCTCTCGCGACAGGCACCGGCGACCATGGCCTCGACCACCTCGCGGCTCACCGCACCGTGCTCGGCAATGGTCGCCTCCGGCACACCGAGCAGGCGAGCCTTGGCGGCGTTGGAGTAGGTCACGTAGCCGGTCTCGAAGTAGTCGGAGCTGCCGGCAACGGCCGTGATGGCGCTGGCGACGCCTCCGCCGGTGCAGGATTCGGCAGCGGTCACGCTCAACCCGTGCTCCCGGCAGCGGCGCCCCAGGCGCTCGGCAAGGGTGATCAGGTCGAGATTGGCCAGGCTGGCGGCGCGATGAACCATGGTGTCGCTCCTTAAGGGTGGTGGCCGGTCCCTGAGGTCGGCCGCGCGCAGGGATAGACTTTTGCGTACAATAGCGCCTTTGTCTGCGATATGCAGGCCGTGGCACCATCGCCACGTCAGAGACCCGGAACCGACCGCTCAGCACAGGACCCCCATGTCACAGGCCAGCGCCCAGCATACGCCCATGATGGCCCAGTATCTGAAGATCAAGCGCGAGCATCCGGAGGTGCTGCTCTTCTATCGGATGGGCGATTTCTACGAGCTGTTCTTCGACGACGCCAAGCGCGCCGCGGCGCTGCTGGACATCACCCTGACCCAGCGCGGCCAGTCGGCGGGCAAGCCGATCCCCATGGCCGGGGTACCCTACCATAGCGCCGAAGGCTACCTCGCCCGCCTGGTCAAGGCCGGCGAGTCGGTGGCCATCTGCGAGCAGTTCGGCGACCCAGCCGCCAGCAAGGGCCCGGTCGAGCGCAAGGTGGTTCGAATCGTCACCCCCGGGACCCTCTACGACGAGGCGCTGCTCGATGCCCATCGCGACAACCTGCTGGTGGCCGTGCACCCGCTGGGTAGCTGCTGGGGGCTGGCCTGGCTGGAACTCTCCAGCGGCCGCTTCAGCGTGCTCGAAGTGGAAGGCGAGAGCGAGATGCTCGCCGAACTCCAGCGCCTCGACCCCGCCGAGCTGCTGGTGCCGGAGAGCCTGTCCCTGCCGCCGACCCTGGAGGGGCGCCGCGGCCTGCGCCGCCAGAGCGACTGGCTGTTCGACCTCGACGGCGCTACCCGAGCGCTGTGCGACCAGTTCCAGTGCCAGGACCTGCGCGGCTTCGGCTGCGCTCATCTCGAGGCCGCCATTACCGCCGCCGGCGTGCTGATCGAATACGCCCGTGACACCCAGCGCTCGCGCCTGCCCCATGTCACCGCGCTGGGCGTGGAGAGCCGGGACGATGCCGTGGTGATCGACGCCGCCAGTCGGCGCAACCTTGAGATCGATACCAACCTCGGCGGCACCGCCGACAACACCCTGGCCAGCGTACTCGATACCAGTGCCACCGCCATGGGCTCCCGACTGCTCAAGCGCTGGCTCAACCGCCCGCTGCGCGACCGTGGCCAGGTGGAGCGCCGTCAGGCAGCGGTTGCACTGCTGCTCGACCAGGAGGCCTTCGCCACGCTGCGCGAGCTGCTCAAGGCGATCGGTGACGTGGAGCGTATCCTGGCCCGGGTGGCGCTCTACAGCGCCCGTCCCCGGGACCTGGCCCGGCTGCGCGATGCCCTTCTCGCGCTACCGGCGCTGCAGCAGGAACTGAGCGTTTTCAGCGATGGCACCGCGCTGGACGACCTGCAGCACCATATCCGCCCCTATCCCGAACTGGCCGACACCCTGAGCCGCGGCTTGATGGACAACCCGCCGGTGGTAATTCGCGATGGCGGCGTGATCCGCGAAGGGTACGACGCCGAACTCGACGAGTACCGCGGCCTGGCCGAACACGCCGGCGACTACCTGATCAAGCTGGAGCTCAGGGAGCGCGAGCGCACCGGTCTGCCCGGCCTCAAGGTGGGCTACAACCGGGTACACGGCTACTATATCGAGATCCCCCGCGCCCAGGCCCAGGACGCCCCGGTCGACTATATCCGTCGCCAGACGCTGAAGAATGCCGAGCGCTTCATCATTCCCGAACTCAAGGAGTTCGAGGACAAGGCGCTGTCGGCCAAGTCCCGCGCCCTGGCTCGGGAGAAGCTGCTCTACGAAAGCCTGCTCGATGCGCTCAATGCCGAGCTGGCCGAGCTGCAGGCCACCGGCCAGGCACTGGCGTCGCTGGATGTGCTCAGCACCTTCGCCGAGCGCGCCCAGGCGCTCGGCTTCGAGCGCCCGCGGCTGCTGGAGACCCCCGGCATCGATATCCGGGGCGGCCGGCACCCGGTCGTGGAACAGGTAAGCGATGCGCCCTTCGTGCCCAACGACCTGGTCCTGAACGACAATCGCAGGATGCTGATCATCACCGGCCCCAACATGGGCGGCAAGTCCACCTACATGCGCCAGGCGGCGCTGATCACCCTGCTTGCCCATACCGGCAGCTTCGTCCCCGCCGATGCGGCCCATGTCGGCCCCGTGGATCGCATCTTTACCCGTATCGGCTCCAGCGATGACCTCGCCGGGGGGCGCTCGACCTTCATGGTGGAGATGACCGAAACCGCCAGCATCCTGCACAATGCCACGGAACAGAGCCTGGTGCTGATGGACGAGATCGGCCGAGGCACCAGCACCTTCGACGGCCTGTCGCTGGCCTGGGCCAGCGCCGAACACCTGACCCGGAGCCGGGCCTTCACGCTGTTCGCCACCCACTACTTCGAGATGACCGCCCTGCCCGAGCAGGCCGAGGGGGTGGCCAACGTCCACCTTACCGCCGCCGAGCACAGGGACGGCATCGTCTTCATGCACCGGGTGGAAGAAGGGCCTGCCAGCCAAAGCTACGGCCTCCAGGTGGCTCAGTTGGCCGGCGTTCCCCAGGGGGTGATCGCCCGGGCGCGAGAGAAACTGGCGCAGTTGGAGCAGCAGGAGGTCGACCAGGGCAGCCGCCTGCCCCTGCGCAGCAACGGCGAGCCGGCCCCGCTGCAGACCGACCTGTTCGCCACTGCGCCGCATCCGCTTATCGAGGCATTGGCGGGGCTGGACCCTGACACGTTGACCCCGCGTCAGGCGCTGGAGCTGCTCTATGAATGGCGCGAACGCGTCTAGCCGGCTTGCTCCCACCGTGGCGCATGACTAGAATGAAGCATTTCTCCGATCACAGATTATATAAACGGAATTTTTTATAACCATCAGGCCTATTAACCTGATGCTCAATCATCACCAGACCGGGCACCGCACACCCCGGCCCCGAGGAGGGAGACAGGCATGACATTTGTCGTCACCGAGAACTGCATCAAGTGCAAGTACACCGACTGTGTCGAAGTCTGCCCGGTGGACTGTTTCTACGAAGGCCCCAACTTCCTGGTCATCCACCCGGACGAGTGCATCGACTGCGCCCTGTGCGAGCCGGAATGCCCGGCGGAAGCGATCTTCGCCGAGGACGAATTGCCGGAAGGGCAGGAGGAGTTCATCGCCATCAATGCCGAACTGTCCGAAGTCTGGCCCAATATTGCCGAGAAGAAGGACCCGCCAGCCGACGCCGAAGAGTGGGATGGCAAGCCGGGCAAGCTTCAGCACCTGGAACGCTGAACCGCACGCAAAAGAAAACGCCGGACGTCGACGCGTCCGGCGTTTTGCCTTTCAGACCGGCAAGAGTCCCACCGGAAAAGGCGACCCTCAGGCCGCCCGGCTCCCAGCTATCCTGTGGACGGGTCCCTCCGTCCGGACTCCTAGTGGTAACGTCCCTGCCCGGAGGCGACATCCTGTCGCACCGGGCGCACCATCATTAACGCATCCCGTTTTGCATCCTGCCGGAGAGCTATCCCGCTCTCCCTTGTCCCAAGCGTATTGTGGCACTTCCCGACGAGGACGCAACTGCACTCAACGACCAATCCTAACTTAACTTACGCGCAGTCGTTAAAATAATGTTCTTTAAAAACAATATGATAAAAAAAGACCGACGCCAATGACGCCGATCTTCCTGCCTTAAACTAAGCTTAGAACGTCGGCGTTTTGTAGGTGATTTCCTACAAGCCGTGTAGTCAATGTCGTCGGCTGGCTACTCAATAGTGAGTACTGCCACAATGGCTCACTGACCCTTGATGGCAGCAAGTCCCGGGTACTCGACCTGCCCAGCCAGCTGCTGTTCGATCACCAGCAGCCGGTTGTACTTGGCCACGCGGTCGCTGCGGCACAGCGAGCCGGTCTTGATCTGGCCTGCCGCGGTGCCGACGGCCAGGTCGGCGATGGTGGTGTCTTCGGTCTCGCCACTGCGATGGGAGATCACCGCGGTGAAGCCCGCGTCCTGGGCCATCCTGATGGCATCCAGGGTCTCGGAGAGCGAGCCGATCTGGTTGAACTTGATCAGGATGGAGTTGCCGATCTTCTCGTCGATGCCGCGCTTGAGAATCCGGGTATTAGTGACGAAGAGATCGTCGCCAACCAGCTGCACCTTGTCGCCCAGCTTGTCGGTGAGCGCCTTCCAGCCATCCCAGTCGGACTCGTCCATGCCGTCCTCGATGGAAACGATGGGATAGTCGTCACACAGGCCGGCGAGATAGTCGACGAAGCCCGCCGCATCGAATGACTGTCCCTCGCCGGCCAGGTTGTACTGGCCATCCTTGTAGAACTCGGAGGAGGCACAATCCAGCGCCAGGGTGATGTCGTCACCCAGGGTATAGCCGGCATCCGCCACGGCCTGCTTGATGACCGCCAGCGCCTCTGCATTGGATGCCAGGTTGGGGGCGAAGCCGCCTTCGTCGCCCACCGCCGTGGAGAGCCCGCGGGCAGACAGCACTTTCTTGAGGGCGTGGAATATCTCGGCCCCCATGCGCAGGCCTTCGCGGAAGTTCGCCGCTCCCACGGGCTGAATCATGAACTCCTGAATATCGACGTTGTTATCGGCATGCTCGCCACCGTTGATGATGTTCATCATCGGCACCGGCATGCTGTAACGGCCAGGCTGGCCGTAGAGCTCGGCGATATGCGCGTAGAGCGGCACACCCTTGGCGTTGGCGGCCGCCTTGGCGGCGGCCAGCGACACCGCCAGGATGGCGTTGGCGCCGAGCGAGGCCTTGTTGTCGGTGCCGTCCAGCGCGAGCATGGCGTTGTCCAGGCCGCGCTGATCCCGGGCATCCATGCCCACGAGCTTGCTACGAATCGCACCATTGACCGCTTCGACGGCTTTCAGCACGCCCTTGCCCAGGTAGCGCGCCTTGTCGCCGTCGCGCAGCTCCAGGGCCTCTCGGGAACCGGTGGAGGCACCGCTGGGCGCACAGGCCACGCCCACCGCACCGCTCTCCAGGCGCACTTCGGCCTGCACGGTGGGGTTGCCGCGTGAGTCGAGCACCTCGAGGGCAAGGATATCGGCAATCTTGGTCATCGTGTGTCGTCCTATTCTTATGAATCAGTCTTATGAATCAGCGTTGAGTGAGTCAGTGAGTATCAGGTGATATCCAGCGCAGGAAAGCCCTTGACCATGTCATCGATGGCCTTGATCTGGGCCAGGAAGGGCTCGAGCCGGTCCAGGGGCAGTGCACAGGGCCCGTCGCACATGGCGTTGTCCGGGTCTGGGTGCGCCTCCAGGAAAAGGCCAGCCAGGCCCACGGCGACACCGGCCCGGGCCAGCTCACCCACCTGTTCGCGGCGGCCTCCGGCGCTGTCCGCCCGGCCGCCCGGCCGCTGCAGGGAGTGGGTGACGTCAAAGAAGACCGGATAGCCGGTCTGCTTCATGTCACCAAAACCCAGCATATCAACCACCAGATTATTGTATCCGAAGCTGGATCCGCGCTCGCACAGCAACAGTTTCGCGTTGCCGGCCTCTTCGCACTTCCTGATGATGTGACGCATCTCGTGGGGCGCCAGGAACTGCGGCTTCTTGAGGTTGATCACCGCCCCGGTCTCGGCCATGGCCACCACCAGGTCGGTCTGACGGGCAAGAAAGGCCGGCAGCTGGATGATATCGGCCACCTCGGCCACCGGTGCGGCCTGCCAGGGTTCGTGCACGTCGGTGATGATGGGCACGCCGAAGCGCGACTTGACCTCGGCCAGTATCTCCAGTCCCCTCTCCAGGCCCGGGCCACGGAAGGAGTGGATCGAGCTGCGGTTGGCCTTGTCGAAACTGGCCTTGAACACGAAGGGTATACCCAGGCGGCTGGTCACCTCGACGTAGGTTTCGGCCACTTCCAGGGCCAGCTCGCGGGACTCCAGCACGTTCATGCCGCCGAGCAGCATGAGCGGCAACGAATTGCCGGCCTGGAGGCCGGCAATATCGATGATGCGTTGTGCGTCTGTCATGGACACTCCTTTGCCCCTCAGCCTTGCGGCTGCGCCTGGGCCTGTTGGCGGGCACGTACGTTCTTGTGCTCCAGTGCCGCATTGATGAAGCCGGTGAACAGCGGGTGGCCATCGCGGGGCGTGGAGGTGAATTCCGGATGGAACTGGCAGGCCACGTACCAGGGGTGGTCCGGCAGCTCGATCATCTCCACCAGGGAGTTGTCGACGCTCTTGCCGGAGACCACCAGCCCTGCCTGTTCCAGCTCGTCGATGAACTGGTTGTTGACCTCGAAGCGATGGCGATGGCGCTCGACGATCTCGTCGGCGCCATAGGCGTCACGGGCCTTGGTGCCTGCTCTCAGATGGCAGATCTGGCCACCAAGACGCATGGTGCCGCCCAGGTCCGACGCCGAGTCACGCAGTTCGATCTTGCCCTCGGCATTGAGCCACTCGGTGATCAGGCCGACCACCGGGTGCTGAGTGTCGTGGGTGAACTCGGTGGAGTTGGCGTCTTCCCAGCCGGCCACATGCCGCGCATATTCAATCACCGCCACCTGCATACCGAGGCAGATGCCCAGGTAGGGAATGCCGTTCTCGCGGGCGAAGCGGGCCGTGGCGATCTTGCCCTCGACGCCGCGCTCGCCAAAACCGCCTGGCACCAGGATGGCATCCTTGCCGGCCAGGCGCTCGGTACCGTGGCGCTCGATATCCTCGGAGTCGATGTAGTCGACGTTGACCTTGACCCGGGTCTGGATGCCGGCATGGATCAGCGCCTCGTTGAGCGACTTGTAGGCGTCGAGCAGTTCCATGTATTTGCCGACCATGGCGATGTTGATCGACTTGAGCGGATTGAGCTTGGCGTCGAGCACATGCACCCACTCGGTCAGATCCGCCTCTTCCGCCTCCAGGCGCAGCTTGTCGCAGACGATCTCGTCGAGGCCATGTTCGTGGAGCATCAGCGGGATGCGATAGATGGTATCGGCATCCTGCAGCGGGATGACCGCGCGCTCCTCGACGTTGGTGAACAGCGCGATCTTGCGCCGCTCGGTCTCCTCGAGCTCCACTTCGCTGCGACAGATCAGGATGTCCGGCTGGATACCGATGGAGCGCAGCTCCTTGACGCTGTGCTGGGTCGGCTTGGTCTTGGTCTCGCCCGCCGTCTTGATGTAGGGCACCAGCGTCAGGTGCATGAAGATCGCCCGGCTCATGCCCAGCTCGCTGCGGATCTGGCGAATGGACTCCAGGAACGGCAGCGACTCGATGTCGCCCACGGTGCCGCCGATCTCGACCAGCGCCACGTCGAAGCCCTCGCCGCCGGCATAGACCCGGCGCTTGATCTCGTCGGTGATGTGCGGGATCACCTGCACGGTGCCGCCCAGGTAGTCGCCACGGCGCTCGCGGCGCAGCACGTGCTCGTAGACGCGGCCGGTGGTGAAGTTGTTGCCCTGGGTCATCTTGGTACGAATGAAGCGCTCGTAGTGGCCCAGGTCCAGGTCGGTCTCGGCCCCATCCTCGGTGACGAAGACCTCGCCGTGCTGGAAGGGGCTCATGGTGCCGGGGTCGACGTTGATGTACGGATCCAGCTTGAGCATGGTGACCTTGAGGCCGCGCGCCTCGAGAATCGCCGCCAGCGAGGCCGACGCGATGCCCTTGCCGAGAGAGGACACAACGCCGCCGGTCACGAAGATATATCGTGTCATGGAGAACCTGTCGAAACGTGATCATGAGGCGCGGCAGGAAGCTGCGCCAGGATGGGACGACAGACTAGCAGATTACGACCAATGGCTCAATTTCGAGGCCGTTACGCCGCGGGTCACGACCACCAGCGCCCGGTGTCGCCACCCAGCGGATCGCAAGGGGGTATCGAGACCTTGACGATACGGGCCACTGCAGCAAAGTGCTCGACCGGGTCGGCGGGTAGCAGGTCGAGCTCGCGCTGGTCTTCGGGGTAGGCCGCCAGCAGCAGGAAGTCATCGCTCGACTCGAGATGGCAGTGGCCGGTGCCCGCCGGCAGCACCAGGGCATCGCCAGTGCGCAGCTCGACATCATCGCCCCGCTCGCCGCCCAGGCGCAGCTTGCCCCACCCCGACAGCACACCGAACGCCTCATGGGTGATGGAGTGATAGTGGTGGTAGTCGTAGACACCGCCGCGCCAGCTCGGCTGCCAGCCATTGGCAGCGAACAACCGCTCGAAGTGCTCGGCGATGGCATCGCGGTCGAGCACCGGGTTCACTCCCCGCGAATGAAAGTGCAGCGTCGCCAGCCGACTGTTGGGGATGCGTCCGTCATCGGCAAAAATCCTGCGCTCCGGGGCAACCGGTCCGCCTTGCGCGCTCTCCAGCCCCAGCTCCTTTCGCGTCTCGTCCAAGCTCGCTCCTCGCTTGACTGTACGCTGTCTAGAACCTGCCTGAAGTCTAGAAAAGGATGGCGCAGGACGAAAACACCCCGGCACATGGCCGGGGCGATTGCCGCGAAAGGCGAAGCACTTGGCAGCGCCTACACGCTCAGGTAGTCGAGGATGCCCTCGCCGGCCTGGCGCCCTTCATGGATGGCGGTGACCACCAGGTCAGAGCCACGGACCATGTCGCCACCGGCGAAGATCTTCTCGTTGGCGGTCTGAAAGGCATAGGTGCCATGCTCGGGCGCCAGCACCCGGCCGCGCTCGTCGAGCTCGATGCCCGTGGACTCGAACCAGGACGAGGGGCTGGGCTGGAAGCCGAAGGCGATGACCACGGCATCGGCGGGCAGTATCTCCTCGGAGCCCGGCACCACCTCGGGACGCTGGCGACCGTTCTCGTCAGGCTCTCCCAGGCGGGTACGCACCACCTTCACGCCCTCCACCTTGCCCTCGCCCACCACTGCGACCGGCTGTCGGTTGAACAGGAATTCCACGCCCTCCTCGCGGGCATTCTTCACCTCGCGCTTGGAGCCCGGCATGTTCTCCTCGTCGCGGCGGTAGGCGCAGGTCACCGTGGCGGCGCTCTGGCGAATGGCCGTGCGGTTGCAGTCCATGGCGGTATCGCCGCCGCCCAGCACCACCACCTTCTTGCCTTCGAGCGAGACGTAGTCGGCCGGATCCTTCTCGAAACCGAGGCAGTGGTTGACGTTGGCGATCAGGTAGTCGAGCGCCTTGTGCACGCCAGGCAGGTCCTCGCCCGGGAAGCCGCCGGTCATGTACTTGTAGGTGCCCATGCCGAGGAAGACCGCATCGTAGTCCGCGAGCAATGTCTCGACGTCGATATCGCGGCCGATCTCGGTATTGAGGCGGAACTCGATGCCCATCTCCTCGAATACCGCTCGGCGCCGCTCCATTACGGTCTTCTCGAGCTTGAACTCGGGAATGCCGAAGGTCAGAAGGCCGCCGATTTCCGGGTACTTGTCGAAAACCACCGGCTTGACGCCGTTGCGCACCAGGATATCGGCGCAGCCCAGCCCAGCCGGGCCGGCGCCGATGATGGCGACCTTCTTGTCGGTCCACTCCACCTGGGACATGTCCGGGCGCCAGCCCATGGCGAAGGCGGTATCGGTGATGTATTTCTCCACCGAACCGATGGTCACCGCACCAAAGCCGTCGTTGAGGGTGCAGTCCCCCTCGCACAGGCGATCCTGTGGGCACACCCGGCCGCATACCTCGGGCAGGGTATTGGTCTTGTGCGACAGCTCCGCCGCCTCGAGGATGTTGCCCTCCGCCACCAGCTGCAGCCAGTTAGGAATATAGTTGTGTACCGGGCACTTCCACTCGCAGTAGGGATTCCCGCAGTGCAGGCAGCGATGCGCCTGGCTTGCCGCCTCCTGGGGCTTGTACGGCTCGTAGATCTCGCCGAACTCGCGCGCACGGGTGCGGGCATCCTTTTTTTGCGGATCCTGGCGACCCACGTCGATGAACTGGAAGTCGTTATTGGTCAAACGATTGGCCATGTCTTGTCTCCTGGGAAATCCGGCTTACTCGGGGCGCCTACGGGATTCGTCGAGCAGGCTGCCCAGGCTTGCCGCCTTGGGCTTGACCAGCCAGAAATGACGCACGTAGTCGCTAAAATCGTCGAGCAGCTCGCGCCCCCGGGCAGACCCGGTCTCGGCAACGAACTCCTCGATGACTTCCCGCAGGTGACGCCGATAGGCCTCCATGGCCTCGGTATTGACCCGGTGGATTTCCACCAGCTCATGGTTGTAGCGATCGACGAAGGAGCGATCCTCGTCAAGCACGTAGGCGAAACCGCCGGTCATGCCGGCACCGAAGTTGACGCCGGTCTCGCCTAGCACACAGATCATCCCGCCGGTCATGTACTCGCAGCAGTGGTCGCCGGCGCCTTCGATCACCGCATGGGCACCGGAGTTGCGCACGCCGAAGCGCTCCCCCGCAGTGCCGGCGGCGAACAACCTGCCGCCGGTGGCACCGTACAGGCAGGTATTGCCGATAATGGCGGTCTCGTGGCTGGCGAAGCGGCTGCCCTTCGGCGGGGTGATCACCACCTTGCCACCGTTCATGCCCTTGCCGACATAGTCGTTGGCATCGCCTTCCAGATAGAGGTGCAGGCCGCGTGCGTTCCATACGCCGAAGCTCTGGCCGGCCACACCCTCGAAACGCAGCGTGATCGGGGCGTCCTCGAGCCCGGCCTCGCCGTAGTGCTTGGCCACCGCACCGGAGGAGAGCGCGGGCACCGAACGGTCGCAGTTGGTGATGGTGAAGCTGAACTCGCCACCACTCCTGTCGGCGATGGCCTGCTCGATGGCCCCCAGCACTTCCTGGTTCTTGGCGCCCGGGTCATGGGGCACGTTGCGGCTGACCTGGCAGAACTGCGGTGCATCCGTCGGCACGAAGTCGTTGGTCAGCAGCGGCGAAAGGTCGAGCTTGCGCTGGGAAGCGGTCTCGCCCTCCAACGCCTCGAGAAGGTCGGTGCGACCGATCAGGTCGGTCAGCCGGCGCACCCCCATCATCGCCAGCAGCTCACGCACTTCATCAGCGATGAAACGGAAGTAATTCTTGACCATGTCCACGGTGCCGCGGAAATGCTCGTCGCGCAGGTATTGGTGCTGGGTAGCGACGCCGGTGGCGCAGTTGTTGAGGTGGCAGATGCGCAGGTACTTGCAGCCCAGGGCCACCATCGGCGCCGTGCCGAAGCCGAAGCTCTCGGCCCCGAGGATCGCCGCCTTGACCACGTCGAGACCGGTCTTGAGGCCGCCGTCGGTCTGCAGGCGAATCTTGTCACGCAGGCCGTTGATGCGCAGCGCCTGGTGCACCTCCGGCAGGCCCAGTTCCCAAGGAGAGCCGGCGTGCTTGATCGAGGTCAGCGGGCTCGCCGCGGTGCCACCGTCGTAGCCCGACACGGTAATCAGGTCGGCATAGGCCTTGGCCACGCCGGTGGCAATGGTGCCGATACCCGGTTCGGAGACCAGCTTCACCGACACCTGCGCTTCCGGGTTGACCTGCTTGAGGTCGAAGATCAGCTGCGCCAGGTCCTCGATGGAGTAGATGTCGTGGTGCGGCGGTGGCGAGATCAGCGTCACGCCGGGCACCGAGTAGCGCAGCCGTGCGATCAGGTCGTTGACCTTGCCGCCGGGCAGCTGGCCGCCCTCGCCGGGCTTGGCACCCTGGGCCACCTTGATCTGCAGCACGTCGGCATTGACCAGGTAGGCCGGGGTGACGCCGAATCGGCCCGAAGCAATCTGCTTGATCTTGGAGCTGCGAATGGTTCCATAACGAGAGGGATCCTCACCGCCCTCGCCGGAGTTGGAGCGCCCGCCGGCCTCGTTCATGGCCTGGGCCAGCGCCTCGTGGGCCTCGGGCGACAGGGCGCCCAGCGACATGCCGGCGCTGTCGAAGCGAGGTATCAGTTCCTCGACCGTTTCAACCTCGTCCAGCGACAACGGCGATTCGGACGGCTTGAGCCTGAGCAGGTCACGCAGGGTGGCGGGCGAGCGCTCGTTGACCAGCGCGGCGAATTTCTTCCACTTGGCGTAGTCACCCTCCTGCACGGCCTGCTGCAGGGCCATCACCACGTCCGGGTTATAGGCGTGGTACTCATGGTCGTGCACATACTTCATCAGGCCGCCCTGGGAGATACCCTTGCGGGGCGTCCAGGCATCCCGCGCCAGCAGCTCCTGCTGCAGCTGCAGCTCGGCGAAGCCGGCGCCCTCGATGCGTGAGGCCATGCCGCTGAAGCACAGGTCCATCACCTCCGAGTGCAGCCCCACCGCTTCGAACAGCTGGGAGCCGCGATAGGAAGCGAGCGTCGAGATACCCATCTTGGAAAGGATCTTGTAGAGGCCCTTCTGCATCCCCTTGCGGTAGTTCTCGCGAGCATCCGCCGGGCTGCCGGTCAGCTCGCCGGTACGATGCATGTCGGCCATGACCTGATAGGCGAGCCACGGGAACACCGCGGTGGCGCCCACGCCAAACAGCACCGCCATCTGGTGGGCATCGCGGGCATAGCCGGTCTCCACCACGATATTGGCCCGCGGACGCATCGCCAGCTTGCCCAGGTGATGATGCACGGCTCCGACCGCCAGGGCCGCATGGATCGGTAGATGCCCCTTGTCGAGATTGGCGTCCGACAGCACCAGGATCACCTTGCCGTCGTGCACCGCAGCTTCGGCTTGACGGCACAGCTCGACGAGCGCCGCCTTGAGCCCGACCCGCTCGGGATCATAGCCCAGCGTCAGCACTTGGCTGGCGAAGGTCGGATCGTCCTGCTCGAGCAGTGCGGTGAACTTGCGGGGCGACAGCACCGGCGTGGTGAGGATGATGCGGTGCGCGTGCTCCGGTGTGGCCTTGAAGACATTGAGCTCGGGCCCGATGCAGGTCTCAAGCGACATCACGATCGATTCGCGCAGCGGGTCGATGGCCGGGTTGGTGACCTGCGCGAACTTCTGGCGGAAGTAATCGGTCAGCAGCCGATGCTTGCGGGACAGAACCGCCATGGGCGTGTCGTCGCCCATGGAGCCGACCGCTTCCTGACCGCTCTCGGCCAGGGGGCGCAGCACCTGATCGCGCTCCTCGAAGCTGACCTGGAACATCTTCTGCCAGGTCTTGACCGCCTCATGATCCATGTTCTGAAAGCTGGCGAGCTCGGTCAGCGCGGATTCAAGGTAATGTGCCTCCTCCTTCAGCCAACGCTTGTAGGGGTAGGCGGACTTCAGCCGCTCATCGATATCGGCGGTATGCAGTACTTCGCCGGTCTGGGTGTCCACGGCGAGTATCTGACCCGGCCCAACGCGCCCCTTGGCCACGACGTCTTCCGGCTTGTAGCCGTAGGTACCAATCTCGGAGGCCAGGGTAATGTAGCCGTTCTTGGTGATGACCCAGCGCGCCGGGCGCAGGCCGTTGCGATCGAGCATGCAGATCGCCTGCCGCCCGTCGGTCATCACCACGCCGGCGGGGCCGTCCCAGGGCTCCATGTGCATGGAGTTGTATTCATAGAAGGCCCGCAGCTCGCCGCCCATGGTCTCCACGTTCTGCCAGGCCGGCGGCACCATCATGCGTACCGCACGATGCAGCTCCATGCCGCCCATCAGCAGCACTTCCAGCATGTTGTCCATGCTCGAGGAGTCGGAACCAACGGTATTGACGACCTCGTCCAGCTCGGCGATATCGGGCAGCCGATCGTTGACGAAGTTCTCCTTGCGCGAGTTGGCCCAGCCGCGGTTTGCCTCAATGGTGTTGATTTCGCCATTGTGGGCCAGCAGACGGAACGGCTGCGCCAGCGGCCAGCGCGGCGCTGTATTGGTCGAGAAGCGCTGGTGAAAGACACAGATGGCCGTCTCCAGGCGCTCGTCGCCCAGGTCATGATAGAAGGCCGGCAGGTCCACCGGCATCACCAGCCCCTTGTAGGAGACCACCTCGGAGGAAAGGGAACAAACGTAGAAATCTTCCTCGTCGCGCAGCATCTGCTCGGCGCGGCGCCGAGCCATGAACAGGTCGACGTCGAAGCGCTCGGGATCGCTCAGCTTGCCCGGCTCGACGAACAGGTGACGGATGCGCGGCAGGCACTCCAGCGCCATGGGGCCGCAGAAGGACGGATCCACCGGGACGTCGCGCCAGCCCCGAATGACCAGCCCACAGGCACGCAGCTCACCCTCGAGGATACCGCGAGCCCGGGCCTCCTTGGCGTCATCGTCGGGCAGGAAGATCGCACCGACGGCGAAACGCTCACCCAGGGTGACGCCGAGCGCCTCTGATGCCACCTCACGCATGAAGGCACCTGGCATCTTGAACAGCAGGCCACAGCCATCGCCGGTCTTGCCATCGGCGGCGATACCGCCACGATGGGTCATGCAGGTCAGGGACTCGATAGCCGTCCGGAGCAGATCGTGGCTGGCCTGCCCTTCCATATGGGCGATCAGGCCGAAGCCACAGTTGTCGCGAAACTCACCGGGATGATGAAGGCCTCTGTTCATGGGCGTGCCTCAAAAAAGACTATTGACTTAGCAGCAGCAGATTTGTATTCTTTTCGGTTTTTTATTGATTATGGACAAAAAAGCGGTGGCTGCTGCCGTGAGAAAAAGGACGCCCAGCATAGACATTCCAGGGCGTGACGCGCAATTCCCGCCCTCTTCCCGCCCCCCTGAAAATTCCCGCCAAATCCGCAACTTGCCCCAACAAAAAGCAGGAAAAAATCCTGTAGTTCAATGACTTGCACTCGCCATAAACGATTTTCAAACGGCGCAATCGACCGACATAGACTTTAGTCTAATGCCGCCATTTTTCCCCATACCGATACGGCATAAGGCATACAGATTTATTGCTTCCCTGCATGGCGGCGGGCAACAGAAACGGCAACGCCCGTCGCAGACGGGCGTTGCATGCTCAAAGTCGGGGATCGACGCGTCTTGCTTTATTCAGGCACGGGAAGGGATCCGTGGCGCGGAAAAGTAGCCAGCAACTCTGTCAGCAGCTCGCGGGGCGTCTCGTCATCGAGCCGCGCATCGCCCAGTCCGCGCAGCAGGACCAGACGCAGACGGCTGTCCACATTCTTCTTGTCCAGCCGCATGAGATCGAGAAAGTCCTCGGCCGCCATATCCGCCGGCGCCGACAGCGGCAGGCCGGCGGCTTCGATGACGGCAGCGGTCCGCGCCACTTCCGCAGCGGAGAGCCAACCGAGTCGCTGCGACAGTTCGGCCGCCATCAACATTCCGGTACCCACGGCCTCGCCGTGAAGCCAGTTGCCGTAGCCCTGGTGAGCCTCGATGGCATGACCGAAGGTGTGCCCAAGGTTGAGCAGGGCTCGCACGCCCTGCTCGGTTTCATCCTCGGCGACGATCTCCGCCTTGATCGTGCAGCTGCGCTCGATGGCCTGAGTCAACGCCGCCGCATCCAGATCACGCAGCGCTGTCATGTTCTCCTCGAGCCAGCCGAGGAAACCGGCATCGCGGATCAGGCCATACTTGATCACCTCGGCGAGGCCCGCCGACAGCTCCCGGGGCGGCAGACTCAGCAGGGTATCGGTATCGATCAGCACCGCCTGGGGCTGCCAGAAGGCCCCGATCATGTTCTTGCCGCGCGGGTGGTTCACACCGGTCTTGCCGCCCACCGAGGAGTCCACCTGGGAAAGCAGGGTGGTCGGCACCTGGATGAAGGCCACGCCACGCTGATAGCAGGCAGCCGCGAAGCCGACCATGTCGCCGATCACCCCGCCACCCAGGGCGATCAGCGTGCAGCGGCGATTGAACCCGGCCGCCAGCAGGGCGTCCCAGATCCGGCTCACGCTCTCCAGCGTCTTGGTTGCCTCGCCATCGGGCAAGACAAGCTCCTCGACCTCGAGCCCCTCGGGAAGCCCTTGGCGACAGCGCGCCAGATAACGGGGGGCCACTGTCTCGTTGGTCACGATCATGACCTGGCGGCCAGCGAGATGGGGCGACAGCCAGGTGGAGTCGCCCAGCATGCCGGGACCGATATGGATAGGGTAGCTGCGCTCGCCCAACGCGACCTGGAGGCTGCGCTGGGGAGCGGGGGATGACGTCAGAGTCATGGGCTTCAGGCCTTGGCTTGAAAGGGGTCGACCAGCCGCTGGATGCGACGCACGATCTCGTTGACCACGGCGCGAGGGCTGCGCCGGTCGGTACGCACCACGACATCGGCGGTGGCGCGGTAAAGCGGGTCTCTCAGCTCGAACATCTCGCGCAGTGTCGCTTCCCGGTCGGGACGCTGCAAGAGGGGGCGATTGCGGTCCTTGGCCACCCGCTTGAGCTGCTGCTCTACGGTGGTGTACAGGTAGACCACGGTGCCCCGTTCGCGCAGGCGGCGACGATTCTCCTCGCGCAGCACGGCACCACCGCCCGTCGCGAGCACCACGGCCTCGAGCTGGGTCAGTTCCTCGATCATCTGCGCTTCGCGCTGACGGAAACCGGCTTCGCCCTCGACGTCGAAGATCCAGGGGATATCTGCGCCGCAGCGAGACTGTATCTCGTGGTCGCTATCAAAGAACTCACGTGACAGCTCGGCCGCCAGAAGGCGGCCGATGGTACTTTTGCCGGCCCCCATGGGACCGACCAGTATCAGATTGGGCAAATCCTGCATCAACGAATCGCCAGACCGTCTTCGAGTATCCGTGGAGTAATGAAAACCAGCAGCTCGACTTTCTGGCTGCTTTCCTCATTGTACCGGAAAAGCCTTCCCAGCACAGGCAGGTCACCGAAGAAGGGCGTCTTCGCCAGTCGGTTCAGCTGCTCGGTGGTCAGTATGCCGCCAAGCACCACGGTTTCACCGTTATCGACCAGGACCTGGGTCTCGATGCTGCTGGTATCGATGGGCGGTTCGCCCGCCGCCACATCCCGGAAGCTGTCGTTGGTCACCACCAGATCCATGATGATGCGATTGTCCGGTGTGATCTGCGGCGTGACCTCCAGGGAGAGCACGGCTTCCTTGAATTCGATCTGCGGCACGTTGTCACTGACGGTCTGGAAGGCACGCTCCTCCCCCTGGCGAATGACCGCCGTGCGCTGGTTGGCCGTGATGATGCGCGGCTGGGAGATCGTCTGGCTCCTGCTTTCGGTCTCCAGGGCGCGGAGCTCCAGGTCGAGGAGGATATCCCCCGACAGGTACCCGAAGCCGAAGCTGGTCATGGGGTTCGCACTACCCAGGTCGACGGCAAGCCCGCCGCGCTGGAACCGGCTGCCGCTCGGGTCGTCGAACTCCCCGGTGAAGGCGCCGCGCCCGTCGCGCTGGCCACCCAGCCCTTCGCCGGTACCGGAAACCATGCTCCCCGAGGAGGCTCCCTCCAGGTTCAGGCGGCTGCTTCCCCGGGAAGAGGCCCCCCAGTTGACGCCGAGCTCCTGGGTCACGCCATCGCGCGCGATCACGATGCGCGCCTCGATCTGCACCTGACGCACCGCCACGTCGAGCCGGTCGAGGGTACGCAGGATCTCCTGCACCTGGTCGGCGGTGTCCTGAATCAGCAGCATGTTGGTGCGCTGGTCCACCGCGACCCGGCCACGCTCGGTGAGCAGCCCGAAGCCGTCGCCACCGCGCAGCAGCTGGGCCAGATCCTCGGCCCGGGCGTACTTGACCTCCACGTACTCCGAAACCAGCGGTGCCAGCGTTTCGACCTGCGCCCTGGCCTCGATCTCCTGACGCTCGATATTGGCCAGCTCGCTGGCAGGGGCCACGACGATGACATTGCCCTCCTGGCGACTGGCCAGGCCATGGCTCTTGAGCACCAGGTCGAGGGCCTGGTCCCAGGGCACGTCCTGCAGGTTGAGGGTGACACGCCCGGTCACGCTATCGCTGGCGACGAGATTGAGGCCGGTGAAGTCGGCGATGACCGCCAGCACCGAGCGGACCTCGATATCCTGAAAATTGAGGGTGATACGCTCACCGGTATAGGGGAATTGCTGACGCACTCGCTGGTCGCGCTCGGCCTGGGTTACCGGCTGCGCCTCGATGGTCAGCTGCCGGCCGCTCTGGGTGGAGAGCAAGGCGAACTCGCCGCTGCCTTCAATATCGAAGGTCACACCATCACGACCTGCCCGCGGGGTAATGCGACGCAGCGGCGTGTTGAAGTCGCTGACGTCGAGCACCTGGTCATGGGATGCCGGAAGTTCCACGTCGCGCATTTCGGCAACGATACGGCTGCGCCCCGCCTCCCTCACCCGCGCATCGACCCCAGCGCGGTCGAAGGTGACGATCAGCCGTCCCGAGCCGCCTTCGCCGCGACGAAAGTCGATATCTTCAATCACAGGCCTGCCGCTGACGGGTGCCGGTGCCGCCGGGCGAGGCTCCGGCTGCTGTGCGGCCGTCACCCTCGGCGCGGCGGCCCCACCGCCGATGGAGAGCCTGAGGCGATCGCCCTGCTGGGCGGTGTCATAGGGCAGCGGGCCCTCGAGGTTGAATACCAGGCGGGTGCGCGACCCCGCCTCAATGGCGGTGACCTGCTCGACGCCCCCAATCCCCAGCGCCATCCGTCGCTGATCCAGCCAGTTGGCGGTATCGACCAGGTCGATGGTCAGCCGCGCCGGCTCGTCCAGTCGATAGCCGCGAACCTCCGGCACACCGTCACTGAACGTCAGGTCAACCTGGAGCTCCCCGCTCTCGCCCTGACGAAAATTCAAATCGGTCAATGCCGTCGCCGCCAGCGCCACCGAGGACACTGCCAGCAGGCAGAGCCCTGCCATTACGCGAATCATCTGTATCATCGTTCCCGTTCCCCCCGCCTGAGACCACACCCCTGTTCGGGCACGGTGATGCAGCCGTCTTTTCTCGTTGTCCCGCTCTAGTCGTCCAGCGCGATACGCGTGTTGCGCTCTACCCAGCCGCCACCGCCCGTGGGCACCAGCTCCACCAGCTGCACCGAGGAGCCCGTGATGCTGACGATCCTGCCATGATCGCGCCCCATATGGCGGCCGATCTGCAGGCGATGCACTTCCCCATCCGGTGCCTTGATGAGGGCATTGGACTTCCCCCCCATGGCCAGCACGCCCACCAGCTCAAGCTCCTCCAGTGAATAGCTTTCCAGCGGCTCGCGAGTCCGGTCGGTATCCGGTGCCAGCCCGGCTTCACCGACCGGCACCGCCTCTGGCTCCGGCAACTGCGGCCTAAAGGGGCTGCGACGATCTCCCTGCTGATAGGGCGTCGCCTCGTAGCTCGGCACCTCCGGCAGCTGCAGAGGCTCCGGCGTACCGGGATTGGCACGAATCGTGGCCAGCTCGCGGTCAAGCGATGACAGCTGAGGATCCGCACAGCCGGATAGCGCCAGCAGCAGGACACCGCTCGCCGCCAGCCAGTCGCGTCGTGTCTCTCTCATGGCGGCACCTCCTGGCCCGACGGAAAGTAGCTGTAGGTGCGTGCCAACATCGATAGCCTCAGGCGCTCGCCCCCCTCTACCGGCGTCAGGGTAAAATCATGCTGGGTAACGATACGCGGCAGCGATGCGATGCCGGCCAGGAAGGCCGCGATATGGTGATACTGCCCCTCCACCTGGATATCGAAGGGACGCTCGATATAGAAATCGCGCTCCACCGTGCCGCGCAGGCGGATGAAGTCGATCGACAGCTGATTATCGATGGCGATCTCACTGATGCTGTCGATCAGCGACGGAATCTCCGCCCCCGATGGCAACATGGCCATGAGTTGATCCATGCGGGATTCCAGCACCGTCATCTGCTCGAGCATCTCCGGTAGCCTGGCGGCCTGGGCGGCCCGATTGCGATAGTCGCGCAACAGCTCTCGCTCCTGCACCTCCACCTGACTCAGCTCTGCCGCCTTGGGGCTGGCGAGGTACCAGTGCATACCAGCAAAGGTGAGGCCGAATATCAGCACGCAACAGATCAACTGCAGCAGCCACGGCCAGGTGCCCGCCTCCTTTATATCCAACTCTCGCCAATCGAGTTCACGTAAGCGACGAAGCTCTGCCTGTAGACTCATGGAGCCTCCTCACCAGGGCTATCAGGCTGGCCCGTCAGCTGGACCACGCTGAGACTGAAGCGCCGCCTGGCACCGCCATCGGCCTCCACTTCCGACAGTACCGGCTCGGAAAGCGAGGGAGCCGCCGACAGCCCTCGCAGCTGATCGGATACCTGATGGTTGCTTTCGGCACGCCCGGAGAGTCGCAGCCGGCTCTCCTGCCGACTCAGCTCGGTATAGTGCACGCCGTCGACGAGGCTGGTGGCCAGGTCACGGAAGACATGCACCGTCTGAGAGCGCCCCTGCTGCAGGTCGCTGAAGACTTCAATCTGGCCGATCATGCGCTCACGAATCGCCTCGTACTCGCCGATCGAACGGATATCGCCCTCCAGGCGCTGCATCTGGTCGCGGATATGGGCGTTGCGCTGCTCCTGGGCCGATAGCGCTTCCTGATAGTGGTAGGTCATGCCAAGCCCCCCCGCCATGCCCAGAACCGCCACCATCGCCATGGCCATATAGAAATACCGACTGCGACGATCTCGCTGCCGCTCTCGCCAGGGGAGCAGGTTGATCTCAATCGTCATGTTGCCGACCTCATCGCCAAGCCGCATGCCGTCAGCATGGCGGGCGCATCACTGGCCAGGGTCTGGACGTCGATACGGGTATTGATCCGCATGCGCAGGAAGGGGTTGGCGATCACCACCTCCATTCCACTCTCCTGCGCCAGCCGTTCAGCCAGGCCGGGGATCACGCTCGACCCGCCGGCCAACACCATACGCCGCACCTCGTGCTTGCGTCCGGCGGTGTAATAGAGCTGCAGCGAGCGGCCAACCTGCTGGACCAATGTGTCGAGAAAGGGCGCCAGCACGCTGGTCTGATAATCCTCGGGCAGGCCACCACGCTTCTTGGCCAGGCCGGATTCTTCCAGGGTCAACCCATAGCGGACACGTATTTCCTCGGTCAGCTGCCGCCCGCCAAAGACGGTATCCCGGCTGTAGGTGACGCGGCCCTCGCGCACGACGTGAAAGGCATTCATGGTCGCCCCGATATCAACCAGCGCCACGCAGTCGTCGCTCTCGCCAGCAGGCGGCAGCTGATGGCGAAGCTCGGTGAAGGCACGCTCCATGGCAAAGGTTTCGACATCCACCGCCGCCGGTGTAAGCCCCGCCTGAACCAAGGCGTCGGTCAACTGATTGACATCCTGCTGACGACAAGCGACCAGCAGGATGTCCTGCTGGTCGCCGTAGCGGGCATTAAGACCCAGCCGCTGGAAATCGAAGGCAACCTCACTGAACGGAAAGGGAATATGCTTGTCTGATTCGAGTTGAATGCGCGCCTCGATCTCATCGTCATTGAGCGAAGCAGGCATCGTCAGTGTCTTGGTGATCGCGGCACTGGCCGGAACGGCAGCCACGGCGAGTTTCGAGGAGGGTCTCGCACTCTCCACGGCACGGCGCAAGGCATCGGCCACCTCGCCCATGTCACGAATACGCCGCTCGACCACGGCACCTTCCCGCAAGGGCCTGACGGCATAGCTGTCGATCTCATAATTGGAGCCAGCTCGCTTGAGCTCGATCAGCTTGACCGTCGCCGAGGTGATATCGACGCCGATCAACCCCTTGCCCGAGGCCCTGAGTCGCATCAATTCATGTACCTGCGTAATCAGTCGCGGTATTCCGCTTGTTATCGATACGCCTTAGATCGCCTGAGCGACAAGGCTCAGAAAGATAATACTCTGCTCTGTAGGAACGAGGTTACATGATATTGGTCGTTGTCACACAAAGTTGGACTTCCGACGCCTCAACGCTGGTGACCGACGGCCTGGATTCATATAATGGTCGACGCCAGTGAAGGCTAGCCTCATCGTCACCCTTTCCTTATTGTCCTCACCACGGATACCGCCTTTACATGAAGTGGATCAAGACCCTGATTTCCTCGGCCTTCTGGCTGCTGATAGCGCTGTCGACCACGGCACTACTCAGCGTGGCCGGCGCGGCCCTCTACTTCACACCCGGGCTCCCCGACGTGCGCCAGCTCCAGGACTTCGAGCTGCATACCCCCCTGCGCATCTTCACTCGCGACGGCAAGCTGATTGGCGAATATGGTGAAGAGCGCCGCATGGCGGTGGACTTCGACGAAATACCCGACGACTTCATCCAGGCGCTGCTTGCCGCCGAGGATGCTGCCTTCTTCGATCACCGCGGCGTCGACCCGCGCGGCCTGGCGCGCGCCGCCGTGGAGCTGGCTTCCAGCGGTGGCGAGATTCAGACAGGTGGCTCCACCATCACCATGCAGGTGGCACGCAACTACCTGCTGACCCTGGACAGGACCTTCACCCGCAAGATCCGCGAGATCCTGCTTGCGCTGCAGATGGAGCGGATCCTCACCAAGGAGGAGATCCTCGAGCTCTATGTCAACAAGATATTCCTCGGCAATCGCGCCTATGGCATTGCGGCAGCGGCGGAGGTCTACTACGACAAGCCCCTCGACGAGCTCAGCCTTGCCCAGAAGGCGATGATTGCCGGCCTGCCAAAGGCGCCCTCCGCCTTCAACCCGCTGGCCAACCCGGAGCGCTCACTGATCCGGCGCAACTGGATCCTCTACCGCATGCGCCAACTCGGCAATATCGACCAGGCCAGCTACGAGGCCGCCGTGCAGGAGCCCGTCACCGCCCGCCGCCACGTCGCCCAGGTCGAGGTAGACGCCGATTATGTTGCCGAAATGGCCCGCCAGTACGCGGTGGAACGCTTCGGTGAGGATGCCTATACCGGCGGCTACCGTATTCATACCACCCTGGACAGTGAACTCCAGCCTTTTGCTCGCGATGCCCTGGCCAACGGCCTGATCGACTACGATACCCGGCACGGCTGGCGCGGCCCGGAAGAGACCGACATCCCCAGCGGCCTCGCCGAGGCCCAGGCGCGCACCGAACGTCGCGGCCTGGAGGAGGAACTTTCCGAGTCGCCTGAAGTACTGGAAACGGCCCGCCAGGCTGCCGAGCGCAGCCAGACTGAGGTCGAGGGCGTCGAGGGCGATGTCAGCAACTGGCTGCGGGTGCTGGAGCGCACCCCGGGATTCGGCCCCCTGCAGCCCGCCATCGTTGTCGCCAACGAAGGCCGCGAGCTGCGGGTGATGACCCGCGGCGGCGAACTGCAGACCGTAGAATGGGACGGCCTGAGCTGGGCCCGCGCCTATCGCAACCCCCGCGCCCGTGGCCCAGAGCCGAGCTCGGCGTCCGAGATCGCCAGCATCGGCGACCTGGTTCGCATCCTGCAGCGGGAAGATGGCAGCCTGAGGCTCTCCCAGCGCCCAGACGCCGAGGGCTCGATCGTGGTGCTGGAACCCGACACCGGCGCGATACTCGCCCTGCAGGGTGGCTTCAGCTTCAATGCCAGCAAGTTCAATCGCGCGGTACAGGCCCAGCGCCAGTCGGGCTCCATCTTCAAGCCGTTCGTCTTCCTGGCGGCTCTCGACACCGGCCTGATGACCGCCTCGAGCGTGGTCAACGACGCGCCGGTGGTGCTGCAGGATGGCAGCAACGAGATCTGGCGCCCGGTCAACTCCAGCGGCGACTTCCTCGGCCCGACACGGCTGCGCGTCGCCCTGGCCCGCTCACGCAACCTGGTCACCATCCGCATACTCCAGACACTGGGACTGGACGCCACCATCGACTACCTGGAAGGCTTCGGATTCGCCTCGAGTCGACTGCCTCGCGGCCTGTCGCTGGCGCTTGGCAGCGCCGACCTGACCCCGATGGAGATGACCAACGCCTATGCCGTGCTGGCCAACGGCGGCTACCAGGTCTCGCCCTGGTTCATCGAGCGTGTCACGCGGGTCAGCGACGACAACCTTATCGAAGAGGCCAGCCCGATGATTGCCTGCCGGGAGTGCAGCGATAACCAGACCGAGGTTGAGATCGACGGCAAGACCTACAAGGTCGCCCCCCAGGTGGCCGACCCCACGGCGGTCTATATACTTACCGACATGCTGCGTGACGTGATCGAGACGGGAACAGGTCGCGCCGCTCTCAGCCTGAACCGCAGCGATGTGGTCGGCAAGACGGGCACGACCAACGACCAGCGTGACGGCTGGTTCGCCGGCTACAACCGCGACCTTGTGACGACCGTCTGGATCGGCAAGGACAACAACGAGTCCATTGCTGAATATGGCGGCAATGCCGCCCTGCCGATCTGGATCGAGTTCATGGGGCGCGCGCTCGATGGTCGCCCTGAAGCCCGGCCCGAAAGACCCTCCGGCCTGATACAAGCCAGGGTTGACGGCCAGACCGGGCGCCGACTTACCGATGGCCAGTCCGGCGGTATCAACGAAATCTTCCACCCCGACTACCTGCCGGATATGGAGCCGCGCCGTATCGAACAGGAGGTCGAGCAGAGCAGCGGCTCCCAGGGCAGCGGGAGCTACGAGGCAATATTCTGAACCCATCATTTCGCCGGGCGGCAGGGACGCCGCCCTTTACGTCTTGCCAACCGCGTCTGCCGCACTCACGTGCGGCCCAGTCTCACGGAAAAGCAGGTACGCCTTGTCATGCAACGCCCCACAGCACCCTCCTGGTTCACCTTCAGCCTCTTTGCACTATTCGGCACCGCACTTCCCGGCATCGCTCAGGCGACAGGCTTCTTCTATGCACCCCCACCCCCGGACGACGATGCCCCCTCCTTCAGCGGCGAAGCCGAACTGGGCTACACCCACCTCTCCGGCAATACCGACAGCCAGACGCTGATAGGCAAGAGCCGCCTTTCCTGGCTGACCGGGGACTGGACGCACACGCTGCGCGGGGAAGTTCGCAACGTGAACCGCAACGGCGACACCAGCGCCGAGCAGTATCTGGTGTCGGGCCGGGAGCGCTACGATTTCGACGGCCCCCACTATGTGTTCGGCTTTGCCCGCTGGGAAAAGGATCGCTTCAGCGGGTATAACCAGCAGTCCACGGTCATTGGCGGCTACGGCCGAGACATCATTGAGAGCGATCGCCACCAGCTGTCCCTCGAAGCCGGGCCGGGCTATCGCCATGACCGCATCGACGATGAAGGAGACCGGGGGCTAGCGGTGATCTACAGCGCCCTCGACTACCACTGGACGCTGTCGAAATTCGCCAGCCTCCGCCAGGAGATGTCGGTGGAGTCCACCGACGAGAACACGACCTCACGTTCTCTCTCGTCACTGACCGCCCGCCTCAATTCGCGCCTGTCCCTGAGGCTCTCGCATGAGGTCAAGCACAACTCCAACCCTCCCGAGACGGCCGTGGCAGACACCGACAACACCACCAACGTCACGCTGCTCTATAACTGGTAGGCCTGATCGACAGACCAGATAGACAGACCTGATCAACAGAAAAGTGCCTCCTGGACGCGCTGCGCCGGCCCAAAAGGCCGGCGCATCGACAGACAGGACATTCAGACGCCTCAATTGCCGTAGACGTCATCCACGGTCTTGAGCGGGTAGTGGGCCGGATAGGGCCGGCGCGCCACGCCGGAATCCACTGCCGCCTGGGCCACCGCCGAGGTGATCCTCTCAAGCAGGCGCACATCCACCGGGGTGGGAATGATGTACTCGGGGCCGAACGCCATGTGGTCAAGCTCGTAGGCATCGAGCACCGCCTGGGGTACCGGCTCGCGAGCCAGATCCTTCAGCGCATGCACAGCCGCGACCTTCATCTCCTCGTTGATGCGCGTGGCTCGCACGTCCAGCGCGCCGCGAAAGATAAAGGGAAAGCCCAGCACATTGTTGACCTGATTGGGATAATCCGAGCGACCGGTGGCCATGATCACATCCGGGCGCGTCTCCCGCGCCAGCTCGGGATTGATCTCTGGATCGGGGTTGGTGCAGGCGAAGACGATGGGGTTGGGCGCCATCTTGCGAATATGATCGGCCGTCATCAGATTGGGCCCAGAAAGCCCGATGAAGACATCGGCACCGTCGATGGCATCGTCCAGGGTTCGCTTCTCGGTTTCCACGGCGAACATCGCCTTGTAGGGATTGAGCCCCTCGCGCCCGGCATGGATCACGCCGCGACGATCGAGCATCACCAGATTCTCGGGGCGGGCACCGCAGGAGATCAGCAGCTTCATGCAGGCGATGGCTGCGGCACCGGCACCCAGGCAGACGATCCTGGCGTCTTCGAGTCGCTTGCCGGCGATATCCAGCGCGTTGAGCATGCCCGCCGCGGTGACGATGGCGGTACCATGCTGGTCATCGTGGAAGACGGGGATACTGCACTGCTCGATCAGCGCCTGCTCGATCTCGAAGCACTCGGGGGCCTTGATATCCTCGAGATTGATACCCCCCCAGGTGTCGGCAATGCGCGCCACGGTATCGATGAAGGCCTGGGGACTCTCGGCATTGACCTCGATATCCACCGAATTGATGCCGGCAAAGCACTTGAACAGGACCCCTTTACCCTCCATGACCGGCTTGCTGGCCAGGGGCCCCAGGTTGCCCAGGCCGAGAATGGCGCTGCCGTCGGAAATCACCGCGACCAGATTGCCCTTGCCGGTGTAGCGGTAAGCATTCTCCGGGTCACGGGCGATCTCACGGACCGGCTCGGCGACGCCGGGGCTGTAGGCGAGGGAGAGATCACGAGCCGTCGCAGTGGGCTTGGTCAGCTCCACCGAGAGTTTTCCGGGAATGGGCTTGGCGTGATAATCCAGCGCGGCCTGCTTCTTGGCATCTGTCATTCTGTGATCCGGTATCCGTGTAGCGTATATAGGAAAGAAATTCAGAATATAGAAAAACCTTCCATTCCTCAATGCCCGGCCCGTTCGCG
This sequence comes from Billgrantia montanilacus, assembly GCF_003336675.1. Taxonomy (GTDB): domain Bacteria; phylum Pseudomonadota; class Gammaproteobacteria; order Pseudomonadales; family Halomonadaceae; genus Halomonas; species Halomonas montanilacus. The sequence goes on along the minus strand of NZ_QPII01000007.1, from coordinate 163,180 downwards.
CCTTTTCTTCGCCTGTTCATGACCATTCGCCGCCATTTGCTGTAACTTATGCCTGGGGACCCAGTCATAAGACATTCCTTATCGCGCCGTGCCTCCGAGGTACGGACAAGAGTTACAGGCAAGAGGTACAGGCAAAAAGAAACCCGCCACCTGGGCGGGTTTCCTTTCGGCCGCAGCCGCGGGCAAGCCGCGTATCAGCCACGCTTGATGGCGGCACCGAAGCGCTTGTTGAAGCGTTCGACGCGACCACCGGTGGTCGCCTGCTTCTGCTTGCCGGTGTAGAAGGGATGACACTGGGAACAAACGTCCAGTGACAGGTCGTGGCCAACCGTGGAGCCGACCTCGAAGGTCGCGCCGCAGGAGCAAGTGGCCGTGACCGTCTTGTAATCGGGGTGGATACCTTGTTTCATCTTGAGCCTCATGGAGCGGTATGCCGCCACCTGATCCGTTGCCAGGCACCGCATACGGGTTGTCTGTCGTCTCTAACCGGTTGCCGCCGGGAGCACCAGGCGCCACGACGGCGGAACATTCTAGCAGAGCCGAGGCCGGAGGCCAATTGCCCGACTCATCTTGCATTAGCCCCTCCGTACTGCGCGTGGCCATCCCCACGCCACTGCGGCGGCTTTTCGATTATCGGCCGAGCCAGGCGCCACCGCCCGACGGCTGGCAGCCGGGCATTCGCGTTCGAGTGCCTTTCGGCCGACGTCTTGTCGTGGGCGTGGTAGAGAGCTGTCGCCATGACAGCGACCTGCCACTGGCCAAGCTGAAGCCAGTGGAAGAGTGGCTGGATGCGTCCCCGCTGCCGGCCGACTGGCTGTGGCTGTGCCGCTTCACTGCCCGCTATTACCAGCACTCGCTGGGCGACACCCTGCACCAGGCCATGCCGGTCCTGCTGCGCCAGGGCCGGCCCGTGGCGGGCCGCATGCGCGAACAGTGGCGCGTCACCGACAGCGGCCGGGGCCCGGGTGACGAACGCCTCAAGCGCGCCCCTCGCCAGGCCGAGCTTCTGGCCATGCTGCGCCAGCACCCCCACGGCCTGCCCACCCAGGCGGTCGTGGCTCAGTCCTTTACCCGCGAACAGCTGCTGGCCCTGGTAGAAAAGGGGCTGCTCGAGCGCCAGGAGACCCCCCTGACGGCCTCCCCTCAGCCAGCCAGCGGCCACCTGCTTGCCGAACCGTCGCTGCCGCTGAAACGGGAGCAGGCGGCAGCTCTGGCGGCCATCCACGAGAGACTGGACCATTTCCACCCCTGCCTGCTGCACGGCGTCACCGGCAGCGGCAAGACCGAAGTCTATCTTCAACTGATCGAAGCGGTTGTTAGCCGCGGCCGGCAGGCACTGCTGCTGGTACCCGAGATCGGGCTCACCCCCCAGACCCTGGCCCGTTTCCGCCAGCGCTTCCAGGTGCCGGTGGTGGCACTGCATTCGGGGCTGACCGACAACGAACGCCTGGACGCCTGGGAAGCCGCCGCCAGCGGTCGGGCACCCATCATCATCGGCACCCGCTCGGCCATCTTCACGCCGCTCTCCCGCCCCGGGGTCATCATCGTCGACGAGGAGCATGACGGCTCGTTCAAGCAGCAGGAAGGGCTGCGCTACCATGCACGGGACCTGGCCGTGGCGCGCGCCCACCACCATGGCATCCCGCTGGTCCTTGGCACCGCCACCCCATCGCTGGAGAGCCTGCACCACGCCCGCAGCGGCGCCTACCGTCACCTGAGGCTGACCCAGCGCGCCAGCCGTCACGCCCCGGCCCGGCTGGAGCTGGTCGACCTGCGTGGACGCCCCCGCCAGGGCGGCCTGATTCCTCCCGTGCTGGAGGCGATTCGCGGCACCCTCGATGCCGGCCATCAGGTACTGGTGTTCATCAATCGACGTGGCTTCGCCCCCACCCTGGCCTGCCACGCCTGCGGCTGGCTGGCCGACTGCGACCACTGCGATGCGCGCATGACCCTGCATCGCCAGCCGCCCGTGCTGGCCTGCCACCACTGCGACAAGCGGCGCCCGATTCCAGACGCCTGCCCGGCCTGCGGCAGCGGCGATCTTCGTCCGCTCGGCAGCGGCACCGAGCGCACCGAAGAGACCCTGGCCGCCCTCTTCCCCCAGGTGCCGGTACACCGCATCGACCGCGACAGCACCCGCCGCCGCGACGCCTTCGAGGCGATCCTGACCGAGGTGAAGCGCGGTGAGCCCTGCCTGCTGGTGGGCACACAGATGCTTGCCAAGGGACACCACCTGCCCCATGTGACCCTGGTGGTAGTGGTCAATGCCGACGCCGGGCTCTACGCCAGCGACTTTCGCGCCCTGGAGCACAGTGCCCAGCTGCTGGTGCAGGTCGCCGGCCGAGCCGGCCGCTCGTCCCACCCAGGCCGGGTGCTGGTGCAGACACTGCACGACGACGACCCGCACCTGCGGCTGCTGGCGGAAACCGGCTATGACGCCCTTGCCGAGCAACTGCTGGCCGAGCGGCGCGCCGCGGGCCTCCCCCCCTTTCGCTTCCTCGCCCTGCTGCGCCTGGAAAGCCCCCGTGAGGACGCGGCCAATGCCCTGGCCTCGAACGCTTCGGCGGCACTGCGCGAGTGGCTGCAGGCACGCGGGCTCGGCGTGGACTGCCTGGGCCCGGTGCCAGCGCCCATGGAACGGCGCCAGAACCGCTACCACCTGCAGCTGATGCTGGCCAGCGACAAGCGCAGCCAGCTCCATGAAGCCTGCGCCCAGCTCACCGCCTGGCTGGAGGCAACCCCCGAGGCACGCAAGGCCCGCTGGTCGCTGGATGTCGACCCCCAGACGCTCTCCTGACGACAATTCAAGCCACTGGGCCAGGGCGCCCTAGAACAGCCTGCCTGCGCGGGGTTTAAAGCCGAGGCACAATTGCCGATAATGGGCGATCATGCCCGACCGGGCGAGTTTTCATGCCTGCGTCCGCCCGCCAGTCGCACAGTCACCCTTAACCCGATGCGGGCCCGGCGCTACAGGACAACAGACTTCATGAAAGAAACGATCGTTTCCCTGCTCGAGAATGCCCTCGATAACCTCAAGCAGCAGGGTGTGCTGCCCGCGGATGCCGCCCCCGCCATCAAGGTCGACCCCACCCGGGACAAGGCCCACGGCGACTACGCCACCAATCTGGCGCTGATGCTCGCCAAACCGGCCGGCAGGAAGCCCCGCGAGCTGGCAGAAGCGCTGATGGCGGCCCTGCCCGCCAGCGAGGCGGTACAGAAGGTCGAAATCGCCGGTCCCGGCTTCATCAACTTCTTCGCTGCCACCGATGCCGCCGCGCAGGTAATACGCCAGGTACTGGAGGCCGGCGACACCTTCGGCCGCAACCTGACGGGCAAGGGTCAGAAAGTGCAGGTGGAGTTCGTTTCCGCCAACCCCACCGGCCCGCTCCACGTGGGCCACGGTCGCGGCGCGGCCATCGGCGACTGCATCTGTCGCCTGCTGGAAGCCACCGGCTTCGACGTCACCCGGGAGTTCTACTACAACGACGCCGGCGCCCAGATCAGCAACCTGGCGCTGTCGGTACAGGCTCGGGTCAAGGGCATCGAGCCCGACAGTGCCGCCTGGCCCGCCGACGGTTACCGCGGCGACTACATTTCCGAGGTAGCCAAGGATTACCTGGCCGGCGAGACGGTCCATGCCGACGACCGCCACGTCACCGCCAAGGCGGACCCCGACGACCTCGACGCCATCCGCGACTTCGCCGTGGCCTGGCTTCGCCGCGAGCAGGATCTTGATCTCAAGGCCTTCGGCGTCTCGTTCGATGTCTACTTCCTCGAATCCTCCCTCTACGACCAGGGCAAGGTCGAGGAAACCGTCGAGCGGCTCATCGCCAACGGCCACACCTATGAGCAGGACGGCGCCCTTTGGCTGCGCACCACCCGTTTCGGTGACGATAAGGACCGGGTGATGCGCAAGTCGGATGGCAGCTACACCTACTTCCTGCCCGACGTGGCCTATCACCTTAACAAGTGGCAGCGCGGTTTCAGCACGGTAATCGATGAACAGGGCGCCGACCACCACTCGACCGTGACCCGGGTACGGGCCGGCCTCCAGGCCCTGGAGGCCGGAATTCCCGAGGGCTGGCCCGACTACGTGCTGCACCAGATGGTGATGGTCACCCGCTCAGGGGTCGAGGTGAAGCTCTCCAAGCGTGCCGGCAGCTACGTCACGGTGCGCGACCTGATCGACGAGGTGGGCCGCGACGCCACCCGCTTCTTCCTGGCCGCCCGTCGGGCGGACTCCCAGTTGACCTTCGACATCGACCTGGCGCGCTCGCAGTCCAACGACAACCCGGTCTATTACGTGCAGTACGCCCATGCCCGGGTCTGCAGCATGCTGCGCAAGGCCGACGCCGAATCCCTGCATTTCGATCACGACCTGGCCATGGTCAGCCTGGCAAAGCTGGAAGCGGAGCAGGAGAAGGCGGTGATGAACCGTCTGGCTCGCTTCCCGGAAGTCGTTTCCCATGCAGCCCTGTCGCGGGAGCCGCAGCAGGTGGCCCAGTACCTGCTGGACCTGGCCGCCGAGTTCCACTCCTGTTACAACGCCGTCAAGGTGATGGTCGAGGATGACGAACTGCGCAATGCCCGACTGGCCCTGGGCCTCGCTACGCGTCAGGTACTGCGCAACGGGCTCGACCTCATGGGCGTCAGCGCCCCGGAGGAAATGTAAGCCATGGCTACCCGTCGAGCCCCTCCGAAGAAGCGCGGCGCCACTGCCAGCCAGCGCCGCAATACGCGACGCCGCGAGGGCTTCCGCCTGCCCGGCTGGGTCTGGGGAATGGGCGGTGTGGTGGCGGGCTTTCTGCTGGCGCAGCATCAGCACGGTACGGCGCCCTGGCAGGAGGGACACGACTCGCCGCTGGCCAACCTGATTCCGCGCGCCCCGACGACGGAGCAGGCGCCACCCACGCCCACCGTCGAGCCCAGCGAGCCGCGCATGCCGACCTTCGAGTTCTATACGCTGCTACCCGAAGAGGTCGTGGCACCCCGTGACGTCGCCTCGACGGCCTCCCCCCCCGAAATCGTCACGCCCGTGCCCGACGTCACCGAGGCGCCTGCCGACGGCGACAGGGTCGATGACCCGATCGCCCAGGTCATCGCCGCCAATCTGCAGGATGATGCCAACGCCACGGTTAGCGAAGCCGCCAGCGAGGCGGCAGTGCCTGACGGAACGCGCTATATGCTTCAAGCCGCCTCTTTCCGTCAGCCGGCCGACGCCGAAGCGCTGAGGCAGCGTCTGCGCAACCTCAGCCTGGTGGCCCAGGTCAGCCAGGTGCAGTCGGCCGAAGGCGATACCTGGCACCGGGTCATGGTGGGCCCCTACGACGATACCCGTGAACTCAACCGTGCAGAGGACCTGATGACCACCCAGGGGATCACGCCGCTGCGGCACAGGGCCAGTAACTGACGGACGGTAATTGCCTGCTGCAACGACACTGCCGGTTGAATTCGAGGCATCACGCCCGCACTTTCCTTGAATGCTCGTTCACGGCGCCCGGCTCTGCCGCGGTGCCGAAAGTCATCGGGAGCGTTGCGCTCCCCGTTACGGAGTTCTCTCCATGACCACGATCGTATCCGTGCGCCGCGGCGACCAGGTTGCCCTTGCCGGTGACGGCCAGGTATCGCTGGGCAATACGGTGATGAAAGGCAACGCCAGCAAGGTGCGTCGCCTCTATCGCGGGCAGGTGCTGGCAGGCTTCGCCGGCGGCACGGCCGACGCCTTCACCCTGTTCGAGCGCTTCGAGGCACAGCTGGAAAAGTATCAGGGCAACCTGGTCAAGGCCGCCGTGGAGCTGGCCAAGGACTGGCGCACCGACCGCGCCCTGCGTCGCCTGGAGGCCCTGCTCGCCGTGGCCGACAAGGAGGCCTCGCTGATCATCACCGGCAATGGCGACGTGGTGGAGCCCGAACGAGGCATCATCGCCATCGGCTCGGGCGGCAACTATGCCCTGGCCGCCGCCCGCGCCCTGCTCGAGAACACCGACCTACCGGCCAGCGACATCACCCGCAAGTCACTCGATATCGCCGGTGACATCTGTGTGTTCACCAATCACCACGTCACCCTCGAAGAGCTCTCTACCAAAGACGCTTCTCAGGAACGCTAAGGCCGCCACCATGACCCAGATGACACCCCGCGAGATCGTCCACGCCCTGGACCAATACATCATCGGTCAACAGGATGCCAAGCGCGCCGTCTCCATTGCCCTGCGCAACCGCTGGCGGCGCATGCAGCTCGACGACGACCTGCGCCACGAGGTCACACCCAAGAACATCCTGATGATCGGCCCCACCGGCGTCGGCAAGACCGAGATCGCCCGCCGCCTGGCCAAGCTGGCCCGGGCGCCCTTCATCAAGGTCGAGGCCACCAAGTTCACCGAGGTGGGCTACGTCGGCCGCGACGTCGAATCGATCATCCGCGACCTGACCGAGGCGGCCATCAAGCTGGTCCGCGAACAGGCCAAGGAGGAGGTGAGCCACCGCGCCGAGGACGCCGCCGAGGACCGCATCCTCGACGCCCTGCTGCCGCCGCCCCGGGGGCAGGAAGAGAGCGCCCGCAACGACAGCTCGACGCGCCAGATCTTCCGCAAGAAGCTGCGCGAGGGTCAGCTCGACGACAAGGAGATCGATATCGAGATCACCCCCCAGGGACCGGGTATCGACATCATGACCCCCCCGGGCATGGAGGAGATGACCAGCCAGCTGCAGAGCCTGTTCTCCAACATGGGCCGGCAGAAGAGCGAAACCCGCCGCGTGGCGGTGAAGGATGCCTTCGCCCTGCTGCGCGACGAAGAAGCCGGCAAGCTGGTCAACGAGGAAGAGATCAAGCACCGCGCCATCGACGCGGTGGAGCAGAACGGCATCGTCTTCCTCGACGAGATCGACAAGGTAACCAAGGGCAGCGGCCAATCCAGCGGCGGCGAGGTCTCCCGCGAGGGGGTCCAGCGCGACCTGCTGCCGCTGATCGAGGGCTCCACGGTCTCGACCAAGTACGGCATGGTCAAGACCGACCATATTCTCTTCATCGCATCCGGCGCCTTTCACCTGTCGCGCCCATCGGACCTGATCCCCGAGCTGCAGGGCCGCCTGCCGATCCGCGTCGAGCTCAATGCGCTGACGCCAGACGACTTCAAGCGCATCCTCACCGAGCCCTCTGCCTCGCTGACCAAACAGTACAAGGCACTGCTGGCCACCGAAGGGCTGGATATCAGCTTTACCGAAGACGGTATCGTGCGCATTGCCGAGATCGCCTGGAAGGTCAACGAGGGCACCGAGAACATCGGCGCACGCCGCCTGCACACCGTGATGGAGCGCCTGCTGGAAGAGGCCTCGTTCAAGGGGGCCGATATCGGCACACCCCTGGAGATCGATGCCGCCTACGTGGACTCCCAGCTCGGCGAGCTGGCCATGGACGAGGATCTGTCGCGGTATATTCTTTAGCGTAAGAGATGCAGTAACGTATGATCTGAGCTGTCATGAAGGCGTCGGGCGAGCAGTGACGCGACCTTAGCAAGAGCGCTGGCTCAAGCGCAGCAGCGCGCGGCGATCGACAGGGATGTCGATCGAGGACAGGCAAGAGGGACCTTGTTCCTGTCCGACGCGCAAGCTGCAAGCGCAGGGCCAGGGTTTCGCTCTTGATTGTCGCAAATCGCTCGGCCCGGCGCCTGACGCCCATTCTTGCGAAGGACACCGACATGACCGCCCCCGCCCCCAGCAAGATCCATTACCACAAGAAGGCCCGTGAGCTGGAACTCACCTACGCCGACGGCGAAACCCATTGCCTGCCGGTCGAGTACCTGCGCGTCTACTCCCCCTCCGCCGAGGTGCGGGGCCACAACCCCAGCCAGGCGGTACTGCAGGTCGGCAAGAAGCATGTGGGACTGCAGAACATCGCGCCTGTCGGCCGCTATGCCGTCAAGCTGCATTTCGATGACGGCCACGACAGCGGTCTGTATAGCTGGGAGTATCTCGACGACCTGATCAAGAACCGCGAGGCCTACTGGGCCGACTACTTGAGGCGCCTGGAAGAGGCTGGCGCTTCACGAGAGCCGCTTGGCATCGAGATCAAGCAGTTGTAGAGGACCGACGTCAAGACAAGTACGGCCGTGCAAGGCTACAATGGCGCCCATTCGAGGCCGAATCACCCCGGCCTCCTCTCACTGCAGCGATTCGGGAGCCTTTTCGCATGAGCCCTCTTTCCAGCCCCGGGGACAAGCACACCACTCACTTCGGCTATCAGGAAGTGCCGGTCGACGAAAAGGCCTCTCGCGTGGCCGATGTCTTCCACTCCGTGGCGGCCCGCTACGATGTCATGAACGACCTCATGTCCTTCGGTATCCACCGTCTCTGGAAGCGACTGACCATCGAGCGCTCCGGCGTACGCCCCGGCCATAGCGTGCTGGATATCGCCGGTGGTACCGGTGATCTGACACACAAGTTCTCGCGCATGGTGGGCCCCCGCGGCCGCGTGGTCCTGGCCGACATCAACGAATCCATGCTACGGGTCGGCCGCGACAAGCTGCTGGACAACGGCATTGGGGGCAATGTCGAATACGTCCAGGCCAATGCCGAATGCCTGCCCTTCCCGGACAACACCTTCGACTGCATCACCATCGCCTTCGGCCTGCGCAACGTCACCGACAAGGAATCCGCCCTGCGCTCCATGACCCGGACGCTCAAGCCCGGTGGCCGCGTGCTGGTGCTGGAATTCTCCAAGCCGGTCAACCCGCTCCTTTCCAAGGCCTACGACGAATACTCCTTTCGCCTGCTACCGCGGATGGGTCAGATGGTGGCTGGCGATGCCGATAGTTATCGCTACCTCGCCGAATCGATCCGCATGCACCCCGACCAGGAGACGCTGCAGGAGATGATGGAAGCCGCCGGGCTGGAGCGGGTCGAGTACACCAATCTCACCGGGGGCATCGTTGCCCTGCATCGCGGCATCAAGCTTTGAGGCGCTGATGACCTTGCCCCCCACCCTGCTGCTGGCCGGCATCGAACGCACGCTCAATGCCCTGCTGGCGCGAGACCCCGCAGCGCCTGCGCGGTTGGCCCGGCTCAGCGGCAACCGGCTGCTGCTTCGCCTGGCGCGACCCGAGCTGTCGCTGGCCATTCACTTCCACCCTGCCGGCCTCGATCTGCTGCGCCCGCAAGATGACACCGACGATGCCTTCGACGCCATCGTCGAGCTGAACGCCGAAACCCTGGGCGAACTGCTGGGCGGCGAGAGCATCGAGCGGCTGATGTTCCAGGGCAAGCTTTCGGTACGCGGGCAAGTCCATCTGCTCGAGGCAACGCGCGACCTGCTGCTCGACCTGGACCTGGACTGGGAGGGCGAACTGGCGCGCTGGCTGGGCGATGTCCCCGCCCACAGCCTGGCCGAAGGATTGCGCCGCGCCACGCGCTGGGGGCGTCGTGCCCAGGGCGAGATGCGCCGCGATATCGCCGAGTATGTTTTCGAGGAGGCAAAACTGCTGCCCGGACGGCACCAGCTCGACAACCTGCGCGACCACCTCACCGAGCTTGAAGTGACCACGGACCGCCTCGCCGCCCGCCTGGACAGGCTGCAACGTCAACTGGAACGCGAGGCCTCGCTGTGATGAGCTTTCGGCTGTTGCGCATCCTCTGGGTGATTACCCGCTACCGCCTCGACACCCTGCTGCCATTGGAGCGGATGCCTTGGTACCTAAGACTGTTGTTCATCCTCTCGCCGCTGCGCCTGATACCGATTGGCAAGCGATCGCCGGGTGAACGCCTGCGCCTGGCGCTGGAAGCCCTCGGTCCGATCTTCGTCAAGTTCGGTCAGCTGCTCTCCACCCGGCGCGACCTGCTGCCCGAGGAGATCGCCGACGAACTGCGGCGACTGCAGGATCAGGTGCCCCCCTTTCCCGGCCGCGAAGCACGCGAACTGGTAGAGGCGGAGCTGCACATGTCGATAGACGAGGCGTTCGCCCACTTCGAGCCCGAGCCGTTGGCCTCTGCCTCCATCGCCCAGGTTCATGCCGCCCGCCTGCATACCGGCGAAGAGGTGGTGGCCAAGATCATACGGCCGGGTATCGAGCACATCATGCGTCAGGACATGGCGCTGATGTATCGGGTGGCCGGGGTACTGGCCAGAATTCCCGAGGCCCGCCGGCTGCGACCGGTGGAAGTGGTGCGCGACTACGAGTCGACGCTGTTCGACGAGCTGGACCTGCATAAGGAAGCCGCCAACACCTCACAGCTCAAGCGCAACTTCAAGGATTCGCCGCTGCTCTACGTACCGGCGACCTATTGGTCCCACACCCGGCGTCGGGTCATGGTGCAGGAACGCATCTACGGCGTCCCGGTCGCCGACCTGGCGGCACTGAAAGTGCAGGGCACCGACCTCAAGCGCCTCGCCGAGCGCGGCGTGGAGATCTTCTTCACCCAGGTGTTTCGCGACAACTTCTTCCATGCCGACATGCACCCCGGCAATATCTTCGTTGCCCGGGAGCACCCGAACGACCCCCAGTACATCGCCATCGACTGCGGTATCGTCGGCAGCCTCACACGCGAGGATCAGGACTACCTGGCACGCAACCTGCTCGCCTTCTTCCATCAGGACTACTATGAAGTGGCGGCGCTGCACATCGAATCGGGCTGGGTCGGCGAGAATACCCGAGCCAACGAGTTCGCCGCCGCCATTCGCACCGTGTGCGAGCCGATCCTCGAGAAACCGCTCAAGGACATCTCCTTCGGCCAGGTGCTGCTAGGACTGTTCAAGACGGCCCGCCGCTTCAACATGGAGGTCCAGCCGCAGCTGGTGCTATTGCAGAAAACGCTACTCAATATCGAGGGACTCGGGCGTCAGCTCTACCCCGACCTGGACCTCTGGACCACCGCCAAGCCCTACCTGGAGCAGTGGATGAAGGAGCGCGCCGGCGCCAGCGGTTTCTGGGACTCACTCAAGCGCCAGGCTCCTGAGCTGGCACGCCAGCTTCCCGAGCTGCCATCCGTGGCACACCACGCCCTGAGCCGCATCGAACATGAGCATCGCCAGCGCCACCGCCAGGCGCTCGCCCTGGACGGAATCCAGCGGCAGCTGCAAGACAGACGCCGCATCGGCCGTCGGCTGCGGCTGGGCGTTCTCCTGGCCGGATTGGCGCTAGCCTGGCAGCCGCTGAGCCAGTGGGCCGCCGGCCAGCCATGGCCGGTGCTGTTGATCGCCGCCACCGGCCTGCTGCTGCTGGCCTGGCAATGAAATTGACCCACCGCAACAGGAAGCGCTGTCATGCGTGATATTCTCGATCAACTCTTCGAGGTGCTGGAGCAGCGCCGAACCGCCGAACCTGCCGATTCCTACGTTTCCGCCTTGCATCACAAGGGGCTGAACAAGATACTCGAGAAAGTGGGCGAGGAAGCCACCGAGACACTGCTGGCAGCCAAGGACGCCGAGGCCGGCGGTGAGGCAGAGCGAAAGGCGCTGGTCGCCGAAACCGCCGACCTGTGGTTTCATAGCCTGGTGATGCTGTCGCATCTCGGACTCGATCATCAGGACGTGCTCGACGAGCTGGCCCGGCGCTTCGGCATTTCCGGGCACGAAGAGAAGGCTGCAAGGTCCAAGTAACCAGGTGTTCCGGAACGACCGGAGACCCGACTCAGAGGAATTCTTCATGTTAGGTGGCATCAGTATCTGGCAACTGCTGATCGTACTCGGCATCATCATCCTGATTTTCGGCACCAAGAAGCTGCGCAACGTCGGCACCGACCTGGGTGGCGCGGTGAAAGGGTTCAAGCAGGCCGTCAACGAGGAGGAGAAGGACGACAAGGACAAGGCACACGCCAAGGTCGCCCACGACGAACAGCCCAACACCTATGACGTTCGCGCCGAAGAGAAGGCGGCCGCGGACAAGGTGGAGAATCAGGAAGAGCGCAAATAAGCCCTTATGTTTGATATCGGCTTTCTCGAACTCCTGATCCTCGGGATCGTGGGCCTGCTGGTACTCGGCCCGGAACGCCTGCCCAAGGCGGCGCGCACCGTCGGCCTATGGGTGGGCAAGATCAAGCGGACCGTTTCGGGCATGCAGCGGGAAATCAGCTCGCAGCTCGAGGCGGAAGAGCTGCGTCAGAAGCTCAAGGAGCAGCAGTCGAAGCTCGACGAGAGCCTCGACAGGGCCAAGCGCGATGTGGAGAGTATCGCCAAGCCCTACGCCTCCTCGACGCCCAGCCGACACGGCGATGAAAACGCCGAGCCTGCCAGCACTGCCGACGACGCTCCGCCGCGTCCTGCCGCTGCCCGGCTCGACGACGCCCTGGCCAGCGCCCAGCAATCCGACGACCCGGCACCGGGCGAGCCCCCCGCTTCTCCCGACGTTGACAAGAAGGATGCCGCTTCCCGATGAGCGACTCCGGTGACAAGCAGGATCTCGGCCAGGCCCCCTTGATCGAACACCTCATCGAACTGCGATCGCGACTGCTGCGCGCGGTCGTCGCGATCCTGGTGATCTTCCTGGGGCTCTACCCCTTCGCCAACGAGATCTACACCTTCGTGGCCCAGCCGCTGATGGCGCTGCTGCCGGAAGGCTCGCAGATGATCGCCACCGAAGTGGCTTCCCCCTTTCTCGCCCCCTTCAAGCTGACCCTGGTGGTGGCCGTGTTCGTGGCCATTCCCTACGTGCTTCACCAGGCCTGGGCCTTCGTCGCCCCGGGGCTGTACGACAACGAAAAGGCCCTGGCCATGCCGATACTGGCCTCCAGCGTGGGGCTGTTCTACGCCGGTGCGGCCTTCGCCTACTATGCGGTCTTCCCGCTGCTGTTCCAGTTCTTCACCCAGACGGGGCCGGAGAACGTAGCGGTGATGACCGATATCAATCAGTACCTGAACTTCGTACTCAAGCTGTTCTTCGCCTTCGGCGTGGCCTTCGAAATACCCATTGCCACCTTCCTGCTGATCGTCTCCGGCGCCACCACCGTGGAGAGCCTGTCGAAGAAGCGCCCCTATGTGGTCCTGGGCTGCTTCGTGGTGGGCATGCTTCTGACACCGCCGGACGTGATTTCCCAGAGCCTGCTGGCCGTCCCCATGTACCTGCTCTACGAGGTGGGGATCCTGTTCGGCCGCCTGGTGCGTAACCGCCGCCGCAAGGCCTCCGAGACGAACGACGAGGCCCCAGAGCGGGACGAACCCTGAGCGGCATTAAAATGCCCCCGCCCGATTCGATCGGGCGGGGGCATTTTTCTGTGTCGCCAGTGCCTAGAGGTCCATCATCTCATCGATGCGGTCGACCAGCTTGAAGATGCCGGTGGCGGCCTCACTGATGCGGGTCGCCAGCATGTAGGCCGGCGTGGTAACCACACGATTCTCGAAGTCGACCACGATATCCTCGACGCCGCAGCTACGATGCAGCCCCCCCATGGCGCTGATGGCGCCGGAAAACCCCGGGTCGTGCCCAATCGTCACGGAGATACCCGGGCCCAGCAGCTTCGGCACCAGCGCGGGCGTGATACACATCAGCCCGATGGGCTTGCGCGCCTCGTGGAACGGCACAATGGCTTCGACAAGGTCCTCGAGGACTTCCATATCGCTACCCGCCCAGGCGAAATTGGACAGGTTCTTGGCCGCCCCGAAGCCACCGGGCAGAATCACGGCGTCGAACTCGACCACATCGAGGTCCTCGAGAGGACTGATTTCACCGCGGGCCAGCCGCGCCGACTCCACCAGCACGCGACGCACCTCGCCCTCGGCCATCTCGCCGGTACGATGATCGATGACATGATGCTGCTCGATGTCCGGTGCGAAACAGCGATAGCCGATACCCAACTGGTCCAGCCGCAGCAGGGTCAGGGTGGTCTCGTAGATCTCCGAGCCATCCTGAACGCCGCAGCCCGACAGGATGACCGCCACCTGTTTGCTCATGCCTTTCTCCTTGTAATGAAGGCGCCTCGAATGAAGGGCTCTGCCTGAAATCCTGAAGCCAACACTTTAGAGAGTCGCGCGGGGTGCGACAAGCCGCAGCTTTCGGTAGAGGTTTGCACTGATATACTCAAGGGCATCGACACGGGGTCGCCTGGGCCCCACAGCCGGAGAAATGCCTTGAGCTTCATGACCACACGCCAATTTCCCGCCACCCGCATGCGCCGCATGCGACGTGACGATTTCTCGCGTCGCCTGATGCGGGAAACGACCCTGACCGCCGCCGATCTCATCTGGCCGGTGTTCGTCCTCGACGGCGAGAAGCGCCGCGAGACCGTCCCCTCGATGCCGGGCGTAGAGCGGCTGTCGCTGGACCTGCTGATCGAGGAGGCCCGGGAAGCCCATGATATGGGCATTCCTGCCATCGCCCTGTTCCCGGTGGTGGACCCGTCGCTGAAAAGCGAGCTGGCAGAAGAGGCCTACAGCTCCAGCGGCCTGGTGCAGCGCAGCGTCAGGGCGCTGAAGGAGGCCATTCCCGAGCTGGGCATCATCACCGACGTGGCCCTCGACCCCTATACCAGTCACGGCCAGGACGGCATCATCGACGCCAGCGGCTATGTCCTCAACGACCGCACCGTGGAGACCCTGCTCAAGCAGGCGCTCTCCCATGCCGAGGCCGGGGTCGACGTGGTGGCACCCTCCGACATGATGGATGGCCGCATCGGCGAGATACGACAGGTACTCGAGCAGGAGCATCTGCACAACGTCCGCATCATGGCCTACAGTGCCAAGTACGCCTCCCACTATTATGGCCCCTTCCGCGATGCCGTGGGCTCCGCTGCCAATCTGGGGAAGGCGGACAAGCGCACCTACCAGATGGACCCGGCCAACGGCGACGAGGCGCTGCACGAAGTGGCCCTCGACCTGGCCGAGGGGGCCGACATGGTGATGGTCAAGCCGGGCATGCCCTATCTGGACGTGGTGCGACGCATCAAGGATGAGCTCAAGGTGCCCACCTACGCCTATCAGGTGAGCGGCGAGTACGCCATGCACATGGCCGCCTTCGACAACGGCTGGCTATCGGCCGACGAGGTGATCCTCGAATCCTTGATGTGCTTCAAGCGAGCCGGTGCCGACGGCATCCTCACCTACTTCGCCAAGCGCGCGGCTCTGATGCTGGCTCAACGGCAGGCAGGTGCCTAGCTACGCTTGAAGGCGGCCAGGTCGTGCGGATCGAACCCCTCTACCCGCTCGGCCAGGCCCCGCTCTTGGCGCAGCGCCCGGATCTTCTGCCGTTCAGCGATGAGTTCGGCATCGTCATCCATGGTGCGGCCATTGAGCTCGGCCAGCTGAACCATGCCCTGGTGGTAGAAGGTCATCAGGTCGAGTGCCACGTCATTGCCTTGCGCCGCCTCGCGACGCAGGGTGGAAAGATAGCCACTGACCCGGGAAAGATGATGCTTGAGCTGCCAGACGTAACGCATCTCGGTCATCCAGGGGCGCTCGCGAAGCACGGCGAAGGTCAGGCTGGTGACGATCAGGCCCAGCAACACCCCCAGCCCATTGAGCCAGAGGCTGGAGCCGAAAGTGGTGGTCAGTAGCTGGGAGAGCACCAGCCCGAAGACGATCAGCTGGGCGGCCATGGCCACGCTGATCAGCCGCGCCTTGCGACGGTAGGTTTCCGGGTCATGGTGCTCGAAACGGAACGGCATCGGTGCCTCCTCTGCTTGGCTCGCGGCGGGAAAGTACGGGATTATCCCGTCATTCACCGCCACGGTACAGGCAAAGAGGCCGCGTCGGCATGACCAACCGGCCGGATCAGGCCGAGCGAAGCTGTGCCGCTGCCTCCAGCAGCAGCCTCTCAGTGGTTTCCCAGCCCAGGCAGGCATCGGTCACCGACACGCCGTAGCGCATGCTGGTGGGCTCGAGGGCCTGACGCCCCTCCTCCAGGTGGCTCTCCAGCATCAGCCCCATCAGCGAGGTTTCCCCGGCCAGGCGCTGAGCCAGTACGTCGCGCAGCACCTCGCCCTGGCGGCGATGGTCCTTGCAGGCATTGGCGTGGCTACAATCGACCATCAGGCGAGGCGCCAGCCCGGCGGCTTCCAGCGCCTGGCGGCAGGCACGCACCGAATCGGCATCGTGGTTGGGACCGCCATGGCCGCCCCGCAGCACCAAATGAGTGTGGGGGTTGCCCGCGGTTTCCCGCATCACGGGGCGACCATCGGCGGCGAGGCCGAAGTGCTGATGGGAATGCGCCGCCGCCTGCATGGCATCCAGGGCAACCTTGACGTCGCCGCTGGTGGCATTCTTGAAGCCCACCGCCGCGTCCAGGCCACTGGCCAGCTCACGATGCAGCTGGGATTCGGTGGTGCGCGCACCGATGGCGACCCAGGCCAGCAGATCTTCCAGGTAGGGGGCAAGCATCGGCTGCAGCAGCTCGGTCGCCACCGGCAGGCCGAGCGAGGCAATATCGCGCATCAGCTGGCGCGACAGCCGAAGGCCGAGGGCCATGTCGCCACTGCCGTCGAGGCCGGGATCATAGGCAAGCCCCTTCCAGCCCACCGTGGTGCGCGGTTTCTCCACGTAGACACGCATCACCGGCAGCAGGCGATCCGACACCCTGGGTGCCAGCTCGGCCAGGCGTTGCGCGTACTCCAGCGCCGCCACGGGGTCGTGGATCGAGCAGGGGCCCACCACGACCAGCAATCGGTCGTCACGGCCCTGCAGGATATCGTGGACGGCCTGCCGTTGGGCCTGGAGCCGTTCGGCCAGCAGCGGGTCCAGCGGGAGGCTGCGACGCAGTTCGACGGGTGTCGGTAGCGTCAGCTCGGTTCGGTTCGCGTCGGCGGCGACATCGAGATCGGCAAGGTTGTCGGGCAGGCGCTCGGCAAGGGTTGTATGGGCATTCATGGTGGTCAACTCCGTGAGATCGGCAAACATCGTGTCGCGTCCGTGCCACCCGAGATCTCACGGTCGGAGGTGGCGCACTGACCCGACCGCGTAGCGCTAAATCGCCAGCCATAGCCCCAGCCATAATAATCCTGGCGGTTCCGGGCGTAGGCGGCAAAGGCGCTGTAGCGTGCGGTCATGGTGCGTCTCCTGTCGTTGCTGCGTTGCAAAAGGCTGCGTTGCAAAGATAGTGTTCGGGGCTGCATAACGCAAAACCCCCGGTCGGGTTGCCGACCGGGGGTTTCTGATGGGAGGCAACCCGGTTAGGGTGTGCCTTCGCGGTGGTGTCCTAGGACCCGACCGCCGGCACACCGGCGCTAAACCAGTACCAATACTGACCATTGAACTTGCCACCGAACTGACCACCGCAACCACGCGACTCCACCGCACCGGGGGCGCGGCTGAAGGAGCTACAGGTCTGGGTAGGGCTGGGTGTCATGGTTGTCTCCCTGGATTCTGCCTTCATCGTGCCGCATCGCGGCAACCTTGGCAAGTCCGGAATCAGGCGGCCACAGCGCGTAACACGCCGATGATCAGCGGTAACAGGTTCAGCGCCAGTACTGCCAGCAGGGCAAGAAACCACAGCGGACCACTCTCGTCGTGATACTCCTTGAGGGGGGCCATACTCGTCTCCTTTCCGTCAGCGAGTTCGTCATGCTGCTGCTGACCTTCGATCAGCAAGGCAGCGTGCTTGTGACTGACAGTCTAGCGGAGATGACGACCGCCATCGACCGGGAGCGTGATTCCGGTCACATAGCGGTTGTCGAGGAGATAGCGCAGGCTCTGATAGAACACGCCCGGTCCCGGCACCATGCCCATGGCCGACTTGGCCCGCGCCTTCTCGATGTAGGCTTCATCGTCGCCCTCATTGAGCATGATCAGGGCCGGGGCAATGGCGTTGACCTGGATCGACGGGGCGTACATGGCCGCGAAAGAGAGCGTCAGGCTCTCCAACCCCGCCTTGGTGGCGACATAGGCGGCGTGCTTCCTCGAGCCCTTCTGCACAACGTAGTCGGTAATGTGCACGATATCGCGCTGGGGCTCCCCGCAGGCGTCCAGCAGCTCACGGCAGAGCAGGTTGATGAGGTAGGGCGCCTGCATATGAATACGAAACAGCCGCTCGAAGGTCGCCCCCGCCTGGACGCCGGCCGAGTCCGCTGCCCAATCGCTGGCATTGTGCACGATGGCCCTCAGCGACGATGTCTCGCTCTTGAGGCGAGCGATAAAGTCGAGGATCCCCGCTTCGGTGGAGAAATCGGCCTCGAGGGTCACGATACCCCGCTCGCGCAGGGCTGTAAGCGCCTCGCGTTCACGGCGATAGCTGATGATCACGGGATGCCCGTCCTCGGCCAGCCGCTCGGCACAGTGGCGCCCCAGGCGCTGGGCACCGCCGGTGATCAGGATCGGCGAGGCGCTCACCGGCCGCCCTCCCGCCGAAGCACCCCTGTCGTGGGTACCAGCGGTTGACGTGGTGCATAGGCAAAGACATCCGAGAAGACTCGGGAAGCGTTAAGCCTCAGTGAGGCCAGCACGTCAACACAGGCGTAGACCATGCCCGGCGATCCGGAGAGGTAGACGTCATGGCCGGAGATATCGCCGAGCCCCTCAGCCAGCGCCTGATCGATGCGTCCCCGATGCCCCTGGATGCGCTCGCCGGCTACCGGCGTTTCCGGCGCCACTTCGGTGACCACATGGAAACGGACATTCTCGTGGTTCTCGGCCCACTCCCGAGCCAGGCTCTCGAGATAGAGATCACGCCGCTCCCGCGCCGCCCACCACAGGTCGATGGGGCGCTCGGGGGCTTCGTGCAGTGAGGCTTCGATGATCGCCTTCATCTGGGCGAAGCCGGTACCGGCGGCAATCAACAGCAATGGCCGCTGGCTGGTGCTATCCAGCACGCAGTCACCGCCCGGCATGCGCAGGGTCAGGTGCCGGGCAACCACGACCAGGTCGCGCAGGCGGTCGGAGTTCTCCCGCTCGGGCCAGTGCTGGATATGCAGTTCGATCGTACCGTCACCGCCATGGGCGTTGGCAATGGAGAACGGCACCCAGGTCTCATCGTCGAGCGCCAGCTCGAGGTACTGGCCCGGGTCATGGGCCATGGCTTCGGGGCGCCCCTCCAGCCGGACGCGGAACACGTCAGGGGTGAGATCCTCCACTGCCGTCACCTGGCAGGTCAGGGTCCTTGCCGTCATGAATGCCTCTTGTCATCAGGGTTGGAAGGCAGTGCGATACCCAGTTCGTTCCAGCGTTCGCTGACGCGGACCTTGACGGCCTCGTCCATGACGATGGGCGTGCCCCACTCTCTATCGGTTTCGCCGGGCCACTTGGCAGTGGCGTCCAGCCCCATCTTCGACCCCAGCCCCGCCACGGGGGAGGCGAAGTCGAGGTAGTCGATGGGCGTGTTCTCCACCATCACGGTGTCCCGCGCCGGGTCCATCCGCGTGGTGATGGCCCAGATCACATCCTTCCAGTCGCGGGCGCTGACGTCGTCGTCGAGTACCACCACGAATTTGGTGTACATGAACTGGCGCAGGAAGCTCCACACCCCCATCATCACCCGCTTGGCGTGGCCCGGATACTGCTTCTTCATGGTCACCACCGCCATGCGATAGGAACAACCCTCAGGAGGAAGGTAGAAGTCGGTAATTTCGGGAAACTGCTTGCGCAGGATCGGCACGAAGACCTCGTTGAGCGCCACGCCCAGGATCGCCGGCTCGTCCGGCGGCCGTCCGGTGTAGGTCGAGTGGTAGATGGCGTTCTCACGCATGGTCATTCGCGTGACCGTGAAAACCGGGAATTCGTCGACCTCGTTGTAATAACCGGTGTGATCGCCGTAGGGACCTTCCGGCGCCAAGTCGTCCGGGTAGATAAAGCCTTCCAGAATGATTTCTGCCGAGGCAGGAACTTCGAGATCGGCATGACCGCACTTGACCAGTTCGGTACGCGAACCGCGCAACAGACCGGCGAAGGCGTATTCGGAGAGCGAGTCGGGCACCGGGGTGACCGCACCCAGGATGGTGGCCGGGTCGGCGCCCAGTGCCACCGCCACCGGGAAAGGCTCGCCGGGGTTGGTCTGCTGGAACTCCTGGAAGTCGAGCGCGCCGCCACGGTGGGACAGCCAGCGCATGATCAGTCGGTTGCGGGAGAGCTTCTGCTGGCGGTAGATGCCCAGGTTCTGGCGCTTCTTGTGCGGCCCGCGGGTGACCACCAGCGGCCAGGTCACCAGGGGGGCAACATCGCCTGGCCAGCAGTGCTGAATCGGCAACCGACCGAGGTCGACGTCGTCGCCCTCATAGACGAGCGCCTGGACCGGGGCCGAACGCACCGTCTTCGGCCCCATGCTCATGACCTGCTTGAAGATCGGCAGCTTGTCCCAGGCGTCACGCATGCCCTTGGGCGGGTCGGGCTCCTTGAGGAAGGCGAGCAGTTTGCCCACCTCGCGCAGCGCCTCGACGCTGTCCTGACCCATGCCCAGGGCGACCCGCTTCGGCGTGCCGAACAGGTTGCCGAGCAGCGGCATGTCGTGACCCTTGACGTTCTCGAACAGCAGCGCCGGGCCGCCGGCGCGCAGGGTGCGATCGCAGATCTCGGTGATTTCCAGGTAGGGGTCGACCTCGGCCGAGACTCGAACCAGCTCGCCCTGCGCCTCAAGCGCGGCGATAAAATCCCGTAGATCCTTGTATTTCATGAACCAATCCTATCCCGTATCACGAACGACGAAAGGGGCAGCATAGCATGCCGCCCCTTATCGCTTCGCCCTGCGAAGCTGCTGACAATCCAGCCTCACCGTTCTTAAGCCGCGGCTGTTCCGTCGACAGGCCCCCGAGCCATGAATTGACCGCGGCGAGGGGCGCCGGGGACAAGCCGGAGGGGAGGTCCTACGCCATGGATGGCGTAGGTAGTGTACAGGGAGGTATTCACAGCGCCTCCCCGCAGGCTTGTCGACGGAACAGCCCCGAGAGCCTCGACGCCTTCGACAACCATCAACAGCGATCAGCGGCGCTTCATTGCTTCGAAGAACTCGAGGTTTGTCTTCGTATCCTTGAGTCGATCGATCAGGAACTCGGTAGCCGCGGTATCTTCCATCGGGTTGAGCAGCTTGCGCAGGATCCACATGCGCTGCATCTCGTCCTCGGAAGCGATCAGGTCCTCGCGGCGGGTGCCGGAGCGGCGAATGTTGATCGCCGGGTAGACGCGACGCTCGGCGAGCTTGCGGTCGAGGTGGGCCTCCATGTTGCCGGTGCCCTTGAACTCCTCGAAGATCACCTCGTCCATCTTGGAGCCGGTATCCACCAGCGCCGTGGCGATGATGGTCAGGCTGCCGCCCTCCTCGATGTTTCGCGCGGCACCGAAGAAGCGCTTGGGCTTCTCCAGGGCGTGGGCGTCGACACCACCGGTGAGTACCTTGCCGGAGCTGGGCACGACGGTGTTGTAGGCCCGCGCCAGGCGGGTAATGGAGTCGAGCAGGATGACTACGTCCTTCTTGTGCTCGACCAGGCGCTTGGCCTTCTCGATCACCATCTCGGCGACCTGGACGTGACGGGCCGGCGGCTCGTCGAAGGTCGAGGCGACCACTTCGCCGCGCACCGTGCGCGACATTTCGGTCACTTCCTCGGGGCGCTCGTCGATCAGCAGGACGATCAGGTGACAGTCGGGGTCGTTACGCGTGATCGAGGTGGCGATGTTCTGCAGCATCAACGTCTTGCCCGCCTTGGGCGGCGAGACGATCAATCCGCGCTGGCCCTTGCCGATAGGCGCGGTGAGATCGATGATCCTCGACGTCAGATCCTCGGTGGAGCCATTGCCGATCTCCATGCGCAGCCGCTCCTGGGGGAACAGTGGCGTGAGGTTCTCGAACAGGATCTTGTGCTTGGCGTTTTCCGGCTTGTCGAAGTTGATCTGGCTGACCTTGAGCAGCGCGAAGTAACGCTCCCCTTCCTTCGGCGGTCGAATCTTGCCGGAAATGGAATCGCCCTTGCGCAGGTTGAAGCGACGGATCTGCGACGGCGAAACATAGATGTCGTCGGGGCCGGCCAGGTAGGAGCTGTCGGCGCTACGCAGGAAGCCGAAGCCGTCCTGCAGGATTTCGAGCACCCCATCGCCGTAGATATCCTCACCGCTCTTGGCGTGCTTCTTGAGGATGGCGAAGATGATGTCCTGCTTGCGCGAGCGAGCAAGATTGTCGATGCCCATTTCGCGGGCAAGCTCCAGGAGCTCCGGGACGGTCTTTTGCTTGAGTTCGGTAAGATTCATCGGTGTGTTCGGAAGTTGCTCATGTCAGCGTGGCGGCACGGCGCCGTGAATGTGACGGGGATAAGAACGGTACGCCGCTTGGGTGCGTTCAGAGCCTGGTAAGGCTTCCACTCGCAGGTGATGACCGGCTAAACACGACCTTTTCCAGGCATTAACCAGCACTAGAAGGGGTCGCCGGAACGGTATCGTGTTCGAGGGAGCAGCGCTATTGTCGCCTGGACTGTAATCGCCTGGGCGTCTTCAAGTGCCACCATGGCTTTCAGGCACATGATAGCGGGCGACAAAAGGGGCTGTCTGACGACTTGATGTTGACCGCGACGCGGACGTCGTGTCTCGGTCGGAAAGCATTCGGAACAGGCGAACGACTCGATGTTAGTCAAGGGCGGCGTCGAACGCAACCCCATAAACAGACACACCCCGCTAATTGACACGGCAGGGGAGTCGCCGCAACCTTGGACTCTCTGCCATCAGGATGTCTCGATGACTCAGCCAATGGACCGGCATCGCCCTGAAACACCGCTCGCCGCCACTGCCCCCCTTCCGCGGCTGGCCGCGATCGACCTGGGCTCCAACAGCTTCCACCTGCTGGTAGCCAGCTACCAGGAGGGTCGGCTGCAGGCGGTGTCGCGCTTGGGCGAGAAGGTCCAGCTCGCCGCCGGGCTCGACAAGGCCAATCGGTTGAGCGAGGAGGCGATGCAGCGCGCACTCAGCTGCCTGGCTCGCTTCACCCCCCTGCTGGGCGATATTGCGCCCGGTCGCCTGAGGGTCGTGGGCACCAGTGCACTGCGCACGGCCCGTAACAGCCAGGCCTTTGTCGAGCGCGCAGAGTCGCTGCTCGGCTGTCGCATCGAGATCATCGACGGCCGCGAGGAGGCGCGCCTGATCTACCTGGGGGCGGCGCACGCCCTGGCCGAGAACGGCAAGCGTCTGATTGTCGATATCGGCGGCGGCTCCACCGAGTTCGCCATCGGCGAAAACTTCGAGCCGCTCCACCTGGAAAGCCTGGACATCGGCTGTGTGACCTTCACCCACCGCCATTTCTCCGACGGTTTCCTCTGCGAAGCCAGCATGAGCCGGGCCGAGCAGGCCGCCAAGGCGGCGTGCAGCCGGATCAGCCGCGCCTACCAGGCCTTCGGCTGGAGCGATCCCGTCGGTTCCAGCGGCACCATCAAGGCCGTCGCGTCGGTCCTCGCGGCAAGCGACGGGGATAGCGACGAAGGCACGATTACCCGCCAGGGACTCCTCGGCCTGCGCCAACGACTGATCGCCTGCGGACACCTCGATAACGTCGCCATGGAGGGGCTCAAGCTCGACCGGGCGCGCATCTTTCCCGCCGGCGTGGCCATCCTTGGTGCCATCTTCGATACATTCGGCCTCACCCGGATGCGTTTCGCCGATGGCGCCCTGCGGGAGGGGGTACTCTACGACATGCTGGAGCGCGACGGCGAATTCGCCAGCGAGGGCAGCTGAGCCGCCTCACCGCTGTCTGGCGCGCCTTCCCAGCCCTCGGCCACGGCCAGCCAGCGCCCCTGCTCCGGCTGCAATACCGCCACGACCGCTTCACCATGCCATGCCACCAGCAGCCGCTCACGCTCCCAGGGAGGGAGTTCAGCCTCCTGCAGCAGGCGTTTCAGATCCCGCGAACCACGCTCCGCCAGGCGCAAACGCTCGCCACCCCGGCGCAGCGCGAGCCGAAGCTCGGCAGGCCCGCCATCTCGGCGCCGCAGCGTCGGGTTACAGCGCCCCAGAGGGGTCGTCAGGGGCGACAGCCCGTCCCAATCGACACTCCACCCCGCCGGCAGCGGGCCGCTCGGGAAGCGCAGGTAGAGGCGCTCCCGCCAGATACGCGCTTCACCGCTCGACCAGCCGATTTGTACCCTCGCATCGCGACGCGCCGACAGCTGCGCCATCAAGGCGGCGAGGCGCGCCTCGGGAGGCGTAGGAAGCGACAGGCAGCGGCAGGCGTGACGAATCAGCAGCCGCTGGCGGGGGGGCGACAAGGCCCTGACGGCCGTTACCGAGAGCTGCCCGGGATCTCCCCCCAGGTGCTGGAGGTCCAGGGCGGCCAGTTCGTCGAGCAGCGCATCGGCCTCCCCGGCTTGCCTTGCCGCGCTCGCCAGCACCTCGCCGGTATGCGGCCAGCGCGACTGCAGCAGCGGCAGCACGTTGCGGCGCAGGAAGTTGCGATCGAGTGACTCGTCGGCGTTGGAGGGATCCTCGATCCAGCGCAGTCCCAACCGTGCGGCATGGGCCTCGAGTGCGCTTCGTGGGGTGTCCAGCAACGGGCGTTCGAGCGCCACGCCACGGGCGTCGCGACGCGTTGGCATCCCTGCCAGGCCGCGCACGCCGCTGCCACGCAGGGCAGCGAGCAGGAAGGTCTCGGCCTGGTCGTCGCGGTGCTGGGCGAGCCACAGGGTTTCGCCGCAGGCGACCCGGCGCTCAAAGGCCGAATAGCGGGCCAGCCGCGCCCCCCCTTCCAGCCCTAGTCCAGCCGACAGCGAGACGTCAACTCGCTCGACGAACAGCGGCACCCCGAGACGGGAGCAAAGCCGCCGGCAGTGGATCTCGAAGTCATCGGCGGCGGCCTGCAGGCCATGATGCACGTGGAGCGCGTAGAGCGGGCGGGGATAGCGTCGGCACGACTCTGCCGTCAGGCTAAGCAGCAGCGAGGAATCCAGCCCGCCGGAGAGGGCCACCCAGACGACACGCCCTGGCGGGGTCTCCGCCAGAGCGTCGTCGATAAGAAGCTGTAGGAACATGAGCAACCCTCAAACCCAGCGGGGCCGCTTCGAGCGAAGGTCAGGGCTAGGCCCGTTCCCTACGGGCCTTCGCACTTCCCACATCCTTGTGGGTCGCAAGGCAAAAATTGGCGAAGACGGACCGGACTCGCGCACGAGTTTACTTTAGTAAATGAGCATCTTGACCGGGCTGGCGCACCAGCCGATTTTTAACGCAGTATGACCGAGCGCAGAAAGGCCTCTAAGCAGGAGCGCCATAGCTCATCAGGCGCTCATACCGGCGTTCGAGGAGGGCCTCGGTATCCATGGCCTCCAATCGGTCGAGACTGGCCAGCAGCGCCGCCTTGACCCGCTCGGCGGTATCGATAGGATGCCGATGGGCACCGCCCAGCGGCTCAGGAATCAGCGTATCGACGAAGCCCAGCTCCTTGAGCCGCTCGGCGGTGATGCCCATGGCCTGGGCGGCATCGGAGGCCTTATCGGCGCTCTTCCACAGGATCGAGGCGCAACCCTCCGGCGAGATCACCGAATAGGTGGAATACTGCAGCATGGCCAGCTCGTCGCAGACGCCGATGGCCAGCGCCCCGCCGGAGCCGCCCTCGCCCACCACGGTGGCGAGTATCGGGGTCTTCAGACGCGACATCACCGCCAGGTTGTAGGCGATCGCTTCCGACTGGCCGCGCTCCTCGGCATCGATGCCGGGATAGGCGCCGGGCGTATCGATGAAGGTCAGCACCGGCATCTTGAAGCGCTCGGCCATCTCCATCAGCCGACACGCCTTGCGGTAGCCCTCGGGGCGCGGCATGCCGAAGTTGCGGCGCACCTTCTCCTTCACCTCGCGCCCCTTCTGGTGGCCGATCACCATGACCGGGCGGCCGTCCAGGCGAGCCACCCCGCCGACGATGGCCGGGTCGTCGGCAAAGCGACGGTCGCCATGCAGCTCATCGAAGTCGGTGAAGATGTGCTCGAGATAGTCCAGGGTGTAGGGGCGCTGCGGGTGGCGCGAAAGCTGCGATACCTGCCAGGGGCTCAGGCCCTTGAAGATCGACTCGGTGAGCTTGCGGCTCTTCTCTTCGAGCCGACTGACCTCGTCACTGAGGCTGACCTGACTGTCGTTGCCGACCAGGCGCAGTTCTTCGATCTTGGCCTGAAGCTCGGCGATGGGCTGTTCGAAATCGAGATAGTTGGGATTCATAGTGGCTAAGCCGCCTTGTCATTGCTGTCGCCGGGGTACATTGACCGCTTCTTGCCCCGGAAGCCATAAATTCGAGTGTCGGCATTATCGCACCCTGACGAAGTCGCGCAAGGCGTGAAAACGCGGCTTTTCCGGCGACAGGTCTATGCGGAGGCGCTGTGAACCCGTCCCTGGGCGCTACCTTTTCCATCCCTGGAAAAGGACCTCCGCTTCGACCTGTCCCCGGCGCCCCCGCCTCTCGCCCCTTGCTGGACCGGCGCAAGTCGATGCCTAGCGATACTTCAGCCGCACGCCATCCTGCCCTTGCACCTCGCGCAGCGCGATCAGCAGTTCGTCGCAGGGCGCTACCCGCCACTGCTCGTCCAGTTCCAGCCAGCCGACGGCCTCGCCGTTGCGATAACGCAGCCGGACCGGCAGTCCACTGGCATCGCAGTGGGGCGAGAGGCTGTCGCGGAGGTTGTCCACCAGCCGCCCGTTGACCCGGTCGCCGTCGAGGGAGAGCTCCACGGCCTCGCCGTAGCGGCTGCGCGCCGCCACCATGGGGGTGATCTCCTTGCCGCGCAGGCGCAGCCCGCCGGAATAGTCGTCGCTGGAAACCTCCCCCTCGACGATCAAGACCTGCTCGGTGTCGAGCTGGCCACGCAGCGCCTCGAACATCTCACCGAACAACGACGCCTCGATGCGTCCGGTACGGTCGTCGAGGGTGAGAAAGGCCATGGTGTCGCCGCGCTTGGACTTCATGGTGCGCATCCCCACCACCAGGCCGGCGACCCGCTGCGGCTCGCGAGAAGGCTTGAGGTCGCTGATACGCGTCGAGACGAAGCGCTTGAGCTCCTGTTCGTACTCGTCGATGGGGTGACCCGTGAGGTAGAGCCCCAGCGTCTCCTTCTCGCCGGCCAGACGCTCCTTGTCGGTCCACTCACGGGTCTGCCGATAGGCCTCGTAGGGATCCACCTCCGCCTCGTCGGCGAAGGCCTCGCCGAACATGTCGATCATGCCCAGGTTCTGGTTGGCCTGGGTCTGGGCCGCAGCCTTGAGCGCGGCCTCCATCGCCGCGCTGAGCACCGCGCGGTTGGGGCCGAGGTTGTCCAGCGCCCCGGAGCGGATCAGCGCCTCCAGGGTGCGCTTGTTCATGCGCCGGGGGTCGACCCGGCGGCAGAAGTCGAACAGGTCGCTGAAGGGGCCGTCGGCCTCGCGGGCCTCGACGATGGCGCCGATGGGCCCCTCGCCCACGCCGCGGATGGCACCCAGGCCATAGACCACCCGCGCCTCGATATCGACGGTGAACTTGTAGCCGCCGACGTTGACGTCCGGCGGGGTCACGGTCAGCCCCAGGTGCCGGCACTCCTCGATCAGCGGCACCACCTTGTCGAGGTTGTCCATTTCAGTGGACATCACCGCCGCCATGAAGGGGCCGGGGTAGTGCGACTTGAGCCAGGCGGTCTGGTAGGAGACCAGGCCGTAGGCCGCCGAGTGCGACTTGTTGAAGCCGTAGCCGGCGAATTTCTCCACCAGGTCGAAGATGTTGCCCGCGAGCTCCTTGTCGATGCCGTTGGCGGCGCAGCCCTCCATGAAGCCGGCACGCTGCTTGGCCATCTCCTCGGGCTTCTTCTTGCCCATGGCCCGGCGCAGCATGTCAGCCTGCCCCAGGCTGTACCCCGCCAGCACCTGGGCGATCTGCATCACCTGCTCCTGGTAGAGGATGATGCCGTAGGTGGGCTCGAGCACCGGCTTGAGCAGTTCGTGCTGGTAGTCCGGGTGGGGGTAGGAGATCTCGGCACGGCCGTGCTTGCGGTTGATGAAGTCGTCGACCATGCCCGACTGCAGGGGGCCGGGGCGGAACAGCGCCACCAGGGCGATCATGTCCTCCAGCGAGTCCGGCAGCAGGCGCTTGATGAGCTCCTTCATGCCGCGGGATTCGAGCTGGAACACCGCCGTGGTCTCGGCGCGCTTGAGCATCTCGAAGGTGGGGGCGTCGTCCAGCGGGATGGTGTCGATATTCAGCGGCCCCTGGCCGGCCGCCGCACGCACCTTGTCGACCATCTCCAGCGCCCAGTCGATGATGGTCAGGGTCCGCAATCCCAGGAAGTCGAACTTGACCAGCCCGGCCTCCTCGATGTCGTTCTTGTCGAACTGCACGACCAGGCCGTTGCCCTCCTCGTCGCACAGCAGCGGTGCGAAGTCGGTGAGCTTGGTGGGGGCGATCACCACGCCGCCGGCGTGCTTGCCGGTGCCGCGGGTGATGCCCTCCAGCTTGATCGCCATCTCCCAGATTTCCTGGGCCTCATCGTCGTTGTCGATAAACTCCTTCAGCGCCGGCTCGGCCTCGATGGCCTTGGCCAGGGTCATGCCGACCTCGAAGGGAATCAGCTTGGAGAGCTTGTCGCCGAGCGAATAGGGCCGGCCCTGGGCCCGAGCCACGTCACGCACCACCGCCTTGGCGGCCATGGTGCCGAAGGTGACGATCTGGGACACGGCGTTGCGCCCGTAGCGGTCGGCCACGTACTCGATGACCCGGTCGCGCTTCTCCATGCAGAAGTCGACGTCGAAGTCGGGCATCGAGACCCGTTCGGGGTTGAGGAAGCGCTCGAACAGCAGGTCATACTCCAGCGGGTCGAGGTCGGTGATCTTCTGGGCGTAGGCCACCAGCGAGCCGGCACCGGAGCCACGCCCCGGCCCCACCGGGACATTGTTGTCCTTGGCCCACTGGATGAAGTCCATCACGATCAGAAAGTAGCCGGGGAATCCCATCTGGATGATGATGTCGAGCTCGAAATCCAACCGCTTGCGGTAGCGGGCGTCGATCTCGGCATACGCCGCCCCGTCCCGCGGGTAACGCTCGGCCGGGAACAGGAAGTCAAGCCGCTCGGTCAGGCCATCGTGGGAGACCTTGCGGAAGAACTCGTCCTGGGTCAGCCCCTCGGGAATCTCGAATTCGGGCAGGAATATCTCGCCCAGCCGCACGTCCACGCTGCAGCGCGCGGCGATCATCAGGCTGTTCTCGAGCGCAGCGGGGATATCCGAGAAGAGGTCGGCCATCTCCTCGGGGCTCTTGAGGTACTGCTCCTCGGTGTAGCGCCGCTCACGTCGCTTGTCGTCGAGCGCACGGCCCTCGCCAATGGAGACCCGGGTCTCGTGGGCCCAGAAGTCGTCGCGCTCGAGGAAACGAACATCGTTGGTGGCCACCACCGGCGTACCCGTCTCCATGGCCAGCGCCACCGACAGGTGTACGCACTCCTCTTCCAGCGGGCGGCCGGTACGCACCAGCTCCAGATAGAAGCGCCCCGGGAAGGCGGCGTTCCACTCGTCCAGCAGCGCCCGGGCTTCGTCCCGGTGGTCGGAGAGCAGGTGCCGGCCTATCTCACCGTCGCGGGCACCGGACAGAGCGATCAGCCCCTCGCTCTGCTCGAGCACCCAGGCGCGGTCGAGCAGCGCCCGACCCTGCCGCTGCCCCTCCATCCAGCCGCGGGATATCAGCTCGGTGAGGTTTCGGTAGCCGATGTCGTTCATGGCCAGCAGGGTCAGGCGGTAGGGGTGCCCCTCATCCAGGGGGTTGGCCAGCCAGAGGTCGGCGCCGATGATCGGCTTGAGCCCGGCACCCTGGGCACCGCGATAGAACTTGACCAGGCCGAACAGGTTGGCCTCGTCGGTGACGGCCAGGGCAGGCATGCCCCGCTCGGCCGTGGCCTTGATCAGCGGCTTGAGCCGCACCAGGCCGTCGACCAGCGAGTATTCGGTGTGAACGCGAAGATGTACGAAGGGCGTGGTCATAAGGGGCTCGAAGCTTGGCGGTAAATGGTCGGTACGAAAACCAGGCTATTGGACCTGTGGTATGGCATAGGCTATCGCATCCTGCTTCGCTCGGGGCTGATCCGGGAATAGGCCCCGGAGCGCCGGCCCGTCGGGGAGGCGCTGTGAATACCTCCTTGTACGCTACCGATTCCTTCCCTGGAATCGGACCTCCCCTACGGCCTATCCCCGGCGCCCCTCGCTAACAGGGGCTACCTAGAACAGCGCCAGTTGGCGCTTGACGGGGCCGAAGGAGCGGCGGTGCTCCGGCAGCGGCCCCAGGCGCTCCAGGACGGCCAGGTGCTCGCGGGTCGGATAGCCCTTGTGGCGGGCGAAGCCGTAGCCGGGAAAGAGGCCGTCGAGCGCCACCATCTGCGCATCGCGCGCCACCTTGGCGAGTATCGAAGCCGCGGCAATGGCCGGATGGCGGGCATCGCCCTTCACCACCGCCTGCCCGGGAACATGATGCCCGGGCAGGCGATTACCGTCCACCAGCAGGTACTCCGCGGCCAGCGGCAGGGAATCGATGGCCCGGCGCATGGCGAGGTGGGTGGCGTGATAGATATTGAGTTCGTCGATCTCGGCAACCGACGCCTCGGCCACGGCGAATGACAGGGCCTTTTCACGAATCTCACCATCCAGCCGTGCGCGGCGCTCTGTCGTGAGCTGTTTGGAGTCGGCCAGGCCGGCAATGGGCCTGGCCGGGTCGAGAATCACGGCGGCGGCCACCACGGCACCAACCAGCGGTCCGCGGCCGACCTCGTCGACGCCCGCCAGCAGGGTGCCCTGGTAGTCGATGGTCAGGGGTGGCAGGTCATAGGGTTTCATCGCTCCGGGCTCCTCTCCTCTACCGCCCGGGCATCCCCTGGCTTCGCCCCCGCCTCGGCGGCGGCGACAGCGCTGGCGGGCGAGACGCTCTCGGGCAGCGCACGCCCCTCGACCAGCGCCTCGACGGCGTCACAGGCACGGCGACTGGCATCGCGCTGCAGCCCGGCATGCATCTCGGCGAAGCGCGTCTCCAGCGCCAGGCGATAGTCGTCATCGTCAAGCATCTCGGCCAGGCGCGCGGCGATGGCAGGCGCGCTGGCCGCTTCCTGGATCAGCTCGGGCACCAGGGTCTCGCGGGCGATCAGGTTGGGCAGCGAGACCCATTCCGTCTTGACCAACCGCTTGGCCAGCCAGTGGGTGGCCGGCGCCATCTTGTAGGCCACCAGCATGGCGCGGTGACAGAGCATTGCCTCCAGCGCCGCGGTCCCCGATGCCAGCAGCACGGCATCGGCCGCGACCATGGCCTCCCTGGCATGGCCGTCGAGCAGCGCTACCCGCCCGACGAGGCCAGGGCGCGCCGCCAGCAAGGCGCTCAGCTCATCGTGCCGCTTCGGCGTCGCCGCGGGGATCACCACCTTGAGCGCGGGACGGGTCCGGCACAGCTGCTCGGCGGCGTCGAGGAAGGTATCGCCGAGAAAGCGAATCTCATTGGCCCGCGAACCCGGCAGCAGAGCCAGTACCGCCGCATCCTCGTCCAACCCCAGCGCGACCCGGGCCGTGGCACGATCGTTGGTCAGCGGCAGTTCGTCCGCCAGCGGATGGCCGACGAAGGCGACCGGCACCCGGTGGCGTGCATAGAAGGCGGCCTCGAAGGGGAGGAAGGTGAGCATGGCATCGACGGAACGGGCGATACCCTTGACCCGCCCCTGGCGCCAGGCCCATACCGTGGGGCTGACATAGTGCGCAGTGGTGATACCCGCCTCGCGCAACTGCCGTTCGAGGCCGAGATTGAAGTCGGGGGCATCGATGCCGATCATGATATCCGGCTGCCAGGCCAGGGCATCGGCCTTGAGCGAGCGGCGCACGCGAATCAGCTCGGGGAGGTGCTTGATCACCTCGACCAGCCCCATCACCGAAAGGGTTTCCAGAGGAAAGCGACTCTCCATGCCTTCCCCGACCATGCCCGGGCCACCGATGCCGCGGAATTCGACGTCCGGATGGCGGGCCTTGAGGGCGCGCATCAGGCCGGTACCCAGGTTGTCGCCAGAGAGTTCACCGGCCACGATGTAGACACGTCTTACCGTCATGACCGAGTCACGTCAGCGAACGATGCCACGGGACGACACCTCGATGGAGGCGGTGAAGGCGTCAGTCTCGGGCAGCGAGAAACGGCTGCGAATCCCGTCCAGTGCCTGCTCGACGGTCAACCCCTGGCGATAGACCAGCTTGTAGGACTCACTCAGCGCCCTGATCGCCTCCTTCGAGAATCCACGACGCTTCAGACCCGTCAGGTTTAGCCCATGGGGCTTGGCCGGGTTGCCGTTGATCATCACGAAGGCCGGGGTATCCTTGGTGATGATCGAGCCGCCACCGGCCATGGCATAGGAGCCGAAATGGCAGAACTGGTGAATCGCCGAGAGACCACCCAGTATGGCGAAATCGCCCAGGATGACATGACCGGCCAGGGTCACCTGATTGGCAAGCACGCAGTCGTTGCCGATGACACAGTCGTGCCCCACGTGGACATAGGCCATGAACAGGTTGCGCGAGCCGATGGTGGTCTCGCCGCGATCCTGGATAGTGCCCCGGTGCAGTGTCGCCCCTTCGCGAATGATGTTGTCGTCACCCATCACCAGTCGCGTCGGTTCACCAGCGTACTTCTTGTCCTGGCAATCCTCGCCCACCGAGGCGAACTGGAAGATGCGGGTGCGGGCACCCAGCACGGTCGGCCCCTTGACCACGACATGGGAACCAATCCGGCTGCCGGCCCCGATCTCGACGTCGGGCCCGATCACGGTATAAGGTCCGACCTCGACATCCTCGGCCAGACGCGCACTGGGATCGACGATGGCAGTGGTATGTATCAAGCAACCTTCCTCTCGGCACAAATGATGTCGGCCTCACAGGCCAGCTCCCCACCTACGGTAGCACGGCAGGCGAATTTCCAGATGCCCCGCTTTTCACGCTCCACGCGGGCCTCGAGCACCAGGCAGTCGCCGGGCATGACAGGGCGCTTGAAGCGCACGTTGTCGCTACCCACGAGGTAGTAGACATAGCCATCGGCGGGCAGCTTGTTGACGGTCTTGAACCCCAGGATGCCACACACCTGTGCCAGGGCCTCGAGCACCAGCACACCGGGCATGATCGGGTGATGCGGAAAGTGGCCGTTGAAGAATGGCTCGTTGATGCTGACGTTCTTGTAGCCAACGATCAGTTCGCCGAGTGTCAGCTCCGTGACCCGATCCACCAGCAGGAAGGGGTACCGGTGCGGCAGATACTCACGAATCTCGTTGATGTCCATTTCCATCATAGCGACCTCTGAAAGGAAGTAAGAAAGCCGGAGCAGCATGAGCATGTGCATCCGGCTTTCCGAAATGCCTGCAGGGAGAAAAAGGCAGGCGATGGATTATAGCGTCGCCAGTCTCCGTCTCAACCCTCCTGGTTGCGCTTTTCGAGCTTGGCCAGGCGGCGAGCGATATCGTCGAGCTGCTTGAAGCGCACCGCATTCTTGCGCCACTGTGCGTTCTGCATCGCACCGGTACCCGACGAGTAGACCCCTGGCTCGTGAATCGAGTTGGTCACCAGGCTCATCCCGGTGACCTGAACACCGTCGCAGATCGTCAGGTGACCCGCGAGCCCCACTCCACCGCCCAACATGCAATTGTTCCCCACCCGGGTCGAACCGGCAATACCGACACAGCCTGCAAGGGCGCTGTGGTCGCCGATGTGTACGTTATGGGCAATCTGCACCTGGCTGTCGATCTTGACGTCGTTGCCGATCACAGTGTCCTCAAGCGCACCGCGGTCGATGCTGGAACTGCTGCCAACTTCGACGTCGTCGCCTAGCACCACGCCGCCCAGCTGGGCGATCTTGTGCCAACGCTTTCCGTCATGGGCGAAACCGAAGCCATCACCACCAATGACGCAGTTGCTGTGCAGGATGGCGCGCTCGCCGATGACCACACCGTGGCAGACGGTCACGTTGGGGTGGAGCCGTGACCGGGCACCAATACGCGAATTCGCCCCCACCACGCAACCCGGCCCGATCACGACCTCATCGCCCAATTCGACGCCGGTCTCGACGACTGCCTGGGGACCGATTTCCACCCCAGCCCCCAGCCGTACGTCTTCGGCCACCACGGCCGACGGGTGGATGCCACCGACCGGCCGGGCCAGCAACGGATCGAAGAGCCGCGACAGCTGTGCATAGCCGAGATAGGGGTTGTCGAGCTCGAGACGGTCCACCGGGCATTCGCCGGCGTGCTCAGGATGCAGAAGAACGGCACCGGCGCGGGTGTCTTGTAGACTCTTCAGGTAGGAGAGATTGGCCACGAAGGCGACCTGTTCGGGGCCGGCGTCCTGCAAGGTTGCCAATCCCGAAACGCGGCGCGTACCGTCACCCACCAGCCGCGCTCCGAGCTGTTCGGCGAGATCGGCGAGGGTGAATTGTGGGGGAGCAGGTTGCGTCATGAAAGCCCGGTTGTTTCAGCAAAGCACGGCGGCAAGCCGCTGTGACGGATCAGTTGAGCGAATTGAGGATGTCGGTCACTTCCCCGGTCAGGTTCGGTAGCTCGAACTCCGAGTGAACCACCCCTTGGGGGTCGACCAGCACCTGGATGCCGTGACGGGAAATAACCTGCTCCACCGCCTGCTCCAACTTCGGCTCGGACTGCTGCAGGAACTCCTGCTCCGAACGCATCTGCTCCTCGATGATCTGCTGGCGAAGCTGCTCGAAGCGGCTTCCCTTCTGCTGGAATTCCTCGATCATGGTCTGACGCTCGGCATCGGAGAAACTGCCCCCCTGCAGACGCTGCTGCAGGTTCTGCAGTTCCTCACCCAGTGCCTGGGCCTCCTGCTGTTGGCCGCGAAGGCGACTCTCCAGCTGCTCCATGGAGCGCTGGGCAGCATCGGACGAAAGCAGCGCCTGCCGCCAATCCAGCACGGCGACCTCGGCGGCATGTGCCGGCAGTGCCAAGGCACCGAACAGGCCAATACAGAGAATGGCGGTCAACTTGCGCATGAACGACTCCTTGATCGGGTCAGAATGTCTGACCCAGTGAGAACTGGAAGAACTGGGTATCATCGCCGCTCTTGTCGTTGAGCGGTTCGGCGACGCTGAAGGTCAGCGGGCCCACCGGAGTCAGCCAGGAGAGCCCGATACCGGCACTGTAGCGCAGCTCGCCAAGATCGACACCGGAGGAGCAGTTCGAGGGACCATCGCCGTCGACCACCGGATAACAGCTGGTCAGGAAAGTGTTGCCGGCATCCAGGAAGAAACCGGTCTGAAGCGACCGCTGGTTCTCGATGAAAGGCATCGGGAACAGCAACTCCGCACTACCCTCGACCAGCACGTTGCCGCCCAGGGTGCGATCCCGTCCGCCTTCACGTGGCGTGGTGCGCTCGCCCAGGGTGTTGCCGGTGAAACCGCGTACCGAGCCGAGGCCACCTGCGAAGAAATTCTCGTAGAAGGGATACGGATCGTTACCAATGCTGTCGGCATAGCCCAGTGAGGTTCCGAACTTCAGCGCCCAGGTCTCCTCCTCATTCAAGGGAAACAGCTGCTGCGCCCTGGCCCGCAGCTTGTAATAGTCCGCGTCGCTGCCCGGCGCCGCGGTCTCCAGCGACAGGCGCTGGTAGTTGCCCGACGTGGGCATGATGCCACGGTTCAGGTTGTTGCGCGTCCAACTGGCGGTGAGCTTGAGACTCTGGGCCTCGCCGCCCTGCTCGTCGACGTAGCGCACGATCTCCGAGGGGGTGTCGCGGTAAGTCTT
Organism: Billgrantia montanilacus; assembly: GCF_003336675.1. Classification (GTDB taxonomy): domain Bacteria; phylum Pseudomonadota; class Gammaproteobacteria; order Pseudomonadales; family Halomonadaceae; genus Halomonas; species Halomonas montanilacus. The sequence continues at coordinate 127,624 of NZ_QPII01000007.1, read as the reverse complement.
GACCGTCAGGTCTTCGAGGCTGGCGCCGAAGTTGAGCCGCGAGAGTTCGCTGATCGGGTAGCCGAAGTTGATGCCGGCACCGTAGGCGTCGGTGGAGAAGGTCGAGATATCCGAATCGGCATAGTCGGTCTCACGATAGAACAGGTTGTAGCCCCTCGAAATGCCGTCCAGCGTCCAGTAAGGGTCGGTGTAGCCGAAGTTGAGACTGGTGAAGGTATCGCTACGCTGGGCGCCGATGTTGACCCGGTTGCCGGTTCCCAGGAAGTTGTTCTGGGCCAGCGCCGCGCCGTAGATCACACCGGCGCTCTGGGAGAAACCGATGCTCGCCGACACCGAGCCGGAGGGCTGCTCCTCGACGGTATAGGTGACATCCAGTTTGTCGGGCTCACCCGCCACCGGCTGGGTATCCACTTCCACCTGGCTGAAGAAGCCCAGGCGCTCCAGGCGGCGGCGCGATTGACTGATCGATTCGGTGGAGGCGGGAGCGCCCTCCATCTGGATCATCTCGCGGCGCAGCACCTCGTCCTGGGTACTGGTGTTACCGGTGAAGTTGATGCGTCGCACGTAGGCACGCTGCCCCGGCTCCACCATCACGGTGAGATCCACCGTCGAGCCGTCGGCGCCGGGCTCCGGCACACCGTCGACCCGGGCGAAGGCAAAGCCTTCGGCACCCAGGCGCGAACGCAGGGCTTCGGTGGAGGCGGTGACATCGCTGCGCGAGAAGATCTGGCCGCTTTCCACCTGAAGCAGGTCACGTGCTTCACGCTCGCTGATCTGCAGGTCTCCGGCGAAGCGAATGTCGCCCAGACGATACTGGCGTCCCTCGTCGATATTGACGGTGACGAAGATCCGGGACTTGTCCGGGCTGATCGATACCTGGGTGGAGGTAATGGCGAAGTTCACATAGCCGCGATCGAGATAGAAGGAGCGCAGTCGCTCCAGGTCGCCGGCCAGCGCCTCGCGGGAGTATTCGTCTCTGGAGAACCAGCCGAAGAAACGGCCGGGGCGGTCGTTGAGTTCGAAGACGTCGCGCAGTTCGTCATCGTCGAAGTCCCGGTTGCCGACGACGTTGATCTGGCGGATCTTGGCCACGGTACCTTCGTTGATGTCGATATCGACCTGGACTCGCCCTTCGTCGATTTCACGCACGCTGGTATCGATGCGTGCGCTGTAGCGACCCTGGGCCTGGTAGACCCCCTCCAGCTCGCGCTGGATCTCCTCCAGGGTCGAGAGCTGCAGGACCTGCCCCTCCGCGAGCCCACCTTCGCGTAGACCGCGACGCAGGTCCTCTTCGGAGAGCTGGCGGTTGCCGCTGATATTGAGCCGCGAGATGGTGGGACGCTCCACCACCTGAATGACCAGCACGTCGCCGTCCCTGGCCAGTTGGATGTCATCGAACAGGCCGGTGGCAAACAGGCTGCGTGTCGCCTCGGCCAGTTCGCGGTCGTCCACCCGATCACGGGCACTGACGGGGAAGGCGTTGAAGACGGAAGCGGCGGAAACCCGCTGCAGCCCCTCCACGCGAATGTCGGTCACTTCAAAAGATTCGGCCAGCACCGTATTGGAACCGGCCAGCAGCAGAGCCGCCAGTCCGAGGGTCTTGATATTCATGCAGTCGCTTCGCTCGCGTTGATCCGCCTGCCTGTCCAGACAGGCACCATATACATTTGTGCGGGTGACTGACAAGGTTGGAGTCGGGCTCCACCTATCCCTGTGCCCCCGTTCGGGGGTAGAGTCGCTCGCTACCAGAGACGCATCAGATCGAAATAGAGCGCCATCAACATCAGCGTGGCTATCAGCGCCAAACCAATACGCAGTCCCATCGCCTGGGTCCGCTCGGAAACCGGCCGGCCACGGACCACTTCCACGAAATAATAAAGCAGGTGGCCGCCGTCGAGTACCGGAATGGGCAGCAAGTTTAGCACTGCCAGGCTGATCGACAGGTAAGCCAGAAAGCTGACGAAGCTTTCCAGACCGGTGCGAGCCGTATCACCAGCCACCTGGGCGATAGTGATGGGTCCGGACAGGTTCGATGGTGAGATCAGCCCCACCAGCATCTTGCGGATAGCCCCCAGGGTCAAGAGCGTCATGTCACTGGTGCGTTCCACCGCCTGCCCAAGGGCTGCCACGGGGCCATAGCGAATCTCGCGCCGATACTCTTCTGGCCACTCGACGCTCTCCACCCCGGCGCCAACGTAGCCGATGGAAACGCCGGTTTCCAGCTCTGTTTCACCGGGCACCATCGTCAGGCTCAACTGTTCGCCGTTACGCGTCACCTCCAGGGCCAGGGTCTCACCGGGGCTTGCACGCACGATATTGACGAAATCCATCCAGTCGCCGACCGGCGTACCGTTCACCGCAAGGATCTCATCCCCTGCCTGCAACCCGGCCCGGGCGGCGGCCTCGCCGTCGATGACCTGCCCCAGCCTGGGCGGAAACGGTGGTTGCCAGGGCGTGATACCCAAGGTCGCCAGCGGCTGCGGCGGGTCCTGGCGAACCAGGTAATTCTCCACCGGCAGCCGATACTCCCGGGCCTCCTCGCTGGCATCGCCACGCGCCTGGAAGGACAGCTCGTCACTGGCGCCGATACGGGCGATCAGGCGGAGGTTGATGTCGTCCCAGGAGCGCACCGCGTCGCCCTCCACCGAGACGATTTCCTGACCGCTGCGCAGGCCGCTTCGCTCGGCCGGTGAATCGATCGCCACATCGCCGACCACCGGTGCCACGGTGGTGGTCCCGGCGACGAACAGGGCCCAGTAGGCAACGATGGCGAGCAGGAAGTTGGCCAGCGGCCCGGCCGCCACGATGGCGATACGCTGCCACACCGACTTGCGATTGAAAGCCTGATCGAGCTGATCGTCGGGTACCGGGGCCTCGCGCTCGTCGAGCATCTTGACATAGCCGCCCAACGGAATGGCGGCGATGGCGAACTCGGTACCGTTGCGGTCGACACGGGACCAGATGGGCTTGCCGAAGCCCACCGAGAAGCGCAGCACCCTGACACCACAGCGCCGTGCCACCCAGTAATGACCGTATTCGTGGAAGGTAACCAGCAGGCCCAGCACCACGATGACGGCCAGCACATTCTGAATCAGGCCCAAGTCAGCCTCCTTCTAGGTAACATGATGACGGATGGCACCGGTGGTTGGCTCAACGACGCTTCAACCAGTCGCTGGCCATATGGCGAGCCCGCGCATTGGCCTCCATGATGGTACCCAGGTCGGTGGCCGGCTCCATCGGCAGCGATGCCAGCGTCCTCTCGACCAGCTCGGCGATGCCGGCAAATCCCATTCGACCGGCGAGAAAGGCATCCACCGCGATCTCGTTGGCCGCGTTGAGCACCGCCGGTGCCGTCCCCCCCGCCACCATGGCCTCCCGAGCCAGGCGCAGGCAGGGAAAGGCCGCCTCGTCCGGCGCTTCGAAGTCCAGCCGTGCGACCTGGAACAGGTCGAGGGCCTCGACCCCGGCATCGATCCGCTCCGGCCAGGCCAGGCCGTAGGCGATGGGGGTGCGCATGTCGGGGTTGCCCAGCTGCGCCAGCACCGACCCGTCGCTGTAGGCGGCCATGGAGTGGATCACGCTCTGGGGATGCACCACCACCTGCACCTGCTCCGGGCGCGCATCGAACAGCCAGCACGCCTCGATCAGCTCCAGCCCCTTGTTCATCAGGGTGGCACTGTCCACGGAAATCTTGCGTCCCATGGACCAGTTGGGGTGGGCGCAGGCCTGCTCCGGTGTGACCGTCGCCAGCGCCTCCGGCGTCCAGCCCCTGAAGGGCCCGCCAGAGGCGGTCAGCAGCAGTTGGGTGACGCCGTGCTGCCCCAGGCCACCGCGATGCTCGTGGGGTAGACACTGGTAGATGGCATTATGTTCGGAATCAATCGGCAAAAGCAGGGCGCCATGCCGGGCCACTTCATCCATGAACAGGGCGCCGGACATCACCAGCGCCTCCTTGTTGGCCAGCAACACCCGCTTTGCGGCACGCACCGCCGCCAGGGTCGGCAGCAGCCCGGCGGCACCGACGATGGCTGCCATGACCACGTCCACCTCATCCGCCTCGACCACCTCGACCAGCGCCTCGACGCCGGCGCGCACCTCCGTCTGCAGCCCGGCCTCGGCAAGTTCCCGACGCAGCCAGGCGGCATCCTCCTCTCCGTCCAGCACCGCCACCCTTGGCCGGTGACGCCGGCACTGTGTCAGCAGCGCCTCGCGTGAGCGATGGGCCGTAAGGGCGTAAACCCGATAGCGCTCGGGATGACGGGCGACGACATCCAGCGTGCTGGTACCGATCGAGCCGGTCGCGCCGAGCACCGTGACAGCCAGCCGACGACCTTGTTTCGCCATGGCCACCGCGCCCACCCTACAGGACTCCAAGGGAGAGCAGCGCAAACAGCGGGACCGCCGCCGTCAGGCTGTCGATGCGATCGAGGACACCACCATGCCCAGGCAGGAGATTGCTGGAGTCCTTGATGCCCCGGTAGCGCTTGAGCATGCTCTCCACCAGGTCGCCGAGCACCGAGACCAGGGTCACCACGGCGGTGGCCAGTACCAGTGCCACACCGCCGGCCGCGCCCAGGCCCTGCCAGACCGCGAATACCAGCGCCAGCAGCAGGGTAACGGCAAGACCGCCGAGCACCCCCTCCCAGGACTTGCCGGGGCTGACCCGGGGGGCCAGCTTGCGCCGCCCCCAGGCGCGGCCGCTGAAGTAGGCGCCGATATCGGCGCCCCAGACCAGCAGCAGGACGAAGAGCAGCCATACCGCACCGGTGTCGCGCAGGATGTTGAAGCCAACCCAGGCCGGCAGCAGCACCCACAGCCCCATGGCCAGCCGACGCAGTGTCGACTGCCACTGCTCGCCCTTGCCGGGGTAGTGAACCACCCAGTAGAGGTTGGCCAACCACCCCACCAGCGCCAGCCATAGCGGCCAGACGGCCAGCATGGCGCCTGTCGCCCAGAGCAGCAGCAGCAATACGGCCAGGCCGGCCACCAGCGCCAGGCGTCGGCTCGGCTCCGTCACCCCGGCGAGGTTGGTCCACTCCCAGGCTGCCAGCAGCACGACGACAGCGGTAAAGGCGGCGAAGGCGCCGCCCTGCAGGCCAAACAGGCCAGCCAGCATCAGCGGCGCCAGCCAGGCCGCAGTGATGATTCGCTGTCTAAGCACCTTGGGCCTCGATCTGTTCGTCTGTCATACCGAAACGGCGCTGCCTACGGCGAAAGTCGTCGATAGCCAGGTCGAGGGCCTCGCCATCGAAGTCGGGCCACAGCAATGGCGTGAAGTAGAGTTCGGCATAGGCCATCTGCCACAGCAGGAAATTGGAGATACGCTGTTCGCCGCTGGTGCGAATGCAGAGGTCCACCGGGGCCTCGTTGGCCAGGCAGAGCTCGGCCTCCACGCTCTTCTCGGTGATGTCGGCGGAGTCGAGCTCCCCCCTGGCGACTCGCTCGGCAAGGCGACGGGCAGCCCCGGTGATATCCCAGTGACCACCGTAATTGGCTGCCACCACCAGATGCATGCGGGTGTTGTCCCGCGTCATCGCCTCGGCCCGGACTATGTATTTCTGAATCGAGGAAGAGAAAGCGGAGCGGTCGCCGATCACCGAGAGCCGGATACCGTTGGCGTGGAGCTTTTTCACTTCACGCTTCAGTGCGATCAGGAACAGCTCCATCAGGGCACGCACTTCGGCTTCTGGACGTCGCCAGTTTTCGCTGGAGAAGGCGAACAGGGTGAGCGTTTCCACGCCCCGCTCCGCGGCACGCCGGATCACCGCTCGCACGGCCTCGACGCCGGCACGATGGCCACGCACACCGGAGAGCCCACGCGCTCGTGCCCAGCGATTGTTGCCATCCATGATAATCGCCACATGTCGCGGCACGTCTCCACCGGGTGCACTCGGGGGCACCTGGGAATCTGGGGTCTGCGCTGACGTCATGATGTCTCGCAATGGAATGGGCGGAGCCTGGCGGAAGCCCCCGTAGCGGAGTCGTCCGCCCGGCGCTCCTCAGACCTGCATCAGGTCATGTTCCTTCGTTTCCAGCAGCTTGTCGATCTCGGCAATGTACTTGTCGGTCAGCTTCTGAATGGCCTCCTCACCCCGGTGCTGCTCATCCTCGGAGATTTCCTTCTCCTTGAGCAGGGACTTGAAGTCGCCATTGGCGTCGCGACGCACATTGCGGACCGCCACGCGGGCGTGCTCGGCCTCGGCACGCGCCTGCTTGATGTAGCCCTTGCGTGTCTCCTCGGTGAGCATCGGCATGGGAACGCGAATCACAGTGCCGGCGCTTGCCGGGTTCAAGCCCAGATCGGAGGTCATGATCGCCTTCTCGATCTTGGGCACCATGCCCTGCTCCCACGGCACGATACTCAGTGTCCGGGCGTCCTCCACGTTGACCGAGGCCACCTGGCTCAGCGGCACCTGGCTACCGTAATAGTCCACCGTCACCGAATCGAGGATGCTGGAGTGAGCACGCCCGGTACGGATCTTGTTGAAGTTGCCATGAAGGGCCTCGAGGCTCTTCTTCATTCGGCTTTCAGCATCTTTCTTGATGTCATCGATCACAGTGTCAACCTCTGTCTATCAGCGTGCCTTCCTTGCCGCCCATCACCAGGTTCAGCAGGGCGCCCGGCTTGTTCATGTTAAAGACGCGAACCGGCATGTCATGGTCCCGCACGAGACAGATGGCGGTCAAATCCATGATGCCGAGCTTCTGGTCCAGCGCATCGTCGTAGCTCAGCTTGTCGTACTTGACCGCATCGGCGTGCTTCACCGGGTCCTTGTCGTAGACCCCGTCCACCTTGGTGGCCTTGACCACCACGTCGGCGTCGATCTCGATGCCGCGCAGGCAAGCCGCCGAGTCGGTGGTAAAGAATGGGTTGCCGGTTCCGGCGGAAAACAATACCACGTCTCCGGAGGTCAGGTAGCGAATGGCGGTACGCCGATCGTAGTGTTCCACCACCCCGCTCATGGGAATCGCCGACATGACCCGGGAGCGGATATTGGAACGCTCCAGCGCATCGCGCATGGCCAGTGCGTTCATCACCGTGGCCAGCATGCCCATGTGGTCACCGGTGACGCGATCCATGCCCGCCGCGTTGAGTGCGGCGCCACGGAACAGGTTGCCGCCACCGACCACGATACCCACCTGCACGCCGATGCCGACCAGTTGCCCGATCTCCAGCGCCATGCGGTCGAGCACCTTGGGGTCGATCCCGAAGTCGTGTTCGCCCATCAGGGCCTCACCGGAGAGCTTGAGCAGGATGCGCTTGTACTTGGATTTTTCACTGCGGGACTTGTCGGAGCGGGGCTGGGCGGTACTATCGACCTGTTCGGTTGTGGGCATGGCAACTCTCCTGGGCGCAAGGGGATGAAGCTTTTCTACTTCGGCCGACGCGACGGCCGGATACGAGAAGGCGTGCGCTCGCGCGCACGCCGTTCTTCGAACTGGAACCTCTGACCTTAGCTGCGGCCAGCCTGTTCCATGACTTCCTTGGCAAAATCGACCTCTTCCTTCTCGATGCCCTCACCCACCTCGAAGCGGATGAAACCGAGAACCTCACCACCCGCGGCCTTGACGAACTCGGCCACGCTCTGGTTGGGATCCTTGACGAAGGGCTGCTCGGTCAGGCTGTTCTCGGCCAGGTACTTCTTGAGACGGCCTTCGACCATCTTCTCGGCAATCTGCTCAGGCTTGCCGGCCATGTCGGGCTGGGCCAGGATGATTGCCTTTTCCTTGTCGAGCTCTTCCTGGGGCATGTCCTCGGGGCGCGCCACCGACGGATTGATCGCTGCCACATGCATGGCGACATCCTTGGCCACCTCGCTGTTGCCTCCCTTGAGCTCGGTCAGCACGCCGATGCGGCCGCCGTGGACGTATTCGCCCACCAGCCCGCCCTCGGCGGCCTCGACGACCGCACAGCGACGCACGCTGATGTTCTCGCCGATCTTCTGTACCAGCTGCTCGCGAACGGTCTCGAGCTCCCCGCTCATCACCGCTGCCACGTCTTCGCTCTTGGCAGCGAAGAAGGCGCCGGCAATCTTGTCGGCGAAAGCCTTGAAATTATCGTCACGGGCGACGAAGTCGGTCTCGGAGTTGATCTCCACCACCACGCCGTAGCTGCCGTCTTCGGCGACACGAGTCACCACGGCGCCTTCGGCGGCGGTGCGGCCTGCCTTCTTGGCGGCCTTGAGGCCAGAGCTCTTGCGCAGGTTCTCGATGGCGACTTCGATATCACCATCGGCCTCGGTAAGTGCCTTCTTGCACTCCATCATGCCGAGCCCGGTACGCTCGCGCAGTTCCTTGACCTGGGAGGCGCTGATCGCTGCCATGGTATTCACCTCTTGATAGTTGAACCCTGGATCGGTTCGACTTGGGAATAAGTGCGCCGGACCCTGGGGGCCCGGTGGAATCCCGCCCCAGCGATGCCGGGGCGGGAGAGCGGGCGTGGCTGCAACAGCCCCGGCCCGCCCGGACAGGCAAGCCTGCCCGGCTGGCTCGCCGTTTACTCGGCAGCGGCAGCCGTCGCGTCGCCGCCTTCGCCCTCGGTGACCTCGACGAATTCGTCCGGCCGACCTTCCTTCGCACGACCACAAGCGTCGGCAATCGCCTTGACGTAGATCTGGATGGCGCGGATGGAATCATCGTTGCCCGGGATCACGTAGTCGACGCCGTCCGGGTCGGAGTTGGTATCTACCACGCCGATGACCGGGATGCCCAGCTTGTTCGCTTCGTTGATCGCGATGCGCTCGTGATCGACGTCGATGACGAACAGGGCATCGGGCAGGCCGCCCATCTCCTTGATACCGCCGATGGAACGCTCGAGCTTGTCCTGCTCGCGAGTCGCCATCAGGACCTCTTTCTTGGTCAGCTTCTCGAAGGTGCCGTCCTCGCGCATGGTCTCGAGGTCGCGCAGGCGCTTGATTGACTGACGAATGGTCTTGTAGTTCGTCAGCATGCCGCCGAGCCAGCGGTGATTGACGAACGGATGGCCGACACGGTTGGCCTCTTCCTTGATGATCTTGCTGGCGCTGCGCTTGGTGCCAACGAACAGGATCTTGTTGTTGGACGCGGCCATCTTCTCGACCACGTCGATCACCTCATTGAGGGCCGGCAGGGTGTGCTCGAGGTTGATGATGTGGATCTTGTTACGGGCGCCGAAGATGAACTTGCTCATCTTCGGGTTCCAGTAACGGGTCTGGTGACCGAAGTGAGCGCCTGCCTTCAGCAGATCGCGCATATTGACGTGTGCCATGATGACTCCTGAAAATCGGGTTAGGCCTCCACGCACCCCATGGATCCGACTACCGAGGCGACGCCGCGGCAGCACCCGGGACCATGTGCCGGTGCGTGTGTGTTTTTCAAGGCTATGTTGTCGAAACGCGGTATGCGCCTCGTTATCACGCTCTCACTGCTGTCGACTCTCGGCCGAGCCACGGCCCTGATGGAGGGTCGACGATTGCAGGATAGCGCGCGGCTTTATACCATAGTTCGCCGACGAGATGAAGTCGCCCGCCGCGTATACCCGCCATTTGCCGGGCGCGACAACCCCTCAGAACCGAGACCCCATGAACATTCCCATCAAGACGCCCGACGAGATCGAGATGATGCGCGAAGCCGGCCGTCAGGCCGCCAGCGTGCTGGAGATGATCGCGCCACACGTGAAGGCCGGTGTCACCACCGGCGAGCTGGACCGCCTGTGCCATGACTATATTGTCAACGAGCTGGGCTCCACACCGGCCCCGCTCAACTACCACGGTTTCCCCAAGTCGATCTGCACCTCGATCAATCATGTGGTCTGCCATGGCATCCCGGATGGCGAAAAGAAGCTGAAGAAGGGCGACATCATGAACATTGATGTCACCGTCAAGACGGCCGACGGCTATCACGGCGACTCCAGCGTGATGTTCATCGTCGGCGAGAGCATCCAGGGCGAGCGCCTGTGCCGGGTCACCCAGGAGTGCCTCTACCACAGCATCGCCCTGGTCCGCCCCGGCGCGCGGCTCTCCGAGCTTGCCCGTGCCATCCAGCAGCACGCCGAGGCCAACGGCTATTCGGTGGTACGCGACTTCTGCGGCCACGGCATCGGCGCCACCTTCCATGAAGACCCCCAGGTGCTGCATTATGACGGCTACGCTCCCGAGGCCGACGCCGAGCTGAAAGCCGGCATGTGCTTCACCATCGAGCCGATGATCAATGTCGGCGGGCATCAGACCAAGGTGCTTCGCGATGGCTGGACCGCCGTGACCCGGGACAAGAGCCTGTCCGCCCAGTGGGAACACACGCTGCTGGTCACCGAAACCGGCGTCGAGGTGCTGACTGCCCGTGGCGAAGAAGATCTCGCCTTCCTCGACCACTGAGTCGATCGCCCATGCTCCTGCACCACTACCGATTTGCGCCGGATGAGTCGCTGTTCGATGCCGAGACATTTCGCAGCGAACTGACCGGCAACCGTTCGCCCATCGCGCCCTTCAAGACGGCGCTCGGCGACATCCAGGCCCGTCTCGACGAACGCTTCCGTGCCGGTGCCGACATTCGCGACCTGGTGCATGGCCGCGCCTGGTGTCTCGACCGCCTGCTCGCCATCGCCTGGGCGCTGCAGACATGGCCCGACGACGGCGTGGCGCTGCTGGCGGTGGGCGGCTACGGTCGCGGCGAGCTGCATCCGCACTCCGACGTCGACCTGATGCTGCTGCTGGAGCACGACGACGACGAGCCCTACCGGGAACCGCTGACGGACTTCATCACCTTCCTGTGGGACATCGGCCTGGAGATCGGCCACAGCGTGCGTTCGCTCCCCGACTGCGAGCGCGAGGCCGAAGGCGACATCACGGTGATCACCAACCTGATGGAGTCGCGCACCCTGGCTGGCCCTGAACGGCTGCGCGACGCCATGAAGGCCCGCATCGCCGCCGAGCGCATGTGGCCCGCCGACCAGTTCTTCGAGGCCAAGTGGCAGGAGCAGATCACTCGCCATCACCGTTTCAACAACTCCGAGTACCACCTGGAGCCCAACATCAAGAGTTCGCCGGGCGGACTACGGGACATCCAGATGATCGGCTGGGTGGCCAAGCGCCACTTCGGCAGCCAGCGCTATGAGGACCTGGTGGCCAACGGCTTCATGAACGACGCCGAACTGCGCATCCTGAGCCAGGGCCAGGCCTTCCTCTGGCAGGTGCGCTATGCCCTGCACATGCTGACCGATCGCGCCGAGGACCGCCTGCAGTTCGATCATCAGCGCACCATCGCCGAACTGTTCGGCTACCGCGACACCCCCGAGCGCCTGGCCGTCGAACAGTTCATGAAACGCTATTATCGCCACGTCACCGCGCTTGCCGGGCTCAACGACATGCTGCTGCAGCACTTCGACGAGGCGATCCTGCGTAGCGGCGAGCGCCTGGAGTCGGTACCGCTCAACGAGCGCTTCGAGATCGCCGGCGGTTATATCCAGGCCCGCAGCCGTGCCGTGTTTCGCGAGCACCCCTCCGCCCTGCTCGAGCTGTTCCTGCTGATGGCGGAACATCCCGAGATCGAGGGGGTCCGCGCCGACACCATCCGCCTGATCCGCGACCATCGGCATCAAATCGACGACCTCTACCGCGACGATGCTCGCCACCAGAACCTGTTCATGTCGCTGCTCGGCTCCGGCGGCAACGTGGCGCGCCAGCTGCGGCGCATGAACCGCTACGGCGTGCTGGGCAAGTACCTGCCGGAGTTCGGCCAGGCGGTGGGGCTGATGCAGCACGACCTCTTTCACATCTACACAGTGGATGCGCACACTCTGCGCCTGCTGAAGTTCATTCAGCGCTTCCGCGAACCCGATGCCCGGGACGAATTCCCTGTGGCGGCTGCCCTGATTCATCAGCTGCCCAAGCTCGAGCTGCTGTGGATTGCCGGCCTCTATCACGATATCGGCAAGGGCCGTGGCGGCGACCACTCGCTTCTCGGTGCACGCGACGTGGAGCGCTTCGCCGAGCGGCACGGCATGACGCTGCGCGACACGCGGCTGGTCGTCTGGCTGGTGGAGAACCACCTGTTGATGTCGATGGTGGCCCAGAAGCGCGACATCACCGACCCCGATGTGATTCGCGACTTTGCCCGGGTGGTGGGTGACGAAACGCGTCTGGATCACCTCTACGTGCTGACGGTAGCCGATATCAACGCCACCAACCCCACGCTGTGGAATGGCTGGCGCGCCTCGTTGCTGCGTCAGCTCCACGCCGAGACCAAGCGCGCCCTGCGCCGCGGTCTCGACAACCCGCTGGATCGCGAGGAATGGGTACGCGAGACCCGGGGCGAAGCGCGTTCGCTGCTGGCCTCGGTGGGCGCAGAGCTGCCCCGGGTCGACCGGCTCTGGGAATCCCTGGGCGAGGACTACTTCCTGCAGTATGCCCCCAGCGAGATCGTCTGGCAGACCATGGGCATTCTCGCCCACGCCGAGTCTCAGCTGCCGCTGATCCTGATCAGCGCCCCCGCCGACGACATGTCCGACGGCGGTACCAAGGTGTTCATCCACACCCGCTCGGTGGACGACCTGTTCGCCGCCACCGCCGCCGCCATGGAGCAACTGGGGCTCTCCATCCACGACGCCCGCATCGCCACCTCAAGCAATGACTGGACGCTCAACACCTTCATCGTGCTCGACAGCCGTGGCGAGTCGATCCGCGATGCCGAGCGCATCGAGGCCATTCGCCGCCATCTGGTCGAGGAGCTCGACGATCCGGACGACTACCCCCAGATCGTCACCCGGCACACTCCGCGCCAGCTGCGTCACTTCCATGTCGCCACGGAAGTGCTGATCGAGCAGGACCCGGCCAATGAGCGCACCCTGCTGGAGCTCACCGCCCCCGACCGCCCCGGCCTGCTGGCCCGGGTGGGGCGCATCTTCATGGAGCAGGACATCGCCCTTTCGGCGGCCAAGATCGCCACCCTGGGGGAGCGTGTCGAGGACGTCTTCTTCATCACCGACAAGGGAGGTCGGCCAATCACCGACCCCGAGCGCCAGCAGCGCCTGCGCGAGCGGCTCATCGAGGTCCTGGACGTTTCCGGCTAGCGGGTTTGAGGCAAGCCGGGGCCTTCCCTATAATTGACGGTCTGCCCGCACGCCCCTAGCACCGTGCCCTGCAACACAACGCAAATACGACGCCGGCCCACGGCGCCCTGGACACCGATGAATCCCGACCTCGACGCCCTCAAGCCCTACCCCTTCGAGAAACTCGCCGCCTTGAAGGCCGGCGTGACGCCACCCGAAGGGCTCGTGCACATTCCGCTGACCATCGGCGAGCCGCAGCACGCCCCCTTCGCCGCGGCACTGGCCACGCTGAACGACCATCTGCCGGAGATGGCCCGCTACCCGGCCACGGCCGGCATGCCCGAGCTGCGCGGCGCCATCGCCGACTGGGCGACCCGCCGGTTCGGTCTCGAGGGGCTCGATCCCGAGCACCAGGTGCTGCCGGTCAACGGCACCCGGGAGGCGATCTTCGCCTTCGTCCAGGCCGCGCTGGATCGCTCGCGCCCGGCCCGGGTCGCGGTACCCAACCCCTTCTACCAGATCTACGAGGGCGCCACCCTGCTTGCCGGTGGCCGGCCGCTCTACCTGGACTGTCGGGCCGAGAACGGCTTTCGCCCCGACTTCGACGCCGTGCCCGCCGAGACCTGGCGCGAGGTACAGATCGTCTTCCTCTGTTCGCCGGGCAACCCCACCGGCGCGGTGACGCCGCTGGATGATTTCAAGACACTCATTGCCCTGGCGGATCAGCACGACTTCATCATCGCCTCGGACGAGTGCTACTCGGAGCTCTACCTGGACGAGAGCGCGCCGCCGCCGGGGCTGCTCGAGGCCTGCGCCGCCCTGGGCCGGCACGACTACCGCCGCTGCCTGGTGTTCCACTCGCTCTCCAAGCGCTCCAACCTGCCGGGGCTGCGCTCCGGCTTCGTCGCCGGCGACGCCGAGCTGATCGCCCCCTTCAAGCGCTACCGCACCTACCATGGCTGCGCCATGTCGCTGCCGCTGCAGCACGCCTCGATCACTGCCTGGAACGACGAAATCCATGTGCGCGCCAACCGTGACGCCTATCGCGAAAAGTTCGCCGCCGTCACCGAGATACTCGCACCGGTCATGGCGTTCCCGGCCCCCGAGGCGAGTTTCTACCTCTGGCCCGCGGTGCCGGGGGGCGACGACGAGGCCTTTACCCGGGCGCTGTTCGCCGAGGAACATGTCAGCGTGCTGCCCGGCTCCTATATGGGTCGCGAGGGGGCCCATGGCGACAATCCCGGTGCAGGGCGCCTACGCCTGGCACTGGTAGCCGAGCTCGAGCCCACGACAGAAGCCGCGCAACGCATTCGCCGCTTCATTGAAAGGAGGGCATGATGCTTACCCTTTTCGTGATCAAGAACTGTGATACCTGCCGCAAGGCGCGCAAGGCCCTGGATGAGAAGGGCCTGCCCTATCAGGTTCACGACCTGCGCGAGGACGGCCTCTCGGCGGCCCTGCTCGAGCATATCCTCGAGCGTGTACCGGTGATGGAAGCGCTCAATCGGCGCAGCACCACCTGGCGCAACCTTCCCGAAGAGGACAAGAAGGCGATCGACGCCAACAAGGCCCGTGCGCTGATCATGGCCAACCCCACGCTGCTCAAGCGACCACTGCTCGATACCGGCGACGACATTATTCTCGGCTATCGCGACGGCGACTATGACGCCCTGAAAGGCTGACGCCGACCTACCCTTACCTGACACGAGGAAACATCATGCTGAGCTTTGCTCTCGGAATCGGCACCCAGAACACCCAGGGCGACTGGCTGGAGATCTACTATCCCGCCCCCCTGCTCAATCCCGACGACAGCCTGATCGCCGCCGTCAGCAAGGTGCTCGACGTTCCTGCCGGCAATGCTGCGATCAGCTTCCTGCCCGAGCACTGTGCCGCGCTGGGAGAAGCCCTCAAGGCCGCCGGCCACACCGCCCAGGCGGAGCTGGTCGACGCCTTTGCCGCCAGCCAGCGACCGCTGGTCGCCATGTTCCTGGAAAGCGACCTGCCACCGCAGAGCGCACCCGAGGTCTATCTCAAGCTGCATCTGCTGTCGCACCGCCTGGTGAAGCCGCACCAGCTCGACCTGACCGGCATGTTCGGCCTGCTGCGCAATATCGCCTGGAGCAGCGAAGGCCCCATCGATATCGAGGAGCTGCCCGCCCGCCGTCTCAAGGCGCGGCTGGAGGGACGCGCCCTCTCGGTGGACTGTGTCGACAAGTTCCCCAAGATGACCGACTACGTGGTGCCCACCGGCGTGCGCATCGGCGACACCGCTCGAGTGCGCCTGGGAGCCTACCTGGGCGAAGGCACTACCGTAATGCACGAAGGCTTCGTCAACTTCAATGCCGGCACCGAAGGCCCGGGTATGATCGAGGGTCGCATCTCCGCCGGCGTCATGGTCGGCAAAGGTTCCGACCTGGGCGGCGGCTGCTCCACCATGGGCACACTCTCCGGCGGCGGCAATATCGTCATCAAGGTGGGCGAAGGCTGCCTGATCGGCGCCAACGCCGGTATCGGCATTCCCTTGGGCAATCGTTGCACCGTCGAGTCCGGGCTCTACATCACCGCCGGGGCCAAGGTCACCCTGCTCGACGACCAGAACCAGGAGGTCAAGACCGTGGCCGCCCGCGAGCTCGCCGGCCATGACGACCTGCTGCTGCGTCGCAACTCACAGAACGGTCGCATCGAGTGCCTCACCAACAAGAGTGCCATCGCACTCAACGAGGCACTGCATGCCCACAACTGAACCCCTCTCTCCGACACTGGCGCTGGCCATGGAGCTGATCCGCCGTCCGTCGGTGACCCCCGACGATCTCGGCTGCCAGGCGTTGATGATCGAACGGCTCGAGCGCATCGGCTTCCATGTCGAGCGCCTGCCATACGGTGACGTGGAGAATTTCTGGGCGACACGCGGTCATCATGGCCCGGTGCTCGCCTTTGCCGGCCATACCGACGTGGTACCGAGCGGCCCTCACGTGCACTGGGACTATCCGCCCTTCGAGCCCTGTATCGACGACGAGGGAATGCTCAGGGGCCGCGGGGCCGCCGACATGAAAGGCAGCCTGGCGGCGATGATCACCGCGGCCGAACGCTTCGTCGCAGCTCATCCCGACCACCACGGCAAGATCGGCTTTCTGATCACCTCCGACGAGGAAGGGCCGGCGGTGGATGGCACCCGTGCCGTGGTCGAGCACCTGCGCGAAACCAACGAACGACTCGATTACTGCGTGGTGGGCGAGCCTTCCTCCACCGACGTACTGGGCGACGTGATCAAGAACGGTCGGCGCGGCTCGCTGGGCGGCGTACTGCACGTCAGGGGAAAGCAGGGCCACGTGGCCTACCCACATCTGGCGCGCAACCCCATCCATCAGGCGATGCCGGCACTGGACGCCCTGGTGCAGGAGCACTGGGACGCGGGGAACGACTTCTTTCCCGCCACCAGCTTCCAGATATCGAATATTCGCGCCGGCACCGGTGCCACCAATGTGATTCCCGGTGACGTGGAGGTGATCTTCAACTTCCGTTTCTCCACCGAAGTGACCCATGGGCAGCTGCGCGAGCGTACCGCCGCTATCCTCGACGGCTTCGGCATCGAATACCATATCGACTGGACGCTCAACGGCGAGCCCTTCCTCACACCCGAAGGGGAACTGGTGGAAGCCGCCCTGAAAGGGGTCGAGACCGTACTCGGCCGCACGCCGGCACTCTCGACCTCCGGCGGGACCTCCGATGGGCGCTTCATCGCCACCCTGGGCAGTCAGGTCGTGGAACTGGGGCCTCGCAACGCCACCATCCACCAGGCTAACGAACAGGTGCGAGCCACCGACCTCGACGATCTTAGCCGGATCTACGAAGCGATCCTCGCCAAGCTCTTCGTCAACGGCACCGCCCAGCCCCGAGGTTTCGCATGACTGACTACCCGGATATCGAGATCTACCTGGCCAAGGCCCCGCTGGACGCGTTGAATGCCTGGCTCGGCGAGCGGCTGGACAGCCCTCCGCTGAGCGCGGCAGGCCGCAGCCAGTGGCAGACCCGTGGCCACCACGACGGCCATGGCGTGCCGGTACTGCTGGTGGAGAAAGCCGCCGACGGCTACGCCAGCCTGTGGTTCGACAGCGCCCATACGCCCTGGGCTCGAGACTGCGACTGCGCAAGGGAAGCCGCCGCTCGCCTCGGCTGCGAAGTGCGCTGCTCGCTGGGCAGTTGGCAGCCCGGTGACGACCCCGACCGCTTCTGGCAGGTGCTGCCTGACGGCAACGAAGCGGCCATCGAATGGCCCGACTCCGGCCAGTGACCCAAACGACATCGCCCCGCCTGTTTCCGGAACAGGCGGGGCGATGTCATTGCATACAGCAAATCAAGTAGGCACAAGAAGCTGCCGAGCGGCACCATAAACCTCGCGAAAGCCGGTGAGCGAAGGTCAGGGCTAGGCCCGTTCCCTACGGGCCTTCGCATTTCCCACATCCATGTGGGTCACAAGGCAAAAATCGACGACAAATCGGCAGGAAGCCGATTTGGGCAGCTCCGCTGCTCGAAGAGCGAGCGACAGGGATGTCGCGAGCCCAAAGACGGAGTTTACTTTAGTAAATGAGTACTTTAAGTCGATTTTTAACGCAGTATGACCGAGCGCAGCCGCTTTTCTCCGCCTAAGTAATGACGGTGACGTCGTCGGCCTGAAGCCCCCGCTCATTCTCGATCACGTAGTAGCGCACCTTCTGTCCTTCGGCCAGGGTTCGGTGCCCACGGCCGCGAATCGCGCGAAAGTGCACGAAGACGTCCTCCCCGCTGTCACGCTTGATGAAACCGTACCCCTTGTTGACATTGAACCACTTGACCTCGCCGATCTCGCGATCGTCATTCTCGACATCGGCGATGGCAGCCAGCCGTGGGCTCACGCCATGCACGAATAGCGTGGCTACCAGCAGCAGCAGGAAGACGGCTACCAGCGTAGCGAGATAGACCGCCGCGACACCGCCGACTTCCAGGGTGGCGAGGAGCTGGCGCGACGTATCGCCTCCGGCGAAATAGAGGAACAGGGCAATCAGCAGTGGCGCCGGAGCGGCCAGCAGCAGACTGATGAGAGTGCAACGAAACATAACCTTGCGATTCATGGATCCGTAATGCTCACTTGTTGTGGTGAAATGGTGATGGTGATACGACGAAACAGGATGTCCGATGACGAGACGGCACACGGCCACATCGCCCGACGAAGGTGTCACGATGAACAGAGACACACAGCGCAACGATTCTAGCATGAGCCCCGATCAGACGTCCGCCTGGCTGTTATCGCGACTGGAAGCGCTGGAAAGCCGCATCGCCCATCAGGAGCACTGGCTGGATACGCTGGACGAAGCGGTGGCGGCACAGGAGAAGCGCCTGATGCAGCTGGAGAGGATCAACAGCGTGATGCAGCAGAAGCTACGCGACCAGCAGCAGGCGCTGCAGGAGATCGATATGGCGGCACCGTCACCACAGGACGAGGTGCCACCGCATTACTAGCGCCGCGGCCGCGATCCTCGACGACCGGGAGCGGTCACCAGCAGGGGGCTCCATGGGCGCCCCCTGCCGACAACAAGTCAGTTCCCGGCCGTCGATCAGGGCTCGACAAGCGATCATGGGGACAGGCTTCCTGCCTTCTTCCTGGATAGCTCATGCTTTTCCATTGTTTCTCTCATATATAGCTTTTCTTGATGGGTCGCCTTATTTTCTCCCACAAAAGCTTCATCTCGATGAAACCTTGCGACATGTCCCTCAATCCCGACACTCCATGAGACCCTTCTTTCCTAGAGAAATAATTACTGGATTTCCCCCCCTCCCCTTACTAGCTTGAATCATGCATCAATCACACTTGCATGCGCAGCACCGTGTTCTTGAACTATGTCTTGAACTACGGCGCGGTGAGCTGTTGCCATAAACAAGCGCCGTGACTTTCCCGAGAGAGGAACCGCGTCATGCCTTCTTCCTTGACCTACCCCGGCGTCTATATCGAAGAAGTTCCCAGCGGGTCGCGTGCCATCGCTGGCGTCCCAACATCCATCGCGGCATTTGTCGGCTACACGGGCCGAGGGCCGGTGGACAAGGCCCAGCAAATTTTCAGCTTTGCAGATTTCGAACGCAGTTTCGGTGGTCTGAACGTCGACAGCGATCTCTCCTACGCGGTCAACCATTTCTTCCTCAACGGAGGCGGGACCTGCTGGATCGTGCGCATCGCCGAAAACGCTGAGGTCGCTAGCGTCGGCCTGGAAACGACTGACGGCACTCTCACCCTGACCGTCACGGCGTCGAGTGAAGGCGTTTGGGGCAACAGTCTGATGCTCATGGTGGATCACGCCACGGCGGACCCGGCCAACACTTTCAACCTCACCGTTACCGAGATGGGCGAGCGCAACGGCCGTCTGGTGCCATTGCGGACCGAGACCCACCGTAACCTGTCCATGAATGACCGCGCTGCGACCTATGCCCCCGATACGGTCAATGCAGCCTCGAATCTGGTTGAGCTTACCGACGCTGATCTGCCGGGCACTACGGCGGGTACCTCTGTCAGCGGCATAACACTGACAGATGCCGATGTGACCGCGCTGACCGAGAACACCCGCCGGCTCAGCGTCTCGGTCGACGGCGGCATAATGACCGAAATCCGGCTCTTCGACGGCGCAAATGATCTGGCCAGCGTCGACGCGCTGGCAGATCGGATCGCCCTGCAGGTGAACGCCATCGATGGTGTCACCGGCTTCACCTGTACCAACAACGCGGGTGTGCTGGAATGCCAGTCAGCTACCAGCAACAGACATTCATCCGTCGTCTTCCGCAACGCCTCCTCTCAGAACGTGGCGGCGGTGCTCGGCCTCGGGGTGGTCAACGGCGGGCGCGAGGTGGCCGGCGCCGCCGCAACCCGCCCCGCCGCCTCGGGTACCACGGGAGGACGCATCGAAGACTTCAGCACAGTGGGGCTGGCCGATAACGACCCCGTAACGGTCAACCTCGTCAATCTAGATTCGAGTGGTGCCGTCATCGGCGGGGCGATCGAAACACTCACCATCAACCTGACCCCCGTTCCCGCCACTCTCGGTGCAGCGCGCACTCAATTACAGGCGGGGCTCACTGCGAGTGCCATCCCTGCCTTTTCCGGCGCGCGCGTGGAAGTCGTGGACAATGCCCTGGTCATTGTTCCCAGCGCCTCGGTTCCGGGGCTCGGTTTCACCTTCGAGGGCGACGGCGCGGATGCCCTGCTGCTCTCCGGAACGGACACCTTCGTCAATATCACCGCCTATCAGCCTGGAATCGGGGAAAGCAAGGCCGCCCAGCAGCCCGGCACTCTCGGCAGCGACGGCAACCCACCCACGGGCACCGCCCAACTCACTGGCAACCGGGCGGAGAAGACGGGGATTTACGCACTGGAAAACGCCGACATCGTCAACATCCTCTGTATTCCCGGTGTGCATAATATTGCCGCGCTCGGTGAGGCGATCACCTATGCGGAGGAGCGTCGGTCAATGGTGATCGTCGACATGGACCCGAATGTGGACACGCTCGACGAGGCGCGGGACTGGATCAACGACGGTGCCAATACTTCACTGAAAAGCAACAACGCCGCAGCATATTTCCCGCGTATTCACCTGGCCGATCCGCTGCAAAAGGGGCGGCTCCGCTCTTTCCCCAATTCCGGACTGATGGCCGGCCTCTGGGCGCGCACGGACAACAGGCGCGGCATCTGGAAGGCCCCCGCCGGAATCGAGGCCGGGCTGCGGGGCGTTCAAGCACTCGATTATCTACTCTCCGATCCGGAGAACGGCGTGCTCAACCCGCTGGGCCTCAACTGTCTGCGCACATTCCCCGTCTACGGCACGGTGAGCTGGGGTGCACGCACGCTGGTAGGCGCGGACGCTCGCACCAGTGAATGGAAATACATCCCCATCCGCCGCACCGCACTTTACATTGAAGAGAGTCTTTACCGCGGCACCCAGTTCGCCGTATTCGAGCCCAACGACGAGCCGCTCTGGGCGGAGATTCGGCTGGCGGTCGGCTCCTTTATGAACCGCCTCTTCCGGCAGGGCGCCTTCCAGGGAACCTCTCCGCGCGAGGCCTATTTCGTGAAGTGCGATTCCACCACAACCCCCCAGGCAGACATCGATCTGGGAATCGTCAATATCCACGTGGGCTTCGCGCCGCTCAAACCGGCCGAATTCGTGGTCATCAAACTCCAGCAAATAGCCGGTCAGGTTGAGAGCTGAGGAGAGAGTCCCATGGCTGAATTCAGTGTGAATCCGCGGCGTTTCGATCCCTACAAAAACTTCAAATTCCGTATCCGCTGGGACGGTCGCTTCGTCGCGGGTATTTCCAAGGTCGGCGCCCTAAAACGCACGACCGAAGTGGTCGAACATAGAGTTGGCGGCGATCCCTCCACGGACCGGAAATCTCCCGGCCGCTCCAAGTTCGAACCGATCATGTTGGAACGCGGTGTCACCCACGATCCGGAATTTGAGAACTGGGCAAATAAAGTGTGGAACTTTGGCGCCGGTCTTGGTGCAGAGAGTTCGCTTGCCGACTTCCGCAAGGACATCATCATCGAAATGTACAACGAGGCCGGCCAGCTTGCGATCGCCTACCAGGTATTCCGCTGCTGGGTCTCCGAGTTTCAGGCCCTCCCGGAACTCGACAGCAACGCCAATGCTGTTGCCATCCAGTCCATCAAGCTCGAGAACGAGGGCTGGGCGCGCGACGTCGAGGTGCAGGAACCCGCAGAACCGACCATCGACTGATTGAAGGAAGGGGTTGGCTGGACTCTGGATAGGTGCGTCCTAAAAGGAGGGGGTCAGATGGAACATAGACTGGCTGCGTCTGGCATTCTTGCGGCATGGGAGACCGGTGTCATGCGACGCCCGCTCGACCGGGCCATGGCAATCCTGTGGGCTGCAGGTGCTCATGAAAATGGTGATCCTGCGGATCTGCCGATTGCCGAACGGGACCGGCTATTGCTATCGATTCGCGCCGACGCCTTTGGCCCGACACTCCCGGCTCGCACTGCCTGTCCCGACTGCGGAACCGAGCTGGAGATGGAACTCGACGTAAACAGTCTGTGCGAGATCCTCCCTCCGGCCAACGCAGGGGATGGGACGCTGCGGCCGCTGACCAGCCGCGATTTGGCCGCCGTCTGTGGTGTATCGCCCGATAAATTGGCTTCGGCGCTCCGTGCCCGGCTGTCGGTACGCCAGGTAGTGGGGGCAGAGGCGGAGGCGCTCGACCGGCGAATCGCGGAGGAAGCCAGCGCGGCGGAACTTACCATCCGAATCACATGTTCCGAATGCGGCGCCCACTGGTCGGAAACGCTCGATGTGGCAACCCATGTTTGGGCCGAGATTGAAGCGGCGGCACTTGGGCTACTGAGTGAAGTGTCCGAGCTAGCCGCCGCCTTCGGCTGGTCCCAGCGTGACATCCTGTCGCTGAGCCCGGCCCGCCGCATGATCTACCTGACCCATGCGAGGCGGGTATGAACGAGGTACTGCAAAGGCTAGTCGGCCGCGCGACGGGGGATTCGTTCGCGGGCCTCCGTCCGCGTCTTCCCTCCCGCTTCGAATCCGGCATCCGAGAGACCGGATTTCAGGAACGTTACGCCGAGCAAAGCGCACACCCAACTCCTGCACCGTCAACTGAATCCGAAGAGGAAGATCCACGCCCTACCTCTGCCTCTTCTACTGAATCCAAAACGGCCTCCCTTGAGCAGCACCGACGCACAACCCCAACGGCACCTGCGCCGTTGCAAACAACGGTATCCAAAGCGCGCCCAGGCGGCTCTCACCCCATCACCCCCAAGCGCCCAGAAACCGGCGATGCAGCACCCGCAATATTGACTGCCCCAACGGTTCCCACTCCGCTCCTGCCGGAAGCCCCGTCGGTACGGCCACCGCTCGCACCCCTGCAAGAGCCCTCGGGATACAGGCCTCAGATACCCAGCCACAGAGATGATCTCGAGCATACTCAGCCGGAACACCGCGAACCACCGCACCTTGCCCCGGAACCGCTCCTGCCGACCAAGCCGGCCACTAGCCTCACCGGGAACCTGGCAGTGGCAGACACTGTATCGCCGCTCGATGCAATCAACGGGCCCTTTGCACCGGACGAAGAGACATCCCCAGAAATCAGTATTCATATCGGCCGGCTCGACATCCGCAGCGAGGCCCCGAAACCCGCCCCACAGAAGCGTCCGGCAACACCCGCCCGCAGCCTGCCGTCGCTCTCGGATTACCTCAGAGGGAGACGGTCATGAGTAACGTGCTTGCCATAGCTGCCGTCACCCGACTCCTGAAGGATCTGATCAACGACACATTGATCAACGGCAACGTCTCGCAAGCGCTAGGCGCCGATTTCACAGTAACCGCGCTGCCACCAGATCGCGTGGTCTCCGATAATGGAGCGGATCAGTCGACCCAGCTCAATCTCTTCCTGTACCGCCTATCCCCTAATGCGGCGCTGCGCAACGAGGATCTGCCGACGCGCAACCGGGAGGGCCGGCTTACGCAGCGCCCCCGGATGGCTCTGGACCTGCATTACATCCTGACGGCGGTCTCGGGAGAGGAACTGCACGCCGAAATCCTGCTCGGCTACGCCATGCAGCTCTTCCACGAACAGGCGATCCTGGGCCGCGAAACCATCCGCGCGGCCCTTGAGCTGGCCGCGATCGACGATATCCTGCCCGAAGAGTTCGACCCCATCCGCGTCTCGCAACTCGCCGACCAGATCGAACTGCTGAAAATCACACCCCAGACACTGTCCATGGACGACATGTCCAAGCTCTGGACCGCATTCCAGGCCAGCTACCGTACCACGGTCGCGTATAACGTCTCGTTAGTCCTGATCGAACGCGAACTGCCCACCCGCGCACCACTGCCGGTCCTGTCTCGCGGTGGCCTGACCGACCCTGCTACCGGACGCGACCCCGGGGTACGCGTACGCCCAAACCTTTCCACCAGCGTGCCCACCATCACCACTGTCCTGCCCACAGATGGCCATCCGGTAATGCGCCTCGGAGGCACCGTTGAGATCACCGGCTTCTCCCTTGACGGAGGCGCGGCCGGAACCGAGGTTACAGTACGCTTCACCGAACCCGGGACCGGAGTGGTGCTGACGATGGCACCATTGTCCCCCGCCGCACCGATCCGGCTGGAGGTCCAACTCCCGACTACCACCGCCGTCACTCCGGGCAGCCTCGCAGAGGGTACTGTGAACGATCCGACCAGCTGGCGCGTCGGCCCCTATGTCATCGACGTACTGGTCCGCCACGTCGACGGCCGCGAATTCGTGTCAAACGCCCTGCCGCTGGCCCTGGCGCCTGCCAGCGCCCCGAGCGCCGTCGCAGCGCCGCCGGACGTCGAGATCACCATGACCTGTAGTCCGCCGATTCGACCGGGCCAGACGCTCGCCATCCTCGCCGGCCAGCAGATGGAGATTGTGACCAGCCCCGCCACCGCAACCTCCAACGCCACCGCGACCTTCGCTGGCCTTACCAGCGGTGCCGAGGTGCCGGTGCGCCTGCGCGTCGATGGCATCGACAGCCCGGTCATCAACCTGGCCACCATGCCACCCAGCCTTGAAACGGTGGTCATCCCATGACGGCCGCCATAGGTAGGCCACGCGACATGACACTGGCAATGCTCCGCCAGGGACTGGATGCGGCCCTCGACAATGTCGCCACGCGGCTGCGGGCGCTGGCTGAAGGCAAGTCACTGCCCCCTGTTGCCATTCCCGAAGCCTCGGCACTGCCAACCATCGCCCGGACCTTCAACCTGAACGATACGGAGCTTGCGCTGATCAGTCTGGCAGCAGGCCATGAAACCGACCCGGTGATCGGCGAGTCGATCAAGGCTTGCAACGGCAGCGGCCACCTTGACCTCGCGCTGGCCAGACAGTTGTTCGGCCCGCAGGTGTGGGACCTGCTGTGTCCGGAGGCTCCGCTGCGCTTCTGGCGAATCGTCGAGCTGGTTGGCCAGGGGCCGCTGCACCAGAGACGGCTGCAGCTTGACGAGCGTATCCTGCACGCACTGCTCGGCACGACTTATATCGACGCCAGGCTGGAGGGGCTATTGCATCGCACCGTCGCCGAACCGGCCATCGGCCTGCCCGGACACCAGCTTGTCCGCGCTATAATCGCGGCATGGCGGACAACGGAGCGACTGCCGGTCATACTCCTCGGCGGCCCCGACCCGCTGTCCAAGCGAGCGCTTGCCGCCGCTGCGGCGGCGGAACTCGGGGTGCAGCTCTACCGCCTCCACGCCGCTGACATCCCGTCTGACTGGGCACAACGCTCCGCCCTTGCCGTCTTGCTCGACCGGGAAATGGCACTGTCCAACGCGGTAACATTGATCGAGACCGAGGCGGACAACAGCGCGGTCGCGGCAACTCTCACCAACCTGGTCACCGGCCCGACCATCCTCTCCGCCGTGGATCCGCCCCTGTCCGACCGCTCTCCCAGGTTGAGACTCGAGCTTCTCCCTCCCAGCCCCGATGAGTGCCGGGAAATCTGGCGCAACACTCTGGGCACAAGGGCCGACGCCCTCGGCACGGATCTCGACCGTTTGGCCACGCAATTTACCCTCGATGCACCCGCGATCGCAGCGGCCACGGCACTTGCCGCCAATCCCGAGACCCTCCCGGAAGCACTGGCGCCGACACTTTGGAGTGCCGCTCGCGCCCAAGGCCGCCGGGCACTGGACGGGCTGGCCGAGCGGATAGAAAGCAGCGCGAACTGGAACGATCTCGTACTGCCACCCGGTCAGTTGCAGGTGTTGCAGGACCTCGCCGGCCAGCTGCGCAATGCCTGGCGTGTCAACCATCGCTGGGGCTGGGCCGCCCACAGCCCCAGGGGTCTGGGCTCAACGGCGCTCTTTGCCGGCCCCTCGGGCACCGGCAAGACACTTGCGGCCGAGGTGATAGCCGGGGTCTTGTCCCTGGATCTGTACCAAATCGACCTGAGCCAAGTGGTCAGCAAGTACATCGGCGAAACGGAAAAGAACCTCGCCCGTATCTTTGCCGCTGCCGAGAACGGCGGCGCCATCCTGCTGTTCGATGAAGCTGACGCCCTGTTCGGCAAGCGCTCCGACGTCAAGGACAGCCACGACCGCTACGCCAATGTCGAGGTGAGCTACCTGCTGCAGAAAATGGAGGCCTACCGTGGCCTCGCCATCCTGACCACCAACCAGAAGTCAGCTCTCGACACCGCCTTCCTGCGGCGGCTGCGCTATATCGTGAACTTCCCCTTCCCTGACGCGGCGGCCCGCGCAGAGATATGGAAACGCATCTTTCCCGACGACACGCCCAGACAGGGGCTGGACCCGCAGGCGCTTGCGCGCCTGAGCATTTCCGGTGGTTCCATCCGCTCCGTCGCGCTCAACGCCACCTACCTGGCCGCAGCCATACCGGAACCGGTGCAGATGACACATATCCATCGGGCCGCCCGACGGGAGCTCGCCAAGCTCGAGAAATCCTTTACCGCAACGGAACAGGAGGCCTTCCGATGAGCCGTCCACAGCCCCGCATCACGCTGCATATCGACCGAGTCACCGTCACCGGCACAAGCCTGTCTCGCGCAGCCCTCTCGGCGTCGATCGCGAACGAACTACAGAGCCAGCTCAGCAAGCCCGATGTCGTTGCGAGGCTACGCAACGGGGGCTGGACACCGCGACTCGACGGCGGCTCCATTCAGGCCCGTAGCCCCGGAGAGAGCGGACTCGGTCAAGCAGTAGCGCAAGCAACCATCGGTGCCCTGAGTCAATGAGATCGCACAAGGCGCGCAACAACGATTCCCTCAGCGTCGCGGTATCTGCAACGCTGTCCACCCCTGGCCGCAGCCTCGGAGCGGAGCGCCAAGCTCTGGAAACTCAGCTCGGCGGCAACCTGAGCGCGCTCCGCATCCATGAGGGCCATGAGGTCGACCGGGTGGCCGGGCAGATGGGTGCACGCGGGTTTGCACTGGGACGGCATATCGCGCTGTCGCGCCGCGCCGCCGTCACCACGCTCATCCACGAGGCCGCCCATGCGCTGCAGCAGGATATGGCCGAGCCACCCAGTGGCGTGGTCCCGATAGCGCCGCACCATGATCCCACCGAAAAATCGGCCGCCGATGCGGCACAGGCCGGCGGACCTGTCGAGCGCGGACAAACACCCCGAATCCAATTCGACCTCATCGATCCAGGGCGCCTCGGAGAAGTACATGAAAGCGTTTTTATCCAGGCCCCGGGGGGCGGCAGCCTGCAGCCCTGGCAAGCCCCAGCCCCCGACCAAGCTGGCACGGCCGCGTTAATTCACCAACAGGCAAAGCGCGCAGTCCAACAACTCGTGCGTCAGAATCCAGCCAGTGTGGGTGGACAAATCCGCACGCGGACCACCGAATCCGCGCTCGAGACCGATGCTATCGATATCGACCAGCGGATTCGCGCCCGCTACCCGCAGATCACCCGTTCGGTCTCGGAGGCCGATCTCAGAAACGCGGTTGATGTCCTCGGCCCCGGAATCACCAGCGACCAGGACTTTCTGCACCAGTGGCTCGCAAACAAGCTGCGCGGGTGGACCGACATTGCCCAGTTCGACATTGACGACTCGGACCCGCGGTTTGTCGCCATGCTCGATAATATCCTGGCAGACGCTGACATCGACACGGAACTCCGCACACTTGCCAGTCGCCAGTCGGGCTTCCAGCGCGGCTCGGGCAGCTCCCGCGAAATTTTTATACATCGAGGTGTCAGCGACGCCGGGCGACGACCGGTGCTGGTTCACGAGCTGACGCATTTTTATTCTCACCCGAGCTATCTCGCCTGGGTGAACAGCACGACGGATCCCCGGCTGTACAACGAAGGCATGACCGAATGGCTGGCGCGCAAGGTTATGACAACGACTGAACTCACCGGTCGCACGTCTTATCAGGAACGCGTCGACAAGATAGACAACCAAATTGCCCAACACGTATCGGAGGATGATATCGCACGCGCTTTTTTCCTCGGCGAGGTGTGGCGGCTAGAGACGCGCAGTGCCGAGGCCCGCGACGCCTTCTCGGCCCAGACAGGGATCAGTGAATCTGACATCGAAGCCGAACAGCGCACCGCCTCGCGAACCGCCCCTGGACTCTTCCAGACAGTGCGCCCCGGCGCGCATTACCGGTTCCTGAATCTGGGCTTCGATCAAGCGCAACCGAAAACCGAACACGTCACTGCCTTCCAGGAAATCAAAACTGCGCAGCTCGACCCATCCCCGGAACGCAAGCTGCGTTTTGTCGGCCACGCGTCCAGCCCCGGCAGCGCGGACGTCAACCACAGGCTGTCGCGCCAGCGCTCGGTCGCCTTTTACCGAATGGCACGGCGTGAAGGCGTGCCCTGGAACCGTATGATCGACGCCGATAACCCGCCACATTTCGGCGAGGCGGTACCGACAGTTACCGAAGAAGACGCCATTAGCCGCGCCATGAACCGCCGTGTCGAGATGTTTCTTGTCCGAGGGAGCTCGCCATGACCGCCGCGGCCAAAACCTCAACAACGCCGGCTAGCGTGGAAGTTACAAGATTACCGACACAGCTAACTGACACGCCGGGCCCGGCAGCTTGGATTCAACGGGTTTGCGCCTGCGGCGCGGCGGCGGGTATTTCCGGCGAGTGTCCGGACTGTGCCGCCGCGAAGCGGCTGGGCCTGCAAGCCAAGCTCGGAATCAACCCTCCTGACGACCGCTGGGAGCGGGAGGCGGATCGTATTGCCGACAAAGTGGTTTCAGAGCACTCGCGGGCGCCGGAGCAGCCTCTTTCCGTGACACCATTGGTGCAACGGCAAGTTGATGAGGAAGAGGAGGAGGATCGGGAAGAGATACAGACCAAACCCTCCACTTCTCGCGGAATATCCCGAAAGGTCGCTGCCGCATCCAAAGCCGCTGCTGCACTGAACAGCGGCGGTCGTCCGCTTTCTTCAGCCGAGCGGACCTATTTTGAGCCACGCTTCGGACGCGACTTCTCCGCTGTCCGCCTACACGACGACAGTCGATCCGGCTCCGCCGCACGGGCCATAGGTGCACGCGCCTACACCCTGGGGTCGAATATCGCATTTGCACCGGGAGAATATGCGCCACACACACCGAGCGGCAGACGCCTGATCGCTCACGAGCTGACCCACACCCTGCAGCAAGAACCAGCCGCAGCATCATTGCAACGAGCCGAGTCAGGAGGAACCTTCCGCGGTTTCTTCCGCAACATCGCCTTGTTTTTTGGTGCAAAAGTCAGCGACTCCGAGATGGAAACCTACCTCAATCAGATCGAGGAGCTGGGGGGGCCCGCTCTCGATTACGTCAGCGATAACAAGGCGCTTTCCGTTGCCAATAGAATCGAGGCGGGTAATGGTCTCTTCGGCCATACCGACACAGTCGATCTGCGCAAGATACTGATTCTCGATATGCAGGACGGTGTCACATTCGGCGATG
The DNA here is from genome assembly GCF_003336675.1 of Billgrantia montanilacus. Taxonomy (GTDB): domain Bacteria; phylum Pseudomonadota; class Gammaproteobacteria; order Pseudomonadales; family Halomonadaceae; genus Halomonas; species Halomonas montanilacus. The sequence goes on along the minus strand of NZ_QPII01000007.1, from coordinate 98,157 downwards.
AGGAGGTGGCGATACTTTATCTCATGACATCACTAGATGCCCTGCAAATTATGCAACTATTTGAGGGACCCAATGCTCTCGACGCGAATACGTTGCGCTCAGATATTGATGGAGATAACCGACAACGCCTCGACAGTCTGTTAAACGCGCTCGGCATCTCCGCACAAGGTCTCGAGGCACAGGAAAACTACGAAGCCTGCCAGCCTGTTGAGCGTAACGCCATCGCGGAAGCCATGCGCCTGAGCCGAGCCGACATTGCCAAGGCCATCGAACTGCTCGAGTCCGACGGAGTGTCTGAAGCCGTCCGCAACAGCTTCTATCTCGCTTTTCGTGTGGAAGACCCCAGCACGGAGCAGATCAATACCATGATCGCCCGATTGAAGGCTGTCCGCGAAGGCGTAGGACGCGTCCACTACATTTGCGATCACGGCGAGGAGATGTCGAGCTCATGCAACAACGGCGCCGGGGGGCATGCATCGCTCGGACCTACTGGCAATGGCGTCAGTATCTGTTTCATGTCGAGTTCAGGCGAAAATGCGGCAAACCTCGCTGAGGAAACGAATGATGCAGCAAAGAGCAATCTCATCACTCACGAGGCAGCACATTTCTATTTGCGCGTTGACGACAACGGATACTTCGGCGATCAATGCGATGAAACCGAGTACGCCAGGAGCTGCCTCAACGGCACCCGAGAGAATTGTGGAACCTCTGGTCGGCCGGCCGATGAACGCTTTAATAATGCGGATTCCTACAGCTGTTTTGTCTTCTACCTCGCGAGACTCACCACTCAAGATCCTGAAGAGGAAAGCGCAAACGACCCCCTCACGGAACGTGCGGAAGCCTTTCGCGGTGCCAATCTTGACATCCAGATTGACTATCCAGAGAGCATTCTCGACGTGGCGCTCTTCAACGAGGTTTACATCGATGAACCCGAGCGAACTGAGCACTTCGTTGTGACAGGGGCGCCTGCGGCAAGCGGCTTCAGCTATCACTGGGCAATTGACGTGGGTGGCGAAAGTCTGCCTCTTGCCGCCGATGAGATCAGGGGCATGACGGTCAAGCCGATTGCCTATGTGCCCGAAGAGACCAAGGAGCGGCTGCGCAACCTTCATGACGCCGGTGAAACAGAAGCAGAAGTCGTCCTCAACACCACACTTTATCGCGACGCTCCAGAATCCTCATCAGTGGAAAGGCGCCTACGGGTTCGGCTCGTGCCCGGTGAAGCTAACCTGGGGATTTTCTGAGATGACCGCGATAGATCTCATCACCTATTTGCTGCGCTCTTTTGAACTCGCAAAGAGGACGAAAAAATGAGTGCCCGAAAAGCCCATGATTCCGTAGCGACCTCAGTGTCAATCCGAGAGATGGCCGATGCCTTCTCTCGGTACAGCAAGACAACAACCCCTCCTCATCTTCAGATCCAGAGGTCCTGCGACTGTGGAGCCGAAACTGAACTATCAGGTAAATGCGCATCATGTGCTACCGAGGAGAAATACGGCATACAACCGAATCTCACCATCGGCCCTCAGGACGACGCCTTTGAGCAGGAAGCCGACGAAATCGCCGATCAAGTGGGCGCTGGCGACTCAACTGCAACCTCTCCCCTCCCGAGTGCTGCTGTCGCTAAGGGTGGACAGCCTCTCTCTCGCTCTGAGCGGACTTTCTTCGAACCCCGTTTCGGCCGCGACCTGTCCCACGTGCGTCTCCACAGGGACACCGCGGCAGCCGAGGCTGCTCGCAACTTGAGCGCACGCGCTTTCACGCTGCACAACCATATCGTCTTTGCCGCCGAGCAGTACCGGCCCGACTCCATCGAGGGCCGGCGACTTATCGCACATGAACTGACCCACACGCTGCAACAGGGATCAAGCAGCACCATCCGCCGGTTGCCTACGATTCCAGGAATGAATGACGGTCAGCGGCGGAGCGCCACCCTTGATTTCCCGGACCGGCTACCGCATATGGACGATCCGCGCGGCCCCGGTCCCCACTCGACACTGACCTACGCTCAATCCCGCGAACTCAATCGCTGTATAGATGCAATGGGTGACGGCGAAGTGGCGCGGGCGGAATGCGCGCACATGGTGCTAGGGACCCCGTTGCCGGAATGGAGATCGGTCGCCGGCATCTCCTCTCCCGTGCCCTTTCGCTCTCACGTGTCTTCGGCAGGTGCAGCCACACTTCGAATCGGGCTGGTCAACCTGACGATTCTGCCGGATGCCCAGTCGGACGACCCAGCCATGCAAGACAGGGCTGAGACAGAGATCCGCCCACAGACATTGGCAGCCGGAACACATCTGGTAGAAGCAGACACAATGAATGGCCGTGCGACGTCGTTTTCGGTCAACCCCGCTGCTTTCAATCTCACCATCCAGACAACCTACGGCCCCGGGGTTACAGCGGCGTCGACCTCCGGCTACGGCCGCGGCACGACAGAGGCCGATGAGCGAACCGAATCGACTTCGCTGGGCTTTCACGAAGGCGAACACGGCCGCGATTTCATCAATTTTTTGCGGAACAATCCCTATCCCGAATTCACCGGCCACAACGGCCAGAGTGCCACAGCCTTCAGCGCCCGGATTACTCAATTCGAGACTGCACTGCAGGATTACGTCCGGCGAATGAACCGGGCATCAGTACTGGCCACGGATTGTGTGGGAACAACTATCGACGACTACAACGCCGACAACGGCACAGCCACGACCACCTGCGTGGTCTCAACGGGAAATCCATGAGGCTAATATGACTGGCTTCCCGAACTCTCCCAAACTCATTCGCGCCGGCCTGGTGCTGATCTCGCCCGACAACGGTTCGGTAGAGCGCATCATCACGCTGCAATACGCCCCCGAGACCCTCTCCAGGCAGTTGGAAGCCCAGGCGATCGAGGACGGTGGCGATCGCTCGCAACCCTTGCGCCTGACCGGGCCGGCCAAGGAGACGATCACGCTGGAAGCAGAAATCGACGCAACGGATCAGCTCGAGTTTCCCGCGCAGAACACCATCATCACCGAGTCGGGCATCTTCCCGGCGCTTTCGGCACTGGAAACCATGGTGTACCCGTCCTCGGCACAACTGGAACGACAGAATGCCCAGGCGGCAGCCGGGTCTTTCGAGATCGCACCGGCAGAAACGCCGCTTGCGCTGTTTGTCTGGAGCGCGCGCCGCATAGTGCCGGTGCGGCTGGATTCGCTGCAGATCACCGAGGAGTTTTTCGACCACAATCTCAACCCCATCCGCGCCAAGGTGTCGCTGTCGCTGCGGGTGCTGTCGGTGGACGACCTCGGCTTCGGCCACCGCGGCAGCGGGCTGTTCATGGCCTACCTTCAATCCAAGGAGCAGCTCTCTGCCAAGTTCGCCGGCGGCACGCTCGACGCTCTGGGCGCGGGGAGGCTCGCATGAAGAACCCTATCCAGGCCATGTACGAGGCGGGCATCGTAGAAGCCACCGATTTCCCGGCCGACAGCCGTTACCACGGCGTACCGACCCGCTACTTTACCGCCCCCGACGGGCGGCAACTCCCCTATCTGACCCGCCGGTTCGTTCCCGCTCCCGAGAGGTTCGCGACCATGGGCTACCGGATGGTGGCCGAGAGCGAACGGCTGGATCAGATTGCTGCAGAGACCATCGGCAACGCAGTGGCCTTCTGGATGCACTGCGATGCCAACCGGGCCATCTGGGCCGAGGAGCTGGAAGTACCCGGCCATGAACTGCGCCTGACTTTACCCGAGGGTGTGCCGACCGCGGAGGAGGGATCGTGATCAAGGGCATCGACCTGTCCCTGCTGTTTGGCCCGGGGGTGCCGGTAGCCGCGCCGCGCGCGGTGATCGAAGCACTGCAGTCCGTGAAGATCGAGGAGAACGCCGGCGCGGTACAGTCGGGATTCGATCTGATCTTCGCACTGGACAAGGACTCACCGCTCAACACTCTGTTTCTGCTCGCTGGCGGTTCGGCACTGCCGATCCTGCGCGTAGCCCTGATGGCAACCATCAACGGCAGAGCGACGGCACTGATCAACGGCGTGGTAACCAGGACTGATCTCAACCCGGGCTCTGGCGGTGCGCCGAGTACCCTATCGGTCAAGGGCAAGGACCTGACCGCGACGATGGACGAGATCGATTTCTCCGGCATTCCCTACCCGGCCATGCCGCCCGTCGCGCGGGTGGCACTCATACTCGCAAAATACGCCTGGCTGGGTGTGATCCCCCAGGTGATTCCCAGTCTCGAAGGCCCGCCGCTCCCAACCGAGAAGATCCCACGTCATCAAGGCACCGACCTCGCTTACATCCGCTCCCTGGCGGAGAAAGCGGGTTACACCTTCTTCATGAAACCGGGGCCGGCGCCGGCCACGTCTATCGCTTACTGGGGTCCCGAGATCCGCATCGGCGAAGTCCAACCCGCCCTTACCGTCGACAGTGGCTTTTCCACCAACACCGAGGAGATGAGCTTCAGTTTCGACAAGGAGGGGGTAGAAATTCCCGTGGTCTATATTCAGAACCCCCAAACCAAGGTGCCGATCCCGGTGCCCATTCCCTCGTCGATCCCCTTCCAACCGCCACTGGGCCTGGTACCACCGATCCCGCCGAAAATTGCACGGCTACAGGACACCGCGCGCCTCAACCCCATGGAGGCACTGGTGCGCGGTTTCGCCCACGCGGCACAGCACAGCGACGCCGTCAGCGGCAGAGGCAGCATCGACGTGCTGCGCTACGGCCGGATTTTACGGGCGCGCAACCTGGTCGGCGTGCGTGGGGCGGGGAGGGCTTTCGACGGCGTGCACTATGTCGATAGCGTCACCCACGACCTCAGCCGCGGCAGCTACAGACAATCGTTCACCCTCAAGAGGAGCGGGCTCCTTCCGGCCCGTACATCGGTGTCGGTATGACGGAACACTACTACGGCAAATATCGCGGCACGGTGGTAAATAACGTGGACCCGATGCTGACGGGCCGCATCCAGGCCATCGTGCCGGATGTCTCGGCAGTGGCACTGACAAGCTGGTGCATGCCCTGTTTCCCGGTATCGGGCGTCCAGACAGGCGCACTCGGTGTGCCGCCCATCGGCGCCGGCGTCTGGATTGAGTTCGAACAGGGCGACCCCGACTCACCGATCTGGACCGGCTGCTATTACGGCTCCGCCGCGGAGGTCCCGTCGCTTCACCAGCTTACCCCGCCGGGGGTCAGTGCCATGACGATTCAGACGCTGCTGCAGAACGGCATTACCGTCACCGACCTGCCCGGCCCCACCGGGGGGATCGTGTTGAAAACGGCCGCCGGCGCATCGCTGATCGTCAACGACACCGGCATCTATATCCAGAACGGACGCGGTGCCTCGATCGTTATGACGGGCCCGACCGTCACCGTGAACAACGGCGCACTGACCGTCATTTGAAAGGGAGACAAGCCATGTCAGGTCCCATTCTGCACCTCGGTGCCACCGTAACCTGCTCCCATGGCGGACAGGCCCTGCCGGTCACACCATCGACCCGGGTGCTCGTCTCCGGCCAGCCCGCCGTCGCCCAAGCCTCGCCCTGGACCGTCGCCGGTTGTGGCTTCGCCCCCCCCGGCGGCAACGGCCCCTGCGTCAGTGCCAGCTACGTGGTGGCAGCGTCCCGGGTACTGATCGAGGGCCAGCCCGCGGTACTGCAATCCTCCGTCAGCATCTGCGCCCCGACCGGGACACCGCTTATCCCGGTGCAGGCCCAGACGCGCGTAATCGGGACATGAGGCCATGCAGATCGACTTTCCCTATCACTTCGACGGCCGCGAGCGCACCTCGGAAACCTCCGAGGAGGACCACATCCGCGACCTGATCGAGCAGCTCCTGTTTACCAACCCCGGCGAGCGGGTGAATCGCCCCGACTTCGGCGCAGGCATCTATCAATTGCTCTTCGCCCCCGCCAGCACTGAACAGGCGGCAACCACCGAGTTCATGATCCGCGGTGCACTGCAGCAGCATCTCGGCCAGCGCATCGTGGTGGGGGACATCACCGCCCAGGCGGTGGATGCCACCATCCATCTCACCATCGCCTATCAGATCCTGCGCAGCGGCGCATCGAGTTCCGCCAGCTTCAAGGTGGGAGGTGGCCCATGATCTATCACTGCTGTGATCCTCGGCGGCGCGAGCGCGTGCTGCAGGCGATCACCGATGGTAGGGCGATCAACGGCATCGATTTCCTCGAGGCACTTGACCGCGAGGCCCCCGCCGATACGCCGGCGCAGCGCACACTGCTGCTACGCTTCCTCGATACCGCACCGGCGCTGGCGCTCGAGAACTTCGAGCTCAGCGGCGGCGAGCGCATCACTGACGTCGAACTCGAGTGGGTCACTCGCGCCGACGCGCCGAATGCCGCACTGGCCGAGCCGGGACTGATCACCTATCTCGCCACCCTCCCCGCCCCCGAACAGGTGCTGGTGTTGCGCACGTCGTCCACAGGCGACCACGCGGGCTACCGGCTCCGCCTCGTCGTCTCGCCGGGCGCTCTGGTTCCACCGCCGGGGATCGACCAGGTGCTCTCCGAGATCGACTTCTCCTTCAAGGTCGAATGCCCCACCGATTTCGACTGTGCCCCGCTGCATGCCTGTCCCGAGGAGCCGGTCGAACAGCCCGCGCTCTCCTATCTGGCCAAGGACTACCAGAGCTTCCGCCGCCTGATGCTGGACCGCATGGCCCAGCTCATGCCCGACTGGCGAGAGCGCAACGCGGCGGACCTGGGCATCACCCTGGTCGAGGCGCTGGCTTACACCGCTGACCGCCTCTCCTACGCCCAGGACGCGGTGGCCACCGAAGCCTATCTCGCCACCGCCCGACGGCGCTCCTCGGTGCGCCGTCACGCTCGGCTGGTGGACTACCGGATGCACGACGGCGCCAACGCGCGCGTGTGGGTTCAGGTGCAGTCATCCGCGGATGGCATCACACTGCAGGCTGGAACGCGCTTCCTGACCCGGGTAAACAGCTTCGAACCGGTAATTCCCGAAGACGATGAAGAGGCTGCCCTGCGCCTGTCGCCGCTGGTTTTCGAGTCTCTGCATGCCAAGACCCTGACTGTCGTGGAAAACGCCATGCCCTTCTACGAATGGTCCGACGCGGAATGCTGCCTGCCCGGAGGGGCGACCCGCGCCACACTCGCCGGCGACTATCCCAGTCTCGCCCCCGGCGATGTGCTGATCTTCGAGGAGCGCCTCGGCCCGCGTACCGGACGCGCCGCCGACGCGGACCCAGCCATTCGTCACGCGGTGCGTCTGACCGCGGTACAAGCGGGTGAGACCGACGTGCTCGAAGGCGCGCCAATCACCGAGATCCGCTGGGCCAAGGAGGATGCGCTGCCCTTCCCTTTCTGTCTTTCCTCCGAGCTCGACGAAGCCGTTGGCGGCGGACTCCAGCGCCAGGTTTCGCATGCGCTCGGCAATGTGCTGCTCGCCGACCACGGCCAGACCATCGCGGACGAGGCGTTGGGTGTCGTGCCACAGTCACATCTACAGTTGGTGCCTGAGGCCGGCGGCGGCCCCTGCGCGCCCCCCGAAACGCGCACCGTACCGCCGCGCTTTCGCCCACGCCTCGCCGAGGGTCCGATATCGCAAGTCGCCCCTTTCGACGAGCCTGCACCGTCCGCCTACGCCGCCACCCACCCGGACCTCATGAGCCGCCGGCCCAAGGTCGTTCTTCTCTCGGGCGAAGCGCCCATGCAGGAGGAGTGGCAGGCCCGACCCGATCTGCTCCAGTCGTTCCCTGAACACACTCATTTTGTCGTGGAGACCGAAGCCGATGGGGCCGCCTTGCTGCGTTTCGGCGACAACCGCAATGGCCGCCGCCCTGCAACCGGTACACCCTTTGTCGCCGGCTACCGCGTCGGCAATGGCCGCCGCGGCAATGTCGGCGCCGGGGCCATCTCCCACGTTATCAGCGGTTTTTCCGAGATCACCGCCGTTCGCAATCCCATCCCCGCCAGCGGCGGCCTGGATCCGGAATCCATGGAAGATGTCCGCCAGGCCGCACCCTACGCCTACCGCCGGCAACAACGTGCGGTGACACCCGAGGACTACGCCGAAATGGCCCGACGCCATCGCGACGTCCAGCGCGCCGCGGCGACCTTCCGCTGGAATGGCCACGGCCACACCGTCTTCGTCACCGTAGATCGCTTCGGCAACCGACCCGTGACACCGGAATTCAAGGCGGAACTGCGCGAGCAACTGAACGCGGTGCGCATGGCGGGGTACGACCTGGAGATAGACGCGCCGCGCTTTATCGCGCTCGAAATCGGCCTTTTCGTGTGCGCACACCGTGACCACTTCCGCTCACAGGTACGGCAGGACCTGTTACGCGCGCTCGGCGCAAGCCGCAATCCGGACGGCAGCACGGGCTTCTTCCACCCGGACAGACTGACCTTCGGCAACGCCGTCTATCTCAGTGCAATCTACGCCCGAACAATGGCGGTCGAGGGCGTCGCCTCGGTAGAGGCTCGACACTTCCGCCGACGGGGCAGCACCCGCACCGAGGCGCTGGAAAATGGCGTGTTGGCGTTCGGGCGGCTGGAAATAGCCCGGCTCGACAACGACCCGAACTACCCCGAGCACGGCACCCTGGAAATAGAAATGGGAGGCGGAAAATGAGCGGCGCACCCATCCGCGTCGGGCACCCTGATGCCGGCGTGACAACATCGCCCTGCGGCTGCTGCGACGGAACCGCCCTGGCCACGCTACAGCCGACGGAAAACCGCCCAAACCTGTCGGCCATCGCCTTTCGTGCCGGCGACCACGCCAGCTTCAAGGCGACAATGCTCACGAACCTCGCGTCCGCCGCCCACCCGGCACTTGCCGAACTGCGCACCCGCGAGGACGATGACTTCTCCATCGCCCTGATCGATGCCTGGGCGTCGGTCTGCGATGTACTGACGTTCTACCAGGAGCGCCTCGCCAACGAAGCCTACATGGGCACGGCCACGGAGCGGCTGTCGGTGGGCGAACTCGCACGACTGATCGGCTACCGCCTGCACCCCGGCGCGGCCGCCGAAACCGATCTCGTCATCCTGATGGAGGATCCACCCGGCGCCGCTCCCGATGTCTCCGATCTGCTGGTGCCCGCCGGTACCCACGTGCAGAGCCAGCCGGGGCCGGACGAATCCCCCCAGGTGTTCGAGACCCTCGCCGACCTCGACGCCCGGGTCGCCTGGAACACACTGCGCCCGCGCCTGACGCGTCCGATTCTGCCCGGGAACGGCGACAACTCCGCCTGGGCCGAGGGCACGCCGGCGCTGCAGGTCGGCGACGCCATCGTTTTCATCTCACGCGAAAGGAGTGACCAGGATTTCTTCGGCTTCGACGTCAATTCCACGCTGTGGGATTTCCGCTTCATCACCTCGGTGGAAACCGCCGCCGACGGCCAGCGAACCCGCATCACCTGGAACACGGCTCTCGACAGCGTGGCGACTGCGGGCAATCAACCGACCCCCGGTCTGACGCTCTATCAGTTGCGCGAACGGGCCTCACTGTTCGGCCACAACGCGCCACATCCCCGGGTTCTGTCAGAGGAAATTCGGGAAAGCTTCGGCTTTATCAGCGATGAACTTCCAATCATCGAGCCAGGAGAGCCGATCCCCGAACCGTCACCATCGGTCATTCGCGGTATCCCCGAACACCCGGGAGATTGGCACTTCACACTTGCCGCGGGCACAGGGATCACGCTCGATACGGTCTACAAGCCGTTTGTCCCCCACAGCTGGGCACTGCTCTCACTCCGCTCCGGCCTCGAAGAGCTGTACCGGATAGAAGATGCCAAGGCGGACACCGAGGCGAGATATGCGATAGGCGGGCGCACGACCCGCCTGACTCTGGACAAGTCCGGTCAGATATCTTCGTTCGCGGAACAATACCGGCGTGTTGCGGTGTACGGCGGAAGCCAGGAAATTCCGCTCGCCGAGACCCCACTCGACACATGGGTGGCGGGCGACAAGATCGAACTCGATCAGGCAATGGATGACCTGCCGGAGGGGCGCAAGCTGATCCTCCGCGGACTCCGGGCGCAGCTACGGGTGACGGCTCAGGTTGTCGGTCTGACAGCGGATGACGGTGCCATCCGCGGAGTCACCAGAGGTGCAATTGTCACGCTGATGGATGACCCTGTCCCCCAAGGGGCCGCTCTACGTTTTCACCTGCGTGATGAAACCGGTTTTATCGGTACCGCCGTCGAGCCGCCCACCGCGCTCGAGCCGGTTGCCGCGCCTGAAGACTCCGAGGAAATCGCGCTCGCCGCCACCTTGGAGCGGATCGTCGCCGTGGACGCCAGCCACTCCCGCCTGGAGCTGGCGGAACCTCTCGGCGCCGCTTTCGACCGCACCAGCCTGCGCATCCACGCCAATGTCGTCCGCGCCGCCCACGGCGAGGCGGCCGCCGAGATACTCGGTAGCGGCAATCCATCTTCACCTTACCAAAAGTTCCAGCTCAAGCAGGCCCCCGTCACCCACCGCCTGGCCCCCACCGAGACCGGTGTCGAAAGCACCTTGCAGCTGCGTATCGATGGCGTGGAATGGCGGGAGGTCCCCGACCTCTACCAGCGCGGCGCAGCAGCCCGGGTCTACAAGACCTCGCTCACGGACGAGGGCAAGACGGTGATCGAATTTGGGGACGGCATCTCCGGCGCCCGCCCTCCCGCTGGCCGCGACAATATCGTCGTCGAGCACTCCCGCGGCCTGGGGCGCGACGGCAACCTGCGTGCGGGGCAGTTGACGCTGCCTCTCGACCGCCCGCTCGGACTCAAGGCGACCGACAACCCGCTGCCCGCAGCCGGGGGCGCCGATCCCGAAGCCACCGAAGAGGCCCGTATCAACGCGTCCTTATTTACACTCACCCTGGGCCGGGTGGTCTCGCTCACCGACTATCGCGATTTCGCGCTCAGCTTCCCCGGCATCGCCAGGGCCGAGGCCCGCTGGGTCTGGCAGGGGGAGACAAGACGCATTCTTGTCACCATCGCCGGCGAGGGCGGCGCCACTATTGCGCCCCGCTCCGCCACCTTCAGCAATCTTCTCGACGCACTGCGCAACCTCGGCGACCCGCTGGTGGGCGTGGACCTGCTTTCCTACCAACCGGCCAGTTTCCGGGTGGGGCTCAAGGTCGCGGTGGACAGCGCCTACGACAGCGAAACCGTGCTCGCCGCCACCGAACAGCGGCTGCGCCGGGCATTCTCCTTCGCCAGCCGCGGTTTCGGCGAGGTGCTGAGTCTCTCTGAAGTCGCCGCCGCCGCGCACAAGGTGGAGGGGCTGAGGGCGGTCGACATCGACCGGCTGTACCGCACCAGCAGCCCGCAGACATTGCCGATCGCCCATGCGCGCCTGCTTTCCCTGGGCGCGCGCCTGGGCGCAGACGGCACGCTGCTGCCGGCCGAGATACTCACCCTGGCCCCGGGCCCGCTGGACAAGCTGGAGCTGATGGCATGAACCGGATCACCCCCGAAGCCCTGTACCGACTGCTGCCCGCCGTCCATCGGCTGCGCGACGCCGATGAAGGTGAGCCGCTCAGGGCACTGGTCGCGGTCCTCGCCCGTGAGGGGGCAGTGGTCGAGGAGAATATCGAGCAATTGCTCGACAACCTGTTTATCGAAACCTGCGCCGACTGGGCTTCGCCCTATATCGGCGGCACTATCGGCTACCGGGCGCTCTACGAATTCGAGGGTGCCGACATCAGCAACCGCGCCGAAGTCGCCAACACCATCGGCTACCGCCGTCGCAAAGGCACCGCCGCGGTGCTGGAAGCCCTGGCCCGCGACGTCACCGGCTGGCCCGCTCATGTGGTGGAGTTCTTCCAGACCACCGCCACCTGCCAGCATATGAACCAGGTACGGCCGGCCCACCACCTGACGCCCGACCTGCGCGATCCGCTGGACTTGGAGCCGTTGGGTCGCGCCTTCGACAACATCTCGCACACGGTGGATGTCCGTTCGATCCAGCAGACCCGGTCACGCAGAAGCCTCGGTGGCAAACACAATTTTGCCAATATCGGACTCTTCCTCTGGCGTCTGATCCCCATGCCCCACATCCACGTGCCGGCGACTGAATGGGACGGCCGCCGCTACCTCTTCGATCCACTGGGTGCGCCGCGCCAGCTGGTGAATCTGCCCCAGCCGGAGCAGAGCATCACCTCGATCTCGCGCCCCGAGCATGTGCCCGGCGATATCTCCCGCCGCACGCTGCACGCCGATCCCTCTCTCTGGTACGGCCCCGGCCGCGCCTTCGAGATCTTCGTGGACGATCAACCGGTGCCATTGGCGCATATCCAGGCCTGCGATCTCTCCAATGACGGGCCGGGCTGGAACCACTCGCCCCACGACGCCATCCCCGGAAACAACGCACCGGTGCGCGTCGATCCCGCGCTGGGCCGTATCGCTTTTCCCCTCGAGGAACCCGGGGAGGTGCGCACCCGTTTCCACGCCGGTTTCCCCGCCCGTATCGGCGGCGGCCAGTACAATCGCGCGTCCACCCTGAAGCGCCATCCCGGGCAGACGCTGATACGCTATCCCAGCCCCGATCATCCGAATCTTCAGAGCGCCATCGACGCCGTAGCGCCCACTGGCGGAATCGTCGAGATCACCACTTCGGATGTGTTCGCCGAGAGCCTCGCCATCGCGGTCGAGCCCGATGTCGAACTGATCTTGCGCGCGGCCAACAACGTACGCCCCATACTGCGCCCGCCCGCCGCCATACAGATCACCGGCGGCGCCGAGTCGCGGATCGTGCTCAACGGCCTGGTCATCGAGGGCTTCCCCATCGAGATTCTGCCCACCGGGGACGGCGAATCGCCCAAGTCCATGACCCTGCGCCACCTGACCCTGATCCCCGGCCTCGCGTTCACTGCCGCTGGCGATCCCCAGAGCCCGGGCGCCACCAGCCTGGCAGTCACCACCAGCGGCCTCGAACTCACCATCGACCGCGCCATCTGTGGCCCGATCCGCATGCATGAATCCACCAACGCGGATATCCGCGACAGCATCGTCGACGCCGCCGCACTGCCGGCCCGCAACAGCGCAGAGGGGCTCGCCATATCCGGCCCCTCCGGCGAAGGCGACCCCGCGGGTGCCTTGACGATTGTCGCCAGCACCATCATCGGCCGCCTGTTCGCGCGCAGCTTCCCGCTGGTTTCCAACGCCATACTGCACGCGCGAACCACCGACGGCAGCGCACCGGTCCGCGCCCTGCGGCGGCAGCAGGGCTGCATGCGCTTCAGCTTTGTACCGCAGGCCTCAGTGACCCCGCGCCGCTACCGCTGCCAGCCGCAACTCGCCATCGACCAGGCGGTGGCCACGGCGGAAGCCAAAGCCGGCGGATCCATCACCGCCGCGGAAAGGGCACTGATCCACTCCCGAATCCTCCGCCGAATGCGTCCGGGCTTCGAGGCGCAAAGCGCCAGTCAACCCGCCTATGCCCAGCTTCGCCTCGCCAGCCCACTGGAGATCCGCACCGGCGCGTCGGACGAGGGTGAAATGGGTGCCTTTCATCTCCTCGCCGCGCCACAACGCGAGGCCAACCTGCGTATCCGGCTGGAGGAGTACCTGCGTTTCGGCCTGGAAGCGGGGATCTTCTACGAAACATAATTTTCTGCAACGTATCAGCTTGGAAAGGAGGAAACTTCCATGAGCGGTGACTACAGCAGAGACAGTTTCGATGCCCTGCGGGATTATGCCGGGGTATTCCTGCAGCAGGGCCGTGCAGTGCTCGACAGCGACTGGAACGAACTGGTGACAATGTTCGAGCGCCGCATCCGCGCGGGAACGGTGGACACCATCGGCCGCGCCGTGGTCCCGCGGGAAACGCCGCTCGGCTTCGAAATCCGCCTGACGGATACCGGCCTCGAAGTTGGCCGTGGCCGCTTTTACCAGTACGGCAAGCTCCTGGAGTGCCACGGCTCGGCCAATTTCGATGACGGTGACACCTCCCTGCCCGACCCCATCTTCGACCGCACGCGCCCCGGGGCAGGCGGCCCCGAAGGCGTACTCGACGAGATGATCGCACCGCCTGCGGGCGATTATATCGATTACTTCGACCAACCCTACTGGCCCACCCCCCAAGAATTGCCCCAGGCCGGCACCCACCTCGTCTATATTGTGAGCTGGCAGCGAGAGATTACCCCCACTGAATTTACCGGCCTGCTGGAGCCCGCCCTCGACGGGCTCGACACAACGACGCGATGGCAGTCCGTGTGGCAGGTCCGCGTTCTGCCGGATATCGGCGACGCCGCCACCTGCGCCACGTCCGACGCAGAACTCGGCGGCTGGCTCGACGAGATCGCACCCTCCACCGCGCGGCTGACCACAGGCACCATCGACATCGAGGACCCGGAAGACCCCTGCCTGGTACCACCGACCGAAGGCTACTCCGGCATCGAGAACCAGTTTTACCGAATCGAGATCCACTCCACCGGCGAACCGGATGATGATGGCAACCCGCCGTCCCAGGGAGAGGCCCTCTTCAAGTTCAGCCGCGAGAACGCCTCGGTCCGAGCCTCGGTGGTATCGATCGCCGAGGATACAGAGAGTGTCACCGTCGGCCGCATCGGCCGCGACCAGGTACTGCGTTTCCGCCCGGGCGACTGGGCCGAGATCACCGATGATCACCGCGAGTTGAACCACCGCTCGGGCCAGATGCTGCGTGTGGCCGATGTCGATCCTGAGACCCGCGAGATCGAGTTCGAGAACGCCATCGAGGCCGACCTGCTGCCCTCGGGCATGGACGGTGACACGGTGGCCACACGGCATACCCGGCTTATCCGCTGGGACCAGCAGGGCGTCGTTCGGCTAGACGACGGCAGCGTGTGGATAGACCTCGACACCGAGGACTCCAACGGGCTGATTCCGGTGCCCCCCGACGACCGCGCCGTCGTACTGGAAAGCGGGATCACGGCCTCCTTCTCTACCGCCGCGGGACCCGGCGGTTACCGCGAGATGGACCACTGGCGGTTTGCCGCGCGCACCGCGGGTACCCAGATCGAAACCCTCCACGCAGCGCCTCCGGACGGCGTCCAGGGCCACTACAGCCGCCTCGCCATCTTGCGCCAGGAAGACGGGGCTGCCTCCGTGCTCGACTGCCGCAGCTTCTGGCCCCCCCTGTTCGAGGCGGGTGAAGGCTGCGCCTGCACCGTATGCGTCACCGCCGAGGGACACACTTCCGGAGAGCTGACCATTCAAGATGCCATCGGCCAGATCGGCGCGGCGGGTGGTACCGTGTGCCTCGAGGCCGGCACCTATGTATTACACCAGCCGGTGCTCCTGTCCAACCGCAACGCCATCCGCATGGTCGGCCAGGGACTCGGCACCATGCTCGTGTACCAGGGCGCAGGCGGGGCCCTGAGGATCGAAACCTGCAGCGATATCGAACTCGAGGATTTCACCCTCCTCGTCGCCCCGGCAACCGGCGATGATGGCGCTTCGCTGCCGGTGCACGGGGTTGTGGCAGTCAGCACTTCGCTTCTGGCGTTGCGCCGGCTCGCCGTGCTTGTGGCATCGGCAACTCCGGAAGATCGCTTCGACTTCGGCATCGCACTCGATGGCGTCCAGCTCGGCACCAAAGTCGAGGAATGCGTCTCCATAGCACCTCACGCGCTCGGTTCGCGCTCCTCCTACGAACTCGATGAGGACGGCGACCTGCCATTCGCCGCCTTCGCCGAGTTGCGCGCACTCGATTGCATTCTGTTCGGCGGTCGCGACGCCGTGCGCATCGACCGCGCGGCAATGAATATCTCCGCTGCCAGGCTGTCGCGCAACCTGGTCTTTTCGACCGGGGGCGGCATCCGCATCAACTGGGCCGAACTCCCTGCGGCATCCCTGTCAATCGACGGCAGCATAGTCGTCGCCAACCGCACCGCCGTGAATATTTCAGCCGGCACCACACGGGTGCAGGATTGCGAGATATCCGGCGGTAATGAGGGGGGCGGCGACGGCATCTTCCTCGCCCCGAGCATCCTGCCCGAAACGCTGACCGACGCCCAGATCATTGGCAATACCATCTTCGAGTGCGGCACGGGTATCCGTATCGCCGGAGCACACGACACCCTGTTCATCAAGCGCAACATCATTCGCGACAGTGCAGAGGCGGGTATCACCACCAGTCCCGACGCCACTATTCGTCACCTCGCCATCGATAACAACGCGGTCGAACGGGTCGGAATCAATGCGGGCCTGGATGCCGCCATCGGCATTGCGCTAACCTCGGTCGAATCCGGCCAGGTGATCGGCAACTCGATCCGTCGTGTGGGGGAAGCAGGTTTCTCCGGCCAGCGCTACGTCGGCATTGGTATCCAGGGTGTCGGCAGTGTGGACATATCGTCCAATGTCGTGTCGGAAATCGGCGGCAACCTGCCTGAGAGCTCATCGGTCGGGATCCTCGCCCGGCAGCCTTTTCTCGGCCTGAATATCGGCTCGAACCGCATTATGGGGGACCCCCAACAAGGCGAGGAACAGGTCGACTGGCGAGCCATCCTGGTCGGTGCCCCGATTGACGATTTCGGCGACGACCTGGGCACACCCGCGAATGGCTTCACTGCTGCGATACCCATTTTCGAGGCCACTGAGCTGATCTATTTCAATGTTGGGGAAGAGACCTGGACTGTATCCGCTGGGCACTTCGCGGCTATCCTTCCCGTATCACCCTCTCAGATGACGTGTATCGGCAACCACGCGCGATCCGCGCGGAACCTCCTCAGCGCAATGGTGACCATTGTCGATCCCGCTTCTACCGGACTCTCTTTCGCCAACAACCAATGCAATCTGCCCGGCGAAATCGCCATACGCGAGCTGGTGTTTCTGGCCGCACCGCGGGTATCCGCGGCGGGCAACAACTTGACCCACTTTAACCGCGAATCCACTTCGCTGCGCATCGTCACTGGCCGCGAGGGCGCCGCCACGCCCATCGGCAATATCACCTCCGCCGCGATCATCGTCCATCCCGGTGGCCTGCCCGCGCCCTTCGCGGCGCTCAACTTGAATGCTTGACCGGAGGGAATGGTCATGCCGACCAAAATTGCCACTCTCGGCCGCGAACGCACCATCGCCACGCTGGCCCGCCGTCTTTACAGGATCGAGGGCCGCGGTAGCACCGATCTCCAGCACCGCGCCGAGGCCGCACTGATTGCAGCCAACCCGCGGCTTTCCAGTGCAGGGGGTTTCCATGCCGGTAGACGAATTGTCGTGCCCACCCTCAGCGGGTTGACACATACTGAAGATGTCAGCACCGCCGACGCTGACGGTAAAGGCCTGATGGGCGAGACAGCGCTGCGCCTTCAGGCCCTCGGTAGTCAGATCGAAGACAGCTTCAGTCGCGCTTCCGAGACTCGCCGGGAGGCACTGAAACACATGGACAACACCAAGTTCGTTACCGAGGCCCGCGCCGCCCTCCCCGAGAGTACAACCCTCCTCTCCAGGACCAAGGAGCGCCTCTCTCGAGAAGACGAACAGGTCGAGGCAAAAAGCAAAGTCTTTCGGCAAGCCGTTTCTGCGGCACTGGAAGGCGTGAAGGCGCTTGACGAGCTGTCCCGTAGGACCAGTCCAAAGTAAAGGCGAGCGAGGCGCGGCTACAGACACCCAAGCAGGCACTGGCCGACTCGAGGACCAGCGCCACTGAGTGTATTGGATCGTTACAGCTCGTCCAGATAACGCTCCGCATCCAGTGCCGCCATGCAGCCGGTACCGGCAGAGGTGACGGCTTGCCGATAAACATGGTCCATCACGTCGCCGGCGGCAAACACACCCGGCACGCTGGTAGCCGTGGCGTTGCCCGCCAGGCCCGACTGCACCTTGATGTAGCCGCCAGCCATGTCCAGCTGTCCCTCGAAGATGCCCGTATTGGGGCTATGGCCAATGGCAATGAACAGGCCCGGCGCGACAATCTCCTTGGTGCTGCCGTCCTGGGTGGACGTGATCCGCACCCCGGTGACACCAGTATTGTCACCCAGCACCTCCTCCAGCACATGGTTCCACTCGAGTACCACGTTGCCGTTCTTGGCCTTCTCGCGCAGCTTGTCCTGCAGGATCTTCTCGGCGCGCAGGGTGTCGCGGCGGTGCACCAGGGTCACCTTGGAGGCGATATTGGATAGATAGAGCGCCTCCTCCACGGCGGTGTTGCCGCCGCCCACCACGACAACCTCCTGATTGCGATAGAAGAAGCCGTCGCAGGTGGCGCAGGCCGAGACCCCTTGCCCCATGAACTTCTGCTCCGATTCCAGCCCCAGGTAGCGGGCGCTGGCGCCGGTGGCGATGATCAGTGCGTCACAAGTATAGGCCCCGTTGTCGCCCTTGAGGGTAAAGGGGCGCTGGCGCAGCTCCACCTCATGGATGTGATCGAACAGCACCTCGGTATCGAAACGCTCGGCGTGGCGCTTCATGCGCTCCATCAGCTCGGGGCCCTGAACGCCGGCATCGTCCCCGGGCCAGTTGTCGACGTCGGTGGTGGTCGTCAACTGGCCGCCGGCCTGGATCCCGGTGATCAGTACCGGCTTGAGGTTGGCACGGGCAGCATAGACCGCGGCGGTATAGCCGGCCGGGCCGGAGCCGAGAATAATCAGGCGTTCGTGACGCGCTTCGCTCATGGAGAACCTCGTGACTCGCTGGATAGATGAGTATCGGTTGCCGGCCCTGTCGTTGCGGCATGGCAACCGCCAGCGCCGGACCCCCGAAAGCAAAGAGACCCATTGTAGCAGCCCAACCCCCGGGCGGCGCATCCGGCAACGACCCGCTAGAGGACCTCGTCGTCACGCCCCACCAGGACATCCTCCAGTTCACCATCGATGGGTGAGACGACAATGCGCAGTTGGATGGGTGAACAGCAGTAGGGGCAGTCCTCCCAGGTCTCGTGGCTCCCCTGCGAGGCATCCACCAGCAGTTCGAAGGGCATGTTGCAGTAGGGGCAGTGTACCGACCGCGTATCGAGGCGCTCTTCATTCATAACGGAGTCTCCCTGGGCGCCAGCCCCTCCTTGCGGCGGAACATCAGCACCACACAACGAACTTTCGTTCAGCATAGAAAGCTTGGGCAGTGCTTGAAAGGGCAGCCTATGATGACCATGTTCTAAACACGAGTTCTAAGTAAAGGACCGTTCACTACCGTGACAGGAGGCTTTCATGAGCCGTGACAAGATACCGGATACCCGGCAGACGCTGGACGCGAACGGCACCACCTATCATTACTACAGCCTGCCGAAGGCAGCCGAGGCGCTGGGCAACATCGACCGCCTGCCGATGACCCTGAAGATTCTACTGGAAAACCAGCTGCGCTTTTCCGACGCCGACAGCGTCTCCCGAGAGGACCTGCAGGCCCTGGTCGACTGGCAGCAGCAGGGCCGCTCCGATCGCGAGATAGGCTATCGCCCGGCGCGTGTGCTGATGCAGGACTTCACCGGGGTACCTGGCGTAGTGGACCTGGCCTCCATGCGGGCGGCGGTGGAAGCACTCGGCGAAGACCCGGCACGCATCAATCCCCTGTCGCCGGTGGACCTGGTCATCGACCACTCCGTGATGGTCGACAAGTTCGGCAATCCCACCGCGTTTCGCGACAACGTGGCCATCGAGATGGAGCGCAACCGGGAGCGCTACGAATTCCTGCGATGGGGCCAGGACGCCTTCGATAACTTTCGCGTCGTGCCGCCGGGCACCGGTATCTGCCACCAGGTCAACCTGGAGTACCTGGGCAAGACGGTGTGGACCAAGGAAGAAGACGGCAAATGCTTCGCCTACCCCGACACCCTGGTGGGCACCGACTCCCATACCACGATGATCAACGGCCTGGGGATACTCGGCTGGGGCGTCGGTGGCATCGAGGCCGAGGCCGCCATGCTCGGCCAGCCGGTATCGATGCTGATCCCCGAGGTGGTCGGCTTCAAGCTCACCGGCAAGCTCAGGGAGGGCATTACCGCCACCGATCTGGTGCTGACCGTCACCCAGATGCTGCGCAACCGCGGCGTGGTCGGCAAGTTCGTCGAGTTCTATGGCGACGGCCTGGCCGACCTGCCGCTGGCCGACCGCGCCACCATCGCCAACATGGCGCCGGAGTACGGGGCCACCTGCGGCTTCTTCCCGGTGGACGAGGAAACCCTCAACTACCTGCGCCTGACCGGCCGCGACGACGACGTGATCGCACTGGTCGAGGCCTACTGCAAGGCGCAGGGCCTCTGGCGCGAGCCCGCCCACGAACCGATCTTCAGCGACACCCTGCACCTGGACATGGACGAGGTCGAGGCCAGCCTGGCCGGGCCCAAGCGCCCCCAGGACCGGGTGGCGCTGAAAGACATGCCCCAGGCTTTCGCCAAGCTGATGGGGGACGAGGGCCAGAAGCCCTCCTCTTTCACCGAAAACGGCAAGCTGATGTCCGAGGGCGGCCAGACCGCCGTCGGTGTCCATGACAGCTACGAACACCATGACAGCCAACCCGTCGAGTACGTGGGCGAATCGTTCAAGCTCCACCCCGGCGCCGTGGTGATCGCCGCCATTACCTCCTGCACCAACACATCCAATCCCAGCGTGATGATGGCCGCAGGCCTGCTGGCCCGCAACGCCCTGGCCCGCGGACTCAAGACCCAACCGTGGGTCAAGACCTCCCTGGCGCCGGGCTCCAAGGTGGTTACCGAATACCTGGAGGCCGGCGGGGTCAGCGATGACCTCGATGCACTGGGCTTCAACCTGGTCGGCTATGGCTGCACCACCTGCATCGGCAACTCAGGCCCACTGCCGCCGCCCATCGAGAAGGCGATCGAGGATGGCGACCTCACCGTCGCCTCGGTGCTCTCGGGCAACCGTAACTTCGAGGGGCGCATTCACCCGCTGGTGAAGACCAACTGGCTAGCCTCCCCACCACTGGTGGTCGCCTATGCCCTGGCCGGTAACGTCCGGCTCAATCTCTCCAACGAACCGCTGGGTGAGGACAAGGACGGCAACCCGGTCTACCTGAAGGACATCTGGCCCTCACAGGCAGATATCGCCACCGCCGTCGAGAAGGTCAAGACCTCGATGTTTCGCAGCGAGTACGCCGAGGTGTTCGAAGGCGACGATACCTGGAAGGCACTCAAGGTGCCCCAGAGCAAGGTCTACGAGTGGTCGAGGGACTCCACCTACATCCAGCACCCGCCTTTCTTCGAGGGAATGGGGCGCGACCCGGACCCCATCGAAGACGTCAAGGATGCCCATATCCTCGCCGTCCTGGGCGACTCGGTGACCACCGACCACATCTCGCCGGCCGGTGCGATCAAGCCCGACAGCCCGGCGGGGCGCTACCTGCAGGAGCGTGGCATCAAGCCGGTGGACTTCAACTCCTACGGTTCACGTCGCGGCAATCATGAGGTGATGATGCGCGGCACCTTCGCCAACGTGCGCATCCAGAACGAGATGCTCGACGGCGTGGTGGGCGGCGAGACCCGTCATGTGCCCTCGGGCAAGCAGATGGCGATCTACGACGCGGCCATGAAGTACCAGGAGAAAGGCACCCCACTGGTGGTGATAGCCGGAAAGGAGTATGGCACCGGCTCCTCCCGCGACTGGGCGGCCAAGGGCACGCGGTTGCTCGGCGTACGCGCCGTACTTGCCGAATCCTACGAGCGCATCCACCGCTCCAACCTGATCGGCATGGGCGTGGTGCCATTGCAGTTCCCGGAAGGTGAGGATCGCAAGACGCTGGGCCTGACCGGCGATGAGACGATCTCCATCGAAGGCCTGGCCGACCTCACCCCGGGCGGCAAGGTCAGGGTAACAGTGCGCAGCGACAGGGGCGAGAAGACGCTTGAGGCCCTGTGTCGTATCGACACCACCAACGAACTGGACTACTACCGCCACGGCGGCATCCTCCACTACGTGTTGCGGAGGATGATCGGGACCGCCTGATGGCATGAGCAGCCCCACCTGAAGGCACATGGCCCCACCGGCCTCCCGGTGGGGCCATGTGGTTCTGCAAGCAGGTCCTTTGTCAGTTTGGCTATCGCTTACCGGGAGAGTCCGGTGTACCTAGGCCGTTCACCAACACACGCCGACACAAGGCGGGTATTTCCCCGGGCGGTACAGGTCGGGCAATGTAGAAACCTTGGGCAAACCGACACCCCTGCTCAACCAAGCATGCCAGCTGTTGCTGCGTTTCCACCCCTTCTGCCACCGTCTCGATATCGAATGCTTCTGCCATACGGATGATCGACCGAGCAAGTGCCAACTCCTTTTCTCCATCCGGCAATCGTTCGATGAAAGCTCGGTCGATCTTCAGGCCACTGATAGGAAGGCGGCAGAGGTAGGAGAGGGACGAATAACCGGTGCCGAAGTCATCGATACTCAAATGGATATTCGCCTGTGTCAGTAGCGCCAGATTGCGAGCCAGCAACGGGCTGTCCGACACCAGGGAGTGCTCCGTGACTTCAAGCCAGAGCAGATCGGGTTCGATACCCTCGCTATCCAGTTTAGCCAGCAGGTCTCGGGCAAAATCCGGGTGCTGAAGCTCCGCTGCGGCCACATTGATGGCAATTGGAACCCGGCACTGGCTCAGCTGCTGCCACTGTCGAATCTGTTCACAGGCCGCCTGCTGGACCCAGCGTCCCAGCAGGTAGATCAATCCGCTCTGTTCGGCAATGGGGATGAAGCGGTCCGGTCCCACTCTTCCCAATTCGGCATCCTGCCAGCGACAAAGCGCTTCCACAGCAGCAATACGACCGGTCCAAAGATCGATGATGGGTTGAAAGACCAGTTCCAGGCTTCGATTTTCCAGAGCGACCTGAAGTCGTGACTCGATCTTCAGCCGCTCCGAGATATCCAGCGCCTCCTCATGGGTAAAGAAACAGATGCCCGGCGTTTCTCCACTAGCCGTGAAACGAATTGCCGCCGATGCCCGCTCAATCAGCCCCGCCTGCGTCGTGCCATGCTGCGGAAAGACGCTGGCACCGATCTTGACTTGCAGGTAGTGCTGGCGTCCGCCAGCCAGAAAGGGGCGACTTAGCTGTTCTCGGGCGTGACTGGCCTTGGCATCGATGTAACGATCATCACCCTTGTAAGGGGAGAAACAGATGATGAATTCATCAGCCTGAAGGCGTGCAAGGGTACCGCCCGGCGGACACAGGGTCTTGAGTCGCTCACCAAACTGGCAGAGCAGGTCGTCGCCGACCTCGCTACCGAAGCTCTGATTGATCAAGCGCAGGCCGGAAATATTGAACAGAAGCACACCGACGGTGCGTTGCTCGCAATCGGCCCACTCGATCAGCTGACTAAGGCGATCCTGAAGCAGGCGGCGATTGGCCAGGCCGGTGAGGGGGTCGTAATAGGCTGAAAACTGAATCGAGGCCCGCAGTTTTTCCAGATCATTACGGTGGGCGATTTCACTTTCGAGCAGATCACCAAATTCCCTGAGACGGCGGCACTTCACTTCGTCGAACGAGCGAGGCTTTCGGTCGAGCACGCAGAGGGTGCCCAGCGGCTGGCCGGAAGGACCATGGACCACGGCGCCAGCATAGAAGCGGATACACGCATCGCCCGTGACCAGAGGATTGCCTGCGAATCGTCGATCTTCATGAGTATCGGGTACCACCATGACGCTCTGGGCATTGATGGCGTGGGCACAGAACGAAATGTCGCGGCTGGTTTCACGCATGCTCAACCCACAGCTGGACTTGAACCACTGGCGATCGCGATCGACCAGGGTAATCAGCACGATGGGGAAGTCGAAGATATCCGCGACGAGGTTGGTATAGCGATCGAAGCGCAGGTCGGATGTGCTGTCGAGCAGCTTGAGGCTATGCAGCTCCTCCAGCCGCGCCGCCTCGTCGGTTGGAATTTCGGGTGCCATGTAGTCGTCAACGCCTTGCCCCTCGTCTGCTTCAGCCACCTTCCCCCCCGCTGGCCTTCCCTGGAAAATCGCCAGTCTTACTTCGCAGCCTAGAACAGCTGGCGTTCGCTTGCCGGCCGACACGTTGCATTGGATCAACGCTACGCGCGGCGCGTCGACCGGCATGAGATCAGGAAAGGCCACGCCGATGCTCGGCATGGCTCAGAGGTTTGGATACGGCTCAGAACGACCGGCGGCGGTAACGCCTGTATTCCGGCTCCCAGCTGCTGCGCTCGATAGCCTGGCGCAACTTGATACCGTCGGTCTTGAGCGCGACGCCTTCACCCTGAGCCTGGGCGGCAACGTCGAAGGCAATGGCCTTGCTCAGTTCACGTATCTGAGAAAGCGCCGGCAGCAGGGCGCCTTCGCCATCCTTGACCAGCGGCGCTTCCCGCGCGAGCGCTCGGGAAGCGGCCATCAGCATGGCATCGGTGACGCGCCTGGCCCCACTGGCCACGACACCCAGGCCGATACCGGGAAAGATATAGGCGTTGTTACACTGGGCGATGGGATAGGTCTCGCCGTCGTAGACTACCGGCTGGAAGGGGCTGCCGGTGGCTACCAGGGCCTGCCCGTCGGTCCAGTTGAGTACATCCCAAGGGGTCGCTTCGGCACGGGAGGTGGGGTTGGAGAGCGGCATGATCAGCGGCCGCTCGCAGCCAGCATGCATGGCACGCACGACCTCTTCGGTAAAGATGCCCTTCTGACCGCAGACACCGATCATGACGGTTGGCTTCACCCGGCGGGCCACTTCGGCCAGCGCCTGACCGTCCCAGCCCTCGGTCATGGCGGGGTCATGCGCCAGTCGCCGCTGGAAATCGCGCAGCCAGCTCTGGTCGCTGGTGACCAGACCTTCCCGGTCCACCATGAACACGCGACTGCGCGCCGTTTGCTCGGAAAGGCCTTCTGTCTGCATCGCCACCACGACTTGCTCGGCGATGCCGCAGCCCGCCGAACCGGCACCGACGAAGACCACCCGCTGATCGGCCATGGTCTCGCCGCGCGCCTGGCAGGCCGCCATCAGGGTGCCGACGCAGACAGAGGCAGTGCCCTGGACGTCGTCGTTGAAGCAGCAGAGCTCGTTGCGATAGCGCTCCAGCAGCGGGACCGCGTTGGCCTGGGCGAAGTCCTCGAACTGAAGCAGCACATGAGGCCAGCGGCGTTTTACCGCGGCGATGAACGACTCGATGAAGGCATCGTACTCTTCCTGGGAGATGCGGGGGTGTCGCCAGCCCATGTACATGGGGTCGTCCAGCAATGTCTGATTGTTGGTGCCCACATCGAGCATGATCGGCAGCGTATAGGCCGGGCTGATGCCACCACAGGCGGTGTAGAGCGCCAGTTTTCCAATAGGAATGCCCATGCCCCCGATACCCTGATCGCCGAGGCCGAGGATACGCTCGCCGTCGGTAACGACAATGACCTTGACCCTGTCCTTGGTCGCGCTGCGCAGGATGTCGTCCATCCGCTCCCGGTCCGGGTAGGAGATGAAGAGGCCGCGGTGGTTGCGATAGATATTGGAGAACTCTTCACAGGCCTGCCCCACCGTGGGGGTATAGATAATCGGCAGCATCTCCTCGAGATGCTCTGAGACCAGTCGATAGTAGAGGGTTTCGTTATCGTCCTGAATGGCACGCAGGTGAATGTGGCGATCCAGGTCGCTGTGACACTGCCGATACTGCCGATAGGCCCGCTCGGCCTGTTCCTCGATGGTCTCCACGTTCTGAGGCAGCAGACCGATCAGGTTGAACTCGAGCCGCTCCTCGCGGGAAAAGGCACTGCCCTTGTTGAGCAGCGGCATCTCGAGCAGCGAAGGGCCGGAATAGGGAATGTAAAGTGGGCGTTTGGTTTCGGTGGTCATTGTGATCTCGATGCGTTGACTGGAATCCAGGCTATAGGCGCTCTAACGGCGCCTTGGCGCCAACTTTATCATGCCAGGCCCCCAACGGCGCCCGGCTCAGCTCCCCTTTACCCGTGCCGGCTGGCTCGGCCCATCGGTAAAGAAGAAGGGCCGCAGCCTGACGCCCGCCATGTTGCCGGCGAAGCCCGCCACCAGCCAGACCCAGCCGTGCAGGCTGCCCGAGGCGATGCCGCTGAAATAGGCGCCGATATTGCAGCCGAAGGCCAGCCGCGCGCCGTAGCCGAGCATCAGCCCCCCGATCACTGCGGCGACCAGCGACCTCAGTGGGATGCGAAAGCTGGGGGCGAAGCGACCGGCCAGGGTGGCCGCCACCATGGCGCCGAGGATGATGCCCACGTTCATTACCGTGGTGATATCGCTCCATACGCTGGCGCGAAGTGCCGCGGCATTACCGGGTGCCTGCCAGTAGCTCCAGGTGCTGACATCGCCGCCCAGCAGCTCATAGCCTTTGGCACCCCAAAGGGCGAAGGCCGAGGTAATCCCCCAGGGGCGCCCGGCCAGGGCCAGGGTAGCGAAGTTAAGCAGCGCCAGGGCCACCGCCCCCAGCAGCAGTGGCCAGGGCCCTGTGAGCCAACGGCGCTCGCTCAGGTTGATCCGCGGCACGTCTTCCAGCTGGCCATGGCGGCGCTTCTCCATGAATACGGTGAAGACGGCAATGGCGCCGAACAGTGCCAGGCTCACGGCGATGCCGCCACCGGCACCGAAGGTCTGAACCAGAGAGACGGGCTGAAAAGCGGGGAGCGCCATCCACCAGGAGAAATGGGCGGTGCCGATTAACGAACCGACGATGAAGAAAACCAGCGTGATCATCATGCGCGCATTACCGCCGCCGGCGGTGAACAGGGTGCCCGAGGCGCAGCCGCCGCCCAGCTGCATACCGAGGCCGAACAGAAAGGCGCCCACCACCACCGAAACGCCGATGGGCGCGACGAACCCTATCACTTCGCGACCGAACAGGGTGCCGGCACCCAGTGCGGGGAAGAACAGCAGCACGGCAATGGCCAGCATCACCATCTGGGCGCGCAGGCCGCGGCCACGGCGCTCGCTGATGAACACCCGCCAGGCAGCGGTAAAGCCGAAAGCGGCATGGTAGAGCGATACGCCGAGCAGCCCCCCGACGACCATCAGCATTCCCACACGCACGCCGAAGGCGAGCCCTATCAGCAGTGCCACCGCCAGCAGCAGCGCTCCCAGCAGCACAGACATCTGAAGCGGACGCTTCACATCCATTGCAGTGGCCATCAAACCTCTCCTCTCGATTCGCCCCTGAAGCTTGGCAAGCCCGACGGAAGTCCGCCAGCACGTCACAGAATGAGACAGGGCGCCCGGAGGCGCCCTGATCGGTAAGCTGAGGTTCCACTCAGACGAAGCGGCCAAGCCCCGCGGCATGACGCAGGCGATCCATGAAGGGAGCCGCCTCGGCCCGCGCTCGCTCGGCACCCTTGAGCAGCACCCGCTCGATGTGTCCCGGGTCCTCCATCAACGCCAGATATCGCTCCCGGGGTTCACGCAACTGTTCGTTGAGCATCTCGAACAGCCGATTCTTGGCCTCGCCCCAGCCGATACCGGCCTGGTACTCGGCGCGCATGGCCGTCGTCTCTTCGACACTGGCGAAGGCCGAGTAGATCTGGAACAGGGTACAGGTGTCCGGATCCTTGGGCTCACCCGGCTCCAGCGAGTTGGTCTTGATCTTGCGCACCAGCTTGAGCAGCTTCTTCTCGGCGACGAAGAGCGGAATGGTGTTGTTGTAGCTCTTGGACATCTTGCGCCCATCGAGGCCGTTCAGCGTGGCGACGTTGTCGTCCACCACCGCCTCGGGCTGGGTGAAGAAGTCGCCCTTGTAGAGATGGTTGAAACGCCCGGCAATATCGCGGGCCATCTCGATGTGCTGGATCTGGTCGCGGCCCACCGGCACCTTGTGCGCATTGAACATCAGGATATCGGCGGCCATCAGGACCGGATAGCCGAACAGCCCCATGGTGATGCCCTTGTCCGGATCCTGGTTGCCCGCCGCCTCGTTCTCGGCCACCGCCGCCTTGTAGGCGTGGGCGCGGTTCATCAGCCCCTTGGCGCACACGCAGGAGAGCATCCAGGTCAACTCGGGAATCTCGGGCACGTCGGACTGACGATAGAAGATGGCATTGTCGGTATCCAGACCCAGCGCCAGCCAGGTGGCGGCAATTTCCAGGCGCGACTCCTGCACCCGCTGTGGATCCTGGCACTTGATCAGCGCATGCAGGTCGGCGAGAAAGTAGTAGGACTGTACGCTCGGATCCTGGCTCGCGGCGATGGCGGGCTTGATCGCCCCGACATAGTTGCCCAAGTGTGGGGTACCGGTGGTGGTGATGCCGGTGAGAACGCGTGTCTTCTGGGATGCTGCACTCATGAAAGGCGGACTCTGCTAGCGGAAATGCCCGCTATGGTAACGCGAGGGGGCGATCAAGGCGACTAGCCAGGATAGCGGGGCGCCGGGGGCAGGTTGCCAATGAGGTCATTTGCCAGGGAAGGCAAATGTAGCGTCCAGGGAAGGATTTACAGCGCCTCATTGGCAACCTTTGCCGCCGGAACAGCCCCGCTGGCTGCGGCTCAGCCGTAAACAGCCAGTTGGGCTTGTTGCCCCACAAGAGCAAGAGACCTTCCATTGCACCGGACCTCCACTACGGCCTGTCCCCGGCGCCGCTCACCAAGGTTGGAATGTCTAGGCGCCTAGCAATTAGGGAAGCGCTGAACAAATTGGCGAGCGAGATGAAGCGCAAGGCGCACGGAGCACAGAACCGAGCGAAGCGACAAACATCCGCAGGATGGCTCCGAAGGAGCGAGAAGCCGAAGGCTTCGAGTCAACCGGAGCAAATGGGGTATATGTGAGGATTCCGACCGGGCTGGCGCACCAGCACCGCGCAACGCAGCGATTCGCTCGCGCAGACATTTGTTACACCAGGCGCACGGGGTCGACGCTCTCCAGCCCAAAGGCCTCGGCCACGGCACGGTAGGTGACCTGGCCGTCGTGGACATTGAGCCCCGGCAGGAAGTGCGCATCGTCGGCAAGCGCCTGCTGCCAGCCCTTGTCGGCCAGGGCGATGACGAAGGGCATGGTGGCGTTGGTCAGTGCCAGCGTGGAGGTCTGGGCCACCGCCCCCGGCATATTGGCCACGCAGTAGTGGACGATGCCATCGACGATATAGGTCGGTTCGGCGTGGGTCGTCGCATGGCTGGTCTCGAAGCAGCCGCCCTGGTCGATGGCGACGTCCACCAGCACGCTGCCCGGCTTCATGTCGGCGAGCATCGCACGAGTGATCAGCTTGGGTGCGGCGGCACCGGGAATCAGCACGGCGCCCACGATCAGGTCGCTTTGCCGCACCGCCTCGTCGATCGCATCGGCCGTGGAGAAGACCGTCTTCATGCGCCCCTGGTAACGGTCGTCGAGCACCTCGAGACGCGCAATCGACTTGTCGAGCACGGTAACCTCGGCACCCAGGCCCAGGGCCATGCGCGCCGCGTTCTCGCCCACCACCCCGCCACCGATCACCGCCACTTTCCCCGGGGCCACGCCAGGTACGCCGGGCAACAGCACACCGGCACCGCCCTGGGCCTTCTCCAGGCTGTGTGCGCCGGCCTGGACTGCCATGCGCCCCGCCACCGTGCTCATCGGTGCCAGCAGCGGCAGGCCACCCTGATGGTCGGTGATTGTCTCGTAGGCGATGCAGGTCGCGCCGCTCGTCATCAGACCGCGCGTCAGCGTCTCTTCCGCAGCCAGGTGCAAGTAGGTGAACAGCGTCTGTCCGCGCGTCAGCCGCGCCACTTCCTCGGCCTGGGGCTCCTTGACCTTGAGGATCAGTTCCGCGTCGCGCCAGACGGCGTCCACATTCGCTTCGAGACTCGCGCCCGCCGCCTCGTAGCTGGCATCGGGAAAACCGGCACCTTCGCCTGCGCCGGCCTGCACGGTAACCGAGTGGCCACGGGCCACCAGCTCCCGCGCCCCGGACGGGGTCAGGGCGACGCGATATTCATGGTTCTTGATTTCCTTCGGCACGGCAATTTTCATGGGAACTCCTGGGGCTTGGCCAGCGTTATTGTTGCTCTAGGCTTCCATTACAGCACAGCCAGTCCATACACGAAGTATCCACGGATCAATACGATAAAAATCCACAAATCTCTGCTTTCGTGCAGAAAATCATCTCATGAGGAAAGCGTATATCAGGAAATCAACAAAGGCTTACTCGGCCACGAGCGCATCGCCGTAGGTCGACGCATACTCGACCGGCAGCCGCCGCGGTCGGCCACTGGAGAGCTCGATACAGGCAAAGCGGGTGCGTGCCCGCAGCAGGGTACGGCCGTCGGCCGGGCGTATCAGCTGGAAGCGGCGAGTCAGGGTCAGGCGGCCGTCGCAACCGACGATCCATGTCGCCAGTTTCAGGCGCTCACCCTCGAAGGCCGGTGCCAGGTAATCGAGTTCGTGACGATGCACGGCCATGGCCCGGTCCAGCGCCCGGTAGCGATCCAGGTCGAGGCCCAGGCATTCCGAATGCGCCCAGCTGATTCGCTCGACCCAGCGCAGGTAGGCGGTATTATTGGCGTGGGCATAACCATCGATATCGGTGGCATTGACCTCGATATCGATCACGAACGGGGTGGGCAGGTCCCAATCCAGGCTCATCCATCACTCCCTTGCCGTTCCACACTGCCAACAGGACTCGAAGACCCCCTCAAGGGTTTCACCACAACCCGGACAAGTCCAGTCGGGGCGATCGTCACTGTCCGCCATGGCGTCCCGTATCAGCGACTCGGCCCGCGCACGGTTGTGGGGCGCCACCCAGACCTCCGGTTCGCACTCCCCCAGGGGCAGCTCACCCGCACCGCCGCCCAGGGTCAGGTTGCGCAGCTCCACCGGGATATCGGCCGCGGCCAGCACGTTGCGAACGTGGCTGACCAGCAGCGCATTGGAGTGGGCGAAGACACGGACGTACTCAGGAGTCATGGCACACCTAGTCGCGGAAGACGCGGACACCCAGCGCCTTCAGATATGCGGTTTCAGGAATCGCCGGGTGCACCGGGTGGTCAGACCCCTGATGCCCCTGGAACACGACCTGGCCGTGGCGGTCCTGATGACGCACCGCGCCCCGCACGACTTCCATCAACCGCTCGGGCGCCAGGTGCATGGAGCAGGAGGCCGAGAGCAGCAGGCCATCGCGGCCCAGCAGACGCATCGCTTCCCGATTGAGCTTGCCGTAGGCGCGCTCGCCGTTGGGAATGTCCTTGCGCTTGCGGATAAAGGCCGGCGGGTCGAGGACGATGACGTCGAACTGCTCGCCATCCGCCTTGAGGGCCGCCAGGGCCTCGAAGGCGTCGCCCTCGCCTACCGCCACCTGCTCCTGCAGGCCGTTGAGGGCCGCGTTCTCGGCGACATGCTCCAGCGCCTGTGCAGAGCTGTCGATGCAGAGCACTTCGCTGGCCCCATTCGCCGCCGCCTGTACGCCCCAGCCCCCCACATAGCTGAATACGTCGAGCACCCGCTTGCCGGCCACCAGGCCATTGAGCCAGGCGCGATTGGCGCGGTGGTCATAGAACCAGCCGGTCTTCTGTCCATCGAGCACCGGCACGCTGAAGCGCACGCCGTTCTCTTCCATCAACACCGGGCCGGAGAGTTCGCCCTTGACCACTTCGACCTGGCGTTCCAGCTGCTCCTGGCGACGACCAGAGGAGTCGTTCTTGAACACGATGACCCGCGGCGAGAGCACCTTGTCCAGCGCAGCGACGACCTCCTCCCCGAGCCGCTCCATGCCAAGCGTATTGAGCTGAACCACCAGGACGTCGTCGAAGCGGTCGATAACCAGGCCGGGCAGCAGGTCGCCCTCACCGTGCACCAGCCGGTAGAAGGGCTTGGCGTAGAGCCGCTCGCGCAGCGCCAGCGCCTGGTTGAAACGATGCACCAGCAGCGAGCGGTCGAGGCGCATGTTGGGGTCACGGGAGACGACCCGGGCGCTGATCAGCGAATTGGGATTGACGTAGGCGACCCCCATCGCCTTGCCGTTGGCGGCTTCGACAATCACCTGTGCACCCGGCTCCATGCCTTTCAGCGGCGTCGCCTCGATGTCGATCTCGTTGGAGTAGAGCCACAGGTGGCCGGCCTTGAGGCGGCGGTCGGCGTTCTTCTTCAGGCGCAGGTTCTGGGTCACGTTGTTCGTCATGATGCTTCTCGGCAAGTGCGGGCGATGCCTGGCAGCACCCGGAAGTTCAGAAAAAATGGTACCGGTCGACGACAGCCGTCGATCAGTGCTGACACTCGATACAGAAAACGCTGGCACGCTGCCCCAGGGTCACCAGTCGCAGTTCGCCGCCACAGCGTCGGCAAGCCTGTCCATGGCGACCGTAGACGTTGAGCCGCTGTTTGAAATAGCCGGGCTCGCCGGTGCCGCTGACGAAGTCGCGCAGGGTCGTGCCGCCCTGGGTAATCGCCGCTGCCAGCACCTCCCGAACCGCCGCCGCCAGCCGCTCATAGCGCTCGAGCGAAATCCGCCCAGCGGCACGGCGCGGATCGATACCGGCCAGGAAGAGGGCTTCGGCCGCGTAGATATTGCCCACGCCCACGACCACCTCGTTGTCCATCAGGAACGGCTTCACCGCCATGCGCCGGCCGCGCGAGAGCCGGTAGAGCCGCTCCCCGTCGAAGGGGTCGGAGAGCGGCTCGGGCCCCAGGCGAGCCAGGCGCGGATCCTGCTCTACCCCGCCGGCCAGCCAGTCGACGAAGCCGAAGCGACGCGGATCGTGGTAGCGCAACAGCCCGCCATCGTCGAACACCAGGTCGATGTGGTCGTGCTTCTTCGGCAGCTCGCCCAGTCGGGCGATACGCAGGCTGCCCGACATGCCCAGGTGCCAAAGCAGTGTCCCGCTCGACGGAACTTCGACTCCCGCTGCGCCCGCGTCCTCGCGCCTCCCGCCGGGCGTATCGGTCTCGGCGGGCCGCAGCGGTATCAGCAGGTACTTGGCGCGGCGAGCCAGGGGGCCGATGCGCGACCCGACCAGGCGGTCGACGAAGTCGTCGGGCACCGGCACTCGCAGGCGTCCCTGGCGCACGATCACCTCCACGATCTCGCGGCCCTCCACGTGAGGGGCGATGCCGCGGCGGGTTGTCTCGACTTCGGGAAGTTCGGGCATGAAGTCGCTCGCTCAACTTGGTCGATGGGCTGCCCAACGCCGCCCACCAATGGTGTTTTCACAAACGCCTGAACCCGGCATGAGCCGGGTTCAGAAGAACAGGTTTGAACACCTGCGGAAGACGACCAAGGCTTACTTGATCTTGGCTTCCTTGTACATCACATGCTGGCGGATGACCGGATCGAACTTCTTCATTTCCAGCTTGTCCGGGGTGTTCCGCTTGTTCTTGTCGGTGGTGTAGAAGTGGCCGGTACCGGCACTGGACACCATTCTGATCTTGTCACGCATGACTGCTCTCTCCCTGGACTGTATCGCTTAGACGGCTTCGCCGCGCTTGCGCAGATCGACGAGCACAGCGTCGATACCTTTCTTGTCGATGATACGCATACCCTTGGAAGAGACGCGCAGCTTCACGAAGCGATTCTCTGACTCCACCCAGAAGCGGTGGGAGTGCAGGTTCGGCAAGAAGCGACGACGGGTCTTGCGCTGGGAGTGTGAAACGTTGTTACCAGTCACCGGGCGCTTGCCGGTAACCTGACATACTTTGGACATGGGAGCCTCCAACCGCTTGGCCAGGTGATTTCAACCTGAGTGTTCAAAACCTGTCGGGCAAACCGGGAACGAGCCCGTTGTCATTTGACCCAAGGGAATTCAAAGGCTGCACTTTATAGCAGAGTACACCCCGTCAGGCAATAGCAGCCGCGTATTCTACACTCTTTGCCCCCTACTCCCGCAAGCTTTCATGCCCACCCCGACCGACCAGCGAACCGAGCGAGCGAAGACCAGGCAAGGTTCAACGCCGCATGGCCGAGCGCAGCCGGTTCCGCACCTAGATCCACCCTCTTTCTGCGAAGGACACCACCTCTCCGTCGCCGACGACGAAGTGATCCAGCACCCTTATCTCGAAAAGACCCAGCGCCTCGCGCAGCCGCTGGGTGATGCGGCGGTCGGCGTCGCTGGGCTCGGCCACGCCGGAGGGGTGGTTATGGGCGAAGATGATGGCACCGGCGCCGAGCTCGAGGGCGCGTCGCGCCACCTCCCGGGGATACACCGAAGCGCTGTCGAGGGTACCGCGAAACAGCGACTCGAACTGGATGACCCGGTGCTGGGTGTCGAGGAACAGCGCCGCAAACTCCTCATGCCCCAGGTGGCGCAGCTGTGCGGCCAGATAGGCTCGCACCAGGCTCGGTGAGGTCAAGGCATCGCCGCGGGCCAATTGGCTGGCCAAATGGCGCTTGGAGAGCTCCAGGGTCGCCTGCAGCTGGACGAACTTGGCCATGCCCAGGCCCCGCTCGGCGCAGAAGCGCGACTGGTCGGCCTCCAGCAGCTGTCGCAGCCCGCCAAACGCCGACAGCAGGTCGCGGGCCAGGTCGACGGCCGAACGCCCGGCCACGCCCACCCGCAGGAAGATCGCCAGCAGCTCGGCATCCGACAGTGCCTCGGCGCCCAGCGCCAGCAGTTTCTCTCGCGGGCGCTCGCCCTCGGGCCAGTCACGAATCGACATCCCTGTCTTCTCCCGTCATGCATCCTTGATAACAAGGCATTATAGACACAACACAAAAGATTACCCCGGCTGCGTCGAGCCCTTCTCGATGGTATGGTAGACGGTCGAATTTCAGTTCAGGAAGCAGCCATGTCAACGCTTTCGGGCACCAGGCTGGCCGGCCGACGCATCCTGCTCGGCATCAGCGCCGGCATCGCCGCCTACAAGAGTGCTCAGCTCGCCCGCCTGCTAAAGCAGGCGGGCTGCGAGGTGCGCGTGGTCATGACCGAGGGCGCCCAGGCCTTCATCACCCCGTTGACGCTTCAGGCGCTGACGGGGGAGCCGGTACGCACCTCGCTGCTCGACCCCGAGGCAGAGGCCGGCATGGGCCATATCGAGCTCGCTCGCTGGGCGGATGTCGTGCTCATCGCCCCGGGCACCGCCGACCTGATGGCGCGCCTGGCCACGGGCATGGCGGACGACCTGCTCACGACCCTGTGCCTGGCCAGCGAGGCCGACAAGGTCATGGCGCCGGCCATGAACCAGGCCATGTGGCGCCACGTGGCCACCCAGCGCAACGCCGAGCGCCTGCAGCAGGATGGCTGGCGCCTGCTGGGGCCCGACAGCGGTGACCAGGCCTGCGGCGACGTGGGGCCGGGGCGCATGCTGGAGCCCGAGGCTATCGTTGCAGAACTCCTTGCTCAGCCCACCGAGACGCCGCCGCAGGAGCTGCCGGCGCGGGGACTGCATATCGTGATCACCGCCGGTCCCACCCGCGAGCCGCTGGACCCCGTGCGCTACCTCTCCAACCACAGTTCCGGCAAGATGGGCTATGCCCTGGCCGCTTCCGCCGCCCGGCTGGGCGCCCGAGTCACTCTGGTGAGCGGCCCGGTAACCCAGGTGACACCCGAGGGGGTCGAACGGATCGACGTGGAGACGGCGCTGGAGATGCTGGAAGCCTGTCGGGGCCTGGTCGCCGCATGCGATATCTTCATCGGCTGTGCCGCGGTGGCCGACTACCGCGTCGATGCGGTCGCCGAGCACAAGATCAAGAAGCAGGAAGGCGAGGACGGCCTGACGCTGAAGCTGATCAAGAATCCGGATATCATTGCCGATGTCGCCCTCAAGCGCGATTCGGCCAGCCGCCGCCCCTTCGTGGTGGGCTTCGCCGCCGAGACCCGCGACCTGGAGGCCTACGCCCGGGACAAGCTGACGCGCAAGCAGCTGGACATGATCGTCGCCAATGATGTCTCTACCCAAGGCCTCGGCTTCAGTGCCGATGACAATGCCGCCCTGCTGCTGTGGCGGGAAGGCGAAGGCGAAGGCGGCGAAAACCTGCCGCCCCAGACCAAGACACGGCTGGCGGACGCCATCTTGAGGCGCGCCCTGAGCTGCCTGCCCGACGGCCCGACGCACTGAGCCCGACACACGCAAACCGAATGTAGCCGCACACAACGGAACCACGATGACCGAGACTCAGCCCACATCGCCCGTCACCCCACCGACCGACAGGCCCAGGCTTGCGGTCAAGCTGCTCGACGAGCGCCTGCACGACTACATGCCCCGCTACGCCACGCTGGGCTCCGCCGGCATGGACCTGCGTGCACTGCTCGATGCGCCGCTGACCCTCGAACCCGGTCAATGCGAACTGGTGCGTACCGGTCTCGCCATCCACATCGGCGACCCCAATCTCGCCGGCCTGATCCTGCCGCGCTCCGGGTTGGGTCACAAGCACGGTATCGTACTCGGCAACCTGGTGGGGCTGATCGACTCCGACTACCAGGGCGAGCTGATGATCTCGACCTGGAACCGCGGCAGCACTACCTTCGTACTGGAGCCTTTCGAGCGTCTGGCCCAGTATGTACTGGTACCGGTGGTGCAAGCCGAACTCGAGATCGTCGATGGCTTCGAGGCCAGCCTGCGCGGCGAAGGCGGCTTCGGCAGCTCGGGACGCCGCTGATCTGATCATCGAAACACTGCGTCGGCCGTCCCAAGGAACGGGCCGCCCGGCAGGGTCTTCGCAACCTGCACTTGAAATCACACCTGTCTGACAAGGAACCGCTATGAGCCCAGTCAAGAACAGCCCCGTACCGGCCTCCATCTTCCGTGCCTATGACATTCGCGGCATCGTCGATGACACCCTCACAGAGGAGACCGTCGAGCTGATCGGTCGCGC
Source organism: Billgrantia montanilacus (assembly GCF_003336675.1). Lineage (GTDB taxonomy): Bacteria > Pseudomonadota > Gammaproteobacteria > Pseudomonadales > Halomonadaceae > Halomonas > Halomonas montanilacus. Next base: position 61,611 of record NZ_QPII01000007.1, on the reverse strand, counting down.
CATCGGCTCGGAAGCCGCTGCCCGTCACGAATCCACTGTGGTGGTGGCTCGGGACGGACGCCTTTCCGGCCCCCGGCTGAGCGAGGCGCTGACACGCGGCCTGACCGCCGCCGGCCGTGACGTGATCGACATCGGCATGGTGCCCACACCGGTACTCTACTTCGCCACCCACGTTCTGGAAGGCACCGCCTCGGGCGTCATGGTCACCGGCAGCCACAACCCGCCAGACTACAACGGCTTCAAGATCGTGCTGGGCGGCGAGACCCTCTCCGGCGAGGCGATCACCGCGCTCTACCGGCGCATCGCGTCGGGCGACCTCAGCGAGGGTCAGGGCAGCGTGCGCCAGGACGACCTGCGCGATGCCTACCTGGAGCGCATTCTCGGCGACATCACGCTTGAACGGCCGATCAAGGCGGTGGTGGACTGCGGCAACGGCGTGGCCGGCGAGCTGGGTCCGAAGCTGATCGAGCGGCTCGGCGCCGATACCATCCCCCTGTTCGCCGAGATCGACGGCACCTTCCCCAACCACCATCCGGACCCGGGCAAGCTCGAGAACCTCCAGGACCTGATCCGCGAGGTGAAGGCAAGCGGTGCCGATATCGGACTGGCCTTCGATGGCGACGGCGACCGGCTCGGCGTGGTCACGCCGACCGGCAAGCTGATCTACCCCGACCACTTGATGATGGCCTTCGCCGAGGACATGCTCTCGCGCAACCCGGGCGCCAAGGTGATCTTCGACGTCAAGTGCACGGGCAACCTGGCCCGGGTCATCGACGACGCCGGCGGTGAGCCGGAGATGTGGCGTACCGGCCATTCGCTGATCAAGGCGCGCATGAAGGAGACCGGCGCCCTGCTGGCTGGCGAGATGAGCGGACACATCTTCTTCCAGGAGCGCTGGTACGGCTTCGACGACGGCATCTACGGCGCCGCCCGGCTGCTGGAAATCCTCTCCAAGCAGGACAAGGACGCCGATGCCTTCTTCGCCCGCTATCCCCAGGATATCGGCACGCCGGAGATCAACATCCAGGTGACCGACGAGACCAAGTTCGACCTGGTGGAGCGACTGGCCCGGGAGGGCGATTTCGGCGAGGACGGGGTCAAGACCACCCTGGACGGCATTCGTGTCGACTATGCGGACGGCTGGGGTCTCTGCCGTGCCTCCAATACCACACCGGTGCTGGTGCTGCGCTTCGAGGGCAAGAGCAACGAGGCGCTGGCACGTATCCGAGCCCGCTTTGCCGACGCCCTGAAGCAAATCGACCCAGCACTGACGCTGCCGCTGTGATCGGCAACGTCTACCGTACCCGCAAGGAATGACCATGACCCAACCGACCCGTGATCCGCGCCTGGTAGTGGAAGTGCTCTCCGAGGCACTTCCCTACATTCAGCGCTTCACCGGCAAGACCGTCGTCGTGAAGTACGGCGGCAATGCCATGACCGAAGACACCCTGATCGACTCCTTTGCCCGGGACATGGTGTTGATGAAGGAGGTCGGCATCAATCCGGTGGTGGTCCACGGCGGTGGCCCGCAGATCGGCGACCTGCTGACCAAGCTGAAGATCGAGTCACGCTTCGTCAACGGCATGCGGGTCACCGACTCCGAGACCATGGATGTGGTGGAGATGGTGCTGGGCGGCCTGGTCAACAAGGGGATCGTCAACCTGATCAACCAGTGCGGCGGCAAGGCGATCGGCCTGACCGGCAAGGATGGCTCACAGATCCGGGCGCGCAAGCTCAAGGTGGAACACCAGACCCCCGAGATGACCGCGCCCGAGATCATCGACATCGGCCATGTGGGCGAGGTCGAGCATATCTCCACCGACCTGATCGAGATGCTCGCCGAACGCGACTTCATCCCGGTGATCGCCCCCATCGGCGTCGACGCCAAGGGCAACAGCTACAATATCAACGCCGACCTGGTGGCCGGCAAGGTCGCAGAGGCGCTGGGCGCCGAGAAGCTGATGCTGCTGACCAACGTCGCCGGACTGATGAATGCCGAAGGCGAAGTGCTGACGGGCCTGACCACCGCCCAAGTGGATGCGCTGATCGCCGACGGCACCATCCACGGCGGCATGCTGCCGAAGATTCGCTGCGCCCTGGATGCGGTCAAGGGGGGCGTGGCGAGCGCCCATATCATCGACGGCCGCGTCCCCCATGCCACCCTCCTGGAGATATTCACCAACGCCGGCGTCGGCACCCTGATCACCGACGCCGAACGCCACGGCAACGACGCCGGCTGAGCGTTATGTTCGTCACGGCACCGTGCCGTGGCGGACACGCCCCCGGACCAAGTCAGACAACCAAAAAAAGATACCGACATGACGCAGGCAACCAACCCATCCAGCCGCCGCGAGCAGATATTGCAGGCGCTCGCACTGATGCTGGAGGAAGACAGCGGCAAGCGCATCACCATTGCGGCGCTGGCGCGCCAGGTGGGCGTGTCCGAAGCCGCGCTCTACCGACATTTTCCGAGCAAGGCACGCATGTTCGAGGGTCTCATCGCCTTTATCGAAGAGACGCTGTTCGAACGCATTACCCGCATCCTCGAGGAAGTCCCCGACGCCATTCCGCGCTGCGGCCAGATCCTCACCCTGCTGCTCGCCTTCGCCGAGAAGAACCCGGGGCTTTCACGCTTGCTCGGCGGCGACGTGCTGACCGGCGAGACCGCCCGCCTGCGCCTGCGTATCCATCAGCTCTTCGAGCGCCTGGAAACCCAGCTCAAGCAGGTGCTGCGAGAGGCCGAGCTGCGCGAAGGCTGTCGCCCCACCCTGCCGGTATCGGCGACGGCCAACCTGCTGATGGCCCAGGTGGAAGGTCGCATCTCGCAGTATGTGCGCAGCGACTTCCGCCGCCTTCCCACCGAGCATTGGGAAGACCAGTGGGCCCTGCTCTCGGCGCAGCTGATGCGTCAGGCACGACAGAGCGCCTGATCCCTCCCCCACGCAGCCCAGATGCACGAAGCCCCGGTCAGTGACCGGGGCTTCGATGTGCATGCGCGGGATCGGTGCGGCTCAAGCGGCCAGCGTGTCACCCAACTGTAGCCGAATCTTCTTCATGGCGTTCTTCTCGAGCTGGCGAATGCGCTCGGCAGAAACGCCGTAGACGTCGGCCAGATCGTGCAGGGTGGCCTTGCTCTCGGCCAGCCAGCGGCGCTGCAGGATGTCGCGGGAGCGCTCGTCCAGCGCCTCGAGGGCGAACTGCAGCCGGCGACTGGCATCACCCTCCCAGTCGCTGTCCTCGAGCAGAGTTGCCGGATCGGCGCTGGCATCGTCCAGGTAGTGTGCCGGCGACTGGTAGGTGGACTCCTCATCGTCGCTGGGCGAGGCATCGAAGCCGGCATCGTGTGCCGACAGGCGACCTTCCATCTCACGCACCACCTCCGGCTTGACGTCAAGATCCCTGGCGATGGCGTCGACTTCGTCATTGTTCAGCCAGGCCAGACGCTTCTTGGCGCTGCGCAGGTTGAAGAAGAGCTTGCGCTGGGCCTTGGTGGTGGCGATCTTGACGATCCGCCAGTTGCGCAGCACGAACTCGTGGATTTCCGCCTTGATCCAGTGCACCGCAAAGGAGACCAGGCGTACGCCCTGGTTCGGATCGAAGCGCTTGACCGCCTTCATCAGGCCAACGTTGCCTTCCTGGATGAGATCGGCCTGGGGCAGGCCGTAGCCGGAGTAGCTGCGCGCGATATGCACGACAAAGCGCAGATGCGACAGCACCAGACGGCGCGCCGCTTCAAGATCGCCCTCGTCATAGAGGCGGAAGGCGAGCTCGCGCTCTTCATCGGCGGTAAGCATCGGAATGCCGTTTACCGCCTGGATATACCCATTGAGGTCATGGCCCGGCGATAACTGTCCCACCGGTAGAAGACTGGTGCTCATATGCAGGTTGTCTCCCTCGAAACCCTGGTTCGTACTGTTCGTGGTCGCTATGTTTGACGGCCACGACCATAGAATGTTCCGTCTTTGCTGGCTAGCGTGGCAGATTCCGCGGCTATGTACCAGCGGATGAAATCCAACCCTCCGCGACCCGTATCGCGGCCGAACCTCCGCCGCTCCTTATCGCGGCCGAATCTCCGCGACCCACTTTAACGCGGCCGAACCTCCGCGAGGTGGCGGCTCACAGCGATCCAGGCACCCAGCCAGCCCAATAGTGTACTGCAGATCAGCAGCGTTGCCGAGCCCGAGATACCCAACTGGGGTAGCCGGAAGGTGGCGCCATAGCTGGCGGCCAGGGCGCTGACGGGGGCCGCCAGCCACTCGTTACCGAGCCCCAGGAGCCCCCAGGCGAGCAGACCGCCTCCCAGACCATACCAGGCGCCGCTGTAGAGGAAGGGCCGGCGCACGAAGGCGTGGGTCGCGCCGATCAGCATGACCACTTCGATCTCCCGGCGCCGGCTCTCTACCGCCAGGCGAATGGTGTTACCCACCACCAACAGCACGCCGAGCCCGAACAGCACGGCCAGGGCCAGGGCCACGCGACTGCCGAGCTCGGCCAGGTGACGCAGCCGCTCCAGCCAGGCCAGGTCGAGGCGCACTTCATCCACCCCGGTCAACTCCTGCAACGACTGAGCCAGTGCGTCAACCGCCTCCGGCGCCGGGTCCAGCGGTGTCACCACCACGCTTGCCGGCAGTGGGTTTTCGTCGAGACGACCCAGGGCATCGGCCAGGCCTAGCGCCTGCTGGAACTCGGCCATGCCCTCGGCTGCAGTGATCAGGCGGGTACGCGCCACTCCCTCGTGGGCGCCGATGGCCTCGTCGATACGGCCGGCTTCGGCTTCATCGACCTGATGTGCCAGATAGACGGTCAGGGTGGCGCTCTCCTCCAGCTCGGCGTCAAGCAGCCGGGCGCTGTCCAGTGTCAGCCACAGGGCCGCCGGCAATACCAGGGCGATGGCGATGGCCAGCATGGTCAGCAGACTGCCCACCGGGTGCTTGAGCAACCGCCGGGCACTATCCAGACACATGGCGCGATGGTGGCGTCCCCAGGCACGCAACCGGCTGCCGGTACGCGGCCCGCCCTGGCTGCGCGCCCCACGAGGGGGCTGACGAGCGTCGCCTCGGCTCATGCGGCCTCCTCGTCGGCCACCAGCCGCCCATCCCGAAGCCGTAGCATGCGGTGGCGCAGCCGGGTGATCAGCGCCAGGTCGTGGCTGGCGATCACCACCGTCGTGCCAATCCGGTTGAAGTCCTCGAACAGTGCCATGATATCGGCGGAGAGCTGGGGGTCGAGGTTACCGGTAGGCTCATCGGCCAGCAGCAGCGACGGCTTGTTGACCACTGCCCGGGCGATGCCCACGCGCTGCTGCTCACCGCCGGAGAGCTCGATGGGCAACGCCTTCTCGCGATGCAGCAGGCCGACCTTGTCCAGCGCCGCCCGCACCCGGCGCGCGGCTTCGCGGTGCTCGACGCCGCGGATTTCCAGCGGCAGTGCCACGTTATGATAGATGGAGCGGTCCAGCAGCAGCTGGTGATCCTGGAAGACCACGCCGATCTGGCGACGATAGAACGGCACCTGGCTGGCGTGCAGTCGGGCGATATCGTGACCCGCCACCAGCACCCGGCCCCGGGTCGGCCTCTCCAGGCGCATGATCAGCCGCAGCAACGAACTCTTGCCGGCACCGGAGTGGCCGGTGAGAAAGACCATCTCGCCCCGGTCTACGCGGAAGTCGAGGTTGGCGAGCGCGTCGAAACGCCCGCCGTATCGCTTCCCCACATGTTCGAAGACGATCATGCGGAGGCAGCGTCGCTATCGTTATCCTGGTCGAAGAGGGCATCGACGAAATCCCGGGCCGCAAAGGGCCGCAGGTCGTCCAGGCTCTCGCCCACGCCGATGTAGCGGATCGGCGTACCGAGCTGCTTGGCCAGGGCGAAGATGATGCCGCCCTTGGCGGTGCCGTCAAGCTTGGTCAGAGTGATCCCGGTCACCGGCACGGCCTCGTTGAAGGTCGCAGCCTGGGAGAGGGCGTTCTGGCCAGTGCCGGCATCGAGCACCAGCATCACCTCATGGGGCGCCGTGCCGTCCAGCTTGCCCATGACCCGGTGCACCTTCTTGAGCTCTTCCATCAGGTGGCCCTTGTTGTGCAACCGGCCGGCCGTATCGGCGATCAGCACGTCCACCTTGCGCGCCTTGGCGGCGGCGACGGCGTCAAAGATCACCGATGCGCTGTCGGCGCCGGTGTGCTGGGCGATGACGGGTACGCTGTTGCGCTCACCCCACACCTTGAGCTGCTCAACCGCGGCGGCGCGGAAGGTATCGCCGGCAGCCAGCATCACGCTTCGGCCCTCGCGCTGGAAGCGCTGGGTCAGCTTGCCGATGGTGGTGGTCTTGCCCACGCCGTTGACCCCTATCACCAGGATCACGAAGGGGCCTTCACCCTTGGGTGGCAGCGCCAGCGGCTGTGCCACCGAGTCGAGCATCACAGTCAACTCGTCCTGCAGCGCCCGGTAAAGCGCCTGGGGATCCTTGAGCTCCTTGCGGGAAACGCGCTCGGTCAGCCGGTCGATGATCTCGGTGGTGGCCTCGATGCCCACATCGGCCATCAGCAGCTGGGTCTCCAGGTCCTCGATCAGCTCGTCGTCGATCTGCTTCTTACCCAGGAAGAGCCCGGCGATGCCATCGGTGAGGTTGGCGCGGGTCTTGCCCAGTCCCGAGCGAATACGCGCGAACCAGCCCTTTTTCTCGGAGACCGGCTTTTCCTGCAGCGGCGTGCGGGCCGACTCAGGCTCGGGCATCGACGGCTCGGCGTCGGGCACCCGCGCTGGCCCGGGCGCTGATGGCGCGGGCTCAGCTTCTGGCGCCAACGCTTCATCCCGAAACGCCGCGTTCTCCTCCTCGGGGCTGACTTCCTCGACGGCTTCTGTGCGAGCGAGCACCTCGTCAGCGGCCGGGCCGGCCATGGCGACCTCCTCGGGTCGCTGCGCTTCGGTGATCGCCGGCTCCGACGGGGCCGGCGCCGAAGCAGACGGCTCGGGGGAGGATTCCTCAGCCGCCTGGGCGGGTGTCGCCGATGCCTCTTCCTCGGCCAAGTGCTCCGATTCCGTTGGCCGCTGCTGCTCTTCCTGCTGCTTCTTGCGCTTGAAAAAACCGAACATGGGGGAATTCAGCCTCACGGGTGAATGATCGCTACATCCTACCACCGCGCACCATGACTGTGGACAAGTCGACAGGTACAATTCCCCCATGACCCGCCGCCGCCCGACGCCCCGCCCCCACCGCTCCACCAGCGATACCCGCCAGGACAAGGGCGGCGGTCGCCTGCGCCTTATCGGCGGCGAGTTTCGCCGCCGCCTGCTGCCGGTGCTGGACAGCCCCGGCCTACGCCCGACCCCCGACCGGGTACGAGAAACGCTGTTCAACTGGCTGGCGACGGCCACGCCAGGCGCGCGGGTACTCGATCTCTTTGCCGGCACCGGGGCGCTGGGCCTGGAAGCGCTCTCCCGCGGCGCCCTTGAGGCAGCGTTCATCGAACGTGACGTCAGAGTGGCCCAGGCGCTTGGCGCAAATCTCGAAACCCTGGGCGCCGCACAGCGCGGCCAGGTGATCACCGCCGATGCGCTCGCTTTTCTGACCGCTCCCCCCGCCGACGCCACCCCGCCCTTCACGCTGGTATTTCTCGACCCGCCCTTTCGCCAACAGCTGGCCCAGCCCTGCTGCGAGCGTCTGGAGCGTGGCTGGCTGGCGGAGGAAGCCTACATCTATGTGGAAACCGAATCGGAGCTCTCCCCCCAGGTGCCGGGCAGCTGGCAACTGCACCGGGAGGTACGTGCCGGGGACAGCACCGGGCGGCTTTATCGACGGCTGCCGGCCGACGACAGTTGACGCTTCATCGTCGCCTTCCGGCAACGCTTGCCGAGCCGAGGCCCTCGGCGTTACGCTGCGCGTCGGAGATCGACGGCGGGCATGGGTCCGTCGCGCAGGACGTCTTTTCAGGAGAACACAGGATGAGCACCGAACTCTTCAATCGGCTCGAACAGAAAGTCGCCAGCGCCGTCGAGGCACTGGAATTGCTGAAGATGGAAGCCGAGGAACTGCGCGAGGAGAACAGCCAGCTCAAGCAGGAGCGCGAGGAGTGGGAACGCCGCCTCACCGCCCTGCTGGGCAAGTTCGATGAGGTGGAAACGAGCAACGGCTGAGCTCACCTACATAAGCTCACCTACATAAGCTCACCTACATGAGCTCACCTACAGCAGTCGGCGCGACATCAGTATCGCATCCTCCCGCTCCGCGCCGGCGCTCGGTGCGCCCCCTGGCCCAACGCCTCCCCACGTAGCGACGCCACCGCCGGCTTGCGGTTCGGCCCTGGTTTTAAGGGCAGGGGATTCAAGGGCCGGATAGTAGCCACGACGCCTGCCGTCCTCACAGAAGCCCGCCTGGCGATACAGGGCAATGGCGCCTGAATTGCTTGCCCTGACCTCCAGCAGCAGGCGCTCGCTCTCCCAGCGCAGCGTCTGGTCGATCACTGCCGTGAGCAGGCTCGTCGCCAGGCCGCGTCGACGCATGTTCGGCGCTACCAGCATGGCTTGAAGTTCGGCTTCGAAGGGCTGGCGAGCCACCACGGCGTGTCCGGCGAGCCGGCCCTCCACCTCGACACCCAGGACGCAGACCGCTTCGTCGGTCAGGATCGTCTCGAGTTGGTCGCGTGTCCAGGGGCGGGGGCGTGCCCGCTCCAGTACCACCAGGCGCTCCAGGTCGGCCACGCCCAGACGCCGGAATACCCCTTCAGTCATGGCCCGGGGCCTCGCCACCTGGCCTCGAAAGCGACTCTTCCTCACTATTGCTGTGCCAGGCCTTGCGCCAGGTAACCAGCGATGGCCACAGGGCGCGCTTGGCCTCGCCACTACTCGCCAGCGTGTCGAGCCCAGGCCCGTGCCAGCCGGGCAGGTCCAGCAGTTCGCAATGCTCGCTATCCAGGCTCAGTACCCGATCGAGCGTCTCGTCACTGCCAAAGAGCAGTACCCGCTCCGGCGCCCAGCCGTGTCGACCCGCCCCGGCAATGAAGGCTTGCAACCCCTCCCTCGCCTCTTCCAGCGGCGACTCGGCGGGAAGCCCCTCCACCGGAGGCCAGCGGAAGCCCTGGAAGCGAGGGAGACGTGACGGCGTGATGCCCACGGCGCGCAGCAGGTTGGCGAGCAGTTTCAAATGCACTTCCGCTGGTGGCTCGTCCCCCGGCATCAGGAGCAGCCAGCGGTCGTCAAGGCAAGCCACCTGCAAGGAAAAGCGCAGCGGCTCCTGATTGGCCGGCGCTTCACTGGCCGAAGCGGCTTCGGCGGCGTCCGCTGCCTGGCCGGCCCCGGCCTCCACGCCGCCTCCGCCCAACAACAGTCGGGCTCGGCCGGGCTGCGCAGCCCGCGGCGATGGCGGTGGGGAGGCTACGCTGGCAGGCTGCCTCGCCATTGGCGGTTCGGCGTCCTCCAGCAACGCATGAAGGCGCTCGGCGGGCGGTGCCGTGGCGGGCCGCTCAGGTGGGGCCCACTCACACGCTTCGGAGGGCCGGGCGTTGGGCAGTCGGTAGCGGGCCACCCAGGCAGTCAGCCCCATGGCTTCCAGATATTGCAGGCGCTGCGGTTCGGATGTCACGCGCCGCCGCCACGACAGTCGGGAGAGTCGGGCCTGGCGCTGCCGCGAGCCTCCCACTCGGACGGTGTATAGAGATGCAATGCCAGGGCGTGCACCGGGCCGGAAAGCTCATCGGACAGCACCGCATAGAGCCGCTGATGGCGCTTGACCGGCATCAGCCCCTGGAAGTGCTCGGCTACCATCGTGACCTTGAAGTGGGTCTCGGAATTGGCCGGCACGGAATGCCGGTGGCTCTCGTTCTCCACCGTCAGAAACGTGGGCTCGAGGGCCTGCAGTTTCGCTTCTATATCGGCCTGGACACTCATGTGGGCTCCACGGAGAAGGGTGAGCACTCATTGTACTATCTAGGTGGTGATGACGTCTGCCGTGAGCTCGCCTGAGCGGCGCCGGCCAGCTGCATCCTGGCAAGGCTGGCGGCCAACGCCAGGATACAGGCCAGACAGCCGATCCACAGCGTGGCCTGCACCGGTGCATTCGCGGCCAGGAAGGCGCCTACCAGCGCCACACCAAGCGACTGCCCCACGGTCCGCGTGGTGCTGAGCACCCCTGAGGCGGCGGTACTCAACTCCCGGGGGGCACTGGTCATCATCTCGCGATTGTTGGGCGGCTGGAACAACCCGAAGCCCATGCCGCAAAGCGCCGTGCGCCACAGACTGTCCACCACGCTGGCATCACTCTTCAGCAGCGCCAGCGAAGCCAGCCCCGCCAACAACAGCAGCAGGCCCGCGCTGGCCAGGATGCTGGGGTTGACCTTGTCCGCCAGCCGGCCGGCAAAGGGCCCCACCAGCATGATGGCGAGCGGCCATGGCGTAAACAGCCAGGCGGTCTCCAGCGGGGTGAAGCCCATCTCCTGCTGATAGAGGAACGTCAGCGCCACGAAGGCCAGCCCCTGACCGACAAAGGCGAGCCCCGAGGCCGACACCGCAAGGCTGAAGCGAGGCTCCTGAAAGAGCCTCGGGGGGAGGAGCGGATGGCTGGCGCGCCGCTGGCGACGCAGGAACAGATACCCGGTCGCCAAGCTCAAGGCCAGCCAGCCCAGCCACTGCCAGACCGGTGCGTTGTGTCCCAGGGCATCCAGGCCCAGGAAGAAACTGCCCAGCATGATCACGGAGCCCAGTGCTCCCCGACCATCGAAGCCACCACGGCGGCCCGGCTCCCGGGGCAGCGCCCGCCACGCCAGCCACAGTGAACAGAGGCCCAATGGAATGTGCAGGGCAAAGAGCCAGGGCCAGTTGGCCACCGACAGCACCAGGCCGCCCAGGGCCGGGCCGGAGGCATAGCCACCGGCCACGATCAGCGCACTCAAGCCGAGCGCGGAGCCCAGCAGCCGGGTGGGAAAGATGGAGCGATAGAGCGAGGGGCCGATGGAGAGCGTCGCGGCGGCTCCCAGCCCCTGCAGGGCACGGAACACCAGCAGCAGCTCCAGGCTGCGCGACAGGGCGGCACCCAGCGAGGCAATCACGAAGAGTATCAGGCCCGCCACATAGAGACGGCGACGGCTGATCATCTCGCTGAAGGAGGCGAACACCAGCAGGAAGGCGGCACAGACGATCTGGTAGAGGTTGGAGACCCAGACGGCACGCGCGGCGGACACCTCCAGGTCGCGGGCGATCGAAGGCAGCGCCAGGTTGATCATGGTGGTGTCCACCACGGCCATCAGCGTGCCGAGAATCAGCGCCAGTACCGCCAGGCGCCGCTCGGGGCCCGGCAGCCCATCGTCGCCAGGCCGGGTCTCGAAGAGTCGGCTCATCCTGTTTCCATCACAGCGGGGTCCGTAACGAGAAAACCGGCCTTAGCCGGTTCTCCTTATCTTGCTGTAAGCGCTTTCCCTAGTCCTGGTCTGTTTCCAGCAGCAGCGAATCGTCCACCTCGGAGATTTCCAGCGCCGCTTCATTATCCAGGTCGATGGCCAGGTAGCTGTGCTCGATCTGCAGAAAACGCTGGAACAGGGCCCAGTCCACGGCCTCGGGCCACTGCCGCTCGTCCTCTTCCCAGGCGCGCAGCTCGGTCTCGAGGATCTCCAGGTAGCGCTCGCGGACGAAGCCTTCCAGCGCCTCCGGCGTGTCCATCTCGGGAATGAGGTAGACGGTGCTTTCGCGTTCGACGTCGGCCAGGGTGAGGTCGTCGTCCCCCACCGTGGGTTCCAGCGCATTGATCCATTCCACGAAATGCCGGGTCGGCCTGACGCTCAGGGCGGAGCGGTTGAGCAGTTTCATCACGGTCTCCTCGACGTCGAAACGGTGATCATTATGGGTGCTAGTGCCGCTGCTTACCAATACTTCCGCCGGTCGACACAGAGAATGCCGAGGGCTTTTCCGGGGGGCAGGCCTTCGAGGAGGCGCTGTGAACCCATCCTTGGGCGCTACATTCGTCCTGCTGCGTTCTCGCCTCCTGCTCCGCTTGCAGGGCCGGGGTTGGCCATCCATGGCCAACCCGTTCGGAGCAATGCTCCTCACCCATGACGAATGACCTCCTCTTCGGCCTCCCCCCGGCGCCCCTCGTCCAGCCACCGCGTATCGGAAGGAGGCGAGCCAAGGCCAGGCTAGGCGCTCCGGTATTCCCCCGTCGCCTCAGCGATCGGGACGGCCGAAGCGCAGCCCCTTCACTCCACTTCAGGGCGCATGGCCGGAAACAGCAGCACATCCCGGATCGAGGCGCTGTCGGTGAACAGCATGACGAGCCGGTCGATGCCGATACCCTCGCCGGCAGTGGGCGGCATGCCGAACTCCAGCGCACGCACGTAGTCGGCGTCGTAGTACATTGCCTCCACGTCGCCGGCCTCCTTCTCGGCCACCTGCTCGCGGAAGCGCTCGGCCTGGTCCTCGGCGTCGTTGAGCTCCGAGAAGCCGTTGGCGATCTCGCGCCCGCCGACGAAGAACTCGAAGCGCTCGGTGACGAAGGGGTTGCTGTCCTTGCGCCGCGCCAGCGGGCTCACCTCGGTGGGGTATTCGGTAATGAAGGTCGGCTGCTTCAGGCGGTGCTCGACGGTCTTCTCGAAGATCTCGATCTGGATCTTGCCGAGCCCCCAGCCATCCTTGACGTCGATGTCCAGCCGCTCGGCGATCTGGCGCGCGGCGGACTCGTCGGCCAGCGCCTCGGCGTGGATGTCCGGGTTGTATTCGAGGATGGCGTCGAACACGGTGATACGCTTCAGCGGGCTGCCGAAATCGTACTCGAAGGTCTCGAGCACATCGCCCTCGCTGTTGCGTACGGTGTTGGCCACCGTGGTGGTGCCCAGCACCTGCCAGGCCACGCTGCGCAGCATCTCCTCGGTGAGGTCCATCAGGTCATTGTGGTTCGCATGGGCCTGATAGAACTCGATCATGGTGAACTCGGGGTTGTGCCGCGTGGAGAGCCCCTCGTTACGGAAGTTGCGATTGATCTCGAAGACCCGTTCGAAGCCCCCCACCACCAGGCGCTTGAGGTAGAGCTCCGGCGCGATGCGCAGGTACATGTCAATGTCCAGCGCATTGTGGTGGGTAATGAAGGGGCGTGCGGTGGCGCCGCCGGGAATCGGCTGCAGCATGGGGGTTTCCACTTCCATGAAACCGCGCTCCTCGAAGAAGCGGCGCATGGCGCTGATCACCCCGGCCCGGGTCTCGAACACCTTGCGCGAGTCGGGGTTCATGATCAGGTCGACGTAGCGCTGCCGGTAGCGCGCCTCCATGTCGGTCAGACCGTGGAACTTGTCGGGCAGCGGACGCAGGCTCTTGGTCAGCAGCCTGGCCTCTTCCATCATCACGTAGAGATCGCCCTTGCCGGACTTGTGCACCGGACCGCGGCCAGCCACGATATCGCCGATGTCCCAGCCCTTGATGTCCTCCAGCGTCTCTTCCGGCAGCCCCTTCTTGTCGACATAGAGCTGGATCTGCCCAGTGGCGTCCTGAATGACCAGGAAGGGGCCCCGCTTGCGCATGATGCGCCCGGCCACGGCGGCCTCGCGCCCCAGCGTCTCCAGTGCGTCCTTCTCCTTGTCGCCCAGCTCTGCGATCAGCTCGGCGGCCTGGCTGTCACGGCGAAAGTCGTTGGGAAAGGCACTCTCGCCACGGGCATCGGCCAGCTTGCGGCGATCGGCCAGCTTGGCGCGGCGCTCGGCGATCAGGCGGTTCTCGTCGTGCTGCGGGCTATCCGGTGAAGAGCTCTCGTTGGCCATATCACTACCTGTTGGCAATATCGTGTGCGGTATCAAAGGCGCACCTGTCGCCGCGCGAGCGAAGCCGAGACAAGGCGCCTCTCTAGCGGAGGGGCAACGTCGTATCGTCGAGTGAAGCGGGCTACAGGCCCTGTTTCAGGCTGGCGACGATGAACTGGTCCAGGTCGCCATCCAGCACCTTGTCACAGTTACTGGTCTGCACGCCGGTGCGCAGATCCTTGATCCGCTGGTCGTCGAGGACATAGGAGCGGATCTGGCTGCCCCAGCCGATATCGGCCTTGGAGTCCTCGGCTTCCTGCTTCGCGGCGTTGCGCTTCTGCATCTCGTGTTCCCACAGCCTCGCCTTGAGCTGCTTCATGGCGAAATCGCGGTTGGCGTGCTGGCTGCGCTGGCTCTGGCAGGCCACCACGATGCCCGTAGGCTCGTGGGTGATGCGTACGGCCGAGTCGGTGGTGTTGACGTGCTGGCCGCCCGCGCCACTGGAGCGATAGGTGTCGGTGCGCAGGTCCGCTGGATTGATCTCGACCTCGAAGCTGTCGTCCACTTCCGGCGACAGGAACACCGAAGCGAAGGAAGTATGGCGACGGCCGCCGGAGTCGAAGGGGCTCTTGCGCACCAGGCGGTGCACGCCGGTCTCGGTACGCAGCCAGCCGAAAGCGTAGTCGCCCTGCACATGCACGGTAGCCGACTTGATGCCCGCCACTTCGCCGGCGGAGACTTCGGTGATCTCGGCCTTGAAGCCATGATGCTCGGCCCAGCGCAGGTACATGCGCAGCAGCATGTTGGCCCAATCCTGGGCCTCGGTGCCGCCGGAGCCGGCCTGGATGTCGAGGTAGGCGTTGTTGGCGTCCATCTCGCCGGAGAACATGCGCCGGAACTCGAGCTTTTCGAGGCTGGCGTTGAGGCCATCCAGCTCCTTCTCAACCTCGGCGACGGTCTCCTCGTCCTCTTCCATCTCGGCCAGTTCGAGCAGGTCGCGGCTATCCGCCAGCCCCTGGTCGAGTTCGTCGATGGTCTGGACGATCTGCTCCAGCGAGGCACGCTCGCGGCCGAGCTTCTGGGCGTAGTCCGGGTCGTTCCAGACAGCGGGGTCTTCCAGCTCGCGGGTGACTTCCTCTAGCCGATCCTTGCGTTCGGCATAGTCAAAGATACCCCCTCAGGACGTCTGTCCGCTCGGACAGGTCCTTGATGAGGTTGTGAATCGGGTTGGTTTCCAGCATGGGCTCGCTCGCCTGAATCGCATGGGAAAAACGGCCGCCGGGGCGCAGGTATCGAACCAGAACCACGGCGGCGCGGAAAAGGCAGCTATTGTAGCGAATTCGCCAATGGCACGCATCCATCGCACGGCCACAATGCAAGCGACCCGGCCGGAGCCGGGTCGCGAGTCATGCGCCGCTGCTGCCGCTTAGAAGCGGTAGGTCAACTGAGCGCCGAAGCCATGGGCTTCGTTCTTGTAGTCGGCAGAGTAAGCCAACTCGGTTTCTGCCATAGTGCCAGCATGATCCGTTCGTGTTTGATCAACTTGCGTACTGCGCTCGGTCAGATAAGAGTAAGCCAGATCAACCGTCAGATTATCCATGGGTGTCCAGCCGGCACCGATCGAAAAGATACGGCGATCGTCCGAGGGAATCCGCGCACTGCGGAACTCGTCAGTGGTGGGCGTGAAGTCGAGGGTGACACCGGCACGCAGCGCCAGCTGCGGATTGAGCTGGTATTCACCGCCCACACCGTAAGCCCAGGCATTCGAATAATTCTGAGTTTCCCGAGTGATCGTGTCACCCGCATCATTCGTTACATGGATTTCATCGAAGCGGCTCCAGCGAACCCAGGAGGCACCCGCCATCAGCTTCAAGCGATCGCTCATATGCTGGGTCACGGAGAAGTTGACGGTTTCTGGCGTTACCAGGTTCAAGCGTGCGTTGTCCTCCAACGCCGCGCCTGTCAGGGGATTGGTAGCGACAGATCCATCGGGATTGGTTGCCCTGTAGCTGCCTGTAAGGGTGTAGTCGACTTTCGAGCGATACGTCAGGCCCAGCGTGGTTTCAGGAACCGGCTGGAAGATGACGCCCAGATTATACCCCCAGGCATCGTCGTCCCCCTCCACCCGTGAGTCCAGGTCCTGGTCAGGATCTGCCATACCCATACCAGGCTGTGGCACTTGGCGTTGGAGCTCACCCTCTACACGGTTATAGGTAATGCCAGCACCAATCGACCACTGGTCGTTGAAACGGTAGGAAACGGTAGGCTGAGCGCTCACCACCTTCAGCTCGGTATAGTTACCCAGGTTGCGGCCAACGAAGCCGTCTTCGTAGTCCGTCTTGGAACCGAACGGGGCGTAAACACCGAAACCAAAGGCAAGTTGCTCGTTGACCGGATGGGCATAGAAAGCAAAGGGGATCAGCGTGCCAGGGACCATGTCGCCATCCGACGACCCAGTCGTCTGCTGCTCAAGCCCGCCTGTAAGCAGGTTGGAGCGGGTCGCCTCAGCATTCCGAACCCGACTATTGACGTTCAGGTAGGTCCCGCCCGCGGTCAGTTGCGCCCGGTCGAGGAAGGACATGCCCGCCGGGTTGCCGAAGACGATGGTGGCATCGTTGACGTTGGAACTTCGACCGGCGTGGCCATAGCCCTGGCCGCTGACGCTCTGCTCGTTGATCTGGTAGCCACCGGCGCTAGCGTGGCTGGCGAAAGCAGCGGCGGCAACCGCCACGGCCCAGGTAAGCTTGTTGAACTTGTTCTGCATGTCTCGATGTCCTCTTCCAGATGCGAGCTGGAGCTGGTTATTTGTTCCGCCCTCACCGGAGCGGTGCCTTGCCCAACCAGTTTTCGCCA
This sequence comes from Billgrantia montanilacus, assembly GCF_003336675.1. Lineage (GTDB taxonomy): Bacteria > Pseudomonadota > Gammaproteobacteria > Pseudomonadales > Halomonadaceae > Halomonas > Halomonas montanilacus. The sequence continues at coordinate 45,050 of NZ_QPII01000007.1, read as the reverse complement.
AACATTCGTTCGGATCAAGGCCAAACGTTCGTTTTAATACCAATTTAGCTCATACTTTAGACTAATGGATTGTCTAATGCCTGAACTTTCATGGCTCTACCCAATACAGGCAACCCTTCCAGGAAGTGCTGGCTGATACTCCAGATGCCCTTCCCTGCCAGCTCCAAGGCTAAGGATCCTCTCTGGCTCGCCACGGTGAATCCCAAGCAGCCGGGTGCTAGGCTGAAAGGAACACGGCAAGAGAGGAAGAGGAGCATGCCCCGACTCGACGGCGTCCTGGAAACCGCGCTCTACGTGGAGAACATGGACAGGGCACGCGCCTTCTTCGAAGGCGTGATGGGGCTCGAACCGTTCAACGCCGACCATCGCTTCACCGCCTACGATGCCGGCGCAGGCTCGGTACTGCTGCTGTTCGGCCAGGGCGAAACCCTGGAGACGGTGGTGCTACCGAAGAACATGGGCACCATACCGCCCCATGATGGCAAGGGCCGGCTCCATCTGGCCTTCGCCATCTCAGCAGAGGCGCTGCCCATGTGGGAGGCCCAGCTCGAGGACCATGGCGTGATCATCGAGGGCCGCACCCACTGGCCCCGCGGCGGCGAAAGCATTTACTTTCGCGACCCCGACGGGCATCTGATCGAGTTGGCGACGCCAGGCGTCTGGCCTAATTATTAGGAAACGCCCATATAGCGTCCTGGCTTATGGTTCAAGGCAATAATCAGGTTGAGCGCCACGGCCCCAAGCACCGAGAGCCCGACCCTGTCGGCCGGCAGTACCAGCAGCGCGCCCAGCATGATCACCCCGTCGATGCCGAGCTGCACATAGCCGGCGCGCAGGCCGTAGCGGGCCTGCAGATAGAGCGCCAGGATATTGATGCCCCCCAGGCTGGTGCGGTGTCGAAAGAGCACCAGCATGCCAATGCCGATCAGGCTTCCCCCCATCAGGGTGGCATAGAGCGGGTTGAGGCTCTCGATGGTGATCCATTTTCCAGTCAGCTCGGAGAACAGCGACACCAGGCCGATGGCGACGAAGGTACGCAGGGTGAACGACCAGCCCATGCGCTTCACGGCCAGGTAGTAGAACGGCAGGTTGATCAGGAAGAACCACACGCCGAAGCGCCAGCCCGTCGCGTACTGCAGCAGAAAAGCCATTCCGGCGGTGCTGCCGGTGAGCAACAGCGCCTGGGTATAGAAGGCCACTCCCAGCGCCACGAACAGCGTGCCCACCAGCATCGCCATGACATCCTCGTAGGGACGATGTGGGTCGGTCGATAGATCTTGTGGATCCATGCAGCATTCCTTGTGTGACGTCGAGCTCCGCAAGCCCGCGCGGTGGCCAGCGATGGGAAAAGGAGTTTACCGGATGGATCGGGCAAGCCAGTTGATCCAGCTCGTCTTCAGGCGCTGTCGAACGTCTCGGCATGTTCGACCATCAGCTGCAGCGACTCCCGCCCCTTCCAGCGGTTGCGGCTGAGCCGATAGGCGCAGCGCAGTCGATCTCCCAGGCCGAAGGCCGGCAGCTCGCCGGGGGTCAGGGCGCGAAACCAGATCGCCCGCAGGCTCACGGCTCCCGCCGAGAGCGTCATCATCAGGTGGCTGCCGTCGGCTCCCACTGGCCTGAGCGCCTCCACCAGGAAATCGCCTTCGAACAGGGGGGCGTCGAATTCTCGTCCGTAGGGTCCCAGCTTCTCCAGCTCGTCCAGCGTCGACAGGCCGAACTGGGCCGGTAGCAGCTCGCCGTCGGTGAGCACCTGTGGAAAGAGCTCAATCCCGCCCAGCTGTTCAGCTACCGCCTTCAGGAAAGCCGTGCAGAAAGCATCGAACTGACCGACCGGCACGCCGACCCCTGCTGCGCCACGATGCCCGCCGAAACGAGGGAGCGCCTCGGGGGCCAGCTCGAAGGTCCGCTGCAGGGCGTCACGAAGATGCAACGCTTCGATGGAGCGTCCCGAGCCGGTGAGCATGCCGGGCGACGCCGCCGGAGTCATCACCAGGGCGGGCCGGCCATAGGCCTGAACCAGCCGCGAGGCGACGATGCCCTGCACCCCGGCATGGCCGTCCTCGAGAAACACCACGATGGCCGGCTGATTCGCGTCAAGCTGGGGTGCCGCCAGCAGACGCGCCTGTTCGGTCATGTCGGCCTCGATGGCCTTGCGGGACTGATTGTCTTGATCCAGCACCTCGAGGTGACGATGAGCCACCCCATCATCCACCGCGAGCATATAGTGCAGGGCCGCATAGGGATCATCGAGGCGCGAGCGGGCGTTGATTCGTGGCCCCATCTGGAAGGCCAGGGTCTCGGCGGTGAAGGGCATGCTATCTGCCCCCAGCCGGGCCGCCATGGCGCGCCAGCAGGCCGCCTCCATGCGATTGATCAGCGTCAGCCCATGGCTGACCACCGCGCGATTGGCCGGGCTCGCCCCCAGGGAGACGCAATCCGCCACGGTGCCCAGCGCCACGTAGGAGAGCCAGGCGGAGAGCTTGGGCGTGGCCTTGGGTATCGCACCCCACTCGATCAGCACCTGCCGCGCCAGGGACATGACCAGCCAGGCCACCATGCAGCCGGCGATGGTGGCATCGGGATAGTCGCAGTCGTCCCGCGTCGGATTCACGACGGCATGGGCCGACGCCGGCGGCCCCTCCACCGGCAGGGCGTGATGGTCGCTGACCACCACGTCGATGCCGGCCGCCTTGAGCCGGGCGATGCGCGGCTCGTCGGAGCTGCCACAGTCGGCGGTGATCACCAGCCTTGGCCGCGGTTTCAGCGACAGCGTACGCTCCACCAGCGGCAGGCTGATGCCGTAGCCATCAAAGATGCGGTGACCTATCAGGCTGTGCAGACGCGCCTCGGGCACGCCGAACAGCTCGACCAGGGTGCGCCGGATCACCACGTGGGAGGTGATGCCGTCGACGTCGTAGTCGGTGAGGATACCGATATGTTCACCGTCTACCACGGCCTGGGCGATACGTTCGGCGGCACGGCGACCGTCGGCGAGGCGCTCCGGGTGCTCGAGATAGCGCAGGCTGGGCTGGGTCAGGGGCGCCAGTTCTCCGTCGTAACCGGCCAGGCGACCGGCCAGCACGCGGGCCTGCAGCTCGGTCAGGCCTTCGGCCTGGGCGCGGGCATACAGCGCCTGGTTGCGCGGCCGCGGCAGCAGCCGTGGCCTGAGTCGGGCATGCAGGTCGGGGGGCGCAGTCACGTCCAAGCGTGGCTCCTGTATATCGCAGCAAGGGGACTTCGAGCGCATACCGCATCAGACCGAATCGCGGCATGGCTCAGGGCTGGCATCCATGGCGAGGGACGCCGGGGACAGGTCCCGGAGTGCCGTACCACCGAAGAGGCGCTGCAGTACCGCTCGGGGCCTGCCGGCGACAGGTCTCCGAGGAGGCGCTGTAAACCCATCCCTGGGCGCTACATTTGTCATCCCTGACAAATGACCTCCTCTTCGACCTGTCCCCTTCGCCCCTCGCTAGCTTGATGGCATTACTGCCACGCTCTTAACTAGCGGCGGTTTTCCACCACGAACTTCTGCACCTCTGCCAGCTCCGCCGGCAGCACCGTGTAGCGCTCCTCCCGCTCCAGCAGGTCGTCCATATGCGGCGGCAGCGGCACCCCGGGGAAGCCGGCCTTGACCACCGCCTCGGCGAACTTGGCCGGATGGGCCGTGGCCAGGGTGATCATCGGCGTCTGGGCATCGGCCCGTGCCCGCTCGGCGGCGCGGTAGCCGGTCGCCGTATGCGGATCGAGAATCTCCTTGGTACGGTGATGCGCCTCGCGGATCACCTCGAGGATGGTGGTGTCATCGACGCTGTGGCTGGCAAAGAGCTTGCGCAGCCTGGCCAGCGGCGCCTCGGCCAACGCCGTGGGCTCGGACTGGAAGCGCTCGAGCAGGCCGCGCACCGCATCGCCGTCACGCTCGTAGGCCTCGAACAGCAGCCGCTCGAAGTTGGACGACACCACGATATCCATCGATGGCGCCAGGGTCGCCTTGAGCTCCTGCTTGGAGAAGTCGTTGGCGGCCAGCGTGCGATGCAGGATGTCGTTGGCGTTGGTGGCTATGATGAACTGCTTGACCGGCAGGCCCATGCGATAGGCCATGTAACCGGCAAAGACATTACCGAAGTTGGCCGACGGCACGCAGAAGCTCACCTGGCGATGCGGCGCGCCCAGTGCCACGCCGGCGGCCACGTAGTAGACGATCTGGGCCATGATGCGCGCCCAGTTGATCGAATTCACCGCCACCAGGCGGGTGCCGTTGAGGAAGCCTTGGTCGGCGAAGCTCGCCTTCACCATGGCCTGGGCATCGTCGAAGTTGCCCTCGATGGCGATGTTGAAGACGTTGTCGGCCAGCACCGAGGTCATCTGGCGACGCTGCACCTCCGAGACCCGGTTGTGCGGATGCAGGATGAAGATGTCGAGGTTGTCGCAGTGACGACAGCCCTCGATCGCCGCCGAACCGGTGTCACCGGAGGTAGCGCCCATTATCACCGCACGCTCGCCGCGCTTGGCCAGGAAATGGTCGAGCAGCCGGCCGAGCAGCTGCAGGGCGACATCCTTGAAGGCCAGGGTGGGCCCATGGAACAGCTCGAGCAGGAAATGGTTGGCATCGAGCTGGTTGAGCGGCACCACGGCATCATGACTGAAGGTGGCGTAGGCATCGCGCACGATGCCACGGAACGTTTCATCGTCGATCTCGCCGTTGACGAACGGCTTCATGACGCGAAAGGCGATCTCGGCGTAGGAGAGCCCGGCCATCGCCTCGAGCGCTTCGGGAGAGAGCTGTGGCACGGTTTCCGGTACGTAGAGGCCACCGTCACCGGCCATGCCGGTGAGCACGACCTCTTCGAAGGAGAGCGCGGGCGCCTGCCCGCGAGTACTGATGTAGCGCATGGCGGTTATTCCTGCTCGTCCAGCGATTCCACACGGATCCGCGTCACCGGCCCGGCGATGTCGGCCATGGATTCGATATGACGGATCGCCTCGTTCATGTTCTTCTCGCGGGTGCGATGGGTCAGCAAAATGATCGGTACCAGCTCCCCTTCGGTGGCTTCCTTCTGTACCAGGGCCTCGATGGAGATGCCCTGCTCGGCAAGGATGGTCGCCACCCGTGCCAGCACGCCGGGGCGGTCGACCGCCAGCAGGCGCAGGTAATAGGCGGTGACGATATCCTCCATGGGCAGGATCGGCATGCTGCCGTCGTCGTCTCCGATGCCGATGAAGGCCAGGTAGGGCACCCGATAGTGGTGGTCGGTGGCGATGTCGCGAGCCACGTCGAGCAGATCGGCAACCACCGCTGATGCGGTGGGCTCGGCCCCGGCGCCGGCACCATAGTAGAGAGTCGGTCCCACGGCATCGCCCATGATGGCGATGGCGTTCTTGACCCCATGCACGTTGGCCAGCAGCCGCTCCTTGGGGATCAGCGTCGGATGCACGCGTAACTCGAGGCCGGCATCGGTCCGCTTGCAGATACCCAGGTGCTTGATGGTGTAGCCAAGATTGTCGGCCTGCTCCACGTCGTCGAAGGTGACCCGGGAGATGCCTTCGGTGTAGGCCTTCTCGAACTGCAGCGGCACCCCGTAGGCGATGGAGGCGAGGATGGTCAGCTTGTGGGCGGCGTCGATACCCTCCACATCGAAGGTCGGGTCCGCCTCGGCATAGCCCAGCGCCTGGGCCTCGGCCAGTACGTCCTCGAAGGCGCGCCCTTCGCTGCGCATGTGCGTCAGGATGTAGTTGCCGGTGCCGTTGATGATGCCGGCCACCCATTCGATACGGTTGGCACCCAGGCCCTCGCGCAGGGACTTGATCACCGGAACGCCACCCGCCACGGCGCCCTCGAAGGCGACGATGACGCCTTGCTCGTGGGCGGCCTGGAAGATCTCGTTGCCATGCACGGCGATCAACGCCTTGTTGGCGGTGACCACATGCTTGCCGTTGGCGATGGCGGCGAGCACCAGCTCCCGGGCCAGCTCATAACCTCCAACCAATTCGACCACGACATCGATGTCGGGGTTACGGGCCACCTCGAAGACATCCGTGGTGGTCTTGATACCGGTGAGGTCACACTCCGGGTTCAGGCTGCGATGCGCCACCTGTTCGATGACGATCGGGCGGCCCGCACGCCGCGCGATTTCGTCGGCATTGCGCGTCAACACGTTGAATGTGCCGCCGCCTACGGTACCCAGACCACAGATTCCCACTCTCACCGGTTTCAATGTCGCGCTCCCCTGTTGTGTATCAATGTCACTGAATGATTCAGTGCCTGTCAGCCGTCGAGGCCAAGCATCTCGGCAAGGCGTTCGGCGGGCACATAGCCCGGCACCATGCGACCGTCGGGCAGCACGATGGCCGGCGTGCCCTGCACCCCGACTTCCATGCCCAGATGATACTGTGCCTCGACCGGATTGTCGCAGTCGACGGCTCCCGACAGGGCTTCCTGGCGCTTGGCCGACGACATCGCCTCGCTGCGATTGTCCGCACACCATATCTGCTGCAGCTGGCGCGCGCCCTCTCCGTTCATGCCGGTGCGCGGAAAGGCCAGGTAGTGCACCTCGATGCCCATCGCATTGAGGTCGGGCACTTCTTCATGAAACTGGCGGCAGTAGGGGCAGGTGGTATCGGTGAAGACCACGATCTCCGCCCGACTCTCGGACGTGCCGCGGAAGATGACCCTCTCCGCATCGACCACGTCGGCCAGGCGCGCCGCCCGCTCGTCGTTACGGGACTGCTCGGTCAGGTTGACCAGGCCCTGCCCGCTGTTCTCGTAAAGGTCGCCGACCAGGAAGTACTGCCCTTCCACATCGCTGTAGAAGGCTTCACCGGTCTCCAGGCGAACCTGATAGATCCCCTCAATGGGCGTGTCGCGAATACTGGCTACGGGCATGGGCTGGCCACCAACCTGCAGACGTTCGGCCAACCGGTCGACTTCGCTCGCCAGCACGCTGGCAGACAGGGTCAGGGCGATCAGCGGTAAAAACAGGGCAAGCAGGGTACTGGCGATGCGGCGGGATGGAGCAATCATGAGTCAGCCTCGAGGATGATGGTCGGCGTGCAGGGCTTCGAGTCGAGCCTGCGCGACATGGGTATAGATCTGAGTGGTCGACAGGTCACTGTGACCGAGCAGCAGCTGTACGACACGCAGATTGGCCCCATGATTCAATAGATGCGTCGCAAAGGCGTGTCGCAGCGTATGGGGCGACAGCGGACGCGCGATTCCCGCGGTTCTGGCATGGGCCTTGATGCGATGCCAGAATGCCTGGCGGGTCAGGCAGCCGCCTCCCCTGCCGGGGAACAACGCCGGCCGCGTCACATCGTCCATCAGCGCGCCGCGGGCCGTGCGAAGATAACGTGACAGCCAGTGTACGGCTTCTTCCCCCAGCGGGACCAGCCGGTCCTTGTCCCCTTTTCCACGCACACGCACCACGCCCTGTCGCAGATTGACTGCCTCCACGGTCAACCCCACCAGCTCCGAGACCCGCAGCCCGCAGCCGTAGAGCACCTCGAGCATGGCCCGGTCGCGCAGCCCCAGGTCCGTGGAGAGATCGGGGGCTGCCAGTAGGCGCTCTACCTCCGCCTCTTCCAGGGTATCCGGCAGATTCGGTCGCACCCGAGGCAGGCGCACCTCAGCCAGCGGATCGCGCTCGGTGCGCGACTCGGCCAGCGCCCAGCGATAGAAGCTTCGCAGGCTGGACAGCAGCCGCGCGTTGCTGCGCAGACGATAGCCGGCCGCCCGGCGCTCGTCGAGCCAGGCGGGCAGCGTGCCATCGCCGGGAGTGAGCAGTGAACTCCCCGTTGCATCCAGGCGCACGACCCAAGCCTCCAGGTCATGACGGTACGCCGTCAGCGTGTGGTCGCTCGCCCCACGCTCCAGCCACAGCGCATCGAGAAAGGTGTCGATCAGGACGCGGGATTCATCGTCGTGCGGCATGCAGGATCTCCCCGACGGTGCCGTTACCTGGCCCCATTGCAACGAAACCCCGCCCCGCGCAAGCGGAGACGGGGTTTCGCAGGTGGCGCACCCGTGGGTGCGCCGTCAGCCGGCTAGACTCAGCCCAGCTTTTCCTTGATGCGGGCAGACTTGCCGCTGCGCTCACGGAGATAGTAGAGCTTGGCCTGACGCACGTCGCCGCGACGCTTGACGCTGATGGAGTCGACCAGCGGGCTGTAGGTCTGGAAGGTACGCTCGACGCCGACACCGTGAGAGATCTTGCGCACGGTGAAGGCGGAGTTCAGGCCGCGATTACGCTTGCCGATCACCACGCCTTCGAAGGCCTGAAGACGCTCACGGCTGCCTTCCTTGACCTTGACCTGAACGACGATGGTGTCGCCCGGGGCGAAGTCCGGCACCTGCTTGCTCATCTGCTCGGTCTCAAGCGCCTGGATCACCTTGTTCTTGCTACTCATGACATGACTCCTCGATAACATGGCTTCGCCGTCTGGATGACGAAGCGTGATCCCGGCGCTCGAGCCTGACTCGAGAGCGCGGGAGATAATGGGTGACGCAGGTCCACCGCTTGTGAGAACCGATGTCCTGCACCTCCGCTCCGCCAACCTGGTAGACAGGCTACCTGTTGGACAGCGCGTATTCTTCGATGAACTCCTCGAGCAGCGCCTGCTGCTCTGGATTCAACGTCCTGCCCTCAAGCAGATCGGGCCGCCTCAGCCAGGTCCGCCCCAGCGACTGCTTGAGCCGCCAGCGCCGGATCTCGCCGTGATGCCCGCTGAGCAGGACATCCGGCACCCGCCGCCCGTCAATCACTTCAGGGCGTGTGTAGTGCGGGCAGTCCAGCAACCCCTCGTTGAAGGAGTCCTCCACCGCGGAGTCCTGATGCCCCAGCACGCCGGGAACCAGTCTTGCCGCAGCGTCGATCAGCACCATGGCTGGCAGCTCGCCGCCGCTGAGCACATAGTCGCCGACCGACCACTCTTCATCGATGTCGCTCTCGACCACGCGTTCATCGATGCCTTCGTAGCGCCCGGCCACCACCACCAAGGGTGGGCCCGAGGCCAGTTCGTGTGCACCCTGCTGATCCAACCGGCGCCCCTGGGGCGACAGATAGATCACCCGAGGACGCTGTCCGGTCGCCTCGACGGCCCGGTCGCGGGCGGCATGGATGGCCGCACGCAGCGTGTCGACCTTCATCAGCATCCCGGGGCCACCACCGTAGGGACGATCATCCACGGTGCGATGACGGTCGGTAGCATGGTCGCGCGGGTTATAGAATTCCAGCGCCACACGCCCCTGGCTGACCGCCCGGCCCGTTACGCCATGCCGGGTGATGGCATCGAACATCTCGGGAAAGAGCGACACCACACCAACCCACATCGTCGAAACCATCGTCGTACCCTGGGGGAGCGTCTCGGCCGTCAAAATGCCGGATCCCAGTCCACGGTCATGACCGCGGCCGCCAGGTCCACCCCGACGATCACCTCGTCGGGCAAGTAGGGAAGCAGACGTTCCCGGTCATCGATGGCCGGCGGGTCTCCTTCCGGGTCGCCCTTGACCACCAGCACGTCGTTGGCCCCGGTCTCGAACAGGTAGCGGACACGGCCCAGCACATCACCGTCGCGGGTCACTACCAGCAACCCTTCCAGCTGATGCCAGTAATAGTCGCCGCGGGGCAGGCGAGGCAGCGCCGACTTGGGCAGCAGGATCTCGGCACCGGCCATGCGTTCTGCGTCCTCACGGCCATCGACACCTTCCAGCAGCGCGACCAGACCCTTGCCGTGCCGGCGCCCCTGCAACAAGCGATGACGGGTCAGGGCCGTGCCCTGCCGCAGCACCCACTCGGGGTACTCCAGGATGCCGTCCATCGGGCTCGTATGTGAGTAGACCTTGAGCCACCCCTTGACGCCATAGGGACTGGTCAGCTTGCCCAGCACCACATGGTCGTCCAACTCGATGCGTTCGGCTTGCTCACTCATGACGTCACCGGAAAGCAACAGGCTCAGGCCTGCTTACGGGCTTCCTTGACCAGCTCGGCCACGCGCTCGGACAGCTGTGCACCCTGGCTCTGCCAGTGAGTGACGCGGTCCAGGTCGACGCGAAGACGCTCTTCACCGCCACGGGCGATGGGATTGAAGAAACCCAGACGCTCGATGAAGCGGCCATCGCGAGCGTTGCGCGAATCGGTCACGGTCAGGTGATAGAAGGGACGCTTCTTGGCGCCACCACGTGCCAGACGAATGGTAACCATGGCGTTAACTGTCCTTCAGTTGAGGTTACGTTTAATACCGATGCGTGCCGACGCCGGCTAACGGCCGGAGGTGTCGACATCCTGCTCGGAAAGTGGGCCATGAGCCCACCTCCGCGTCATTCGGTCACTGTTGCTTATCAAGCGTGCAGCCGGACAGATGCCCGGTCCTGCCATGAAGACGCAGCATTCTACGGAAATCAGCCCGTCTTGGAAAGCCCGACCGACAATCCTTTTGCCATCCAGCGGCCAGCACCGCCTCAACGGCGAGGAAATCCGCCCGGGCCGCCCATGCCGCCGGGGCCACCCATGCCACCCGGGCCGCCGGGACCACCACCGCCCATCATGCCCGACATCCCGCGCATCATCTTCTGCATGCCGCCCTTCTTGCCCGCCTTCTTCATCATCTTCTGCATCTGCTTGTGCTGCTTGAGCAGACGGTTGAGGTCGGGCACCTGCAGGCCTGCACCGGCGGCGATACGCCGCTTGCGCGAGCCGTTGATGATCTCGGGACGCTGCCGCTCCTTGGGCGTCATGGAGTTGATCAGGGCCTCGAGCTTGCCCAGCTCCTTCTCCGGCCCGGGGCCCTGAGCCATCTCGGCCATCTGGCCCATGCCGGGGAGCTTGCCGAGCAGCCCCCCCATGCCGCCCATCTTCTTGAGCTGCTGGAGCTGGTCACGGAAGTCTTCGAGGTCGAAGCCATCCCCCTTCTTGACCTTCTTGGCCAGGCGCTCGGCCTTGTCCTTGTCGACGGTGCGCTCGGCTTCCTCGATCAGGGAGAGCACGTCGCCCATGCCGAGGATGCGCGAGGCCACCCGGTCCGGGTGGAAGGGCTCGAGGGCATCGACCTTCTCGCCCACACCCATGAACTTGATCGGCTTGCCGGTGATGTGACGTACCGACAGCGCCGCACCGCCGCGGGCATCGCCGTCGGCCTTGGTCAAGATCACCCCGGTCAGCGGCAGCGCCTCATGGAATGCCTTCGCCGTATTGGCGGCATCCTGGCCGGTCATGGCGTCGACCACGAACAGGGTTTCCTGCGGCTGGCAGGTCCGGTGCAACTCGGCGATCTCGGCCATCATCGCCTCGTCGATGGCCAGCCGGCCGGCGGTATCGACGATCACCACGTCATGGAACTGGATCTTGGCGTGGCGAAGCGCCGCCTCGGCAATGTCCACCGGCTTCTGGTCGGAGCGGGACGGGAAGAAGTCGACACCCACCTCGGAGGCGAGCGTCTCGAGCTGGTCGATGGCCGCCGGACGATAGACGTCGGCGGAGACCACCAGCACTTTCTTCTTCTCGCGCTCGCGCAGATAGCGCGCCAGCTTGGCCACCGAGGTGGTCTTGCCCGCGCCCTGTAGACCGGCCATCAGGACGACGGCAGGCGAACCCTTGAGCGACAGCCCCTCGTTGGCCTCGCCCATGGTCGCTTCCAGCTCCTGCTGGACGATCTTGACGAACTGCTGGCCCGGCGAGAGGCTCTTCGACACCTCCTGCCCCACGGCACGCTCGCGCACGCGCTCGATGAAGTCCTTGACCACCGGCAGGGCAACGTCGGCCTCGAGCAGGGCGCGGCGCACCTCGCGCAGGGTATCCTTGATGTTGTCTTCGGTCAGGCGCGCCTGACCCTTGATGGACTTGAGCGTCTGCGACAGCCGCTCACTGAGATTCTGGAACATGGGCCACTCCGGCTACGATACTGGCAGGTATATTGGCAAGGTTGGCAACCCTCCCGGCCGTCGCTGTGAATACCGTCGTGCGACGATCGGTCACGCTCGCCAGGCATCCCGCATTGCCCGTAATACTGTAAAACAGTTGTTGAAAATTGCGGTTGAGAGTTCTTGACGGCGAATTATACGCCTTGTGGCCCCCAGTCTCCATGGAGCCGGCTACCATGGCTGTGCGACGCTGCACGGATTGGGTATAGTGGCATCGGCAAACTCCTTTTCCACCTTCGAGATGCATTGACGCCGGCGACGGCGCACGGATGACAACTGATGCAGGCGCTTCCTCTGGCTATCATGGCCTTCATCCTCTATCTGGGTGCTGCTTCCTGGCAGGGACTCACTCTGCTGCGACGTGTTCCGCAGCGCCCCGCCATGGTCCGCGCCCTCGGTCTGCTGGGCCTGCTCTTTCACCTGCCCGTCGCACTCAAGCTGATCGACCAGAGTCCGGGCCTGATGCCTGGGCTTTCGACCAGCGCGGTATTCCTGACAGCGATCATGGTGGTCCTGCTGCTGGCCGTGAGCATGGCCAAGCCGGTGCTCAACGTGGCGGTGGGCCTCTTCCCCCTGTCCGGCCTGGCCCTGCTGCTGGCAGTCGGACTGCCCAGCCCCGAACGCACCGGGGGCATGACGCCGGGCATCGCCCTGCATGCGATCAGCTCGGCGCTGGCCTTCGCCGTGATGGCCATTGCCGCCTTCCAGGCGGTGCTGCTCGGCCTGCAGAACCAGGCGCTGCGACACCACCACACGCGTGGCGTGGTACAGGTACTACCGCCGCTGACCACCATGGAGCGGGTGCTCTTCGAACTGATCTGGTCAGGCATGATCCTGCTGACCCTGGCCATCGTCAGCGGCTTCATCTTCGTCGAGAGCATGTTTTCCCAGCACCTGGCGCACAAGACCATTCTCGCCCTGGCGGCCTGGGTGATCTTTGCCATCTTGCTGATCAGTCATCATGTCCTGGGTTGGCGCGGCATGCGGGCCGTGCGCTGGACGCTGGGTGGCTACTCGGTGCTGCTGCTGGCCTATTTCGGTAGCAAATTCGTGCTGGAGGTCATTTTAAACCGCACCTGAATCATAGGTCGCCTTGACACTGCCCGGCCGAATCCCTACAAACGTGGCTGACACGTCAGCGAGGACCCTTCGACTTGAGCGACGACTTCCCTTTGGGATTGCTGTTCGGCCTGCTTTTCCTACTCGTCTGTCTTTCTGCCTTCTTCTCCAGCTCCGAGACCGGCATGATGTCGATCAACCGCTACCGGCTGAACCACCAGGCCGGCAGCGGGGACCGCCGTGCAAAGCGGGTCTTGCGGCTGCTGGCCAGGCCGGATCGACTCATCGGCGTGATCCTGATCGGCAACAACCTGGTCAACAACCTGGCCGCCGCCATCTCTACGGTGCTTGCCATTCACTTCTTCGGCGATGTTACCGGCCCCGCCATTGCCCCCCTGGTCCTCACCATCGTGATCCTGATCTTTGCCGAGGTCAGCCCCAAGACCTATGCCGCCATCAAACCCGAACGCATCGCCTATCCCACCTCGCTGATACTGGAACCGCTGCTAAAGATCCTCTATCCGCTGGTCTGGCTGGTCAACGTCATCTCCAACAACCTGCTCAAGCTGCTGGGGGTCAAGAGCATCGAGGGTGGCGGCGAGAGCCTGACCCGCGACGAGCTTCGCACCGTGGTACACGAGGCGGGCACCCTGATCCCCCACCGCCACCAGGCCATGCTGCTGTCGATTCTCGATCTGGAAAACGTCACGGTAAACGACATCATGGTGCCGCGCCACGAGGTGATGGGCATTGATCTGGACGACGAGCTTCCCGCGATCCTGGCCCAGATACGCACCAGCCAGCACACGCGCCTGCCCATCTACAAGGGCGACATCAACAACATCATCGGCATGCTGCACCTGCGCAACGCCGCGCGCTTCCTGTCCCGGGACGAGGTGACCAAGGCGTCTATCGTTCAGGAGGCGCGGGAGCCCTACTTCATTCCCGAGTCGACTCCGCTGCATACCCAGCTGCTCAACTTCCAGAAGCAGAAGCGACGGATCGGTATCGTCGTGGACGAATATGGCGATGTGGAAGGACTGGTGACGCTGGAGGACATCCTCGAGGAGATCGTCGGCGAATTCACCACCGACGTGGCGGGCCAGGACCAGGATATCCATCGACAGGACGATGGCAGCCATGTCATTGATGGTACGGCCAACATCCGCGACATCAACCGGCTGCTCGGCTGGAAGCTGCCCACTGACGGACCCAAGACCTTGAACGGCCTGATCCTCGAGCACCTGGAATCCTTTCCCGACGGCCCCGCCTGCCTGCAGATCGGCATCATTCGCATGGAGATACTCGACGTGCAGGACAACCTGATCACCGCGGCACGCTGCTGGCCACAACCCTCTCGCACTGGCCGTCGCCGTCAGGAATGACCAGCGTCTCCGGGGCGCTCACTGACGTAGCCCTTGGTGACGGATCCGCTACTGACAGACAGAACAGGCCCAGCCATCGGCCTCGGCCTTGAGCGCCCGTACCCGGGCTTCCATTCTGTCGCGCCGTGCCAGGCGGGGTGGAATCGGCTCGCCGAAATAGAGCGCCACACGGGCGCGGAATCGGCGGGGACGCTTGGAGAGGGCCGGCCCATCGCAATGCGAGGTCCACGAACCCCACAGGCCAGCCAGGCCAGCCGGGATCACCGGCACCGGATCCCGCGCCAGGATCGTCTCCAGCCCACGGCGAAAGGCGTGCACGTCGCCGTTCGGTGTCAGCCGGCCTTCGGGAAACAGCATGACGACTTCGCCGTTGCGAAGCGCCCGACTGACCTCTTCCAGTGCTCGGCGCACGCTGCCGGGGTCATGCCGGTCGGAGTCCACCGGGATCGCCCCCACCAGCCGAAACAGCCAGTTGAGCCAGGGGGAGTCGTAGATCGGCCTATCCATGAGGAAGCGCAGCGGCCGAGGACTGGCACCGCCGACCACCAGCGCATCCATGAAGCTGACATGATTGCAGACCACCACCGCCGGCCCCTTGGCCGGTATGAAGCGCCGGCCACGGAAGCGCAGGCGATAGAGGCAATGGATGAGCAGATAGATCGACCGTCGAATGATCGGCCGCGGCGCGCGGGAGACACGCCAGGCACCCGCCGCCATCAGGGTGCCGAAGAGCCCGAGGAAGGCCAGGTTCACGCGATATTGGACCTGTTCCTGAGACCGGCAAGAATGGTCGCCAGCAGTTGGTCGAGCAGCTCACCGACCTCGAGCTGCTGCCCCTGCCAGTAACCCAGCCGCTCATTGAGGCCAAGTTGCACCAGGCCGTGAACGCTGCCCCACAGGGTGCGCCCCAGCCGCCGTGCCTCCAGGTCACCCAGCGCCGGCTGGTACTCTTTGAGACTCGCCTCGACCCGCAGAAACAGGGCTTCGATCATGTCGGATTGACGCTGGTCGAGCTCACCCTCCTGGGCCAGCGGGTAGTCGAACAGCAGTTGCCAACGATAGGGCTCACGCTGAGCGAACTGCCAGTAGGCCAGAGCCAGGGCGTTAAGCTGCCGCTCGGGAGAGGCGCCTTCGGTCAAGGGCTCGATCACCGTACGCAGGCGCGCCAGGGTCTCGATGTTCACATGCTGAAGCAAGTTGCCGAAACTGCCGTAGAGTTTCAGCAAAGTGCTTGGCGCACAGCCGACCTCACGCGCCAGGGCGCGCAGCGACAGCGTATGCACGGGGTTGCCCTGCAGCCAGGCATCGCTTGCCGCCATGACTTGGGCATGTAGCGCTTCGGGCGCATGCTGTCGGGGACGGGCCATGAATTCCTCGCAGGGGCGGTGGTCAGCTCGTGAGCATGCATGGAACCTGCCATGCTTCGCGTTACTTAGGATAGCGCACATCGAACACTGTTTTCGACCATTACGCATCCAGCCCTTTTCAGCTCCGCCCGACTTGGCTACCCTGACTGCCCCGACTCGCGGAGTTGCCATGGCCGGTCGACTGTTCATTCCTCCCCTCGATCTCGCTCGACTGCTGCCGGACCTGTGCCAAGACGCCCCACTGATCACCGCGGCCAACCTGTCACCGCGACGGCCGGTATCGCACATTCGCCTCGAGGGCGGCATCGCCCGGCTGTCGCCGGTATTCTGGGGCCTGACGCCACCGTGGCTGACGGTGCTCGACCATGCCCCCCACTGCGCGCGTGCCGAATCGCTGGAGTCGCGCCGCATGTTTCGCGAGGCCTTTGCCGCGCGGCGCAGCCTGGTCCCGGTGGGTGGCGTCTACGTCTGGAAGCCTCAACCGCGTTTCAAGCAGCCCTTCCTGATCACCCGTGTCGACCGCGGCCCCCTGCTGCTGGCCGGTGTGTGGTGTCGCTACCACACCAGCCTCAGCGAACATGCCGACTCCATGGCCTTGATCACCGTGCCTACAGGTAGCCTCCTGGCGCCACTCAGCGACAGGCTTCCGGCATTGATCGCCGCCGATGATGCCGCCTGCTGGCTTGACCCGCAGACACCACTGCCCACAGCAAAGGCCCTTCTGCGTCCCGCTCCAGGGGAACTGTTGGGCGCTTTTCCGGTATCTAGACGAGTGAACGATCCCAAGAACCAGGACCCAGCCTGCGCGCATCCCACCGGACCCATGCTGCGCTGGAGTGACCAGGAGATATGATGTCCAGTCTTGCTACCTACCGCCAGGATCTACGGCACCGGGCGGTCCCGCTTGCGGGCGTGCTGCTGACCGGCGCCCTGTTGTCGACAGCCGTCGCTGCCCAGACCGCCGAGCAGAGCACCGACGCCAAGGCCGCCATCGACGACGTCGTCACCCCTCGGGTCAGTCCACACGACACGCGTGACTACCGGGTATTGACGCTGGAAAACGGTCTCACCGCCCTGCTGGTGAGCGACCCCGACGTGGACCAGGCGGCCGCCTCGATGAATGTGGGCGTGGGCAGCGCCCAGGACCCTGATGACCTGTCCGGGCTGGCCCACTTTCTGGAGCATATGCTGTTCCTCGGCACCGAACCCTTTCCCGAAGCGGATGCCTACCAGGGCTATTTGCGTCGCCATGGCGGAAGCCATAACGCCTTCACCGCGCCCCAAGACACCAACTACTTCTTCGACATCGAGCCCGAGGCCCTGACCGGCGCATTGGATCGTTTCAGTCAATTCTTCCTGACGCCGCTGTTCAATCCCGACCAGTTGGAGAGCGAACGCAATATCGTGCACTCGGAGTACATGGCACGCATCCGTGACGATGGGCGACGCGAACTCGATGTGCTCAACGAAGTGCTCAATCCCGACAACCCCAGCGTCGGGTTCTCGGTCGGCAGCCGCGAGACACTCGACCCGCCCGAGGGAGAGGCATCACTGCGCGAGCGGGTGATCGACTTCTACGAGCGCTACTATGACGCCAACGTCATGCATCTGGCCCTGATCGCACCGCACTCGCTGGACGAGCTGGAGACGATGGTCATCGAGCGCTTCGCCGGTATCGCCGACCGGGGCCTGGAGCGCCCGGTGATCGAGGAGCCGCTCGTATTGGAGGAGAGCCTGCCCCTGCAGCTGGAAATGCAGTCGATCAGGGACAGCCGCCATGCTCGCTTCATGTTCCCCGTTCCCGATCCCATCCAGCACTATGAGCACAAGCCCGCCGACTACCTGGCCCACCTGCTGGGCCACGAAGGAGAGGGCAGCCTGCTCGCTGTGCTGCGCGAGGCCGGGCTAGCCGATGGGCTCTCGGCCGGCGTCGGACGCAGCGACGAGCGCGACGCCCTGTTCACCGTCAGTATCAGCCTGACGCCTGCCGGCGCCGAGCGACTCGACGAGATAGAGGCCACCCTTTTTGCCGCCATCGACCAGGTCCGTGACTCGGGTCTCGATGAATGGCGCTACGACGAACAGGCCCGGCTCGCCGAGCAGCAATTCCGCTTCCAGCAGCATGGCTCGCCGCTCCAGGGCGCCATGCGCCTGGCCATGAACCTGGCCCGTTACCCGGTAGAGGACGTGCAGTATGCCGCCTATCGCATGGACGGCTTCGACCGCGAGCTGGTCGAGCGCTATCTCGGCGAGCTTCGACCCGACCGGCTACTGCGCTTCTACAGCGCCCCGGATGTCGAAGGAGAGCAGACATCGCCCTGGTTCAATGCCCCCTGGCGCAAGGTCAGCAATACCGACCAGACGGCGGCGGCGCCCCTGGCCGGCCTGGCCCTGCCCGAGCCCAACCCGTTCATCGCCGAGGACCTGACGCTGCTCGCCGAACAGCACGAGCGCCCCACCCAATTGCTGGATGAATCAAGCTTCGCCCTCTGGCACATGGCGGACGCCACCTTCAACACCCCGAAGGTGGAGTGGCGTATCAGCCTGCAGCATCCGGATGCCAACGCGGACCCGCGGCAAGCGGCACTGGCACATCTGCTGTCGGGCTGGTTGGACGACAGCCTCAACGAGGACTTCTACCCGGCTCGCCTGGCCGGCCACCATGCCGAAGCCTATGCCCATGCTCGCGGCATCACCCTCTCCTTTTCCGGCTGGCGCGACCGCCAGGACCGCGTCATGCAACGCACCCTCACCCAGCTTCAACAGGGCGAGATCGATGAGTCCAGCTTCGAGCGTGCACGCTACCGCCTGCAGAGGGAGTGGCGCAACGCCCCCCAGGCCGCCCTCTTCCGCCAGGCCCACCGCACGCTGACCGAAGCCCTGGTACGCCCCCAGTGGCCCACCAACGACCTGCTGGAGGCCAGCCGGGAGCTCGATGTCCAGGCGCTGCGCGACTTCCGTGACGCCTTCCTCTCCCACCTGCACGTGGAAGCCCTGGCCGTGGGCAACCTCGACGAGCAACTGGCCATGCGGGAGGGGCGCCAGATCGCCGAACTGCTGCAGCCTCGAGCGAGGAAGGAGGCAATTCCCGACCTGACACCGCTGCGCATCGTGGAGGGCCTGCCGACCCTGCATCCGGTTACCTCGCGTGAGGAGTCGCTGGTGCTGCGGTATCTCCAGGGAAGCGACCGCTCGCTCGAGAGCCAGGCGCGCCTCGCCGTGCTCGGCCAACTGATCGAGACGCCCTTCTATCAGCGCCTGCGTACCGAGGAGCAGCTCGGCTACGTGGTCAACGCCGGTTACTCACCGCTGCTCGACGCGCCGGGCCTCAGCCTGCTGGTGCAGTCGCCGGACACCCCCAGCGACGAGATCCTGACTCATATCGACGCCTTCCTGGACGCCTTCGGCGAGCGATTGGGCGCGCTGGAGGACGACGAGCTGGCGGCGTACCGCCAGGCGGTCCATGACAATCTGCTGCAGCGCGATACCAGCCTCTCCGGCCGCACCAACCGGCTTTGGCGCGCCCTCTCCTATGGCGACACCGACTTCGACCGCCGCGAGCGCCTGGCCGAACGGGTACTCGAGGTCAGTGCCGATGAGCTGCGCCAGGCCTGGCCCAAACTGCGCGAATCCGCCACCGCCACCGTCAGCTACGACCCGGGCGACGAGCCCAGTGACGTAGCCGACCTGACGCAACACCTCGCGCCCATGCCCGAGGCCGACGACTGACCCTGTCGGCATCCAATCATCGCCTCAACGACAGCGCCCGGCCAATGGCCGGGCGCTGGTGCGTCATGGTTCTGGTTTCGATCAGTTGTCGGACAATCCTAGTCGAAGGCCTGGGGCGGCATCATCGCCTCCACATGCATCACCAGTTCCTCCAGCACCTGACGGTCGCGATCGCCCAGCGCCACCTGGTTGAGCCGTTCGATCTCCCGGGCGAAGTCCTTCAGGGTGAAGCCGGCCACCGCGGCGTCGTTCATCCGCTCCCAGCGGAAGGCCTCCCAGCGCACCAGCTCGTCACTGGACAGGGTCTCCGGATAGCTGCGAGCCCGATAGCGGAACAGCATCTCCTCGAGCCGCGGGTCCTGGAAGGCGAAGCGGGCATCCACCAGGTCCCAGGGCGCGGTATCGCGAACGCGCTGCATCTGCTGGCGATCGGCGGGCGAGAAGAAACCGCCCGAGTAGATCATCAGGTCGGGATCATGCGGCCCCTCGGGAGGGGGGGCGGCGAATACCTCCACGGCCTTGCTCGTCGCGTCGGCGCTGCCGGCCAGGCGCTTCCAGTGAGCGCGGCAGGCGGCCAGGTCCAGCCCCAGTCGCTCGACGATATCGCCATACTCGCCCTGCCGGGGGCCCTCCACATCCTTCAAGGACGCGGTCGGCAGGATCACCGGGCTGCGGTTAATGTGGATCACCTTGAGCGGTATACGCGCCTCGCCCTCGGCCAGGTCGTCGTTGCTGACGAAGATGCGCTGTCGAATCTGCTCGGCGCTCAGGGTCAGCAGCGGTTCGGGGTCGACCGAGAGGTCGTAGACAATCACGCCGTTGGAATTGGTGGGATGCTCGGCGAGCGGTATCACCAGCGCGCTGCAGCCTCGGCTCGCAGGATAACGGCGTGAGATGTGCAACACCGGCTTGCGACCGGGTACGTCGAGTCGCCGCGCCACTTCCCGCTTGTTGCGTAGTGCAAGCAGATGATCGAAGAGCCGGGGGTTGCAGCGCCTCAGCAGCTTCGCCAGGGCGATGGTGGCTCGCACGTCGGCGACGGCGTCATGGGCGCCTTCGTGGGCGATGCCGTTGGCGGCAGTCAGGTCCTCGAGGCGGAAGCTGGGCGCCCCGTCCTCCCGACGCGGCCATTCGATGCCAGTTGGTCGCAGGGCGTGGAAGGCACGCACGGCATCGATCAGGTCCCAGCGGGAATTGCCGTTCTGCCACTCTCGGGAGTAGGGATCGAGCAAGTTGCGGTAGAAGAGACAGCGGCTTATCTCGTCGTCGAAACGCAGGCTGTTGTAGCCCAGGGCACAGGTACCGGGTTCGCTCATCAGCGCATGGATGCGGCCGGCGAACTCGGCTTCCGGCAACCCGCGGCGGCGCGCCTGCTGCGGAGTGATGCCAGTGATCAGGCAGGCCTGGGGGTGCGGCAGGTAGTCGTCGGCGGGCTTGCAAAAAAGCTCGACGGGCTCGCCGATCTCGTTGAAGTCCGCATCGGTGCGAATGGCGGCGAACTGCGAAGGTCGGTCGCGACGCGGGTCGGCGCCGAAGGTCTCGTAGTCGTGCCACAGGAAGGTCATCGGGGCGGCATCGGGCTTCGCCATGGGCGCGGTGTCTCCTGACTCTGCGTCGCTGAATGGCACAGCCTAGCATAGCCTTGCCGACGCCTCAGCCCATCGCGTCGACCCGGCCGTGCAGCCAAAGGCTCGGCTACGAACTGCGCGGCAGGGTGACGTTGAGCTCAAGCACCGAGCAGTTGTCCTCGCTGTCCAGGCTGATATTGATGGCATCGTCATCCACCTGGACATAGCGCCGAATCACCTCCAGCAGCTCCCTCTCCAGCATCGGCATGTAGTCCGGCTGGCCGCGCTGGCTGCGCTGATGGGCCACGATGATCTGCAGTCGCTCCTTGGCGACCGACGCGGACTTCTTGCGTTCGCGCTTCAGGAATTCAAGCAACTTCACCGGCGACCTCCTCCGAACATGCGGCTCAGCAGACTCTTCTTCTGGGTTTCGTGGAAGCGCAGCGGCACCTCCTCACCGAGAAGACGCGAGACGGTATCGGCATAGGCCTGACCCGCATCGCTGTTGTCGTCATGGGTGACCGGCACCCCCTGGTTGGAAGCACGCAGCACCGCTTCCGACTCCGGGATCAGGCCGAGCAGGTCAATGGCCAGGATCTCGCGGATGTCGTCGAGGTTGAGCATGTCGCCATCGTCGACGCGCGTCGCATTGTAGCGGGTGATCAGCAGGTGCTCCTTGATCGGATCCTCGCCACGCTCGGCGCGGCGGGTCTTGGAGGCCAGCAACCCCAGGATACGATCGGAGTCGCGCACCGAGGACACTTCGGGGTTGGTCACCACGATAGCCTCGTCGGCGTAGTACATGGCCAGCTGAGCGCCCCGCTCGATGCCGGCAGGCGAGTCGCAGAGGATATAGTCGAAATCCTTGCTCAGGGTCTCGAGTATCTTCTCCACGCCCTCTGAGGTCAGGGCATCCTTGTCGCGGGTCTGAGAGGCCGGCAGGATATGCAGGTTATCGACGCGCTTGTCGCGAATCAGCGCCTGATTGAGCCCCGCCTCCCCCTGGATCACGTTGACCAGGTCGTATACCACACGACGCTCACAGCCCATGATCAGGTCCAGGTTGCGCAGCCCCACGTCGAAATCGATGACGACGGTCTTGTTGCCTCGCAGTGCCAGGCCGGTAGCGATGGCCGCTGCGCTGGTTGTCTTGCCGACCCCACCCTTGCCTGAGGTCACTACGATAATCTTGGCCAAGTTGTGCTTCCCTATGGATAACGGTGAAAAAAGGCGCGTCAATCAGGTACAGGTGTGCCGGTCAGGAGAGCGAGGTAATCCCCAACTGGGCATCGCAGAGTTTGACCTGGACCGAGGTCCCAAGCAGCTGAGGGTCGATATCCTCCAGGCGCTTGTAGTTGCCGGCAACCGACAGCAATTCGGCACGCAGCTCGCGACAGAAGATACCGGCCAGAGTATCGCCATGAATACCGGCCAGGGCGCGCCCGCGCAGGGCCCCATAGACATGCACACTGCCTGCGGCCAGTACCTCGGCACCGGCGTTGACGGCACCGATCACCACCAGATCGCCATCCGGGGCGGTAACCTGCTGCCCGGAACGTACCGTCCCCCGGTAGATACGGCCACCGCTGGCCGTACTGGCCGGCTCCGGAGAAGGTTCCGGCACGGCAGGCGACGGCTCGACAGTAGATACGCCCTCCAGCGTGCGAGCACGGGCGCCGTCATTGGGCGGAAACCAGCCCAACCCCAGTGCCCAGGCCGACTGTTTGACCGGGTCGGGGCCACCGCGCACCGCCACCGGCAACAGCTTGTGCGCACGGCACACGGCACAGATGCGTTCCAGTGCCAGGTGAGGTTCATCGAGCTTCTCTACACTGAGAACCACGGGGGTATGCTGAAAGAAGGCAGGCGACTGGCTGAGCTTGCCGGAAAGCTGCTCGCGGATGCGTTCCGGGTCTGCGCTGGCCAGTTCCATGACCGTCATCGGCAGCATGCCCCCCTTGAAGGTAAATGCCATGCTTGCCCTGTCCACTTTGAGGCTCATTGCCGGACTCCACTCGGGTGTTGTCGGGTCGTGGGTCTAAAGCTAAGCGACTCCCTGCGCCCCTGCAACTGATCATACGGCCAGCCGGGCCGGGATGACAGAGTCGCAGATTGGCCACACCCGGCGGAGTTAGGCTTTTCCCCAGCCGCGGCGCGTGCTTAGATACATACATTAGACGAAAGATGCCGACACGATAGCAATAATACGGCTTGCGCAGGCACTGAGCCTTGCGCACTTCACGCTCAGGATAGCCCATGCCCGGATTCCTTCGACGCCTTTTTGCCCCTCGCTGGCAACACCACGACGCTCAGGTCCGACGCCTAGCCGTCGACAAACTCGACCCGTCGCACCCGAACCAGCGACAGGCGTTGGAGCGTCTCTGCCTCGACGGCGACCCCGACGTTCGAAGGAAGGCACTGGAGCGGATCGAAGCGCCCGATACCCTGCTTCGCCTGCTTGGCGAACAGCCGTACAACCCCGAGCTGCATCGCCGCCTGATCGACGTACTCACCGGCAAGACCGGAGGCGTGGAACTATCTCGGCGCCTGGCACTGCTGGAAAGCATCGACGATCGCGGGCTGCTCTCCGCTGTGGCCATGCAGGGCGACAACCAGCAACTGCGGTTGGCCGCCCTGGCACGCCTCAGCGCGGAGGAGGACCTCATCCTCCAGGCCTGTGAAAACGGAATCGCCGCCGTCCGACACGCTGCGGCGGCCCGGGTATCCAGCGAAATCGGCCTGCAGCAACTGGCCCAGAAGGCCCGCCGCGACCGCCAGGTCATGCGTCAGGCCAGGGAGCGCCTGAATCGCCTGAAAGCCGACGCCGCTTCCCTGACCGCCGAGCGCGAAAATCGCAAGGCACTGCTGGACAAGCTGGAAGCTCACGGCCGCGCCCCCTGGGAGCCGCTCTATGCCGGCCGGTACCGACACCTGACCCGGGAGTGGGAGTCGATGCCGGGTCTTCCCGATGCCAGCCAGGAGCGTCGCTATCAGGATGCCTGCCAACGCTGCCGCAAGGTCATCTCCGACCACGAGGCACGAGAGCATGCCCACGCCCAGGCGGACCGCCGCCGCGAGCTGGCGACCGAGGCCCGTGAATCGCTGCTCGAAGCACTGGAAGAGAGCCTTGCCGGCCTGCCTCGCGGGGACCTTCTCACCGAGCAGGATATCGCCAGCCTGCGCTCGCAGAAGCTGCTGCTGGCCAATCGCTGGCAGACACTCTCCGACCTGCATGTCACCGATGAAGCGCTACGCCAGCGCTATGACGCCGTGCTGGCCGACTATGACCGGGTTCTCACCGCCTGGGAGCGGCTGGTCACGCAGGTGCCGGAGATCGAAGCGGCCCTGTCGGAGCGGGATGCAGAACGCCTGGCAGCCAGCGTCGACGCCTGCCAGTGGCCCGACACCCTTCCCCCCACGCCGCTGCTTGCCCGCGCCCGATACAAACTCGCTGGCGAAAAGAACACGGATGGCGACCTCGATGCGCGTCTGGAGCGGTTCGCCGCCGACCTCGGGCAGTTGGAACAGTTGCTCGACCGAGGCGCCTTCAAGGGGGCCAGCCGTCTGCATCAGAGCCTCAGGCATCGTGCCGAATCGCTTCCTGCCGACAGGCTCCGCCCCCACCGGGCCACCCTCAAGCGCCTGGGCGCCAGGCTTGCCGAACTCCGCGACTGGCGTGGCTTCGTTGCCGGCCCCAAGCGAGAGCAGCTCTGCCAGGCCATCGATCGTCTGGCCGAGGAATCATCGCTGACCGACGTCGAGCTCGACCGCCAGCACCGGCAGCTGGTGCGTGACTGGAAGATGCTCGGCGATGCCGCCGCCAACCGCCAACTCTCGGAGCAGTTTCGCGCGGCATCGGACCGCATTCACGAGCGCCTGGCACCCTGGCGCGACCGGCTCAACGCCGAGCGCATCCGCAATCTCGAAGCCCGTACGGCACTCTGCGAACAGCTGGAAGAGTTGCTGGAAGCCCCCGCGGCGAACGCCGACCCTGACGCCTTGCGCCGTATCCGCGACCACGCCCGGGAAGAGTGGCGTCGCCACTCCCCGGTCCCCAGAGATCAGTCGGAAGCCATCGGGCGGCGGTTCGGTCGCATTCGCTACGCCCTGCAGGGCCTGATCGACCAACGGGCCCGGGAAGTGGCCGACACCAAGCGAGTTCTGGTCAACGAAGCCCGAGCCCTGCTCGAACGACAGCTGCCGGCAGCCGCCCGAGCCGAAGAGGCCAAGATGCTGCAGCAGCGCTGGCGTGACCTGGGCCGCGCCCCGCGAGGCGAGGAGCAGACGCTGTGGCGAGAGTTTCGCGAGATCTGCGACCAGATCTTCGCGGTTCGTGAAGCCCAGCGGGATGATCGCTCTCAGCGGGCCCGCCAACGCCTTGAGGCGATGCAGGCGCTGATCGACCGACTGGACGCCTGGCAGCCTAGCCGTCATGCGGACAGCACGACCCTGGAGCAGGCGCTCGATGAGGCGGCGGCCCTGGAGCCACTGCCCTCAGGGCGGCGGACGGAGGGAATGCGGCGCCGCTGGAGCGGTATCGTGCGTGCTCGGCGGGAGCGTCTCAACCGCCTGGCGGTAGCCGAGGAGATCCAGCACTGGCAGGCCTACCGCCCCCTGCTCGATGCCCACCTGAAGGCCGACGCTCGACTGATCGAACAGGGCACTGTCGAGAACGTGGCCGCCGATGACCACCTCTCACTGCCAGAGGATATGCGCACGGCTCATCAGCAGCGTAATGCGGTACGGCTTTCCCCCCCCTCCGAGGCCGACGTGGCTGAGCAGCTGGCACGGTTGCGCGTTCACCTTTCGCTACTGGCCATGGGCCGCGTCAGCCAGCATGACGAGCCGCTGCGCCTGGCCATTCAGGTCGAACGGCTCAACGAAGGGCTGAGCCGTGAGCTTGATCGCGCAGAGGAAGTTCGTATCGTGCTGCGCAACCTGCTGGCCACCGGCCCGGTCTCGCCGGACCAATGGGCGCGTGAGGTTGGTGAGTTCGACGCCCTGTTGACACGACTGACCCACCTGCCACCCCCCTGAGCGGCCGATACAGCGACGCCGAACGGCAAGGCATTCACACCCGCAGACATGCAAACGGGAGGCATCGCCTCCCGCAGCTGGATGGAATACCGGCGTAGTGGTCTCAGCCCATGAATTGGCCACCGTTGATATCGATGTTGGCCCCCGTAATGAAACCTGACTCCTTGTCGGCCAGGAAGACGACCAGGCGCGCAATCTCTTCCGGCGTGCCATAGCGCTTGACCGGAATAGTCTCGCGGATCGCCTCGCGCACATTCTCCGGAATCTTCATGATCATGTCGGTGGCAATGTAGCCCGGCGACACGGTGTTGACGGTAATCCCCTTGGTGGCGGTCTCCTGGGCCAACGCCATGGTGAGACCATGCATGCCTGCCTTGGCGGCGGAGTAGTTGACCTGCCCAAATTGCCCCTTGCGGCCATTGATCGAGGAGATGTTGATGATGCGGCCATACTTCTGATCGAGCATACCCCCAATGACACTACGGCAAGTGTTGAAGACGCTGTTGAGGTTGGTGTCGATGACCTCGTGCCACTGCTCGGAGGTCATCTTCTTCATGGTGCCGTCCCGAGTGATCCCGGCACAGTTGACCAGCACGCTGACGGGGCCGTGATTCTCCTCGATCTCCTTGATACCGGCCTCACACGCTTCGAAGCTGGTCAGGTCGACGCCCGACAGGGCGATGTTGTCAAAACCGTCGGCCTTCTGGGTTTCAAGCCAGGTCTTCGCCTTCTCCGGATTATGATACCCGGCGACCACTAGATAGCCCGATGAGGCCAGGCCGCGGCATATCGCCGAGCCAATACCACCGGTTCCGCCGGTTACCCAGGCAACGGGTGCTGTTTGGGTCATATTCCACCTCCCTGATCATGGCGCATGCTTATGCAAAATGGCGTGACCTGAAGCAGCAGGCCAGCCTTAACAGGATGCTTCCTGAACGGTCCCCCTTCAAGCATCCCTTATGATTATGGACCCTTGAGCGGCAAGTGCACTAACAACGACCATACCCTTGACATGACGCAGAAAAGGAGTAGTATTTGCCCCACGTTGATGCGGGGTGGAGCAGTCTGGTAGCTCGTCGGGCTCATAACCCGAAGGTCATCGGTTCAAATCCGGTCCCCGCTACCATCTTCAAAAAGGCCGAGGCTTCCAAGCCTCGGTTTTTTTATTGGGCGTCATCACGATGACCGGTCATCGGTTCGCTTTCGATACCAATTCAGCGGTCCCCGCTACCATCTTCGAAAAGGCCGAGGCTTCCAAGCCTCGGTTTTTTTATTGGGCGTCAGCACGATGACCGGTCACTGGTTCGCTTTCGATACCAATTCAGCGGTCCCCGCTACCATCTTCGAAAAGGCCGAGGCTTCCAAGCCTCGGTTTTTTATTGGGCGCCATTACGGCGACAGTCATCGGTTCGCTTTCTATTCAACGTCAGCGTTCCGGCGACCAATACTTAAAGAGGCAGATCAGCATATTGCCGATCCGCCTCTTTTCGTTGCCCGCCATAAAATCCGATGGTGGCACGCCTGTGGCCAGCCACCGAATGGCTGTCCGACGCCCCAAAGAATGGCCGGCTAGCCTCATGCTTAAGTTTGCTGTCGAACCTAACCCTGGTGCTGGGCGCCGATGCCTTGGAAAATCTGACGAAGATCGACACTCGAATGCTCACCGATAGCGGAAAAATTTTCCTCCAGCCAGTGCGTAGCGGTGTCACGGCCGAGGTCGCGCAGCTTGGTGAGAAACGTCCATTCAGCATTCATCTTCGATGAAGCGCCGAGCGGTATCAGCTCCGCCTGGTTTTCCACGACATGCACCCGAACCTGACGGTATTCATCGGCCGATAGCTTGCCCTGACGGATCAGCCGGTCAACGAAGTCGATCCCGCGCAGTTCCTTGAGCAGACTGCTGTTGAAACTGATCTCGTTCATCCGGTTCTGTATGTCCTGGGAGTTCTTCGGCGCGCCCTTACGCTCGATCGGATTGATCTGGATCACCACGATATCGTTGGTACCGGTCTCGCCGTGAAAGGGAAACAGCGACGGATTACCCATGTAGCCGCCATCCCAATATGGCACGCCGTCGATCTCAACCGCCTGATAGATATGCGGGAGACAGGCCGAGGCCATCAACATGTCCAACGTTATCTCCTCGCGAGGGAAAATCTTGACATTGCCGCTCTCCACGTTGGTGGCCGAAATGTACAGTTTGAACGCAGTGCAGCTACGCACCCTGTCGAAATCGATGCTCTTTTCCACCAGATCACGCAATGGATTGATATTCATGGGATTCAGCTGGTAGGGCGAAGCCACTCGGGAGAGTGCATCCATGGCGTGATACATGGGGTTGTTCTGCAGCCCCCAGCGGCCCGTCAGAACGTCGTAGGGCGTGCGTTTCAGCGGGCTGTTCTTCGCGCCCTCGCCCATGCGTCGCCAGAAGTGCTCGAGGGCAGCCCGCCCGCCTTCGGGGCCATCGCGGGTAAAGCCATCGGCCAGCGCCACCGCGTTCATCGCTCCCGCCGAAGTCCCCGAAATCCCGGCGATCTGCAACCGCCCGTCCTCAAGAATCCGATCCAGCACCCCCCACGTGAAAGCGCCATGCGCACCTCCGCCCTGAAGGGCGAGGTTTATGAGCTTGGGTTTCTGTGTCATGTGATCGGGCCTATTGGGGGTTAATCGCTGAATGGATAGCGTGGACATCGAGGCCGACATGAAGGGCATGGAGAGGGCCGGACGCATGAGCTGTCCGCAGAATAAAACAGGGCGAGAGGGCTATCTGTTCGGTGACGTACAGAGCCACCCGACGCTGGAGAGCTGAAGGAGAGGAAGGGTTGGACTGTCAGCATGCACGATGTGATTCTCGCAGCCAGCTGCAAGTCTTCCTGAAATCACTACGTTCTCACTACGTTTGGACTATATCGTGGGACGTAAGGTCGCGGGCGGCGAGGGCGACGCTACGATCATCGCCGCTGGTGCCGCGACAGAAGGCATCGCTGTAGAAGAGCCGGATCAGGTCACGTTGACGCAGCCGGCCCCGTCGCAGGTCGTCGAGCCAGTGGCTGAGCTGTCCTGCCACCCGTCCGCCGTCGTGTGCCACCAGCTTCTCGGCGGCGCCGTCGCTCATCAGGGCGATGCCAGTCATGGCCGCCATCGGCTCGCAGCCGTACTGCACCTGTTCGAATGTCAGCCGATCGTCGACGAACAGCGTCTGGTTGGCGAATTCGCCCTTACCCCGCTCGCCCAGCGTGACAAGCTCGGGCGCCAGCGCGGGCTCGTCGCCCGCCGGAGATTCGATGGGCACCGCCCGCTCCAGCACGATCTCGCCATCCCCCACCTTGAGCCACAGCAGCCTTTCGCGGCCCCCCAGCGCCAGCAATAACGTTGAGCGAAGGTCGCGCACCGGGCGCTGCAGTTCGGCGGCGCGGTCGAGCTGGGTTCCCTTGGCGTGGCGAACCAGCAGCTCGGCGAACTGACCAAGCGGCTCCGCCCCGGGAGCATCCTGCCCATCAAGCAACCAGGATATCTGGGGTTCCAAAGTGTCGGCCAGACGCAACATGGCGGCGACCAGTGTGCGTGCCCCCATGTCCGAGGCCAGCGAGCTGCCGGCGCCATCGGCCACTATCGCAACGGGACGTCGCCCCCCCACAGCGGCGGCGGCGTCCTGGCAGGGCAGCGGCGCGGCCGCCTCCAGGTGCGCCAGCCCCGGCACCGCCGTGGCCAGGGCCGCCCAGGCCCCCTCCTGCCGCTCGGGTTCGGCGTGGCTCAGCTCATCGGGCATGCAGCACCTGCGAATCCGGCTTCGCGCTTGGCCTGGCAAGTTCACGGGGGCACTCACCGGCTTCCAACTGTTGACGATATGTCGTCAAGGCGGCATGCCACTGCGCGAGTGTCGCGCGGCGACTCGGTGCAGTGGCGCCCGCGGTAAAGGTGGTGACGAACAAGTCGCGAATCGGCTCTGGCAGCTCGCGCCAGAGGTCGTACCAGGCCCCCTGGGGTACATCGCGCTGGCCGTGACCGTAGGCGAAGTTGCCGCGACGGAGATTGCGAACCGGATCGTCGCCGCCAACGATGTCGTAGGGGTGACGTCCCAGCATCAGGCACTTGAAGAGCACGATGGCGAGCGAGAACGCCTCGCTCCGTGGCGTCCGCACGATATCGCGGAAGGCGACGCCCTGATGCTCCTTGGGGGTCATGTCGGGGCTGCCCACCGGGCAGGGGTAGAAGGTGCCGCCCATGCGCAGCTGGTAGCTGTCGCAGTCGATCAGCGTGACCTCCTGGGTCGAGGGCACGCAGAAGATATTATTGAGGTTATAGTCGCCGATGCAGACGCCGGCACGATGCAACTGCTGGACGATCTCGACGAAGCGGATCAGATAGTCGACGATCTGCCGGCGATCCAGCCCAGGGAAGTAGCGCTGATAGAGCAGGGCATGGGCCAGAAAGCCCATCCTGACGCCCCGCGCCCGATACATGGCGAAGCCGATCCAGCGGTGCTTGTCGTCGAAGACGCGGATCAAGGGCCAGCAGACATCGCGGGTCATGTGCGCATCGCGCAGCTCGCGCATCGCTTCCACCTTGCGGTGCAGCTCGTCGCCGCGCTTCTTGAGCACCTCGGGGTAGTACCACTTGACGATCACGTCGGGGCGCTCCTGCAGGGCGAATATCTCCCCTTCCCCGCCGCGCTCCAGGCGCTTGCCGAGCCGGCGCGTCTTGCCCAGCGAATCGGTCACGACCCTTGCCCGCAATGCCACTAGTCCTCCCTCCCATCGACGCCGGGGGACATGCTCAGATACTGTCCCAGCTGTCGGTCGGCGGTAGCCGGACCTGTTCGGTGGTAGAGGCCGAGGCGGAGACGCGACTCATGCTGGCCGAAAGCCAGAGGAAGAACTCGCGAAACTTCAGGCCGTCGAGCCGCTTGGCCGGGCGCGTGGAAAATGCGCTGAGTGCCTCGAGGTCGGCTTCCTCGACCCCCACTGGCATCACCACCATCTTGCGCTGCTGTGCCAGGGAGCGAGCCCTGGCCGATACCGCCTGCCACTGGTCGGTGGGCACACCGTCGCTGATGACTACCAGCCATGGCTGGTAGTAGGCAACACCGGCCTTGCGGTAGGCGGCCGTGCGCTCTTCCAGCCGATCCAGCGCCAGCTCCATGGCCTCCCCCAGCGGAGTAAGGCCGGAGGCAGCGAAGTGACGACACTGGGAGATATTCATGGCGGTGGTGAACGGCAGCTGTTCGGTGACCTTGCCTCCCGCCGTGATAACGCCAAGCTCGACCGAGCAGGCTGCCATGTCATCTTCCTTGATCGCAGAGATGAAGGCTTGAACACCCGAGTTCAGCTCACGGATCGGCTGGCCGAACATCGAAGCGGATGTGTCAAGCACCAGCATGCAGGCGCAGCGAGGAGAGGGGTTCTCGATCAGGTCGCTACTGCTGTTGAGTTGGTATGTCGCCATCGACGGCTCCTCGTATCGTGACGCCTGGCACCGTTCCGGCCAGACGAATCCGAGACTACCACAGCGCATGCCAGGATGCCCCGCCGGCTTGGCCAGATCGCCAACGCCAGGCTGAAACGATTCGCACCCCTGCCCTTGAATCATGGGCCCGTCACCCGCATCTATCGAACAAATTCACCTTTATAAAAGGTCTGTGCTCATGTCCATCGTCGATCCCCGCAGCGGCGCCCCCCTGACACCCCCGGAGCCCGCCCCATCGCCTGCAGCGGCCCCGAGCGATGAGCAGTTGATCATCGATGTCGATCGCAACAACATCCAGCAAGTGCTGGAGTTCTCCACCCAGGTGCCGGTACTGCTCGACTGCTGGGCCCCCTGGTGTGAGCCCTGCAAGGCCCTGATGCCCATCCTGGAAAAGCTCACCCGGGAGTACAACGGTGCCTTTATCCTGGCCAAGCTCAATATCGAAGACAACCAGGACATCGCTGCCCAGCTGGGCGTACGCTCGGTCCCTGACGTCAAGCTGATCAGCCAGGGCGGCCTGGTCGACCACTTTCAGGGTGCGCTGCCCGAAAAGGAGATCCGCGAGTGGCTCGGACGCTATTTCCCCGCCCCGGAAGACGCCCCAGCCAGCCCCGAGGAACAGGCCGCCGAGGCCCTGGCCCAGGGCGACGCCGAGACGGCCCGCTCCCTCTACGAGGAACTGGTCCAGCAGCATCCCGAGCATTACGCCTACCAGGTGGAGTTGGCGCGGGCACTGGTGGCTCAGGAGCGTAGCGGGGAGGCCCTGGCACTGCTCGACAACCTGCCTCCCGAAGAGCGAGACGCGGCACCGGCCAGGGGAGTCCGTGCCAGCGTCGAATTCAGGGAGGAGGCGCCCAGCGGTGAGGAGCTGGAAGCCCTGGCCGGGCGCGACGACAGCGAAGCGCAGTTCAAGCGCGCGCTGCGCCAGGTGGCCGATGGCCAGTACGAGGCGGGGTTGGAAGCGCTGCTGAAGCTGATGCAGGCGGACCGCGCCTATGGCGACGACGCCGCCCGCAAGACGCTGCTGAGGGTCTTCGATGCCCTGGGGGCCGATCACCCCTTGACCGTGACCTACCGTCGCCGGCTCTTCACCCTGCTCTACTGAGCGCGACGTTGTTGAGCACCATTTCGCAGGATTGATCGTTTCAGGAGGCGGCCCCACCAGGGACCGCCTCTTTTTCGGTTCACCGCTTCAACACACCATCAAGCCGTGTCAGGGCCTCATCGAGCTGAGCGGCGGTGGTGCCGAAGTTGAGGCGCACAAACCCCGGCCAGCCGAAATCGCTGCCTTCGGAGAGGGCCACCCCGGCATCCTCCAACAGCACCTGCTGGGGTGAACCCGTTCTTCCGGCCAGCCCTTCGGCGCCACGCAGGTCCAGCCATGCCAGGTAGGTGGACTGGGGCACACTCAGGGCAGCACCGGGCCAGGCGGCCACCCGATCGACCAGAGTATGGCGATGACCGCGCAGCACCTCGATCAACGCCCGGCGCCACGGATCGCCATGGACATAGGCCGCCTCGGCGGCCACCAGGCCAAGCACGTTGCTGTCAGGCATCAGGCCGCGAAGGGCGGCGGCAAAACGATGGCGCAGCGCCTCGTTCTCGATCACGGCACAGGCAGTGGTCAAACCTGCGAGGTTGAAGGTCTTGGAGGGCGCCCAGAGGGTGATCGTGCGGGCAGCCAACTCGGGGAAGGCCGCCGCAAGCGGGCGATGCGCAGCACCCTCGTCCAGCAGCAGGTCGCAGTGCAGCTCATCGGAGACCAGCAGCAGGTCGTGGCGTTCCACCAGCTCCGCCAGGGCGGCCAGCTCCTCATGCCGCCAGACCCGTCCGGTGGGGTTATGAGGATGGCACCAAAGCAGCAGACGAGTCCGCGGGGTGATCGCCGCTTCCAGCGCCTCGATGTCGAGGCGCCACTGCTCGCCCGATGCCTGGGGCGGAGCCATCGCGGCCCGCTGGGGCAGCCGACCCGTACGCTCGGCCACCTTGAGGAAGGGCGGATAGATCGGCGTGATGGTCAATACGCCGTCACCCGGCTCGGTCAGTGCCATGCTGGCCAGGTGCAGCGCCGGCACCACGCCGGGAAGCCACAGTTGCCACTCGGGCTCGATCGCCCAGCCGTACTCCCTGGCGCTCCACTCGCATAGAGTCCGGCGTAACGAGTCGGGTACCATGCCATAACCGTAGACGCCATGATCGACGCGGGCCCGCAGCGCCTCGATGACCGCTGGCGGTGATCGAAAGTCCATATCGGCAACCCACAGTGGCAGCACCCTGTCGTCATAGCGGTGCCATTTCTGCGAAGGCCACGTTTGTGACGGGTTCTTTCCCTGTTCGGGGTGGCGACGCTCGACGAGCGTGGCAAAATCGAACTCCATGTTCTTTCCTCGGGAAGCAACGACGATGAACGAAACCATGCCGCAAAGCGGCTTCTATGCCAAGGTACGTCGAGGCATGCCCGCCCTGATCGAACAGTGGCGCAAGCTGGGTAGCGGCGACCCGGACAGGCTCGCGCTGATACTGGCCGAGACCGCCCGAGTCGCCAAGCTGGGCCAACCCGACGAAACGCCCAACGGTGACACACTCGTGGCCTGGAGTCGTCCCGCAGCCAGCGACGTCATCCCGCTCTGGGCGGCACGTACCGCCGCGTTCCTGCTGATGCAGATGCCAGCACGCCCCGTACCTCACAGTGACGACGAGGCCTGCGCCTGGGCCTACTGCTGGCTGCTCAACCGAAGCTTCGATGACGTGGAGGCCGCCAGGGCCGCCCTCCCGGCGCACCTTCATGACAAACTCACCCATGCAGTCGGCGCCGCCTGGGCCGACCGCCAGGGTCTTCGACTCGTCTAGACCACAAGGACCCTCTCAATGGATGTTCCTCTCAGCTGGCAGCTGGCCAAGCTGGCGGTGTCGATCGGCATCGTACTGGGCCTGGCGATGGTCGCCGAGCGCGTCAGCACCCGCATGGCCGGCTTGCTCGCAGGCTACCCACTGGGTACAGCCATTGCCCTGTTCTTCATCGGGCTTGAGATATCGCCAGGCTTTGCCGCCGAAAGTGCGGTATACAGCCTGGCCGGCTTTACCGCCACCATGGCGCTGGGCGGCGGCTATCTGATCTGCGGCCGGCGCGACGGCATCAGGGGAGTGCTTGCGGGTACGGCCGGCGGCCTGACGGCTTGGTTCCTGGTCAGCCTGCTGCTGACCCGGTTCGATTTCACCCGCCTGACCGGCACCCTTACCACCTTGCTGGCCATCCTTGTCTTTACCTGGCTCTATCGGCACGTTGCGGAGACACAGACCACTAGCAGGCCCGGCGGCTTCCGTTGGCCGGCACTGGGTATGCGGGCGACACTGGCTACCGCCATCGTGTTCCTGGTGACCGGTCTCGCTCATGTGCTGCCCGCCTCCTGGGCGGGTATGCTGGCGGCCTTCCCGATTTCCATGTTCCCGCTGCTCGTGATCCTGCATCTCACCCACGGCGCGGCGCCGGCCGCCACGGTCATAAAACACTATCCGGCCGGCCTCGGCGCCCTGCTCTGCTACGCCCTGTGCGTCTCCCTCACCTACGCCACCCTGGGTCTCTTCCTGGGCACCCTGGCCGGGTTCGGGGTGGCCACGCTCTGGCTGCTGGCATGGACTCGGCTACACGCCTGGCGGGCGGCTCGGACGGCGACAGGCACTTGACCTAGCGCTTGCTCGGGGCAATGCTGGCCTCGGGGGCCTTTACCGCCTCGCCTAGACAGGACAACATTGTCTGACCAACAAGGATCACTGCCATGTTCGTGCGCACCATCGAGCCCGCCTTCTACGACACCGACGCCCTCGGCCATGTCAACAACACCCGGCTTCCGGCCTGGTTCGAGATGGCTCGTAACGACCTCTTTCGCCTGTTCACGCCGGACCTGGATCCGCGCAAGTGGCGGCTGATAATGGCCCGCATGGAAATCGACTATCGCGCCGAGCTCCACTACGGCAGCGACATCGAGCTGCGCACCTATCTCTCGCGGCTTGGCAACAGCTCCTTCACCGTCACCCAGGAGGCGTGGCAGAAGGGCGTTCTCACCAACCTGGGGAATACCGTGCTGGTACACTTCGACCATGGCGAGAAGCGGTCCGTGCCTATCGAAGGCGAGTTACGCGCTGCGCTGGAGGAGCACCTGCGCCCCGTCGAGGAGCCGACGAAGGCATGACACCCGCGATCAAGCTGCTGGAGCGGGATGGCGCCTCCTTCGAGCTGCTCAGCTACGACCACGACCCCCACGCTGCAGCCTATGGTGAAGAGGCCGCCCGTGCGCTGTCACTGGATCCCCGGAGCGTGTTCAAGACCCTGGTCGCGCGGCTGGATGATGGCCGCCTGGTCGTGGGCATTGTGCCGGTCACGACCCAGCTCGACGTCAAGGCGCTGGCCAAGGCAGCCGGGGCCCGGCGAGCGGGCATGGCAGAGGCCACCGAGGCGGAACGGGTCACCGGCTATGTACTGGGTGGTATCAGCCCCCTGGGGCAGAAGAAACACCTGCCCACCTTTCTGGACGAGAGCGTCGAGGATTTCACTGTGATACATGTCAGTGGTGGCCGTCGCGGCCTGGAGATCCGCCTGGCGCCCGACGATCTGGTACGCCTGAGTGGCGCAAGGCTGGCACCACTCGCACGGCGCTGACATCGCCCTGAGCCAAAACTGCTCCCTTGTAGTCACAGAATAGTGGTCACCGCATTGTGGTTACTGCTTTGCGGTCACAAAACCATGCCCCACCTGGGCCCATACATTTCGCCAGGAGCTGATCATGGCCATCCGCTACAACCTCTGGCTCGATCCCGACAACGTCGATCAGCACCGTGCGGTGGAAGAGGATCTGGAGCGCTACTTCATGGAGCGTTTCGCGGACTACCCCCACATCCGCTTGTTCGGAGCAGACCCCTACGATTATGATGCGCCGTTCAATCGCCTCTACGACGTCTTGATGGCAAGGGCCAACGAGTACTGCGAACGACGCTGGGTGGGCTATGTGCCCTCTCCCGAGCAGCTCAATCGGACCTTCTTCCGCGCCGTGGGCCGCTCCAACAAGTTCGTACGGGACCCAAGCGATGGTAATCCAGACCGATCAGACGCCTGATGAACATCAGCTGGCGATCATTACCCGCCAGCTGGGGCGGGCCCCCCGGGGTATCGAGGCCGTGGCGGCCACCGATGGTAAAGGCACGCCGCTGGTGCTGCGCATGTCCCCTATCGTCGAAGGCAAGCCCTTCCCGACCCTCTACTGGCTCTGCTCCGAGCGCCTGAAGATCGAAATATCGCGCATCGAAGCCCGGGGCGTGATCAAGGCACTGGAAACCCGGCTCCATGAGGACGCCGACTTCCTCGCCGCCTACCATGCCAGCCACCGGGACTATGTCGAGGCACGCTGGCGTTACATGGCCCCGGCCCAGCGCGAACAGGTGGCCCGGCTGGGCTATGAAACGGTGCTGCGCGAGCGCGGCATCGGCGGCATCGCCAACTGGGACCAGGTTCGCTGCCTGCATACGCAGTATGCGCACCACCTGTGCGGCGACAACGTCGTCGGCCAGTGGATGGACCGGGAATACGCCGTTGCCGACTGTCTACCCTGACACTCCTTTTCGCATGCCTCGACTGCTAGGATACCTCCCTTGCCAAGGAGAAAAGCATGTCGAAATTTTGCGTCTACCTGGGCTCCCGCGACGGACGGGACCCTGCCTTTGTGGAAGCTACCCGATCGCTGGGGCGCGAGCTGGTCTCACGCGGCCATGGGCTGGTCTATGGCGGTGCGCGCATCGGCCTGATGGGCGAACTGGCCAACACCGTGCTGGCCGAAGGTGGTGAGGTGATCGGGGTGATGCCCGACCATCTGGTGGAACGCGAACAGGCCCACGAGGGGCTGACCCAGCTGATACGCGTCCACAACATGCATGAGCGCAAGGCCAGCATGGCCGCCCATGCCGACGCCTTCATTGCGCTTCCGGGCGGTATCGGTACCCTCGAGGAGCTGTTCGAGGCCTGGACTTGGCAGTACCTGGGGCTGCACGACAAGCCCATCGGTGTCCTGGACACGGCGGACTTCTATTCGCCGCTGCTGGCCTTCCTGGACAGCACCGTGGAACACGGCTTTCTCAACTCTCGAACCCGAACCTGTCTCATTGATGCCGAGGAGCCGGCCGCACTGCTCGATGCCCTGGAAGCTCGCCTGGCCAGCGGCTGACGTATCCACAGAGGAGATCGCAAATGAATGCCACGGCAGTCGAGCAGGAAAGCCTGGCTCAGGTTTCGCTCGACAGCTCTCTCGTCCGCAGATAGGTGAGCTGCAGCAGGCGGGCGTCCTCACCCGCACGGTGGCGGTGGATGTCCAGTTCCTCGATCAGCGCTTCCCGTGTGGCATGCCACAGAGCCAGCTGGCGCTCTTCGAGCAGGATGCGTAGCGCCTCGAGGCGGAAGGCCGGCAGCATACCGGCGTGATGGAAGAGCAGCGAGAGCCAGGTATTGTCATATCCCCAGCTGTCGCTATAGGCGATCCCGATGCTGCCCAGTTCGTCGTTGAGCCAGCGCGCTACCTGCTGGACAGGTAATCCTTCGCGCTGCAGCCGCGCCCTCGAAATGCCATGCAACAGCTCGGCCTTGGGATCCCAGTGGGTCCATTCGTCCAGCGGCTGGACGAGAAAGGCGCAGCTGCTGCCGTCGGCCCTGGCCAGGCCGATTTCGATGGGGTAACTACCGCGCCCGAATCCGGACGCCTCGATATCCAACAGTGTGGGCAGCGTCACGGATGGGCGCTTCCTCGTGATGGGGCCGGGCGATGTCAGCGTCGCCAGGTGGCCGGCAGTCTAGTGTCGTGTCTGAGCACCGTGGATGTCCAGCTCGGCGCCTTCCAGCCTGGCGTGTCGGTCGGCCAGCGCCTGCCAGTGAGCAGCGTGAGCCGCATCCACCGTCAACCCGAGTTCGCCATGGCGATAGGCCTTGGCCAACCGCGCCGCTGCCAGGGGGTGTCCCGCCTCGCCTGCGCGCGCATACCAGGTCACGGCTCTGTCCTCACGCCTCGGGTACTGCAGGCAGCCATGCTCATGGATCCGAGCTGCCTGGTACTGTGCCTTGAGATTTCCCGCCTGGGCAGCTTCCAATACATAGCTAGCTCCCTTGGCCTTGTCCTGGGGGCTGGCGCCACGATGGAACAGCACATGTCCATAGAGCGAGAGCGCCCCAGGATGGCCGGCATCGGCGCAACGCTTGAAGAGGCGCATGGTCAGGCGCTGGGTACGCGGGGATCGCGGCAACCAGCTAGTATGAAACAGCTGCTCTGCTAGACGGTACTCGAGCCGAGTGAACAGTGACGATGCCTGCGTCATGGGCAAACAACCTTGCGTGCGTGTGTCAGTAGCATGACGAGATGCACCATCCCCTGGTCATCGTCATGGCCTGTCGTAAGCTCGCCGTCCGGACTCCGCCGGGGCCGTTGAGGGTGGCCAGCATACGCCCGCCCTGCCGGCGACTCAACCCCTGCCATTTGCTGCCTTGAGAGGCCTCGGCTAGCATGGCATTCGATACCGGACGAAACCGCGACAGGAGCAGTGATGCAGACGCGACAGCTAGGCAACACGGGCATCGAGGTCAGCCGCCTGTGCCTGGGCACCATGACCTTTGGCGAACAGAACAGTGAAAGTGAGGCCCATGAGCAGCTCGACCGCGCCGTCGCCTTCGGCATCAACTTCATCGATACCGCCGAGATGTATCCGGTACCGCCCAAGGCCGAGACCCAGGGGCGCACCGAAGCCTATATCGGCAGCTGGCTCAAACGACGCGAGAGCCGTGACGATGTCATCGTTGCCACCAAGGTTACCGGCCCGGGAATGGACCACCTTCGGGGCGGCTCACGACTAACCCGCCAACAGATCCTCCAGGCCATCGATACCAGCCTGTCGCGACTCCAGACCGACTACGTCGACCTCTACCAGCTGCACTGGCCCGACAGGCGTACCAACTTCTTCGGCAAACTAGGCTATGAGCATGACGACGAAGAGGATGCCATTGCCTTGGAGGAGACCCTCGGTACCCTTAAGGAACTGGTGGATGCGGGCAAGGTGCGCGCCATCGGCCTCTCCAACGAAACGCCCTGGGGCGTCATGCATGCACTG
The DNA here is from genome assembly GCF_003336675.1 of Billgrantia montanilacus. Taxonomy (GTDB): domain Bacteria; phylum Pseudomonadota; class Gammaproteobacteria; order Pseudomonadales; family Halomonadaceae; genus Halomonas; species Halomonas montanilacus. Next base: position 5,395 of record NZ_QPII01000007.1, on the reverse strand, counting down.
AACCTGGCCGAGAGACTCGACCTCCCACGTGTCGCTTCGGTCCAGAATCCCTATAACCTGCTCAATCGCACCTTCGAGGTCGGCCTCGCCGAAATCGCCCATCGCGAGAACGTCGGCCTGCTGGCCTACTCGCCGCTAGGCTTCGGCGTGCTCTCCGGCAAGTACCTTGATGGGGCGCGCCCGGCGAGGGCACGGCTAACTCTCTACGAGCGCTTCCAGCGCTACACCTCTCCCCAGGCAGAGGACGCCACCCGGGCCTATGTCGACATCGCTCACGAGCATGGCCTGAACCCCGCACAGATGGCGCTGGCCTTCGTCAATTCGCGCAGCTTCCTGACCAGCAACATCATCGGCGCCACGACCATGGACCAGCTCGAGGACAATCTGGCGAGCGAGTCCATGAAGCTCGAGCAGGATGTTCTGGATGACATCGAAGAGGTACATCGGCGCCTGCCCAACCCCTGCCCCTGAGAACCTGCTCCTGAACCAGTGCGCCACCCCTGCACGAACGCGACGTCGTGCGGGGGTGGCGGGCTATCGGCTCGATAGCCCCGCCCTCTCTTCGCCCTTGATATACTCGGCACATCTCGAGACCTACCTTACCGGTACAGGAGTGCCATATGCTGAGCGTGATATCACCCGCCAAGACGCTGGACTTCGAGTCCCCGGCCACGACGTCCAGCTTTTCGCAGCCGGATTTCCTCGACCGCAGCCGTGAACTGATCGACATTCTGCACGACTATTCACCTCGGCGGCTCAGCGAACTGATGGGTATCAGCGACAAGCTGGCAGGGCTCAATGCGGCACGCTTTGCCGAGTGGCAGACGCCGTTCACGCCGAGTAACGCCAAGCCTGCCGCCCAGGCCTTCCAGGGCGATGTCTACGTCGGCCTCGAGGCCAACACCTTCACCGATGACGACAACGCCTTCGCCCAGGAGCACCTGCGCATCCTCTCCGGGCTTTATGGCCTGCTGCGCCCCCTGGACCTGATCCAGCCCTACCGGCTGGAAATGGGCACCCGCCTGCCCAATTCCGCCGGCAAGGACCTCTATGCCTTCTGGAGGGAAACCCTGACCCCGGCACTGGATCGGGCGGTGGCAGAAAGCGGCTCGCCGGTGCTGGTCAACCTGGCATCCAACGAATACTTCAAGGCGATCGATACCAAACGGCTTGATGCCCGGGTCATCACCCCGGTATTCAAGGACGAGAAGAACGGCTCCTACAAGATCATCAGCTTTTATGCCAAGAAGGCACGCGGCCTCATGGCGGCATGGATGATCCGCCAGCGGCTGGACGACCCTGATGGTCTCAAGGATTTCGATGTGGCGGGATATGGCTTCAATGCGGCCATGTCGGAAGGCGATACATGGGTCTTCACGCGCCGTGAGGACCAGAGCCAGGCAGCTCGCTGACTTTTCAGATAGCGCCTAGAAAAAACGCAGCGGCCGTGCAGAGCGGGGCTTGAGAAAGCGACGATGGACGTCCTTGAAGCGTTCACCGTCGCAGCGGTGCAGCCATTCATAGGCCACCATGTCAGCACTGACCGGCACCGCCCCACAGCGCACCATTCGCTCCCGTGCCAGCTGCGCCTCCGCCGCACGCCGACTCACCGAGGCTTCGCTCAGCCAATACACCTCGTAGCCCGCTTCCAGCAAGCCAAGCCCCGTTTGCATGACGCAGATGTGCGCCTCGGAGCCACAGAGCACGACTTGCCGCCTGCCGCTCTCGGCCAGGGCGGCGGCAAAGTCCGGCTCGGCGTGGGCATTGAAGTGCACCTTCTTCCACAGCCGATGACCACGCAGCGCCTCAACCAGGCTGGGCTCGCTACCTCCCAGCCCTTCCGGATACTGCTCGGTGATCCAAACAGGAACCGCCAACGCCTCGGCGATGCCGCCCAACCAGGTCGCTTCGGCGACGGCCTGCTCGCCACCATCGACCACCGGCAGCAACCCCGCCTGAAGGTCGACGATCAACAGCAGGCTCTCTTCACGTTTCAGGCGCATGAGCGCTCCTCTTGCCTCGTCATTTCTCGATTACGTCCATCAGCATAGCCGTTAGAATGGCATCTCTTGAACCCATTCTTTCAGTCCCCGTTCAGCGAGGCCCCTTCCATGCGTCACCTTCTTGTCATGCTTGTAGTCGGCATTCTCGGTTTCACCCTGGCTGCGGACTACGCCGAAGCTCGCCGCATGGGCGGCGGAGGCAATGTCGGCAGCTTCTCCCGTTCGGCGGATCGACCGGCAACCGCCCCTAACCAGGCGGCACCCACACGACAGGCTCAACCGAATCAGGCCGGCTCTCGCATGCCAGGCATGTTGGGGGGCATGCTGGCAGGCGGGCTGCTCGCGGCCCTGTTCTTCGGTGGCGCCTTCGATGAGCTGCGTCTGATGGATATCCTGCTGATCGCCGGACTCGGCTTCCTGCTGTTCCGCCTGCTGGCTCGGCAACGCACCGCAGGCGCAAGCGGATCACCGGCACCCTATCAGGCGTCGGAAGCACCGACCCAGGCTTTTCAGCCGGCTTCCAATGCGACCCTGGGAGGTGACTTCGGAAGCGTGCCGGCCTGGTTCGACAGGGAGCAGTTCCTGAACGGGGCGAAGGAGCACTTCATGACGCTCCAGCGCGCCTGGGACAACAACGACTTCGCCGGCATTCAGGAGTACGTCACCCCCGAGCTCTACAACCTGCTACGCGAGGAGCGGAGCAAACATCCGGCCAACAATCGGACGGAAATCGCGCGCCTCTTCGTTGAGCTCGGTGACGTCCGCGAGCTTGGCCCGCAGGCCGAAGCCACCGTGCTCTTCCATGGCGTGCTCGAAGAGAACGGCGAGCCGGTCGAATTCAACGAGACCTGGCATCTGACCCGAGCGTTGCGTGAGGGCGAGCCCTGGTACCTCCAGGGCATCGAACAGAACGGTGCCAATCAGGCGTGAACCCAATCAGCGTACAGGGCCGCCCGTCACTTGGTTGACGGGCGGCGGGCTTCACGTCTCCTCGTTCGTGGCCTCGACTCGATTGTGCTGCTGCAGGTAGCCGGCATGGCTTATCGCCTCATTGCGCAACTTGAAGCTTGCCACCACTTCTGCAAGCCGATCTGCCTGCCCCCTCAACTGGTCGGCTGCTGACGTCGACTCTTCCGCCAGGGCCGCATTCTGCTGTGTCATGCGGTCAAGCTCGGACACAGCCACATTGATCTGGCCAATACCATCGCTCTGCTCGCTCGCCGCATGGCTGATCTCACCCAGCATTGTCGCCACACGATTCACCCCATCGACCAGCTGCTGCATGGCATCGCCGGCTTCACGCACTAGCCTGGTACCGCCCTCCACCTTCTTACCAGAGGCCTCGATCAGCTGACGAATGTCCCGCGAGGCCTCCGCGCTGCGCGTCGCCAGCTGTCTAACCTCACCTGCAACCACGGCAAATCCGCGCCCATTCTCGCCGGCTCGTGCCGCTTCGACAGAGGCATTCAATGCCAGCAGATTGGTCTGGAAAGCAATGCTGTCGATGACCTTGACGATATCGGCAATCTGCTGAGAAGAACTCTGGATCTCACCCATGGTGGTCACCACCTGGCCCACGGTGTCTCCGGTACGCTGAGCAAGCTGTGCGGCAGTCTGCGACAAGCTGCTGGCTTCCCGCGAGGAAGCCGTGGTGTTTTCTACCGTACTGGTGATCTCCTCCATGGAGGCCGAGGTCTGCTGCAAGCTGGAAGCGGCATTATCGGTGCGCTGTGACATGTCGCGCCCTCCGCTTGCGATCTCCATGGCCGCAACGCGAACCGCTTCACTACTGACTCGTACGTGAAAGAGCACATCATGAACCTTGTCCGCGAAGGCGTTGAACTGAGTTGCCAGCTCGGTGCTTTCGTCCCTGCCCCGAACGCGTAGCCTCTGCGTCAGGTCCCCATCCCCCTCGGCAATTTCTCGCATGGCATCCGCGGTTCGCCGGAAGGGGCGAAATAGGGTGCGCAGCAATACGCCTATCACCACGAGGCTGGCGAGCAGGATTGCAGCGACGGCCAGTATCACCACCCCCACAGCCCTGTTGAGATCCGCAAAGAGTTCATTTTCAGGAATCTGGGCAAAAGCGATCCAATCGGTGCCCGGCACATCAATGGCGGCTACCAGTTGATCCGAACCATTGGCGTCCTGTGCCATACCCGAACGATAGCCCGTATCGGCAAGCAACTCAGCGGCCACGCCTTCCCAGCCGGGAAGCGACAGGACGGACTCCCCGACCATCGATGCGCCATCGGGATGAAGGTTGATAATACCCTCGCTGCTAGTCAGGAATACCAGGCCACTCTCGCCGAGCCGATAGCTGCGGATCGCCTCGGCCATTCCCGCCAGGGTATAGCCGACCCCAGCGATGCCGACTCGCTCACCCTCCCGCTCAATGACGTAATTGATGAATACTTGAAGCTCTTCGCCTTCGAAATCGATATTCAGTCCGTAGGCGTCGCCCTCGGCATCATCGACCAGCCTATAGAACCAGGTGTCCTGCTCTCGGCTAAGCGTACGCTCGAGGCCCTCTGCCGTGTAATAGTTTCCACTGAGCGCCGATACATAGAAGACGATGCTGGCGCCGGTGCGGTGCTGAATATCCTGAAAATAGTCTACGGCTCGCTCAGTTCCCTGGTCGGGCTCACCCTCATCGAGCCAGGCATGCAAGTATGGGTTGGTCGCCATGCTACGCGACAGGGTGATCGGCTCCGTCAGAGTTGCATTGATATCATTGCGAATGCTTTCCAAGGTGGCCGGGAGCTCTGCCGTTGTGACACGCTCCGTCACCAGCCCACTGAACAGGCGATACTGTACGGCAGTCGCCCCGCCGACGATCACTATCATCGTGAGGCTGATACAGAACATCAGCTTCTGGGAAATCGTCAGGTTTTTCATTCTATTTTCTCCCGAGCCCATTCGGGATGGACCTGCCCACTATTGACCACATGGTCAATATAAGTACATCGGCAGCACGGGAGAAAAATGTAGCCCTTGCAGCGGTGCTTTCGCTCGGTCACAACGAGACTTCAGTCCCTTTCGGCCTCTTCCTGGATACTGTCGCCCACCTCCTTGATGCTTTCCCCGGCCTCCTCCATGGCATCGTCAATGTTCTTGCCCGTTTCTTCGGCAGGGCCCGCATCATTCTCGCAACCCAACAGGCCTCCAGCCGTCATTCCGACAAGCAACAGCATCGCAAGCTTACGCATCATCATTTTGCTCATGGTGTCTCCGTTCCATAAACATTACTGCGCCTTTTTCCAGGGCGCATGAAAAAACCCCAGCCTCTTTGGAAGCTGGGGTTTTGGGATAAATGCCTGACGATGACCTACTCTCGCATGGGGAGACCCCACACTACCATCGGCGCTGAGCGGTTTCACTGCTGAGTTCGG
>NZ_QPII01000006.1 GCF_003336675.1 Billgrantia montanilacus | reverse complement strand
CCTCGGCGGAGGCTGCCACGTTGGCAATGTTGTCAGCCTCGGCAACGCCGCCGGGAGTCCTTCGGCCTCCAGTCGCCGATGCGTCGGACCGGAGCTAAAGCTGCTCCAACATTAGAAAAAAACGCTGTTGGAGCGCTCGGTTCGGCGTTCCGACTCCGCGTCGCGACTGGCGCCGCCAGGCGCCTCGGCGGAGGCTGCCACCATTACTTCTACTTCGATTCGTTAAAAATCTCGCGGCCGATCAGCATCCGGCGGATCTCGCTGGTACCGGCGCCGATCTCGTAGAGCTTGGCGTCGCGCAGCAGGCGTCCGGTCGGGTATTCGTTGATATAGCCGTTGCCGCCGAGCAACTGGATCGAGTCCAGCGCCACTTGGGTAGCCTTTTCGGCGCAGTAGAGGATCACGCCGGCGGCGTCCTTCCTCGAGGTCTGGCCGCGGTCGCAGCCGGCGGCTACGGCGTAGAGATAAGCGCGGCAGGCGTTCAGCGTGGTGTACATGTCGGCGATCTTGCCCTGCACCAGCTGGAATTCGCCGATGGGCTGGTCGAACTGCTTACGCTCGTGGATGTAGGGCACCACGATGTCCATGGCCGCCTGCATGATGCCGATGGGGCCGGCGGCGAGCACGGTGCGCTCGTAGTCCAGCCCGCTCATCAGCACCTTGACGCCGCGGTTCAGCTCGCCGAGCACGTTCTCGACGGGCACTTCGCAGTCCTGAAACACCAGCTCGCAGGTGTTGGAACCACGCATACCCAGCTTGTCGAGCTTCTGGGCGGTGGTGAAGCCGGGCATGCCCTTCTCGATGATGAAGGCGGTGATGCCCTTGGAGCCGGCGTCCGGGTCGGTCTTGGCGTAGACCACCAGTACGTCGGCGTCGGGGCCGTTGGTGATCCACATCTTGTTGCCGTTGAGGACGAAGTGGTCGCCCTCCTTGCGTGCGCGCAGTTTCATGGAGACCACGTCGGAGCCGGCGCCCGGCTCGGACATGGCCAGCGCGCCGACATGCTCGCCGCTCATCAGCTTGGGCAGGTACTTGGCCTTCTGCTCGGCGCTGGCATTGATCTTGAGCTGGTTGACGCAGAGATTGGAGTGCGCGCCGTAGGAGAGACCCACCGAGGCGCTGGCCCGGGAGATCTCTTCCATGGCGATGCAGTGCGCCAGGTAACCCATGCCGGTGCCGCCGTCCTCTTCCGAGACGGTGATGCCCAGCAGCCCCATGTCGCCGAATTTCTGCCACAGGTCGTTGGGGAACTCGTTCTTCTCGTCGATCTCGGCGGCGCGCGGGGCGATCTCGTCGCGGGCGAAGGCGTTGACCTGATCGCGCAGCATGTTCAGTTCATCGTCGAGGCCGAAGTCGAGGGGCTTGTAGGGCGTGAGCATGGCGGAACTCCCTTTTACTGTCGGTATGTCGGCTGTCAGGTTGCGCAAGGCGAACGGGCACGGATTTGCCTCGCATCTTGGAATGGCTACAAGACTAGGCCAGGTTGACGTTAACGTAAAGTGCAAGCGGGACGGCTGCGACGAATGTCGAAGAAACTACGCTGCCATAAACGATCTCGGAAGAAACGGCGTGGAAAGAAATGAGGTTGAGAGTGCAAGACTGGCAGAAGGGTGGGATTGGCGCCACCGACCCTGGGTCGGCGGCGCCTGGGCTGGTTCAGCCCAACCACAGCGCCAGCTGGTGATAGAGGGGGATACCCACGATCACGTTCAGCGGGAAGGTGAAGCCGAGCGCGGCCAACATGGCCAGGCCGATGTTGGCCTCGGGAATGGCGTTGCGCATGGCAGCTGGCGCGGCGATGTAGGAGGCGCTGGCGGCAAGCGCCGTCAGGATCAGCAGGGAGCCGCTGGGAAGGCCCAGTGCCAGGCCGACTGCCAGGCCGGCCAGTGACAGGACGAACGGCGCCACCAGGGCGAAGGTGAGCAGCCGCCAGTGGAACCAGGGGACGGGGCGCAGGGTTTCGGCCGCAGTCAGGCCCATCTGCAGCAGGAACAGCGCCAGCACCGCATGGAAGGCGCCGGTGAACAGCTCGGTGACGTTGGCACCCTGCATGGGGCCATACATGGCGCCGATCACCGCGCCGCCGGCCAGCAGGATCACCCCCCGGTTGGTCAGGGTCTCGTGCCAGATGCCCTGCAGCGCTTCGCCGGAGTCGCTGCCCTTGTAGCGGCGAAAGAGGGCGATGGCCACCATGATTGCCGGGAGTTCCATCATCACCAGGTAGAGCGTTACCTCGGCGCCGATGGGTAGGCCGCGGCCTTCGGCGAAGGCCAGGGCCACGGCGAAGGTGCCGGCGCTGACCGATCCGTAGTGGGCAGCGATGCTGGCGCTATCGGCAGGCGAGAGGCGAATCAGGTGACGCAGCACCGGCATCAGGGCCAGCGGGATCACCGCACCCAGGGCGGCCACCGCGAGCAGTTCCGGCAACAGCGACCAGCGTAGGTTGCCGTAGAGCGCCATGCCTCCCTTCAGGCCGATGGTCAGCATCAGCAGCAGGCTCAAGGTGTCGTAGGCGGCCTTGGGGATGTTGAGGTCGGACTTGACGATACCGGCGAGCAGGCCGAGCAGAAAGAACATCACGACGATGTCTGGCATAGGTCTCTCTTCTTCTTGAGTCGCAGTGGCAGGGTAGTCGCGGATTGTGAGGAGTGCGTGATATTGATTCCAATTGAATATTCATCGATTTAGTATAGATGACTATCTATATAATCCGCCGTGGAGCCGTGTCATGAACGTGCGTCACCTGACGTTTCGTCTACTGCAGGTGTATGTGGCCGTGGTGCGCAGCGGTTCGGTCAGCGAGGCCGCTCGGCAGCTCCACCTGACCCAGCCGACCGTTTCGCAGCAGCTCAAGCGGCTGGGCGAGGCGGTGGGGGAGCCGCTCCTGGAGAGCCGCCGAGGTCGCCTGACGACGACGGAGGCCGGCACCGAACTCTACCGCGCCAGCCGCGAAGTGCTCGACCGCTTCGACGACTTCGAGGATTACCTGGTTGCCCTGCGGGGCGGTGAAAGGGGGCGCTTCAGCATCGCCCTGGTCAATACGGCGCAGTATGTGTTGCCCCGGCTGTTGGGGCCTTACAGCCAGGCGTTTCCCGAGGTCGACGTGACCCTGCATATCGGCAACCGCCGCCAGATGCTCACCCGCTTCGAGCGTCAGGATGACGATCTCTATATTTTCAGCCATCCCCCCTCGCTGGCCCACGCCCTGGCAGGCCGCTTCCTGCGCAATCCGCTGGTGGTGATCGCCCCGCGGGGGCATGCCTTGGCCACCCGCGAGCGCGTTGCCATGAGCGAGCTGCTGGCGGAACGTTTCCTGCTGCGCGAGCCGGGCTCTGCCACGCGCATGCTGTTCGAGAGCTGGCTGCAGGAGCAGGGGCTGTCGCTGGGCGCGACCCTGCAGATGGCCAGTAACGAGGCGATTCGCGTGGGGGTGGCGTCGGGCATGGGGCTCGCGGTGCTCTCCGAGCATGTGTTGCCGCCGGAGCATCCAGACCTGGTGATCCTGCCGGTGGAGGGGTGGCCCATCGAGAGCCACTGGCAGTTTATCGTACGCCGTGACAGGCGCCTTCCCCACGCCGCGCTGGGTTTTCTGACGTTCGCCCAGGGGCATCTGGGTGAGTGCGTGGAGGCGCGCTTCATCTCCAACGAGCTGGGGGCGATGCTGGCGGGGCTGGGGTCAGGAGCTTAAGGTGCGTCGTCCACGTTGGGCTGACTGTTGGGAAAGAACAGCTGCCCGCCATTGACCCGGAAGTCGGCGATCGCCCGCTGGCCGGCCTCGGAGAGCAGCCACTCATGCCACTGCGCGGCGAGGTCGTGCTTGAGGTGGGGGTGGCGATCGGGGGAGATTCGCACGCTGCCGTACTGGTTGAACAGCGCCTCGTCACCCTCGAAGAGCAGCGTGAGATCCTGGCGATTCCTGAACGCGACCCAGGTGGCGCGATCCGTGAAAACGTAGGCATCCATGGCGGCGGCGGTATTGAGCGTCGCACCCATGCCGCTGCCGAGCTCGCGATACCAGGGGGACGCGGTTACGACCCCGGCCGCCTCCCAGAGGCGCTGTTCGGCACGGTGGGTGCCGCTGTCGTCCCCGCGGGAGGTGAAGGGGGCCTCAGCCGCACCGATACGGGCGAAGACCTCGTTGACGTCATCGGCTTCGGCAATGCCTGCCGGATCGCCGACCGGGCCTACGATCACGAAGTCGTTATACATGACGTCGGCGCGTTCGCTGCCATGGCCCTCGGCGACGAAGCGCGCTTCGCCTTCGGTGTCGTGTACCAGCAGGCTGTCGGCATCGCCGCGGCGGGCAATTTCGAAGGCCTGGCCGGTGCCCACCGCCACGACGCGCACCTCGATGCCGGTGGCCTCGGTGAACGCCGGAATGATGGCGCCGAACAGGCCCGAGTTCTCGGTGGAAGTAGTAGAGGCCAGGGTGATATGGCCGATGCTCTGGGCGGTGGCGGGAAGCGAGAGCCCCATCAGGGCGAGTGTGGCAAGGATGGTTCCGGCCCTCGGCATGCTGTCTTCCTTCTGTGGTTGTCATCCGAGGTGGTCATCCGAGCTACCAGATCAGATCCCCGTCGATGAAGGCGCGGGTGGTCGGTGAAGCCGGCGTGGTGAAGAAACGCTCGGCGTCGCTGTGTTCGATCAGGCGCCCCTCGTGGAGCAGCACGACATCGTCTGCCAGCCGTTTTGCCTGGTTGAGGTCGTGGGTGGTCATCAGGATACGCGTGCCCCGGGCATGGAAGTCGACGACCGCCGCTTCCACGGCGCGCATCGAGGCCGGGTCCAGGGCGGCGGTGGGTTCGTCGAGGAACAGCACCTCCGGGGCGAGCAGCCAGGCCCGGGCCAGGGCGAGGCGTTGCTGCTCGCCGCCGGAGAGAACCCGCGCCGGGCGCCTTTCCAGGGGGCTCAGGCCGAAGCGGGCCAGGGCCTCGCGGGCCAGTGGCTTGCGTGACCGCCAAGGGGTGCCGCTGACGGCCAGGGCATAGGTGAGGTTGTCCAGGGCCGAACGCTTTAGCAGCACGGGGCGCTGGAAGACCATCGCCTGGCGCGGTGGCTTGCCTTTCCAGTACACCTGCCCGGCGCTGGGAAGCAGCAGACCGTGGGCCAGGCGCATCAGCAGGCTCTTGCCGGCCCCGTTGGGGCCCATTACCAGGGTGCGCCGGCAACCGTCGAAGGAGAGGGTCAGCGGCTGGAGCAGCGTCTGGCCGCGGTGAACCACGCTCGCACCTTCGAAGCGCAGGGCCGGGATCGCAAGTTCGGGCAACTGATGGGCCATTTGGGTCATCCCAGTCGCCTCCGGGCCGTTTCGCCCACCAGGTAGGCGGCACCGTTGATCAACGTGACCAGGGCGAGCAGCACCAGGCCGAGGCCCAGGGCCAGCGGCAGGTTGCCCTTGCTGGTTTCCAGCACGATCGCCGTGGTCATGACCCGGGTGACGCCTTCGATATTCCCGCCCACGATCATCACCGCGCCCACTTCGGCACTGGCGCGACCGAAACCGGCCAGTATCACCGTCATCAGCCCGAAGCGGGCGTCCCACAGCAGGGTGGGGATGCGGCGCAGCCGTGACAACCCGAGCGACTGCAACTGTTCGCGGTATTCGGCGTGCAGCTCCTCCACCTGCTGGCGGGTCAGGGCGGCGATGATCGGCAGGATCAGCAGGACCTGGGCGACCACCATGGCGCCGGGCGTGAACAGCAGGCCGAACTGCCCCAGCGGGCCGGCACGAGATAGCAGCAGGTAGACCGCCAGCCCCGCCACCACCGGCGGCAGCCCCATCAGGGCATTGAGCATCACCACGACCGCGCCGCGCCCCGGGAAGCGCCACAGCGCCAGGGCAGCGCCCAAGGGCAGGCCGATCAGCGCACCCACCGCCACGGCGGCAAGCGATACCTGAAGCGACAGGGCCAGGATGCCGACCAGCGTCGAGTCCAGGCCCAGGATCAGGTTGAGGGCGGCCTGGAAGGCGTTGTCGAATTCCGGCATGCGGGTCTCCGGGCGAGTGTGGCGAAGACCCATGGTATGCCAAGGAAGCCATGACGACACCCGCGAAACGACACACACATGCCCGTTCGGGTCGCGTTACCCCCTGAACGGGGGCGCCGGAACATCGTGAGGATCAGGATCATCGATCAGGGCATTGAGCTTACTCGTCGTCCTTGCCGCGCCCGGTGGGAGCTTCCTCGGGCCTGGCGAACGGGCGGAACGAATCCTGGAACACCGCATTCAGGTCGAAGGAGGAGCACTTGCCGATGGAGTCGAAGTGCTGTTCGAGCCAGAGGTCGGCCCAGGCGCGGCCCTGGACGTGGAGCCGGTGAACGAAGTCCCATTCGGCGTTGAGCTTGCTCGAGGCGCTGAGCTTCTCGACCTCCTGTTCGGCATGGATCAGGTGCAGGCGCATGGAGCGGTACTGTTCCAGCTCCATACCTGACGTGTCGATCAATTGCTGCAGCAGCTGGATACTGCGCAGCTCCTTGATCAGGCTGGTGTTGAAGGTGATCTCGTTGATGCGGTTGATGATGTCCCTGGCGCTTTCGGGTAGCTGATTGCGAACCAGCGGGTTGACCTGGACCACTACCAGGTCGCGACAGCCCTGGTCGTCCACCAGCGGGAACAGGGCGGGGTTGCCGCTGTAGCCGCCGTCCCAGTAGGCCTCGCCGTCGATCTCAACGGCGGGAAACATGAAGGGCAGGCAGGCTGAGGCCATGACGGTATCCACGCTCAGATGAGGCTGGCGGAAGACCGTAGCGCGCCCGGTACGCACGTTGGTGGCGGTGACGAACACTTTCGCCTGGCGGCAGGCGTTCACCCGTTCGAAGTCGACCAGGTCGTACACCAGGTCACGCAGGGGGTTGATGCCCAGGGGGTTGAGTTTTGCCGGCGCGACCAGCTGGGTGAGGCTTTCGAAGAACAGGTAGCTCGGCGAGTTGTCGAGGCCATCGTTGCCCATCAGCCGATCCCAGAGAGTGCGCTGAATCGGTGAGAAGCGCGCCGCATCGCTGACCCCCTTCCAGAAGGTATAGAGCGCTTCCCGGGCGCCCTCGCGCCCACCCTTGTGCAGTCCATCGGCCAGTACCACCGCATTCATGGCGCCGGCGCTGGTGCCACTGATTCCGTCGATCTCCAGCCTATCCTCTTCCAGCAGGCGGTCGAGTACGCCCCAGGTCAGGGCGCCGTGTGAGCCGCCGCCCTGCAGTGCCAGGTCGATGCGCTTCCTGTCGTCCTTCGCCATGCTGTCTCCTTGAGTCCTGAATCCAGAAACCTGAATGCTGCGGTGCAGTCTAGGCCTCCTGGCCGTCGCTGTCTGCCCCTGGGGACTGGGTCATCGATGCGCTGGCGGGGCATGGGCCAGTGTGGACGAAAGCATGGCGGGAGCAGAGTCTGTGCTCTGCTCCCACCTGGGTCCGGCCCTGCATTAGTGCCCGGCGCCGATGGGCAGTGCGCAGGGTCAGAGGAGGGCGGGCATGGAGTTTCATGCCGGTTCTCCTTCCTCTCGTCGGACGTGGTGTTCATGCCGGATCGGCCGGCGGAATGTTGTGGTTGTGGCGAAACAGGTTCTGCGGATCGCAGGATGCCTTGAGTGCCTGCAACCTTGCGTACTTCTGTCCGAAGGTGGCTCTGGTCACCTCATCCTGGTTCTCGAGGAAGCCCGGGTAGTTGAGGTAGAGGCCGTCGCCGTACCCGAAACGTGCGAAGTCGTCCACCGCGTTGCGGGACCAGGCAATGTTGCTTTCATCATCGGCCCGATCGCTCCAGATCGACTCGGCCGCGAGCATGTACTCGGCGCCACGGCCGCCGTAGGCCGTCCCGTTCTCGTCGACCTGTCGAATCGCGCCGCCCAGATGCCAGATCACCAGCGCCGTCAGCGGTGAGGGGCGACGCTCGGCGTAGTCGACGAGCATGTCGATGCCGGCGTCGCCGAGTGCGGCCGCTGTCAGCGGGCGGCCCTTCCAGTAGTAAAGCCCGCCGGCCGGGAAGTTCGCATCCAGCAGCGATTGAATGTCCACCCATCGCATCGTGCCGCTCAGGTCGAAAAGCGGCGCCGCAACCCGGCGGAGGGGGGCCATCGATGCCTCGCCTGCTTCGGGGGCACCCAGGGACACCCCGAGGAAGGCGATGGCGGGCTTGCCGCGGGCGTCCGGGACGGGGAAGGCGGGGTCGTCCGGCACCGTGATCGAGGTGACGAGCGTGGAGACCTCATCGGGGGCGTGCTGCGTGAAGTCGCGGTACGCCTCGTAACACCTCCGGCGGTCGTCGGCAGGGTAGCCCACGAAGGTGAAGGCGACCTCGGGACCCACCGGATGGAGCCTGAACTCGAAGGTGGTCACCACGCCGAAGTTGCCGCCACCGCCGCGCAGGCCCCAGAGCAGCTCCGGATTACTGGTCTCGCTGGTGTAGACCACCTCGCCGTTGCCGGTGACGACCTCGGCACCGATCAGGTTGTCGCAGGTGAGGCCGTGCTTGCGTCGCAGCCAGCCGAGCCCGCCGCTGAGGCAGAGCCCCGCGATACCGGTCTTCGATACCAGGCCGGTCGGGGTGGCCAGGCCATGGACCTGGGTCTCCCGATCGACATCCTGCAGCAGGGCCCCGCCCTGGACGCGGGCAACGCGCGCGTTTGCGTCCACGATGACCGTGTGCATGAGCGACAGGTCGATCATCAGGCTATTGTCCCCGACCGCCGTGCCAGCGACGTTGTGGCCGCCACCGCGGACCGAGATCGGCAGGTCCCGCTTACGGGCGAAGGCCACCGTCGCGACCACGTCCGCCGTTCCGCGACAGCGCGCGATAAGCGCCGGCCGGCGATCGATCATGCCGTTCCAGACCTGGCGTACCTCATCGAAGGCCGGGTCATCGGGACCCAGGAGGTTGCCTCCAAGGGTCATTTTCAGGGTTTCGGTGCTTGCATCAGTGATCATCGTTCTCTCCCCCATGATGTCGAAATCCGTCTTTCTCGTGTCGATCGGTCGAATCCGACCGACTGCTGGCAGTTTGCTCGCGAGCGGACTTGCGGCGCAGAGCGGGGGGCGCCAAATTTAGGGTAGATTCCCGTCAAGCAGGGGGAGCCATGCATGATGTGACGGTCGTTCTGGTCGAGGGGGGAATGCCGTCCACGGCGGTCGCGCCATTGGAGATCTTCGGGACGGCGGGCGTGCTGTGGAATTTCATGTGCGAGCGACGCGCCGAGCCGCGGTTTCGGGTGCGCACGGTGTCCAAGGATGGCCGGCCCGTGCGTACGGGCGTCTCCCTGCTCCTGCAGCCGGATTGCGGGATCGAGGCGATCGAGTCCACGGATCTGATCCTGGTCGCTGCGGTGGGTGCCGACCTGGAGGCGGCTTTTCCCCTTCATGCCGCCCTCTATCCATGGCTGCGGGAGTGGCATGAGCGCGGTACCACCATCGCCGGTGTCTGTGCCGGCGTGGCGTTGCTGGCGGAGGCGGGGATACTCGATGACCGGCCGGCCACCACCCACTGGGCGGTCGTCGATGCCTGTCGCCGGCGCTATCCCCGTGTCCACTGGCAGCCCGAGCGCGTCATCACCGAGTCCGGCAATGTACTCTGCAGCGGCGGCGTCTACGCGGCGGTGGACCTGAGCCTGTACCTGATCGAGAAGCTCTGCGGTCACAAGCTGGCCATGGAGACGGCACGGGCGCTGGTGCTGGAGACGCCGCGTACCTGGCAGATCGGCTACGGGGCCGAGCCACCGGAGTATGCCCACGAGGACCAGCGAATCCAGAAAGCGCAGGAGTGGCTGTTCCGTCATTTCACCGATATCGCCTCGATGGAGCAGTTGGCCCGGAATGTCGGCATGAGCGAGCGTACCTTCGAGAGGCGATTCAAGCGCGCGACCGGCGAGACCCCCAGGCATTATCTGCACCGGGTGCGCGTCAATGCGGCGCGGCACCTGCTGGAGAATGAGCAGCAATCGGTACAGGAAGTGAGTAGTGCGGTGGGATATGACGACGTGAGTCACTTTCGTCGCCTCTTCAAGCGTCACACGGGCATGACCCCGCAGGCATATCGGGAGAACTTCGGCGCCTTCGTCTCCGGCAACGTCGCCCGAGTCGGGCGTACGCCGCATCACTAGCAAGGATCCGGGGGCGCCGGCGGTTAGCCTCAGCTCGGTAGGGCAATACCCCTGTTGCTTCTAGCCAGCCAGGCGTCCAGGTGTTCGCTGAGTTCTCGGGCATCGTCGTCGGCGCCGTGGATGGCCCCCGACTTGCGTCGACGCATGAAGGGCAGGCCCATGGCGTAGAGGCCTGTCGCTACCACGCCACCGTCGTGCCGCAGGCGCCCGTGGGCGTCGAATACCGGCATGTCGAGCCAACTGAAGTCGGGTCGAAACCCGGTGGCCCACAGCACCGTGCGGATCTCGCCGCCGGCCAGGTCGAGCCCAAGGCAGGGCCGCTGCGGTACGCGCGTGGAAGGCAGGTGCTCCGGGGCGGGCAGGGCATCGTGCCAGCCGTGGGCAAGGGCCCAGGCATTCAGGTTGTCGAGCAGCCGGGCGAGCTTGAGGTCCGCCGCCGCGGCGTGCAAGGCAAGCGAACCCGAGAACTGCAGCCGGGTGCCGGCGATGCCCGCCAGGCGCCCCACCAGGCGTACGCCGCGCCCACTTAGGGCGTTGAGGTCCAGGTCCTTGGGCTCGGCGCTGCCCAGCAGTTGCGGCGAGGGCTGGCGTCGGGCGCGGGCCAGGTCCTCCACTTCGTCGAAGCGCTGGTCGAGCATCCCGGCGTGCTCCAGCCACCACTGGATGTCGCGGCCACGGTAGCGCCGCGGCAAGCGCAGGTGTTGCCCCACGGCCAGGGTCACGGGGCGGCCGCTGCGCTGGATCTCGTCGGCCAGCTGCACGCCGGTGGCCGAGGCGCCCACCACCAGCACGCCGCCCGGCGGCAACTGCCCGGGGTGGCGATACGCATGTGGCGTCAGGCTTTCCACCCAGGGTGGCAGCGCCTCGGCCATGGAGGGCACGACGGGAAGCTGGCAGGCGCCCGTGGCGATCACCACCGCCCGGCAGCGCCAGTCGCCCCGGTTGGTCACCACCCGGTAGCCGCCCTCCGCCGGCCGTACCGAGACCACCTCGGTGCCGGTATGGACCGGGGCCGCAAGGCCCCGGGCATAGCCGTCGAGCAAGGCGATCAGCTCCGGCATGCTCATGAAGCCTTCCGGCTCCGGTCCGTCATAGGCCAGCCCGGGCAGCCGGCACTGCCAGTTGGGCGTGAGCAGGCGCAGCGAGTCCCAGCGTTCGTTGCGCCAGGCGTTGGCCACCTCGCCGCGCTCCAGGATCACGTGGTCGATGCCGCGCCGCGCCAGGTGGTGGCTCATGGCGAGCCCGGCGTGTCCCGCGCCGATGACCACGGTGGTCACGGCGCGGGCCTGGCGGTGCAGCGGGCGTGAGTGCCCCGCGGTCATTTCACCTTGACCTGCACGTGAGTGGGGTTGGTGAGCAGGTCGTAGACCGCCGAGCGCTTCTGCGACTGGGCCACCAGCGCCTCGATGTCGGCGCGGCTGGCGTCGGCATCGATGTCGAAGGCCACCCGGATGTCGTCGAAGCCGTTGCGGACGTCGGGGTCCATGCCGAGGATGCCCTGGATATCCATGTCGCCTTCCACCGTGGCCTTGACCGAACGCAGCTGGATGCCGCGATGCTGGGCCACGGCGGCGACACCGGCGGTGAGACAGGCGGCCAGGCCCACCAGCACGTATTCCACTGGGGTGGGGCCATGGTCCTCGGCGGCGAACACCTCGGGGTGGTCCGCATTGTAGGTGAAGCGTGAGCGGTGCTGCTGTGCTTCGCCGAGGCCATGGAAATCCTCGACGGCAATGCGGGTATGGGTGCCGCGGACCCACTCGCTGTGGGCACGCCAGGTGAAACGGGCAGCCTGGGGGGCCTGGGATAGCGCCTCGCGGGCGCCCAGCAGGGCTTCGACGTTGACGCCGTTGTCGATCTGTTGGGTAGCGGTGTGCATCTGGACTCTCCTCGTGTTGTTGTGTCTCGTCATGGGTTGACCTCTGCGGTCAGGAACGAGATTCGGCGGGCCCTGTGTGAGCCAGCGTGGGAGAGGGCGTGGTTTTTCAGGGTTGCGGCGTGGAATCCGCCGCTGGTGCGACGCGCTGGAAGGCCCAGGTACGCGTCACCGGCATGCCGGCCTGACGCTGGGCCAGGCGTACCGATTCGGCATCCGGAGCGTGGTAGAGGCAGCACATGCGCTGCCGGTCGAGGGAGAAGAAAGTGCGCAGGAAGCGCACCTGATGATTGTGCAGGCATGCTGACCCGGCATCTTCCAGGGCCTGGATCGCCTCGAATGTCACCGGGGCGGCGAAGTGGCGCTCCACCATGACGTTGACGTTGGCCAGGTCTGTGGCTTTGAGTTCGGGGGCGTCGTATACCCGGCCGCCCCACAGCGAGCTGACGTCGGCTCCGGCCTGGCGCAAGCCGATGCGTGCCGATTCCGTGTCGGGTGCCACGAAATGGCAGACCAGACGGCGTCCGTCCCGTGCCAGCAGGCTCTCCTGCCAGTGGATCCGATGCAGGTCGAAGCAGGGCTGGGCGGCCAGGGACAGCGAACTTACCAGCTGGGATTCTAGAGGGCGGTCGAAGCCACGTTCAAGGAAGACGTCGATCACGACTCATCCTCCGCTGCGGGCTGGGCCAGGAGTGCCTGCCAGCGCCGTCGGGCCCAACCGGCGACAGGCTCCTGTGCCAACGCTTCGGCGGCCTGGGCATGGTGGCGCCAGCCGGTTTCGTCGACGAGGCGTCGTGCGGATTCGGCCAGCAGTGCGTGAGCCAGCAGCTGCTCGCTGCGACGTTCCAGCACCCGTGCGTGCTCCAGGGCTTCGCTGGCGCGACTTCTGGTGCTTTCGGCCCGACCTCGTGCGAGGTCGAGCCGTGCCGCCTGCAGCAGTAGCACGGCCAGGCGGTGGCGGGCATCGGCGTGGCGCAGGGGGACGAGTGCGACGCCGAAGGGGTCGGAGTCGTCCTCCTGGGCATAGTGGCAAAGGGCCTCCGCGGCAGCGGCATAGGGCGCCTCGCTGCCATCGCGCAGGCGTTTGCCGAGTTCGCGCAGCTGGGCACTGCGCTCCCGGGCCTGTGCGTAGTCGTCCCGCTCGAAGTCCATCAGCAACAGCGTCTCCTGGGCCTGGAACTCGCCCAGCCTGTCACCCATGGCCTTGCACAGGGTGCGGGCCTCCTTGAAATAGCTCTCCGCCTTATCGAAACGATCCTCGTGCAGGCTGAGCAGGCCTTGGGCCAGCGGAATGGCGGGATGGCCGATATTCTGCTGGATGGCCAGTTCGCGTGCCTGGACGAGCAGTTCGGCGGCCTGGTGCAGGTCGCGCTCCAGCATGGCCAGGCAGCGGGCGGTTTCGGCCATGGCGATGACCTGTTCGCGGCCTTCGCCACAGCGCGTCGCGCGTTCCGCCTGCAGTGTCTGCTCATGAGCGTCGCTCCACTGGCCGTGGGCCCAGCGGATATGGCTGGCCAACTGGTAGCCGAGCCGTGCATGGGCCAGGGCACCGTGCTCCAGGGCCTGCTCGGCGAGCGCGACCACTTCGCCGGCGCCGGCCTCCCAATCCGCCATGGGGGCGGCACTGTAGAGAATGTCGTGAAGCTCCAGGCCCAGGCAGATGCGCCGAGTCCCGGTCATGTCCTCGGTCAGTGCCAGACCTTGCTGGGCGAAGCGCTGGGCTTCCTGGTTGGCGAAGATGCGCAGGCAGAAGCGTCCGGCTTCGACCATTGCCTGGGCGGCCAGCTCCAGGTCGCCGCTGGCATGGGCGTGGTGTGCCAGGCTAGTGGCCTGGCGTATGTCGCTGAGCGGCCTTTCGGCCAACCACTCGGCAATTCGCCGATGCATGGCCTGGCGCCGCGCCGGGGTAATCGCGTGGTAGAGCTTGGTGGCCAGTTCGCCCTGCGTGAAGCACAGCCCTTCGGCGCCGATGGAGAGCCACTGGTGCCGTTCGGCCACCTCCAGGGCCATGCCGATACGGTTGGTGTCGAGCCCCGAGACCTGGCCCAAGGTGGCGGGGTCGGGATCGGGGGCCAACAGCGCCGCCCAGCGCATCACCTCGAGGGTATCGCCTTCCAGGGCATCGCTTTGCAAGGCGGCAGGGCCTTCATCGGCAGTGAGATGAGGCGGTATCGTCGTGCCGGCATTCGCTGCCAGTGGGCCCGGCGCATGCCTGGGTTCCCGCCAGGCACGCAGCAGCTGGCCGTTGAGCGGCAGACCCGCCTCGCGGATCAGCCGCACACCCAACTGCAGCTGCTGTTCGGCTTCCCGCGGCCGGTGCAGGGCCAGCAACAGGCGCACCAGCTGTGCCCGTGCCGCTTCGCTGAAGGGGGCGAGGCGCACCCAGGAATGAGCGTGGGGCAGTGCGCGCTCGGGGTTGTTGGAGAGACGCTCGACCAGGGCCGTCAGCAGGGCCATTTGGGCGCGTATGGCGGCTTCCCGCTCGGCCAGGCACCAGCCATGGAAGTCGGGGAAGCGGTCCAGCTCCAGGCCTTCCAGGAAGGGGCCGCGGTAGCGGCAGGCGGCGCGTTCGAGAGTCTCGATGGCGGTCGTTGTCAGGTTGGTGCCTTGCAGTGCATGCAGGCCGACCACGTCGATGTCGATATCCGTGGTATCCAGGCTCACGCCGAGCCGGTCGGCCCTGAGCCGGGGCCGGCCTGGGGTATCCACCAGGCGGCGCAGCTTCGACAGGCTCCAGCGCAGCGAGCCCCGCGGGTCGTCGGGCAGCTCCCACAGCAGGTCGCAGAGGTGTTCGCGGCGCAGGGGGCGGGAGTGTCGGGCCAGGTAGGCGAGCAGGGCACGGGTTTTCCTGGAGGGAGGCAGCGCCAAAACCTGACCATCCCGAATCACTTCGAGATCGCCGAGCAGGTTGAGGGTCAGCGCGTTCATGTCAGGACCCGATGCAGGGGAACTATTGGAGTATAGTCCGTGCGGCCGCAGCGTCTGACACATCCTGGCTCTCGGTGCTGGCAAAAAACCACGCTGGCTACCACGCCGGCTTCGTCGGCACGGGGCAACCCTTCGGGCATAGCCAACCGAGGAGACTCACCATGCCCCGCTACGCCAGCATACTGGAAACCATAGGACGTACCCCGCTTGTGCGATTGGCCCGTCTCGTGCCGCCGGACGTCAACGTGCATGTGAAGGTGGAGGCCTTCAACCCCATGGGCTCGGTCAAGGACCGCATGGCGCTGGCGGTGATCGAGGCCGCCGAACGCAGCGGCGCCTTGCGCCCGGGCCAGACGGTGATCGAGGCCACCAGCGGCAATACCGGTATCGGCCTGGCCATGGTGTGCGCACGCAAGGGCTACCCGCTGGTGGTGACCATGGCCGAGAGCTTCAGCCTCGAGCGCCGACGCTTGCTGCGCTTCCTGGGCGCGCGGGTGGTGCTTACACCGGCCTCCGAGAAGGGCAGCGGCATGCTGGCCAAGGCGATCGAACTGGCCGAGACCCACGGCTACTTCCTGTGCCGCCAGTTCGAGAACGAGGCCAATGCCGAGGTGCATAGCCGCACCACGGCGCGAGAGATTCTCGACGACATGCAGGGTGAGCCGATCCATGCCTGGGTGACCGGTTTCGGCACCGGCGGCACCCTCAAGGGCGTCTCCCGGGTGCTGAAAGCCGCCGATCCGACGACCCGCGTGGTGGTCGCCGAGCCGGACAATGCCCCGCTGCTGGGCAGCGGCGAGGCACAGCCACAAGGCAAGAGCCACCCGCGTTTTCGCCCGCACCTGATGCAGGGCTGGAGCCCCGATTTCATCTCGGCGCTGACCCGGCAGGCGCTGGCCGCCGGCATGGTGGACGAGGTGGTGCCGGTGGCGGGGGAGGATGCGCTTCGCCTGGCCCGCGAGCTGGCCTGCAAGGAGGGTATCTTCGTCGGCATTTCTGCCGGTGCGACCCTGGCTGCGGCCTTGCAGGTGGCCCGTCGGGCGCCGGCCGGCAGCCATGTAATCTGCATGCTGCCCGACACCGGCGAGCGCTACCAGTCCACGTCGCTGTTCGAAGGCATCGAGGACGAGATGAACGCGGAAGAGCTGGCGCTGTCGCGTTCCACGCCCGGTTGTCGCTTCGATACGCCCGCGGCTACGCCGGCCCCCCGGCCACCCGCCACGCCCGTGGCACAAGATGCCACAGGGCAGGTAGCGTCCAGCGATGAGAAAGCGTCCAGTGATGACAAAGCGCCAAGCGATATCGAGGCCGAGCGTCGGCTCGACGACTACCTGACTCAGGCGCCGGTGGTCATGTTCGCCCTGGCCTGGTGCGAGTTCTGCTGGGCCGCGCGCAAGCTGTTCGACCGCCTGGGCGTCGAGTTCTTGAGCGTGGAGCTGGATGCCCCGGCCTGCCAGGCCCATGACATGGGCGTGCGCCTGCGTCCGGTGCTGGCACGGCGGACCGGCGCGCCCACCATTCCGCAGATCTTCATCGGCGGCGAGCCGCTAGGTGGCTGCGGCGAGCTGTTCGAGGCCTGGCGCGACGGCAGCCTGGGCGAGCGGCTCAACGCCTGCGGCATCGCCTACGATGCCGAGGCCGAGATCGATACCGAGCGCCTGCTGCCGGCTTGGCTGCATCCACGCTCCGCTACGGCCTGACACAGGAGAAACCCATGAGCTTTATCCAGACGATTCCCCCGGAGCTGGCCGAGGACGAGGTCAAGGCGATGTACCAGCGCCAGGAGGCCCACTTCGGATTCTTGCCCAACTATGCCCGCGTGTTCTGCCATCGACCCGAGGTAATGAAGTGTTGGGCGGCGCTGATCGCGACCATCCGCCGGCCCATGGAGCCGCGCCGGTATGAGCTGGTGACGCTCGCCGCCGCCCGTGCCCTGGGCAACAGCTACTGCTCGCTGGCGCACGCCAAGGTCCTGTCGGGGCTGCTGGGCATGGAAGCGACCCAGGCCATGGTGACGGGCGAGGCGGGGCCGCTCAGCGAGGCGGAACGCGGGATGATGGCCTTCGCCGCCAAGGTGGCCTGCCGCGCCCAGGAGGTCGGCGCCGAGGATATCGAAGCGCTGCGGGCTCACGGCTTCGCCGACGACGAGATCTTCGACATCGTCGCCGTAGTGGCGGGGCGCGCCTTCTTCACCCGTATCCTCGATGGCCTGGGTGCCGAGCCCGATGCCGCCTTCCGCGAGCTGCCGCCCGATCTGATAGGACCACTCAGCGTGGGCAGGCCGATAGCACTTGACGAAGCGCAGGCTTGAGCCACACTGCTAGTAGACTGGTCGGTCTAGTGGATGACAAATGACTCATGTAACGAAGGAGCGGTTGCTCGAGGCGGGGCTCGCCATGTTGCTGAAGCAGGGGTACAGCGATCTAGGAATTCAGGCTTTGCTGGCGGCAACGCAAACGCCCAAGGGTTCTTTCTACCATCACTTCAGCAGCAAGGAGGACTTCGCGCTTCAGGTCGTCGATCGCTATATGATGGATGTGCATTACGGCCTGGACCTGAGCCTGGGCAATACCTCGCTGGCCCCCGTGGAGAGAGTTCGTCGGTTCTTCGAGCTCTCCTGGGAGAAGTACCGCCAGGAAGGTTACCTCGGCTGCCTGCTAGGCGGCCTGGGCCAGGAGCTTTCCGGTATCAGCCCGGCATTTCGCGACAAGATCGAGAGCTGCTTTGTCGCTATCGCCGAGCGTATCACCGGCTGCCTGGAGGAGGCTCAGAAACAGGGAGACCTGCCGCCTGACAGCGACCCCAGGGAAATGGCGGACCTGCTGGTGGATTGCTGGGAAGGCGCGGCGCTGCGCAGTCGCCTGCGTCGCAATTCCGGCCCGCTCGAACGGATGCTCGACTTCTATTTTACGGCCGCTTCCCGATAGAGAGGTATGGCTTCGATCCGCCGAGGTCGTTGTTTTGAGCAAAAAGTGTACCGACTGGTCTATTCCGGGTAGTCATCCCGGCTGCCCCAAACCAGTGGTAAGGGTTGGCGATTCGGCCAGCCCGGGAGGTACAAGATGACAGCTAGCAGCCTCTATGAGCGCCTGGGCGGCGAGCGGGGCATTGCCTTGCTGGTCGACGATATCGTCGCGGCCCACATGCAGAATCCGAGCATTCAGGCACGATTCCTGCCTTACGCAGAAGATCCGGACCATCTGGAAGAAGTGAAGGGCCACCTGCGGAATTTTCTCTCGGCAGGAGGTGGTGGGCCCCATGAGTATCACGGCAGGAGCATGCCCGAAACGCATCGCGGCATGAACATCAGCGAGGCGGAGTACATGGCCGCCATCGATGACATTCTAGGCGTACTCGACAAGCATGAGATCGACCCCCGGACGCGCCAGGAGATGCTCGGTATTGCCTACTCGCTCAAGGACGAGATCATGCACGTCTGACGGCAAGGCACGTCAGAGCATCGTCTCGACGTACAGGCCCGGCGCCTCATGGCGCCGGGCCTCTTTCGTCACAGGAAAATGGCTTGAAGGCGCTCTTGCCCCCCCCCCACCATCACGCCTGCAGCCGCGTCTCCAGGCAACCATCCAATGCCTCTGCCACGGCCTCGATCGATTGCGGGTCGACCTCGGTGCCAGGCGCTCCAGGGCCTCCAGCGATCGGTCGTGGCCCCCCTCGAGTCCGATCTCGATGAGGCCGCCGTATGTGGTTTCGGCTGCCATGTGAAATACGACAGGGTTCGCCATTGGGCCAGAGCATGCCAGTATTAGGGTTGGCTGAACCGCCAAGGATATCGACCGATGACCCGACTGTTCCACAAGCACTACCACCCGGCCGGCACCGCCCCCGGAACCCTGCGCGAGCTGTCGATGGAGCAGGCCGCTCTGCACGGGCCGGCCACGTTCTCCCTGGCTTGCCGCGATGCTGGCCGCTGGGGTGAGGTGTGTGAGATCGGGCCTGAGTCCATCCCCGAGTCCGGCCCGGACAAGCCGCTGTGCTGGCTGCACGTGCAAGGCATGCCCACTGCCGAGGAGTTGGAACGGCTGGGGGATCGCGTGGGGCTGCATCCGCTGGCCCAGGAGGACATCCTCAATGGCGGCCAGCGGCCCAAGGTCGAGCGCTTCGATGCGTCGCTGGTGGTCATTCTCGGCATACCCGAGGTGGATGCAGAGGGCGGCCTGCATCTCTATCAACTATCGCTCTTCATGGGCAGCAATATCGTCGTCAGCGTTATCGCCGAGAACCTGGATCCCTTTATCGAAGTGCGCCGTCGGCTCAAGGAGCGCGGCGGACGTGCGCTGGGAGAACCGGACGATCTGCTTTATGGCTTGCTCGATGCCGGGGTGGACCACGCCTTCCCGGTGCTGGATGGCGTGGGCGAGCGCATCGAGGAGCTCGAGATGGAGATCCTCAATCGTCCCGACAGCTCGACGCTGGAGCGGCTGCATGGCCTGAAGCGGGAGCTGATCATGCTGCGCCGCTATTTATGGCCCACCCGCGAGGTGATCAATCAGCTGCTGCGCGATCACAACGACCTGTTCACGCCCGATACGCGCTTGTGGATGCGAGACGTCTACGACCATACCGTGCAGGTGATGGACCTGGTGGAAAGCTATCGCGACATGACGGCGAGCCTGCTCGACATCTATCTCTCCAGCATGAGCAACCGGCTCAACGAAAGCATGCGTACCCTGACCATCATCGCCACCATCTTCATGCCGCTGACCTTCATTGTCGGCGTGTACGGCATGAATTTCGCCCACCCCACCAGCCCCTTTGCCATGCCCGAGCTGGGCTGGTATTGGGGCTATCCTATGGTGTGGGGCCTGATGATCGCCGTCGCCATCGGCATGGTGGTTTGGTTCAAGCGCAAACACTGGTTCTAGCATGGGTACCGACACTCTGGAACGTCCCGTCATCGAGACACGCCGCTATCCCGATCGTGTGCTGAGCGACCGCCATGGATATCACCAGCTGCTGCTGGGGCTCGACGGCGCGCTGGAGCTCGAGTCGGGAGGCCGGCTCATGCACGTGACCCGCGGTATGCTGGCCCCGGTGGCAAGCGGAGACGTGCACCACTACCTGGCGCCGGGCAACAACAGCGTTCTGGTGCTCGACCTGCCCGAGGCGTGGTGCGAGGTGCTGGCCTTCGAGGGGCTGTTGCAGGGGCCGCCGCGGTGCCTGCCCGAAGCGCTGGTGAGTAGGGCCCAAAGGCTTGGTGGAACGGGTGAGTCCCTGGGTCGCTGGCTTGAGCTGGCCCTCGCGGACGGGGGCCGGCGCGCCTTACCGCCGCGGCTGAAACTGCTCGAGCTGTTGCCTGCCGTACGCGCCGACCTGGCGCATCCATGGCGCGTTGCCGACATGGCAGGCCGCTGCCACCTGGCCGAGGCTGTCTTTGCCCGGCAGTTTCGTGCCCTGACCGGCCTGTCGCCCCACGAATGGCTGGTGCAGCAGCGGCTGGCGCGAGCCCGCGAGCTGCTTCGGGTCGGTAATGCCTCGCTCACCGAGGTGGCCCAGGCCTGCGGCTTTGCCGACAGCGCCCACTTCTCGCGCAGCTTCCGCCGGCGGCATGGCGTCTCGCCGAGCGCATGGCGGCGGCTAGAGGCCGCGGGCGGCGCCTCGGAAAGAGGTCAGGATTCGACAAGCCGTGTTGCGACATGAAGTAGATGCTGGGACCTCGACAATGCTGACGAGGTCTCATCATGTCCACCCTGACCCGGCGCCAGGCCACGGCCATCGGGGCTACCACCATTCTCAACTGGGCGCTGCTCGCCACCCTGACCCAAGTCTCGGGGCCGGTGCCACCGTTCCTGCTCACCGGCCTGGCATTCGGCATCGCCTTCTTCTGCTTTCTCGCCTGGAGCCTCGGGCGGGGCGAGTCGTTCATTGCGCCGCTGCGCCAGGGCCCTTCGGTCTGGGCGCTCGGCGTTGGTGGGCTGTTCGGCTACCACGCGCTCTACTTCGTCGCCCAGCAGAACGCGCCGCCGGCCAATGCCGGGCTGATCAGCTATTTGTGGCCGCTGCTCATCGTGCTGTTCGTCGGCCTGTTGCCGGGGGAGCGACTGCTGGCCAGGCACGTGGTCGGTGGGTTGCTGGGCTTCGCCGGGGCGGCAGTGCTGATCGGCGACGACCTGGGCGGCGGTGGCAGCACGCTGGGCTACGGTGCCGCCTTCGCCTGTGCCCTGGTGTGGAGCGGCTACTCTGTACTGTCGCGTGCGAAGAAGGCGGTCCCCACGGCTGCGGTGGGCGGTTTCTGCCTGGCCACGGCGCTGCTGGCCTTCACTTGCCATGGGCTATTCGAAGCGACGCGCTGGCCTCAGGGCGTTCAATGGCTGGGCGTGATCGGCCTGGGCCTGGGGCCGGTGGGCAGCGCCTTCTTCACCTGGGACATCGGCGTCAAGCACGGTGACCTGCACCTGTTGGGATTGCTGGCCTACGCCACGCCGCTGCTCTCCACCCTGGTCTTGATCGTGGCCGGCTATGCCGAAGCCACACCGTTGCTGGCGTTGGCGGCCGGGGTGATCACATTGGGCATGCTGATCGGCAGCGGTGCGCTGGCCCGGCGCAGGAAGCGGGAGCCTCCGGCACGTCCCGATGCCGTCTGAGCCGGGATGGCCAAAGTGCTTAGAATGAGCGCTCGTACGAGCCGTTCAGAACGAACCGACCAGCGAGCCCACCACGATCAGCACGACCAGGGAGATGATGGGTCCCACCACGGCCACCGCAGCGATGTCCAGGTAGGCCTGGCGATGCGTCAGTCCGCAGATGGAGAGCAACGTGATCACCGCGCCGTTGTGGGGCAGGGCGTCCAGGCCACCGGTAGCCACTGCGGTGACCCGGTGCAGCAGCTCGGGTGCGATACCGGCCGCCTGCCCCATGGCCAGGTAGGTGTCGCCGAGGGTGGCCAGTGCGATGCTCATGCCACCGGAGGCAGAGCCGGTCATGCCGGCCAGCAGATTCACCGCGATGGCCAGCGAGATCAGCGGGTTGTCGCCGCCAGCGGTGGTGACCCAGGCGCTGATAGCCTCGAAAGCCGCCAGCGAGGCGATCACCGAACCGAATCCGACCAGGCTTGCGGTATTGAAGATAGGGAGCAGCGAGGCGTTGGCGCCGCTGTCCAGCGAGGCGGTCAGGTTATGCAGTCGCTGCCAGTTCAACGCAATCAGCAGCAGGATCGAGAGCACCAGGGCGGCGATGACCGACCAGACGCCGCGCACCGACTCGATGCTGGTGGCACCATAGGCCGGATCCGACAGGTAGCCGGTGTCCATGGCCGGGATGATCACCGCGGTGAACAGCAGGTTCAGTGCGATCACCATTACGATGGGCAGCAGTGCCAGAGGCAGCGACGGCAGCCCAAGGCGGGGCTGCGGATCGACCTCGGCCAGGTCGAAGCCTTCGCCTGCGGCGCGTTCGCGCAAATGATCTTGGGGTGTGGGTTCGGTTTCCTGCTCGCCGTAGCCTTCACCGGCCGCTCGGGCCTGCCTGGCGCGGTAGCTCAGCCAGGCCTGGCCCAGGCCCAGCATGATCAGCCCGGCCATGATGCCAAGCCCCGGTGCGGCGAAGGGTGAGGTGCCGAAGAAGGGCATCGGGATGGCGTTCTGGATCGCCGGCGTGCCGGGCAGGGCAGGGCAGTCATGGTGAAGGTGAAGGCGCCCAGTGCGATGGTGCCGGGGATCAGCCGCTTGGGCAGGTCGGCCTTGCGAAACAGCGCCGCGGCGATGGGGAAGACGGCGAAGGCCACCACGAACAGCGATACGCCGCCATAAGTCATTACCGCACAGGAGAGCACCACGGCCAGGATGGCTCGCCTTTCGCCAAGTCGTTCGACAATGGCTCCGGCCAACACCTCGGCGCTGCCGGAATCCTCCATCAGCTTGCCGAAGATCGCCCCCAGCAGGAACAGCGGGAAGTAGCTGACGATGAAGCTGCCCGCCGAGCCCATGAATACCTGGGTGTAGCTTGCGAGCAGCGGGGTGTCCACGGAGACCAGCGCCACCAGGGCGGCCAGCGCCGGGGCCAGAATCAACAGGCTCAGGCCGCGGTAGGCCAGGTACATCAGCAGGACGAGGGCTGTGACGACAGCAAGGATGCCGGTCATGCCTTTATCTCCTCAGGCGTCTCGAGACAGCGCCATGCCGTTACCCCGCTTGAATTGTCACCTTGGCTGCCGTGTGCAATGGGCTGGTTTGCTTCCCTGTGCATGCCATCTCCTGCGTCCATTATGTTGCGATGCAGTATAGGCGGTCCGAGGCGGCATTCCTACATTCTGACCATTCAGAGTGAAGGCTTGGCTGATGTATTGGTTGGCGAATAGAATTGAACTAAAGTCTAAGGACATGGATAATGTGGAAATTGCTTCCATAAATCACATTGAGGCGGTTCGCCAAGAACCGTAGGGAATACATGACGACACTGCGTTTCAACACTATCTGGGATCAGCCCCTGGTCAGCCGTCGCGACACGAGCGAAGCAACAGTCGACGCCGAGACCGACAAGGCATCACCCACCGAGCGCTTTCTGACCATCTGGGACAGTCCTCGCCCGCCTCGGGCCAAGGCGGCCGCGAGCAAGCGTGCCCGGCGCAGGCTGGCGAAGTTCTACATGTAAACTGTTTATGCGAGCTGTATAGGTACCCTTTAGCGCGACCGTCGCTAGATGACCTGCGGGACAAAGCGAAGCGCCCATGCCGATCGGCATGGGCGCTTCGCTTTTGTGGCTTGTTCTACTCATAGGGAGTCATGGCCGCCAGCAAACCCACCCAGTTGCTCAATTGTCATGATTTTTTTCTAGCCTTGATGCATCTCAAGCACTGAGCCACTGTATAAGAGGCATAGGACGTACGGGTTTTCCACGCTCTGCGAGAGGTGGGCATAAGAACTGGTCACGAGAACTAGCCACAAGACCAAGGAGAGAAAATGACGTTCGTATCAGCTCGGCACCTGCCTTACGTCGGCGCCCGTTGTGAGCGTTGCAGCCTGCATTCGCGCTGTTTGACCATGGGCCTCGAGGGAGCAGTTCTTGCCGACTTCGATGCAATGCTTGAGCGACCACGTCCGCTCAAGCGGGGCGAGACTCTGGTACATCAGGGTGATCGCTTTGCCAATCTCTATGCGGTGCGTTCAGGCAGCTTGAAACAGGTGGTGGCCCAGGGAGAAGTGCGCGATCAGGTCACGCACTTTTATCTGCCCGGTGAGCTAGTGGGCCTGGACGGAATTGGTGGAGGGGATTGCCCCGGCAACTTGGTGGCACTTGAATCGACTTACGTATGCGAGTTCCCGTTCTCTCGGCTGGAAGTGTTGATGCAGGATTCCTCCGCGTTGCAAAACCGGCTCTTTCACACCATGGGGGAGGAGCTGCGCGACCATCAGCGCATGATGTGCCTTCTCTCAGGGCGCACCGCCGATCAGCGCATGGCGAGCTTTCTGTCGGGGCTGTCGGAACGTTTCAGGCTGCGCGGTTACTCACCTACCTGTTTTTATCTTTCAATGTCGCGTGGCGATATCGGTAGCTATCTAGGGCTAGCGATCGAGACCGTCAGCCGCGTGCTCGGTCGTTTTCAACAGCAACAACTCATTACGCTCGAAGGGCGTCAGGTCTCGCTTGTGGCTCTTGAGAAGCTGAGGCGTATCGCGGAAGAAGGCGCCGGTCGTCACTCAGGGGGCTGACTGTCGCATCGAAGTAAAACAGAGTGCCACCACTGCTGCTTGTTCTTCTGGCCCACAGTGGCTATGGGATTGTCGTCACCAACGATACCGCCTGAGCGCTGTTGCAAGTCGTTATTGCAGGTGAGGTTGCAAGGCGAGGTAGCCCGGCGAGAATGATGTATAGCACGCTACTCATCAGTATGGGGCGGGTGCATGAGCGAATACACGGACTATCTGCAGGATGTCTTCGCACAGTTCGGCCCGGTGTCCGCACGAGGCATGTTCGGCGGATACGGGCTTTATCATCAGGGTTTGATGTTTGCCCTTGTGGCCGACGATACCCTCTATCTGAAGGCGGATGCCGGCAACGTCGGCGACTTCGAGCGGGAAGGGCTAGAGCCGTTCCTCTACCTCAAGGGTGGCCGCGAGGTACGCATGTCCTACTATCGAGCGCCGGAGGCGATCTTCGAGGACCATGAACTGGCGGCGGAGTGGGCGGGCGGAGCCTTCCAGGCGGCGTTACGCGCCAAGGCGGGTAAGCGCTGATATCGAGCTCAGCACAGTCGGGTGCCGAGCAGAAGCAGCGAGGCGTCGGCGGTCTGCCAGCCCCACCAGGCCAGGGCCAGGGCGCCCGTGATTGCTACCGCGGCCACCAGCTTGAACAAAAGCGTTTGGGTCATGCCTGGACCTCCGTGGGCTTGGGACGCTTGACTGGTGCTTCACTGATGAACCAATGCAGCAGTGCCGCAACCACCGAGAGCAGGATGGCGAGCTTCCATACCACATCATAGTCGCCATGCAGGTCGTAGAGCATGCCGCCCAGCCACACGCCGGTGAACGAGCCGACCTGGTGAAACAGGAAGACGATACCGCCGAGCATGGAAAGGTGGCGTACACCGAAGACCGAGGCGACGATACCATTGGTCAGCGGCACCGTGGAGAGCCACAGCAGGCCCATGGCGATGCCGAACAGATAGGCGCTCGCGGGGGTCAGCGGCAGAAACACGAAGGCGGTGATCACCGCGCCGCGTGTCAGGTATAGCCAGCTCAGTAGTCGCGGCTTGGAGTAGATGCCTCCCAGCCAGCCGGCGGCGTAGGTGCCGAAGATGTTGAACAGGCCCACCAGCGCCAACACCGTACTGCCCACCCCCACGGCCAGCCCGTTGTCGAACAGGTAGCCGGGCAGGTGCACGCCGATGAATACCACCTGGAAGCCGCACACGAAGAAGCCGAGGCACAGAAGCCAGAACCCGCGGTGCCCGGCGGCTTCGTCCAGCGCGGCGCGCAACGAGAGATCGGTGGCCTGGCGTGCCGAGGGGCGGTCCTTGAGCATGGCACCGAGTGGCAGCATCATGGCGGCAAGGGCCCCCATGGCCAGCAGCGCGGTTGACCAGCCGAGCCAGCCGAGCAGGCCGAGGGTTCCCGGTAGCATGGCGAACTGGCCAAACGAGCCCGCCGCGCTGACGATACCCATGGCCATACTGCGCTTCTCCGGTTCCACGGCACGGCCCACGGCGCCGAGGATCACCGAGAAGGTGGTGCCGGAAAGCCCCAGGCCGATCAACAGCCCGGCCGAGAGCGACATGCCCAGCGCTGATTCCGAAAGCCCCATGAACGCCAGCCCCAGCGCGTAGAGCGCACCGCCGACCATTACCACCCGGGCGGCACCGAAGCGGTCCGCCAGCGCCCCGGTAAAGGGCTGGGCGAACCCCCAGATCAGGTTCTGGAGTGCCAGGGCGAAGGCGAATACCCCGCGTCCCCAGCCCAGCTCGCTACTCATCGGTTCCAGGAACAGGCCGAATCCATGGCGCAGGCCCATGGCCAGGGATATGACAAGGCTGCCCAGGATGATGATCAGCAGGGAGTGACGACGAAGGGCGTCCATGGAAAGGGCCTGTTTGCAGACTAATGAACCCCGACTATCGCGTGTTATCCGTGGGCTGACAATGTCGCTGTTTGGCGACCCGTTTGTAGCCGCGGTGCCACATGTGTACGGGCGTTGTCATTCGCTATGATGAACACCGTTCGTCAACCTGGAGATACGTCATGTCACGACGCCTGTTGTTCCCTGTCATCCTCGTCCTGGCCGCCATGTTGGTGGCGGGCTGCAGCTACCAGCCGGCCCGTATCAAGTCCCAGCCCCTGGTGGTCATCGACGAAGGGTATGGTGGCCATTCCCACGGTTCACGCTTCTGTCCTCCCGGGCAGGCAAAGAAGGGCCGTTGTTGAAATGTAACGGGCCAGTTTCATGATGCCGCTTGGCAGGGTAGTGTAGGAGTTCCCTTGACCGAGCGGACATCAAGAAACTGTCATGTCTCTACTCGACCTGCGTGCCTGCAACCTGGGGCAAGAACACATTGCCCATGACCATCCCCACCATCAACTGATCCTGGCGACCTGCGGTAGTACGGACCTCGAGGTCGAGGGCATGGGCGACCGTGTCACTGGTGGGCGCGGCTGCCTGATCCCCTGTTCCTACCATCACCAATACGAGGGCGATGGTCGCAACCGCACGCTGGTGCTCGACATTCCCCTGCCCGCACTGGGGGAGATACGCGACGGCCAGGGCCTGCAGCGGCTGTTCGAGCGGCCACGCTTCTTCCTCGTGCCGACCCGGCTCAATCGGCTTGCTGCCACGCTGATGAGCCAGCTCGAGCAGTTTCCGGCCCTGCATAGCGAGATAGCCGCGCTGCTGCTGCGTGCCCTCTATCTGCATTTTCAGGAAGAGGCGCCCGGCCTTGCGTCTCTCTCTTCTTTGCCTCAATCCCGGCGACCCGTTGAGCGTATCGATGTCGAGCGCCTCGATGCCTGGATCGATCGGCATCTTGCCGACGAGATACGAGTGGAGCAGATGGCCGCGCTGTGTGCCCTCAGCCCTGGGCATTTCCATGCCTTGTTTCGAGAATGCACCGGTGTCACGCCGCTGGCCCATGTCCAGCAGCGTCGGCTCGAGCATGCACGCACGCTGGTCAGGCACAGTGGCCTGAGTCTGGGCCATATCGCGGCGCTGGTCGGCTTCCAGGATCAGGGCAGCTTTTCTCGCGCCTATCGGCGCCATTTTGCCGTCACCCCTTCCGCAGAGCGCCATGCCCACGCTGCCAATTAATGAGTCTGGGGCAAGTCTTCGGTAGTTGCGGGCAAGCGACACGCCTCGACACGTTCTAATCTCAAAGACAAACAGAGGTGCGACGCCGGCCGGGTCCAGGCTGGAATGCGGGTCGTCTCCGGTCATGCGTCACGAAGGAACCCAAGATGAAGCTCTTCTACCATCCTGACCAGGAACGTCATGCCCCGACGACCTTCCTGGTGCGTGGCCAGCCCACACCGTCACCGGAGGGGCCGGTGCGTGCCGAACTGCTGGCTGGCGGGCTATCGAAGGTGGGGCTTTCCCTGACCGCCCCCACCGAGACAGACAGCCCAACGCTGCGTAGCCGCCTGGTCAAGATCCATACGCCACGTTACCTGACGTTCCTCGAAACGATTCATGGGCGCTGGAGCGAGCTGCCAGCCGCGTCGGAGCTGGTGTCGCCCAACGTTCATCCCTGTGGCGGCGGGCATCACTATCCGCGTCACCCCGTGGGACAGGCCGGCTGGCATCTGCATGACATGGCCTGTCCGATCGGCGCCGACAGCTTTGTCGGTCTCCTGGCCAGCGCCGCCACGGCACAGGCCGCCGCCGAAGCGCTGTTGGGCGGCCATGGCACCACCTACGCGCTATGCCGCCCCCCGGGTCACCATGCCGGCCCCGATCGGGCGGGCGGTTTCTGCTTTCTCAACAATTCGGCACTCGCCGCCACCGTGCTGCGCGAGCACTTCTCCCGGGTGGCCATCCTGGATGTCGATCTTCATCACGGCAACGGGACCCAGGATATCTTCTACTACCGCGGCGACGTCTGGACCGGATCGCTTCATGTCGATCCTGCCGATTTCTACCCCTTCTTCTGGGGAGGCGCCAACGAGGAGGGCATGGGCGAGGGGCTGGGCACCAACGTCAACCTGCCACTACCGCTGGGCAGCGATGGCCAGGCCTTTCTCGACACCCTGGATGAACTGATCGAGCGGATGAACGATTTTCGACCCGAGGCGCTGGTGGTGGCGCTGGGCCTCGACGCCCACCGCGACGACCCCCTGGCCGGCATGGCCCTGGAAACCGCGGACTTCACTGCCATCGGGCGTCGCCTGGCGGCGCTGTCGCTGCCCACGGTGCTGGTGCAGGAGGGGGGCTATCCCACCGATCACCTGGGCGACAACCTGGCCGCCTTCCTGTCCGGTTTCACCGGCGGCTGAGTCGTTGGTCCCCCAGGCGATAGCCCGCAATCCCACGACGATACGAAATTGAAACCAGAGAGGAATGACATGAGCATCAGCTATCACGACAGCAATGCCCGCATGAGCCAGGCCACCATTCACAACGGTACCGTCTACCTGGCCGGCCAGGTGCCCCAGGACGCCAGCGCCGACATGCGGGGCCAGACGGAGCAGGTGCTGGCGCGCATCGACGAACTGCTGGCCCAGGCCGGCACTTCCAAGGAACGCCTGTTGTCAGCTCAGATCTGGGTGACCAGCATGGCGGAATTCGACCAGATGAACGCTGCCTGGGACGCCTGGGTGGTACCGGGTCGACCGCCGGTTCGCGCGGCCCTGGAGGCCAAGCTGGCCAAGCCCGAATGGAAGGTCGAGATCATGGTCGTGGCGGCGCTGCCGGAGGCCTGAGATGCGCATCGTATCCGCTGAAGAAGTCGCTGCAGCGCTTCCCTGGCCGGCGCTGGTGGAACGGCTGGCGACCACCTTTCGTGCCGGGGTGGAGTCGCCACCGCGACACCACCACGCGATGCATCGGCCTGATGGCGAAGCCACCATGCTGTTGATGCCCGCCTGGGAGCGCGCCGGCTACATCGGGGTGAAGATGGTCAATGTCTTCCCCCAGAACGCAGACCATGGCCTGCCTGCCATCTCGGGCGTCTATTTCCTCAGTGAAGGCGCCCACGGGCGGCCGTTGGCCTGCCTGGACGGCAGTGAGCTGACGCGTCGTCGTACGGCCGCCGCTTCGGCCCTTGCCGCACGGGAACTGGCGCGGGAGGACGCCTCGTCACTGCTGGTGGTGGGGACGGGCAAGCTGGCGCCCATGGTGATCGAGGCTCATGCTGCGGTACGACCGATCACGCGGGTACGTATCTGGGGTCGCAACCCCGAGAAGGCGCGGCAGCTGGCCGCGGTGTATGCCGATCGATTCGAGACCGAAGCGGTGACAGACCTGGAAGCGGCGGCCCGCGAAGCCGATCTTATCAGTTGCGTGACGCTCTCAACGGAGCCGCTGATTCGCGGCGAGTGGCTCGCCACCGGCACGCATCTGGACCTGATCGGCGCCTTCCGTCCGAACATGCGGGAAACCGATGGTGAGTGTCTGCGCCGCGGCGAGGTATTCGTCGACACCTTTGCCGGTGCCCGGGGCGAGGCCGGCGATATCCACCAGGCCATCGACGAGGGCGCCTTCGATTTCGACGAGATTCGCGCCGACCTGGCCGAGCTGCTGCTCGCCAAACAGCCTGGACGCTCTTCCGACGCGGCCATCACGGTGTTCAAGTCGGTGGGGGCTTCCCTCGAGGACCTGGCCGCTGCCATCGAGGTCTGGGAGCAGTTGGAGGCGCAGGCATGAATGCGAAAAGGGGAACGGGGTTTTTCTGGCATGAGCGCTGCTTCTGGCACGACCCGGGGCCTATTGGTGTCTTCTCGTCCCGAGGCGAGTACCTGCAGCCTCAGCCGGCGTCGGAGAGCCCCGAGAGCAAGCGACGCCTGAAGAACCTGCTCGAGGTGTCGGGCCTGATCGATGAACTCGAGGTGCGCAAGCCGCCGGCGGCTGCCCGGGAAGACCTGGCGCGCTTTCATACCGCACGCTACCTCGACGAGCTGGAGAACGGCGACCAGGCCCAGGGCGGCGAGGCTGGTGAAGCGGCTCCCTACACCCCGGGCAGCCTGGCGGCGGCGCAGCACTCGGCGGGCCTGGCCATCGCCGCGGTGGAGGCAGTGGCGACCGGCGAGGTCACCAATGCCTATGCGCTGTGCCGGCCCCCCGGGCATCACGCCGAGGCTGACCGCGGACGCGGCTTCTGTCTGCTCGGCAACATTCCGGTGGCGGTCATGCGTGCCCGTGCCCTGGGCCAGGTGCAGCGTGTAGCGATACTCGACTGGGACGTGCACCACGGTAACGGCCATCAGACGGCCTTCTACGACGATCCGGACGTGCTGACGATCTCGATCCACCAGGCCGGCAGCTACCCGGTCGATACCGGCTTCTTCGAGGAGCTGGGGGAGGGGGCCGGGTACGGCGCCAACCTCAACCTGCCGATGCCGCCGGGTTCCGGAATCGGCGCCTACCGCTATGCCATGCAGGAGCTGGTGCTGCCGGCCATCGGCGGTTTCGCCCCGGACCTGATCGTGGTGGCCTGTGGCTATGACGCCTGCGGCAAGGATCCGCTGGGCAAGATGCTGCTCAACAGCTCGGCGTTCGCCGCCATGACGCAGCAGGTCTGTGCCCTTGCCTCGCGCATCAGCGAGAACCGGCTGGTGATGATTCACGAAGGGGGCTACTCGGAAGGCTACGTGCCACTGTGCGGTCACGCCGTGATACAGGCACTCTCAGGCAGCCGAATCTCGGTTCCCGATCCTCAGAACGACGAGATTGCCGCCTGGGGCTATCAGTCCCTGCAACCGCACCAGCGAGCGCTGATCGACAGCTGGCGGGAAGGCTGGATGAAGGCGGCTCCACTATGACCCCCCTATATGACCGTGACGGCTGGATCTGGCACGACGGCGAGTGGCTGCCCTGGCGCGACGCCCGCACCCATATGCTGACTCATACTCTGCATTACGGCATGGGATGCTTCGAGGGGGTGCGAGCCTACCAGGGCCTGGGGGGCACTAATCTGTTCCGTGTCGCCGAGCACACCCGGCGATTGCTGGACAGCGCCCATGCGCTGGACATGGCGATGCCATTCACCGACGACGACCTGATCGAGGCACAGCGGCAGTGCCTGATCCGCAACGACCTGGCCAATGCCTACCTCAAGCCAACGGTCTACTTCGGCGCCGAGGGGCTGGGGCTGCGGGCGAAGGGACTGACGGTTCACGTCATGGTGGCTGCCTGGGACCTGGGCGATTACATCTCGCCGCAAGCCGCCTCCATCGGCCTGCGCGCGCTGACCTCCTCCTGGGCCCGGCATCACGTCAACATCAGCCTCTGCCGTGCCAAGACCAACGGCCACTACGTCAATTCGATGCTGGCACTCAATACGGCGGTGAAGGCGGGCTTCGACGAAGCGATCATGCTCGACACGGAGGGATACGTCGCCGAGGCCTCGGCGGCCAATATCTTTCTGCTGCGCGATGGCGTGCTGCATACACCCGAGATCACTTCCTGCCTTCAGGGCATCACCCGGGACAGCGTGATCCAACTGGCCCGCGAGGTGCTGGGTATCGAGGTTCGCGAGCGCCGTATCACTCGCGACGAGCTCTATACCGCCGATGAAGCCTTCGTCACCGGCACCGCCGCCGAGCTGCTGCCCCTGCGAGAGCTCGATGGACGTCATATCGGCGGCAGGGTCGGCGCGCCGGAGCCGGGCAAGCCGATTGCCGATGACTCCCTCACCGCCCGACTGCAGCGGTTGTACCGGCGCGTTACCCGCAATGAGCTGGGTGACGATCTGGAGCGTTTCCGTGACTGGCTGACGCCGGCATGAGCGGGTCGTCGGTGTTCATCTGAAGCCAGCGTCGATTCCATTCATTGCGCAACGTGCTACCGTGCGACTATCTGAACAAGATGGACCGAGATGGCACAGGCAATCGTATGGATCGCGCTCTTCACGCTGCTGACGCTGGGCATGCTATGGGGGCTGGCAGCCCTCTGGTTTCGGCTCGAGCTGCCCTCACCGTGGCGCCAGGTCACTCTGGGTCTATGGGGGCTGCTGATCCTTGGCCTGGTCGTGCTGGGGGTGGAGGAGTCCGTCACGGTTCGCCGCGACTGGTCGGCGCCGATTGGACAGCTGCTGCTGATGACGGTGCTCATGACCTGGTGGTTCCGGCTGCGGCCGTCCCATGACCGCCCCTGGGCCGACGATGTGGTGCACCTGGCGACCGGTGAGGTCGAGGGGAACCGCCTGACCCTGCATCATGTCCGCAACTTCGACTGGCGGACCCGCGACGACGCAACGGTTTGCTGGGAGCGTCGTCACTATGATCTTGACCGGCTGGACTCCGTCGACATGATCGTCTCCAGCTGGGGGCGACCGGGAATCGCCCACGTGATGGTCTCCTTCGGTTTCGGTGGCGATGACTTCGTCGTCTTCTCGGTGGAGGTGCGGCGCCAGAGGGGTGAACGCTTCTCCGAAATCGGCGGCTTCTTTCGCCAGTATGAGCTGTCAATTGTGGCCAGCGACGAACGCGATGCCGTGCGCCTGCGCAGCAATGTGCGTGGCGAACAGGTGCGGCTGTTTCGTATCGCCATGCCGCGTCAGACCATGCGTTCGCTGCTTCTCGCCTACGTCGATGAGGCCAACCATCTGTATGCGACCCCCCGGTTCTACAATACGATCACCGCCAACTGCAGCACCCTGGTGTTCGCCATGGCACGTCGTATCGGCGCCGGGTTGCCACTGGACTACCGGATGCTGGTCACCGACAGGCTGCCCGAATACGCCTTTTCGATGGGTGGCCTTTGGCAGGGCTACTCGCTGAGCGAGCTGGAAACGCAGGGAAATATCGTCGAGAGGGCGCGCCAGGCCCACGACGACCCGACTTTCTCACGCCGGATTCGCCGCGGTGTGCCGGGCTGGGAGGCGCTGCTGTAGCCGGAGGTTAGTCTCGAGACTATATTGAAGCGGTGAAATCTTGCCACATGACTTGTGCGCAAGAAATCAGTTGGCAAGATGATGGCGGGCCAATATAAAGAACGCCACGGGAAAGCCCGTGGCGCATGTCCTCCCTGGGCATCCTCGGGATGCCGTACCTCTCCCTGGCAGGCGTCCTGCCCGCTCGCATCCGTGTCGCATCACTCAGCAGTGTCCATTGCCCGTCCCCTTAGGGGACACAGCCTTTATCACTCACCCGGATGACAACGTAGCAACAAGGAGATGAAAGGTATGTGATGCCAGCCCTTGGAGTTTAGGAGCCGATCGGCATTGGCGCGACTTCCAGGCTGTGCCGCTTCGCTTATTCCTGGAATCCACCATGCCACACCGCAAGAACGTGTCGTTGTCGGAGGTAGCTTTAGCTCCGGTCCGACGCATCGGCGACTGGAGGCCGAAGGACTCCCGGCGGTGTTGCCAATGTTCCCGAACGTCCCCCACGCTTCAGCCTCCGCCGAGGCGCCTGGCGGCGCCAGTCGCGACGCAGAGCGGCGCTCCAACAATGATACTTTCCACCGACGGTGCTACGCCGCTGTAGGAATCTCATGTCCGATCATCCTCGGAAGTCGAGCGGGTCACTGCTGTGTCCGGTTCCAGCGACCTGAGCAGGCCGCGCAGCAGCGAGAGTTCCTTGCGGCTGGGCTGGGCGCGTGCGAAGAGCGCCTGAAGCTGGGTCTCGGTGCGGGCGTGGGGCTGCGTCAAGAAACCGCTCTGCCGCATGACGCGACTCAGGTGCTCATGGAAGTGCTCCAGTTGCTCGCGGGTGGGCTGGCGCTCCTCGGCGGGACGCGGCTGGCGATAATCGCTCTCGGGACGCTGGCGCCAGGCCTTGAACGTCTCGTAGGCCAGCACCTGTACCGCCTGGGCAAGATTGAGAATGCCGTAGCCGGGGTTGGCAGGAATACTCACCTGGTGGCTGCAGCAGCGGATCTCATCGTTGGTCAAGCCGAAGCGCTCCCGGCCGAATACCAATGCGACCGGATCGTCGGCATTGTCGACCAGCTCGCGTGCCATCGCCTCGGGCTCGTCGAAGTGGGGCAGCGGCAGGCTGCGCAGCCTCGCGCTGGCGCCAACGACCTGCACGCAGTCTGAAACCGCCTCTTTCAGCGAGGTGACCACGCGGGCACTGTCGATCACATCCTCGGCGCCGGCTGCCAGGCGCGAGGCTTCGGGATCGGGAAAGCAGCGGGGATTGACCAGCACGAGATCGGTCAGGCCCATGGTCTTCATGGCCCGCGCCGAGGCGCCGATATTGCCGGGGTGGTAGGTCTGGACGAGAACGACACGAATATTGGCAAGCATGAGAGTGGCCGCGGAACTAGGAAACAGGAAACCGGAAAACGGCGATGGTACCAAAAAACAAGCCCCGCACGTGGCGGGGCTTGCTCTGTCTTGCAGGCCGGAAAGGCCTAGAGGGTGGGGCTGATTACATCATGCCGCCCATGCCACCCATTCCACCCATGCCGCCCATGTCCGGAGCGGAGTCCTTCTCTTCCGGATCGTCGGCGATCATGCACTCGGTGGTGATCATCAGGCCTGCCACGGAGCCGGCGGACTGCAGAGCAGAGCGGGTCACCTTGGCCGGGTCGAGGACACCCATTTCGAACAGGTCGCCGTACTCGCCGGTCTGGGCGTTGTAGCCGAAGTTGCCTTCGCCTGCCTTCACCTCGTTGAGGATCACGGAGGCTTCCTGGCCGGCGTTGGTCACGATCTGACGCAGCGGCGACTCCATGGCGCGCAGGGCGATGGCGATACCGTGGGTCTGGTCGACGTTGTCGCCCTGGAGGTCCTTGATCTTGGTCAGCACGCGGACCAGAGCGGTACCACCGCCAGGTACGACGCCTTCCTCAACGGCGGCGCGAGTGGAGTGCAGGGCGTCTTCGACGCGGGCCTTCTTCTCCTTCATTTCCACTTCGGTGGCGGCACCGACGCGGATGACGGCAACGCCGCCGGCCAGCTTGGCGACACGCTCCTGAAGCTTCTCGCGATCGTAGTCGGAGGAGGTATCTTCGATCTGGGCGCGGATCTGGTTGACGCGGGCTTCGATGTCACCCTCGCCACCGGCACCATCGATGATGGTGGTGTTTTCCTTGGACATGGTGATGCGCTTGGCGCTGCCCAAGTGATCCAGCGTGGCCTGCTCGAGGGTCAGACCCACTTCCTCGGAGATCACGGTGCCGTTGGTCAGGATGGCGATATCCTGCAGCATGGCCTTGCGACGATCGCCGAAGCCGGGTGCCTTGGCGGCGGCGACCTTGACGATGCCGCGCATGGTGTTGACCACCAGGGTGGCCAGCGCTTCGCCTTCGATGTCTTCGGCGATGATGGCCAGCGGCTTGCCGGCCTTGGCGACGGATTCCAGCACCGGCAGCAGTTCGCGGATGTTGGAGATCTTCTTGTCGACCAGCAGCAGGTAGGGGTCTTCCAGCTCGACCGCCATGGTGTCCTGGTTGGTCACGAAGTAGGGCGACAGGTAGCCGCGGTCGAACTGCATGCCTTCGACCACTTCCAGCTCGTCTTCCAGGCCACGACCTTCGTCGACGGTGATGACGCCTTCCTTGCCGACCTTCTCCATCGCTTCGGCAATGATCTCACCGATACGGGCGTCGCCATTGGCGGAGATGGTGCCGACCTGGGCAATGGACTTGCGCTCGGTGCAGGGTACGGCCAGGTTCTTGATTTCCTTGACCGCAGCGATGACCGCCTGGTCGATACCGCGCTTCAGGTCCATCGGGTTCATGCCCGCGGTCACGCCTTTCATGCCCTCGGTCACGATGGACTGGGCCAGCACGGTAGCGGTGGTGGTGCCGTCACCGGCGACGTCGGAGGTCTTGGAAGCCACTTCCTTGACCATCTGGGCGCCCATGTTCTCGAAGCGGTCCTTGAGTTCGATTTCCTTGGCGACGGAGACGCCATCCTTGGTCACGGTCGGTGCGCCGAAGGACTTCTCGAGAACCACGTTGCGACCCTTCGGGCCCAGGGTGGCTTTTACGGCGTTGGCCAGGATATCAACACCACGGGCCATGCGCTTACGGGCGTCATCGGAGAACTTGACTTGTTTCGCTGTCATTTTTTGCTACTTCCTGTGAGTTCGTGAACGTCGTATGGAATAAGGAGGGTAAGAGCAGGAGCGGCTCAGCCTACGACAACGGCGAGGATATCGGACTCGCTCATGATCAGGACTTCCTCACCATCGATCTTCTGCTTCTCCACGCCGAAGCCTTCTTTGAAGATCACGGTATCGCCGACCTTGACGTCCAGCGGGCGGACATCGCCGCTGTCGAGAATCCGGCCGTTACCGACGGCGAGCACTTCGCCACGAGTCGGCTTTTCCTGGGCGTTGCCCGGAAGCACGATGCCGCCAGCGGTTTTTTGCTCTTCTTCAACGCGACGGACGACGACGCGATCGTGCAAGGGACGGATGTTCATTGCTCACGTTCTCCTGATAGTTTGCAGTGCCATGATTCAACACATGGCGGTTCATCTTCATCCTTCCAGTCACCTGGAAGGTGGAGGCGAAGGACGCCTTCCTTGTCGAAGGTGCCAAGCTCTGCTCGGCACCGAAGCCTGGTGCTGACGGTGAAATGGGGCCGGGCAATTCCCTTTCAAGGCCCAGTCGCAATTTTTTTTATGCGATGTGCCTCATCGACTTAACGGCTCGTCTCGTCACGGCTGATGAAATCCCCCTCCAGCGGCCGGTCGTCGCCGTCGTCCTGGCCAGGGTGACGTGGACCCTCCTTTCCGGGCTGTTCGCCGCTTGCCTGCTGCCAGTCGCCGGCCTGCCCTTGGCGGCTGCCACCGCGGCGCGAGGCCAGGACCTGCAGGCGAACATTGGCGATGGCCAGCAGCCTGGCAAGGACACGCCTGGCCCCGGGAATCACACAAAGGAAGCCCAGTGCGTCGGAGAGGAAGCCGGGCGCCAGCAGCAGGGCGCCGCCGAAGATCAGGGCGGCGCCGGTGAGCAACTCGCTCGACGGCAGCTCACCCTGTTCCATGCGCAGCCGAGCACGGGCGAGGGCGGCGGTGCCTTCCCGGCGAATCAGGTAGAGCCCGACAAAACCGGTGCCCAGTACCAGCGCCAGGGTCGTCAACAGGCCGATGTTGCTGCCGACGGAAAACAGGATAACGAAATCAAGCAGGGCAAAGAGCGTGAAGATAAGAAGAAAAGGCATGACGGCTCCGGGAGGGTCAGTTGCCGAAAGGATGGGGGCGAATCCGGGAAAATCAAGCCTACCGGGCCGTTTGGCGGTACGAAACGAGTCTCGATAGCGGCCTATTCTTTATTGCAGTGCACAATAATGTTAAGATGCAGCTTAAGCTTTCCGCCATTGCGGCCGAAAAAGCAGAAGAGCCGAAACGAATAATCGAAACGAAAAATGAAGAGCGGCGCTGATGCTGCCCCATACCATTTCCCGAGGAAGCCTATGAAACTGGACAAGTCTGTCATCGCCATTACCGGTGGGGCTCGCGGCCTCGGCTTCGCCATGGCGCGTCGCCTGGGCAAGCAGGGTGCCACCCTGGCACTGCTCGACATGGATGCGGACGCATTGGACCATGCGGTATCAGCTCTGTATGGCGAAGGCATCAAATCCAGTGCCTTTCAGGTCAACGTGGCCGACGAAGATTCGGTGAAGCAGGTCTTCCGCGACATCGCGGCCTCATTGGGGCCGGTAAGCGGCCAGGTCAATAATGCCGGTATCCTGCGCGATGCGCTGCTGGTGAAGGCCAAGGACGGGGTGGTGGAGAAGACCATGTCGCTGCAGGCGTGGCAGCAGGTCATCGACGTCAACCTGACCGGGGTGTTCCTGTGCGGCCGTGAAGCCGCTGCACAGATGATCGAAGCGGGCCATGAAGGCGTGATCGTCAATATCTCCAGCATTTCACGGGCCGGCAACATGGGCCAGAGCAACTATGCCGCCGCCAAGGCCGCCGTAGTATCGCTGACCACCACCTGGGCCAATGAGCTGGCGCGCTACGGAATTCGCGTGGGCGCCGTGGCACCGGGCTTCATCGAGACCGACATGACGGCCTCGATGCGTGAGGACATGCTGGAGAAGCTGACCGCGGGTGTGCCGCTAAGGCGTCTCGGCGATCCCGATCATATCGCCCAGAGCGTGGCGTTCATCTTCGAGAACGACTATTTCACCGGCCGCGTGATCGAATGCGATGGTGGGCTGCGCCTCTGAGTGCATGCCGCTAAGCGGTAAGGGCTGAACGACGAGGCCGGCGGTGAAAACCGCCGGCCTCGTCGCGTTTCAAGGTAGCGCCCCCATCCTCAGAATTCGACTTGATCGCGGAAGGCCTCCACCGTCGCCGGCCCGATCCCGCTGACCCGGGTTAGGTCGTCGGCACTCTCGAAGCTGCCGTTGGTCTCCCGCTCCTCGATAATGGCCTCGGCCCGGCTGGGCCCGACGCCCGGCAGTTCTGCCAGCAGCTCGGCGTCCGCGGTATTGACGTTGATGGGGGCCAGCTCCTGGGCCTGGGCCGCAGAAGACAGTGCCAGCAGTACACACAGAATCAGGCCGATCGCAGCGCCGTGGATGTTTCCTTTCATGATTCTTCTTCCTCTTGTGTGATGGTTAGTAACACCAAGCGGTGTCCCGTTCAAAGCTATAAGAAAGGGCGCGATGATGGGGTCGGCATATGACGTTTTTCTACGTAAGAAAAAGCCGATTATCATGGAGGTCATTTTCGCAGCCGGTTGTGGGACATGGCCTAGGCGAGACGGTGGAAGAGAACTTAAAAATCGCCCGACTCCGCCAGAAGGCGGGTCGGGCGAGGTTTTATACGGCACCAAGTGCGGGTCAAGTGCGGGGCGCGGGGCTTACTCGGTGGCGGCTTCGT
The DNA here is from genome assembly GCF_003336675.1 of Billgrantia montanilacus. Classification (GTDB taxonomy): domain Bacteria; phylum Pseudomonadota; class Gammaproteobacteria; order Pseudomonadales; family Halomonadaceae; genus Halomonas; species Halomonas montanilacus. Next base: position 196,957 of record NZ_QPII01000006.1, on the reverse strand, counting down.
CGGTACGGGCTGCCAGGATGAAGTCGTTCTTGTGCAGGCCCTTCATTTCGTGGGACCACCAGGTCACGGTGACCTTGCCCCATTCGGTGAGCAGGGCGGGGTGATGGCCCTCCTCTTCGGCGATTTCACCGACACGGTTGGTGAACGCCAGCGCCTGCTTGAAGTTGCGGAACTTGAATACGCGCTCGAGTTGCTTGACGCCATCGCGTTCGACGATCTCCCACTCCGGGATATCGCGATGGTAGGCCTGAATCTCTTCGTCACTCACGTGGGGTGCGTCCCAGCCGCAGGCTTCGCACTGCTGTTCGGATAGTTGGCTCATGCCGTCTCCTTGTCGTCGTCGGGGGTTGTCGTTGCTCAGGCCTTGGCACGCTTGGGGGCCGGTTCGAAGAGCGGCTCGTGCAGGCCCTGTGCCATGGCCTGCTGCACCATGCTCATGATGTCCTTGTGGGAAAGGTCGTGCAGGGTCTTGAGGTCGTCAAGCACGTAGTAGAGCGGCTGCAGGATATCGATACGGTAGGGCGTGCGCAGTGCCTCGACCGGGTCGAATGGCACGTGAACCGGCGCATCGGACAGGGCATGCAGGGTTTCCTTGGGCGAGGAGATGATGCCGCCGCCGTAGATGCGTCGCCCCGCCGGGGTGTCCACCAGCCCGAACTCCACCGTCATCCAATAGAGGCGAGCCAGATAGATCCGCTCCTTGGGCGATGCCGCCAGGCCCAGCCGCCCATACGTCGCGGTGAATTCGGCGAAGGCCGGGTTGGTGAGCATGGGGCAGTGGCCGAAGATCTCATGGAAGATATCCGGCTCCTTGAGGTAGTCCAGCTCCTCCGGTGTACGAATGAAGGTGGCCACCGGAAAGCGCTGGCTGGCGAGCAGGGCGAAGAAGGTGTCGAAGGGGATCAGCGCCGGCACCTGGGCGGTTTCCCAGCCGGTGCTGGCCTTGAGTACGCGGTCGATATCGGCGAGCTGTGGTACGCGGTCCTCCGGCAGGGCCAGGCGCTCGAGGCCATCGAGATACTCCTGGCAGACGCGTCCCTCGATCATGCCGAGCTGGCGTTGCATCAGGGTCTGCCAGGTGGCGTTGTCCTGCTCCGACCAGGCGATATGGCCACTGTCGTCGGGCAGGCGTGCGCGATAGCCGGTCTTGCTGGCGACATCGCTGAGATGAGCGTTGGATGACGTCATGGGGTCTCCCGCTGGCGGTTTATGATTGTCTTGTACGATCGTCTTGTACGAGCCTTGGAATGGCTTCGAGTCTAGACAGGTCTGCCGCCGCCACGTGCCCGGTTCGCGCCCCTTTTGGCCTCCGGAAGGGGTCTTGGCGTAAAGAAAACGTTACGAATGGATCGGCCCAGCGGCCAGCTTGAGGAAAGTCACGGGCAAGGCGGATTGAGACCTTGAGGGTGTCACGTTATCTTGACAGGAGAGTCACGGTGGCTTGACGCCTTTCTGCTCCGGCGCCTGGTCCTGACGATCCTTTGCCCGTTTCTGATTCGAGTACTCCTGATGAGACTGAGGTTCCACTGCCAGAACCGCATCGGCATTCTGCGCGATATCGTGTCGCACTTCGTCGATTACGGGCTCAACGTGGCGCGCGGTGAGGTGGGGGGCGAGCACGGCAATGCCATCTACCTGCATGTGCCCAATCTGCTCAATGCCCAATTGGCGACCCTCAAGCCGGTCCTGGAAGCCGTGCCCGGCGTGTTCGGCGTCCGTCGGGTCAACCTGATGCCCAGCGAGCGTCGCCACCTGGAGCTCGATGCGCTGCTGTCGTCGCTCTCCGACCCGGTGATGTCCATCGACATGGAGGGGCATATCGTGGCGGCCAACCGCGCCGCCGGCCAGTTGCTTGGCGTACGCATCGACGAGGTGCCTGGACTGTCCCTGAACCGCTACCTGCCCGACCTCGACCTGCCGGCGCTGATCCGCCGCAACAACGCGCGGGTCAACGGCCTGCGTATCACGCTGCGCGACGCCACTTTCCTGGCCGATATCGCCCCCCTGCACCGGGAGCACCTCGATGACGTGGCATCGCTGGCCGGTGCGGTGGTGACCCTGCACAGCGTCGACCGCATCGGTGAGCGGATCTACCAGGTCCAGCGGCAGGAGCTGCGTGGCTTCGATGCGCTGTTCCAGGCCAGCCCCCGCCTTGCCGCGCTGATTCGCGAGGCCCGCCGCATGGCACCGCTGGAGGCGCCGCTGCTGATCCAGGGCGAGACCGGCACCGGCAAGGAGCTGCTGGCCAGGGCCTGTCATCTGGCCAGCTCCCGTGGCCAGGCGCCGTTCATGGCGCTGAACTGCGCCGGCCTGCCGGAATCCATGGCCGAGACCGAGCTATTTGGCTATGCGCCGGGGGCCTTCGAAGGGGCGCGCCCCGAAGGCAAGCTGGGGCTGCTGGAGCTGACGGCGGGCGGTACCATCTTCCTCGATGAAGTGGGCGAGATGAGCCCACGGCTGCAGGTCAAGCTGCTGCGTTTCCTGCAGGACGGCGGCTTTCGCCGGGTAGGCAGCGACGAGGAGACCTATCTGGACGTGCGGGTGATCTGTGCCACCCAGCAGGACTTGCCCGGGCTCTGTGCCGAAGGCCATTTCCGCCATGACCTTTACCATCGCCTCAACGTGCTGTCGCTGGCGGTGCCGCCGCTGCGGGAGTGCCTGGACGGCATCGAGGCGATGGCCAACCACTTCATCGACCGGGCCGCGCGGCAGATCGGCTGCCGTGCGCCGTCGCTGTCGCCGGCGGCCCTGGCCCGGCTATCCGGCTACCATTGGCCCGGCAACGTGCGCCAGCTGGAGAACGTGCTGTTCCAGGCGGTCTCGCTCTGCGAGGGCGAGGCCATCGAGCCCGCCCACCTGCGCCTGCCGGATGTGGGCGAGGCGCCGGGCCTATCGGGCATCGACCTCGACGGCTCCCTCGCCGACATCATGGGTGATGTGGAGCGTCGAATACTGGCCTCGCTCTATCCGCAGTATCCTTCCAGCCGACAGCTGGCCAAGCGCCTGGGTGTCTCCCACACCACTATCGCCAACAAGCTGAAACGCCACGGCATCGGCACGGAGGAGTAGCGTCAGGCGGGCGAAACCAGCCCCGATCGGATCACCAGCTCACGCACCTCGGCGTAGTGGTGGGCTTCCAGCGCGGCGAAGCCGCTTAACCGCCGCGCCTTGAGTCGGGTGAGCAGCGGCGTGGTGAGGCCGCACAGGAAGCGTGTGATCAGGTCGGGGGTGAGCGGATGACGATCCTGGCTGGCGGCGAGCTGTCCGATAAGCTCGCCCGCCAGCCCCTCGATGGCGTCGATTTCCAGCGGTGGTGGCGCCTCGCCCTGAGGCAGGCGGGCGACCTGCCCGTGACAGGCGGAGCAGTGGCCGCAGTGCTGTGGCGCCCGGTCATCGCCGAACCACTCGGCCAGGCGGCGGCTCAGGCAGGCCTCGCTTTCGAACAGGGCCAGCATGGCGTGGAGTCGCTCCACTTCCGCCTGCTCCTTGTCGCTGAAATAGCCATGCAGTTCATCGCTCAGGGCGGCCGCGTCGATGTCCTGGCGCAGCACCTCGTAGACCTCGGTCATCTGCTTGCTTTCCAGCGTCATCCAGCCCTTGGTGACGAAGTAGTCCAGTGCCGTGATTACCCGGCCGCGCTCGGTATTCACGCCCCGTTCGCCGCCCAGGCGGGCGAGTGCCTCGAAATCCAGGGTGTGCCAGGTCCGGGCGCGCTGGGAGGCGTCGAGGATCGCCTGCACGAAGGCGGCACGCTCGCCCTCGAAGCGGGCGACCAGTGCCTCGGGCTCCTCGTCCAGGCGGAAGCGGTATTCGGCGAAGTAGCTGTAGCGCGGGGCGATGATGCCGCGCAGCTCCAGCTGAACCAGCAGGGTCTTCAGCGGCAGTGGGCGAATGTTGCTCTGCTGCGAGAGGCTGTTGAGCATCAGTTCCCACTGGCTGCCGGCGCCGCCCTGGCTCACCGCGACCACCTCGTCGATCACCTGGCGAATGCCGTAATGTTCCGGGGTGTCGCCGAAGACGAAGTTCTCGAGCACGTTGAGGTGGTCGCGCCCGGCCAGCATCAGGCAGTCGGAAGGCTGCCCGTCGCGGCCGGCCCGGCCGATCTCCTGGCTATAGTTCTCGATCGACTTGGGCAGGTCGAAGTGCACCACGTTGCGAATATCGGCCTTGTCGATGCCCATGCCGAAGGCGATGGTGGCGACGATGCAGGGCATCCGGCCCGCCATGAAGTCGCGCTGGATACGCTCGCGGATCTCGCTGTCGAGACCGGCGTGGTAGGCGGTGGCGGGGAGCCCGGCCTTGGTCAGGTAGGCGGCCAGGCGTTCGGCGGTCTGCTGCAGGGTGACGTAGACGATGGTGGGTGCGGGTGGCTGGGCGTCGAGCTTGGGTCGCAGCCACTCGACCAGGCGTCTCGGCCGCGACTCGGCCGGCACCGGCGCCACCTCCAGGTTCAGGTTGGGACGATAGAAGCCGGTGGCGGTGACGTCGCTTTCGGCGATGTCGAAGCGCGAGCGCATGTCGGCGATCACCCGCGGGGTAGCCGTGGCGGTCAGCAGCAGTACCTGGGTAATGCCGAACTCGAGCCGGTAGTCGGGCAGCTTGAGGTAGTCCGGCCGAAAGTTGTGGCCCCACTCGGAGATGCAGTGGGCCTCGTCCACCACCATCAGCGAGATCGGTACGCGGCGGATGAAGGCGCGGAAGCGTTCGTTCTTGAGCCGCTCCACCGATATCATCAGGATCCGAATATCGCCCCGCTTGACGCCCTCCATCACGGCAGCGGCCTCCTCGCGGCTCTGGCCCGAGTCGATGCTGGCGGCGGCGATCCCGTGGCGCTCGAGGAACGCCAGCTGGTCCTGCATCAGCGCCAGCAACGGCGAGATGACCAGGGTCAGGTGGGGCAGGTGCAGCGCAGGGAGCTGGTAGCAGAGCGACTTGCCGGAGCCGGTGGGAAAGATTGCCGCCGCCGAACGGCCCGCCGTTATCGCCTCGATGACCGGGCGCTGCCCGGGGCGAAAGTCGTCATAGCCGAAGACCTGCTGTAACGTCTGGTCGATCATGTAGGCACTCCCTGCGCTGCAGTTATTGTCCTGAAAGTCTGTTCTGAAGGCGGAGGCCATGGCGACCACCGAGCGACACCGAACATTCTCGCATATCGTCGGCTTCGACGACTGCCCGTTCCCGCGCGGGCATCGGGGCGACGTCGCCATCGTCGGCGCGGTGTTCTCGGGGTTGCGCCTTGAGGGCGTACTGTCGGGTCGGGTGCGGCGGGATGGCGTCAACAGCACCCGCGAGCTGATTCGCCTGGCCGGCGGCTCCTGTTTTGCCGGCCACCTGCAGCTTGTCTTGCTGCAGGGCATCGCCCTGGCCGGTTTCAATGTGGTCGACGTGCCGCATCTGCATGCCGAGCTGGGCCTGCCGGTGCTGGTAGTGGCGCGCCGTGCGCCTCACCGTGAGGCCATGCGCCGGGCGCTGCTCGAACGGATTCCGGGCGGGAGCCGCAAGTGGGCGCTGGTCGAACGCCTGGGCGAGATGGAGCCGCTGGCGGGAGTCTATGTTCAGCGTATTGGGCTGAGCGAGGCAGAGGCGGTAGGGGTGATCCGTGCGACCACGCCCCATGGCAAGATTCCCGAGCCGCTGAGGGTGGCGCATCTCATTGCCGGCGGGGTGACGACTGGCGAGAGCAGGGGGCGAGTCTAGCGGGCAACGGGCTCGATCCAGAGCCTATCGTCGCGAGGCAGGGCCTACACTCAGGTTGGACGGAGCATTCACGGTAAAGGAATCCGGAGGTGCCTGTATGACGACACAAGCCAGGAGTATCGAGCTCAATGCGGATGGCGTCGCGCTCGAAGGCGATCTGATTATGCCCGAGGGCGCGACCGGCATCGTGGTTTTCGCCCATGGCAGTGGCAGCAGCCGCTTCAGTTCCCGCAACCGCCGAGTCGCGCAACACCTTGCCGATCAGGGGCTGGCCACGCTGCTGTTTGACCTGCTGACCGCCGACGAGAACGAGGTCGACGAGCGGACCCGGCAGCTGCGCTTCGACATTCCCTTGATCGGCTCGCGCATGACCGCGGCGGTGGGCTGGGTGGCCACGGCCGACCCGACCCGGCATCTCTCGATCGGTCTGTTCGGGGCCAGCACCGGGGCGGCGGCGGCTCTCATCGCGGCTGCGGAGCGTCCTGAGCAAGTGCGTGCAGTGGTATCCCGAGGTGGGCGGCCTGACCTGGCCGGCCGGCATCTGGCTGCGGTGAAGGTGCCGACCCTGCTGCTGGTCGGTGGCGATGACGAGCCGGTGATCGAACTCAACGAGAAGGCCCGGGACCAGATGAGCGAGGCCAGTGAGTGCGAGCTGGTGATCGTTCCCGGCGCGACGCATCTATTCGAGGAGTCGGGCAAGCTCGAGGAGGTGGAGCGGCATGCGACCCGCTTCTTCTTGAAGTATCTATAACACGACGTCATGACCCGACCGCTCCAGGTTGGCATAATGCTCCTTTTGCCCGCAGGGAAGACCCATGACCGCCTGGAGCAAACTGCTCGTCGCCACCACAAGGCTGATCGACCTGCATGACAGCGCCCACGAGCCGGGTTCGGCCTTCGTGCAGGTCAGCCAGGAGCAGCGCCGCGGCCTGCGTGACGGCTACTGGCTCGATCTCGGCTGCCTGCTGCTGGACTACCTGCTCGATGTGGATTTCGCCACCAACAGCGCCTTCGTCTCGCAGACGCGCTGCCTCAACCACCTGCGCGATACCTATCCCGAGCTGCCCCATGACGACCTGACCTTCGTCATCAACCTGCTGTCGACGCCGAGCGAGCTGAACTTTCGACAGGCGTCCCCGACCCCGGACGCGCGCCAGCCGTCCCCGAATCCGGACGGGCGACAGGCGTCCGCGAATCCGGACGGGCGACAGGCGTCCGCGAATCCAGATGCCGGTGAGGCGAGCGGTGCGGTGCGCTCGCGGCGCAGCACCAAGCGTACGGCGCTGATCGAGAAGCAGGGCCAGACGGGCCAGGTGCGCCTCACGCCGAGCGGACGCCAGGCGGTGACCCTGGCCAGCCAGGTCGAGGACCTGCTCTATTCCGAATACGATGCCGCCAAGGTGCTGGCGGCGCTGGCCCGGGGCGACTTCGCCCGTATTCCCGATATCACCAACCAGATCCTGCTGGCCATTCGCGCCCTGACCCAGGAGCTGCGACGGGTGCGCGAGAATCCCACCCGCGAGGGCAAGTTGGTTGCGCTGCTCGACAACGAGCGCCACTACCATAACGCGCTCTCCAGCATCCAGCAGACCCTGCTCGATGGCCGGGCCCAGCTGACGACGCCCAAGCTCATGGAGCGGTTCGACATCTGGCGGGAGGAGCAGCCCGACGAGTGGGATCTGCGCGTGCTCTCCGGCGCCATCGGCCGTGTGCTCAACGCCATCGAGAACCTGTCGCGGCGACTCTCTGAGCTGCTGGCCGATATCGCTGAGGGCCGAATTCAGTCCATGGGCGTGGTGGATTTCCAGGACATGGCGCGCGAGTTGCTGGCCGCGCCCGCATCGCCACGGCTGCAGGAGGCGGTGGTCCGCCGCATGATGCCGCTGCATGCCCAGGCGGTGTTTCCCCGCCTGGCGCCGCTGGTGCCGCTGCTGGAGAGTCGCCGTGCCGAGGCGAGCCACGCCGCGCTGGTCTTCGACGAACAGCATGATGCCAGGCCGGAAGACCCGTTGCTGGCCCGCTTCCTCGAGGCCCGCGGGCCGGCGCTGCGCGAGCGGATCCACCAGGCCCCGCTGTCGCTGCCCCAGGCGCTGGAAGAGGGCTGGCACCGTTTCGAGGAGGGCGACTGTCTGGCGCAGCTGCTCAACACCTTTGTCGACACCGAATTGCTCGATCGTCGTCTCACGGTGGGCATCGAGAGTGAGCCCTTCACGTTGCAGCTGGCCGATGGCCGGCGTATCGACGGTGCGGTGACCCCCTCGCTGGGCTTTTTTCAGGCGCCGCTCTCTATGGCGCCCGAAGCCGCGCCCGAAGCTGCGCCTGAAGGCGCGCCCGGCGATGAACAGACTGCGCCCGGCGATGAACACAGCGCTACCAACCGAATCGATCAGGACGAGCCCGTATGAACATGACCGAAATGGGCGAGGTGGTCGCCTACCTGCTGCGCTATCGCAGCGCCGAACGCTTGCCCGGCAGCGGCCGCAAGCGGCGTGCCGCGCGGGAGGGCCAGCTCTCCGAGCGCGATGTCTGTGCGCTGATCGATGATGCCAGCGATATCGAACGCGAAGGGCTGCGCGATTTTCTCGCCGGACAGGGGCTGCGGCTCAAGGTGTTCGAGACCGGCGACTACCCCGGCATCGCCCCCGGCTCGCGCTACTACGCCATGCTGCCGGACCCGGAGCTGGAGCAGCCGCCGCTCTATACCCGTGAGCCGGTATTCGAGGCGCTCAAGCTACGCCAGGAGAGCCGTGCCGAGCTGGCCCAGTGGTACCTGCAGCTCTGGCTGCTGATGCACACCCTCTTATATACCCGCTACAACCGGGCGCTCTCCGACGTCAGCCGCTATCAGGAGGCGACCTTCAGCGGCGTGGAGCTCGCCGAGCTGATGCGCGAACAGCTTGAAGCGCTGCGTGGCCTGGGCGAGGCGGCGCCAGAAACGAGCCGCGGGCTGCTCGAGGAGCGCGGTGAGGATATCACCCGCCGGGTGCGCGCCTTCATCGAGCTGCAGGTCCGGGCCGGGCTGCTGGAGAGCCCGCGGGATTCCGGCGAGGCCCTGGCTGTGGACCCAGACGGCGAGAGCGCGGGCGAAGTCTGGCAACAGACGCTGCTCGGCGCCCTGGAAAGCGAACAGATCGGTATCCATCAGCTCGGCCATCTCCAGGCCCTGTCCCGAGGGCTGACGGAAGCGCCGGGTAGTGGTCAAGAAAGCGGCGCTCAGGAGGATGGCATCGAGAGTGACGGTCACGACGAGGAGGCCACCGCATGAGCGTGATCAACCGCATCGAGATCGCCAACCTGCTCAACAAGCACGGCGATGTCGCCTCGCCATGGGACGCCAAGATGCGTCACCTGCTGCTCGACCTGCGCGGCCAGTCCAGCGCCATCAGCATGGAGAACGGCTTCGGCAAGACCACCCTGGCCGAGGCGCTGATCGGGCTGCTCTCCCGCGACCGTACGCTGCTGGCGCGCACACGGCGCAAGTGCACGCCCTCGTCGGTGGCGGGCGAAGGTCGGAGTTGGAGCCACCTGCGGGTGGAGTTTCGCTCCCGAAGCGTCGGTGCCCGGCAGGACGACATGCTGGCGGCCGCGGGGGAGGAGGTTGCCGGCGAGACCTTCGTCTTCGGTTTCTACGGCTACAGCGATGGCAGCGGGCTCTCCTTCTATCACTATGCCGGTCGGCTGGAGGACATTCCGGTTCACCACCTGACCCGGGACGGCAAGCTTGCCCTGCATGCCAACAGCGATATCAAGACAGCCATGAGCCAGCGCGGTGTGCGCCTGACCCATAACCGCGAGGAGTGGCTGGAGGCGGTGGGCGCCCATGTCTCCCGCCGCGAGCTCGCCCAGCTCGCCGCCTTCCAGAAGGAGGGCGGCGCCGACAAGAGCCAGATCTTCAATGCCATCAAGCCGCGTCAGGGCGAGAAGGCGGATCAGGCCTTCTTCTTCGAGGTGCTGGCCCCCGAGATCCTCTCTGGTGCCACCCGGGGCGAGACCGACGAGAGCGAGGAGCTGATCGAGGAGGTGATCCTCAACTCCGGCACCAACATCACCGAGTTGCGCCACCGGCTCGAGGAGGCCGAGAGCGACCAGCGCCGTGCCAGCGACAAGGTCGAGCGCCTGGCCGCCCTCAAGGGCCAGGGCGAAACGCTGCGCGCCGCCCGTGACCAGCTGCTCGAGCTCGACCGCGGGCTGGCAGCGAGCGAGGCCCTGCTCGGCGGGCAGGCCCTGCTCGGCCTGCCGGGGCTGCCGCGGCGGCCCGCTGTTGTCGATGGTCAAGATGCTGCCGATACAGAGCCGGGCGAGCACGAGACCGTCCAGGGCTTCGCCTGGGCCGTGGGCGATACCGGCCGTCCCCGGGTCTCCACCTGGCTGCTGGCCCGGCTCTCCGGGCTCACCGAACGCGCCGTGCGCCAGGCGCTCTCCGAGCGGGGCGCGCGCCTGGACGTTCACCGCCGCCTGATTCACCTGGCCGAGGCCGACTGGCCGGCGGGCCGGGATATCGGCCATGTGGCCTTCGCCGCCGCCCGCGACTGGCTCGCCGAGAGCCTCGCCTTCAGCGATGACAGCGCGCGCTACCGGGCGCTGAGCGCGTTGGACGAGGGCGCCGAGGCATTCGAGGCCCTCGACGGCAACCGCTTCCGCGAGGAGGTCATCGCCGACACCCTTTACCATGAGGAGCTGGGTCGCGACCTGGCCGGGCTGGACGAGCACCGCGATGGCCTGGAGCAGGCCCGCGAGCGGCTCGAGTCGCAGCAGCGGGATTTTGTCGATAACCAGAGCTTCTACACCCAGGCCCTGGCCGAAGGACTATTCGATGAGGCCGAGCTGGAGGTGCCCGAGGCCACCGCAGAGGTGGCCCGGGAGCAGGCGTCATCCGCCAGGCAGGCCTTCAATGCTCACCTCGGGCGCATCGGTGAACTAAAGCAGGTCGCCGCTTGGCACGAGGCCTTCCAGCGCCAGCAACCGGGTGCCATGCCCGGCGAGCTGTTGCAGGAGAAGCAGGAACGCGAGGCGGAACTGGCGGAAACCCTGGAGGGGCTTGCCCGTGAGCGCGACGAAGCGACCGTGGCCCTGGAACGGGCCCGCGGCGAACGCGAGCGGCTGAGCGGCGAGCGTGAGCGACTGGCCGGCGAGCAGGGGCTGCTGGCCCGGGGGCAGGCACCCTGGCGGGCCTTTGTCGAGGGTTGGCCCAACGAGGAGATCGGCGGCTTCTGGTCCCGTCGCAAGACCGCCCTGGCCGAACTCGACACCCGCTGCCGTGAGGCCGACCGGCGTCGGCAGGATGCCGAGCGCACCCGGACGCGGCTGGCCCCGCTGGCCCAGGCCGCACGCTACTACCAGGAATTGCACGCCGACGACGACCCGGTGCATCTGCGTCAGCGCCTGCGCGACCGGGAGCGCACCCTGGCCGACGAACAGCACCGCCTGGAAGCCGAAGAGACTCGGCTGCGTCGACTGCACCGGGCACGGCTCGCCTTCGCCGACAACAGCGAACTGACGCCGGAGGCCTGGCTGCAGGACGCCAAGCGTCGCTATCCACGCCTGCTGCGCGAGGCGGAAACGCTGGAAGTCGATATCCAGGCGCGGGAGCGTTACCTGGAGAGCCTCGCCGGCGACCCGCTGGAGCGCCGCGCGGTCGAGGCCGAGGCGCACCGCCTGCTCGACGAGACGGGTGTGGCCTGGCAGCCGCTGCACGAGGTTCTCAATCATGCCGACTCCCCGCTGGAGCGACGGGGTGAATGGCTGGCCCAGGCCGCCGGCCTGCTGTTCGCCCCGGTGGTGGCCGGCAGCGATGCGGCGCAGGATGCCGCCGCCGCGCTGATCGAGGCCGGACTCGCGGTGCCGGTTTTCGAGGCCGAGCGGCTCTCCTCGCTGCTGGCTCGCGGCGAGCCGCCGCTGGGCGCCGTGCAGGGCGTCGAGACCCTGGCGGTGAAGGCCGCCCTGGACCCGAGCTATCTGGAAGCCCTGCGCGAGGCCACCGAGAAACGCCTGGCCGCCGACCGCGAACGGCAGAAGGCGCTGGCGGCCGAGTGCGCTCGTCTCGACCCCCATGGCGAGGGCTATGCCCTGGCACTGGAGGCGCGGGCTGCCGACGAGGAGGGCGTCGAAGCGTTGCTGGAGGCGCTGGGGGTGGCCCAGGGCGAGCTGGCTGAACGGCAGGCGGCATTGGCGCCGCGGCTGACCGATGCGGCATTAGCTTGCATTGATGACTTCCAGCGCTACCTGCAGGAGGGGGGCGATCTCGCCCTGGAGGAGGCCGCCGAGGCCAGCCTCGAGGCCGAGACGGCACTGGCCGAGCTGACGCCGGAGCGGGAGCGTGCCACTCGCGAACTGGAGGCCCACGGCCAGACCTGGCTCGCGGCCGAACAGTTCAACGATGCCGGCGGTGTCGAGCGGCTGCAGGCGCTCGAGGCGCGATTAGCCGAGCTTGAACGGCACCTGGCTGAGGCCGCCGAGCGGCTGGAAGCCGCCGTGGAGAGGAATGAGCTGCTGAATCAGCAGCACGCCGATGCCGAGGCGCAGCGGCGTCGCATCTTCGGCGATGGGGAACGCGACCGCCTGCGGGCACTGGCCGCCTTCGAGGAGGAGGGCGGGGTCGCCTTCATGGCCAGTGCCGCCGAGGTACAGGCCGAACTCGAAGCGGCGCTGGCCCAGGCAAGCCGGCGCGCCGACTTCGATTTCAGCCGCATACGTGCCTATCTCGACGTGCGCGATGCCGGCGGTGGCAGCCAGAAGCTGGAGCGTGAGATCGCCCGGGTCAAGCGCGAGCTGGGTGAGGCGCGTGACGCGCGCAAGGCCAAGGCAGCCGAGCGCGATACGGTGGAGGGTCGCCTGAACGATCAGCGTCGTGCCCTGGAGTGGGTAGATCAGCTTGCTATCGACTGGCTGCGTGCGCTGCGTGAACTGCCGCAGGGTTGGGCGCATCGACTGGCGGCGCTGGAGGACCTGGCCGGCGCCAGCCGCTGGCCCCACGACGATGGCGACCACGAGACCCGTGACGAGGCGCTCGAGACCTGGCATGCCATGGCGGGGGAGACGTCCGAGCTCGATGTCACCGCCCTGGAAGCCTGCCAGCAAACCCTGCTGGACGCCCTCGGCGAACTCAACCTGGGCGAGCGGGCCCGCAACCGGGAGCGTCAGGCGAAGCAGGTCGAGACGAGCGAACGTCGGCTGGCGGAGTCCCTGGAAGAGGCGGCCCACAGCCGGCTGTTCAGCGATACCGAGCGCGCCAGGTTGGCCATGCTCAAGGGTGCCAGCGCCGCCGCACTGAACGACCTGCTCGCACTTCACGAACAGCTCTTCGACCAGCTTGGCGACCATCGCCAGCGGGTCGATAGGCTGCACGCTTCCCGGGAGCAGATCGAGGGTACCCTGGTCGAGCGTCTCAGCTCGATCATCAGCGATGCCGCCGGCAATCTCGACATTCTCCGGCGGGTGGCCCGCAGCAGCGGCGAGGGCGGCGCCTTCTTCGAGGTCAAGGCGGCGCTGATCGGCCCCGACCAGCTGCGTGAGCTGATCACCACCCTGCTGGCCGATATCGACGAGCATCAGGCGGCCATGCGGCGTCGTGCCGAGCGTGATGGCGGCGTGGTTGACGGCGAATCGCGGCGCCGCGACGACGACCTGCTGCGCCAGATCCGGCGACGCATCTATCGCGGGCTCTTCCACGATGTCTCGATCCGTCTCAAGCACGATGCCATCCGCCCCCACGGCCGGCTCTTCTCGCTCAACGAGGAGATGTCGGAGGGCCAGCGGGAGGCCGTGTCGCTGATGTGGCTGGTCAAGCTCTCGGAATTCGCCATCGAGCGGGAGCTCCGCGAACTCCCGGGGCACCACAAGCGTCGTGCCCGCAGCAGCCGCGAGAGCGTGATCCTGCTCGACGGGCTATTCTCCAAGCTGTCGCATCGTCGGCTGATTCAGGACTCCCTCGAATCGCTGCGCAATACTCGCGGGCGATTCCAGATGATCGGCCTGATCCACAACCCCAACTACGAGAACGACCCCGAGATATTTCCCACCTACCTGGTGGGCAGCGTCATCGGCGGCGCCCAGGGGCAGGGCGGCCACGTCATGGTGCGCGACGGTCGCATCACCGCCCCCGAGGAAGTGGGGCGGAGCCAGGGCGAAGCCAGCCTGTTCGGCATTCACGTCACAGAGGCGGTGGAGTGAAGGATCATAAGGGTGGCAATCGCTTGTCATGGCAGGAAATATTAGCTGTTGGAGCGCTGGTTCCCATCGCGACTGGCGCCGGCAGGCGCCTTGGTGAAGCCTGAAGCGTGGTGATGGTCGCGAACGTTGGCAACACCGCCGGGAGTCCTTCGGCCTCCAGTCGCGATCTAAAGATGCTCCTACAATGCTGTAGCGCCGTCGGTGGAAAGGGTCACTGTTGGAGCGCTGGTTGCCATCGCGACTGGCGCCGATAGGCGCCTTGGCGGAGGCCGCAACGGCAGCAGTGTTCGCCAGCATTGGCAACACCGCCGGGAGCCCTTCGGCCTCCAGTCGCGATCTCAAGATGCTCCTACAATGCTGTAGCGCCGTCGGTGGAAAGGGTCACTGTTGGAGCGCTGGTTGCCATCGCGACTGGCGCCGATAGGCGCCTTGGCGGAGGCCGCAACGGCAGCAGTGTTCGCCAGCATTGGCAACACCGCCGGGAGGCCTTCGGCCTCCAGTCGCGATCTAAAGATGCTCCTACAATGCTGTAGCGCCGTCGGTGGAAAGGGTCACTGTTGGAGCGCTGGTTCCTATCGCAACTGGCGCCGGCAGGCGCCTTGGCGGAGGCCGCAACGGCAGCAGTGTTCGCCAGCGTCGGCAACACTACGGTCGCCGAAGCGTCGGACCGGAGCTGAAGCTACCTCCGACAGCGACTTTCTTATTAGACGAGGAGTACACGGCATGCACGTCATCATCGATCTCTGCGTAGTCCCCCTGGGCGTGGGGGTATCGGTCTCACCGCAGATCGCCGCCTGCCAGCGTGTCATCCAGGCATCGGGCCTCAAGCATCAGATGCACGCCTATGGCACCAATATCGAAGGCCCGTGGGATGAGGTGATGGCAGTGGTCAAGCGCTGCCATGAAGTGGTGCACGAGATGGGCGCGCCACGCATCACCACCACCATCAAGCTGGGGACCCGGACCGACCGCGAGCAGCGCATGGGCGACAAGGTGACGAGCGTGGAGGAAAAGCTCGGCGGTAAAGAGTGAGTGCGACGCTTGGGCTGTCAGGTTTTCGTTACGCCCTGTCAGGATTTTGAACCGCCCTTGGAGCGTGACTGGCCGGCTTCGTCAGGGTGTAAGCATTGCTTTACGGCGGTCGGGGTGGCGCCGACGCCGACAGCGGTGGCAAGGGGGTATCTAGACGTTCCGGTGGGAGCGGCGTGGCACTAGGCTGGGGGCACACCACGGCGCCGCAGGGCGCCCATAACAACTGTGTCAAACCCTTGTTTCAGACCCTGGCCAAACTCCCTGGAGAATTTCCATGAACGCGCCTGCCAAGACCGTCGCTCCCCTCAGCCAAGAGAACCCCATCGGTACCAATGGCTTCGAGTTCGTCGAGTATACCGCCCCCACCCCCGAGGGCATCGAGGAACTGCGTGCGCTGTTCAACCGCATGGGCTTCACCGAGACCCGCAAGCACCGCTCCAAACAGGTATTCCTGTTCCAGCAGGAGAACGTCAACTTCGTGCTCAATGCCGAGCCGGAGAGCCACGCCGCCGAGTTCGCCCGCGTGCACGGCCCCAGTGCCTGTGCCATGGCCTGGAAGGTGGCCGACGCCAGGCAGGCCTTCGACTACGCCGTGGCTCACGGCGCCGAGCCGATGGAGAACCCGGTCGGCCCCGGCGAGGTGGGCATTCCCGCGGTGCGTGGTATCGGCGGTTCGCTGCTCTACTTCGTCGACAACAAGGTCGACAGCGAAGGGCGCACCATCTATGACATCGACTTCGAGCCCATCCCCGGCCGTACCCCGCAGGACAGCAGCGTGGGCCTCAAGGTTCTGGATCATCTGACCCACAACGTCGACCGTGGCCAGATGGACTTCTGGGCGAATTTCTATACCGACATCGCCAACTTCCGCGAGAACCGCTATTTCGATATCAAGGGCAAGAAAACCGGGCTGCACTCCCGCGCCATGACCGCGCCCTGCGGCAAGATGCACATCCCGATCAACGAGTCTGCCGACGACACCTCGCAGATCGCCGAATTCCTGCGCGAGTACAACGGCGAAGGCATCCAGCACCTGGCCATGGCCACCGACGACATCTACGCCACGGTGCGTGCCCTGCGCGCCAACGGCGTGACCTTCCTCTCCACGCCGGACACCTATTACGAAAAAGTGAACCAGCGGGTGCCCAACCACGAGGAGAACGTCGAGGATCTGCGCGAGCTGAGCCTGCTGATCGATGGCGGCCCCGACGAGGGCGTGCTGCTGCAGATCTTCACCGAGACCGTGATCGGACCGATCTTCTTCGAGATCATCCAGCGCAAGGGTAACGACGGCTTCGGCGAGGGCAATTTCAAGGCTCTGTTCGAATCCATCGAGGAGGATCAGATCCGTCGCGGTGTGCTCAAGGACGACTGATCGATGAAGCGGCCCCCGTCATCCGATGGGGCCGTGCTTGTTTTCGTTTGTCAGGTTTAACGTCCGAATTACTGAAACTAAACAATAAAATTACGTTGCAAGATTGGTATTATGCCGGTCATATTGCTGCGTCAATTGCTAACAACGCATCCCCTGGTGATCCATGACGACTCCTCAACAACCTCGCGCTCAGTGGCTCGGCCGCTGGGGCTTCGTGCTGGCGGCAACCGGTTCCGCCGTCGGCCTGGGCAATATCTGGAAGTTTCCCTACATCACCGGCGAGCACGGCGGTGGGGCCTTTGTGCTCGTCTACCTGGCCTGCATTCTCGCGGTGGGTGTGCCGGTGATGATGACCGAGATCGCCTTCGGCCGTCGTGGCCGTGGCAGCCCCATCGACGCAGTTCGCCGGGTGGTGACCGAGTCGGGGCGCTCATCGGCCTGGTCGCTGTTGGGCTGGCTGGCGATGCTGGCCGGTTTCATGATCCTGTCGTTCTACGTGGTGGTGGCCGGCTGGTCCTTCTCCTATCTGTGGAAGATGCTGACAGGCGGCCTGGCTGGCAGCGGCGTCGACGACATGGTGGCGATCTTCGTTGCCAATAACGAAAACCCCCTCAACCTGGGCTTCTGGAGCACTCTGGTGGTGGTGCTGACCATGCTGATCGTCGGCAGGGGGGTGCAGGCCGGGATCGAGCGCAGCGTGACCTGGATGATGCCCGGCATGGTGATCATGCTCTTGATCCTGATCGGCTACGGGATGACTTCCGGAGGGTTCGGCGAGGCCTGGCGCTTCCTGTTTTCCTTCGATACCGGAAGTCTCTCCAGCGACGGCATGCTGGCCGCCCTGGGTCATGCCTTTTTCACCCTGTCGCTGGCCTCCGGGGCGATTCTTACCTATGGCAGCTATCTGCCGGCGCGGGCCTCCATCGTGCGCACCACCTTCAGTGTCGCCATGGCCGATACCCTGGTGGCGCTGATGGCGGGGCTGGCCATCTTCCCGGTGATCTTCGCCAATGGCATGGATCCGGGGGAAGGGCCTGGACTGATCTTCATGAGCCTGCCGCTGGCTTTCCAGGCCATGCCCATGGGCACCCTGTTCGGGATCCTGTTCTTCGTCATGCTCTCCATGGCGGCGCTGACCTCAGCCATCTCCATGGTCGAGGCCACCGTCTCCTGGCTGTGCGACAACAAGGGGCTATCGCGTCGCGCCGCGGCCTGGGGGACCGGCATCGTGCTGTGGCTGATCAGCACCATGGCCATGTTGTCATTCAACGTCGGTGCCGACTGGACGCTGTTGGGTCGCCATTTCTTTGACTGGCTCGACTATCTCACCTCGCGCTGGATGATGCCGCTGGGTGGCCTGGGTATGGTGTTGCTGGCAGGCTTCGTGCTGAAAAGTGAGACGTTCCGTGATGAGTTGGGCCTGTCGCCACGCTGGCATGCTCTCTGGCTGTTCATGGTGCGCTATGTCAGTCCCTTTGGCATCCTGGTGATCTTCGTCGACGCGCTGGGGATCGCTCGCATCGAGTTCGGCATCCACTGGCCATGGCTACTGGCCGCACTGGCGCTGGCCACGCTGATTGGTGAACTGGCGAGCCCTCGTCTACGGCAAGCGTTGGCGGGATGATTGCCTGCAAGCCCGTCGGTATCGTCCGATGGGCTTGCCCATTGCCCAGAATCGCTGAGGTGCCCCGGCTTCGGCAGCATGCGACAATGACGCTTTAACCAGCGCCGAGCCTCAGCCCATGTCCTCCCCGCGCAGAGAATCCATTGCCGAGCTCCAGCGTATGCGTCGTGGCCGTCCGCGGCGCGGTTGGCTCATGCGAAGTTTTCGCCTGCAGGTGATGCTGCTGGTCGGTGCTCTACTGGCCGGCATGCTGCTGGCCCAGGGCGCCTACCTCAATCATCGCAAGGGTGAGATCATCAGCGACCAGATCGGTCAGCGAGCCCTGGCCGTGGCACTCAGCGTGGCCAGCATCCCTGAGCTGATCGCCGCCTTCGATGACCCCGAGCCCAGCGTCACCATCCAGCCCATTGCCGAGCGCATCCGACGCGAGACCGGCGCGCGCTATGTGGTGGTGGGCAATACCGAAGGGCTTCGCTATTCCCATCCGCTGCCCGAGCGGCTCGGTAAGCCCATGGTCGGCGGTGACAACGACCGGGCGCTGCTGCACGGCGAATCCTATGTCTCGGAAGCTACCGGCTCGCTGGGCGAGGCCATGCGCGGCAAGACGCCGGTCCTCGACGCCGAGGGCAATATCATCGGTATCGTGTCGGTGGGCTTCATGCTCGACCGGGTGGCCATGGACGTGATCGAGCACACCAGCCTGGGGTGGTGGCTGGTGGCACTCATGATCGTGCTCGGCTTTGCCGGCGCCTATGGCCTGTCGCGCCATCTCAAGCGGGTCATCCTTGGCCTCGAGCCCTACGAGATCGCCCGCCTGGCGATGGAGAAAGAGGCAATCCTGCAGTCGATCCACGAGGGGATCCTGGCGGTGAATCGCGAAGGACAGATCACCCTGGTCAACCAGCAGGCTAGGCGCTTTCTGGGCCTGCCGCCGGTGCATGCGGTGGTAGGGCAGCCGGTTCAGGACATCGTTCCCAACTCGCGTCTGCTCGAGGTCATGGAGCGAGGCGAGCATCAGTTTGACCAGGATATGTGGCTGGGGGACCATCCGGTGGTGGTCAACCGGGTGCCCATCCATCACGCGGGAGAGATCGAGGGGGCGGTGGCGACCTTCCGCAGCCGGCGCGAGATCGTCGAGCTCTCCAATGCGTTGAATGCCGCCAGCCGGGACGTGGACATGCTGCGTGCCCAGGCCCATGAGTTCTCCAACAAACTCTATACCATCTCCGGGATGCTCCAGCTCGGCCGCATCGAGGATGCCATTGCCCTTATTCATCAGGAGAGTGCGCATCAGCAGGCCCAGATGACCTTCCTGATGAAGCATGTGGGCGACCCGGTGGTCAGCGGTACCCTGCTCGGCAAGCTGACCCGGGCCAGGGAGCTCGGTGTGCTGCTGGAGATCGATGAGCAGAGCTCGCTGGTCGAGCCGCTCACGGTGACAGGCCAGGAGGTGCTGATGACGGTGATAGGCAACCTGCTGGACAACGCCTGCCATGCGGCACTCCAGGGCGATCGTCATAACGATGAGGGGCCGCGGGTCAGGCTGTTCTTCACCGATCTGGGAGAGCAGCTGCTGATCGAGGTGGAGGATAACGGCCCCGGAGTCCCCCACCAGCACGTCGAAGCGATTTTCCAGGAAGGCTTCTCTACCAAGCCGGGCAAGCATCACGGTATCGGCCTGGCCCTGGTCAGCCGCCTGTGTCGGGAGAACGGTGGCGCCATTACGCTGGAGGAGAGCGAACTGGGAGGGGCCTGTTTCATCGCCGTGCTCGATCGCTCCTTGTGCCGGCCGCCTTCGACGGGTGAGGACCGGCCGTTGCAGCCGGGCACGATAGGGCGCTGAAGCACTCATCAGCACAAGCACAATCATAAGCACAAGACGATGCCAGAAGACATCGCGGGGGTAACGAGACATGCATGAAGCGGGCGATTCGCCGTCGGAGTTTGGCATCCTGATCGTCGAGGACGACTTTCGCATTGCCGATATCCATCGCGCCTTCATCGAGCAGAGTGAAGGCTTCCGTGTGGTGGGCATGGCCAGAAGCGGCGCCGAGGCGCGGTCGTTGATGTCCCGGCAGGCCGACACGGTTCATCTGGTCTTGCTCGATGCCTACCTGCCGGACGTGGAGGGGCTCGAGCTGCTCTGGTCGCTGCGGCGGGATTACCTGCGGGTGGATATCGTGATGATCACCGCTGCCCGGGAGGTGGAAACCATCGCCGAAGCCCTGCGTGGCGGTGTCTTTGACTATCTAATCAAGCCGGTCGAGGCTTCGCGCATGGCACAGATGCTTGCCCGCTTTCGCCGTGAGCGTGCCGCCCTGACCGCCCGCAGCGAGATGAGCCAGGAGGAGTTGGACAGGGTACTGACCCGGCTGCGTCCTGAGGGGGCGACGGGAGGCGCTGTGCGCAGCCTGCCCAAGGGCATCGATCGCCTGACGCTACGCACCGTAGTAGCGGCGCTCGAGCATGCCGCCACCCCGCTGGCCGCCATGGAGGTGGCCCGGTCCATGGGTGCCAGTCGTTCGACGGCCCGTCGCTATCTGGAGTTTCTGGTATCGGTCCAGGTGGTGGACGCCGAGCTGGGCTATGGCGACGTGGGGCGACCGGAGCGTCGCTACCGCCTGGTGGGCGATACGTCGCCATGGTGTGAGGAAGGCTAGCTGAGGAAAGCGAGTTGAAGAATGCTAGCTGAAGAGGGGTAGCTGAAGAGGGGTAGCGAGTAGGGGGGAGGAGAACTCGAAGGCATCCGTGAACAGAATGGACAGAATGGGCGTAAAGGACTATTTGTCATTTATGTTCAGAAGCTTGTGGCCAAGGTGTCGCTTCTTCTAACGTTCACATGGTAGCGCCCCAGGGCGACCACATGACGATCACAGAATGATCACACAACAAGATGCCGAACCCGGAGAACGCCATGACTACCAAGCTTTCCCTCAAGCGCCTGACTTTGCTGGCACTGCCGCTGGCCGCTGTCGCGGGTGCCACTACCGCTGCCAGCGCCGATGAATGGACGCCGAGCCGTTCCATCGAGTTCATCGCGCCGGCCAACCCGGGCGGTGGCTGGGATACCCTGGTGCGTACCACCTCCCGTGTCATCCAGTCAGAAGGTCTGGCCGAGCAAAACTTTGCGGCCATCAATGTGCCGGGAGGCGGTGGCGCTGTGGCCTGGGCCCAGATCGCCAGCGATAAAGGCAATCCGCACAAGTTGTTCGCCACCAGCCCGCCCATCATTCTGGTGCCGCTGGCAGGAACCTCGCGATATGACCATACCGACTTCACGCCGATCGCGCGCCTGATCACCGATTACTCCATCGTACTGGTGCCACAGGATTCCGAATATCAAGATCTCAACGATCTGTTCGACGCCATGCGCGAGACGCCTTCAATGAGTGTCGGCGGTGGTAGTGCGCCGGGCTCCATGGATCACATCGCTATCGCTGGTGTGGCGTCCGCGGCCGGGCTCGAGGCGTCAGGCGTGAATTACATCGCCTTCTCGGGAGGCGGCGAAGCAATGACTAACCTCATGGGTGGTCATGTCGAGGCCGTGATCACCGGTGCTGGCGAAGCCGCAGGGCAACTGGGCCCTGATAGCGACATTCGAGCACTGGGAGTTTCCTCTCCCGAACGAATGGGTGGCCCCCTGGCCGATGTTCCGACCTACCAGGAGCAGGGTATCGATTATACCTTCGACATCTGGCGCGGTGTCATGGGAACGCCCGACATGCCGGCCGAAGCCGTTGCCTATTATGAAGACCTCTTTGCACAGATGCTCGAAACAGAAGCCTGGCAGGAAGCCCGTGACCAGTTGGGCTGGATCGACGCCTATCAGACCAGCGAAGAATTTGGTGCTTTCCTCGACGCCCAAAGGGAAGAGTTCAGTGGCGTGCTGACCGAGCTCGGGCTGATTCGCTGAACGCCAGCAGATTCTCACCCTAAGTGATTCTCTTGAGCCCTGCTTACCCAGGGCTCAATCTTTTCGAAGGTAACACTCGAGCTCGTGGCCAGGCTTCATCTGGCGTGAGAACGAGGTGGAATGCTCATGACACGACTCAACACCAATCAGATTATTGCGCTGATCGTCGCACTGTTCTCGGTGGGTTACCTGGTAATGGCTTTCCAGATCCCCACTTTCCCACTTCCCCGGCCGATCGATTCCGATATCTTTCCCAAGGTGCTGGGGTTTCTCCTGCTTGGGCTTGCCGTGTGTCTGTTCCTGGAAAAACCCAAGGCTCAGGATATTCCCGAAGAACCGAGCCCTGAGGCGCTGAACCAGCCATTACTGTTCCGTCCCTGGTCGCGGATCGTTATCACCTCGCTGGCGATTATTGCTTACGCCCTGCTGATGGTACCGATCGGTTTCGTGGTGACCTCCACTGTGTTGGCCTTCGGCCTTGGTTTGTATTACGGCTACCGTCGACACGGTGTGAATTTGGCGACCTCGCTCGGGGTGGTGCTGGCGTTGTATCTGACCATGACCCGGATCATGGACGTCTACCTGCCCACGGGAATCCTGCCGATCTGATGTTGTATGACACGATCAGCCCGCGAGAGAGATATTGCTCATGGAAGCTTTGAATAACTTGATGTTCGGCTTCGGCATCGCACTGCAGCCCATTAACATCGCTTATGTCTTCGGTGGCGTCTTCGCCGGCACTATCATCGGTATGCTGCCTGGCCTGGGGCCGATCAGTGCCCTGGCGCTGATGATCCCGATCACCTTCGCCATGGAGCCGTCTTCAGGCCTGATCCTGATGGCCGGTGTCTATTACGGGGCGATCTTCGGTGGCTCGAGTTCGTCGATCCTGCTCAACGCCCCCGGCGTGGCCGGTACCGTGGCGACCTCTTTTGATGGCTATCCCATGGCCAAGCAGGGGATGGCCGGCAAGGCCCTGGCTATCGCGGCTTATGCATCCTTCGTGGGTGGCACCATATCCGTTGTCTTCCTGATGATGGTGGCCCCAATGCTGTCGAAGGTCGCCGTGGCGTTCGGCCCGGCAGAGTACTTCGCGCTCATGGTGCTGGGCCTGACGGCAGTGGTGTCGCTCTCCGACAAATCACTGGTCAAGGGGCTGATTGCCGCCGTGGTAGGGATCATGATCTCTATCATTGGCATCGATCTGCAGACCGGTACGGTGCGCTTTGCCTTCGGTTCCGCGCACCTGCTGGATGGCATCGACTTCCTGGTGGTGGCGCTGGGTATCTTTGCCCTGGCCGAAGTCTTCTACATGCTGTTGCGCGGTGGGGGTGGCAAGGAGCAGCCGCGCAATGCCATCGGTTCGCTGAAGCTGACTCGCAGCGAGGTTCGCGAGATTGCGCCGCCTATTGCCCGCAGCTCCGTCCTGGGTTTCTTCACCGGTGTATTGCCGGGGGCCGGTGCCACTATCGGTTCATTCCTCGGCTACAGCATGGAGAAGCGTCTGGCCAAGGATGGGGATACCTTCGGCAAGGGCAATATCAAGGGTGTCGCGGCTCCCGAAGCCGCCAACAATGCCGCCTGTACTGGTTCTTTCGTCCCGCTGTTGACCCTTGGCGTTCCTGGCTCAGGTACCACGGCGGTCTTGTTGGGAGCCCTGCTGGTCATGGGGATCAGCCCAGGGCCGGCCATGCTGGTGGACCGTCCCGACGTGTTCTGGGGCGTTATCGCCAGTATGTATATCGGCAATATCATGTTGCTGGTCCTTAACCTGCCGCTGATTCCCTATATCGCCAAGATTCTCGAGATGCCGCGTCCGCTGCTGCTGGCCCTGATCCTGATCTTCTGCCTAGTCGGTGTCTACGGCATGAGCTTCAGCGTGATCGACTTGTTGTTCCTTCTTGGCTTCGGCCTGCTGGGGCTCGGCATGAGGCTGTTCGGGTTTCCGGCGGCTCCCCTGATTCTGGCATTGATCCTGGGAAGCATCATGGAAGAGTCCATGCGTCGTGCCCTGCAGATCTCCGGTGGCGACTGGATGACCTTCATCGACAAGCCGATTTCCATGTGGCTGCTGATCATCGCCGCGCTGTCGCTGCTACTGCCGGTGGTGAAAAAGGGCATGGCTCGGATTCGCAGCGCACGCGCCTGATCGATTGCACAACGTTTCGTCCTTGGGGTGCCGGTGCAGACCGGCGCCCCTTTTTTGTTCGCTGTGCACGCCAACGGTGCAGTGCGAGGCGTGACATGGCGTTTTTGCTGCACCAAGGCGGTGCCATGAGGCATATCGCTGGCGCAACGGGGTAGCTCCATTTCATTGAAACTCATTGCTTTATCGGTTTATGCAAGAGGATGGCGCAGGCCTTGCAATGGCTGATGGCTGAGACCCGCACCGGCGGTCCCTCGACCCCGCTGCGATGCCATCACAATGAAACCTTCCTGCAGGAAGGTGCAAGGAGTGACAAGTGAACGCATACCGACGCAAGATTCTGCCCCGTCCCTATTTCCGTAACAATCTCCGTACCAGGCTCTGTACCAAGTTCCGCCCCTCGCAGCTGGCGGCCGCCGCCCTGGTCACCACTGCCAGCCTTGGGTTCAGCAGCCAGGTATTGGCCGAGGACCCGATCAAGGTAGGCATCCTCCACTCCCTCTCCGGCACCATGGCGATCAGTGAGTCGACGCTCAAGGACACCGTGGAAATGCTGATCGAGCAGCAGAACGAGCAGGGTGGCCTGCTGGGTCGCCAGCTCGAGGCGGTGGTGGTCGACCCGGCTTCCAACTGGCCGCTGTTCGCCGAGCGTGCCCGCGAGCTGCTGGCCCAGCATGACGTCGATGTGGTCTTCGGCAACTGGACCTCGGTCTCGCGCAAGGCCGTGCTGCCTGTCTTCGAAGAGCTCAATGGCCTGCTGTTCTATCCGGTGCAGTACGAGGGGGAGGAGTCCTCCGAGAACGTCTTCTACACCGGAGCGGCGCCCAACCAGCAGGCCATTCCCGCCGTCGAGTACCTGCTGAACGAGGTGGGCGTGGAGCGCTGGGTGCTGGCCGGCACCGACTATGTCTATCCGCGCACCACCAACCGTATCCTCGAGGCCTTCCTCAAGGAGGAGCACGGGGTGGCTGATGACGACATTCTGATCAACTACACGCCCTTCGGGCACTCCGACTGGCAGAACATCGTCGCCGAGATTCGCCGCTTCGGCAGTGAGGGCAAGAAGACAGCGGTGGTGTCCACCATCAACGGCGATGCCAACGTGCCGTTCTACCGTGAGCTGGCCAACCAGGGCATCGATGCCGCCGACATTCCCGTGGTTGCCTTCTCGGTCGGCGAGCAGGAACTCTCCGGTATCGATACCGCCCCGCTGGTCGGCCACCTGGCCGCCTGGAACTACTTCATGAGCGTCGACACCGACGAGAACTACGACTTCATCGACGCCTGGATCGACTACACCGGCGACGAGGAGTCGGTAACCAACGATCCCATGGAGGCCCACTACATTGGCTTCAACATGTGGGCCGAGGCGGTGCGCAAGGCCGGCACCACCGACGTCGACGCGATCAAGGATGCGATTATCGGCGTCACCGTGCCCAACCTGACCGGCGGCTATGCGGCGATGATGCCCAACCACCACATCACCAAGCCGGTGCTGATCGGTGAGGTGCAGGACAACGGCCAGTTCGACATCGTCTGGCAGACGCCCTCCACCGTGGCCGGCGACGCCTGGTCCGACTACCTGCCCGGCTCCCGTGACCTGATTGCCGACTGGCGTGCACCGATGCGCTGCGGCAACTTCAATGTCGCCACGGGCTCCTGTGGCGGCAGTACTGCCGCCGAAGAAGCCGAGGCTGCCTTGGCAGAATAAGCCCAGCCAGCCGATCGCCTCGTCGCCCACCCGGGCGGCGAGGTCGCACGCCATCTCGTCTCTATCCAGAGGCCATCTTGTCTCGATCTAGAGGAAAGCTCCGATGCGGATTTTCCCGTTGCCCTGGCCAGTGGCGGTCAAGGCGAGTGCCGGCAGCGTTGCTGGTCGACCTTCTCGCTGCCTGGTGCTACTGATCCTGCTGCTCTCCCTGTGTCTCACGGCCGTGGCTGCGCAAGCACAGTCTCCCGACGCTGCCGAAGACGCTGTGGCCCTCGAGCTGCTCGAAGCGCTCGATGTGGACTCCTATCCGGCCAAGGGCGAGGCCATCGACGCCATCGTCCAGAGTGACGATCCGCGCGCCCGCGACTGGCTCTCGGCACTCCTCGACGGTCGCCTGCAGCGTGCCGACGATGGCCGCTTCGTGGTGGTGCTCGACAACCGTGGCCGCGAATGGCCGGTGGAGGATGCGCTGTCCGGTGAGGCGCTCGGTCAGATGTCCCGCCGCGAGCTGGATCGCATCGGGATCAACAATGCCCTGCGCAATCAACTACGCAGCGCCATCGCCGTGGTCGACCTCTACTCGGCCGACCTGGCGCTGCGCCGTGCTTCGGCGGAACGGTTGCTCGGCGAGGTCGATGCCGACCTGGCGGAGCCGTTGGCCGGTGTGATCGAGCAGGAGGAGGACCGCCAGGCGCGTGCCAGGCTGATCCAGGCGCTGGCGATCCATCGCCTGGAGCAGGGGGATATCGATGCCGTTGCCGACCTGAAGGGAAGCCTCCATCCCCGGGTGCGGGTGGCATTGAATCGTGCGGTAATGGGCGATGACCAAGTGGTCGCCGACGCCGCCCAGGCGGCGCTGAACAGCATCGAGCAGAACTTGCGCATCAACCGCGGCCTGGAGACCCTCTACTTCGGCCTGAGCCTGGGATCGGTGCTGGTGCTCGCCGCCATCGGCCTGGCCATCACCTTCGGGGTGATGGGCGTGATCAACATGGCCCATGGTGAACTGATTATGCTGGGCGCCTATACCACCTGGGCGATGCAGCAGCTGCTGCCGGGCCAGCCGGGGTTGGCACTGATCCTGTCGATTCCCGCCGGTTTCCTGGTCGCCGCCCTGATGGGCATCGCCATCGAGCGCGGCGTGATCCAGTTCCTCAAGGGGCGCCCGCTGGAGACACTGCTCGCCACCTTCGGTATCAGCCTGATTCTCCAGCAGCTGGTGAGAACCGGCATCTCTCCATTGAACAGAACCGTCATCACCCCCGAGTGGATGAGCGGATCACTGGTGATCAACGACGCCCTGTCGCTGACCCTGAACCGCATGGTTGTGCTCGGTTTCGCGCTGGTGGTGTTTGCCGGACTGATGCTGGTCATGCGGCGCACCCGGCTCGGCCTGGAGGTGCGTGCCGTGACCCAGAACCGAGCCATGGCACGCTCCATGGGCATCCGTGCGACCCGGGTCGACATCCTGACCTTCGCCCTGGGCTCCGGGGTGGCCGGCCTGGCCGGCGTGGCGCTCTCCCAGCTCACCAACGTGGGCCCCAACCTGGGTCAGAACTACATCATCGATTCCTTCATGGTCGTGGTCTTCGGCGGGGTGGGCAACCTCTGGGGCACCCTGGTGGCGGGACTGTCGCTGGGCGTGATCAACCAGATCCTCGAGCCCTGGGCCGGTGCCGTGCTGGCCAAGATCATCGTGCTCGTCTTCATCATTCTTTTCATCCAGAAGCGCCCCCGCGGACTCTTTCCGCAGAAGGGCCGGGCAGCGGAGGGCTAACGCATGCATTGGCTTGGAAGACCCTTTACCGAGCGATCGACCCAGCTGTTCCTCGGCGTGCTGCTCGCCGCGCTGACCCTGGTGACGATCCTGCATGTGGCCGTTCCCCAGGGGCACCCGCTTCATGTCAGTGCTTATACCGTTAACTTGCTGGGCAAGTATCTGAGCTATGCGCTGCTGGCGGTGGCGGTGGACCTGATCTGGGGCTACCTCGGGATACTGAGCCTGGGGCACGGCGCCTTCTTCGCCCTGGGCGGCTATGCCATGGGCATGTACCTGATGCGTCAGATCGGCGACCGCGGTGTCTACGGTCACCCCGAACTCCCGGACTTCATGGTGTTCCTCAACTGGGACAGCCTGCCCTGGTACTGGACCGGCTTCGACATGGCCTGGTTCGCCTTCATCATGGTGCTGCTGGCACCGGGCCTGCTGGCACTGGTGTTCGGGTTCCTGGCCTTCCGCTCGCGGGTGACGGGGGTCTATCTCTCGATCATCACCCAGGCATTGACGTTCGCGTTGATGCTGGCCTTCTTCCGCAACGAGATGGGCTTCGGCGGCAACAACGGCCTGACCGACTTCCGCGACATCCTCGGCTTCAGCCTGCGCAGCGATGCCACCCGGCTGGGGCTGTTCATCGCCACCGGGGTGGCCCTGGCCGTGGGCTATGTCCTGTGCCGTGCCATCGTCAGCAGCAAGCTGGGCCGGGTCTGCGTGGCGACCCGCGATGCGGAGGCTCGCACGCGATTCATCGGCTACCGGGTCGAGCGTTTCCAGCTGTTCGTCTTTGTGGTCTCGGCGATGCTGGCCGGCCTGGCGGGGGCGCTCTACGTCCCCCAGGTGGGCATCATCAACCCCAGCGAATTCTCGCCGGTCTTCTCCATCGAGATCGTGCTCTGGGTGGCGCTGGGCGGCCGCGCGACGCTCTACGGTGCGGTGATCGGCGCCATCCTGGTCAACTATGCCAAGACGGTCTTCACCGGGGTGATGCCGGATGCCTGGCTGTTCGCCCTGGGCGCGATGTTCGTGCTGGTGACGGTATTCCTGCCCAAGGGGGTGGCTGGGCTGCTGGCCTATCGTGTCCGGCGCCGGAAACACCGTGGCGAGGACGACGAATCGCCCACTCCCCGCGGCAAGGAGGTATCGGCATGAACTTTCTCAGATCACTGGCCGACCGGGATCGTGTGTTCGACTTCCTGGTGCCGGCGGCATCGCCGGTGGATGTGCGCCATGGGCCCATCCTTTACCTCGAGGACGTCACGGTCAGCTTCGATGGCTTCAAGGCGATCAACGACTTGAACCTGACCATCGACGACGGCGAGCTGCGCTGCATCATCGGGCCCAACGGGGCCGGCAAGACCACCATGATGGACATCATCACCGGCAAGACCCGCCCCGATGCCGGCAAGGTGTGGTTCGGCAGCCGCCATGATCTCCTGACCATGAACGAGCCGGAGATCGCCAGCCTCGGCATCGGCCGCAAGTTCCAGAAGCCCACCGTGTTCGAGGCATTGACGCTGTTCGAGAACCTGGAGCTGGCCATGGCGGCGGACAAGCGCATCCTCCCGACCCTTACGGCCAGAATGACGCCGGCCATTCGCGATCGTATCGAGGAGGTGCTGGAAACCATCGGCCTTGCCGAGCTTCGCCTGCGTCCGGCGGGCATCCTCTCCCACGGCCAGAAGCAGTGGCTTGAGATCGGCATGCTGCTGATGCAGCGGCCGCGTCTGCTGCTTGTCGACGAGCCGGTGGCCGGCATGACCGAGCAGGAGATGGAACGCACCGCCGAGCTGCTCACCGGCCTTGCCGGCAAGCAGTCGGTGGTCGTCGTGGAGCACGACATGGGCTTCGTGCGCTCCATTGCGCGCAAGGTGACGGTGCTGCACCAGGGCAGCGTGCTGGCCGAGGGCAGCATGGACCAGGTGTCCAACGATCCGAAGGTGGTCGAGGTCTACCTGGGGGCCGATGCCGAAGAGGAGGTGGCCTGATGCTGACCGTCGACACGCTCAACCAGTACTACGGCGAGAGCCATACCCTGTGGGACCTCGATCTGGACGTGCCTGCCGGCCAATGCACTTGCGTGATGGGTCGCAACGGCGTCGGCAAGACCACGCTGCTGAAGGCGATCATGGGCGAAGTGGCCATCTCCAGCGGCAGCATCCGCTACGCGGATGACGTTGAGCTGACCAGGAAGCGGGTAGAGGAGCGCTCGCGCCTGGGCATCGGCTATGTGCCCCAGGGTCGCCAGATATTTCCGCTGATGACGGTGGAGGAGAACCTGCGTACCGGACTGGCGGCACGTCGCGATGGCAAGCGCAGCATCCCGGAACGGGTGTTCGAGCTGTTCCCGGTGCTCGCCGAGATGAAACATCGCCGTGGCGGTGATCTCTCGGGGGGGCAGCAGCAGCAGCTGGCCATCGGCCGGGCGCTGGTGATCGAGCCGCGCCTGTTGATCCTCGATGAGCCGGGGGAGGGAATCCAGCCCAATATCGTCGCCCAGATCGGCGAGGTGATCCGCAAGCTGATCGACGAGGATGGGCTCACCGTGCTGCTGGTGGAGCAGAAACTGCCCTTCGCCCGCAAGTACGCGGATCGCTTCGTGATCATGAGCCGCGGCCGGCCGGTGGCCAAGGGGGATATCGGGGAGTTATCGGACAGGCTGATAAAGGAGCACCTGACGGTGTAGCTGACAGCCAGGTGTCCAAGCCTTTGCACTGAAATGGGGTTTGCCTGGTGGCCGCCGCACTGACATGGTGCGCCGCCGGGCGGTGTCATGCACCACCAAGCGTCGACAGTCTGTCTAATTGCCCTCTCTTTTTGTTGTAAAGCATTGTTTCAGAAAGGCAAATATGGGCATTCACCATTCTGGTACGACCTTTGCTGAGACAGAGTCAGACACGCTTTGCGACGGACCACCCATGACTGCCTACGAAACCTCACTGGACAACATGCCCACGGCGGATTCCGGGCACCGCTTCGATGCGGAGCGCCACTGGGCGGCCTCGCTGGCACTCGCCTTCGAGGCGCGTGACGGGGTCACGCGCTTGGTTCGTGCGCGTCACCAGGGGCCGCTACGGGTCCAGCGGCCGTTCTATCCCGAAGGACGGTCGGGCACCTGCCACGTTTACCTGCTGCATCCGCCGGGTGGGCTGGTCAGTGGCGACAGGCTGGCGATATCGGCCCGGGTGGGCGCGGATGCCCGTGCGCTCCTGACCACGCCAGCCGCCAACAAGCTCTACCGCGCCGACAGCCATGGCGTGGCCTGGGGCCAGCAGACCCATCTCGAGGTGGCCGACGGCGCCATTCTCGAATGGCTACCTCAGGAGACCATCGCCTTCGACGGCTCGATGGGAGAGCAGTCGACGCATATCGATTTGGCCGGCTCGGCTCGCTGCCTGGGCTGGGAGGTGCTGGCACTGGGGCGTCCGGCGAGCGACCTGCCCTATGTCTCCGGCCGCATCGACCAGCGCTTTCGCCTGATGCGAGACGGCAAGCCGCTCTGGCTGGAGCGTCAGCCCATGGACCCGCTGCACCCGCGTTTCGCCGGGCGCTGGGGGCAGGGTGGCGCCACGGTGCAGGCCACGCTATGGGCGGTGGGGCTGGGCGACGAGGGCGAGGCCATCGAAGCGTTGCGTGATGCCATAGCCACCAGCCCACGCTGGGCGGTGACGGTGCGTCATGGCGTCCTGCTGCTGCGCTATCTGGGCAACGAACGCAATGAGGCATGGGAAATCTGCCAGCAGGCCTGGGCGTGTCTCAGGCCGCTGCTGAGCGGTACATGTGCCCATCCCCCCCGTATCTGGTTTACCTGACTCTCCAGGAGAATCTCATGGAACTGACCCCCAGAGACAAGGACAAGCTGCTGCTGTTTACCGCCGCCCTGCTTGCCGAACGTCGCCGAGCGCGCGGGCTCAAGCTCAACTACCCCGAGGCGGTGGCCCTGATCAGTGCCGAGATCATGGAGGGCGCCCGTGACGGCCGCACCGTCGCCGAAATGATGAGCTACGGCCGCGAGATCCTCAGCCGTGATGACGTCATGGAGGGCGTGGCCGAGATGGTCGACGAGGTGCAGGTGGAAGCGACTTTCCCGGATGGAACGAAGCTGGTCACGGTTCATTCGCCCATCGTCTAACACTGGCTGCAGGAGGGAAAACATCCATGATTCCCGGCCCCATGATTCCAGGACAGTATCAACTGAAGGATGGCGAGATCGCGCTCTGCGAGGGGCGTGAACGGATCAGTATCGAGGTCGCCAATACCGGCGACCGGCCGATCCAGATCGGTTCCCACTATCACTTTGCCGAGGCCAATCCGGCGCTGACCTTCGATCGCGACCGCGCGCGTGGACACCGCCTCGACGTGGCGGCGGGCACGGCCATCCGCTTCGAGCCCGGCCAGTCCCGCAAGGTGACCTTGATTCCCTTCGTCGGCCGTCGCCATGTGTATGGCTTCCGCGGCGAGGTGATGGGCGCGCTCGACACGGCGGACAAGGGAGGCAAGCCATGAAGCCCGATAACAAGATCAGCCGCCAGGCCTACGCCGATATGTACGGCCCCACCACCGGCGACCGGGTGCGCCTGGGCGACACCGAGCTGTGGATCCAGGTCGAGGACGATGCGACCCATTACGGCGACGAGGTCAAGTTCGGCGGCGGCAAGGTGATCCGTGATGGCATGGGCCAGAGCCAGCGCCATGACGACGCGGTGATGGACACCGTGATCACCAATGCCCTGATCCTCGACTGGTGGGGCATCGTCAAGGCCGACGTGGGCCTCAAGGCCGGGCGCATCAAAGCCATCGGCAAGGCCGGCAATCCCGATACCCAGCCCGATGTGGCGATCGTCATCGGCCCCGGTACCGAGATCATCGCCGGCGAAGGCATGATCCTGACGGCTGGCGGTATCGATGCCCATATCCACTTCATCTGTCCCCAGCAGGTGGAGGAGGCGCTGATGAGTGGCATTACCACCATGCTCGGGGGCGGTACGGGGCCCGCCACCGGCACCAAGGCCACCACCTGCACGCCCGGACCCTGGCATATCGGCAAGATGCTCCAGGCGGTGGACGAGATGCCCATGAATATCGGCCTGCTGGGCAAGGGCAACGCCAGCCTGCCGGAGGCGCTGGAGGCCCAGCTCGTTGCCGGCGCCATGGGCCTCAAGCTCCACGAGGACTGGGGCACCACCCCGGCATCCATCGACAACTGCCTGAGCGTCGCCGACGAGTACGACGTCCAGGTGGCGATCCATACCGATACCCTGAACGAGTCGGGTTTCGTCGAGGACACACTGGCGGCGTTCAAGGAGCGCGGCATTCATACGTACCATACCGAGGGGGCGGGGGGCGGCCATGCGCCGGATATCCTTACCGCCTGCGCGAAGTCCTACGTGCTGCCGTCGTCCACCAACCCGACGCGGCCCTACACGGTCAATACCATCGATGAGCATCTCGACATGCTGATGGTGTGCCATCACCTGGACCCGAACATACCCGAGGACGTGGCCTTCGCCGATTCGCGCATTCGCCGTGAGACCATCGCCGCCGAGGACATTCTTCACGACCTGGGGGTGATCTCCATGATCGCCTCGGACTCCCAGGCCATGGGTAGGGTGGGTGAGGTGGTGTGCCGCACCTGGCAGACCGCCCACAAGATGAGAGTGCAGCGCGGGCTGCTGCCGGAAGACGAGGCATTGGGCGCCGACAATTTTCGCGCCAAGCGCTATATCGCCAAGTACACCATCAACCCGGCCATCACCCACGGCATCGCGCATGAGGTGGGCTCCATCGAGCTGGGCAAGCTGGCCGATCTGGTGCTGTGGGACCCGGCCTTCTTCGGCGTCAAGCCGGCACTCATCATCAAGGGCGGCATGATTGCCGCCGCCCCCATGGGTGACCCCAATGCCTCGATTCCGACGCCGCAGCCGGTGCATTACCGTTTCATGTTCGGTGCCCTGGGCAAGGCGGCCAGCGCCACTCGTCTCACCTTCGTCAGCCAGGCGGCCATCGAGGCTGGCATCAAGGAGCGGCTGGGGTTGCACAGTGAGCTTTCGGCGTGTCGCAACGTGCGCGGCGTGCGCAAGCAGCATATGAAACTCAACGACGCCTGCCCGGAGCTGACCGTCGACCCGCAGACTTACGAGGTGCGCTGCGATGGTGAACTGCTGACCTGCGAGCCGGCCACCGAGCTTCCCTTGGCCCAGCGCTACCACCTGTTCTGATGGATTTGAGGAAGGCGCCATGGTCGGAACCCCACGCTCGCCACGCCACGCGCCCGAAACCCTGGCATCCCGGCCGGACTCCCGCGGTCGGAAAGACGGCACATCCCTGTGCCGGCTTTCCTCGATCTTCTTCCCTGAAGATCGACCGCGTCGTCTCGACCGTGCTGCCAGCGGTCGTGCGAGGTGGCTCGGCGGGGCCCGACTTGTCGCCTGCTTGGTTCAGAGGCCTGAATTCAACGAGGCGATTTCAATGCTGAAACTGACCGAACGCCTGGGGCCCATCGCGGCCGACCAGGCCAGCGACACCCTGACGCTGCCCTTCGAGCTGCGCATTCGCGGCCGGCTCAAGGCGAAAAGCGATGCCGGCCGCGAGCTCGGCCTGTTCCTCGACCGGGGCCCGGTGCTGCGCGACGGTGAGGGGCTGCGTGCCGAAAGCGGCGAGATCGTGCGCATCAGGGCGGCCATCGAACCGGTGGTCACGGCACGTGTAACCGCCGGCCTGCCGCTGGCGCGGCTGGCCTACCATCTGGGCAATCGCCATGTGCAGCTGGCTCTGGGCAGCGATGATGCCAGGCCCGACCAGGGCTGGGTGCGCTTCCCGCCGGACCATGTGCTGGAGGAACTGGCCGAGCTGCTGGGGGCGACCCTTGAGCGGCATCAGGCACCGTTCGACCCCGAGCCCGGTGCCTACGCCCAGGCCGGCCATGCCCACCACCATGGCCATGACCATCAGCACAGTCACTCCCACGGGCATGGTCACAGTCATGCGCACTGAGCAGTCAACGGTGGCGGGGCAGGGAGGGGGCGATGACCTGGCCCTGCTGGGGCTCCTGCAACTGGTCAGTCCGGCGCTGCCCATCGGTGCCTTCGCCTTCTCCCAGGGCCTGGAGAGTGCCTTCGAGCTGGGCTGGGTCAGCGATGAGGCGAGCCTCGGCGAGTGGCTGGAAGGGGTGCTGGAGGACGGCCTGACCCGATGCGAACTGCCGGTGCTGGCGCGTCTTCAAACGGCCTGGGCGGCAGGCGATGGCGAAGCGGTGGTCGAGTGGGACCGGTGGCTTGCGGCCAACCGCGAAACCGCCGAGCTGGCGGCGGAAGACGCGCGCCTGGGGGCTTCGCTGATCCGGCTGCTGGGTAGCCTCGACCTGTTGCCGAATTGTCCTGAGAAAAGCCCTTCGGGAGCGTTGCCCGCGCTGCCGCCGGGGGCCGGCTACGTGACGGCATTCGCCTGGACGGCCCATGTCCGTGGCGTGCCGGTGCGGCAGGCGCTGCTCGGCTTCGCCTGGGCCTGGCTGGAGAACCAGCTGGCGGTGGCCTGCAAGGCGCTGCCTCTTGGCCATACCTCGGCCCAGCGGCTGGTAGAGCGGCTGCGCCCGGCCCTCGTGACGGCGGTGGATGAGGCGCTGGCCGTGGAGGAAGACGAGCTGGGGCCTGTGCTGCCTGGCCTGGCGTTGGCCAGCGCTCTACACGAAACCCAATATTCGCGGCTGTTTCGCAGTTAGCAGGATAGGACAATCCTAGAGGAGGTATCACATGACACACTGTTTACGCATCGGCGTCGGCGGCCCGGTGGGTTCCGGCAAGACGGCACTGCTCAAGCAGCTCTGCCTGGCGCTGCGTGACCACTACGATATTGCCGTGGTCACCAACGACATCTATACCCGCGAAGATGCCGACTTCCTGCTCAAGCACGATGCGCTGCCGGCGGATCGCATTCTCGGGGTGGAAACCGGCGGCTGCCCGCACACCGCCATCCGCGAGGACGCCTCCATGAACCTGGCGGCCATCGACGACCTGCAGGCTCGTCATCCCGGCCTGGAACTGGTGCTGGTGGAGTCCGGCGGCGACAACCTGTCGGCCACCTTCAGCCCCGAGCTCTCCGATCTCACCCTCTATGTGATCGACGTCTCGGCCGGCGACAAGATTCCGCGCAAGGGCGGGCCCGGCATCACCAAGTCGGATCTGCTGATCATCAACAAGATCGATATCGCCGAGCAGGTGCATGCCTCGCTGGATGTCATGGAGCGGGATTCGAAGAAGATGCGTGGCGAGCGCCCCTTCGTCTTCACCAATCTCTATGACGGGGTGGGGCTCGAGACCATCATTCGCTTCATTCTCGACCGCGGCATGCTGCCGGAGCGCCGGCCCCAGGCCGCGGCCGTCTGACAGCCGACGTCCCATCATCGCCTCACCATTGTCCAAGTCATCGCTCAGGAGAACGCTCTCATGATGTCAGCTCTTTCCCCCGCCACCCGGGCGGCCTTGGCCGCCGCGCCAGCCCTGTTGCTGACGGCCGGCCTGGCCGTTGCCCACTCCGGTCATCACCACGAGGGCGGCTTTGCGGCCGGCCTGAGTCACCCGCTGCTGGGGCTCGACCACCTGCTGGCGATGCTGGCCATCGGCCTCTGGAGCCTTCGCCAGTCTCGCCCGCTGCGCCTGGGGGCGCCCCTGCTCGCGGCCGGCGGCATGCTGCTGGGTGCCGGACTTGCCTGGGGTGGCCTGGCCCTGCCCGGCGTCGAGTTCGGGATCGCCCTGTCGGTGCTGCTGGCCGGTGTGTTGATCGCCGCCCTGGTCAAGGTGCCCAGTGTGCTTGGTGCCGGGGTGGTCGTGCTGTTCATGCTGTTTCACGGCCATGCTCACGGCAACGAGATGCCCCACGGCGTCTCGATGCTCGCCTACCTGGCCGGTTTCACCCTGTCCACGCTTGCCATTACCTACGCCGGTCGCTGGTTCGGCGGCATCCTGATGACCCGCGAAAGCCGTCTCGTGCGTGGCCTCGGGGTCGCCATAGCTGCTGCCGGGGCACTCTTCGCCCTGGGTTGATCCACGTGCTTTAGGGAAGCGCTGAATAATCGGCGAGCGGGATGAAGCACAATGCGCACGGAGCAAAGACCCGAGCGAAGCGACAAACAGCCGTAGGCTGGCCCCGAAGGGGCGAGAAGCCGAAGGCTGCGAGTCAACCGGAGCCTATGGGGTATAGGTGAGGATTTCGCGTACCGCGCAACGCAGTGATTCGCACGCGC
Source organism: Billgrantia montanilacus (assembly GCF_003336675.1). GTDB lineage: Bacteria > Pseudomonadota > Gammaproteobacteria > Pseudomonadales > Halomonadaceae > Halomonas > Halomonas montanilacus. The sequence goes on along the minus strand of NZ_QPII01000006.1, from coordinate 160,278 downwards.
AGACATTTATGCAGTGTTTCCTTACCCTGCGGCCACCCGGGAAGCCGGATGGCCGCTATCCGCATGTTGACGGCTGGTGGTTGGAAGCAGGAAGTTGACAGGCGACGCGCCTGGGCTCAGCTTGAAGGAGTCCGATTCGACGGAGAGCATGCATGGATAAGCTGCTGCTGGCGGTCAAGATTTTGATTGCGGCGTTGGTACTCATTCTCGTAGTACAGAATATCGTCATGGTTGAAGTGCGATTCCTGACCTGGAGCCTCAGGTTGCCCATGGCAATACTCCTGGTGGTCATCTACCTGCTGGGTATGCTCACTGGCAAGAGCCTGTGGACGCTGATCCGGCGCCTGCGCTCCGATCGTTCGCGTCGACCCGGCTGATAGAAGGACGCTACTCGCGGACGTTTCTCAATCCACGTGGGTGACAGCTTCCCGGCGTGGGTCCAGGTGCCACGGCAGTCCTCGACGCGCGTTGTACTCCAGTTCGGCAATCACCTGGGCGCCGAGCAGCAGGATGATCGCGCCCACCTCCAGGCTCAGCAATACCACGACAAGGGCGGCCAGCGAGCCGTAGACGATGTTCACGTAGGAGAAATTGACGAAGTAGTACACCAGCAGCAGACGCACACCTTCCCACAGCAGCGCTGCCACGAAACCTCCCACCACGGCACGTCGCAGCGCGATCTTCACCACCGGCAGCACCTTGTAGATGGCACTGAAAAGAATGAATACCCCGAGAAAGCTGAACAGGTTGAGTAGCGGCACCGACAGGCCGGCGAAAGGCATGTTGCGGCCGACTACCGCGAGCCAAAGGGCATTGATGGCTTCCGCAAGGGTGGCAAGCAGGGTCAGAGCCATCAGGCCGGTGCCCAGTACCACCATGAAGGCGTAGGGCAGTAGCACTGAAACCCAGATGCTACGCCCCTTGTGTGGGTCTGGGGTATGAAAGATGATGGCCAGCGCATCTTCCAGCATGCGAAAGGCGAAGGAACTGAACAGCAGCAGTACCAGTATGCCGAATAGCCCGATCGCGTCGCGAGAGTCGAGAAGGGCGCGCACCGCATCCATCAGCAGTTCGGCGTGAGCCGGGGCGAGGTGGAGTGCCTGTACGCTGAGCACGTCGAGCAGCATCTGTTCATGCACCACCTGGGTCAGCAATACCGTCAGCAGGGCGAACAGGGGAACGATGGAGAGCAGGATATTGTAGCCAACTCCACCGGCCAGGAGGATGCCCCGGTTGCGCAGGAAGGCGCACAGGACTCGCCAGAGAAAGCCCCCCATCTGTGGAAGTAGTACGAAGACGACGTTCCGCTTAGTGCGTACTCGAGACATGCGCTTGCCGTCCTTGTGCCCAGTTCGCTGTTACTAACCGTCAGCAGCGGGTTTGCCTTGTACCCTCATGCTACTCCTCTGTCACCGTCCTGCTACGCTTCTCTACCTGAGATGCCCTCAATCTCTGTTAAAGGTATTAGGCGATGCGATAATCGACAACTGCCGCATGCCTGTCCTCAGCTTCGCTGGCTGAAACCAGCAGATTCGCTACAATGGAAGCTGACGAAGAGGTGAGATTCGTCACATACGAACCCTTCCATCCTGCCAGCAAGGAGTGCTGAATGCGCAATATCATTTATATCATCGGTTTGATCGTCGTGGTCCTCTTCATTCTCTCGATGCTTGGGCTTCGCTGAGCTGAATATTCACTGAGCGGAAAGCGACCGGACAGCAGGCCGGGGCAGTGTCATCTGAGCCAGATGTCTCGATCTGGCCCCGGCCTCAGGCTTGTCTATCGTGACGCAATTGCTGTTTCCCTTGCTCTTGCCCCATTCACCCGTCGCTCACCAGGGTGTCGACCAGCCGATTCAGCCGGTGCTGAAAACTGCCGCCCGGTGAGGGCGGCATGGGATCGGCGGTGATGGCGATCGTCAATTTCCTGTCGGGAATCACATAGAGCGCCTGGCCACCGTAGCCACGGCCATAGTACGCCCGTTCGCCGCCTAGATGAGTGACGAACCAGCCATAGCCGTAGCCGTCGTTGGTCCAGGGCGAGGTGCCTCGGGGCGTCCACGACGCGTCCACCCAGCCTTCAGGCAACACGCGCGTACCATCCATCACGCCATCGAGACGGTAGAGCTCGCCAACCTGTATCAGCGCCTGGGGTGACAGCTGCATGTCATTGCCGCCGAAATGGATGCCTTGCGGATCGCGGGGCCAGTCGGGAATGGTGATATCCAGGGGTTCCCCCAGCCACCGCCTGGCCAGTGCCAGGGTGCTGTCGTCGCCAGCCTGGGCCAGAGCGGCAGAAAGCAGGTGACTCGAGCCGGTCGAGTAGAGCATCCGTCCGCCTGGCTGGTCGACGAAGGGTCGGGTCAGGACATCCTCTACCCAGTTGGCGCTTGCCACCCAGGCGCCATAGTTGGATCCGGAGGTGCGCTCGAGCCCGGCCTGCAGAGAGAGCAGGTGCCCAACGGTGATCTCGTCCACTCGCGGGTCGGTGCCGCCAGGCACCATGGGGCCAAGCAGTTCAACGATGGGCTGATCGACGCCCTCGACGACGCCCTGTTCGATGGCGGCGCCTACCAGCGCTGCAAGCACGGTCTTGGAGAGAGACTTGATATTGGCCGGTTGGTCGCTTCCGGGCCCGGCATAGGTGCGCTCAAGTACGATCTCTCCATCCTCGGCGACGACCAGGGAATGCAGGCGCGTGATCTCCCCGGCCTCTGTTTCCAGGCGCTGGAGAGAGCCCTGGCCCAGCGGCTGAAAACCGGCTTCGCTCGCGAGTGAATGGCAAGTCGCCGTCAAGGCCAGCATAATGGTGAGGAGTATCGGATACCGTTCGGGTAGCCGCCGCCGCGTTCTCGCTATTGTCATGTTTCCTTCCTCTCGCTCGCCGCACCGGTGCCGAAGTACTTCCGGTCCGAGTTTCGAGCCGGGGTAGGTTGATTGGTTCCCCCCGCTGGAGACCTTCCGGTTGAGGGGTGCCTGGCATGACTGCAGCCAGTGCGCGTTCCCACCTGGCCAACGAGGCAACATGGCTAAATTCGAAGTGATCGGTACGGCCAGCATCCCTGGAAAGGGCAGTGAGCTGCGCCTGCTGCAGCGCAATGACGAGTTCTCCATTCGTATCGCCGGCAGCCCAGGTGAGCTGATGAATACCCGCCTCCACGGATCCGAGGATGCGTTGGCCGAACTGGCCTGTCAGCGTATCGCGGATCGCGCCGGTATCCGGGTATTGATCGGTGGCCTTGGCATGGGATTCACGCTGGCGGCCGCACTACGCTCGCTACCCGACAGCGCCGAGGTGGTCGTCGCCGAGCTGGTTCCCGGCGTCGTCGACTGGAACCGGGGCGCGCTGGGAGCCGCTGCCGGCTATCCGCTGAACGATCCTCGCACCGTCGTCAGCCTTGGCGATGTCGGCGAACTGCTGCGCCGGGAGCCTGGCGGCTTCGACGCCATCATGCTCGACGTCGACAATGGCCCCGAGGGGCTGACGCGTAAAGAAAACGACTGGCTATACTCACCGCAAGGCCTCGCCGTCGCCCAGGAGTCGCTGCGGCCAGATGGCGTGCTGGCGATCTGGTCGGCGGGGCAGGACCCCGCGTTCAGCGAGCGGCTGCGGCGAGTCGGTCTCCTTGTGGAAGAGATCACGGTACGTGCCCATCGGCCGGGGAAAGGAGCCAAGCACAGGATATGGCTGGCTAGTTGATATGCATCCATTCGTGGTCACATGGCGCCTGTTCTGGCTGCTGCTGGTTGTCCTGCCGATGTCCGGCTGTACCGGACGCGTCATGCCGCCTGCACCGGCAGAGCTCTCCCAGCCGCTGGACGTCTACCTGCTCGATCACGGTCGGCATGCCAGCCTGGTCCTGCCAGTGGAGGAGGGTGGCATGGTGCGTTACAGCTATGGCGAATGGCGATGGTATGTGGAAGGGCGCCGCCACTTCCTGGCGGGCGCCGCGGCAATGCTGGTGCCGACCGCCAGTGCACTGGGACGTGGCGTTTACGAGGACGTGACGGGGCCCGGCGACTTTTCGCGGTTGGCGCCGGAAGGCCTGATCCGGACCTATCCGCTCCGGGCGGAGGCATGGCGGGTCAGGGCGCTGCAGCGCCGACTCGATGCGCATTTCTCGGGTGAGATCGAGCCGGTATACAGTGAAGAATTCGGCCTCCATTTCGTGCCGCACCCGCGAGCCTACTGGGCAGCCCACCAGTCGAACCTGGTGGTGGCGGGATGGCTTCGCCAGTTGGACATCGATATACAGGGTATTCCCTGGTACTCCCGCTGGCGGATCGAACCGCCGCAGGACGCCCGCTGACCGCCGGTGCGCATTCGTCCGGTCAACATTCACGTTGCCCCACGCTTTGGCGTGATGCGGCATAAGGTAGGAAACATGCTGGAACTTTCTCGTCAGGTCATCCTTGCCGACCACGAAATCGACATGCAGGCGGTGCGTGCCCAGGGCGCGGGGGGCCAGAACGTCAACAAGGTGTCGACGGCCATTCACCTGCGCTTCGACATTCGCGCCTCCAGCCTTCCCGAAGGCTTCAAGGAGAAACTGCTGGCGCTCAACGACCAGCGCATCACGCGTGACGGGGTGGTGATCATCAAGGCTCAGGCGCACCGAACCCAGGAGCGGAATCGAACCGAAGCGCTCGGTCGACTCAAGGCCCTGATCAAGAGCGTGATGTACGCACCCAAGAAGCGGGTCGCGACCCGTCCGAGCAAGGGGGCGAAGCAGCGCCGACTGGACAGCAAGAAGAAGCGCGGCAAGCACAAGGCCATGCGCGGCAAGGTGGAAACCTGAGCACTCGCCGGCCGATATTGCGTCGCCTTCCATTCATAACCTTCGAGATATCTCATGACCGCTGCTGATACCGCTGCACCCACGCCATCCATCACCGAACGGCTGTCCAAGCGGCTGGCGCGACAGTTGCCATGCTCACGCCGCGAGGCGGAGCTCTACATTGCCGGGGGCTGGGTGACAGTCGATGGCGACGTCGTGGAAGAGCCGCAGTTCAAGGTCGCCGAACAGCGTGTCGAGCTGCGTCCCGGCGCCAGGGCAAACGAAATCCCGCCGGTCACCCTGCTGGTGCACGCGCCCGCCGGCCTCGCGCTTCGTGACCATACGGAATGGGTTCGGGAACTGGTTGCCTCGGGAACGCACTGGCAGGACGATCCCACCGGGCTGACTCCGCTCAAGGCGCATTTCCGTGGCCTGCAGCCGATGCTGACACTGGAGGAGGGCGCCTCGGGGCTGCTGGTCGTGACCCAGGACCGCCGTGTGGTGCGGCGGCTGGATGAGGATACGGCGCGGCTCGAACAGGAGGTCGTGGCTGAAGTCGACGGCACGCTTGGCGATGAGCAGTTGGAGATACTGCGCCAAGGTAACGTTGAGCCAGGCAGGAAGCTCGCGCCCTGCAAAGTCAGCCGGCAGAGCGAAACCCATCTACGCTTTGCTGTGAAGGGGATGGTGCCAGGGCAGATTGAAGCGATGTGCTCGAGCGTCGGTTTGACGGTGCGGGGACTCAAGCGCCTGCGGATCGGCGGGGTGTCGTTGGGGCGTGTGCCGCCGGGGCAGTGGCGTTATCTGAAGACCGGCGAGCGTTTTTGAGCCGTTGCAGCCTCCTTTCCCCATCGGTGATGCCTATGTATGCTGAATTATGACGCTACGCGTTTGCTATCGCTCGATGGCAGACAACCTTTACCAGAGAGAGGGTCTTGCCCATGTCGGAAAATACCCAGAGCCCACTTTACAAGGATAATCGAGTCAAGGCCCTGGTGGCCGTGGCGCTGCTTGCGGTGATCTGGGCGATTTTCGCCCACAACAGTGCCGGCAACCATCGCGATCGCAGTGTAGCTCTCGAGGAGCAACTGGCAGCGGTACAGGATGAGCGCCAGCAGCTGGCTGCCCAACTGCAGGAACGCGACGCAGCAGGAGAGGACATCGAAGCCATGGAGGCCCGTCTGGCCCAGCTCAACGAGGAGCGGCAGGCTACCGAGGCGGCAATGGCCGATGAGCAGCAGGCAGTCCGCAGCCAGATCGATCAATTGGAGAACGAAGCGGCCGAGGCCGAGGGGCAGCTGGGTGAGCTGCAGGAACGGCGGGCAGCCTTGACCTCTGACATCGAGACCCGTCAGTCCGAGATAGCCGAACTCGATGAGGCGGCTACGCAGCTGCGTGACGAGTACGAGGCTGTCGACCAGGCTCGCGAGGACGCTGACGCGGCACGTCAGGATGCCGAGGGCGCTCGCCAGGAAGCCGAGGCTTCTCGCCAGGCTGCCGAGGAGGAGCGTCGAGAGGCGGAAGTGGCTCGCCAGGAAGCCGACGAGGCCCGCGAGCAGGCCGAAGCCGACCTGACCGCCATCCGCGAGGAAGCGGAATCCGCCGAAGAGCGACTGGGTACCCTGAATAACGCGATCGAAGAGCGCGAGGCGACCCTGGAGGCTCTCGAGAATGATATCGAGGCGCTCGAGGCCTGGCGGGACGAGGTGGAGCGCGAGGTCGGCGAGGCCCGTGACCAGCGTGACGAATCAGCAGCCGAGGTCGAGGAGGCGCGTGCCGAGCGTGACGCCCTGAGGGAAGAAATCCAGAATGAGCGCAACGAGCTGGCTCAACTGGAAGAGCAGGCCGATCGTCGCCAGCAACAGCTCGAGCGCCTGGAAGGCCAGCTCGGCGAGTGGCGCAGCGAACTGGACGATCTCGAGCTGCGCTTCACCGATCAGGAGGGAGCGCAGCAGCAGGAGCAACAACAACAGCAACAACAGCAACAGCAACAGCAACAGGGGCAAGATGAGACCGAGCAGGCCGAAGAGGACGACCAGGCCGAGGACGAGCAGTCAGCGGAAGAGCCGGCCGAGGAGGAGGCCGAGCAGTCCTGAACCGGCTTCCATGCACTGTCAAGCGGCGAGCCTGGCTCGCCGCTTGTCGTTTGACAGGGTGTCGTTTCACAGGTCGTGAGCGCGATATAATGTAGAGTGTTTGCTCAACCCAACCGCAGAGACACCCATCAGCACAAGGAGCGAGTCGTGATCGAAGGGGTCAAGCATATCGTCGCCGTGGCATCCGGCAAGGGCGGGGTGGGGAAGTCCACCGTCGCCGTCAACCTGGCCCTGGCCATGGCCGCGGAGGGGTATCGTACCGGTATCCTTGACGCCGATATCTACGGGCCGAGCCAGGCCCAGATGCTCGGCGTGGCAGAGGGGGTGAGACCGCAACAGGCCGGTGAGAATCGCTTCACTCCGTTGGAGGCCCATGGGCTGCAGGCCATGTCGATGGCCTTCATGGTGGATACCCGCGAGCCCATGGTATGGCGCGGCCCCATGGTGGCTGGCGCCTTTCAGCAGCTGCTGACCCAGACGGCCTGGGACAATCTCGATGTGCTGTTCATCGACATGCCGCCGGGAACTGGCGATATCCAGTTGACCCTGGCGCAGAAGGTTCCCGTCGACGGTGCCGTGATTGTGACCACGCCACAGGACATCGCCCTGCTCGATGCGCGCAAGGGCATCGAGATGTTCCGCAAGGTCAACGTGCCGGTGCTGGGCGTCGTCGAGAACATGAGCTTGCATGTCTGCACCCAGTGCGGCCATGCCGAGCCGATCTTCGGCGAAGGCGGCGGTGAGCGCATTTCGGCGGAATACGAGACCCGCCTGCTGGGCCGCCTGCCGCTGGCCCTGTCGATTCGTGAACAGGTGGACGGTGGGCGTCCGACGGTGGTTGCCGATCCGGACGGCGACGTGACCGCCACCTTCCGTGCCATGGCCCGCCAGATCGCGGAGCAGGTCGAAGGGCAGCAGGCCGATGACGGGCCAAGCATCTCCTTCAGCGACTGATTCAGTGACTGGGCGCGGCACGCATCCGTGACGCCTGAGGCAGGGGCCGCTATCATGGCGGCCCCGATTCGTGATTTGACATCATCAGGACGACCCCATGAGCATCAAAGCCGACAGTTGGATCCGCCGCATGGCCGAGCGGGAGGGCATGATCGAGCCCTTCGAGGCCGACCAGGTTCGCTACGTCAACGACCAGCGGGTGATCTCCTACGGTACGTCCAGCTACGGCTACGATGTGCGCTGTGCCGACGAGTTCAAGGTATTCACCAATATCCACTCGGCGATCGTCGACCCGAAGGCATTCGATGAAAAGAGCTTCGTCGACATCAAGGGAGATGTCTGCGTCATCCCGCCCAACTCCTTCGCCCTGGCACGCACCGTCGAATATTTCCGTATCCCGCGGAGCGTGTTGACCATCTGCCTGGGCAAGTCCACCTACGCCCGCTGCGGCATCATCGTCAATGTGACGCCGCTGGAGCCGGAGTGGGAAGGGCACGTGACCCTGGAGTTCTCGAATACAACCAATCTGCCGGCCAAGATCTACGCCAACGAAGGCGTGGCCCAGATGCTGTTCCTGGAGTCGGACGAGATCTGCGAGACGTCCTACAAGGACCGGGGCGGTAAATATATGGGGCAGAGGGGGGTTACTCTGCCGCGCACCTGAGGCGCAGCGCCCCAACAATGATCCTTTCTACCGACGTTGCCACACCGCTGTAGGAGCATCTTTAGATCGCGACTGGAGGCCGCAGGCCTCCCGGCGGTGTCGCCGATGCTGGCGTTCACCGCCAGCGCGGCGGCCTCTGCCAGGCGCCTGGGTGTCTACTCTTCGTCCAGTTCCTCGTCGAGCTCTTCCGCCGCATCGGCATGGGAGAGACGCAGCCCCTGGGGCGGCAGCCGGGTGCCGTCCAGGGTCGCGCCGTCGCCCTCCAGTCGCAGGCGGCCTTCCAGGAACCACTTCACGGCGATGGGGTAGATCAGGTGCTCCCGGCTATGTACCTTCTGCTGGAGGCTGTCCTCGGTTTCCCCCTCGACGATGTCCACGGCGGCCTGGATCACCACCGGCCCGCTGTCGAGCTCCTCGGTGACGAAGTGCACGCTGCAGCCATGTTCGGCGATACCGTCGGCAAGCGCCTTGGCGTGGGTATTCAGCCCCTGATAGGCGGGCAGCAGCGAGGGGTGGATATTGAGCATCCGCCCCAGATAGCGCTGCACGAAGCGCGGGGTCAGGATGCGCATGAAGCCGGCCAGTACGATCAGGTCGGGCTGATGGCGATCGATGACCTTGATCAGGGCGCCGTCGTAGGCCTCGCGGCTGTCGTACTCCCGGTGCGGCAGGGCCACCGCATCGATGCCGGCATCTCGTGCCCTCACCAGGCCATGAGCATCCGCCACATTGGAAACCACCGCCACGATCTCACCGCCGAGTTCATCATGACTCTGGGCATCGATCAGCGCCTGCAGGTTGCTGCCACTGCCCGAGATCAGCACCAATACCCGCCGAACCTCGCTGGGCTCGGGGGTAAAGTCGTTCAGGGTGTCGCTCTGGGGTGCGTCGTGTGTGAAGTCGGGATCGCTCATGCCTTGAGGTTCTCCAGCCGCACGGCTTCCTCGTCCTTTGGGCGGGCAGTGATCTCGCCGATGCGATAGACGGTCTCGCCCTGAGCCTGGAGGTGGGCACGGGCCTTGTCGGCCTGATCGGCGGGAACCACGACCACCATGCCGATGCCGCAGTTCAGCACCCGGTGCATCTCGTGCTCCTCGACGTTGCCCTGCTCCTGCAGCCAGTCGAAGACCTTGGGCCGGGTCCAACTGGCGACGTCGATACGAGCGCTGAGGGTATCGGGCAATACCCGCGGGATATTCTCCAGCAAGCCGCCGCCGGTAATGTGAGACAGCGCATGGACCGCCACGCCGCTCTCCTTGATCAGCGACAGCAGCGGCTTGACGTAGATCCGGGTGGGGGCGAGCAGGGCATCGCCCAGGGCCTGGCCGTCCACGGCGATATCGAGGGAGGCACCGCTTACCTCGAGGATCTTGCGGATCAGCGAATAGCCGTTGGAATGGGGGCCCGAGGAGGCGATGCCGAGCAGCACGTCGCCCTCGGCGACTTTGCTGCCGTCCAGGATCTCGGTCTTCTCGACCACGCCGACACAGAAGCCGGCCAGGTCGTAGTCGCTGCCTTCGTACATGCCGGGCATCTCGGCGGTTTCGCCACCGACCAGGGCGCAGCCCGAGCGCTCGCAGCCTTCGCCGATACCGGTGACCACGTCTGCGGCGATGTCCACATCCAGCTTGCCCGTGGCATAGTAGTCGAGGAAGAACAGCGGTTCGGCGCCGGCCACCACCAGATCGTTGACGCACATGGCGACCAGATCGATGCCAATAGTGTCATGCTTACCCAGGTCCATGGCGAGACGCAGCTTGGTGCCGACGCCATCGGTACCGGACACCAGCACCGGTTCGCGGTAGCCGGTTGGTAGCTCACACAGAGCGCCGAAGCCGCCTAACCCGCCCATCACTTCCGGGCGCATGGTACGTTTGGCAACACCCTTGATACGGTCGACCAGGGCGTTTCCGGCATCGATGTCGACACCGGCATCCTTGTAGCTGAGCGGTGCCTTGGACGGCTGGGCGGAAGTGGAGTCGGTCATGGCCTGTCCTGTATAAAATCGCGGTTGCGGTTAGTGTAGCGCTGCCGCTCAAACATCGGCATGGCGCGTCGATTGCCCGGAGCGAATCGACGAGCAGTGGGCAAGATCGGGCGGGAATTGTAGCATCACGGCGCACGGCCCGCATTGTCGTGGTCGTCCAACGCAGGGAGTGTGGGATGCGCAGAGAGTGGTGGGTTCTGATTGCCGCAGTCGCGATGCTGTGGCTGCTGTTTGAGCTGGAAACAATGCTGATGCCGTTCATCGCCGGCATGATTGTGGCGTACCTGGCCGACCCGCTTGCCACGCGCATGCAGCGCTGGGGGCTGTCCCGCACGCTGGCGGTCTGCTGCGTGTTTCTGTTCATGGTGCTGGTACTGGGGGTGGCGCTGCTGATTCTGATTCCGCTGGCCGTTCAGCAGATAAGGCAGTTCGGCCAGCTGGTGCCCGGCATCTTCGAATGGGTGGAAACGGTATTCGCGCCCCAGATCAGAGGCTGGACAGGGCTCGACGTGGCGTCGGATCTCGAAAACGTCCAGGAGACCCTGGCTGAACACTGGCAGGATGCCGGTGGCTACCTGGCGCAGTTTCTCGGTCAGATCGGACGCTCTGGCATGGCCTTCGTCACCTGGGTGACCTATGTGGCGCTGATTCCCGTGGTGACGTTCTACCTGCTGCTGGACTGGTCGCGGCTGCTCGAGAACCTGCGCAACCTGGTGCCGCGGCAATGGGAGCCGGAGGCGGTGCGCCTGGTCGCCCGCTGTGACGATGTGCTGTCGGCCTTCCTGCGCGGCCAACTGCTGGTCATGCTGACACTCGGGGCGATCTACTCCATCGGGCTGACCTTGATGGGTGTGCGCTTCGGCCTCTTGATCGGCATGGTGGCGGGGCTGGCCAGTATCGTGCCGTTCCTGGGCTTTATCGTTGGCATCAGCGTGGCGCTGATCGTCGCCTTCTTTCAGTTCGGTAGCTGGTTGGCACTGGTTGGCGTCGTGGCCGTGTTTTCGTTCGGACAGGTCATCGAAAGTACCGTGCTGCAACCCAAGCTGCTGGGTGACAAGATCGGCCTTCACCCGGTCGCCGTGATCTTTGCCGTGCTGGCAGGGGGAACGCTGTTCGGCTTTACCGGTGTGCTGCTGGCGCTGCCGGCAGCGGCGGTGATCATGGTACTCTTGCGTGAATTGAAGGATCGCTACAAGCGCAGCAGTTTGTACGATGCGGGCCTACGCAAAAGACACGGCGAGGATTCTCCATGAGTCGAGCACCGGCGCAGCTGCCGCTGGGAGTGAGCCTGCGTGACGATGCCACCTTCGACAGCTTTCTGCCGGGCGCCAACGCCACCCTGCTGGAGACACTGACCCATCAGCTTGACGACAGCGGTGAGCCCTTCGTCTATCTGTGGGGCGCTGTCGGCACCGGACGCACCCATCTGCTCCAGGCGGCCTGCCATGCGGCATCAAGCCGGGATCTGCGCGCGCTCTATCTGCCCCTGGAGGAGCTGGGACACTTTCCGCCGCTGATGCTGGAGGAGATCGAGCGACTCGACCTGGTGGCTATCGACGACGTGGATGCGGTAGTGGGTCGGAAGCGCTGGGAGGAGGGGCTCTTCCATGCCTTCAATCGACTGCGCGACGCCGGTAAGCATTTGATCATGGCCTCGGCGGTGTCACCGCGGCAGCTGCCGGTGAAGCTGCCGGACCTGGCGTCGCGACTGACCTGGGGCGTTACCTTCCATCTCCAGGGGCTCGACGATACCGAACGCTTGCAGGCACTGCAGCTGCGCGCCCGGGTCCGTGGCATGCAGCTGCCGGATGAAGTCGCCCGCTATATCCTTCACCGCGGACCGCGTGGCTTGGGCGAACTTTGCGAAGCGCTGGCGGTGCTCGACCAGGCTTCCCTCACCGCCCAGCGCAAGCTGACCATACCGTTCGTCAAGCAAGCGCTGGGCTGGTAGCCCTGAGTCAACGGTATCGGCACAGTTCTATTGGTTCAATGCGATCGACTCAGTGCTATCGGCTCAGGTTGACCTCCATTCGCTGGCCATTGCGCAGCGATACCTGCCGAATGATGGCCTGCCGCTGGCCGTTGGCGGGATTGACCACGCTGCCCATGACATAGAATTCACCGGCGGGCAGTCCCTGCAGGCTGAACTGCCCGTTGCCGTCGGTGCGGGTCGTGTGGGTGTACTCCTGGGCACGGGGGTCGGCGGGTTCGACCGCGCGGCCAGCCAGGGCATGCTCGGCGGCTTCGGCGGAATAGGTCGTCACCGGGGCCACGGCCACGGTCTCACTCGCGCCAGGCATGCCGTTCAAGGCGAGGCGGCCACTGATCGCTGCTGAGCCTGACTTCTCCAAGCTGGCATACTCCCGCTCGGGAAAGGCAACCTGGCGGGCGATCCTGTCCGGCGCAGTTGGCTCGGCTTCCGGCGGCCGCTCGTCCTCGATGTCGATGACCTCGATCCGTTCGGGCGGTGGCCCGGGTTCCATCATCTGGCAGCCGGCAAGGAAGAGGCCCAGCAGCACTATCGGAATCCACGCTTTCATGTGTTACTTCCTCGTCATTCGCCCGTGCGCTACGAGAATAAACCATGTCACCTGTCCGGCGACAGTCTCGTTGCCCCGACATGGAAAAGGCCCGCCGATCAATGATCGGCGGGCCTTGTCGTCATGCCGGCCTCAGGGGCCGACCACCGGCTTTACTTGCTAGCCTTGGTGGCAGTTTCCTGGGCCTGCTTGACGTTGGTCTCGGCCAGCTTCTGGCTCTTCTGCACGAAGTCCTGCTGCAGGGAGACGACCTTTTCGGCATCGCCCTTCAGGCGCTCGGTCAGCTCTTTGGCGACCTGCTGCTGGCCTTCCATGTAAGTGCGCAGGCCTTCGGCATCCTTGACGTTCATAAGGCTGCGTACCTGGGCCAGGCCAGTATCGCTATAGGCCTTGGTGGCATCCAGCTGGGCGTTGACCAGCTTCTCGGTATAGTCGACGCTCAGCGCTGCAAAAGCGCGTGCCGGGCCGAAGAACATGGCCTCGAACTGCTTGGTGTCAAACTGCTTGGAGTCGAAATTGAAAGCGTTCATCATGATAGGAACCTCCGGTTCTCGGTGTGACATTGAACGGGAGATCCCGCTCTGTTGCAATGCACAATAGCAGAGCCTTTTGTGCAGTGCAACATGCAGTCCGGTAATTTACCGTAACGGCACACTTCCTTTGGTAATCTCGTTCCTCCGAGACGCCGTGAGGGGGCACTCGATCCGATTGCGGCCATTTCGCTTGGCATCGAGCAGCAGGTAGTCGGCCCGGCTGATCAGCTCATCGATCGTCTGATCATCATGCCTGCGGGTGGCGATGCCGATGCTGACGGAGAGCTGGCTGACCTCCTGCAGGGTATGGCAAAGCCGTTCGGCGATGGCTCTTGCCCCCTCGATGTCCGTCTCGGGAAGAATGATGATGAATTCATCGCCCCCGTAGCGGCCCACCAAGTCGCAATCGCGAAGCATGGCCAGCGTCGCCTGTGCCACGGTTCGCAGTGCCTGGTCGCCGGCCATATGCCCCTGCTCATCGTTGATGGACTTGAAATAGTCGATGTCGAGCATCATCAGGCACAGCGGTAGCTCATAGCGAATGGCTCGATTTAACTCATTGTCGGCCAGATCGAGAAGGTGGCGGCGGTTATAGGTTTCCGTAAGGCAGTCGTGGGTAGCCAGATAGGTCAGTTGGAGGTTGGCGGCCATCAGCTCGTTCGTGCGGTCCAAGACCCGACGCTCCAACTCCAACTCCAGCTCCTGAAAACGGGGCTGTGGGTAGCTACCCATATTGGGGGGCTGGGTGTTGGGGTCATGGACAATGCCTAGCAGGTGGGTCAACAACCCCTGATGATTTGCGATCGGGACCAGCAGCATCTGCCAGCGGCATTGGCGACGCACACCCTCCTTGTCGACATAACAGCCTGTTGCCTCGTACCGAACCGGCATACCCTCATCCACACAGCGGACACAGTTGGCAACCACGCCATCGCCTAACGGCGAGGGAAGCAGGTGGGCGAGGTGTTTGCCGACACAGGTCAGCCCATTTCCCAGCTTGGCCTGCTGGGAGGGATTGACCGCCTCGATGACGAAATTTTCGCGCCCCTCGATGCGAACGATGAACATCTGTTCGGGCAAAAAGTCCCAAAAGCTCCTTATCAGCGTTCCGGCGTGGCTATCGAGGCGCCCAGAAAATTCAAGCGTCAGCGAGTTCGACGAGACCATGGAGGCACCCCCCTGCACAGACCTGTTCATCGGTATAGCTCTGCACCCTTGCATGGACATACTCCCTTAATTCCCTAATTAGCTATTTCTTACATCACTTCCTTATATAGTTTTTCTTGATGCTATATTGAAACCGGTACTTAACTTATTGATGTGGATGGGAGGCTTGATCACCGTGACGTTTGCGCTAGTATGTGACTCCTCTGTAACTGTCGTGATACAGCATCTAGCTTAGTTGATGGTGCCTCAGCTGCCGTATGGTTTTCTTCACCCTTCACCTATTACTCCCTAGCCTCATTAAACTAAGGCATGACAGGTTTCACTCTTCGCCCCTATCACCGATTTTCTATACTTCATGGTGAAATCCCTAAGGCCGATCCCTACGGAAGGGGGCTCTCATGACGAGCAGTGGCAAGACGTACACCCGTGACTCAAAGGGCCTGAGTTGCCTCTCCTGCCATGCAAAGCCATTGTGCCTCGCGGCCGGCCTGCCCCTGGAGGAGATGGCCCAGCTCAGTGACATCGTCCGCCCGGCCGTGACGCTTGCCAAACGCGACACTCTCGCAACCCAGGGAGCGGCGTTCGACAGCCTGTTCGCCGTTCGCACGGGTAGTCTCAAGCAGGTCGTCGTGACCGATAGCGACGAATATCTCGTCACGGCACTCTGGCTGCCTGGCGAGCTCATCGGTCTGGATGCCATTGGCAAGAAAGCGCATCCAGGCTCGCTTGTCGCGCTGGAAACCACCACTGTCTGTGAGATCCCGTTTGGTAAGCTTGACGAGCTTTGCGGCCGCTCAGCAGAGGTGCGCTGGCGTTTTCAGCATTGCCTGAGCCACGAAATGTACGATGAGCGCTTGAGGCTACACCTGCTTCTACGGCGGACCGCCGAAGTGCGGCTGGCCTGCTTTATCATGGCGATATCCGAGCGTTTCCGGCTTCGAGGCTTCTCTCCGCACCACTTTCGCTTGGCCATGTCGCGAAGCGACATGGCCAGCTATCTGGGCCTGACCCCGGAAACCGTGGGCCGGACGTTGGTGAAATACCAGCGCCAGAACCTGTTGCTTTCGCGCGGCCGGGAGTTCGAGATTCTCGATCTCGAGCGCATGAAGCGTTTGGCGGAAGCCAACGGTCGGCGACACGGGCAGCGTTTTTCCTAGTCATAGTGCTGCGCCGGGTCGCAATGGGTTCGGCTGGCACGCCGCAAGAGAGAGCTGCCGCGGCGGTGTTGCGTCTGGTGACACGTCGAACTCAGACACGCGACTGTGCCAGGTCGGCTGTCCTGCTTCCCGGCACTCTTGTATGACACGGTACTCGTTGTTCTTCTGGGTAACGAAAGCCAGCAAGGGACGATGCAACTCCGGCGTTGCATTGGTTTCCAGCAGCCAGGCCAAGAGCTTGCATGTGACCTCGGCGGCTTCCTCGGCCTCCCTCATGACCTCATGGCCCATAGCTTCATCCACCACGAAGACGTGCCGGCTGGTCCAGACCAGGAAGGGCGATTCCTGCGGTGGGGGCATGGCGACGCAGGCGTCGAGCTCCAGCCGTGAGGCTATGTTTTTCAGCGTCTGGATGCGTTGTTCGCACTCTATGCCAAGGGCAGCCATCAGGCGACTGATATGAGGCGCGATCGGCAGAAAACTGAGCGCTAGCCGCCGATAACGGTTGAGTTCTCCCGTTTCGTGGGTGTGGGCTATGCTGAGCTGTTCCTGTGGCAAGAGGGTGAGTGCTGTCATGTGATCCATGAACGTGGCTCCGTCCGTTCTCGTTATTTGTATGAGTCATGCACTGAGTGGGGTTCAGTGAGGCAATCCTAGTGAGTAACGACTCGACCTTTCCACGATAGTTATCAACTTACGGGTCGAAAGTAGAAACTTGAACGGTGTAGATGGTGTTGTTAATCCATTGGCATTAGTTATGTAATTTTTTTGTATTTTATCTCACTTTAATCGTATTGATTTTGTAATAACCTTGCCGGAGCCATACCGATAGCGCTATCCCCCTTGCAAGAGGCGTCGGCGGCAACCATGGTGAAGTCACAGTAACGACGGCGAGGAGTGGAGATGAGCGATCATCGTATCGAGCGCGACAGCATGGGTGAGCTGAAGGTACCGCACGATGCCCTGTACGGCGCCCAGACCCAACGGGCGATCAATAACTTCCCGGTGTCCGGCCAGGCGATGCCGGTAGCCTTCATTCACGCCATCGCTCGCATCAAGCTCGCCGCTGCACGGGTCAATCGCGACCTGCAGCTGCTGGATGCCGAGCGGGCAGAGGCTATCGTCAGAGCCGCCCAGGCGATCGTCGATGGCAAGCACGACACGCAGTTTCCGGTAGACGTCTTCCAGACCGGCTCGGGCACCTCCAGCAACATGAACGTCAACGAAGTGATCGCCCATCTGGCCAGCCGCAACGATTTGACGGTGGGGCCCAACGATCATGTCAACATGGGGCAGTCGAGCAATGACGTCATTCCCACCGCTATCCACCTGTCGGCGGCGCTGGAAGTGACCGCGCGGCTGCGTCCCGCCCTGGTGCATCTGCAGGCGACCATCGACGAGCGAGCGGTGGAGCACGATGGGGTGGTCAAGACCGGGCGCACCCATCTGATGGATGCCATGCCGCTGCGTTTGAGCCAGGAACTCGGAGGATGGTCGAGCCAGGTCGGCCAGGCCATCGAGCGGCTTGATAGCGCCATGCTTCGCGTCTGCCGGCTGGCTCAAGGGGGAACTGCAGTGGGCACCGGCATCAATGCCCACCCTGAATTCGCCGAGCGGATGGCTCTTGATCTCAGCGAGCAGACGGGGCTTTCACTCCAGCCCAACGACAGTTTCTTCGCCAGTCTCGCATCGCAGGATAGTGCCGTGGAGCTCTCCGGGCAGCTCAAGGGCCTGGCCTGTGTCGTCATGAAGATCGCCAACGACCTGCGCTGGATGAACTCGGGGCCACTGGCGGGCCTGGGGGAGATCGAACTGGAAGCCCTGCAGCCCGGTAGCTCGATCATGCCGGGCAAGGTCAACCCCGTTATTCCCGAATCGGCGGCCCAGGCAGCGGCCCAGGTAATCGGTCTGGACGCCGCGGTGACGGTGGCGGGGCAGAGTGGCAACTTCCAATTGAACGTGATGCTGCCCCTCGTCGCTCACAATCTGCTGACATCGATCACCTTGATGAGCAACACGGCACGCCTGCTGGCTGATCGCGCCATTGCGACATTCAAGGTGCGCGAGGAGAGTATGGCTGAGCCGCTGGCGAGGAATCCGATCCTGGTCACCGCCCTCAATGGCGTCATCGGCTACGATGCGGCGGCGGCCATTGCCAAACAGGCCTATCGCTCCGGCCGGCCCATCATCGAGGTGGCAGAGGAGCAGACCGACCTGAGTCGCGATGAGCTCGAGCGCCTGCTAGACCCAGCCACGTTGACCCGGGGCGGTATTCCGGACTGAGTGCGTTCAGGATTCCTGATCGCGGTCGTGGGCCTCATGAATGGTTTCGCGCGCCCATTCGCGCTCGGCGCTGCCAGCCTCGGGGTTGTCGTGCTCATCGCTGCGCGCAGGGCGGAAGCATAGCGCGGCCAGAATGGGGAAGTGATCCGAACCGAAACCCGGCAGCCTCTTGAGCGCCTTCAGGGTGAAATGTTCGGTGACGAAGATATGGTCGAGTGGCCAGCGTAGCAAGGGATAGTCGGCGTGGAAGGTGCTGTACATTCCTCTTCCCTGGCGGGGATCGAGCATGCCGCTGATACGGCAAAAGAGACGGGTGGTACGTGACCATGCCACGTCGTTGAGGTCGCCTGCCACAATGGTGGGTACAGGGTTGCGATGGATCTCATTGCCTATCAGGAGTAGCTCGGCATCGCGCCAAAGTGTTTCCTCACTTTCGTTGGGCGCCGGTGGCCGGGGGTGCAAGGCGTGAAGCGTCAAAGTGTCGCCACTCTTGAGCCTGACGCCGGTGTGTATCGAAGGGATGTCATCCTGAATCAGCCACTCGATGCGGGTGTCGTGCAAGGGCAGTCGCGAATAGAGATGCATGCCGTAGAGGTTGTCCAAGGGGATCTTGACGCTATGGGGCCACGTTTCATCAAGTGCCTGGTCGAGTTGCTCCTGCCACCACCTGTCTGATTCGAGTGTGAGGATGAGGTCGGGATCATTCCGGCTAATGATCTCAATGAGGCGCTCCGACTGCCGATTGCTCGTCAGCACGTTGGCGATCAACAGTGTCAAGCATCGCTCTGACTGCCCGGGCTCCGCGTCATTGACCTGAACCCGCCAGAGGCGAGTCCAGGGCAGGATGAAGCGAGCCTGCAGGAGAACGACGAGGAGGCTCGTGCCGAAAAGCCACCAGCGCCAAGGTGGCTCGAGGGCAAGCGAGGCCAGGGCGGCGACCAGAGCGGCAGTAGCCAGCTGCAAGCGGGGAAATTCACAGGCGCGTATCCACCACCATCGCAAGGGCAGCTTGGCCACGAGCGTGGTCGCGAGCAACAGCGCTACCACGACACCTAAGGCGAATGCATAAAGGGCCACGTATGCTACCCCGGCAGGGAGAGTTGTTTAGGCGAATCTCCCTTCAGAGCTTAAGGGATGGGTGCCTCATGCCGCCAGCCCCTGGCGATGATTCCTGATGTATTGCTGCAACATCTCAATTTGACGCGGTGTCAGTCGCAAACCTAGCTTGGTTCGGCGCCATAGGATGTCCTCTGTGCACGTGGCCCATTCATGATCGATCAGGTAGTCGACTTCGGCGGCCGTCAGCCCAGCCCCGAACGCCTCGCCGAGATCGTCTTCGGACCCGGCGCCGCGCAGGAAGCGCAGGCAGAGACTGCCGTAGCTTCGGGCAAAGCGCCGGGCGCGATCGGCACCCAGCCAGGGGTAGGTATCGAGCAGTTGCTGGGTGAAGTCGGCCTGGTTCGCGATGTCACCGCCCGGCAGCGCCTCGGTGGCGGTCCATGCGCGGCCCATGGCGGGCAGGCATCGCCCGAGGGTCTCGAGAGCTGCTTCGGCCAGCTTGCGATAGGTGGTGATCTTTCCGCCGAATACCGACAGCATCGGGGCGCCTCGTTCGTCGAGAGCCAGCGTATAGTCGCGGGTCATCGCTGACGGGTCCGATGATTCGTCATCGCAAAGCGGGCGCACGCCGGAGTAGGTGCTGATGATATCGCTTCGAGTCAGCTGGCGGCGGAAGTTGCCATTGACCACCCCAAGCAGGTAATCCACCTCTTCCTCGGTGATGGTGACCTGGGCAGGGTCGCCCTCGTAACGGCGGTCGGTGGTACCGACCAGGCTGAAGTCATCTTCGTAGGGCAGCACGAAGACGATCCGCCGATCGCTGTTCTGCAGGATGTAAGCGCGATCGTCATCGTTGAGCCTGGGCACGATCAGGTGACTGCCTTGAATCATGCGGATGGCATAGCGTGATGTGCGGCTTGTCTGCTCGCGGATCACGCTTTCCACCCAGGGCCCGGCGGCATTCACAAGAGCGCGTGCATAGCGCCGCAACCGCTCCCCGGTTCGCAGGTCCTCGAGTTCGATGCACCAGTGGCCCTGCTCCTCGTATGCCGCCGTGCAGCGCGTGCGAACGAGAACCTCGGCGCCACCCTCGCGAGCCTGAATGGCATTGAGGACGACCAGCCGGGCATCGTCAACCCAGCAGTCCGAATATTCGAAACCGCGCATGATCTCAGGCTTCAGCGGCGAATTCGTGCCGAGCCGAACGCCACGGGAGCCAGGCAGTTGCTCGCGCTTGCCCAGGTGGTCGTACAAGAACAGGCCTGCTCGAATCATCCAGGCCGGGCGCAAGTGTGAACGGTGGGGAAGGATGAAGCGCAAAGGCCAGATGATGTGCGGCGCCTTCTTGAGCAGTGTTTCCCGCTCCCGTAGCGCTTCGCCTACCAGGCGGAACTCATGATGCTCCAGGTATCGAAGTCCGCCATGTATCAGCTTGCTGCTTGCCGAGGAGGTGGCGCCAGCCAGGTCTCCTTGCTCACAAAGCCCGACATCAAGACCGCGGCCGGCGGCATCATTGGCGATACCCGTGCCATTGATGCCGCCACCGATGATGAACAGGTCGAGTAGGTCACGTGATGGTTCTGCCATGAATGCAGGCTCCGTTCCGCTGGCGTTCGCAGCGCCAGACATCATGTCATGTTTGAAAGCGAACATAGATGAATCGAAACCGAACATCAAGGAAAATCAAGACGTCGTGCCAGCGCATCGAGCGGTGCACCGGTATGCAGTGGGCGTGAGGGGCAAGGACGGTCGACGGAGCGACGGCCGAGCTGTCAGGCGATGTGAAGGGCCACTGCGTGGGCTTTCATCAGGTGTACGATCGCTTCGGGGGGCTCGCGATCGGTGAAGAGGGCGTCGAGCTGGGCGATATTGCCCTGGCGTACCACCGGGTTGCGATGAAACTTTGAGTGGTCGGCGGTGAGATAGACCTGGCGAGAGTTGTGGATGATCGCCTGCGCCACCCTGGCCTCCTGGTAGTCGAACTCGAGCAGGGAGCCGTCCTCGTCGACACCGCTGATGCCGATGATGCCGTAATCGACCTTGAATTGATTGATGAAATCGATGGTGGCCTCGCCGATGATGCCGCCGTCGCGCGAGCGAACCTGTCCGCCGGCGATGATGACGTTGAAATCCTCCTTGTGCTGGAGGATGGCCGCTACATTGAGATTGTTGGTTATCACCTCGAGCCCCTGATGGTCGAGCAGGGCTTCGGCCACCACTTCGTTGCTGGTGCCGATATTGATGAAAAGGGAGGAGTGGTCGGGAATATGGCTGGCCACGAGGCTCGCAATGCGGCGCTTGGCTTCGAGGTTGAGGTTCTTGCGGGTACTGTAGGCGGTGTTGACGGTGCTCGATTCCAGGCCGGCGCCGCCGTGGACGCGACGAATCATCCCTTCCTCTGCCAGGGCGTTCAGGTCGCGTCGAATCGTCTGCGGAGTGACGACGAAATGTTCGGTAAGCTGTTCGATACTGGCATAGCCTTGGCGGCGGACCAGGTCGACGATGGCATCCTGGCGTTGCTGTTGGTTCATGTCGGCTCCCTTTCGATCCCACGATTGTAAGCTATTCGCTGGGTTAGCGGCAGAGGCGGTCGGGAAGTGCGTCGAAAGTCGTAGAGCAATGCGAACACACTGCAGTACCCTTGGTGATCATAAACGAACATACAATGACAGGACACACCATGGCCGACTACCTGCTTGCCATCGACCAGGGAACCACCAGCTCCCGTGCCATTCTCTTCGACCGCAGTGGCAACGTTGCGCATGTGGCTCAGCAAGAGTTTCCCCAGCAGTTCCCCCACGACGGCTGGGTCGAGCATGACCCCGAGGAAATCTGGGGCACCGTTGTGGCGACGTGCAGGGAGGTCATCGAGAAGAGCGGTGGGACGCCTTCCCGGATTGCCGGCATCGGCATCACCAACCAGCGTGAAACCACGCTGCTATGGGATCGGCAAACCGGCGAGCCGCTCTACAACGCCATCGTCTGGCAAGATCGACGCACGGCGGATGCTTGCCAGGACCTGCGGGATCGAGGCCATGCCGACATGGTACAGGCGCGTACCGGACTGCTGATCGACCCCTACTTCTCGGCGACCAAGCTGGCCTGGCTGCTGGATCACGTCGAGGGAGCCCGCGAGCGCGCCGAGCGGGGAGAACTGGCCTTCGGTACCGTCGACACTTTCCTGCTCTGGCGGCTCACCGGGGGGCGCGTGCATGCCACCGACGCCACCAATGCTTCCCGGACCATGCTGTTCAATATCCATACCCAGCAGTGGGACGACGACCTGCTGTCGCTGTTCGGCATACCCCCGGCCCTGTTGCCCGACGTGCGCGACAGCAGCGCGGATTTCGGCCATACCGAGGCGAGCCTGCTGGGGGAGGCGCTGGCTATCGGCGGGGTGGTCGGGGACCAGCAGGCGGCCCTGGTCGGCCAGGCCTGCTTCGAGCCCGGCATGGGGAAAAGTACCTACGGCACCGGCTGCTTCATGATCGTCAACACCGGGGACAAGGCCGCCGTTTCGCGCAATCGCCTGCTGACCACGGTGGCTTACCGTATCGCCGGCAAGACGACCTACGCCATGGAGGGAAGCATCTTCGTCGCTGGGGCCGCGGTGCAGTGGCTGCGTGACGGCCTGAAGCTGTTCGATAACGCCGCCGAGACGGAGTCGCTGGCCCGCGAGACCCGGGATGGCCACAGCGTCTACCTGGTGCCGGCCTTTACCGGCCTGGGGGCGCCGCACTGGGACCCGAAGGCGCGCGGTGCGATCTTCGGCCTGACGCGGGATACCGGCATCGCCGAGATCGTCGCCGCCGGCCTGCAGGCGGTCTGCTATCAGACCCGTGATCTTCAGGCCTGCATGCGCGACGACATGGAGGCGTCGCCGGGCACGTTGCGCGTGGATGGCGGTATGGTCAAGAACGGCTGGCTGGTTCAGTTCCTGGCCGACATGCTGGACGTTCAGGTGGACCGGCCTACGGTGCTCGAGACCACCGCTCTCGGTGCCGCTTACATGGCTGGTTTGCATCTCGGCTGGTACAAAGACCTGGACGAAATTGCCGAGCTGTGGCGCTGCGAGAAGAGCTTTGTACCGCGAATGCCGGAGGCGGAGCGGGAACGGCTCTACCAGGGGTGGCTGACAGCAGTGGACCGAGTGAAAAGCGTGCCCTGAAAGCTTGCAAACTTCAGCGATATCGGTAAGATATGCATCCGTTGCCGAGGCGCTTTGTCGCCCGCGGGATGCAGGACCATAGCTCAGTTGGTTAGAGCGCCACGTTGACATCGTGGAGGTCGGCGGTTCAAATCCGCCTGGTCCTACCAGCATTTCGGCCCGCGCATCACGGTAATGAGCTTCTACAGGACCATAGCTCAGTTGGTTAGAGCGCCACGTTGACATCGTGGAGGTCGGCGGTTCAAATCCGCCTGGTCCTACCAGATTCCTGAAACGCCTCACAGCCCTGCTGCGAGGCGTTTTGCTTTCCTGATTATGCACAAGACTCAGCAGGCGCCTGGCGGAGGCCGCTGCGTTGGCGGTAATCGCTGGCGTCGTCAATACCGCCTGGAGGCCTGCGGCCTCCAGTCGCCGATGCGTCGGACCGGAGCTGAAGCTTCCTCCGACAGGATTGTGTGGCACCGTCGGTGGAAAAAGCAGCTGTTGGAGCGCTGGTTTCCATCGCGACTGGCGCCGCGAGGCGCCTCGGCGGAGGCGATTACGTTGGCGGCGTCGACAGCCTTGGCAACACCGCCGGGAGGCCTGCGGCCTCCAGTCGCCGATGCGTCGGACCGGAGCTGAAGCTTCCTCCGACAGGATTGTGTGGCACCGTCGGTGGAAAAAGCAGCTGTTGGAGCGCTGGTTCCCATCGCGACTGGCGCCGCCAGGCGCCTCGGCGGAGGCTGGAAGGTTGCTTGTCGTCGCGAATGCCGGCAACACCGCCGGGAGGCCTGCGGCCTCCAGTCGTGATCTGAAGATACTCCAACAACGACGTGGCACCGTCGGTGGAGAAGGCAGCTGTTGGAGCGCTGGTTCCCATCGCGACTGGCGCCGCCAGGCGCCTCGGCGGAGGCTGCCGCGCTGGCAATAACCGCGACCATCGGTAACGCCGCCGGGAGTCCTTCGGCCTCCAGTCGCCGATGCGTCGGACCGGATCGAAGATGCTCCTACAGTGCGGTAGTTGCCTACCTTGTTGGAGCGCCGATCACTCCAGGTCGCTGCGCGCCATGAACACCGCAACCAAGGCCTCGATCCCCGCCTGGTCGGTGGTGTCGAAGCGTGCGCGTCGAGGGCTGTCCAGGTCGAGTACGCCCCATAGACGGTCTCTGGTCATGATGGGCACGACCAGTTCGGAGCGGGAGGCAGCATCGCAGGCGATGTGGTCGGCAATGGCGTGCACATCCTCGATGCGCTGGGTCTGTTGCGTGCGAGCCGCAGCACCGCAAACGCCCTTGCTGAACGGAATCGGATTGCAGGCGGGTTTGCCCTGGAAGGGGCCGAGAGTCAGCAGCTCGGGTTCGCGCTGCAGGTAGAAGCCTGCCCAGTTGAGCTCCGGTACTTCCTGCATGATGAAGGCGCAAGTCTGGGCGCTGTTGGTGAGCCAGTCGCGGCTGTCGAGCAGGGCTTCCAGCTGGCGGGCAAGGAGGGGGTAGTCGGGCGTCATCTTGGCTCCTGGATACCATGCCTGGAATTGACGGAGCCGGCGCAAGGCCGGCCCCGTGGATACTGGTCAGTTGAATATCCGATAGGAGGAGTGTTTCCGTTACTGCCAGCCGGGCACCGCGCCACCGTCGAACAGCTCCAGTGCCTTGGCGGCGACTTCGTCGCTCTGGTAGGCCGATACCAGCTGCTGGATCTCCTCGCGCTCCTCGTCTCCGCTGCGCACGGCGATCAGGTTGACGTAGGGCGACTCGGGCCCCTCCTTGATCAGGGCGTCATCCAGGTTCAGGCCGGCGGGCTGGGCGAAGGTGTTGTTGATGAAGGCCAGGTCCACGTCGGGAAGGACCCGCGGCAGCTGGGCGGCTTCGATCTCGCGGAAACGGAAGTCGTGCGGGTTGTCGACCACGTTGACCGGCGTCGCCTCCAGGTTTTCCGGGTCATCCAGTTCGATCAGGCCGGCGTTGTGCATCAGGATCATCGCACGTCCGCCGTTGGTGGGGTCGTTGGGCAGGGCGATGATGGCTCGCTCCGGCAGGTCTGCGATATCGGTGTGCTTCTCCGAATAGGCGCCGATGGGGTAGACGAAGGTGTAGCCGGCAACCGTCAGGTCATAGCCACGATCGTCCACCATGCTCTGCAGGTAGGGCTCGTGCTGGAAGGCGTTGGCATCGAGGCTGCCATCGGCCAGGGCCGCGTTGGGCGATACGTAATCGGTGAACTCGATGATCTCCACCTCGAGGTCGTAGCGCTCTCGGGCGATCTGGACCGCCACTTCCATCACCTCGGATTCGGGCCCGGACATGGTGCCGACCTTGATCGAACGTGTCTCGGTGTCGGCGTCGTCTCCGCCGCAGCCGGCGAGCAGGGTAGCGCCGGCCAGTGTCGCGGCGCCGAGCAGGCGGGTCAGGGTGACTTGCATGGTACCTCTCCTTTTAAGGGACTGTCCTTACTTGTAGGGGACTTCTCTTACTTGCGATCCGATTTGCGCACCAGATAGTCGCCCAGGCTCTGGAAGCCCTGGACCATCACCACCAGGATCGCCACGGTGATCAGCATGACGGTGGGGTTGAAGCGGTTGTAGCCGTACCGAATGCCCAGGTCGCCCAGGCCGCCGCCGCCCACGGCGCCGGCCATGGCCGAGTAGCTCACCAGGGTCACGATGGTGATCGTCAGGCCGGTGATGATGCCGCCACGGGCCTCGGGCAGCAGCACCTTGGTGATGAT
Source organism: Billgrantia montanilacus (assembly GCF_003336675.1). Classification (GTDB taxonomy): domain Bacteria; phylum Pseudomonadota; class Gammaproteobacteria; order Pseudomonadales; family Halomonadaceae; genus Halomonas; species Halomonas montanilacus. Next base: position 134,190 of record NZ_QPII01000006.1, on the reverse strand, counting down.
CTGCCCCGGCGTGGCGCCCATGGACTGGGCGGCCTCGACCAGGCCCGGCGGTATCTCGTTGAGCGCGCCTTCCACCAGCCTGGCCACGAAGGGTATGGCGGCGATGGTCAGCGGCACGATGGCGGCATTGGTGCCGATGGAGGTGCCGACCACCATGCGGGTGAAGGGGATGATGGCTACCATCAGGATGATGAAAGGAATGGAGCGGCCGATGTTGGTTACCATGCCCAGCGTCTGGTTCAGGGCAGGGCGGGCGAGTATCTGACGCGGCCGCGTGACGTACAGCATCACCCCAAGCGGTACGCCGAGCAGCGCCGCGAGGATGCCGGAAACACCCACCATATAGAGGGTATCCAGAGTGGCCTTGATGATGAGGTCAATCATCGCGCTGGACATGGCCAAGCACCTCCACGTGAAGATCATGGGATTCGAGATAGTCGATGGCCTGGCGCGTCTTTTCGGCCGGCCCCAGCAGCTCGGCGATCATCAGGCCCAGGGTGCGCTCCTGGATCGATTCCACCTTGGCCTGGAGAATGCTGACATCGACCTCGCAATCCCGTGCCAGGCGAGAGATCAGCGGGGTGGAGACAGCATCGCCGGAGAACGCCAGGCGCACCACCGGGTGGGTATGCTCGCCGGGCTCGGCTTCCAGGCGTTCGACCAGCCCCTTGGGTGGTTCCAGCTGCAGGAAGTCGTTGAGGAACTCGCGGCCCAGCTGCGTGCCCGGGGCGGTGAAGAAGTCGCCGACATCGGCTTCCTCCACCAGCTCGCCGCCGGAAATCAGGCTCACCCGATGGCAGATCGATTTCACGACTTCCATCTCGTGGGTGATCAGCAGGATGGTCAGGCCCAGTTTTTTATTGATATCGCGCAGCAGCTCCAGGATCGAGCCCGTGGTCTGGGGGTCGAGGGCGGAGGTCGCTTCGTCACACAGCAGTACCCGCGGCTCGCTGGCCAGTGCCCTGGCGATGGCGACACGCTGCTTCTGGCCGCCGGAGAGCTGGGCGGGATACTGGCTGATCTTGTCCGTCAGCCCGGTGAGTTCGAGCAGGGGCATCACGCGCTCGCGAATGGCGGTGCGCTTCATGCCCATCAGTTCCAGGGGCAGGGCGACGTTGTCGAATACGTTGCGCGTGGTCAGCAGGTTGAAATGCTGAAAGATCATTCCGATACGGTGGCGAGCCTGGTTCAGGGCCGAGGAGGAAAGGCGGGTCATCTCCTGGCCGTCCACCGTCACGCTGCCGCTGGTGGGGCGCTCGAGCAGGTTGACGCAGCGGATCAGGGTCGACTTGCCGGCACCGGAAAGGCCGATCACGCCGTGGATGCTGCCTTGGGGCACATGGAGATCGGCGTTCTTCAGGGCTTCGACGACCTTGACGTGGCCTCGAGCGCCGTCCTTGTGGCCGCCCTTGATATGGTAGGTCTTGGAGACGTTGCGTAAAGTGATCATCTGGCTTCCACTGAGCAGGCCGTTTCATTGCGGGGCGAGCAGTGGGTGTCAAAAAAAAGCCACCCTGACGGGTGGCCATCAACGCTGGACACACCCTTTTAGCTGCACTTCACGTCGAAGAGCGCTCGAAAGCGCTTTCGACATGGGCGCCCGCAATCCGGGTACAAATCGGCGCCTTTAAATGTGACGGCCAATGCTACGACCAAAGACGTAAGCTGTCAATCGAGGCGGTGTTTCTTGTGCGGTGACCTGCGATACGGCAGTAAAATATGCTGGAAGGCGGCGAATGGATCTGCCTTTTTATGGTGTCGGCTCCGGCGCATCGCAATGGTGCGATGGACGTGGGGCCCGCGACTTTCTACACTGCCAGCCCTATTTCATCCTCCCGCTCGGGAGCTGCACGAGGAAACTCCATGTTCACAGGCATCGTTCAGGGAACAGCGGAAATCGTGGCCATCGAGGAGGCCGAAGCCTTCCGAACCCATGTCGTGGTTCTCTCCGATGAGCTGCGCCGGGGGCTGGAGCCCGGTGCCTCCGTCGCACACAACGGTGTCTGCCTGACCGTATCGGCCATTGAGGGACAGCAGGTCAGGTTCGACCTGATGCGCGAGACACTGAAGGTGACCAACCTGGGGGCACTCGGGGTAGGGGACCGGGTCAATATCGAACGCGCGGCCTGCTTCGGTGACGAAATTGGCGGGCATGCCATGTCCGGCCATGTCATGGCCATGGCCGAGCTGGTGGAGCTGGATGAGGCCCCCAACAATCGTCGGCTCTGGTTCGAGGTTCCCCATGCGCTGGGTCGCTTCCTCTTCGCCAAGGGCTATATCGGCGTGGATGGCATAAGCCTGACCATCGGCGAGATGAGGGCTGCCAACGTCGATCATGGGCCACGGTTCTGCGTCGATCTGATACCCGAGACGCTGGCACGCACCATTCTGGTGGATCGGGTTCCCGGGGACCGGGTGAATATCGAGGTCGATCCCCAGACCCAAGCCATCGTGGAAACCGTGGAGCGCGTGCTGGCCGCCCGCGAACCCTGATACCGTGCTCGATTGACCGTTTCGTCAAGTTTCCGTTGGTGGCCCGGCTGGCGCTTGGCCTGGGGTTTGCTTAAAACTTGGCCTGGCGTTTGCCAAATCAGAGAGAAGAGCGAAGCGAAGAAAATGAGAAGAGCGAACCATGCCGCATCGATGATGCAAGGGTCGCCTCGCATCGCCGGTGCCCTTTGGGTACCATGTGCGGCTTTTCTCGCCCCGCTGGACGATAACCAGAACAATGCGCAGGATTGCCTCCAATGCTGAAAAAACTGATCGATAACCACTTCAAGCTGACAGAGCACAACACCAGCGTGAAGACCGAGGTCATTGCCGGGATCACCACTTTCCTGACCATGGCCTACATCATCTTCGTCAACCCCAGCATCCTCTCCGAAGCGGGCATGGACTACGGCGCCGTCTTCGTGGCGACCTGCCTGGCGGCGGCTGTCGGCTGTCTGATCATGGGTCTCTGGGCCAACTACCCCATCGCCCAGGCACCGGGCATGGGCCTCAACGCCTTCTTTACCTATGGCGTGGTGCTGGGCATGGGCTACACCTGGGAGGCGGCACTGGGTGCCGTGTTCTTCTCCGGCTTCTGCTTCTTCCTGCTGAGTATCTTCAAGATCCGCGAGTGGATCATCAACTCCATACCGCTCTCGCTGCGGCTGGGTATCGCCGCCGGTATCGGCCTGTTCCTGGCGATGATCGCACTGAAGAACGCCGGCATCGTGGTCTCCAATCCGGCGACCTACGTTGCCCTGGGCGATCTCTCCGAGCCGGCGGCCATCTATGCGCTGCTGGGTTTCTTCGTCATCACCGCCATGGCCTACCTGAAAATCACCGGCGCGGTGATGATCGGCATCCTGGGCATCACCGTGCTGGCCATCGTGCTGGGCCACAACGAGTACGGCGGGATGATGTCCATGCCGCCCTCCATTGCGCCGACCTTCATGGCCATGGACCTGATGGGCGCGCTGGATATCGCCATGCTCAGCGTGATCTTCGCCTTCCTGTTCGTCGACCTGTTCGATACCTCTGGCACCCTGGTGGGCGTGGCGCACCGTGGTGGCCTGCTGGACAAGGACGGCAAACTGCCGCGCCTGAACCGAGCCATGATGGCCGACAGCGGGGCCTCCATGGCCGGTGCTGCACTGGGCACCTCTACCACCACCAGCTACATTGAATCCACGGCGGGCATCGCTTCCGGAGGGCGCACCGGTCTCACTGCCGTGGTCGTGGCAGTGCTGTTCCTGATCAGCCTGTTCTTCGCACCGCTGGCGGGCTCCATTCCGGCCTACGCCACGGCCGGGGCGCTGCTCTACGTGGCCGTACTGATGGCCGGCAGCCTGGCCCACGCCAACTGGGAAGACCCCACCGATGCAGCGCCGGTGCTCATCGCGGCCCTGGCCATGCCGCTGACGTTCTCCATCGCCGAAGGAATAGCGCTGGGCTTCATCAGCTATGCCGCCATCAAGGCGCTGTCGGGGCGGTTCCGGGACCTGAATCCGGCCGTTATCGTGCTGGCCATCCTGTTCACGCTGAAATTCCTGTTTCTTGACTGATCATCCTTCTCACCGAGAGCTGCAATGAGTATCTACGGCGACTACATCAAGTCCGTGATCCGAACCGTTCCCGACTGGCCTCAGCCGGGGATCAACTTCCGCGACATAACCCCGTTGCTGCAGAACAGCTCGGCCTTTCGCAAGCTGATCGACAGCTTCGTGCATCGCTATCAGGACATGGAACTCGATGCCATCGCTGCCATCGACGCCCGGGGGTTCATCATCGGTGCGCCGGTGGCCTACGAGCTCGGGTGCAGCTTCGTGCCGGTACGCAAGAAGGGCAAGCTGCCCTTCCGGACCATCAGCGAGACCTATACGCTGGAATACGGCAAGAGCGAGGTGGAGCTTCACTCCGACGCGTTCCGTCATGGGGACCGAATCCTGCTCATGGACGACCTGATCGCCACCGGCGGCACCATGCTGGCCGCCGCCAAACTGATCACCCGTTCCGGCGGCCATGTGGTCGAGACCGCCACCATCATCGACCTGCCCGAGATCGGGGGGTCGAGCAGGATCCGCGAAGCTGGCTTCGGCGTCTTCGCGGTCTGCTCCTTCAATGAAGATGAGTGAGGCAGAGATGAGCAACCGGTACCACCAGCACTTCACTGTCTCATGGGACCAACTCCATCGCGACGTGCGCGAGCTCTGCCATCGGCTGGTCGAACGTGACTTCAAGGGCATCGTCGCCATCACCCGCGGCGGACTCATTCCGGCGGCGCTGATCGCCCGAGAGCTCAACGTCAGGCTGATCGATACCGTCTGCATCAGCAGCTATGACCACATGAGTCAGGGCGGCCTCGACGTGCTGAAGGGGGTCGACCACGATGGCGATGGCTGGCTGCTGGTCGATGACCTGGTCGATACCGGCAAGACGGCTCGCAAGGTGCGCGAGATGTTGCCCAAGGCGCATTTCGTCACTGTCTACGCCAAGCCCGAAGGGCGTCCGCTGGTAGATCAATATCTCACCGAGGTGGCCCAGGACTGCTGGATCCAGTTTCCCTGGGACATGGGCATCGCCTATGTCGAACCCCTCGTTGACCAGGTCAAGCGCTGAGCCATGAGTTGCCCGCTACCCGATAGCTGGTGCCGGTGGCTCGGTGACGAGTTCCAGGCGAGCTACATGCAGTCGCTGCGTGATTTCCTGGCGGCCGAGAAGGCGGCCAGGAAGGTCATTTACCCGCACTCGTCGCACTGGTTCCGCGCCTTCGAGCTGACGCCGCTGGACCGGGTCAAGGTGGTGATTCTGGGGCAGGATCCCTATCACGGCCCCGACCAGGCGCACGGGCTCTGCTTCTCGGTTCGTCCCGGCGTGCCGGTGCCGCCTTCGTTGAAGAACATCTACAAGGAGCTGGCCGACGATGTGGGCTTCCGGCCGGTTGCCCATGGCACACTCGAGTCCTGGGCCCGGCAGGGTGTGCTCCTGCTCAATACCTCGCTGACGGTGGAGCAGGGCAGTGCCGGCTCTCACCGCGGCCGCGGCTGGGAAATCTTTACCGACCGCGCCATCGCCACGGTCAGCGCCCATGCCGAGCCGAGCGTCTTCCTGCTGTGGGGGAGTCATGCCCGCCAGAAAAAGGCGCTGGTCGATACCGGGCGTCACCTGGTGCTGGAGTCGCCGCATCCCTCGCCGCTTTCGGCCCATCGAGGATTCTTCGGCAACCACCACTTTTCCCGGGCCAACGCCTTTCTCGATCAGAACGGGCGTGAACCGATTCACTGGCAGCTACCCGACTCGCCCGAATCCGCGCCTTAACCTCAACGGCGGATGAAGGTAGAATGCCTCCGCCCGCCCACCCGTCGCCTGAGAGGTCTGCCCATGAGCGTTCATGCCATCAATCATCCGCTGGTCCAGCACAAGCTGGGACTGATGCGCGAAGCGGGCATCAGCACCAAGAGCTTTCGCGAGCTTGCCGGTGAGCTGGCCAAGCTGCTCACCTACGAGGCGACCCAGGATCTCGAGCTCGAGACCCAGGAGATCGACGGCTGGAGCGGCAAGCCCATTCCGGTGAAGCTGCTCAAGGGCAAGAAGGTCACCATCGTGCCGATCCTGCGTGCCGGGCTCGGCATGCTCGACGGTGTGACCGACCTGATTCCCAGTGCACGCATCAGCGTGGTCGGACTCTACCGCGATGAAGAGACCCTCGAGCCGGTACCCTACTTCGCCAAGTTCGCCGGTGACCTCGACGAGCGCATGGCACTGGTCATCGACCCGATGCTGGCCACCGGCGGCACCATGGTGGCGACCCTCGACATGCTGCGGGATCGCGGCTGCAAGCATATGAAGGTCATCGTGCTGGTGGCGGCGCCCGAGGGCATCAAGCGCGTGCAGGACGCCTATCCGGACATCGAGATCTACACCGCGGGCATCGACGATCACCTCGACGAGAACGGCTATATCGTCCCCGGGCTCGGTGATGCGGGGGATAAGATCTTCGGCACTCGCTAAACACCGGAACATGGAAACATCACGCCCCTGAGATCGCCATCCAGGGGCGTTTTTCTGGCAGGACGCCTTCGACCCATAGCAACGATATACAAGAAGGAATACACCCCATGAACGAACAAGCGGCGGCGGCCCAGACGCCGGTCGACTCCCTGCCCAAGACCCTGCTGACCGGGGCCCAGATGCTCTTCGTGGCCTTCGGCGCCCTGGTGCTGGTACCGCTTCTGACCGGGCTCGACCCCAGCGTGGCGCTGTTCACCGCCGGTGTGGGTACGCTGATCTTCCATGGCGTGACTCGCGTTACGGTACCGGTTTTCCTGGCGTCGTCGTTCGCCTTCATCGCACCGATCCAGGGCTCGGTGGCCAGTTTCGGCGTCTCGGCGACCCTGGGTGGCCTGATGGCGGCCGGTCTGGTCTATGTCGCGATCTCCCAGGCGGTGCGTCTCAAGGGCACCGTCTGGCTACACCGGCTGCTGCCAGCGGTGGTGGTCGGGCCGGTGATCATGGTGATCGGTCTGGCCCTAGCCCCGGTGGCGGTGAGCATGGCCACCGGCGAAACCAGTGACCATATCGGCTACGGGCCGGCGATCTTCCTCTCCATGGCAAGCCTGCTGGTGACCCTGGTGCTGGCGGTTTTCGGCCGCGGCATGCTGCGGCTGATCCCGATCATGGGTGGTATCGTCGCCGGCTACGCGCTGGCGCTGCTGATGGGGGTGGTGGATTTCGCGCCGGTGCGCGATGCTGCCTGGCTGGCAATCCCCAGCTTCACGGCACCCAGTTTCCACTGGGCGGCGATCCTGTTCATGATCCCCGTGGCCATCGCCCCGGCCGTCGAGCATATCGGCGACATGGTGGCCATCGGCTCGGTGACGAAGAAGAACTACCTGGAGAAACCGGGGCTCCACCGCACCCTGCTGGGTGACGGCCTGGCCACATCCACGGCGGCGCTCTTCGGTGGCCCGCCCAACACGACCTATTCCGAAGTGACCGGGGCGGTGACGCTGACCCGGGCCTTCGATCCCAGGATCATGGTGGTGGCCGCCTTCATCGCCATTGTGCTGGCATTCGTTGCCAAGCTGGGTGCCTTGCTGCAGACCATTCCCGGTCCGGTCATGGGAGGCATCATGACCCTGCTGTTCGGGTCCATTGCCGTGGTGGGCATGAACACACTGGTCCGCGCCGGCCATTCGCTGACCGCACCGCGGAACCTGGTGGTGGTATCGCTGATCCTGGTCTTCGGCATCGGCGGCATGCAGTTCGGCGGCGGCCAGTTCACCCTGCAAGGCGTCAGCCTCGCCGCGCTGGTCGGCATCGTGCTGAACTGGGTGCTGCCCGGTGCCGACGAGGAAGAGTAAGGCCGCCGACGGCTGCCTGAGATGGCGCCCGGCGCAGGCCGCGGGTGCCAATCAGGCGTGATGAGTCTCCCTGCCGCCCTCTGCGAAGGTGGGTGGGGAGTTGGCGCTGACGATGACGCACTCAACGTCGCCGATATTGCGGAATCGGTGGGGCAGCCGCGAGTCGAAGTAGTAGGCGTCTCCGGCGCCGAGCACCCGGACTTCTCCGGCCACGGTGAGCTCGATCTCACCTGAGATCACCACGCCGCCTTCTTCGCCTTCGTGCTCCAGCATGTCCGTGCCGGTATCGGCCCCCGGGGGATAGCGCTCGTGGATGATCGATATGCTGCGGTCCGGACGGCGAGCCGCCACGAGCCGCCAGGAGAGATTGCCGTCGCCGATCTCGGTGAGCTCGTCGGCAGTGTAGAAGGCTCGGGGCGGGGCGGGCTCGTCACCGGCGAAGAAGGCACTGATCGATACCGGCAGGGCATCGAGGATCTTCTTGAGCGAACTCACCGAGGGGCTGACGCTGTTCTGCTCGATAAGCGAGATGGTGCTGTTGGTGACGCCGGCCCGCTTGGCCAGTTCACGCTGGGAGAGCTTGCGTGCCTTGCGCAGTTCGCGTAGTCGGGTTCCTACATTCAATGCTTCCATCGTCAGCTTCCGTCGGGTCCGTTCGATTTGTTTGACACATCATACCTGCTGGCCATGCCTTGCATAAACATCGAGAGTGATCCGCATCATGGTAAGCAGCGATGAAGGCGCCCCGTCATGGCACCGTGGCGCTGGCTAGGGCATCATGGGAAGCATTCCGGAACGGGCAGCAGGAGCCATGATGAATCCTAGGCATGACGTGACAGGCCTGATCCTGGCCGGTGGGCAGGGTCGGCGCATGGGCGGGCGGGACAAGGGGCTGGAACCCTTCGCCGGTCGACCGCTGGTGGCGCATGTTCGGGAGCGTCTCGAGGGCAGAGTAGCCAGTGTATGGATCAATGCCAATCGACATCACGAGGCCTACAGCAGCCTGGCTGATCGAGTTGTTGCAGACATCGAGGGTGACTATCAGGGGCCGCTGATGGGTATCTACACCGGCCTGCGTACCGCCCAGACACCCTGGCTGATCGTTGTGCCCTGCGACAGTCCCGCACTGCCCATGGATCTCGTGGAGCGTCTGGTGGCAGGCATCGGTGAGGGCGATATCGCCGTGGCCCATGACGGGGATCGCCTTCATCCGGTCGTGGCGCTGCTTCGGGTCTCGCTGGCTGACGACCTCGAGGCGGCGCTGGTCGCCGGCGAGCGCAAGATCGACCGCTGGTACGCGCGTCATGACTGGTATCGCGTCGACTTCAGCGACTGCCCGGCAAGCTTCGCCAACCTGAATACCGAGGATGACAAACAGCGTCTCGAGGCGCGCCTGGACGAGGAGACCCGGACGGGATGAGTGCCGTGAGCCACGCCCCTCTGCCGCTCGATGAAGGCCTGCCCCTGCTGGGCATCGCGGCCTGGAGCGGTACCGGCAAGACCACGCTGCTGGAGCGACTGCTGCCGGCGCTGACTGCCCGTGGGTTGCGTGTCGCGGTGATCAAGCATGCTCACCACGGCTTCGATGTCGACCAGCCGGGCAAGGACAGCCACCGCCTGCGAATGGCAGGGGCATCGCCCATGCTGGTTGCCTCCCGGGCGCGCCTGGCGCTGATGATGGAAACGCCACATCAGGAGGAAGCCGATCTCGCAACGCTGATCGAGATGATGCGTCCCCAGCGTCCCGACCTGGTGCTGGTGGAGGGCTTCAAGGCCTGGCCGCTGCCCAAGCTGGAGCTGTATCGCGAGGAGGTCGGCAAACCCCTGAGGGTTGCCGAGGACCCCTGGGTCAAGGCGGTGGCCAGTGCCGAGTCCTTGATCCTGCCCAAGGGGGTCGAAGCGCTGCCCCTCGATGACCTGGATTCGCTCGTTGACTGGGTGGCGGCCTGGCCGGCGCGGTGGCCGTCCGAGCGCTCGCCTCGGGAGCCAGAGACATGAGCCTATCCTGTTTCGACTTCGGGGAGCGCATGTTGACGGTGGATGAAGCGAGAGCCGCCGCTCTCGAATTGGCGCCGCGGCCTCTGGGCGACGAATGGCAGCCCCTCCAGAACCTGCACGGTCGGGTACTCGCCCAGTCCCTCGTCTCGCCCATCGATGTGCCCCAGAACACCAACAGTGCCATGGACGGGATTGCCCTGGCCTGGCCGGAAGCCGACGGGCGGCTCCCCGAGAGCTGGGCCCTGGTCGGTGAGGTGTTGGCTGGACATCGTCATGTGGGTCGACTGGCGCCCGGCGAATGCCTGCGTATCACCACAGGCGCGCCGTTGCCAATCGGTGCCGACACGGTGATCATGCGCGAACAGGTCGAGCTTCACGATCACCGTGCCCGGGTCCAGCATCCGGACTCGGTGCGCAAAGGGCAGCATGTACGTTTCGCCGGTGAGGACATCGCCCGAGGCGCCATTGCGCTTGCCGCGGGAACCCGATTGGGATCGGCGGAACTGGGATTGGTGGCGTCATTGGGCATGGCGCAGGCCCTCGTCCATCGTCGGCCACGCGTGGCCATCTTTTCCACGGGAGACGAGGTGACCGCTCCGGGCGAGCCGCTGCCGGCGGCCGGAATATTCGACGCCAATCGCTTCTCGTTGGCAGGGCTTGTCGCCGAGCATGGCGGTGAGGTGTGCGACCTTGGCATCCTACCCGATGATCGTGATGTCATGATCGCCGCCCTTGCCGGCGCCGCAGGCGATGCCGACCTGGTCATCACCAGTGGCGGCGTGTCGGTGGGCGAAGCCGACCAGGTACGTGCGGTCCTGGCGGAGGTGGGTGAGCTGGGTTTCTGGAAGATTGCCATCCGTCCCGGCCGGCCATTGGCCTGCGGGCGACTCGGGACGCAGCAGACGCCATTTTTCGGCCTGCCAGGGAACCCCGTGGCAGCCATGGTCACCTTCCTGCAATTCGTCGCGCCGGTGCTCAGGCGGCTTCAGGGCTCCGAGGCGCCAGACCCATGCCGACTCACGGCACGCGCAGAGAGCGACCTGCCGAGCAGGAAAGGGCGCGTCGATTTCCTGCGTGGCATCTTTTACAGCGATGCCCGCGGGCAGCTCCGTGTACGCAGCACTGGTCATCAGGGCTCCGGCATTCTCTCTTCCATGGTGGCCGCCAACTGTCTGATCGAGATCGCCGCCGACTGCGAGAACGTGGCCAGGGACGAGGTCGTTACCATACAACCGTTTGCTGATATCTGCCGAGGCATGCCTTCATGACACTGACCCATCTCAATCAACGCGGCGAAGCTCATATGGTGGATGTCGCCGACAAGCCCGAAAGTCGTCGGGAGGCGAGTGCGTCAGGCTACATCCAGATGAAGCCCGAGACACTGGCGCTGCTCAGCGAAGGAGGGCTACCCAAGGGGGATGTGCTGGCAACCGCGCGAATCGCCGGTATCCAGGCCGCCAAGCGGACCCATGAACTGATTCCACTATGTCATGCGCTGGCGCTGTCCAAGGTCAGCATTGAGTTTCGGCTCGACGAGGCAGCGTCACGGGTCGAGGTAAACGCGACCTGTCGGCTCAATGGCCGCACCGGAGTAGAAATGGAGGCCTTGACGGCAGTTTCCGTGGCCTGCCTGACGCTTTATGACATGTGCAAGGCGGTAGACAAGGACATGGAGATAGGCGGTATCCATCTCGACACCAAGACCGGGGGCAAGTCGGGGGATTATCAGCGTGAGACACCCCCCCACCGTGACAGTACCGCCGCACCGGCACCGATCGTGACCGGTGAAGGCGTGGCGGGACAGGTCTCCGTGGGCACCCGCTGCGATATCGAGGATCCCTGCCTGCGGGTCAAGTTCCTGGCCGAGCTGCGTGAACTGCTTGGTGTCAGCGAGCTTTCCCTGCCGCTGGATAGCCTAGCAAGCGCTGACGTGGGAGGCTTGAAATCGGCGCTGGTCAGTCGCGACAAGCGATTCGCGCGCCTCTCGGAGGGACGCGTGCTATGTGCGGTCAACCAGGTGATGGCCGTGGACAGCACGCCCATCACCAACGAAGACGAAATCGCCTTCTTCCCACCGGTCACGGGGGGCTGATATGGTACAGGCAGCCAAGATTGAGGTGCGACAGGAGCCCTTCGATGCGGGTGTCGAGCAGCGGTTATTGCTGGCGGGCCGCACCGATATCGGCGCCGTGGTGAGCTTTACCGGCCTGGTTCGTGACTTCAACGAGCGTCCCGATGTCACGGCATTGACCCTTGAACACTATCCGGGCATGACGGAGTCGGCGCTCGGCGGGATCGTCAGCGATGCCGAGGCGCGTTGGCCGCTTCAGGGCGTCCGCGTCATCCATCGCGTTGGACGCATGACCCCGGGAGATCCTATCGTACTGGTAGTCGTGGCCAGTGCGCATCGTCGTGAGGCCTTCGAGGCCTGTGATTTCATCATGGATTATCTCAAGACCCGCGCCCCCTTCTGGAAAAAGGAACACAGTGTCTCGGGCGACTACTGGGTTGCGGAGCGCGATTCGGACCACCAGGATGCCAGCCGCTGGGAGAGCGATAATGACAGTACCCTCTGAGCTGATCGACGACTTCGGTAGGCGCGTGCGTTATGTCCGCATATCCGTCACGGACCGCTGCGACTTTCGCTGTGTCTATTGCATGAGCGAGGAGATGACTTTTCTGCCTCGTGCCCAGGTTCTCACGCTGGAGGAGCTCGGCATGGTGGCTCGCGCCTTCGTCGAAATGGGGGTCGAAAAAGTTCGCCTGACGGGCGGCGAACCCTTGGTCAGGCGCGACATCGGCCGCCTCGTCGAGGACATCGGCTGTCTTCCCGGGCTCAGGGATTTCGCCATGACCACCAACGGTGCAGGCCTGGTGAAACACGCGCATCGCCTGCGTGAGGCGGGTCTCAAGCGGCTCAATATCAGCCTGGATACGCTCGATGCCGAGCGCTTTCGTCAATTGACGCGCACCGGTGATCTGGCCCGTGTTCTGGACGGTATCCGCGCGGCAAAGGCGGCTGGCTTCGAGCGCATCAAGCTCAATGCCGTGGTTCTGAAAGGGCGTAATGACGATGAGGTGGTCGACCTTGTGGACTTTGCGCGCAGTGAAGGTCTCGACATCAGCTTCATCGAGGAAATGCCGCTGGGAGACGTCTCCGACCATTCCCGGGCCGAAACCTTCTGTTCCAGCGATGAAGTGCAAGATCTCATCGAGCAGCGATACCCCCTGATTCCGACCACGGAATCCACCCTGGGACCATCTCGCTACTTTCGCATGGGCGACAGCGATTCGCGTGTGGGCTTCATTTCACCGCACAGTCACAACTTCTGTTCTACCTGCAACCGAGTCAGGGTGACCGTCGAAGGGCGCCTGCTGCTCTGCCTGGGTAATGAGCACTCCGTTGATCTGCGTGCTGTGCTGCGTCGTCATCCCGGCGATATCGATGCCTTGAAAACGGCCATCGTGGAAGCCTTGCCCCTCAAGCCAGAGCGCCACTATTTCACGACCGATGGCGAGGTACAGGTGGTGCGCTTCATGAACATGACGGGTGGATAAACACGCCTTCATCCCTTCATTTTCGTTTCTTATTTGAAGAAAAAAGTCACATTTCTGCATCTGCATTTCTTGCCAATTGGTCAACAGGACATATACTTTTGACGAGTAAGCGATTCAGCTTGCTCGTCGTTTTATGTATGGAGGAGGCCAATGTCCAGCGAAACCCTGGAGCGCATCGCCCGTAACAAGAACGTGGCTCGTGCCGCCGCTCGCCAGCTGAGCATGGAGCAGCTGAATAAGCTCTCCGATGTCATTGGCGAGGTAATCGAGCAGAAAAAAGAAGAAGACAAGCTCCGCGAAAAGGAGGAGGCGGACAAGGAAAAGAAGCTGGCTGAGATCCGCGAGGCCATGAGCGATGCCGGTCTCTCTGTGGAAGATCTCGTGGGGGAGCCGCCGCGCCGTAAGCGTGGTCGTCCACCGAAGAATGCCGGGGGCTCTTGATCGACCGGGCTTTTGATAGACCGGCTCTTGATAGAATAGGCGGAGGCTCCCGGCGGTCAATCTCTGTCGGTAAACGCCGGGGCCTCCACCGCCAGTAATTGCAGATGTATGTCCGGCAACTGCCGCAGATGTTCCGCCATCCAGGCCGTCAGTAATGGCTCCAGAGCCAGGCGCAGTTCGGCCAGGCTTCCGGCCTGCAACGCTTCCAGGCGTTCATCGAGCCAGTCGGCGAGCTCGTCTTCATCCAGCGCACTGACGCGATGTGCATCCAGCATCAATCGCCCGATGCGCGTCCAGCCCGGTCCAGTCGAGGCGACTGGTAGTGCGAGATAGAGGATGCCGTTACGGGATGAGCCGCGTTCGGCGGCGAGTCCCGGCAGTGGGGTCACGGCATTCTGGCTGACGATGCATGGGCGCTGAGGGTGCCTGGCTTCCAGGGTCAGGCCATCACCATCCAGGCGAATCAGGTCGCCATTGACGGGCGCCAGCGGCGCCTGGATGCCAAGGGTTTCGGCAAGCGTCCTGTGGGCACGTTGATGTTGCGGTTCCCCGTGAACCGGCAGCAGGTGTTTCGGCTTGATCCAGCCGTAGAAGGTGCGCAGTTCCTCTTGGGCCGGATGACCGGAAGCGTGTAGCTCCGGATGGTTGAATTCATCCCAGATTGTCACATCGAGTCGCCTGAGCCCATGCTTCAGCCGCTCGATCGGTGGCTCGTTGCCCGGAATCGCCTTGGCCGAGAAGATCACGGTATCGCCCGACCTCAGTTCGAGGCTGTGATGCCTGCCGCTGGCCAGGCGGCTTAGCGCGGCGCGAGGCTCGCCCTGGCTGCCGGTGGCGATGACCAGCACTTCTTCCGCAGGCAGATAGCCCAGGTCGCTGACCGGGACCAGCGGGGGCATGTCGTCGAGATAACCTAGCCCGCGTGCCACACCCACCATGCGCTCCATGGCTCGGCCCATGAGGCTCACCCGGCGGCCGCAGCGCTCGGCGGCCAGCGCGATAGCGAGCACCCTGGCCAGGTTGCTGGCGAAGCAGGAGACTACCACTCGGCCGGTACACTGGCTCAATCGATGCTCGAGAGCACGCGCCACTTCGCCTTCGCTGCGTGAGTGGCCGGGGAGGGGGGCATTGGTGGAATCCCCCACCACCAGATCCACCGGTGCCAGGGCCCGGAACAGGGCGCCCTTGATGGGTGGGCCGATCAAAGGCTCGGGGTCGAGTTTCCAGTCGCCGGTATGCAGCACGCGATAGCCACCCGCCGCGATCAACAGGGCACAGCTCTCCGGTATGGAGTGGGTCAACGGCAGGTAGCGAAGGGTGAAGGGGCCTGTTTCGAGCGCCTCGCCCGGTTCGATCACCTGGATGGCATCGGTGGCAAGCCCGCGTTCGGTGAACTTGGCCCGGAGCAACCCGGCTGCCAGCGGAGTGGCATGCACCGGACATTGCCATCTCGGCCAGAGCCAGGCCGCGGCACCGATATGATCTTCATGGCCATGGGTGATGAGTAGCGCGGAAGGCGTGATGCCCAGGGCATCGGCGGTGTCCAGGCTGGGAACCTGCAGCGGGCTGTCGGGGAGGTCCTGGCGTATCATCATGCCGCAATCGACGGCGATCCACTCGTCGTCATGCCCATAGAGCCCAAGGTTCATGCCGATCTCGCCACAGCCTCCCAGCGGCAGGAAATGAAGCGGTTTTCTACGGCGTGGGCGAATGGTGGCGCGGGATGAAATCATCGGCACATCATGGTCAGGCATGGAAGCGTTACTATACGGGATCGTCGCGGCCCTCCACAATCCGAGTCCCCGGGCCACTATCCAGGTCTCAATACCAGTTTTCGACGTGTCTCGTGCCCCTGAGTTCGCTACAATGCGCGCTCTTCGATCCACGCTCAGCAAGTCGATGGTTGCCCATGTCCCACTACTACCGTCTGGTCGTTTCCTGCCCTGATCGCCGCGGCATCGTGGCACGCGTTTCCGGTTTTATTTCCGGCCATGGTGGCTCCATTACCGAGGCCAGTCAGCATTCCGACCTGGCCTCGGGTCGCTTTTTCATGCGCTATGAAATCCTCGCCGACTCCATCGACATGACCGGCGATGCGTTGAGACAAGCCTTCGAACCGGTGGCGCGGGAATTCGAGATGGAGTGGGCTCTGCGCGATACGCGCCAGCGCCCGCGGGTGGTGGTCATGGTGTCCCGCGAATCACACTGTCTGGTGGACCTGCTCTATCGCTGGACCGCCGGAGAGATGGAAGGCGATATCGTCGGCGTGATCTCCAATCATCCCGATATGCGAGGCATGGTGGAATGGCATGGGCTGCCCTATTTTCATGTTCCCGTCGACGCCACCGACAAGACTGCAGCCTTTGCCGAAATCGAGTCCCGGGTGGAAGCGCTGGAAGCCGATACGGTGGTGCTGGCACGCTACATGCAAATTCTGCCGCCGAATTTATGCCAGCGATACGCCGGGCGGGTGATCAATATCCATCACAGCTTCCTGCCTTCCTTTGCCGGCGCTCGTCCTTATCATCAGGCCCATGACAGAGGGGTCAAGCTCATCGGTGCCACCTGCCACTACGTGACCGAGGAACTTGACGCCGGCCCGATTATTGAACAGGACATCCATCGGGTCAGTCACTGCCATACCCCCGGCGACCTGGTGCGTTTCGGTCGCGATGTAGAGAAGGCCGTACTGGCGCGAGGTCTACGCTGGCACCTCGAAGATCGAGTGCTGATCCACGGCAACAAGACGGTTGTCTTTGCCTGAGCCTGCTTCCTGGAGACGGTCATGTCGTTTTCCGAGCCCATGCTGGCACCCTGGCTGCTGATCACCTGCGGTATCCTGTCGTTCTGCATCATGGGGCTTGCCCTGGCTCAGCGGCCCTGGGGTGCGCTGCTGGCGGACAGGGCGCTGCAGCATCGCTGGCTGGCGGCCACCGTTGCCGTGGTACTGTTCTGGCAACTGCGTGCCCAGGCCGTCGACTGGCTGACCCTTCACCTCATGTTCACGGCGCTGCTCACGCTGATCTTCAAGGCACCCCTGGCGATGGTCACCAACCTGATCGCCAACCTGGCCCTGGTCCTGCTCGGCAAGACGGCCTGGCCGCTATTGGGCGCCAACGTGCTGATCACCGGCGTGATACCCGTCGGTGTGATCGTGCTGGTCTGGCGTCTGGTGGATCGACGCCTGCCGGACAACCTGATGATCTTTCTCTTTCTCTGCGGCTTCTTTGGTGCAGCCCTGGCCACGCTCGGCACCGGGCTGGCGGGCCTTGGGCTGGTGATGCTGGGGGCGTCTGACCCGGACGCGATTTACCTGGCGCGGGAGTACGCTCTCTTTCTACCGCTGCTGATGCCTTCGGAGGCCTTCCTCACCGGCATGCTGCTCAGCATCCTCATGGTCTACCATCCCGGCTGGGTGGCCACCTTCAACGATCATCGCTATATCGACACCAAATAGGGCAGGGCGCCGTGACAGGGGGCTACAGAGGAAGAGCCAGCTGCCGCCTGGCGTCCTCAGGCACCAGCCTCGCCCCGACACCCAGCAGTCGCACCGGTCGCTTCTTGCGCGCCCAGGCTTGTGCCAGCAGGGCGTTGAAGGTTTGGCTGCAGAGCGTTCCGCCGCGTGCCTCCATGGTCGTCAGGCTGAAATCGTCAAAGCGCACCTTGACGAACAGCCCCGCCAGCGGCGGGTGCCCATGGCGCGCGAGGCGGGATTCCAGGCGATCACACAGCGCCGCCAGCTCCCGGTGACAGTCGGGCAGGCCAGGAAGGTCGGTGGCAAAGGTGGTCTCCACGCTGACCGACTTGCGCTCTCGTTCCACCCTCACCGGGCGGACGTCGATACCACGGGCCAGCTCGAACAGGCGATGGCCGAATTTGCCGAACTCCTGGATCAGCCGGTCCTGGGGCAGCCGCTGCAGGTCGTGGCAGGTATCGATATCCAATGACTTCAGCCGCCGAGCGGTGGCCGGCCCCACGCCATGCAGCTTCGTGACTGGCAGTGTCTCGATGAAGGCATCGACTCGATCCGGCGAAATCACCGTCAGGCCGTCGGGCTTCTCCCAGTCGCTGGCGATCTTTGCCAGAAACTTCGAGGGGGCGGCACCCACCGAAACGGTGATGCCCACCCGTCGCTGGCACTCCTCCTTCAACCAGCGTGCCATCCAGGTGGCGCTGCCGGAGAAGCGTGTCACGGCCGTGACATCGAGAAAGGCTTCGTCCAGCGACAGCGGCTCCACCAGCGGGGTGAGCTCATGGAAAATGGCCTGGATCCGGCGCGAGGCTTCGCGATAGCGCTCGAAGTCGCCGGAGAGGAGGGTGAGATGCGGGCACAACCGAAGGGCTCTTGCCGTCGGCATGGCGGAGTGAATGCCATAGGCCCGAGCCGGGTAGTTGCATGTGGCGATAACACCGCGACCCTCAGCGCTGCCGCCGATGGCCAGCGGAATCTCGCGCAGCGCCGGGTTGTCGCGCATTTCCACCGCGGCATAGAAGCAGTCGCAATCGGCATGCAGTATCTTGCGCACGGGATCCATGAGCGACCGTCCGACAGCTAGCCGAGCGTGACCGAGTTCATCATAGCGCCTGGCCGCTGCCGCCGCGGATCACCCCCACGCCTATGCCTTCGATATCCAGCGACTGATGGCGCAGGTCCACTTCGATAGGCGCAAAAGCGGCATTCTCGGCTTCGAGGACGACCCGATGACCGTTGCGATGGAAGCGCTTCACGGTGACATCGTCCTCAAGCCGGGCGACGACGATCTGGCCGTCGCGAACTCGGTCCGTGCGGTGCACGGCCAGCAGGTCGCCCTCGAGGATACCGGCATCCTTCATGGAGAGGCCGCGTACCTTGAGCAGGTAGTCGGCACGGGGGGTGAAGAATTCGGGAGGCAGTGGGCAGTAACGGTCGATGTGCTCGGCGGCAAGGATAGGGCTGCCGGCCGCCACCTCGCCGATGATCGGCAAGCCTTCCACGGCGGGTTCGCCCCCGACCGGCTCGGCATCCTGCGCCGGCAGGCGAATACCCCGCGACGTACCACGGATGACCCGGATGACACCCTTGCGCTCCAGGGCCCGCAGGTGCTCCTCGGCTGCATTGGGAGAGCGAAAGCCCAGGGCACGTGCGATCTCGGCACGGGTCGGCGGGTAGCCGAACTCATTCATCGTCTTGACGATGAAGTCGAAGACGTTTTGCTGGCGCGAGGTGAGGGGGCGTGTCATGCGACCTCCGGGTAGCGGTGCCTTGAGTATTGTTCAAGTATACAGCATGGAAGTCTATCCAGTAAAAAGGCAATCGATTCCCTGGTACTCACCGCGTTTCAAACAGCCAATAGTCATCCGATTTGAGCGAGGCATTGAAATCACGTAGACTTTTGTAATGTTTTAAACACTCGTTTCCAGCGGGACCAGCAAAATGGCTCAAACCGATACCGTCACACGCATTCTCGATACTGCCGAAGTGTTGTTCGCCGAACGTGGTTTTGCGGAAACCTCCCTGCGGACCATAACCAGCAAGGCGCGGGTCAATCTGGCTGCGGTGAACTATCACTTTGGCTCCAAGAAATCGCTGATCCAGGCGGTATTTGCCCGCTATCTGGATCCGTTCACCGTGCGCTTCCATCATGCCCTCGACGAGTTGGAAGCACAGTATGCCGGTGGCGTCATTCCGCTGGAAGTGCTGCTGGAAACCATGGCCCGCACCGTGCTGGATGTGCCCGCCGAGCGTCACAGCCTCAAGGTGTTCATGAAGCTGCTGGGGCTCGCCTACAGCCAGGCCCAGGGACATCTACGTCGTTACATCCAGGACGAGTACGGCAGCGTATTCTCCCGCTTCACCGATCTGGTTCGACTGGCAACGCCCGATTTGCCCGACTCCGAGCGTTTCTGGCGGCTACACTTTGTGCTGGGCACCGTCATCTTCACCTTGTCCGGGCTGGATGCGTTGCGTGACATCGCCGAAAAGGATTATCAGGAGCATGTCTCCGTGCGTGATCTGATCCGCCGTTTGCGGCCGGTCGTGGTGGCCGCCATGAACGCGCCGCTTCCACCGCCCCCCATGCCGAAGGCCGAGGCGAGCTGATATGCGCACCCCGCGTCTGACCGAACTGCCGCCGCCAACGGGCAACTGGTTGGAAGTCGACGTTGCGCGTCAATGCCTGGTCCAATGGCAGGGCGCAAGGCTCCAGGCCGAATGGTCCGTATCCACCGCCCTGGCAGGCACCGGCCAGCAGGAGGGTAGCGGCTGCACGCCGCTGGGCTGGCACTACGTGAGAGCTGCCATCGGTGACGGGCTGCCGCCGGGTACGGTGTTTCGGGGTCGTCGCCCTACCGGCGAACGGTATTCTCCGGAACTGGCCGAGGCGCATCCCCAGCGCGACTGGATACTCACCCGTATCGTTTGGCTCTGCGGGCTGGAGCGAGGGGTCAACCGCGGCGGAGAGGTCGACAGCCAGCGGCGCTATATCTACCTGCACGGCACGCCCCCCGACCAGCCCATGGGGGAGCCGCGTTCCCACGGCTGCATTCGTCTGAGCGCCGCATCATTGCTCCAGGTGTTCTCCGTGGCCACTCCCGGCACCCCCGTGTGGCTGCACGACTGAGAGGTGGGGCGGCAGGGCCTTGCGGATGGCTGTTCCCTAGGCCAACTTTGATCTAGAATCAGCCTCCTTCTAGCCCCAAGGAATCCGATCATGACGCAGACCCTCGGCCCGGTGATGCTGGATCTGGAAGGCACGCGGCTGACCGACGACGAGCGCAGGCTACTGCTCCGTCCCGAGGTCGGCGGGGTGATTCTCTTCTCCCGCAATATCGAGGATGCACGTCAGGTTCGCTCACTCTGTGATGCCATACGTCGCCTGCGGCCCGAGCTACTCTTGACGGTCGACCAGGAGGGCGGACGGGTGCAGCGACTGCGCCAGGGCGTGACCCGCATACCCTCCATGGGTCGCATCGGCCGCGACTATGCTGTTGCTCCGGAAGTTACCCTGCGGCTCTGCCTGGACGCCGGCTGGTTGATGGGTATGGAAATGGCCGCCTGTGGATTCGATTTCAGCTTCGCGCCGGTGCTCGATGTCGATAGCGGCATTTCTAGCGTGATCGGCGATCGCAGCTTTTCCCGCGACCCCGTCGAAGTTTCCGCCATGGGCGAGGCCTTCGTGGCCGGGTTGCATGAGGCCGGCATGGCCGCAGTGGGCAAGCACTTTCCAGGCCATGGTGGTGTCGCCGCCGATTCGCACCTGGAGCTGCCCGTCGATGATCGGCCCCTCGATGCCCTGCGAGGCCATGATCTGGTACCCTTCGCCGATCTGGCCGGCCGACTCGATGGCGTTATGCCCGCCCATGTCATCTATAGCGCCTTCGATGCCCGGCCCGCCGGCTTCTCCAACAGCTGGCTGGGTCTTCTGCGTGAATCGCTCGGCTTCAAGGGAACGATATTTTCCGACGATCTCGGCATGGCCGGCGCTGGATTCGCCGGCGGCCCGCGTGAGCGTGCTCAGGCTGCGCTGAACGCAGGCTGCGACATGGTGCTGGTGTGCAATGACCGCGCTGCCGCTCTCGAGGTGCTGGATGCCTGCCAGGGCCGTTCGTTCCGCCCGGCGAAGCGGCTACGCTATGGTCGGGCCCGTCCCGAGCCTGAAGCCCTGGAAGCACTGGGCCGCTGGCGCCGCGTTCACGCTCGCCTCGAGGCCATGGCCCAGAACTGAACGATCCCACCTCCCGTCCCGATTACCCTTCAGCGACATGAGCTCTCAATGCCCAAACTAGATCCCGATTTTCACCAGTCCCTGACCACCATGCGCGATGTCATGGAAAGTGCCGACTGCCTGATCACGCAAGAGGAAGTCGAAGTCGCTCTCGATCGCATGGCGGAGCAGATCACCGCTGATCTGGGCGACAAGCTTCCCGTCTTCTACTGCGTGATGAATGGCGGGCTGATCACCACCGGCCATCTTCTGACTCGCCTGGGTTTTCCGCTGGAAGTCGACTACCTGCATGCGACTCGCTATCGCGGCGGTATCCGCGGTGGCGATCTTTTCTGGCGTGTCTCGCCGGAAGTGCCCATGGCCGACCGTCACGTCGTGATCGTCGACGACATCCTCGACGAAGGCACCACGCTTGCGGCTATCCTCGACTACTGCCACAAGGCCGGTGCCAAGAGCATCTCGACGGCGGTTCTGGTCGATAAGCGCCACGACCGCAAGGCTGTTCCCGACCTGCGCGCCGACTACTGCGGCCTGGAAGTCGTCGACCGCTACGTCTTCGGCTTCGGCATGGATTACAAGGGATACTGGCGCAACGCACCGGGAATCTTCGCACCCAAGGGGTTGTAGAGGAGGGCGCCTCGGCGGAGGTTGCCGAGGTTGGCTATTACCGCGACCATCTGCAACACCGCCGGGAGTCCTTCGGCCTCCAGTCGCGATCTGAAGATGCTCCTACAGCTGCTTATCTCTCCTATGGTGGAGAGGATCGCTGTAGGAGCGCCGCTTCGCGTCGCGACTGGCGCCGTCAGGCGCCTCGGCGGAGGCTGCCGACGCTGGCAATAACCGCGACCATGGCAACACCGCCGGGAGTCCTTCGGCCGCCAGTCGCGATCTGAAGATGCTCCTACAGCGGTTATCCGATCACGCCAGGCCCAGCTCGTGGGTGGCTTCCTCGCGCATCTTGAACTTCTGGATCTTGCCGGTGACGGTCATCGGGAATTCATCGACGAATTTCACGTAGCGCGGCACCTTGTAGTGGGCGATCTTGCCCTTGCAGAACTCCTTCAGTTCATCGCCGGTCAACTGCTGGCCTTCGCCAAGCTTGACCCAGGCCATTACCTCTTCGCCGTACTTCTCGTCGGGTACGCCAATCACCTGGACGTCGGAGATGGCCGGGTGGGTATAGAGGAAGTCCTCGATCTCGCGGGGATAGATGTTTTCGCCGCCGCGGATGATCATGTCCTTGATGCGCCCGACGATGGCCACATAGCCCTCTTCGTCCATGGTGGCCAGGTCGCCGGTGTGCATCCAGCCGGCCGCGTCGATGGATTTGTCGGTGGCTTCCTCGTTCTCCCAGTAGCCCAGCATCACGCTGTAGCCGCGGGTGCAGAGCTCGCCGGTCTCGCCACGGGGGACCACCGCGCCAGTCTCGGGGCTGACCAGCTTGACCTCCAGGTGCGGATGGATCGTGCCCACTGTAGTCACGCGCTTATCCAGCGGCGCATCGGTCTGGGTCTGGAAGCTGACCGGGCTGGTCTCGGTCATGCCGTAGCAGATGGTAACGTCTTCCATGTTCATCTTGTCGATGACCTGGCGCATCACTTCGATAGGGCAGATGGAGCCGGCCATGATGCCGGTGCGCAGGGTCGAGAGATCGTACTGTGCGAAGTTCGGGTGCTCCAGTTCGGCGATGAACATGGTGGGCACGCCGTACAGCGCCGTGGCCTTCTCCTCGGAAACTGCCTTCAGCGTCGCCTCGGGCTCGAAGCCGTCCCCCGGGTAGATCATGGTGGCGCCATGGGTCATGCAACCCAGGTTGCCCATTACCATGCCGAAGCAGTGGTAGAGCGGCACCGGGATCACCAGGCGGTCCTTCTCGGTGAAGCCCATGGTGCGGGCGACGAAGAAGCCGTTGTTGAGAATGTTGTGGTGGGAGAGGGTGGCTCCCTTGGGGGCCCCGGTGGTGCCGGAGGTGTACTGGATATTGATCGGGTCGTCGAATTGGAGACTGCCTTGGACGTCTGCCAGGTGCTCGGCTGAAACTTGATCGGCATGGCTCAGCAGGCCCTGCCAGGTAAGCATGCCGGGCAGGGCCAGGTCCGCATCGAGGCAGACGACCCGCTTGAGCTCCGGAAGGCTGGCGCAGCTGAAGGTGTCAGGTGCAGCGTCTCGTATCTCAGGTGCCAGCTCAGCCAGCGTTGCCACGTAGTCGGAAGACTTGAATTTCCCCTGCAGGACCAGCGTCGAGGCGCCCGATTGCTTGAGGGCATATTCCAGCTCGTGGGTACGATAGCTGGGGTTGATGTTGACGAGTACCGCGCCGATCTTGGCGGTAGCAAACTGAGTGATGGTCCACTCGGCGCAGTTGGGTGACCAGATGCCCACACGGTCGCCTTTCTCCACGCCCAGCGCCAGCAGTGCGCGGGCCGCCTCATCCACCGCCCCCTGCAGCTCCGCCCAGGTATAGCGCAGGCCCTGGTGCAGGCTGAGCAGGGCATCGCCGCCGGGAAACCGAGCGACTGTCTCGTCGAAACAGTCGCCGATGGTCTGCCCCTTGAGGGGGGTATCGCTGATGCCGCTGACGTAGCTGTTCTGAACGCGATTCTGTGTGTGCTGGCGTGTCATGGTGTTACCCGTCTTGTTGTTGCAAAAGTTGTTGCAAGAGTTGTGGCAAGAATAGATCTGAAAGCTGGTACACAGGCTGGTGGCGGGATGGCTCTGCCTGGCCACTATCCGCTGGGCGAGAAACCGGCGCGACGAATCACTCCTGGTCCAGGCGTTCGAGTACGTCGCGGGCTCGCATCTCCACGTCGTCGAGCTCTCTCTGCATCAGGCGGATATCCTCGAGTTGGCGTTCCATGTTGGTCCGCTTGTCGGCCAGAATTTCCAGGAGGCGCTTGAGCTGGCGCGCGTTTCCATCCGGCATGGCGTCATACATTTCGATGACCTCGCGAATCTCGGCCAGCGAGAAGCCGAGCCGCTTGCCGCGAAGGGTCAGTTTGAGGCGTACCCGGTCCTTTTCATGATAGATGCGAGTCTGGCCCCGGCGCTCAGGCGCCAACAGGCCTTCCTGCTCATAGAAACGGATGGTGCGCGGAGTCACCTCGAACATCCGGGCCAATTCACCGATGGAGTAGGTGCGGCGCTGCTGTGGCAGACTGCCGTTGACTGCGGTTGTGGCTTCCGGTTCGGTTATGCTCATTGCTACCTTTCCTGTGTTTGGTGGGCCGTCTAGCGGTTTCCCTCCACGTATTCGCAACACTAGACGACGTTGACGTTAACGTAAAGTGCTTGTAGACCAAGGGATGTGTGCGATAAAACCTAGCAAGTGCTAGGTTGGTTGCCATTCGGCTGCTGGATAAGGTCTCGCATGGCCTATGGCAATCCGGCAACCGGTCAGCTACCACTACTGGATCGAACATCTCGGTCGAACCATTCAGTCGATACATGAGGATACCCCGATGGACTTCTCCCTGACCGATGACCAGAAGGCGCTCGTTCAGGCGGCCGCCGACTTCAGCAGAGCCGAGTTGGCCGACCACGCCGCTGAGTGGGACGCCACCTCGCATTTCCCGGTCGAGGTGATTCGCCGCGCCGGCGAGGCTGGGTTCCTCGGCATCTACATCCCCGAAGAGCGAGGTGGGCTGGGTCTGTCTCGCCTGGATGCCTCGCTGATCTTCGAGCAGCTCTCCCAAGGCTGCATCTCGACTACCGCCTATCTTACCATTCACAACATGGTGGCCTGGATGGTGGCCAGTTGGGGCAGCGAGGCATTGCGCAAAACGTGGGTAGAGCGGCTGGTGAGCGGCGAGTGCCTGGGCTGCTACTGCCTCACCGAGCCCGGCTCCGGCTCCGATGCAGCCAGTCTCCGCACCAAGGCCGTACGGGACGGTGATGACTACGTCATCAGCGGTTCCAAGATGTTCATCTCGGGGGCCGGGGCCAACGATGTCCTCATCGTCATGGCGCGCACCGGCGGTCCCGACAGCGGGGCGAGCGGGGTTTCCGCGATCCTGGTGCCGGCCGATGCGGCAGGCATCGAATACGGCAAGAATGAAGAGAAGATGGGGTGGAAAAGCCAGCCGACACGGCTGGTCAGTTTCGATGGCGTTCGTGTGCCGGTCGGCAATCGCCTGGGTGATGAAGGCGAGGGCTTCAAGCTGGCCATGAAGGGGCTTGACGGAGGAAGGCTCAATATTGCCAGCTGTTCGCTGGGTGCCGCACAGCATGCGCTGACCCTGTCGCGCAATTACATGGCCGATCGCAAGCAGTTCGGTCGCGAGCTGTCGAGTTTCCAGGCGCTACAGTTCAAGCTTGCCGACATGGCTACCGAATTGATGGCGGCCAGGCTGATGGTTCGCCAGGCGGCATGGCGGCTCGACAACAACGACCCCGACGCCACCGCCCATTGCGCCATGGCCAAGCGGTTTGCCACCGACATGGGCTTCAATGTCTGCAACGATGCCCTCCAGCTCCACGGCGGTTACGGTTATCTCAGGGAGTTCCCGCTGGAGCGCATGGTACGCGATACCCGTGTGCACCAGATTCTCGAGGGCACCAACGAGATCAT
Organism: Billgrantia montanilacus; assembly: GCF_003336675.1. GTDB lineage: Bacteria > Pseudomonadota > Gammaproteobacteria > Pseudomonadales > Halomonadaceae > Halomonas > Halomonas montanilacus. Next base: position 108,073 of record NZ_QPII01000006.1, on the reverse strand, counting down.
GCGTGTCATCGTGGCCCGCCGACTGCTGGCGGATGGTGTGATAGAGGCCTTGCAGTAACACCACCCATTTCAACCAGGAGAACAGTTGCATGACGGAACTTGCGGTCATCTTTGACGAACGTCCCACCCGGGATGGTGGGCGGATCGGCGTGGCCACGCTCAATGCGCCGAAATCGCTCAATGCCCTGACGCTGACAATGGCGCAGCAGCTCATGGCCAAGCTCGACGCCTGGGCGGTGGATCGCAGCATCGTGGCAGTATGGCTCGAAGGGGCGGGGGAGAAAGCCTTCTGTGCCGGCGGCGATGTGGTGGCACTGTATCGCTCCATGACCGAAGAGGGCGAGAACCGTGGGTCAGGCCGCGACAGCGTCTTCGCCGAAACCTACTTCACCACGGAATATCGGCTCGACTACCGGATCCACACCTATCCCAAGCCGATCCTGCTCTGGGGCGACGGCATCATCATGGGCGGCGGCCTGGGCCTGATGGCGGGCGCCTCGCACAGGATCGTGACCGAAACCACGCGCATCGCCATGCCGGAGATCACCATCGGTCTCTATCCCGATATCGGCGCCAGCTGGTTCCTCAATCGAATGCCCCCTGGTGTCGGCGCCTACCTGGGCATCACTGGCGCCCAGTTGAACGCCCGGGACGCGCTGGACCTGGGCATGGCGGACCACATCGTTCCCCGCGAGCGGCGGGAAACCCTGCTCGAAGCCCTGGGCGAAGCCGACTACGGCGAGCGCACTCCGCGGGACCTGCGTTCAGGTGTGCAAGCGGTGGTCGATGAGATGGAGGATCGCTCCCAGGCGCCCCAGCCTCAGGTAGGGCCGCAGCTCGACCACATCCAGAGCGTGGTCGGGCAGGTCGATGCCCCCACTGCGGTGAAGCGAATTCTTCGCGATGGCCGAGACGATGCCTGGCTTGCGGCCAACCGCGCGCGGCTCGAGGCCGGCAGCCCGCTGAGCGCGCATCTGGTCTGGCTGATGCTGGATCGCCATCGTCATACCAGCCTGGCCGACGCCTTCCGCGATGAGCTGAACCTGTCGGTGCAGTGCTGTCGGCGGGGGGATGTCGCCGAGGGCGTGCGCGCGCTGCTGGTCGACAAGGACAAGAACCCCCAGTGGCAGCACGTCGATGTCGACAGCGTGCCGCAGAACGACCTGGATGCCCTGATGGTGCCCCTCTGGAGCAGCGAGGACCATCCGTTGCGTGACCTTGGAACCGGCGAGCGCGTAAATTGAACGCTCGGTCTACCGGCTGGAACCAACAATCAACAATGACTCTCAGGAGCGACTTGCATGAAAATCGCCTTTATCGGACTGGGTAACATGGGTGCGCCGATGGCCGCCAACCTGGTCAAGGCCGGCCACGAGGTCAGCGTCTTCGACCTGGTGGATGCAGCCATGAAGAGCCTGGAAAAGGCCGGTGCCTACGCCTGCGCCAGCGCCCAGAGCGCTACCAGTGGTGCGGAGGTCGTCATTTCGATGCTGCCCGCTGGCCAGCATGTAAGACGACTCTATCTCGGCCGTGACACGGCGCCGGGCTTGTTCGATGCCATGGAAGGTAAGCCGCTGATCATCGACGCCTCGACCATCTCGCCGGAGGACGCCCGCTTCGTCGGCGCCGCTGCTGCCGAGCGTGGCCTGACCTATCTCGATGCCCCCGTCTCGGGCGGTGTGGGCGGTGCCCAGGCCGGTACCCTGACCTTCATCGTCGGCGGCACCGAAGCGGGGTTCGAGCAGGCAAGGCCGGTGCTGGAAGGCATGGGCAAGAACATCTTCCACGCAGGCGAAGTCGGCTCGGGTCAGGTAGCGAAGATCTGCAACAACATGCTGCTGGGAATACTGATGAGCGGCACCGCCGAAGCCCTGGCGCTGGGCGTGAAGAACGGCCTCGACCCGGCTGTGCTCTCGGAGATCATGAAGCAGAGCAGCGGCGGCAACTGGGCGCTGAACGTCTACAACCCCTGGCCCGGTGTGATGCAGGGCTCGGCGGCGTCCCGTGACTACCAGGGCGGCTTCCTGACCGACCTGATGGCCAAGGACCTCGGCCTCGCCTGGGAACTGGCCTTGGAGAGCAAGGCAACGGTGCCGATGGGCTCCCAGGCACGCAATCTCTTTGCCCTTCACGCGTCCCAGGGTAACGGTGGCAAGGACTTCTCCAGCATCCAGAAACTCTTCCGCGCCGGCGAGGAGGAGTGAAAGGGGCAACCCCGCCGGTGATGGCAGCAACGTTGGCAACCTCGCCGGGAGGCTTTCGCCTCCAGTCGCCGATGCGTCGGACCGGATCTAACGATGCTCAAACAGCGGTGCGGGTCGCGTTGGTGGAGAGAATCGCTGTTGGAGCGCTGGTTCCCATCGCGACTGGCGCCGATAGGCGCCTTGGCGGAGGCCGCCACCGTTGGTGGTGGTCGCCAACACCGGCAACCCCGCCGGGAGGCCTTCGGCCTCCAGTCGTGAGTTGAAGCTTCCTCCAACAGGGTGATAACTGCCGACCTTGTTGGAGCGCCGCTTTGCGTCGCGACTGGCGCCGCCAGGCGCCTTGGCGGAGGCTCCCTTTGGCACGTCGTCAGGAAGCGGGCACAATCGTGTGCCTGTTTCATGTATTCGAGGCTTCATGACGCTTTCATCGCCATCCACTGATCGGCCATCCCGCCGTCCCGTTCGCCGCGAACTTCTCGAAGGGCCTATTGCGGCGACCCTGCTGCGCAAGAGCCTGCCAGTTGTCGGCGGCATGATCGCCATGCTCAGCTTCAACCTGGTGGACTCCTGGTTCATCGCCCGGCTGGGCACCGAGCCGCTGGCGGCGGTCTCCTTCACCTTTCCGGTTGTCTTCGCGGTGATCAGCCTGGCGATCGGGCTGGGGATAGGCACCTCGGCTGTCGTTGCCAGAAGGCTGGGGCAGGGGGATCTCGCCACGGTGCGCCGGCGTGCCACCGATGCGGCGCTGCTCGCGCTTATCGTTGGCCTTGTCCTGACCGCGCTGGGCTTGGCGACAATCGACCCGCTGTTCCGGCTGCTGGGTGCCGATGAGGCACTCATGCCCCATGTGCGCGACTACATGGGCATCTGGTACCTGGGAGCCGCGGCAGTGATCGTGCCCCGAGTGCTCAACAGCGTGCTGAGAGCACAGGGCAATACCCTGATCCCCGGGCTGATGATGGGGCTGGCGGCCCTGCTCAATGGGCTGCTCGACTGGCTGTTGATCTTCGGCGTGGGCCCTTTTCCCGAACTGGGCGTACAGGGGGCGGCTCTTGCCACCGTGCTCAGCTGGGGGTTGATGACCGCGGCACTCTTCTTTCAGCGCGAACTGCGAGATTGTCTCGACTTCCGGCAGCTGCCCCTGGCGGACATGCTGGCTTCCTGGCATGAGCTGTCGCGGATAGCCGTTCCTGCTGCCATCACCAGCGTTTTTACGCCACTGGCGCTCGCCCTGGTGACGCGTATCGTCGCCGACCACGGTCACCATGCGGTGGCGGGCTTTGGGGTCGGTACGCGTATCGATGCCTTCGTTCAGATCGCCGTTCTGGCACTCTCCATGACGCTGCCGCCACTGGTCAGCCAGAACATCGGCGCCGCGCAGCACGACCGCGTAAGACGCGCCATCTTCGGTTGCTTCGGTTTCGTGATCGCCTGGCAGTTTGCGATCTGGGTGCTGTTGCAACTGCTGGCGCCCTGGCTGGTAGGCAGCTATGCCGATAGCCAGGCGATGGCCGAGGTCCTCCGGGCCTTCCTGTGGTGGGTGCCGTTGGGGCTGGGAGCCCAGGGTGTGGTCATCCTCGCCGTCTCATCACTCAACGCCCTGCATGAGCCCGGCCGTGCCATGCGGCTGTCGATCATTCGACTCTTCGTGTTGACCGTGCCGCTGGCCTGGCTCGGTGGTGTCTTGGCGGGGCCCACCGGCATCTTCATCGGCATGTTCACTGCCAACGTACTGGTCGGCCTGGTGGCCTGGCGACTCATTCACCGTCGTCTTCAAGAGCGCGCGCCGCAGATGCCGGCTCCAGGCTAGTCGAGGCCGTAGTCACGCAGGGGGCAATACAGAAAAATAGCGACGCAGGGGTTGGCAGGGAGGTCTGCATGGTCTACATTCTATGAAAATGTAGATATTTATCACGGAGAGCCTCCAATGAGCCAGATCACCCCCGTTACCTGGGAAGACCCGTTCCGCCTGATCGATCAGTTGGACGAAGACGAGCGCATGGTGCTGCAAACTGCCCATGACTACTGTCAGGACAAGCTGATGCCGCGGGTGCTGGAGGCTAACCGCCACGAGCACTTCCACCGCGAGATCATGAACGAGATGGGGGAGCTGGGCCTGCTCGGCGCCACCATCGACGGCTATGGCTGCGCTGGCATGAACTACGTCAGCTACGGCCTCATCGCCCGGGAGGTGGAGCGCGTCGATTCCGGCTACCGCAGTGCCATGAGCGTGCAGTCCAGCCTGGTGATGTATCCGATCCACGCCTTCGGCACCGATGCCCAGCGTGACAAGTACCTGCCCAAGCTGGCCACCGGCGAGTGGGTGGGCTGCTTCGGTCTCACCGAACCCGACCACGGCTCTGACCCGGGCAGCATGTCCACCCGCGCCGTGCGCACCGATGGTGGCTGGCGTCTCAACGGTACCAAGACCTGGATCACCAACTCGCCCATCGCCGACGTGTTCGTGGTATGGGCCAGGGACGAGGAGGGCGTGGTCCGCGGCTTCATCCTGGAGAAGGGCATGCCTGGGCTCTCCGCGCCCAAGATCGAGGGCAAGTTCAGCCTGCGCGCCTCCATCACCGGCCAGATCGCCATCCAGGATGTCGAGGTCTCCGACGACCAGCGCCTGCCCGGTGTCACCGGGCTGAAGGGGCCGTTCTCTTGCCTCAACCGAGCCCGCTTCGGCATCGCCTGGGGCAGCATGGGGGCCGCCGAGGCGTGCTGGCATGCCGCCCGAGAATACACCCTGGATCGCAAGCAGTTTGGTCGCCCGCTGGCCGCCAACCAGCTGATCCAGAAGAAGCTGGCCGACATGCAGACCGAGATCGCCCTGGGCCTGCAGGCCGCGCTGCGTGTAGGTCGCATGATCGATGACGGCCAGCTGGTGCCGGAAGCGATCTCGCTGATCAAGCGCAACAACTGCGGCAAGGCGCTGGATATCGCCAGGGTCGCCCGCGACATGCACGGCGGCAACGGCATCTCCGACGAATACCACGTCATTCGCCACATGATGAACCTCGAGGCGGTCAATACCTACGAGGGCACCCATGACGTTCATGCCTTGATCCTGGGGCGGGCTCAGACGGGCCTCCAGGCCTTCGCTAATTAATACGCGAGGAGCAAGCATGAGCGGACCGCTTGACGGTATCGTGGTGCTGGATATGTCGCGCGTGCTGGCTGGCCCCTGGGCCGGCCAGCTGCTCGCCGACCTTGGCGCACGCGTGATCAAGATCGAACATCCCGAGCGCGGCGACGACACTCGCGGCTGGGGCCCGCCCTGGCTCGGTGAAGACCTGGAGGCGGGCGGCGACGAACCCGAGCGGGTGGCCGCCTATTTCCTCTGCGCCAATCGCGGCAAGCAGTCGCTGGCGGTGGATATTGCCACCGAGAATGGCCAGGCGCTGATTCGCCAGCTGGCGACGGGCGCCGATATCGTGCTGGAGAACTTCAAGGTGGGTGGGCTGGCCAAGTATGGTCTCGACTACGCCAGCCTGCATGAGTTGAATCCCAGGCTGATCGGCTGTTCCATCACCGGTTTCGGCCAGGATGGACCCTATGCCCACCGCGCCGGCTACGATTTCATGATCCAGGCCATGGGCGGGCTGATGAGCATCGGCGGCGAGCCGGACGGCATGCCCATGAAGACCGGAGTGGCGATCACCGACGTCACGACCGGGCTCTATGCCACCATCGGCGTGCTGGCAGCGCTGCATGAGCGGGAGCGTACCGGGCTGGGTCGGCATGTGGACGTGGCTCTGCTCGACGTACAGGTGGCTGCACTGGCCAACCAGTCACTCAATGCGCTGGTCAGCGGCCAGTCGCCCCAGCGCCATGGCAATGCCCACCCCAACATCGTTCCCTACCAGGCCTTCGCCTGCGCCGATGGCTACCTGGTGCTCACCGTGGGCAACGACAGCCAGTTTGCCAGGCTGGCGGAACTGTTCGGTCATCCGGAGTGGGCGGTGGATCCCGCCTATGCCACCAACGAGGCCCGGGTGGGGAACCGCGACCAACTGGTGCCATTGATCCAGGCGATCTTCCGCACCCGGACCCGTGACGACTGGCTGGCCGAACTGGAAGCCCGCGGCATTCCCGCCGGGCCCATCAACACCATCAGCGAAGTCTTCGACGACCCGCAGGTTCGTCATCGGGGAATGCAACGCACCCTGAAGCGTGGCGAGCTCGACGTGCCTCAGGTGAGCAACCCGCTGCGCTTCGACGGCCAGCACGCCACCAGCGACGTGGCGCCACCCCGGCTCGGCCAGGACAGCGACACGATACTCACCGAGATGGGACTCTCGCCCGACGATATCGCTAGGCTGAAGCGGGAAGGTGTGGTGCGTTGAGGGATTGGGCAACACCGCCGGGGAGTCCTTCGGCCTCCAGTCGTGAGCTGAAGCTTCCTCCTACAACGGGGTGGTCCCGTTGGTGGAGAGAATCATTGTTGGAGCGCTGGTTTCCATCGCGACTGGCGCCGGCAGGCGCCTCGGCGGAGGCTGCCGTTGTTGTCAGTGTTCGTCAGCATTGGCAACACCGCCGGGAGTCCTTCGGCCTCCAGTCGCCGATGCGTCGGACCGGATCTAAAGATGCTCCTACAGCGGTGTGGCACCGTTGGTGAAGAGGATCGCTGTTGGAGCGCCGCTCCGCGTCGCGACTGGCGCCGGCAGGCGCCTTGGCGGGGGCTGCCGCCGTTGGCAGCGCTCGCCAGCATTGGCAACACCGCCGGGAGTCCTTCGGCCTCCAGTCGTGAGCTAAAGCTTCCTCCTACAAATTCTTATCGCCCCTTGGTGAGGAGAATCGCTGTTGGAGCGCCGCTCCGCGTCGCGACTGGCGCCGGCAGGCGCCTTGGCGGAGGCTGCTGTCGTTGGCAGTGATTGTCAGCATCGGCAACACCGCAGGGAGTCCTTCGGCCTCCAGTCGTGAGCTAAAGCTTCCTCCTACAAATTCTTATCGCCCCTTTGGTGAGGAGAATCGCTGTTGGAGCGCCGCTCCTCGTCGCGACTGGCGCCGGCAGGCGCCTTGGCGGAGGCTGCTGTCGTTGGCAGTGATTGTCAGCATCGGCAACACCGCAGGGAGTCCTTCGGCCTCCAGTCGTGAGCTAAAGCTTCCTCCTACAAATTCTTATCGCCCCTTTGGTGAAGAGGATCGCTGTTGCCGCGCTGACTTATCCTCCCTCCCGCGGGCATTCGACCGGGCCAGTGGTTTCCTGCCTGCCCCACAACCCCAGCGTGCCGACCCCGGGCAGTTTGATGCCCAGGGCGCGGGGGTCGATGCCGACCACCAGCCCGCCCAGATGCACTTCCAAGCCTTCCTCGATACCTATGGTTCCGCCGAGGTACCCGCCCAGTGAAACCTGCATTCCGGTGCCGCTTGGGCTGCGTACCACAATCTGGCGACCCAGGTAATCCTTGCCCACGGCGGTGGAGGGCAGGGCGGCATCCAGCGCCGGTACTTCCCGAATCAGCCAGGCGACGAACGTGTTGCTGTTGGGGCCTGGCCAGGCGCGATAGCGGTCCATATAGGGGTATGTCGGCAGGGCCGCCTCGATCTGTTCGATGGCGAGTTCAGCCGCGGCGCCGCATAACGTGGCATGGACGCTGGGCGCACTGCCGAACCATGCGCGGTCGGGTGTTCCCGAGCGGGATGAGAGGGTGGGGCGCCCCCAACGGGTTACCTGATGAATGGTGTACTGCGAAGCCCCCTGCGGCTTGGTCACGATCCAGGCATGCACGGCGAAGATGCCTCGCCAATTGAAGGCTCGCGCGGAGTAGACCTGCACCACGGCCTCGGGGGTGCGCGCCAGCTCGGGGGCCAGCCCGGCGCTGGCTCGATCAGCGTTACGCCAGTCGCCGCGGGTATCGATATCGCCGAGCCACCACACGTAAAGGGGCCCGCCGCCGAAGAGCGCAACCACCATCACGAATGCGAGCAGCCATTTCATTGGCTAGCGCGGGGAGAACCGCCGACTCAATCCTGTCTCGGCGATCATGCGAGTAGAGATCTCCTCGATCGAGAAGCGCGTGGTATCGATGAACGGAATATGCATCTGGCGATAGAGCCCTTCGGCCTGTTCGACTTCCTGGGCGCACTGGTCCAGCGAGCTGTAGCGACTGTTGGGCCGGCGCTCGTGGCGTATCGCCGTCAGTCGCCGTGGGTCGATGGTCAGCCCGAACAGCTTGTGTCGATGGGCCGCCAGTGCCTTGGGCAGCTTGAGCGTGCCATCTTCATCGAGGTCGTCCTCGGTGAGCGGATAGTTGGCAGCGCGGATGCCGAACTGCAGGGCAAGGTAGAGCGAGGTGGGTGTCTTGCCGCAGCGGGAGACCCCAACCAGGATCACGTCGGCCTGGTCGTACTGGTGGGTGCGGGCGCCGTCGTCGTTGTCCAGGGCGAAATGGACCGAATGGATGCGGTCCATGTACACCTCGTCCTTGCCGATGGAGTGGGTGCGACCGACGCTGTAGCTGGAGTGTGTCCCCAGCTCCTGCTCAAGCGGCTTGAGGAAGGTCGAGAAGATATCGACCTTGAACCCCGTGGCGCCACGTATCACGTCGCGAATGCCCTCGTCGACGATGGTGTCGATGATGATCGGTTGCTCACCGTCGCGTACCGCCGTGGCTTCGATGATCTCGACCAGGGTGCGCGCCTTGTCGACGGTGTCGATATAGGGCTTGGTGAGCATGCGCAGATCGACGTTCTCGAACTGGGCCAGCAGGCTGCGGCCGAGGCTTTCGGCGGTGATGCCGGTGCCGTCGGAAATGAAGAAGGCGGTACGGGACATGGCGAAAGCGGCTTCCGTGTACGGGGACGATACCCATTGTCGGGGCTGGTGGCGTCTCGGGCAAGGCGTGGCTTTTTCGGTGTTCACTACAAAAACGCGGCAAAAGGGACGACTGTTGTAAAAATCCTCCACTGACTTCGATGTTAGACCAATGGCGAATATGGAAACATCCGGTTAAGGTGTCGACCATTGCATCATTTGCCTGTAACCAGGCTTCGAAGATCAAGGGGGTCTCGTGGAAGATTACATCCTGTGGTTCGATCAGCTCGGCATGGACGACGTGGAACGGGTCGGCGGCAAGAACGCCTCCCTCGGTGAGATGATCTCAAACCTGTCGGGAGCCGGTGTCACCGTTCCCGGCGGTTTCGCCACCACAGCCCACGCCTACCGCGAATTCCTGGCCCACGAGGGGCTCAACGAGCGTATCAACCAGGCCCTCAACCGGCTCGACGTCGATGACGTCACCGAGCTGTCGCGGGTGGGTGCCGAGATTCGCCAGTGGGTGATCGACACGCCGCTACCGCCCATCTTCGAGGAACACCTGCGCACTGCCTACGACAAGCTGGCCACCCAGCACCCCAATCTCAAGGCGGCAGTGCGCAGCTCAGCCACCGCCGAAGACCTCCCCGATGCCTCCTTCGCCGGCCAGCAGGAAACCTTCCTCAACATCGAAGGCTTCGACAACATCAAGCGCGCCGTGCATGAGGTCTTCGCCTCACTGTTCAACGACCGCGCCATTTCCTACCGGGTGCACCGTGGCTACGCCCACGAGAACGTCGCACTCTCGGCGGGCATCCAGAAAATGGTGCGTTCCGAAACCGGGTCGAGCGGTGTGATGTTCACCCTGGATACCGAGTCCGGCTACCGCGATGCGGTGTTCGTCACGGCCTCTTGGGGGCTGGGCGAGACCGTGGTGCAGGGCTCGGTCAATCCTGACGAGTTCTACGTGCACAAGCCGACCCTGGCCGCCGGCCGCCCAGCGGTACTGCGCCGCAACCTCGGCTCCAAGCTGATCAAGATGGTCTACGGCGACGATGCCAGCGCCGGCAAGTCGGTCTCCACCGTCGATGTTCCCCTGAAGGATCGCGCTTGCTTCTGCATCAACGATGAGCAGGTCATGGCCCTGGCGCGCCAGGCGATGACCATCGAGGAGCACTACGGCCGACCCATGGACATCGAGTGGGCGCTGGATGGTGACGACGGCGAACTTTACATCGTCCAGGCGCGGCCTGAAACCGTGGTTTCCCAGCTCGAGGGCGGTAAGCTGGAGCGCTTCCACCTCAAGGAGAAGGGACGCACACTGGTCACCGGCCGGGCCATCGGCCAGCGCATCGGGCGTGGTGCGGTGAAGATCGTTTTCTCACCGGACGATATGGACAAGGTCAAGCCCGGCGACGTGCTGGTCACCGACATGACCGATCCCGACTGGGAGCCGATCATGAAGCGCGCCTCGGCTATCGTCACCAACCGCGGCGGCCGCACTTGTCATGCGGCGATCATCGCCCGTGAGCTGGGCATCCCGGCGGTAGTGGGCTGTGGCGATGCCACCGACATCCTCCAGGATGGTCGCGACGTCACTGTCTCCTGTGCCGAAGGCGATGCCGGTCACGTCTACGAGGGCCTGCTCGATTACGACCGCCGTGTCTCTACCGTTGACGCCATGCCCGAGATTCCCTTCAAGATCATGATGAACGTGGGCAACCCGGATCGTGCCTTCGGCTTCGCCGGGCTGCCCCATGCCGGCGTCGGCCTGGCGCGCCTGGAGTTCATCATCAATCGGATGATCGGCGTCCACCCCAAGGCGTTGCTCGAGTACGACACCCTGCCGCTGGAGTTACAGCAGACCATCGACATGCGCACTGCCGGCTACGCCGACCCGGTGACCTTCTACGTCGACAAGCTGGTCGAGGGGATCTCGACCCTGGCGGCCGCCTTCCATCCGCAGCGTGTCATCGTGCGCCTGTCGGACTTCAAGTCCAACGAATACGAGAACCTGATCGGTGGCAAGCTCTACGAGCCCGGCGAAGAGAACCCCATGCTGGGCTTCCGCGGCGCCTCACGCTACATCTCGGACGCCTTCCGGCCCTGTTTTGAACTGGAGTGCAAGGCGCTCAAGCGCGTCCGCGACGAGATGGGCCTCGACAACGTCGAGATCATGGTGCCCTTCGTGCGCACCACCGACGAGGCGCGGGAAGTGGTCGAGCTGCTCGCCGCCAACGGCCTGGCCCGGGGCGACAATGGGCTCAAGGTGATCATGATGTGCGAGCTGCCGGCCAACGCGCTGCTCGCCGACGAGTTCCTCGAATACTTCGACGGCTTCTCCATCGGCTCCAACGACCTGACCCAGTTGACCCTGGGCCTCGACCGCGACTCCGGCATCGTTGCTCACCTCTTCGATGAGCGGAACCCGGCGGTGCTCAAACTACTGAGCATGGCGATCCAGGCCTGCAAGGCCCAGGGCAAGTACGTGGGCATCTGCGGGCAGGGCCCCTCCGACCACCCCGATCTGGCCAAATGGCTGATGGAGCAGGGCATTGACTCGGTATCCTTGAACCCCGATGCGGTACTGGAAACCTGGTTCATGCTGGCGGGTGAAACGATAGAGTAATTGCGATAACATAATCTCACCCCAAGGGCCCGTTTGATTGTCGTCAAACGGGCCTTTTTTCGCCTATGCTGTAAACCTCTTACACGGAGTTACCGAGGGCCCAGCTCATGGATTACCAGACAGTTTCCCCGCGTCGCAAATGGTTAGGCATTGTCGTATCGGCAGCGATGCTGGGCATGCCGGTCGCTGCCCTTGCCGACGCTGCGTTTCAGTACGAGGCCCCCGCCATCGAACCGGAGAGGGCGTCCGGCTACAGCGAAAAGCCTGGCTGGGCGACCGAGCGTTTCGCGGTGGCAGCGGCCAACCCGCTTGCCACGGATGCCGGTTATCAGGTGCTCAAGGCAGGTGGTTCGGCGGTGGACGCCGCCATTGCCGTGCAGATGGTGCTTACTCTTGTCGAGCCCCAGTCCAGCGGCATCGGTGGCGGCGCTTTCCTGATGCATTACGACGGCAGTGACGTGACGGCCTTCGACGGCCGCGAAACCGCCCCGAGAGCTGCCACTGAATCCCTGTTCCTCAATGGGGATGGTGAACCGCTCGAATTCATGGATGCCGCGGCCAGCGGGCTTTCCGTTGGTGTGCCTGGCACCGTGCGCATGCTGGAGAAAGCACACGAGGCGTACGGCAAGCTGCCTTGGGCAGAACTGTTCACCCCGGCCATTACCCTCGCCGAGGAGGGGTTTCCCGTCAGTCATCGGCTGCACACCAGCCTGGCCGGAGAAGAGCGCCTGCGCGACGACGCCCTGGCCGGCACCTTCTACTACACAGAGGACGGAGAGCCGCTCGAGGAGGGGCACCTGCTCAAGAACCCCGCACTGGGCTCGATCCTGCGCGATATTGCCGAGCAAGGCAGCAAGGCGATGCATACCGGCGATATCGCCGAGGACCTGGTACAGCGGGTTCAGGGTCACCCCGGGCGCCCGGGTGCCATCAGCCTGGAAGACATGGCGACCTATGTCACCAAGCAGCGCGATCCCATCTGCACCGACTGGTTGGCGTACCGTGTCTGCGGCTTTCCGCCTCCGTCGTCTGGCCACCTGACCGTCATGCAGATCCTCGGGACCATGGAGCATCTGCCGGACCTGGAGACGCCCCTGGAAGAGGGGCAGCCAAGTGCCGAATGGCTGCATCGCTTCCTCGAAGCGTCGCGTCTCGCCTTTGCCGACCGAGGAAGGTACATCGCCGACCCGGACTTCGTCGATGCCCCGGGTGGGAGCTGGAGCGCCATGCTTGAACCCGACTACCTGGCCTTGCGTGCCCAGCTCATCGAAGAGCAGAGCATGGGCCCGGATGGCGCCTCGCCGGGCAATCCCGGCGATGTCGAAACCACCTGGGCGGTGCAGCCGAATCAGCCGGAATACGGCACCAGTCACATCAGTATCATCGATGAGGAAGGCAATGGCCTGGCCATGACCACCACCATCGAATCGGCATTCGGTTCGCGGATGCTGGCCGATGGCGGAACAGGCCAGCCGGGTGGCTACCTGCTCAACAATGAGCTGACCGACTTCTCCTTCCGCCCCCTGGATGCTGACGGCACGCCGATCGCCAACCGGGTGGAAGCCGGCAAGCGGCCGCGTTCTAGCATGAGTCCGACCCTGGTCTTCGACCGCGAGAGCGACGAGCTGATCGCAAGCCTTGGCTCGCCCGGTGGCGCGGCCATCATCCACTACACCGCCAAGGCGCTGGTGGCGATGCTCGACTGGGGATTGAATGCCCAGGAGGCACTGGACCTGCCCCATGCCATTACGCTCGGCGGCCCGGCTTTTCTTGAAGAGGGGCGCTTCGACCCGGCGATATTGGAAGCGCTGAACGAGCTCGGCCACGAGGCCAGCGAGCGTGAGCTGACCAGTGGCCTGCAGGCGATCATGAGAACCGAAGAGGGCTTCTTCGGCGGTGCCGATCCCCGGCGTGAAGGGGTGGTCATGGGGGACTGAGAACGGGGATTGAGGATTAGTTCCGCAACCAGTTGCGCAGCTTGACCAGCAGCAGGGCACCATCGCTGAGCTCACGCCGGTCCCGCAGCAGTTCGGTGAGGCGGTCCGGGTAGTCCGTGATGATGGCGTCCACGCCCAGGTCGATCAGCTGTGACATGCGGGCCCGGTCGTTCACCGTCCAGGCATGCACCTCGTAGCCCAGCTCGCGGGCCAGGCGTATCTCGTTATCGGTGATACGATTGTGTCGCAGCCCCAGCGCATCGAAGCCGCGGCGCTCCAGGGTGCCCGGCATGACCAGTTGGGCCAGCAGGGTGACGCGCAGCTCGGGTTCGCGCTCCTTCACCATCTGCACTACCCCTGGCGACATCACCGCGACACGGGTTTCGCCGACCACATCGGGATCTCCGCAGCGGGTCGTTGATTGCGCCGGCGAGAGCATGTCGAGGCACTGCGCTCTTGCCGCCGTTTCTCGCTGGATCGCCTCGAGTACCGCCTCAACCAGCGCCGGCTCACCGCCCGGATTGGGTTTCATGTCGATCATCAGGGCGCTCCGGCCTCTCACTGCCTGTAGCGCTTCGTCCAGGCTGGGAATGCGCTCGTCGACGAAGGTGTCGCCGAACCAGCTGCCCACGTCGAATGCCCGCAGCTCCTCCAGTGTCAGGTCGCGGACGTTACGAGGGTCGCCAGCGAGCCTCTGCAGGCTGCGGTCATGGTAGAGCACGACCTCGCCATCAGCCGTTAACCGCACATCGATCTCGATGTAGTCCGCCCGGTCCACGAGAGCCCGTTCGATAGCGGCCAGGGTGTTCTCCGGCGCGGTCATGGAACTGCCGCGGTGGGCAATGTTGGTCACGTCATCACGCAGCTCGAAACTGTTGACGATCCACCAGGCCTGGGCCAGGGCGAAGATCACTACCCCCAGCTCGACGCCCCATGCCAGGCGACCAGGATGCGCGTCCGCCGGCGGTGGAGCGGGCCGAGGCTCCTGGTGGGCAAGCCGCAGGTAGAGACAGGCCGAGAGCAGCGCGTTGGCGGCGATACCGATGAAGGTAATGGCCAATGTCACCAGCACATAGCCGGTCAGGTAGGCCAGCGTGGCCGGGACCAGCACCGCATTGCGTTCCGGCAGCCACCAGAGCATGGGCGTGAAGATGCGATCGAAGATCCAGCTGGAGAAGAAGGGCAGGGCGACGATCACCAGCAGAAGGACCAGCACCACCATTGCCACGTGGCCCTTGCGGCCACGGGTCAGTTCCCGGCTGCGGGCCAGGGCTGCCAGTGGCGATTGCTGTTCCAGGGTGACGATGGGCAGTGCCAGGATCCAGCGGAAGTAGAGTGTCGCGGCAACGAAGGCCCAGGCTACGACCAGCGGTGTGGCGACGGCCAGGTATTGCCAGTAGGCAGGGGGACGCACCCGAAGCACGTAATAGGAGTCCAGGCCGCCGATTATCAGGTCGTAGAACCAGCCCAGCAGGAGTACCACCGGCAGCATCAATAACAGGTGGGCCCCCACCTGGAGTATCACCAAACCGATCAGACCAAGCGCCCGATGCAGGGTCTGCCACAGGGCGATGAAGGCGAGCTGGTAGTGATTGTCGCGCCGGCGCACCGCGACCAGGATCATGCCCGCCTGCTGCAGGTAGAGCACTACGAAGATCGTGGCGATCGCGGCCAGTGCCCAGAGAATCCCGGCCGGCGTCAGAAACAGGTCGAGCAATTCCGCATTGGTGATCACCGGCTGGCTGATACGGCCCAGCAAACCGGTCAAGGTCCACGCAACGGATGGCAGCAACAGGCTCGAAGCGAGCAGGGTGAAGAACAGGTGATACGCGACCAAGGGACGCAGGTGCTCGCGCAGGCTACGCAGCACGTCCATTGCCAGCGATGACGGTGTCAGCACGATTGGGAGTCGTTGGGATTCATGATGTTAGAGTGGCATTGGAAAAGTGGATAAGGCAAGGGCGATGTTGGCGATAATCGCTGACGTTGCAGCCGCCGCCAAGGCGCCTGGCGGCGCCAGTCGCGATGCGGAGCAGCGCTCCAACAGCTGCTTTCCCCTGCCGTGTTAGGCGATTGCTACCCTGTAGGAGCATCTTTAGATCGCGACTGGAGGCCGCAGGCCTCCCGGCGGTGTCGGTAACGTTGCGGTTATCGCCGCGGCGGCGGCCTCCGCCAAGGCGCCTGGCGGCGCCAGTCGCGATGCGGAGCAGCGCTCCAACAGCTGCTTTCTCCTGCCGTGTTAGGCGATTGCTACCCTGTAGGAGCATCTTTAGATCGCGACTGGAGGCCGCAGGCCTCCCGGCGGTGTCGGTAACGTTGCGGTTATCCCTGCGGCGGCGGCCTCCGCCAAGGAGCCTATCGGCGCCAGTCGCGATGGAAACTCGGAGCGCCGAACCGAGCGCTCCAACAGCAGCTTTCTCCTGCCGTGTTAGGCGATTGCTACCCTGTAGGAATCTTTAGATCGCGACTGGAGGCCGCAGGCCTGCCGGTGGTGTTGCCGCTGGTGCCTCACCCCTCCAGATTCAAACGCGCTTCGGCGACCACGATGCCATTGTTGTCGGCGTACAGCCACTGGCCGGGCTTCAGGGTGACGCCGGCGAAGGTGACCGGTACGTCCCGCTGCCCTTCGCCGCGCTTGTCGCTCTTGCGCGGATGAGCGCCGAGAGCCTGAACGCCCAGATCGGTTTCGGCCAGCACGTCGACATCGCGAACACAGCCGTAGAGCACCACACCTGACCAGCCGTTATCGGCCGCCTGTTCGGCCACCATGTCGCCCAACATGGCGCAGCGATGCGAGCCACCGGCATCCACGACCAGCACCGCGCCGTCGCCGGGTTCGGCAGCGGCTTCCTTGACCAGCGAATTGTCCTCGAAGCACTTCACGGTGCGCACCGGCCCGCAGAACGCCTCGCGGCCGCCAAAGTTGACGAAGACGGGGTCGAGTACCTGCACGTCGGGGTTGGCGTCGCAGATATCGGGCGTAATGATGGCGCTCATGCAAGGCTCCTTGCCTGGGGAATTGGGGTTGATAACACGATGATGCCACAGTTCCTGCTGGGTCACCGTCGTCGTTTCGTCGGAGGAAACCGAAGACGCCGGGCCAAGGCCCGGCGTCATGTGTAGCGGCAGAAGATGATCGGGCCAATTCGACAAGCTGCTAGAAGCGGAACCCCACCGAGGCCGTGAAGGTATCGATGGTGTAGTCGCTATCGAAGTCGTAGCGCTCATACTCGGCGCGAACCATGATCGGGTTGAAGTTGAACTGGGCGCCGACCCCGTAGACCGGATCGAAGCCATCGTTGTCCTGCAGGTCCAGTTCGGCATCGCCCAGGTTGCCCTTGACGTCGGTCTCCCAGCTGGCGGCACCGACCTTGGCATAGGGGCTGAACCAGGGGGTTATCGGGAACTGGCCGACAAGGTTGGCACCGTAGGCGGTGGACTCCAGGTCGGTGCTGGCGCCATCCTGGCCGCGCAACCGAACCCTGCCAAGGTCGGCGTAGAAGATCTCAGCTGCCAGGTAGCGGTTGAGCTGATAACCGGCAAAGCCCTTCCAGACGTTGCCGTCATCATCAATGCTGAAGTTGCGACCTCCGCTCTCGATGAAGTTGTCGACTTCGTCGCGCTCGTTTTCCAGGGAACTGAAGCCGGTACCCAGGCCGAGATAGGCGTAGGGCTGATGGGGTGGGTTGGAGAATGCGGCATTGGCGGTCAACAGAGTGGCAGAGGCGAGCGAAACAGTCAGTAGTCGCTTGGTCGACATTTTTATCTCCTTGATGTCCCTTGGCCTTGATATCCTTGGCTTTTTTTTCATCGAGTCATTCGGTCAGAGAGCGGACATGGTGCGTGCAGATCACGCGGCTGGGCTGATCAAGAGGTTGGTATTGCCCTTAAGCAGTGCTATGACCACCTATGACGTTCTAAACGTAGCCTCGGCGCGAGTTCGCCACAAGTTCACTTAGGTAACCAATGGTACGCCGGCGCCGCCATCAGGCGGCATGGATAAGGGAAATCGTCGACGATGGCCCATAAAAAAGCGCCTCCAAACGGGGCGCTTTGGTCATCGGCACCGGCCGTAACCCTTGAGTATCGACCTTCGATGATGTCACTGCCGGCGTGGTGAGAAAGGCGGCTTTGGTGGAGGGCTCAGTCGACACTGTACACACCGTTGCGACCGAGCTGCTTGGCACGATACATCGCCTGGTCGGCGCGCTTGACCAGTGTCTTGACCGTGTCTCCCGGCCGGCAGGCGGCCACCCCGATACTCACCGTGATGGGACCGACCTCTTCGAAGTGGCTCTCGGCCACTCGCTGGCGCAGTCGCTCGGCGAGATCCTGGGCGCCACGTGCTGTGGTGCCGGTCGCCACCACAACGAATTCCTCGCCACCCCAGCGGCCCAGGTGGTCGGCCTCGCGAAGCATGGTGTTCAGCCGGGCAACCAGCGTCATCAGCGCCTTGTCACCGATCTCGTGTCCGTGGTCGTCATTCACAGCCTTGAAGTGATCGACATCCAGCAGCAGCAGTGCGCAATCCCGTCCGTAGCGTGTTGCGGAGGCGATTTCTTTCTCGAGGGTCTGCTCGATATGGTAGCGGTTCCACACCCCGGTGAGGCTGTCCAGCGAGGCGAGTCGTTCCAGGCGCTCGTTGACTTCGTGCAGGCGGGCATTGAGGAGATGGATCTCTTGGCTGGCAATCAGTGCCGCCAGGTTTTCGGCGAGGTCGGAGGCGGCGCGTCGTTCACTGCGACGCCAGACGCGACAGTGATCGCGTACTTTCTCCTGCCATTCGGCGAAGGAGCGGCGTGGTGCCAGCACACTGTATTCACCGCGTGACGCGATGTACTTCTCAGGCAGGCCGGCCCAGCGGCGCGTCTCGATTTCCTCGTCGCGAAACAGCAGTAACCAGCTCGGCTGTGCGGTGTCGATTGGCAGTGGCACGGCGAGCAACCCGCTGCTGGGTCCGTGCCAGGCGGCCAGGGGTGTCTCCTTGAGGCAGTGGCTATACCAGGCGACCGGGGCCTGGGGGCGAGCACTCAACCAAGCGACCATGGCGTTCAGTGATGGCTTATCAGGCACGGATCCACGGATGCCCTGGTGCGCTCGGTGGACGAGGGCCACGCCGTCGGCAGCGAACAGGTCCAGCCACTCCTCGCCACGCTGGGCCACGATCAGGTCAGGATCGATCCAGCGTTCGTGGGACTGGTGTAGCAGTTCGCGGCTGACCTGCACCTTCTGCATGAGCTGGCTTTCGGTTCGGGTGCGCAGCAGCCTCAGCTGGGGAACGGTAATCTGAACCAGCGCCCGCACCGTATCGCGCACCCCCGGTGACAGACGATGTGGCGTGGCCAATGCATGGCAGCTCAGCAGGGCGCCCAGGCGCTCCTCGTCTTCATCGTGCAGTGCCACCGAGAGGGCGCTGGCCACGTCCATGTTGGCGAGATACTCCTGATGGATCGGGGAAACGGCGCGCAGTACCCCTAGCGAGAGATCGAGTGGCGTGGCATCGACAGGGTCGTTGTCGGGTACCAGCGGGACGGCTGCAGCGGCGGCATCGGGGATGCTGCGCAGGCAATTGCGGTCGTACAGCGCGCGCACCTGAGGGGGGATGTCGCTGGCGGGAAAGTGGTGTCCCAGAAAGCTGCCGATGCCCTCGCCGCGACTCTCGGCGGTCACGCTGCCGTTCCAGCGCTCATCAAAGCGGTAGATCAGGACCCGGTCGAAGCCCGTGAGGTCGCGGATTTCTTCCACCAGCCACTCCAGCAGCTGGTCGGGGGTGGCCGCTTCCCGTACCGTAGCAAGCCAGCGGTTGAGTACCGACAGCAACCGAGGCTCATCCTCGGCGGGTAGCGGCTCCAGTTCGACCACCACGCGGGTACCGCTGCGGTAGGGGGTGACATGGAGACCTTGCGCCTCGGCGCCCAGACACGCCGTCAAGGTGCCTGGGACTTTGCTGCGCTCGTCGAGTTCGCGGGTGATACGCTTGAGCAGGTCGCTGCCCAGCAGCGCGACGGGTGAGGAGCGCAGGGCATGCTCGACCGGAATACCCAGCAGGGTTCCCAGGTTGGCGCTGACCTGACGCACCATGGTGAGATCGGCATCGAAGCTGATCAAGCCACCGCTTGGCTGGATGGCGCCGGGGATATGGACGGGCTCCGTTGCACAAGCACTCTGTGCCTCGGCGAGTTCGGCCTCGTGGCTGTCAGGATAATGGTGGCGGTTCACGCTCTTCGAGGCCTCATTTGTCAAGGGTGTGGATGGGGCCGGGGCGCTGGACGTGAATGATCGACTTACTCTACCAGAATCCTGTCTTGAAGGAGTATGAGTTCATGGTGATTGGCGCTGTGTGGAAAGTCTCAGCGTGACCCGGGTCAACAGCCAGTTCCGGGGCGAGAGTGTGCCCGCCGTGGCGCAAGCGTTGCGTCAGGGCACGCGCAGCGCCCATCGTCGGTTGGATCATCATCCCTTACTGCAACAGCTGGTGCGCCCAGGGCTGACGCGGGCGTCGTATACCGCCTCGCTCCTGGCACTGTATCGCCCCCAGGCCCAGCTGGAGGCTGTGGTGGCAGCGTCCGCAGCATGCCTCGGCCTGTCTATCGGCGAGGCGTCACCGGCCCCTCCCCGGCTTCCGCAGCTTGAGGCTGATCTGCATGGACTGGGAGCGGTGTTGCCCTTACCGGGTAGCAGTGAATGCCAGGTGGCCGATTCGCCAGCGGCCCTGGTTGGCCTGCGCTACGTGCTGGATGGCTCGCGACTCGGCGGACAGGTGATAGCCCGGCAGGTGGTCGAGTGGCTCGGGGATGATGTGCCACACCGCTTCTTCGCAGCCGCCGAACCCGACTGGCACTGGCGGCGCTTTCTTGCCTTCGGCCAGCATCACTGCCCACCAGAGGATGTCGATAGGGCGGTAGCAGCGGCGCAGGCTGCCTTTGCGAACTATCTTGTCTCGCTCGACGCGGCGCTCTGAGGGTTTCGAGCATAAAAAAGCGCCCCCAAACGGGGGCGCTTTGGTCATCGGCTCCGGCCGTCACCCTTGAGTGGTGGCCTTCGATGGTGCGAGCATCGGAGTCGAAATAATACTTCCGGTGTCGTAGCCTATCAGGCTTCCTGGGCCACGGGAATGACATTCGAGGCGGCTTTCTGATACTCCTCGATTTCATGGAAGTTCATGTAACGATAGATCTCTCCGGCCATCGCGTCGAACTCTCCCATGTAACGCTGGTACTCCTCGACCGTCGGCAGGCGTCCCTCGACGGCAGCGACCGCGGCCAGCTCGGCAGACGCCAGGTAGACGTTGGCGCCATCGCCCAGGCGGTTGGGGAAGTTGCGGGTCGAGGTGGAGACCACGGTGCTCTTGGCGGCAACGCGGGCCTGGTTGCCCATGCACAGCGAGCAGCCCGGCATTTCCATGCGCGCCCCGGCGCGACCGTAGATGCCGTAATAGCCCTCTTCGGTCAGCTGGTGCTGGTCCATCTTGGTCGGCGGTGCCAGCCACAGGCGGGTCTTCAGGCTGCCGGCCGGCTGCTTCTCTAGCAGCTTGCCCGCGGCGCGGAAGTGGCCGATGTTGGTCATGCAAGAACCGATGAACACCTCATCGATCTTTTCGCCAGCCACCTCGGAGAGCAGGCGGGCGTCGTCAGGATCGTTCGGCGCGCAGAGGATCGGCTCCTTGATTTCGTCGAGATCGATCTCGACGATCTCGGCGTACTCGGCGTCCTTGTCGGCGCGCATCAGGCTGGGGTTGGCCAGCCACTCTTCCATTGCCGCGATGCGGCGGCTGATGGTGCGCTCTTCGCCGTAGCCGTTGCTGAGCATCCACTTGAGCAGGGTGATGTTGGAGTTCAGGTACTGGGCGACGCTCTCTTCGGAGAGAGTAATGGTGCAGCCGGCGGCTGAACGTTCGGCAGAGGCGTCGGAGAGCTCGAAGGCCTGCTCGACGGTGAGGTCGTCAAGGCCTTCGATTTCCAGCACGCGGCCGGAGAACGCGTTCTTCTTGCCCGCCTTGGCCACGGTCAGCAGGCCATTCTTGATCCCGTAATAGGGAATGGCGTGGACCAGATCACGCAGGGTGACGCCGGGCTGACGCTTGCCCTTGAAGCGGACCAGCACCGACTCCGGCATGTCCAGCGGCATGACGCCGGTGGCGGCAGCGAAGGCAACCAGGCCCGAGCCCGCCGGGAAGGAGATGCCCATCGGGAAGCGGGTGTGGGAGTCGCCGCCGGTGCCCACGGTGTCGGGCAACAGCATGCGGTTCAGCCAGCTGTGAATGATGCCGTCACCCGGGCGCAGCGAGACGCCGCCGCGGTTCATGATGAAGTCGGGCAGGGTGTGGTGGGTATCCACGTCGACCGGCTTCGGGTAGGCGGCGGTGTGGCAGAACGACTGCATCACCAGGTCGGCCTGGAAGCCGAGGCAGGCCAGGTCCTTGAGCTCGTCGCGGGTCATCGGGCCGGTGGTGTCCTGGGAACCCACGGTGGTCATCTTCGGCTCGCAGTACATGCCCGGGCGCACGCCATCCAGGCCGCAGGCCTTGCCGACCATCTTCTGGGCCAGAGTGAATCCCTTGCCGGTGTCCTTGGGCTGCTCGGGCAGGCGGAAGACATCCGAGGGCGCGAGGCCCAGCGACTCGCGCGCCTTGCCGGTCAGGCCACGACCGATGATCAGCGGGATGCGGCCACCGGCGCGCACCTCGTCGAGGATCAGCTGGGTCTTGAGTTCGAAGGTGGTGACGACCTCGTCGGTGCCGTGCTTGCACACCTTGCCTTCATAGGGGTAGACGTCGATGACGTCGCCCATTTCCATGTTGGCAACGTCCATCTCGATGGGCAGGGCCCCGGAATCTTCCATGGTGTTGAAGAAGATGGGGGCGATCTTGCCACCGAAGCAGAAGCCGCCGGCGCGCTTGTTGGGCACGTTGGGAATGTCGTCGCCGAAGAACCACAGCACCGAGTTGGTGGCGGACTTGCGCGAGGAGCCGGTGCCGACCACGTCGCCGACGTAGGCGACCGGGAAGCCCTTGGCCTTCACTTCTTCGATCTGCTTGAGCGGGCCGGTGGTGCCGGGCACTTCGGGCACGATGCCCTCGCGCTCGTTCTTGAGCATGGCGTTGGCATGCAGCGGAATGTCGGGGCGCGACCAGGCATCCGGGGCGGGGGAGAGGTCGTCGGTGTTGGTCTCGCCGGGTACCTTGAACACGGTCAGGGTGACCTTCTCGGCCGGTGCAGGCTTCGAGAGGAACCACTCCGCCTCGGCCCAGGACTGGAGGACGTCCTTGGCCACGGCGTTGCCGGCGCGGGCCCGCTCCTCCACGTCGTGGAAGGCGTCGAACATCAGCAGGGTGTGCTTGAGCTGCTCGCCCGTCTCCTTGGCCAGTTCGGCATCGTCGAGCAGTTCGACCAGCGAAACGATGTTATAGCCGCCCTGCATGGTGCCCAGCAGCTTGACGGCGTGCACCTTGTCGATCAGAGGAGAGTTGGCCTCGCCCTTGGCGATGGCGGTCAGGAAGCCGGCCTTGACGTAGGCTGCCTCGTCCACGCCCGGCGGAACGCGGTTGGTCAGCAGGTCGAGAACGAATTCCTCTTCACCGGCGGGCGGATTCTTCAGCAGCTCGACCAGCGCGGCGACCTGCTCGGCATTCAGAGGCTTCGGCGGGACGCCCTCGGCGGCGCGTTCCTCGACATGTTGGCGATAGGCTTCAAGCACGTTGGGGCCCTCTTCTATAGTGGTGGCCAAAGCACGCCCTGACAGCGCCAGAATCGGCGAAATGGTGGCTTCGGCTGGTGAAACAATCGTGTCACTGGGTGCGGCGATTCTACGCCAAACTGTCGACAATGTTAAGGAGACCCCCGTCATGGCCGCCTTGAACTTTGGTCGGCGCGATGTTTGTCCGGTTACAAATTTCGCCGGATCAAGCCTCCTCGACGGGTTCCTGTCGCGTTACCATGGGCGCCGAAACAAAGAGGGTAAGAGAGGGTAACGATCGAGGTCGAAGTCACATGGCTGCCAGTATCACGTCCCCCTGCGTAGGGCTCTGTTCCACCACTCTCGGTGATCCGGTCTGTCGCGGATGCCAGCGTGGCGATAATGAAATACTCGACTGGTTCGGCCTGTCCGGTGACGAACGTGAAGCCCGCATGGCGGAGCTGGACGCACTACGGGACGCCGTGGCCGGTCGCTTCCTGCGCGTGGTGGACCCCGAGCTCCTCGAAGCGCAGCTGCAGCGTCACGGCATCCGCTTTCGCCCAGAGCAGCCGGCGCTATCGCGCGCGGTGGAGCTGCTGCGGGTGGGGCGTACGCGCATCCAGGCTCTGCCGCGGTACGGTCTTGTGCCTGTCGAAGCCGCCCTTGGCCTGGATGTCGCAGAACTACACGCACGGCTCAGCCAGGCGCTGGCCGAGGCCGCCGAATGTCGGCAGGCACAGCAGCAGGCGCACCGTAATCGCGTCTCTTTAGTCGTACCTCCGGAATCGACATAACGATCGCACCACATCCGAGCCAATGCCATGCCCGAGACCATTTCCAAGCCGAGTTCCAAGCCCATTTCAGAGCCCATTTCAGAGCCGATCTCAGAGACGATCTTAGAGATAGGGGAAGCACCAAGCGACGAGGCCCTGCTGCCGCCGGACATGCTCGACTTCCTCGCCTGCGCGACACCCGATGCCTGGGTAGCCTGGGCACTCGAGAACCCCGAGCTGCTGCTGATCGATCATGCGCAGTGTGAAAAGAAGGCGGCCTCTACCGCCATGAGCCTGCTCTATCGCTACGTTCACGAGCCATTGCTGCTGACCAAGATGTCGCAGCTTGCCCGTGAGGAGCTGCTGCACTTCGAGCAGGTAGTGAAACTGATGGAGAGTCGGGGTATCGTCTATCGGCATCTCAGCGCTTCCCGATATGCGGAAGGGCTTCGCCGACATGTGAGCTCTCAAGATCCGGCGCGACTGGTCGATATCCTGATTATCGGCGCTTATATCGAGGCACGCAGCTGTGAACGGTTCGCTCGACTGATTCCGCATCTGGACCCCGAGCTTGCCAAGTTCTACCGCTCTCTGGTTAAGTCGGAAGGTCGTCACTACGAGGATTATCTAATGTTGGCGCGGCATCTCGCTCCAGGGCCCATAGACGACCGGGTTGCCTTTTTCGCCGAACGCGAAGCAGAGCTGATAGCCACGCCGGACAAGGCGTTTCGTTTTCATAGTGGTGTGCCGGGCTGAGCCCACCGCTTTCGCCATGCAGGGTTCCCAACATGCAGGACGCTCCACAAGACGTTCATAATAACGAATGGGATCAGCTAGCGCTGTTTGGACAGTTTTCTCTGACGCTAGGGGATGACGTTCTCACCCAGTTCAGTTACGACAAGGTCAAGGCGCTACTGGTCTATCTGCTGCTGCACCAGCAACCCGTCAACCGGGCCAGCCTGGCCGAGTTGCTGTGGCCCGACCAGGGCCTCTCTTCCGGGCGTACCAACCTGCGCCATGCCCTGCACTGCTTGCGGCAGTCGCTGGGGGAAGAGGCAGAGCGGGTGCTGGTGGTATCCCGCCAGACCATTGCCTTCCGGCTTCCGCAAGCCTGGCACTTCGACCTTAACGAACTCCAGGGTCTCCTCGAGGGACCCAAGGATATCGCGACACTGGAGCGACTGCTTCAACGCTACCGTGGCGACCTGGTCGAGGAGCTGCAGCTGCCGTCCTGCACCGAATTCCAGCGCTGGCTGGTGCAGCTGCGCAACGAGTGGCGGCAGCGGGTCATCCGCTTTGCCGAGGCCATTCTCGAGAGCAACGACGAGGTCCCGGATCACCTGTTGCAGGCCTTGGTCAGTCGTTTCTCGGGCTATGGCCCCTTCCATGAGCGCCTGGTTCGCCAGCTCGCCGAACAAGGCCAGCTGGCCGCCGCCCACGAACAGTACAGCGCCTACCTGCAGCTGCTGGCCCTTTCCGGTCAGCAGCCCGAGCCCGGCTTCCTGCAGTTGGCACGCTACTGGTCCGACGGCAACCCCGACTTGCAGGGGCTCTCCCCGCAGGGCGCCTTCTCGCGCACCCTTGCCGCCGGCAGCTCGCCGCTGCGTGAGGATGAGATCGAGCAACGCCAGCTCTCGGTCATGGCCATACGTCTACGGGTGAAGGGTGAATTCTCGGCCCGAGACGAGACCCGTGCCTGCCTGGCGCTGCAGATCGAGTTGATGCGCTGGCTGGAACAGCAGTGCCATCACCTGGGCGGCTTCTGGCTGCCGGGGGCCACCGGCGGCCTGGGCCTTGCGTGCTTCGGTACCCATGGTCCGGCCCACCAGCTGGCCGAGCTGGTCGCCTTGTACGAGCACTGCCGCCGAGTGCTCCCCGACGAGATTACGCGTCACTGGAGCGGCGAAGACGAGCCGCCGCGTATCGAACTGGCCGCCGGTCTCAACAGCGGCCGCGTGGTCTACCTGCCCGAGCGTCAGTTGGTCGACCCGCTGGGGCAGGTGTCCCAGAACGCCCTCGAACTGATGACGGCGGCGGAAGGCAGCGAACTGGTGATCTCACAGGAGGCCAGCCAGCACATGCCGCCAGCGCTGGACCTGCAGCCGCGTCTCTCCTCGCGGCTGGTGGCGAGCGATGGCCGAGTGCGCCTGAGAGCCCTGGTACTGGGGAACAACGAGGGCGGACGAGACGCCATGGCGCCCAGCCTGGTCGGGCGCGAAGCGCCGCTGCGCACCCTGCGCGACGCCCTGGCTCGTGCCGGCATCGGCCTACGTCAGAGCGTGCTGGTGCGTGGTGCCTCGGGCATGGGCAAGTCGGCGTTGATGGTGGGGTTTCGCCAGTTGGAACTGAGCCGCGACGCAGCGATCTGCTGGCAGCCCACGACGCGCCTTTCGGTGCTGGAACCCTACGGCGTGGCGCGTACCCTGCTGCGCTGGCGCCTGGACGGCGAACTCAATGTCGAAAGCCTGACCGCACTGCTCGAGGATCACCCCGAGCTGGTCCTGAGCAGCAACCAGCTGGGACTGCTGGAAGAGGCGCTGGGGGTTCGTGAATCCCCCGAGGTGGCTCAACTGGCCAAGAGCGGGGAGGCGGCCGACCTGGTCGTTGCCGTGCTCTGCCGCGTCATCGAGCGCCATGCCGCCGAGCGTACCCAGGTGCTGATGATCGATGACCTGCAGTGGCTCGACGAACCCTCTTTCCGCGTGCTGGCCGGCCTTCAGGCACGGCTGCCGATCAACTGCGCCTTCCTGCTGGTGGCCAGCCATCATGGCCGTGAGGCGTTGCCTACGCGTCTGCACTGGGACCAGCAGGTCACGCTTGGCCACCTCGATGCCATGCAGTCGTCGCGGCTGCTCTCCCAACTGGCACGGCGTTACCGGCTACACCTCAGCCCGCGTCTGCGTGGTCAGATCATCGAACGCTGCGATGGCGTGCCGCTCTATATGCAGGAGATCTGCCGCCGTCTGGAGATCGATCGCCGGGAAGGGCGCAGCGTCCACCTCGATGAGCTGCCGCGCGGCCTGCTGGGTTTGCTGGCAGGGCGTATCGACCAGCTCGACGGTGACCGGGAAGTGGCCCACGTGGCTGCCGTGCTCGGCCGGCGCTTCCGCCTGGACTTCCTGGCTGAATGCAGCGGCTGGGAAATGGCGCAGCTCAACCGTGCCCTGGAGCAGATGCGCCGCCTGGAGATCATCGAACCCGCCGGTGGCGAGGGTGGCTGCCGTGAATTCCAGTTCAGCCATCAGCTGCTTCAGGAAGCCGCCTATCTCTCTTGCCCGCGGGACGTTCGCGTACGCATTCACCGTCAGGTGGTTAGCCTGATCGAAGAGCGGTTCCCGATGTGGATCGGCCGGCACCCGGGTGACTTCGCCACCCACCTGCGCCGCAGCGGCCACTATGCTCGCGGCGCACGCTACTTCGAACTGGCGGCCCGAGAAGCGCTCAAGGTCAGTGCCAACCGCACGGCCCTGAAAATGGCTGATTTCGGCCTCGCCAGCCTGCGCCACGTCGAAGAGCAGGGCGAGCGTGAGATCAGCCTGCTCACCGTGCGCGGCCAGGCCGCCTTCGCCCTGGAAGGACACGGTTCACCCACGGCCCACGAAAGTTTCGTCCGGGCCCGTGAGCTGCTGGTCCAGTGCGAAGGGTGCAACGCCGACGACACCGAAGACCTGGAGCAGGCCTTCCTGGTGAAATGGGGGCTCTGGGTCGGCTGTAGCCAGCGCCACGCCCATGCCGATGCCTTCTCGCTGGCCGCCAGCCTGGCGTCCATCGCCAATCAGCTGGAAGACCCGCGCTATCGTCGCCTGGCCGACTATTCTCGTGCCAATTGTGAATACTGGGCCGGACGCGTCAGCCAGGCCTACGATCACCTCGACGAGATATCTCCCCTCGAGCAGCCGATGATGATCGAGTGGCTGCCGTTCTCCGAACACCCACAGGTGGCTGCGGCCTGCTTCCAGGGCTGGGCGATCTGCCTGCGCGGCGACTATCGTCGCGCCGAGCAGCAGGTCGAGTCCGCCATTCGCCTCGCCGAGCGGATCGGTCACCCCGGCTCGCTGGCAATGGCGCTGCTGTTCGCCGCGGCGCTCTATCGTCAGCTCGGTCACGTCCACCTGGCGGCGCAGCGCGCCGAGCAAGCGGTCACCCTGACCGAAACCCCGGATCTCCATCTGTGGCAGGTGTCGGCGCAGGGCGTGCTGGGCTGGCGCCGAGCACTCTCCGGCGACCGTGATGGCCTGCGTATCATGGATGGCGCCCAGGAAGAGTTCGGCGAGATCACCGGACGTGACCGCTACCACCGGCCCAACCTCTGGTACAGCGACGCCTGTGTAGCCCTCGACGAGCTGACCAGAGCCGAGGATTACCTCGACCAGTGTCTGCTGATCGCCCGCGAGCGCAGCACCCTGTTCGTGCCCGAGCTGGCCGTACAACTGGCCAGCGTTCGCCACCGCCTGGCACGTCCTCAGTCCGAGGTGCGCCTACTGGTGGAGCAGGCGCTGGAGTTTGCCCGCCTGCACGAGAATCGGCATCAGGAACTCTGTGCCCTGGAAGTCTGGTTGACCCTGGTCGACACCCGGGACGAAACCGCCCGCGAGCTTTTCCGTGAACTGCTGAACAACGTCACCCACAGCGACGCGCCGGTACTCGTCCGCTGGCGCACCCTGCTGGACCGCCGCCTGCCGCATGCAGTGAACGCGGAATCATAGCTGTAGGAGCGCTCGGTTCGGCGCTCCGACTCCGCATCGCGACTGGCGCCGATAGGCGCCCCGGCCGTCACCACCGTGGCATGAAAGAACAGCTGTAGGCGCGCTGGTTTCCATCGCGACTGGCGCCGGCAGGCGCCCCAGCGGCCACCACCGTGGCATGAAACAACAGCTGTTGGAGCGCTGCTCTGCATCGCGACTGGCGCCGCCAGGCGCCCCAGCGGAGGCTGCCGCGTTATCCGTTATCTCCAACATCGGCAACACTGCAGGGAGTCCTTCGGCCTCCAGTCGCCGATGCGTCGGACCGGAGCTGAAGCTTCCTCCAACAATGTGTGGCACCGTCGTGGAGAAGGCAGCTGTTGGAGCGCTGGTTTCATCGCGACTGGCGCCGTCAGGCGCCTCGGCGGAGGTGGCCGAGGTCGGCAGTGGTCATCACATCGGTAACACCGCCGGGAGGCCTGCGGCCTCCAGTCGTGAGCTGAAGCTTCTCATACAGCGGCGTGGTTCGCGTTGGTGGAGAGAATCATTGTTGGAGCGCTGGTTTCCATCGCGACTGGCGCCGTTAGGCGCCTCGGCGGAGGCGGCCGAGGTCGGCAGTGGTCGTCACATCGGTAACACCGCCGGGAGTCCTTCGGCCTCCAGTCGCGATCTAAAGATGCTCCTACAACTTTTTCTCATATGAAGGGTTTCTGTTGGAGCGCTCGGTTCGGCGCCCCGACTCCGCATCTCGACTGGCGCCGGTAGGCGCCTTGGCGGAGGCCGCAGCTCAGGTCGCCTGCTCCAGGGCGGTGATCCGCTCCAGTGCCTGATCGCGATCGTCGCCGCACAGGGAGTGGTCGTAGTCGAAGCGTTCACACACGGCCGGGCGCCGCGGGTCGCCGAACAGCCGGCACAGGTTGTTCTCGTCGAGCTGCACGCAGCGTACCCCGGCCGGCTTGCCCTCGGGCATGCCAGGGATCGCCGAGCTGATCGACGGCGCAATGCAGCAGGCGCCGCAGCCGGGGCGGCAGGCGCTCAAGGCTGTTTCCTCGCTCAAGGCTGTGCCTCCGCAATCGCTCCCTTGTCGACTCCCTCGAAGGCCTGGACCCGCGTGGCGCGGCCGGTTTCCTCGGTGATCTGCCGTGCCAGCCAGCCGGCGATATGTTCCACCGTGGTGGGGGTGGGTAAGGTGAGGCAACGCTCTGCCGGTAGCCGAATCATGAAGCGACCCTGCTCGGCACGATAGCGGCTGGTCATCATGCCGCGCACTACTGAATCGGGTCCGGTGGCGATATCCGCCGCGTCGACCAGGTAGCGATCTCCCAGACGCTCGGCCCATTCCGCTTCCAGCCCCGGCATACGCACGCCGCGCTGCCAGATATGCAGGCGGGAGCGGTGCCCGTGAGCGATACGCTGGCAGTTGCCCACATGCCGCTTGAGCCCGTGGCTATAGGTATAGGCGGCGCCGTCGATCACTTCGTCGCGAAGACGCAGGCGAATGTCGCTGACCCTGGGCGGCGGGCGCTTCATCATCTCCCTGGCCAACAGCTCGGCCAGTCGTTCGGTGGTGATCGTCGGCCACGGCAGCAGGGTAAAGGCCTGCCGCGGTGCGCGAACCTCCATGGGATAGGGCTGCGTGGTGCGCACGCAGAGCCCTTCGCTGCATTCGAAGATTTCCAGACCGGGCGCCTTCGTCGGAATCAGCAGCGTATGGTCGACGCCGCCATCCAGGCGTGACTTGAGCCACGGCTTGACCTCGCCGAAGTCGAACAGCATGCCATCCTCGCCAAGGTCTCCATCGAGCTCGGCATCCACGTGCCAGCTGGCGCCGATCAGGCCCCGCTGCGGGCACCATAGGGAGACGTCGAGATGGCTCAGGCGGTTGACGAACAGCGTCATCAGTCGAACCCCGCAATCTTGTGTGTCTGCAGCGACAGCCGCCACTGCGGATTGGCCAGGCAGTAGGCCACGGTGGCGCCAATGTGGCTCTCCCGCCTACCCAGCGGGCCGCTGTCCATCGGCTGCAGAAAGAAATGGTTGAAGCCGAATTTCTGGAAGCGCTCCGGCGGCGCCTGCTGCTGGGGGTAGACCAGCTTGAGCTCGTCACCGCCGGTCACTGCCAGCTCCGTCGCCCCCTTGGGGCTGACGCAGAGCCAGTCGATGCCGGGCGGCGGCATGATGGTGCCGTTGGTTTCCACCGCCACCTCGAAGCCGTGCCGGTGCATGGCGGCGATCAGCGCCTCGTCAAGCTGCAGCAGCGGCTCGCCGCCGGTGAACACCACATAGGGCGTGGCTACTTTCTCCCCGGCGCCATCCTGCTCGGGCCACAGCGCGGTCAGGTGGTCGGCCAGGGCTTCGGCATCGCTGAAGCGACCGCCGTTCTGGCCGTCGGTGCCGAGGAAATCGGTATCGCAGAAGGTACAGGCCGCGGTGGCTCGATCTCGTTCGCGGCCCGACCACAAATTACAGCCGGTGAAACGACAGAATACGCTGGCACGCCCGGCCTGGCCGCCTTCCCCCTGCAGCGTATAGAAGGCCTCCTTGACGCTATACATCGGGCGCCTCCCTGGAAGCCGGCGCATTGGTTTCGGACCGCTGCGCAGCGGCGGCGGCTTCGGGCCGGGTAGAAGTGGCGGCGGCTTCGGGCCGTGTAGAAGTGGCGGTAGCTTCGGGCCGCTTTAGATAGCCGGCTTCGGGCCGCTGTAAATAACCGAGCGGGTCGGTGGCGCCATTGGCGGCAAAGGCCGCGAGGCGCTCACGGCAGCTGCCACAGCGACCACAGGCGAGTTCCTGGCCCAGGTAGCAGGTCCAGGTATCGGCGTAGTCGAGTCCCATGGCCAGGCCATCGGCGAGAATGTCCGCCTTGGTCGAACCCAGGTAGGGCGCATGGATCCGCACCGGTTCGAAGTTGGCGATGCCCGCCACCGCATTCATGCGCTCGACGAACTCGGGCCGGCAGTCGGGGTAGAGCACATGGTCGCCGCCGTGGGCGCCGTAGTCGACGCGCCCGGCGCCGATGTTCACCGCCTTGGCGATGGCCAGCGACAGCAGAATCATGTTGCGGTTGGGCACCACCGTGGCGGTCAGGTTGTCGCTGGCGTAGTCGCCGTCAGGCATGGCGCGGTCGGCATCGGTCAGGGCCGAATTGTCGATCAGGCCATGGATGGCGCGAATGTCGACCACCTGATGCGGCACGTCGAGCTCGCGGCAGACGTGGGCGGCCACCTCGAGCTCGCGGGCGTGGCGCTGGCCATAGTCGAAGGAGAGGGCATGTACCGCCAGCCCCTCGCGCAGGGCGCGGTGAAGGACGGTAAAGGAATCCATGCCACCGGAGTAGATCACCACGGTAGCGGGCACGGAGGAAATCGCGGACTGGGTCATGGGAGACTCGTTGTCGGAGAATTTATCGGGCGGCTCTCGGTGAAAGCCGCTGGCCGGGGTCCGGTCCGGCGCGGGCCAAGTGTACGCAACTGGACGAAATCTGGCCAGAACCGGCGCCAGTTGCTAAGATTCCCGCCCCTCTCCCAAGCATCCAGGGGGCTATCTGAAACCGATCGAGCGCTGAAACCGACAAGCGCACAGAAGCTCAGCTAGCGCCCGGTGCCATCGTCCTGAAAACGGTGACCTTATGAAAGCCCCTGAACTGCTGTCCCCCGCGGGGACGTTCAAGAATATGCGCTACGCCTTCGCCTACGGCGCCGATGCCGTCTACGCTGGCCAGCCGCGCTACTCGCTGCGCGCGCGCAACAACGACTTCAAGGTCGACAACCTGCACAAGGGCATTGCCTACGCCCACGAGCGGGGCAAGCAGTTCTACGTCGCCTCCAACATCGCGCCGCACAACAGCAAGCTCAAGACCTACCTGCGCGACATGGAGTCGGTCATCGAAGCCGGCCCCGATGCGCTGATCATGTCCGACCCGGGGCTGATCATGATGGTGCGCGAGCGCTGGCCCGACCAGGAGATCCACCTCTCGGTGCAGTCCAACGTGGTCAACTACGCCGCGGCCCGGTTCTGGCAGAAGCAGGGCATCAGCCGCATCATCCTCTCCCGGGAACTGTCGCTGGCCGAGATCGGCGAGATCCGCGCCGAGTGCCCCGACCTGGAGATCGAAACCTTCGTCCACGGCGCCCTGTGCATCGCCTATTCCGGCCGTTGCCTGCTGTCCGGCTACTTCAACCACCGCGACCCCAACCAGGGCACCTGCACCAACGCCTGTCGCTGGAAGTACAACACCGTGGCCGCTTCCCACGATGAGACAGGCGACCTGGTGCCGGCCAACTCTGCCCGTGCCCATGCCGGTAGCGGGGTGTGGACCCCGGACCAGGGTGGACTGATCGCCTCTGGCGGTGGCAGCGCCGAAGTGGCCGAAAGCACCGCCACCGCCGGCGGCGTCGAAGGGCAGGACGAACTCTCTGCGTTGATCGAGGATCGCACCCGCCCGGGCGAGCTGATGCCGGTCTTCGAAGACGAGCACGGCACCTACATCATGAACTCCAAGGACCTGCGCGCTGTCCAGCACGTGCCGCAGCTCACTCAGATGGGCGTCACCTCGTTGAAGATCGAAGGGCGCACCAAGTCCCACTACTACGTGGCCCGCACCGCCCAGGTCTATCGCCGCGCTATCGACGACGCCGTCGCCGGTCGCCCCTTCGACATGCGCCTGATGGACGAACTCGATAACCTCGCCAACCGTGGCTACACCGAAGGCTTCTACCGCCGTCACGTCCACGACGAGTACCAGAACTACCAGCAAGGCAACTCCGTCGGCGTGCACCAGCAGTTTGTCGGCGAAGTGATGGGCTACGATCCGGGCCGCGGTGTCATGGAAATCGACGTCAAGAACCGCTTCGAAGTCGGCGACGGCATGGAACTGATGCTGCCTGGCGGCAACCGCCGCTTTACCCTCGAACATATCGAGAACAAGCACGGCCAAGCCGTCGGTGCCGCCCCCGGCTCCGGTCACATCGTCCGCATTCCGATACCCGGCGACCCCATCGAACCGGAACGCATCGAATACGCGCTCCTGATGCGGGATCTGGGCTAGGCCGAAGGTGCATGAAAGAACAGCTGTTGGAGCGCTGGTTCCCATCGCGACTGGCGCCGTCAGGCGCCTTGGCGGTAGTTGCGGTCGGTGAGAAAACAGCTGTTGGAGCGCTGCTCCGCATCGCGACTGGCGCCGCTAGGCGCCTTGGCGGAGGCTGCCGCCGTTTGCGGTGTTTGCTAGCCACGGCAACACCGCCGGGAGTCCTTGGGCCTCCAGTCGCGAGCTAAAGCTGCTCCAACAGCGGCGTGGCGCCGTCTGTGGAGAGATTCGCTGTTGGAGCGCCGCCGCTCCGCGTCGCGACAGGCGCCTCGGCGGAGGCCGCAGCATCAGTTGCAGGAGCGGAAGGCCCGACAGGATGCTAGAATCGAGCCTCGTGTCGAGTCGTCATGTCGGCCGTGCAAACGACAAGGGATTGGGGGCTACTCAATATAATGGTGGCCAAAAAGGTTGCCTGACCTTCTGCTGAACGAGGTTAGGGCAAGGCTCCCGGGCACTTTTGCTCCCCGTTCAGAGGTCGCCATGTCAGCCGATATCCATCGAATCACCACCAAGGGCGACTTTGATCGTTCGTTAATCGAGGCCATTCATGAGGCCTCACCCGATGGCATCCTCGTGGTGGATGATCAGGGGATGATCATGTCCCACAATCGGCGGCTATTTGAGGTGTTCGATATTCCCCTTGAGAAGTTGCCGGGTGACCATGGGGGTAACCTGGCGGGGTATTCCGAGCAGGCACCGTTGGCGCTTGCGATGGACCGGCTCGAAGCGCCCGAGGCATTTCTAAAGCGCACGCAGGAACTTTACGACGATCCTACACTGGAGGACCATTGCGAGCTTTCATTGAAAGATGGCCGCACGCTGGAACGCTTTTCCAAGGCGCTCTGGGGCAATGACAATCGATATCTGGGACGAGTCTGGTTCTTTCGTGACATCACGCCGCGCAAGGAAGTTGAGCGTAAGCTGGAGGTCCTGGCGCGGCGTGATCCTCTAACGGGCGTCGCAAACCGTCGTCATTTCTTCGAGTTATCCGGGACAGAGGTTGCTCGAGCCCGGAGGTACGGGACGCCGCTTTCCCTGGCCATGCTCGACCTCGACCACTTCAAGCAAATCAATGACCAGTTCGGGCACTCCGCCGGTGATCGGGTACTGATCAATTTCTGCAATGGTGTCGCGACATTGCTGCGCGGATCAGACGTGTTGGCTCGTCTGGGTGGTGAGGAGTTCGTCGTGCTGCTCCCTGGATCAGACCCGGATGGTGCCTTCCAACTGGCCGAACGCCTGCGCCGTCATGCCGAGAAAGCGATTGTAGAAGAGGGAGAGAGTCGCATCCGGTACACGGTGAGTGCTGGCGTGGCGAGCCTTACGCCCGACGATGCCTCGATCGAAACCGTCATGGGGCGGGCCGACGATGCCCTCTATGCTGCCAAGGCGGCCGGGCGCAACTGCACGAGGCATGAAGTCCCACGTTGACGAACAGGCTGTGCGCAGCCAGTTTTCGGATAGCGCCTAGCCATCAATCCAGCCATATCGCATCCCAATAGGGATACTCTCCGATATTCTCCACCAACCCTGCGCGTAACGGATTGGCGACGATATACCGGGCCACGGTACGAATATCCTCATCGGATCGCAGGGCGCGTTCGTAATAACCGGCATCCCACACCCGCAGACCGACCGCCATGGAGACATGGGATTTATATATCCTGACGGAATGTGCGAGATCACCTTTCAACTGCAGCAGCCAATGGACATGGTCGGGCATGACGACAAACGATTGCGTCTCGCACTGCGCATCCAGGGTGGAAATCGAAAACGCACGGCAGGCCTTGCAGGCAGTACGAAAGTCTTCAAAGAACGGGTAGCGACGGCGCGTCACCAGAGTAATGTGGTAATAGTGGCCGGGAATGGATCGACGGCCTGCTCTGAGAGCGCGTATACCGGGCGTTGTCATTATGAAAGCTCATGTTGGGCTGGCTCAGTTCAGAGTATTTGATTGGGCTAATATGTCGGTAAGCCATTTGCGGACCTTGTTGTAGGCCTTGACCAACAGAGCGTGTAATCATTATTGCAATTTGGCGGAGAGTATCGCTGTTGGAGCGCTGGTTCCCATCGCGACTGGCGCCGCCAGGCTCCCTGGCGGCAACATCATGACTCTACGCCACCACCACAATCGGCAGGGGGACATTGGCGAGTAGTTCGGGGTCTTCGTCGAGGAGCTGTTCCAGTTCGGTTCGATGCAGCAGCAGGCCGCCGGCATCGGCGTGGGAGAGATGGTTTTCCAGGTCCCGGGCGTGGCGGATCGGCAGGGGGGAGAGGCCGTCGAAGAGTGCTGACAGCCAGTTGGGCACGGCTTCTGCCCCGCCTTGGTTCAGCAGCCGCAGCGGGCCTCGCTTGAAGGGGTGCCGCTCGTCCCAGAGCAGCACTGTGCAGGGGGCTTCCAGTATGAGCCGGCGGCTGGTGGAGCCGAGCCGCGTGCCCCAGCGCTCGGTCATGCCAGCCTTGCCCAGTACCAGCACATCGTCCGGGCCAGCCTTGGCCAGGGCTTCGCCAGCGACGGGGCCGCGACTGACCTCAAGACGATGTTGCAGATCGCGCCCGGCCACGGCGAGAGCAAGCGCCTGGTTTACGCGCTGAAGCTGGCGGGCGATGCTCGCCTCCAGCGTATCCACAGTCAGCGGCCGTGTGATACCCGATTGCGCACCGATCTCGCAGGTGAACGGAAAGGCTGCACAGCTCAGCAGGTCCAGGTCTTCCACATAAACCGCGACCAGCTCGGCCTGTCGGTTGCTGGCCAGGTCCACCGCGGCGGACAGGGCTGCCAGGCTATGGCGCGAGGCGTCGAGCAACGCCAGAACGCGCGCGATTTCGAGGATGGGGCCGTCATTGCCTGGGGGCGGCGTGTCAGGCTTCGTCATCGTCACGCACCTCCTGGTCCCTGTCGTTCTCCTCGTCGCTCGTCTTGCCATTGTGCCCGCGGTTATGACGAGCCACCTTGTGGAAGGCCTCGAGACGCTCGGCAACCAGGGCGTTGACGCTGCCCTCGGGATACTGGCCATCAGCGTCGCGCTCGCCCGGCGTCATGCCGGTCAATAGCGCCAGCGCTTCGTCCAGCTCGTGGATGGCATAGACCTTGAAGTCACCGGCGGCAATGGCGTCGCGCACGTCCGACTTGAGCATCAGGTGCGCCACGTTGGTCGCCGGCAGCAAGACCCCATGGTCCTTGACCTCCCCCCGCGCCCGGCAGATGTCGAAAAAGCCCTCGATCTTCTCGTTCACGCCGCCCACCGCCTGCACCATGCCGTACTGGTCGATGGAGCCGGTGACCGCCAGACGCTGGTCGATGCCGACACGGGCGATGGCCGAGATCAACGCGCAGGCCTCGGCCACGGACGCGCTGTCGCCCTCCACGCCACCGTAGGATTGTTCGAAGGCGAGGCTGGCGGAGAGCGACAGCGGCGAATCGGGGGCAAAGCGGCTGGCCAGGTAGCGCGACAGGATCATCACCGCCTTGGAGTGGATGCGCCCGCCCATCCGCGCTTCGCGCTCGATATCCACCACTTGGCCGGCGCCGGGGCGGGCGGTGGCGGTAATGCGGCTCGGCTGGCCGAAGGCGTAGTGGCCCAGGCTTAGCACAGAAAGCCCGTTCACCTGGCCCACCTGGAAACCCTCGGTGCGAATCGCCACCGTACCGCGGGTGATCATCTCGTGGCTGCGCTCGCGCAGGCGGCTGGCGCGCCAAAGCTGCTGCTCCACCGCTTTCTCCACGTGGGCGCGCCCGATCACCGTGGCCGCGGCCTGGTCGGCCCAGTGGTCGGCCTCTTCCAGCAGGTCGCTGAGTTCGCGGTGACGGGCGGTGAGCTTGCTCTGGTCGTCGGCCAGCCGGCTGGCCCGTTCGATTACCGCCGCCACGCCGCTGCGATCAAGCGGGCGCAGGGCGGAATCCCTGACCAGGGTGGCGATCATGCGGGCGAACAGGGGTTGGTTGGCGTCGTTGCGTTCCAGCTCATCCTCCAGGTCCGCCTGCACCTTGAACAGCTCCAGGAAGTCGGGATCGTGTTCGCACAGCAGGTAATAGAATAGTCGCTCGCCGAGCAGCACCACCTTGAGGTCCAGCGGTATCGGCTCCGGCTCCAGGGTGGTGGTGCTGATCAGCCCATAGGCCTGCTCCAGCGACTCGGTGCGGATCTCGCCGGCACGCAGCTCGCGCTTCAGGGTCTCCCAGGCGCCGGGCTGCATCAGCAGGGCGCGAACATCCAGCACCAGATAGCCGCCGTTGGCGCGGTGCAGGCCCCCGGCGCGGATCAGCGAGAAGTCGGTCAGCAGGGTGCCGTTGTGAACGTGGTGTTCGATTCGGCCGACCAGGTGCTGATGGGTCGGTAGGTCCAGATAGACCACCGGCGCGCCTTCACAGCTCCGGTTATCGACGATCAGATTGATCTGGAAGCGGCTGAACAACGCTTCCGGCGGAATGTCCGGTTCATCCGCGATAAAGGAATCCGCGTGGGCGATGATCGCTTCGCGAATGGATGTCAGGTGGGCCCGTACGCCTTCATGGTCGGTATATCGTTGCTCCAGCTCCTCCAGCGGTGCCCCGATCGCGGTCTGTAGCATCTCCTCGTTCAGTGCCACCATCTGCTCGTGCAGCTGCTTGGCAAGCTTCGGCATCTGACGAATGGCACGGGAGAGCTTCTTCTGCAGCACCTTGACCGTGCCTTCGATGCGCTCGCGGTCATCCTGGGGCAGCGCCTCGAACTCCTCCGGTGACATCATCTTGTCATCGCTGGCCGGCGCGAAGGTGAACCCGTTGGGGGTGGAGAGCAACAGGATATCGTGCTCGCGGGCCTCTCGACGCACTGCCTCGATGGCATCGCGCTGGCGCTCGTTCATGGCCTGTTTCAGCTCATGCAGGCGATTCTGGTACTCGTCACCCTCGAAGACCGCGGGAATCGACCTGCTGAGCTCCTGCGTCAGCTGCTCGATGTCGGCACGCAGCACCCGGCCCATGCCGGTGGGCAGCAGCAGGTGGAGAGGCAGCGATGGGTCATCGAAGTTGTAGCGATAGGCCACGTCCGGTGGGGTGGGTTCGTCACGGGAACGCTCGGTGAGGAAGCGCCCCACCAGCTGATGCTTGCCATGCCCGGGGTTGCCCAACACATAAAGATTGAAACCATCGCTGCGCATCGCCGTGCCGAAATCCAGCGCCTCCCGCGCCCGGTCATGGCCGCTGAGCAAATCCAGCGAGGCAAGCTCGCTGCTTATCTCGAACTCGAACGCCTCCTCGGGGCAGTGGCGATACACCTGCGTCACATCCAATGGTTTCAAGATGGGTGCCTCCTTGGTCCTGGTAACACAATGCCCGACTCTTCATCCCAGTATGGAGGAGTACATGTAGAAGTGCCTGATATAAGTCAAGGTGAGAAGAAGCGGGTTGAGGCGTGGTATCCGTTGGTGGATAGGCTCGCTGTTGGAGCGCTCGGTTCGGCGCTCCGTGTCCCCATCGCGACTGGCGCCGCCAGGCGCCTTGGCGGAGGCGGCCGAGGTCGGCAGTGGTCGTCACATCGGCAACACCGCCGGGAGGCCTGCGGCCTCCAGTCGTGATCTGAAGATACTCCGACAGGGTGGCAATCGCCTGCCATGGCAGGAAAAGGCCGCTGTTGGAGCGCTGGTTCCCAACGCGACTGGCGCCGATAGGCGTCTTGGCGGAGGCGGCCGAGGTCGGCAGTGGTCGTCACATCGGCAACACCGCCGGGAGCCCTGCGGCCTCCAGTCGCCGATGCGTCGGACCGGAGCTGAAGCTTCCTCCTACAACTTTTTCTCATATGAAGGGTTTCTGTTGGAGCGCTGGTTTCCATCGCGACTGGCGCCGCCAGGCGCCTTGGCGGAGGCGGCCGAGGTTGGCAGTGGTCGCCAGCACCGGCAACGCCGCCGGGAGGCCTGCGGCCTCCAGTCGTGATCTGAAGATACTCCGACAGGGTGGCAATCGCCTGCCATGGCAGGAAAAGGCCGCTGTTGGAGCGCTGGTTCCCAACGCGACTGGCGCCGCCAGGCGCCTTGGCGGAGGCTGCCGAGGTCGGCAGTGGTCGCCACATCGGCAACACCGCAGTCGCGAGCTAAAGCTGCTCCTACAATGAAAAATTTTATACGGCAGCGCGTCTTCACGCACTCCGGTAGCGAAAGACTCTCAGGCTGGGGAGGAAGGGGGTGTCTTCCAGGCGTTCGTCGCTGCGCCGGGCGCGGGTGCGGGTTTCGGGCGGGTTGGCGGGGGGCAGGTTGTGATCGGGCAGGCGGCCGCGGGGTGAGGGCAGGAAGAGCGGCAGGGCGACGTTCATGGCGCGGCGGGTGCGGCCGTCGTCGAGGGGTTCGCAGTAGAAGAGGTTGGCGCGCATCAGCGGTGCCTGGCTCTGCACCTGGGCGAGGGGTTCGTCCGAGGGCAGGCCGGCGAGCTTGCGCAGCTGGATGCGCACGTGGGGCGCGTCAGTATCCAGCGTCATCAGCTTCTTCTCGACATCGCCCACGCTGAGCCGCTTGATCGAGCGGCCGCTGGAATACCAGGCCAGGCGTACCCGTGCCACCGGCGCTTCGGCCACGGGAATGGCTCGCCAGCACTGCTTGAGGTGCAGCCGGGCAAGGCCGCTGCCGCGCAGGTGGTCGTGCAGCTCGGGGTGGCGAAACGGCAGGACCGCCTTGGCTTCGAGCAGCAGAGGCGGGTGGTTGTCGCGTATATGGGCCAGCTGTCTGGCGAATTCGGCCTTGGCGCCATTCACCGCGGCGACCTTCTCCAGCAGGATGTCATCGGCGGCGACCAGCCCCACATGGCTGCGGGTGGC
This sequence comes from Billgrantia montanilacus, assembly GCF_003336675.1. GTDB lineage: Bacteria > Pseudomonadota > Gammaproteobacteria > Pseudomonadales > Halomonadaceae > Halomonas > Halomonas montanilacus. The sequence goes on along the minus strand of NZ_QPII01000006.1, from coordinate 67,542 downwards.
GCGGCCGTCCTGGCCGTCCTGATACCAGAAGTCGAGCAGGGCACGGCGTAGCCATGCCTCGCTGGCATCGGCCTGGAAGGCCCAGGCTTCGGCGGGCGAGCGGCTATAGGCCGACAGCAGCGCCTCGCTGCACTCGATCAGCGCATCGAAGGCCGCTTCCAGCTCGGCCAGCAGGCGATAGGAGGGCGCCGGGGCCGCGCTCACCGATCGTCGCCTCGCTCGGCACGGGCCAGCCACTCTTCGATATTGTGCTCGTCCATCGCTGGCTCACCGGCAATACGGTGCGATTCATCGGCCCAGGCACCCAGGTCGAGCATCTTGCACCGCTCGCTACAGAAGGGCCGGTAGGGGTTCTGTTCGCTCCATTCCACCTTGGTCTTGCACTGGGGACAGGCGACTTTCAGGGGGCGTTGGTTCGATTGGCTCATGAATCCGTTAGGCGTTGGTGGGTATAGGGACATTCTAGCGTCAATGACGGTGGCTGTGTGCCCAGGCGTTACCTGAAAAGCCAGGTCAAGTGCGCCTGCTGGCTTTGACGTACACGGCATTGCGATCCCGCTTACCCACCGCAATGACAAGTACCACGAGTTCTTGTTCGCGGACTTCGTACACCAGGCGAAAGCCAGCACTCCGCAGCTTGATCTTGTAGCGGTTCCTGCTGCCCGCAAGGCGCGAGGCAGGGATGACCGGGCTATCCAGGATGGCGATGAGCTTCTTCTTGAATTGGACCCGGACACTATCATCCAGCTTGCGCCATTCCTTCAGCGCTTCTTCACGAAAGCGCAGCTCATAGCTCATCCAGGGTCACCGTGACCTCCGCTTGGGAGCTGCGTTCGTCGGCAATGCGGTTCAACTCGGCATCCTCCAGTTTTTCCAGCAACTCTTCGTATGCGGCAGCCGGGATGCAGTAGAAGGCCGGTTGATTATGATTCAAGACAGCCACAGGAAACCCCTCGCCCGCAGCGACCGTGGCCATGGGATTCTTCTTCAACTCTGAAATGCTGGCCGTGGTATCGGCAAGTATCATGTGGGGCATGGTGTTCTCCAGACTCATTCATAGATCGAATTATAGTCTTTTATTGGGTCTCGTAAAGATCTCGCACGGGATGCTTTTCAGCCTGCTAGCGCCCGATACTTCCGATCCAGCTCGGCAACCTGGGCCTTCAGCCGGGCTTCACCGCCGCTGTTGTCGATCACGTCGTCGGCCCGGGCCAGGCGTTCGGCGCGGGGCATCTGTGCGGCCACGATGGCACGGGCCTGGTCCTCATCGACATCGTCACGGGCGGCGGTGCGGGCGATCTGCAGGCTTTCCGGCACGTCGATCACCAGGCAGCGGTCGGCCATCTCGCTCTGGCCCGACTCGAATAGCAGCGGCGAGACCAGCAGCACATAGGGTGCGCCTTCGGCCTGTCGCCGTTCCAGCTGGGCGACGAGGCGCTGCCGAATGCGGGGGTGCGTCACCGACTCCAGCCACTTCCGCTCCGCCGGGTAGCTGAAGACGATCTCGCGCAGCGCCCGGCGGTCAAGGCTGCCATCTTCCTGAAGCACCTGCGCGCCCACCTCTCGGGAATAGCGCTCGGCGATCTCGGCAAGGGCCGGCTCGCCGGGCTCGACCACTTCGCGGGCCACATCGTCGGCATCCACCCAGGGCACGCCGAGCGCCGCGAAGGCCCGTGCCACGGTGGACTTGCCCGAAGCGATGCCGCCGGTCACGCCAATGATCACATTCACACTCCGCGGTGCTTGGAACGGGTTAGAGCATTATATCGAGATAGAGCGCCATCAGCGGTTCGCCTACCAGCAGCGCGATCCAGCCGGCCATGGCCAGGAAGGGGCCGAAGGGCATCGGCGCGCCGCGCAGGCGGGGAATGGCCAACTGAGCGAGCACCCCAACCACGGCACCGACGCCGGCGGAAAGGATCAGCACCATCGGCAGGTACTGCCAACCGAGCCAGGCACCCAGCGCCGCCAGCAGCTTGAAGTCGCCGAAGCCCATGCCCTCCTTGCCGGTAACCAGCTTGAACAGCCAGTAGAAGCTCCACAGCGACAGATACCCCGCCATGGCGCCGATCACCGCATCGGAAAGCAGCAGCGGCTGGAACAGCAGTTGGTAGAGCAGCCCCGCCCACAGCAGCGGCAGGGTGACGATGTCCGGCAGCAGCTGAGTGCGCAGGTCGATCACCGCCAGTGCCAGCAGGGCAAGGCAGGCGCTGAAGATGAAAAGCCCCTGCCAGGTGGGGCCGTGCAGCGCCAGCACGGCCAGCGCCAGGGCGCCGCCGGCCAGCTCGACCAATGGGTACTGCGGGCTGATGCGTCCTTCGCAGTTGGCGCAGCGGCCGCGGCGCTTCAGCCAGCCGATCACCGGCAGGTTGTCGTGCCAGGCGATGGGCGTTTCGCAGCTGGGGCAGATCGAGCGCGGCACCATCAGGTTGAAGCGCGGCTGGGACTCGTCCGGCAGCTCCAGCGCCTCGCGGGCCTCGGCCCGCCAGCCCAGCATCAGCATCACCGGCAGGCGCACGATCACCACGTTGAGGAAACTGCCCAGGCACAGGCCCAGGAAAACGACTAAAGGCCAGAGTATGGCGGGGGGAAGGTCTGTCAAAATAATTCCTTATCAAGCGGCCTCACTTTTCAGCAAGGGCCAGGCGCCTTGCTTGGAGGCATCGAGAATTACCACTTCCACTATACTGCCATCATCGGCATAGCTAACGTGCGTATGCCAGTCCTGTGACACTTCCTTTACGATGGGCTTCTCTGATAGATGCAGTACAAGGATGTCATCAGCTTCGTCGTAAGTGGTTCTCACTGTTACTCCTCCCAGCTGAAGTGGTGCATGATCGTCTTTACGACGAGTCTATCTTCGAGCACCACAGCCGCACAAATCATGTTGTCTTGCCTATCGGCGACGCTCATGGCAATCCAGAGCCGCATGGAATCCTTATATCGAGTATCTCCGATATCCAGCAACTCGAGTAGTAAGGCTTCAGTATGTTGCGCTCAGCCATACGCTCGCGAGCATGGCGCGTAACATGCACATAGCGTGCAAACCGTTGGCAATACAGTGCTTCGCTCACAACACCGTGCCGAGCTCAAATATGGGCAGATACATGGAAATGACCAGGCCGCCGACCAGTACCCCGAGCACCACGATGATCAGCGGCTCCAGCAGCGAGGTAAGGGCGTCGACCTTGTTGTCGACCTCTTCCTCGTAGTAGTCGGCCACGCGGTTGAGCATGGCGTCCAGCGAGCCGGACTCCTCGCCGATGCCCACCATCTGCACCGCCAGGGGAGGGAACTGTTCGGTCAGGCGCATGGCGAAGTGTAGCTGCTGGCCGGTGGCGACATCCTCGCGGATCTGCCGGGTGGCGCGTTCATAGACCAGGTTGCCCGCCGCACCGGCGGCGATGTCCAGTGCCTCGACCATGGGCACGCCGGCCCCGTAGGTGGTGGCCAGGGTGCGTGAATAGCGTGCCACCGAGGACTTGTCGAGAATGTCCCCGATCACCGGGATCTTCAGCGAGAACTTGTGCATGCGATAGGCGAAGGCCTCGGAGCGCTTCATGCCCTGTCGCATCAGGTAGACGAAGGCCACCACGATGCCGATGCCCCACAGCCAGTATTGCTGAGCGAATTCCGACAGCGAGATGGTCATACGGGTCATGGCCGGCAGCTCGGCGCCGAAGCCGTGGAACAGGCTCTCGAACTGGGGCACCACCTTGATCAGCAGCAGCGCCGTAACGCCGATGCCCACGGCGATGACCGCAATGGGATACCACAGCGCCTTCTTGACGCGGCCCTTGAGCGACTCGATCTTCTCCTTGTAGGCGGCGATCCGTTCGAGCATGCGGTCCAGCGAACCGGAGCTCTCGCCGGCCTCCACCAGGTTGCAGAAGAGGCTATCGAACTGGTCGGGGTGCTGGCGCAGCGCCTGGGAGAAGCTAGACCCGGCTGCCACCTCGTTCATCATCTGCTGAACCACCGCGCTCATGGCCGGCTTGCGGATACTCTCGGCCACCACCTGGAACGCCTGTAACACTGGCACCCCGGCGCGAATCATGGTCGCCATCTGGCGGGCGAAGAGCATGATGTCCCGCGGCTTGATGGTGCCCATGCCGCCGCCAAGCCCGCCCTTGCGGCGCACATTCTTGACGATGATGTTCTGGTTGGCCAGCTCCCGCTGCACATCGCCCTTGTGCGCAGCTACCACCTCGCCGCGCACCAGGCGCCCGCCCGGGCCCTTGCCCGACCAGTTCCAGCGGTAGAGCTTCAGCTTCCGGGGGGCTTTCGCCGTTCTGGTTGCCATGTCGTTCCCTGCTGCGTATAGAAAAACGTGGTTATAGGTTCTTATTGTATTCCGCCATCAACCGTCATATCGGCCAGTTTGTCAGTTGTTTTAGTGTGAACCCTGATTAATCTTTCGTTACTCGATTGACCTCGGTCAAGCTTGTGATTCCTTGCATCACCTTCAGCAAGCCGCTTCGACGCAGGTCCGGATGGCCTTCCTGGCGGGCCAGTTGATCGAAGTCCATGGCGTTGCCCTGGCGCATGATCAGCTGGCTCATCTCAGTGCTCACCGGCACCACTTCGTAGATGCCCACTCGCCCCTTGTAGCCGTGGGTGCAGTGCATACAGCCCACTGCCTCGTAGACGGTAGCGGTGCCCACCTCCAGCTCGGTGAAGCCCTCGCGCAGCAGCGCCTCGCGGGGGATCTCCGCTGTCTGCTTGCACTGCTTGCACAACCGGCGCGCCAGGCGCTGGGCGATGATCAGGCTGACGGAGCTGGCGATATTGAAGGGCGGCACGCCCATGTTGGCCAGGCGGGTCAGCGTTTCCGCCGCCGAATTGGTGTGCACCGTGGAGAGCACCAGGTGCCCGGTCTGGGACGCCTTTACCGCGATCTCGGCGGTCTCTAGGTCGCGGATCTCACCAACCATCACCACATCCGGGTCCTGGCGCAGGAAGGCGCGCAGGGCACTGGCGAAGTCCAGCCCGATCTTGGGCAGCACGTTGACCTGATTGACCCCCGGCACCTTGATCTCTACCGGGTCCTCCGCGGTACAGATATTGCGCTGCACCTCGTTGAGGATGTTCAGGCCGGTATAGAGGGTCACCGTCTTGCCGCTGCCGGTGGGGCCGGTGACCAGGATCATGCCCTGGGGATGGTCGAGTACCGTTTCGTAGAGCCCGCGCTGTTCCGGCGTAAACCCCAGCGCGTCGATGCCGATCTGCGCCGAGGCGGGGTCGAGGATACGCAGCACAATCTTCTCGCCGTAGACGGTGGGCAGCGAGTTGACGCGAAAGTCGATGGAGCGGGTCTTGGAGACCTTGAGCTTGATGGCGCCATCCTGGGGCAGGCGGCGCTCGGAGATATCCAGCCTCGCCATTACCTTCAGGCGCGCGGCAATGCGCGCCCGCATGGAGAAGGGTGGCCGTGCCGCTTCCAGCAGCATGCCGTCGATGCGCATGCGCACCCGGTAGCTTGTTTCGTAGGGCTCGAAGTGAATGTCCGAGGCGCCGCGGCGGATGGCGTCGAGCAGGATCTTGTTGACGAACTTGACGATGGGTGCGTCGTCGGCGCCGCTATGGGCGGCGTCCTGGTTAGACTCTTCGCTGAGGTCCACGCCCTGATCGAACTCCAGCTCGCTGACCGCGTCGTCGACCCCGGCCAGGTCGTCCATCATGCTCGACTCGTTCTGGGCCAGGTAGGCCTCCAGCACCGGCAGCAGCTGGTCGACCGGGCAGAGCACCGCCTCGATGCTAAGCCCCGTGGCGAACTGCAGTTCATCGAGCTTGGCCAGGGTCGAGGGGAAGGGCACCGCCACCGTGAGGCGGTGGGAGCGGAGCATCAGCGGCACCACGCAAAGCTTGCGCAGTAGCTTCTCGGGATACTCGTTGGCCGGCGGCAGGCTGGAAAGGCGCAGGGCGTCCAGGTCGACGATGGGCAGACCATACTCCCAGGCGGCGCACAGGGTGCCATCGCGGGCGGTGACCATGCCGGCATCGATCACATGCTGAAGCAGCGTGACCTCGGTATCGCGCGCCTCCTGCTCCGCGCGTTCTGCCGCCGGGCGCGACAGCAGGCCGTACTCCACCAGGCGCCGGGACAGCCCACGCAGGCCCTCGGCGGCCTGCGTCATGGTGACGGTGTCGTCGGCGGTAACGGCTTCCGAAAAGGGGCGGTTACTGTTCATGGCGCCTCTGTCGTTGGCCCGCATGGCGGGTAGCGTATGGGAAATGGAATACCAACATACTAGACCTTTGCCTGGGGCCGGCACAGCGATGTTCTCACGCGCACTCAACCCTGGCATTAATCTTCTGATACATTATCATGAGCGCGGTTTCTAAGGCAGGAGTACGTAGAGCTTGCACGATGCCGAAGTGTAATTTAGTGTAAGTGGTAGGAAGGTGGATTAAGGGACAGGCCATCGTTGCATGACCAGCAGCATGAGACGGGCGTTGGCCCCGGCTGCAGCACGGGCGTCGCCGCATCTGGACGGCACCGTCGCAGAATGGCAGAAAGGATGGCGCAGCAAGAACGTAAGCGGAAGCCACAGGCTTCCATCGGCAGCTCCCAAGGGCCGAACCAGTGAACCAAGGCCACGACCGGGCAACAGAGCAGGGGATTAGGGCGATGAACATGATGAAAGAAATGCAGAACCAGCGGGCAGCCAGGAAGGGCCAGGGCGGCTTCACCCTGATCGAGCTGCTGATCGTGGTAGCGATCATCGGTATTCTGGCGGCGATTGCGATACCGCAGTATCAAGATTATACACAAAGAGCCGCTGAACGAGCCTGTACATCTGACTTGAGAGCATATGCTACAGCAGTCGGTGCAAATCGAAGTGACCGAACAATTTATGCAGATGAGGGAGACCCCGCACCAGGTGACATTGGAATTACCGTCGGAAATGCCGATTCAGCTTGCGCTACAATGCCCGTACCTGCAGCTGATGCTGAAGTTGTCTCTGCGACACCCACCCCTCCCGGTGATACCGTCGATGACATAAGCGTGCCAGCTGCGCCTGTTATTCCTGATTAAATTTTCCTGAAGTGTGACGCCCTGTTATATGTATTCGCTAGCGGCCGACATTTGTCGGCCGCTTTGCTTTATTCATTAGTAGGAAGCACAGCGGCTGACTGGCGGCATGGTTTGGCTGATATTGTTCTCTCAGCTTCTAGGATGCTTGATGGTTTACTAACTACAAATTTTCTTGCTAAAGCCTACGCATGGACCTTTCAAGACGTCTGGTGTAATGTTTTGTGTGTTAACGTAACCATTGCGTCGCGGCGGAGGTAGAGATGACGGGCACGAAACAGCAGGGCGCGGCCTTGATCATGGTGCTGGTCCTCATGACCTCCTCGCTTATGCTGGGCCTATCGGCCATGCAGGGAAGCTTGATCAATGAAAGACTGGCGGGTAACTACCGCGCTACCGCCCAGGCGCAGATGGCTGCCGAGTCGGCCGCGGTGGAGCTGAGCAACTATTTGCTTCAGCTGCAAACGACCCCCAGCAACGTGACATCCGTTCTAGCCACTCTTCCTTTCCATGATGGTTTGCTCGCCTCGCAGAGTGACTGGGCGCCGTGTCGTGGAGAATTGCGTTGGGAGGCCGATGCCGTGAGCCCACTGAACCTGACCTCTGGACGGGCCAGGTTATTGCCATGTCGCGATGAGGATAATGGCGATGCGCCTCGCGTTCTTATCGAAGGGCAGGCAGGTCATGTGGACACACCGGCTGTTTACACCGCCTTGATGGCGCTCGATCCTCTCTTTTCACCCAGCGGACTGGCTGCAACAAATTTTATTGGTGGCATTGCCGCTGATGCGGATATTCAGTGGCCCTCTTCTCGGCAGTCCCGGATCGGTGCGACGGATGAGCATGGCAACAGTGATCCGAATTGGCCTGCTGTATACTTCGATCACTTGCAGGGGGAAGACTTCGCAGGCATTGAGACGCTCTCCAAGGCCGAGTTGATCGCTTCCATGAGTGATATCGAGAAAGTTCTCGACGGCGACCCGCAGGATGTCATCGTTCAGGCATCACCGAGTCCGGGCGATCTGGATACGATGATTGATTTCCTGAAAAATGTATACGAAACCTGTTCCGCTCCAGTCGACGAAAACGACAACAAGAAAAAGAACAAGAAGGGTGGCGAGGCAATATGTGAACATATCATGGTGGTAGCGCCGGGCGAAAGCGACAAGCTGAAGGGGAACACGACGTTCGAAGGTCTTTACATCACGCTGGGTGGCGAGCTGGATGTGCGCGGCAACGCCGATATACGTGGTAGTGCGATCGTTGCCAATATCACCATTGAGGACGATGGCAGTTGGACCAGCAACCCAAACGAAACAATCAAGCTAGCGGGTGGCGGCAACAAAGGCACGGTATGGTTTGACGCCTGGCATGTAAACAAGGCCATTGAAGAGTTGCAGCAGAAAGCGCCCGAGCTGTTCGCGGAATTGGACATGGAGACGTTCTGGGGCGCCGGTGGTTCTACTACCAGTGGGTTCCTGCGTGATGGCTGGATGCAAGAGTTCTGGTGAACCCTTGAACGGCAACTTCCATCTTCCCTGCGCATTCACCGCCTAGACTGTCGATAGGTACCCTCTTGGAGGTCGACAGTATGAATCACAGGAACCGATCCACCCTGCTTGTTGCAGCTGCATTGGGTCTATCGCTGGCTTCTGCCCAGGTGCAGGCTCAGCCGGTGGAGCCCGGTGGGCAAGGACAGGGCCAGGGACAGGGGCAGAGTAAAGGTCAGGGACAAGGCAACAGCCAGCGCGGTCAGGGCCAGGAGCGTCGCCCGGAATTTCGCGAGAGCCGAGCCCAGGCCGGTGAGCGCCGTCAGCAAGCCGCCGAGGAGGGCGAACGGCGCGAATGGCGCCAAGATGGCGATTCGCGTCGTGAAGGCCGCGGCGACTGGGAGCGCGAGCGCCGCTCCGGCAGCGATGGTTATCGTGATCGGCGTTCAGGTAGCGATGGTTATCGTGAAGGACCAAGAATCGATGAGCGGGAGTTGCGGCGTTTCTTTGGCGAGAGGCGAGAGTGGATTGACGTCGATCGCTCACGCGATAGCCTGCCGCCGGGCATTCGCATGAACCTGGAGCGCGGCAAGCCGTTGCCGCCGGGGATTGCCAAACAGTTCGATGGTCGGCTGGCCCAAGATCTTCCCCGTTACGAAGGTTATGAGTGGCGTCGCGTCGGGCCTGACGTGGTACTGGTGGATATGGTCAACGATGTCGTTTACGAGGTGCTGCGAGATATTCTTTACTGATCGCCAGGCGATGGACTCATGGCGAAGACGTCGTGACACCGTAGATCAGAGCGCCGCCGTAGGGCGGCGTTCTCGTTTCCGCACTAAGCGCACCCGAACGATGGCGCTCGAATATTTGCCTATTGCCACCTATTTGGCCAAACTGATATAACCTATAAAAACAGGCTTGCATATTGTCATGGGGCGCTGCTTGATGTATTTATAGTCGCCGCATCCTGTAAATTTTCCCAACCTAAGGAATACACCTATGTCTCTTCTCAGTGAGTTCATGCAGAAAGAGCAACAGCTCAAGCAGCTCCAGGCTGAAATGGATCGGCTGCAGAACGATGACCGCCTGAAGGCCGAGCTCGCTTTCAAGGACAAGCTTGAAGCCCTGATGCGCGAATTCAACAAGAGTTCTGCCGATGTCATCAGCCTGTTGGACCCGCAGGGTAACAAGCCCGCTACCGCCAAGGCATCCTCGGCAGCCAGTGGTGGTCGTCGCAAGCGCAAGCTGAAGATCTACAAGAACCCGAATACCGGTGAGGTCGTGGAAACCCGCGGCGGTAACCAGAAGACGCTGAAGGCGTGGAAGGACGAGCACGGTTCCGACAAGGTCGAGAGTTGGCTGGTGCGCGTCGAGGAGTGATCGCTTCCTCTTGGCTGTACTTATAGCCGCTGAATTGCTGTTAACAGCCGGGCCCATTGGGCCCGGCTGTTTTTCAGGCCAAGTGCTCTAGCCGTATCCATGGTAATCTATCCAGAATCAGTATCTAGCCCTGTTCACTGGTCGTTTCAATGGCGAGTGACAAGCACCGGCAGTAGCACCTCCACCCCCTGTTGCAGCAGTTTAACCTGCGCGGGTTCGCCGCTGGCATAGCAGTGCTTTTTTGCCAAGCCCTCCCTTATCAAGTACTGCAAGGCAGCGGGGATCTCTTCCGGCTCCTTGACCGTAAGGCAGGCGTGGCGCTGTTCGGGCAATTCCAGCACGCGAAAGGAGGCCGGAATGGCTAAACCGGCAGCGGCCTGTTCATCGATCAGCGGCCCAATGTCGATACGGTCCAGTTCGCAGGGTAGCGGTGTGCTGTGGAGTACGGCAACGGCGGGGGCTTGTCTGATTCGTTCGGGCAGGGTATCGACTCCATTTACAAGTTGGGCCCACTTGTGGAGATTGACAAGGCTGGCAGCATCACTCTTTCGATAGAGCCGGGTGACCAGCGCGTTTCGTGGTGGTAGGTTGCGGATCTCGTAGTCCGGTGGAGCGCTGGTGAGGCTTTGGCACATGGGCGAGCGTAACTTCAAGTGTTGCGCCTGCCGGTACTGTCGTGGCGTCTGGTTGTAGCGCCTCTGGAAGGCGCGACTGAAAGCCGAATGATTTTGATAACCGCTCCTGATGGCGATGGTATGAATTCGATAGGGTGTCAGTGCGAGTAGGCGCGCGGCCTTTTCCAGTCTCAAGATGTCGCGATACGCGCTTGGCGAGAAACCGAAGCACTGCTTGAACCTGCGGCGTACCTGAGAGGTCGAATAGCCGAGTCGATTAGCGAGATCATCGATCCCCAGCTGGCTAGTCAGGTGCTCCTGCAGCCAGATTTCCGCTCGCATCATCTCGTTGAACATTATCTGGTCCCTTGCGTTCGAGCCTGCAGCAATACTTGACTGCTGCTTCCTTTTTATGTTGGCGCTGTCTTGTGGCGCCGCTGGGTGGTCACCTAGACACTCCAACCCGAAGTATTTATTGGTTTTATTCACTCCTTTATGCGGTGTAGCGGGAGTCGAAGGCAAGTTTGGTGACGTGAGTTGACCGTTTGTGCATACTTTGTAGCGTAGAAGTGAATCTGGCTTAGCGAAAAATGCAAATGGTTATCACTGGCAGGAGGGCGCTTCTCGGTTTCGCTCCGAGAATCAATAGCGGTATACTCTTCAACAGACATTAATCGAGTGCTGTTCGGCACTTGAGCTTTAACGGATTCTAATGAAACAGCATAAACCTAACCGACACATGGATGAGCGCGAAAAACTGCGCAAGTTTCGTGAGCTGGACGACGCCTTCGCCGAGGCGCTTCGCGAGCTGGAAAAGCCCAACTCACGGCTCGACATCCCCACCGGCCCGCCCGTTCGCAGCCTGGCGGCGCAGGAAGCGGATGACGAGCAGGCACGTCAGCGTCTCTTCGAAGAGCGCCTGAAAACGCTGATGAGCGAATACGCCCAGCCCAGAGAAAGCGTGGCACTTCTGCTGCGCACGATGCAGTCTCTCGGCCTCATGGCCTGAGTCGCCGTCTGAATCGCTGCCTGAGTCGCTTATGACCTATTTCATTGTGATGGGCAGCCTGGCGCTGTCTGTCCTGTTCACCTTTGGCTGGGCGCTGTGGCGCACGGTTCGCTGGCTCAGCGGTAGCCTGCCCGGCGGCGGCCGGCAGGGCGGCCGAGGCAAGGGCGCTGCCCGCAAGCCGGCCAGGCGCCCCGCGCAAGCCAAGGCGCGCAAGCCCGCTGCCACGCCCGTAAAGAAGCCTTCTGTGAAAGCCAGGCGTGAACCCAGCCGCCTGACGCAGTGGATGGCCGAATGGCGCGCGACGCTACCCCTGGCCGTGGTTACCACGATGATCTACCTCGTCGCCCGGCTGGTTGAACACGGCATGAGTTATCGCCCCCCCCACACCGTGCCCGGCGGCTTCCATAGCCTGATCGTCGTGCTCGGCTGGGTGGCTGCCGCGATGCTCGTCCTCGCTTTGATCAACCGCCTCGCCGCCTGGCGCTGTCGTTGAAGTGGCGTTTTACCCACCAGTACCGCCGCGGCAGTAGAGCATTCCCGCCCACTCCCGTAGAATTGGCCAACTTGAATAACGATACCTCGAAAGGGAAAGTCGAGCCCCAGCTCGGCTCAGGACCGTGACATGGCACCAAGGGCGAGTGAACACCCTACGCCTATGAATGCCTGGTATTCGTCGCTTCGGTCCTTTCCCTGGTATCGATCCGCCAACAGGGCAAGGGAAACCGCCCGGAACAATCCCTGGGCGGTAGCGTGCCTGTAGAGTGGGAAAGTGCCTCGGCGGCCACCACCAAGGCATGACAAAACAGCTGTTGGAGCGCTGGTTTCCATCGCGACTGGCGCCGCAGGCGCCTCGGCAGCCACCACCAAGGCATGCCAAAGCAGCTGTTGGAGCGCTGCTCCGCATCGCGACTGGCGCCGCCAGGCGCCTCGGCGGCCACCACCAAGGCATGATAAAGCAGCTGTTGGAGCGCTGGTTTCCATCGCGACTGGCGCCGCCAGGCGCCTTGGCGGAGGCCGCAGCGGCGTCGGTTCTATCTAGGCTGCGCAACACCGCCGGGAGTCCTTCGGCCTCCAGTCGTGATCTGAAGATACTCCTACAATTTTTTCACTTATGGCGGGGTTATGTTGGAGCGCTGCTCCGCATCGCGACTGGCGCCGCCAGGCGCCTCGGCGGCGGCCGCAGCCAGGGCGAAAACCGAAACATTTCCAATGGCGCTTCCGCTAGTGAAGATACTTCCCAAAACCTCCAGAATGAGGATGCGGACCCCATGAGCGCTCCACTCCCTCGTCAGGATCACGACAGTCCATGGAAGGAGGCACTGGAGTGGCGGTTTCCCGAGTTCATGGCCCTGTTGTTTCCCGGCATCTACCCCGAAATCGACTGGTCGAAGGGGCATAGCTTTCTCGACAAGGAACTCCAGCAGATCACCGCGGACGCCGATAATGGCCGGCGGTACGCCGACAAGCTGGCCAAGGTCTACACCTACGACGGTCTGGAGACCTGGGTGTTGATCCACGTTGAGGTGCAGGGTGAACCCGAAGCCGACTTTGCAGCCAGAATGTATAATTACCACTATCGGCTGCTGGATCGTTACGGCGCCGATGTGGTTAGCCTGGCGGTGCTGGCCGATGCCAGCCCAAGCTTCCGACCGCAGCGCTTCCAGCGTGGCCGCTGGGGCTGCGAAGTAGACTTCCGTTTTCCGGTCGCCAAACTGCTGGATCTCGATGCGAGATGGGCTGAACTGGAAGCCAGCGACAATGTCTTTGCGCTGGTGGTGATGGCCCAGCTCAAGGCCAAGCAACTTGATGACGGATACGAACTCAAGCGCTGGAAGGCACACCTCACACGATTGATGTACCAGCGTGGCTATGCCAAGCAGCAGATCATTGAGCTGTTCCGGCTGATCGACTGGATGATGCGGCTGCCGGATGCTCTGGAACGTGAGTTCCTCGACGAACACTATGCCTTTGAGGAGGCTCAGCACATGCCATATGTCACCAGTGCCGAACGTTTCGGCATCGAGAAGGGTCGCCAGGAAGCGCTGAAAGAGGCTGAGGCCCGCATCAAGGAGGCTAGGCTCGAAGCCAAGCGAGAGACCGCTCGCAATCTAATCGAGACTACCAACCTTGATAATGTGACCATCGCCAATGCGACAGGCCTGAGCGAGGATGAGGTACTCGAGCTACGCTCGACGCACTGAATCAGTAACATGGCTTCGGTTAGGAGGCTCAGCACATGCCCTGTGTCACCAGTGCCGAACGTTTCGGAATCGAGAAGGGGCGTCAAGAAGGTGAGCTACTACTACTGGCCAGGCAGATCACGCTGAAGTTCGGCGAGCTGGCCAACTGGGCGTAGGAAAGGCTTGAGCGTGCCACCACCGAGTAGTTGGAAGCATCGGCCGAGCACATCCTGAGTGCGATAGCCTGGAAGCACTGCTGAAAGAGTGATCGCTTTGGCAGTCACCACCAAGGCATGAAAGAACAGCTGTCGGGTCTTGTAAAGGAAGACTGCTATGAGCATCCGAGAGTCCGACTGGAAAGCCTTCAAGCGGCTTCGGGCAGTGGCACTGGAACGGTTTTCGCAGCGCGTCCTGGGTGAGTGCCAGCAGATCTGTTCAAAACGGGATGCTACGGCTCATGAGCGTTATGGCGAGCTATATGGGTTAATCCATGAGCGTGATCGCGAGATGGCGCTTGCCTTTGATCACTTCAGCCGTTCTAGCGCGCTTTCGTGCCTTCGGATAATCCGGATGCATAACCTGTTAACGGAGGCTGAGGTGGCCGAGTTCAGCAAGGAAACGCAGTGCGCGACCAGTGTCGTCAGGTAACGGAAACCCAACGTTGGAGCGCTCGGTTCGGCGCTCCAACTTCGCATCGCGACTGGCGCCGATAGGCGCCTTGGCGGAGGCCGCAGCGCTGGCGATATCCGCAACGTTTCCAACACCGCCGGGAGTCCTTCGGCCTCCAGTCGTGATCTGAAGATACTCCTACAAAAACGCACCACAGATTCTCATGGACGATTACCCCCGGATCCTTCACCACGGCGGCGCAGCCGGCGTTACCGGCAGCTGCCACCGCCTGCAAGTTGCCGAGGACCGCGCGCTGCTGATCGATTGCGGCCTGTTCCAGGGCCAGGATGCCGATCACCTCGACAGCCTCGAACAGCACACCGTGCGCTTCCCGGTGGAGGACGTGCTGGCCCTGGTGGTCACCCATGTGCACATCGACCACATCGGCCGGTTGCCGTACCTGCTGGCGGCGGGCTACAAAGGACCGATTGTCTGCTCGGTGCCGTCGTCACGGCTACTGCCATTGGTCATAGAGGACGCACTGAAGATCGGCTTCACCCGCGACCGCGCCCTGATCGAGCGCTTCCTGGAGGAAGTGGAAAGCCGTCTAGTCGCCATCGACTACAAGACCTGGCACACGGTCATCGACGACGAGCGCCACCGCATCAAGGTCAAGCTACAGCGCGCCGGGCATATCCTCGGCTCCGCCTATGTGGAAGTGGATACGAAGGACAAGGCCAGCGGGCAACGTCAGGAGAAATGCCAGCGCACCGTCTTCTCCGGCGACCTGGGCGCACCCCATGCGCCGCTGTTGCCCGCGCCCAAGCCGCCGTATCGTGCCGACGTAGTGGTACTCGAAAGCACCTACGGCGATCGCCTGCACGAAGACCGGCTGCATCGACGCAACCGGCTAAAGGCCGCCATCGACCGGGCGCTCGAGAATGGCGGCACCGTCGTCATTCCGGCCTTCAGCATTGGCCGTACCCAGGAACTGCTCTACGAGCTGGAAGGGCTGATACACAACGCCCGCGACCAACGTTGGCGCGAGCTCGAAATCATCGTCGATTCGCCCCTGGCCGCCCGCTTCACCGAGGTGTACCGCGAACTCAAGCCCTGGTGGGATGCCGAAGCGCACAACCGCCTGCGCAGCGGCCGTCACCCGCTCAGCTTCGAGAACCTCTACACCGTGGACGATCACTCCGCCCACGAGCGCACTGTCGAGTACCTGACCGAGAGCCACCGCCCAGCAGTGGTCATCGCCGCCAGCGGCATGGCCAGCGGTGGCAGGGTGGTCAACTACCTCAAGCGCATGCTGGGCGACGAACGCCACTGCGTACTGTTCACCGGCTACCAGGCCCACGGCACCCCAGGCCGCGACATTCAGCGTCATGGCCCCACCGGCGGCTGGGTGGCACTGGATGGCCAGCGCATCGACATACGCGCCCGGGTAGAAACCGTGAGCGGCTACTCGGCCCACGCTGACCAGCATGACCTGCTCAACTTCGTGCGCCGTATGCGCCAATGGCCGCGGGAAGTGCGCCTGGTACACGGCGACCCCCGCGCCCAGGCCGCACTCAAGACCAAACTGCTGGAATGGGCCGAAGGGGCAGGGCACTCGCTTGAGGTAACGCTTGGCGCGCAGCACATTGCAAGCACCCTATTGCTAGAGCCCGCTTGATCATGAGCGAAGGAAGCAGAGGCAGACCCATGCGCCTGACTGATACCCAACGCCAGACCATCCAGCGCATCATCACCGACGAGCTTGGCCCTGCCGCGACGGTCAAGTTATTCGGTTCACGGCTCGACGACACCGCCCGTGGCGGCGACATCGATCTATATGTCGAGCTGGAAGAGCCCGTGGAACATCCCGCGCAGCTCTCCGCCCGGCTCAGTGTGCGCTTCATGCGTGCCATGCAAGGGCGCAAGGTCGACGTACTCTTGAGCTCCGAATCTCAGTGAGCAAGCGATACACAGGCTGGCGCGTGAGCAAGGGGTTCGCCTATGAACGACAATTTTTCTGAGCGCATGAGTTTCTTGAAGCGAGTCGTTGAGCGTGAAATGCATCACCTTAGCTACTCCTCCAACAGCGTTTTTGGCTCACCATTCACAGCAGAGTGAGCCGCCAAGCTGGGCGAAGATTAGGCACTGGCTGAAAAGGTCGAAGCCTACATCAGCCGCTTTTGTCGGCTTTAAGATACTACCGGCGACAAGCTACTTCCCCTTTGGCTACGCGCTTTGGGGGAAAAGACGGGAGCTGTGGTCGACAATCTGGATCGTGCCGAGAAGCTTGGCGTACTCGATTCTGCCGACGGGTGGCTCGAGATACGCCAGATTCGCAATCAGATGATCCATGAGTATATCGAATCACCTCAGATCCTGGCCGATGCTCTCAATACGGCTTACGGCTATCAAGAAAAGCTGATGGCGTTTGCCCAAGCCATGCTCACTGATGCCGAGCAAAGACACTTGATCGAGAATTGATGCTACTGGGTGCCGGCATGAGCCGCCGTATGGTAAGCACCATGCCGAAGTCATCTGCCTGCCAACTGGCTCTATACTGAAGTGGTCCAATTGGAGCGGACAACGAGACGAGCGTTGGAGCGAAGCCTTAAGAACGGCGCTCTGCGCCTGAAACGGGAAGCTTAAAGAGTAAACATCCTGAGCCGGTGTTTGGGTTACTTCTAGCTTCTAGCTTAAATTATTCCCTCTATACCGAAGGTATTTAGATGTCTGAGTTGTCTCTCGAGCGCCAAACCCATCTCAATCAGCTCGAGGCCGAGTCGATCCATATCATCCGCGAGGTTGCAGCGGTGTTCCGCAACCCGGTGATGATGTACTCCATCGGCAAGGACTCCTCGGTCATGTTGCACTTGGCGCGTAAGGCTTTCTATCCTGGGGTGCCGCCGTTTCCGCTGTTGCATGTGGATACCACCTGGAAGTTTCGCGAGATGATCCAGTTCCGCAACAACATGGCCGAAGAATCCGGCATGGAACTGATTGTGCATACCAATGAAGAGGGGCGGGCCGCGAATATCAACCCCTTCGATCATGGTAGTGCCAAGTACACGGATATCATGAAGACCCAGGCACTCAAGCAGGTGCTTTCCAAGCACCGCTTCGATGCCGCCTTCGGTGGCGCACGCCGCGACGAAGAGGCCAGCCGGGCCAAGGAGCGGATCTTCTCCTTCCGTGACAAGCACCACCGCTGGGACCCGAAAAATCAGCGCCCCGAGCTGTGGAACGTCTTCAATGCCAAGGTGAACCAGGGCGAATCGATCCGTGTCTTCCCGCTTTCCAACTGGACCGAACTGGATATCTGGCAGTACATCTACCTTGAGCAGATACCCATCGTGCCACTCTATTATGCCGCTCCGCGTCCAGTGGTTGAGCGCGACGGCATGCTGGTCATGGTCGACGACGAACGCCTGCCGCTGGAAGCCGGCGAAGTTCCCGAAGAGAAATGGGTTCGATTTCGCACCCTCGGCTGTTACCCCCTGACCGGCGCCGTCGAGTCCAAGGCCGCCACGTTGACCGACATCATTCAGGAAATGCTGCTGACCCGCACCAGTGAGCGCAGCGGCCGAGCCATCGATCGTGATCAAGCAGGGTCAATGGAGAAGAAAAAACGCGAGGGGTACTTCTAATGTCACACGGCTCACCGATGATCGCCGACGACATCGAAGCCTACCTGCGCGAGCACGAGCAGAAAGACCTGCTGCGTTTCATCACCTGTGGCAGCGTCGACGACGGCAAGTCGACCCTGATCGGCCGACTGCTGCACGACTCCAAGATGATCTACGAGGATCAACTGGCGGCGATCACTCAGGCCTCGAAGACCAGCGGCACCACCGGCGACGAGGTCGACCTGGCGCTCTTGGTCGACGGCTTGCAGTCGGAACGGGAGCAGGGCATCACCATCGATGTCGCCTATCGCTTCTTCTCCACCGACAAGCGCAAGTTCATCATCGCCGACACCCCGGGGCACGAGCAGTACACTCGAAACATGGCAACCGGGGCCTCGACCGCGAGCCTGGCGATCATCCTGATCGACGCGCGCTACGGCGTACAAACCCAGACCCGCCGCCACAGCTATATCGCCGATCTGCTGGGTATCCAGCATCTGGTCGTCGCCATCAACAAGATGGATCTGGTGGGTTACTCTCAAGCGCGTTATGAGGAGATCGTTGAGGAGTACCAGTCCGTCGCCGAGAAGCTCAACGCGCAGGACATCCGCTTCGTGCCCATGTCGGCGCTCAAGGGCGACAATGTGGTCAACAAGAGCACCACCATGGCCTGGCACGAAGGGCCAGCGCTGCTTGAACTGCTTGAAAGCGTCGAGATCAGCCACGACCAGAACCTGCGCGACCTGCGCTTGCCGGTACAGTACGTCAACCGTCCCAATCTAGACTTCCGCGGCTACTGCGGCACCCTGGCCGCCGGCATTCTTCACCCCGGGCAGGCCGTGCGTGCGCTGCCCTCGTGCAAGACCAGCACGGTCGAACGCATCGTCACTTTCGATGGGGACCTGGCAGCGGCCTATCCCGGCCAGGCCATCACCGTGACACTTGTCGATGAGATCGACATATCTCGTGGCGACTGGCTGATTGCAGTGGATGACGAGGTACCGCTGGCCTCAAGGTTCGAGGCCGATATCGTGTGGATGCACGAAGCCACGTTGGAGCCTGGAAAGCTCTACGACTTCAAGCTTGCCACACGTGACCTCGCCGGAAAGGTCACCGCCATCGACTACCAGGTCGACGTCAACACTCTCGAACAGCGCCATGCCGACCATCTGGATCTCAATACCATCGCACGCTGCCACGTCGAGGTTACTGCGCCGATACCGGTGGACGACTACCGTACCAGCCCGAGCACCGGCAGCTTCATCATTATCGATAGGCTTTCCAATATCACCGTCGGTGCTGGCATGATCCACCAGCAGCTGGTCTGTGATACGGCCTACGAATATCGCGCCCATGACAGCAAGGCCAACGTCGTCTGGAACCGTACCAGCGTCACCCAGGCCATGCGCGAGAAGCTCAATGGCCATGCCGGTAAGTGCGTTTGGTTCACCGGTTACTCAGGCTCCGGTAAGTCGACCCTGGCCAATGCCCTGGAAGTGAAGCTGAACCGCCTTGGTTACCATACAATGCTGCTTGATGGTGACAACGTGCGACATGGCCTGTGCAAGGACCTCGGCATGGGCGAGGCAGACCGCGCCGAGAACATCCGTCGCATCGGCGAAGTGGCACGGATCTTCGCAGAAGCCGGAGTGATCGTCATTACCGCTTTTATTTCACCATTCCGTAAAGATAGGGACGCGGCCCGCGCTTTGTTTGATGAAGACCGCTTTATCGAAGTTCACGTGGATACACCACTAGACATATGTGAACAGCGTGACCCTAAAGGGCTTTATCAAAAAGCACGGGAAGGAAAAATCAAAGACTTCACAGGGATTGATAGTCCTTATGAGGTGCCCAAACGTGCGGAAATGACCTGCAGTACAGCAGACCTTGAACAAGGCGGTATCATCAATAATTTATTGAAAATAATTTGATGATGAGGCACCGAAATTCGTGTTTTCTAGAAGTAAAAATTTCATGAAAATATTAAAACTTTGACCAGCGTATATGCCCATTAAAACACTCTGCGTATTTGGCACTCGCCCAGAAGCCATCAAAATGGCGCCGTTGGCCTTATCCTTGGCTGGTGACAAACGGTTTGAGTCGTATATTTGTGTAACTGGCCAGCATCGTGAAATGCTTGACCAAGTGCTTAGCCTGTTTAATATTATCCCGGATTTCGATCTCAATATCATGAAGCCAAGGCAGGATCTAACCGATGTAACCACAGCGATTCTACAAGGCATGAAAAGTATCCTGAATAACGTAAAGCCGGACATTGTGCTAGTGCACGGCGACACAGCGACCACCTTCGCTAGCACGTTGGCGGCCTACTACGCTAAAATCCCCGTTGGCCACGTAGAAGCCGGATTGCGCACAGGTAATTTGTATTCCCCCTGGCCGGAAGAAGCCAACCGAAAACTAACCGGCGCGCTGGCCGAGCTACACTTTGCGCCTACCCCGTTATCCCAGAAAAATCTGATAGATGAGGGGGTGGCGCCCGCTAAGGTAACCGTCACCGGAAATACCGTGATCGATGCGCTGTTAAGGGTGGTAAAAAAGCTGGAAAGCGACATTGTTTTCCAAACCAAATTTTTAGAGAAATTTCAATTCATTAAGCCGGAAAGCCAACTAATTCTAGTAACGGGCCACCGGCGTGAGAGCTTTGGCGGCGGGTTCGTACGTATTTGCCAAGCGCTACGTGAGACCGCGTTAATGCACCCGCAAATTCAAATCGTCTACCCGGTACATTTAAATCCCAATGTTCGCGAACCGGTGCAGCGCCTACTGTCAGACATCGACAATGTGCACCTCATCGAACCGCTGGACTATCTACCATTCGTATACCTGATGCACCGCTCGGCCATTATCCTGACGGATTCCGGCGGCATTCAGGAAGAAGCTCCTTCGTTGGGTAAGCCCGTATTGGTAATGCGAGACACAACGGAACGGCCGGAAGCGGTAGACGCAGGTACGGTTAAGCTGGTGGGGACAAACGTAGAGCGGATCGTCAGCGAATTGAACACGCTGTTAACAGATAAAAGTGCCTATGAGGCCATGAGCTACGCTCATAACCCCTACGGTGATGGAAAAGCGTGTGGCAGAATTCTCGATGTGCTAGTGGAATTTAAAAACAGAAATTTAGGCTGAGTATGAGTAAATCAAATGGAGTTTAATAGAATTTCGATAATTGGCTTGGGTTATATTGGTTTACCGACTGCAGCCGTTATCGCATCGTGCGGTAAAGTGGTAATTGGAGTTGATAATAATCAGTACGTTGTTGATACCATCAATCAAGGTAATATCCACATTGTGGAACCAGAACTAGACCTTATGGTGCATTCGGCTGTTGCTGAAGGCTACCTACGCGCCACGACTGAGCCAGAGTCAGCAGATGCCTTTATCATTGCTGTGCCTACGCCCTTCAAAGCTGAAGGCGGTGAGGACCATGTTCCGGATCTTTCTTATATTGAAGCTGCTGCCAAATCAATAGCCCCTGCGCTGCAGAAAGGCAACTTGGTAATACTA
This sequence comes from Billgrantia montanilacus, assembly GCF_003336675.1. GTDB lineage: Bacteria > Pseudomonadota > Gammaproteobacteria > Pseudomonadales > Halomonadaceae > Halomonas > Halomonas montanilacus. The sequence continues at coordinate 46,073 of NZ_QPII01000006.1, read as the reverse complement.
GAGTCTACCTCACCGGTTGGTGCAACTGAAAAAATGGCACAGTGGTTGGCCGAAGCTCGACCTGATTTATCATTTCCTCAATCCTATGGCGAAGATTCAGACATTAGAATAGCCCATTGTCCAGAGCGCGTATTGCCGGGAAATATACTTCAAGAACTGGTTTCTAATGATAGAGTTGTAGGGGGTATTACTCATCGCTGCTCAACTCAGGCTGCTGACTTTTATAATATTTTCGTCAAAGGTGAGTGTGTCGAGACAAGTGCACGTACAGCCGAGATGTGTAAGTTAACAGAAAATAGTTTTCGAGATATAAATATCGCTTTCGCTAATGAGATTTCGATTATTTGTGATGAGCTAGGTGTGGATGTTTGGGAGCTGATAAAATTAGCAAATAGACATCCGCGTGTTAATATATTGCAGCCAGGGCCGGGTGTAGGAGGGCACTGCATAGCAGTGGATCCATGGTTTATCGCCAGTCAGGCCCCTGAAAGTTCACGACTTATTAAAACAGCTCGTGCTGTTAACGATGAAAAGCCTAGCTGGGTAGTAAAAAAAGTTAAAAAATTAGTGGCAGAGGTTTTAACGAACACTGATAAAAATGAGGATAATATTCGGATTGCATGCTTAGGGTTAACTTTTAAGCCGAATATAGATGATCTTCGTGAAAGTCCTGCAATGGAAGTGGCTCTTGAAGTATCAAAGGTTTTTAATAGCCAGGTGTGGGTTGTAGAACCCTATTTAGAAGAATTGCCAGAAAGTTTGTTAAATTTTGGGACCCAGCTGGTTGGCTTAAGTAAAGCAATGGAAGCAGATGTGATAGTCTTATTAGTGGATCATAAGGCGTTTGTCGACTACCCAATACAGATTGGGTCAAATCAACGTGCCCTGGATACGCGTGGCATGTTGAAAATACGATAAATAATTAACTTTCTGGCAAAGGATTAGTTATGAAAAGCAAACTTATAAACAGGTTTGATACAAAAAAAGCCGTTATTGGAATAGTTGGGCTTGGATATGTTGGTCTACCGCTTGTGCTTCGCTATTGCCAAGTAGGCTACAAAGTTTTAGCTTTCGATATTGACCAAGATAAAATTGATAGCCTTAATAAAGGGCTTAGTTACATTGAACATATACCAAGTGCTTTGGTTGCTGAAGCCATAAGAAAAAATCTTGAACCAACCACAGATTTTTCTCGAGCCGGCGAGGTGGACGCAATCATTATTTGCGTGCCAACGCCACTTAATAAATATAGAGAGCCGGATATTAGCTACGTAATCAAAACGGCTGAATCACTGGCTCCTTATCTTCGCCCTGGGCAAGTTATATCTTTAGAAAGTACAACCTATCCCGGAACGACAGAAGAGGAACTATTGCCTATCGCGGAATCGGGCGGGCTTGAGGTAGGTAAAGATATATTTCTAGTCTATTCACCAGAAAGAGAAGATCCCGGTAATCTGGAATATACAACAAAGACGATACCAAAAATCTGTGGTGGTCATACTTCAGCATGTAAAGAAGTAGGTATTAAACTGTATGAACAGGTGATTGATAAAGTGGTACCTGTTTCAACGACTAAAACAGCTGAAATGACAAAGTTGCTTGAAAATATACACCGAGCAGTTAATATCGGTCTAGTGAATGAAATGAAAATTGTCGCTGACAAGATGGATATTGACATCCATGAGGTGATTCGTGCTGCGGCAACTAAACCTTTTGGTTTTGTACCTTATCATCCAGGCCCGGGGCTGGGTGGCCATTGTATACCCATAGACCCTTTTTATCTTACCTGGAAGGCGCGAGAATATGGTTTACATACACGATTTATTGAACTCGCCGGAGAAGTAAATTCTTCGATGCCTGACTATGTGGTCTCAAAAATAACCTCTGCTTTGAATAATAAACAGAAGTCTGTTAATGGCAGCAAGATTTTAGTGATAGGCATAGCATATAAAAAGAATGTAGATGATATGCGTGAGTCACCTTCAGTATTTATTATGGAAAAATTAAGAGATTTAGGAGCTGATGTACAATACAGTGACCCTCATGTCCCAGTATTCCCAAAAATGCGTGAGCATTTTTTCAACTTATCTAGTATAAAATTGGAAAAAGAAACAATAGTCGATTTTGACTGTGTTTTAATCGGAACGGATCATGATAAAATTAATTATGGCTTGATATGTGACCATGCTCAATTAATAGTCGATGCGCGTGGAAGATATCTAGAAAATTATGATCATGTTTATAAAGCCTAATGTAAGGAAAGTGCGATGCTTAAAGATCAAACAATACTAGTCACCGGTGGAACAGGATCCTTTGGCCACACCTTTATCCCGATGACCCTAGAAAAATACAACCCCAAAAAAATAATTATCTTCTCTAGAGATGAGATGAAACAATGGGATATGGCTAAAAAATTCGAAGGGGATACAAGGGTACGCTTCTTCATTGGCGACGTAAGAGATAAAGAGCGTCTTTATCGAGCTTTGGATGGTGTGGACTGTGTTGTCCATGCTGCCGCGACTAAGATTGTACCTACTGCTGAATATAACCCCTTTGAGTGTGTTAAAACAAATGTAACTGGTGCAATGAACCTTGTGGATGCTTGTATAGATAAAGGCGTTAAAAAAGTTGTAGCCTTATCAACGGATAAAGCAAGTAGTCCTATCAATTTATATGGTGCCACCAAGCTTACTTCTGACAAGCTATTGGTTGCAGGCAATCATTATGCTGGTCACAATCCTACTCGTTTTTCTGTTGTTCGCTACGGTAATGTAATGGGCTCGCGGGGTTCGGTAATTCCATTCTTTATGTCAATTAAAGATAAGGGTGTATTGCCGATTACTGATGATCGAATGACTCGCTTTATGATCTCTCTTGAAGAAGGTGTTGAATTAGTATGGCATGCATTTGAGGATATGGAAGGAGGCGAGATTTACGTTAAGAAAATTCCATCGATGAAAGTGACTGACTTAGCGCGAGTGGTGGCGCCCGACGCCAAGCAAGAAATTGTTGGTATTCGTCCTGGTGAGAAGCTCCACGAACAAATGATCAGTGGAGAAGATTCTTACTATACTTACGAATACCCTAAGCATTTTAAAATATTACCGCAAATTAATAATTGGGATAAAGATGCTAACCGCATTAAAGATGGCAAAAAAGTGTCGGAAGGCTTCGTCTATTCCAGCGATAACAATACTGAATGGATGACCGACAACCAATTACAGGCTTGGATTGATACAAATAGAGAAAAAATAGGGAGCATTTGAACGTATGATTCCTTATGGTCGACAGGATATCAGTCAGGCTGATGTTGATACGGTTGTAGAGGTGTTAAAGTCAGACTTTCTCACTCAAGGTCCTGTAGCTCCTCGTTTTGAGAAAGCTGTAGCTGATCATGTGGGGGCGGAAAGGGCCCTAACGATGAATAGTGCCACCTCAGCGCTGCACGTTGCGTGTGCCGCCTTAGGACTAGGTTCTGGCGATCTTTTATGGACCTCTCCGGTGACATTCGTCGCTTCCGCAAATTGTGGACTTTATTGCGGGGCGGAGGTCGACTTCGTAGACATTGATCCTGAAACCTACAATTTGTGCCCTGTGGCATTAGAGCGCAAACTAGAAATAGCTCAGAAGCACGGGCAATTGCCAAAGGTAGTTGTGGCTGTTCACCTTTGTGGCCAGCCTTGTGATATGCAAACTATCTATAAGTTATCTCAGCGCTTTGGGTTCAGGGTCATTGAGGACGCATCCCACGCTATAGGAGGGAAGTATCAAGATGAGTTTATTGGCAACTGTCGATTCAGTGATATAACAGTCTTCAGTTTTCATCCGGTCAAAATCATTACCACTGCTGAAGGTGGCATGGCGCTGACGAACAATGAGCTGTTGGCAGAGCGAATGGAGTTACTTCGCAGCCACGGTATTACTCGGGATCCAGGTAAAATGACCCAACAGCCTGATGGTCCTTGGTATTACCAGCAGATAGATCTTGGATTTAACTACCGTATGACCGAGCTTCAAGCGGCGCTCGGATTATCTCAGCTACAGCGTCTTGATGAATTTGTTGCAAGAAGGCATGAGCTAGCTAATCGTTATGATCAACTCTTAGGCGACAAGCCAGTAAAAACCCCCTGGCAACATCCTGATAGTTACTCCGGATTGCACTTGTATGTAATTCGTCTCAAGTTAGATCAGATCGGTAAATCTCATCGGGAGGTATTTGAATCGCTTCGCGAACAGGGTATCGGCGTCAATATTCACTATATCCCAGTTCATACACAGCCGTATTATCAATATTTGGGATTCAGTAACGGAGATTTTCCACAGGCAGAGTCGTACTATCGCGAAGCAATCAGTTTGCCAATGTTCTCAGGCTTAACCGAATGCCAGCAGGATGAAGTCGTTGCAGCGTTGGATCGGGCGTTGAACTTATGAAAGTCGCTATTATTCCTGCGAGGGGAGGCAGCAAACGCATTCCTCGCAAAAATATTAAACCTTTCTGTGGTAAACCAATGATTGCCTGGTCTATTGAGGCTGCACAAAGGGCAGACTGCTTTGATAAGATCATTGTTTCAACTGACTATGAAGATATTGCCGAAGTGGCAAAGAGTTACGGTGCTAGTGTTCCATTTCTCCGTCCTGCATCTCTTTCTGGGGACCATACAGGAACCATCCCTGTTATTCGGCATGGGATAGAGTGGTTGACTAAGGCAGGTGAGAAAGTTGAAAAGGTTTGCTGTCTATATGCTACAGCACCATTTGTAAGTGCAGAAGATATTATTAGAGGTTTAGTCGCTCTTGATGACGAGACAATAGATTACGCATTTTCCGTGACGAGTTATGCTTTTCCTATTCAAAGAGCAATTCGCATAACAGATTATGATCGTATCCAGATGTTTAATGCTGAACATTTCAATACTCGCTCGCAAGATCTAGAAGAAGCATATCATGACGCAGGCCAATTCTACTGGGGACGTAAAAAGGCGTGGCTTGATGAAAAAATGATTTTCGGAGAGCGTTCTAAACCTATTATCTTGCCTCGTTATCGAGTGCAGGATGTAGATACTCTTGAAGATTGGGAGCGAGCCGAGTGGATGCTAAAAGCTATGCAAGCCCAATTTGGTGAAAGCTCATGAAAGTTGCGTTCAGAGCAGATGCCTCTCCGAAGATTGGCACAGGTCATATCATGCGATGCCTTACGCTAGCTAATGGGCTTGCAGCCAGAGGACACGACTGTTGTTTTTTTGTACGCAGTCAGCCGGGGGACCATATAGACCACATTCGTAATTGCGGCTTTCCAGTTTATGAGGTGCATCGCACCAGCCACGAGACGGGTTTTTCTGAATCAGAAACGCCTTATTTGTCCTGGCTTGGCTGCACACCCGCAGAGGATGCCCGAGCTTGTCAAAAAGCTATTAGCCAGATCAAACCTGATTGGATAGTTCTGGATCACTACTCACTGGACTCGAGTTGGACGTCGACAATTAACTCTGATGCTAAAGCACTTGTTATAGATGATTTAGCCAACCGTACTCATGATTGCGATATACTTTTAGACCAGACATTGGGGCGAGCTTCTGCCGACTACTCAAGTTTGGTGCCAAATCATTGTAACATTCTCTGTGGAGCCGAGTATGCATTGCTGCGACCAGAGTTTTCAGATTTACGATCCTATAGCATAAATCGACGTAAAAACCGAAAGATAAAAACAATATTAATAAGCTTGGGTGGAGTAGATAAAGACAATATCACTGGGAAAATTATAAATGCTTTAGCATCGACTGAGTTTGTGCATGACTGTCATTTCGTCGTTATTCTAGGTAGTAGCTCCCCATGGATTGAAGAGATAAAAAGTGAGCTAGACGCATTCCCGGGATCTTCTGAATTGCAGATTAACGTCACAAAAATGGCAGCACTTATGGCAGAAAGTGATCTGGCTATAGGGGCTGGAGGCTCTACATCCTGGGAGAGGTGTTGCTTAGGCTTGCCTACTATTATGATCGTGCTTGCCGAAAATCAAAGGAAGGTAGCATTTGAGCTAGAACAATACGGTGCAGTAGTTCTTATCAAAGAACTCACTAGAATTCAAGACGAATTAAAAGAACTGTATACAAGAATCTCGTCTTCCAATATGGTAGAAAAACTTTCAAAAAAATCCTCTGAAGTCACTGATGGTAAGGGATGCTCTAAAGTCATTAAAGTAATGGAAGTTTATTCTAAGGCAAACTAATGGCTATATATGTGCATATAGGGCTACCTAGAGCAGCAAGCACAACACTTCAAAAGACTATTTTTCCTAACATTGAACATGTAGCATACATTGGAATTGGTAAATCTAACATTCCTGGTCTTGACATGGACGCGTCTTTGTTTTCAGGGTTATGGAATAGTCATGGAGAAGAATTCGACACCATTAGTTCGAAATGGAATTCTAAGTTGAATCATGCATTAATGTACGCTAAATCAACAGGCAAGGATATAGTTGTCTCATTTGAAGGCTGGTGTAGACCCTCGCATACAATTGAAATAAACGAATTGGCAAATAGAATTTCTCAGGTGTTTCGAAATCCTACAATAATATTGTTACTGAGAAATCCTGTAGACTGGATTGAGTCTTGCTATGGAAAGGTTGTATGGAATCAGTTTCGAACGAGAGATGTACACGATCCAATAGACCTTTCCTCAATTAATAAATACTATGATTTGGTGAAGAGTGATGAGAAAAAATTCTTTGGAGTATGTGGGATTGAACCACAAACGGTCATTGACGCTTTTTCAGGAATGAAGCAGATAATAATCCCTGCGGAATATCTTGTAGCAAATAAATTTAAAGCGGTGGCTGAAATAAATAATCGGTGGCAAGTTTCGACAATAGTAATAAAAAAGAATAATGAGAGACAAGGAATAATAGCTATGTCACTAGCAAGGCTATGGTTTCGTTGTCCGCCTTTTGTTCGCAGATTAACAAGAGATTGGATAATCAGTATCGCGCCAAAATTAGACGCGAAATTAAAGATTAGAGATAACTGCAGACTGAGCAAGAAAACAAAAAAATCAATACTAGAAAATTATAATATTACTGGCTCGAGAGCACAAGAAAGTACAATAATAAAATTAAAAGGTTGTCACTATTTTGATGTTAGCTGATGTTTTAGTCGTATGGTTTGCTGATTTTGGTTAAAGGATTAGTGATGAAATTTGATGGCTTGATTAGATTGATGAGTGAAAGTGATTTGAGTCTTGTCTTAAAATGGCGAAACCACCCCAGTATCCGTCGCTTTATGTATACTCAGCACAATATCAGCCTTCAAGAGCACAGGAAATGGTTCGAAGCTGCAAATGATCAAAAAAATAAGTATTTGTTGATTTATGAAATTAAAGGTAATCCGTTAGGATTCATTAGCATTGAAAGAGAGAATAATACTAAGGTGGCAGATTGGGGTTTTTATGCATCACCCGATGCACCAAAAGGTACAGGAACAGACATGGGTAATGCTGCCCTAGAGTATGCTTTTATTCAACTAGCTCTCCATAAAATTTGCGGACACGCACTTGCTTATAATCATCGCTCAGTTAAGTTCCATGAAAAACTAGGCTTTTTGAAAGAGGGAGTGCTACGTGACCAGCATTTCGACGGAGAAACCTACCACGACATCATTTGCTTCGGCCTATTGGAAAATGAATGGTATCGAACTGACTGAAGGAGATAGTGATCCATGACTATACCGTCGATTAACATTGCAGGCCGGCGAATCGCAGCTGATGAGCCACCTTATATCATCGCCGAATTGTCTGCGAACCATAACGGAAAGCTCGAAACGGCTCTCCAAATTATTGATGAAGCAAAAAAAGCCGGTGCGGATGCAGTAAAACTGCAAACTTACACTGCAGATACCATTACATTGAATTGCGACTCTGAAGATTTTCAGATTCATGGCGGGTTGTGGGATGGAAAAACTCTGTATCAGCTTTACCAAGAAGCACACATGCCTTGGGATTGGCATAAACCTTTGTTTGAGCACGCGCGAAAGCTGGATATTCCTATCTTCAGCTCCCCGTTTGATAATACGGCAGTAGACCTGCTGGAGGATCTTAATGCGCCGGCCTATAAAATAGCGTCTTTTGAGGCGATTGACTTGCCACTAATCCGGTATGTCGCCAGTACGGGCAAGCCGATGATTATTTCAACTGGAATGACCAATGAAGATGAAGTAAAAGAAGCCATCGAGGCCGCAATAGATGGTGGATGCCGCGAATTGGCAATTCTTCACTGTGTGAGTGGTTATCCTGCGCCTGCGGATGAATACAACCTTCGTACCATTCCTGCAATGATCGAGCGCCATGGGTTGGTAACCGGTTTATCAGATCACACGCTGGACAACACAACGGCTATTGCCAGTGTTGCATTGGGTGCTTCAATTGTGGAAAAACATTTCACTCTTGATAGAAAAGGAGGTGGACCCGATGATAGCTTCTCTCTTGAGCCTACAGACATGACAGATCTTTGCCGTCAGGCCAAAGCCGCTTGGGCAGCATTGGGAAAAGTGAAGTCTGGCCGTTCAGAAAGCGAGAAGGGTAATGCGAAGTTCCGGCGTTCTCTCTATGTTTGTAAACCAATAAAAAAAGGTGAGACCATTACTGAGGAAAATGTTCGAAGTGTTAGGCCTGGGTTTGGTTTGGCTCCACGTTATTTAAGCCAAGTAGTCGGCAGTATTGCAAGTGAAGATTTAAAAGTAGGAACACCTTTGGCGTGGTTTCTGATAAAAAATTATTAAATTACTAGAAACGGAGATATTCGATTCTATTTATGGATATATTATTAACCACATACCCTAGGCATAAATCTAAAAATGTTGGAGATTCGTTAATTACAGACTCCGCAATTAAACTAGTAAGATATCGAGTACCTAGCTATGATCCAGACATCTATTTTAGAGAAGATTCGTTAGAGGGAATAGATAAAGAAGAGGTGCGGACAATATTAATACCTGGTTTTTCTGTAAATAATGATACTTATCCTTCACTGTTTAAAATGTATTCTGATATTACCGATATTTCTAATAAAATTTATGTCACAGGATGTTCATTTCAGAATTTAGTGGCAAATGTCGATACTTATAAAAATTATGAATACAATAAAGAAACGAAAGAGATACTTCAGCTTTTGGCAAACAGCTCAGGTACAATTCCTTGTCGTGATCAGTTAATTCATGAAATGTTAATAAGAAATAATATTAGGGCAAGTTATATCGGAGACTTGGCCTTGTATGATGATGAAAAAATTACGGAAAAGTTTGTTCCACCTGAAAGTGTTAAATCAGTGGCCTTTACTATACAGCATAATACAAAATTTTTATCTCAATCAAAAAAGCTATTATCACTTATAAAGCGTGAATTTTCTGATTCAGACTTGTATGTAGTACATCACAGCAAGCCGAATAAAATACCGAAGTTAATTGCAGACTATGCAGTGTCATTAGGATTTATAGAAAAAGATATTTCAGGTGATTCTGAACATTTAAAATTTTATGAAGATATTGATTTGCATATTGGCTACAGGCTGCATGGACATATTCACTTTCTTAGAAATAGAAAGCCTAGTTTCTTGATGGCTGAAGACTGTCGTTCGTTTGGAATATCCAAAACAGGACTTTTGAAAACAGGCATTTTTGAAGCTATGGAAAATGATGGTATATCTGTTCGAGATGTTGCGCCTTATGAGCTCATGAAGTCCGTAAGGAGTAATATTAAATCTCAATATCATGACTATAATAAACTTTTTAGTTATATCGATGAGGTTTATTATGAGTGTGTTCGGCCCTTTTTTGATCAGTTTTGCATTAAAATTGGTTGGAAAATTTCTTTTTGGGAAAAGTTAGGGCTATACTTTCGTGGTTTTGGTGAAAATATTAGTTACTTTAAAAATAATAGATGATGGTCTATAAGAAAAATATTACCCTATATTATAATTTTTTTTGATTGGTATCTGCATGAAAACTAAAATAGTTAGCCCAAGGTTTTACTTAACCAAGCTAAAGAATAAACTTGATAGACATATTGATAAAAAAATAGATGAAAAGCTTAATGGCCAATGGCTAGACTCAGTTTTCAAAGATTACCATGAAAAATGCTTAAGTACTGTTTATGAAGAATATGATGAGGCTTGGTTTTCTGGGGCTTCAAAAAAATATAATCAAAGTCAGGCGTACGAACAATTTTTATTTAATTTCAAGTTGAGGCGATTTAAATCTGCTTCTAAAATAGCGTTAGGTATTGACTACAGTCTGTTGTCAGTTCCGCAGAAATTAGTGGTTATAAAATGTTACTATTCAAGTTTTTATGGTGTACTTGCAGATAAGTTGCTTGATGCTCTCTACGCAGAAATTTTGTACGGTCCAAAAAGAAATACAAAGCTGGTAGTCGCTTTTCTGGAAAGAGTAAGTATTTCTGGGTATGATTTCACAAAGAAAATATCTATTCTTCACGATGCAAAAAAATGGTTTAATACAAACGATACAAGAGAAAAAAAGGATTATTACGCTGTATTGTGGATTGAGTATTCGGTACATTATCAGGAAAACGGTGCTACAGATCCTAAGTCCTTTATTGAAGCCGAAGGTGTTGATCTCTATGACTGGGATTTATTAATTAAATTCATACCTTCGCTGAACGCTTTTGGGCATAGTGTTTTCGTAAGAAATAATCTAGTGGATTTATATAATAGAGAAGGGTTGAGGAATGCTTCTTATTTGAGTTTATTTTTTTCTTATCTTCAGGATTATATAGTCAATCAAGAGGATATAGAATTTGATATACCTCAGAGCTATGAAAGTGCGTCTCTTTTATCATTGTTACATTCAGGAAAACATCTGCATGAAAAAATAAGTAATAAATATGATGAAGTATATGATTATTTCATTCAACATTTTGGAAGCATGGATTTAAACACGCAGGATGCATTTCTTAAGTTTTTAGTAAAAAAAGAAAAATACAGTATTGTTTTACAATTAGCTAAAACATCTCTAAGGGCAGCTCATCTTATGCCTGTTTATGTAGCCAATGGTTTTACTGCGCTTGCTGCCGATGATTATTTTTCAGCTAGAGATAGTTTTCAACGAGTACTCGTTCAGGATCCATCTGATACATTAGCCGCAACGGGGATCCGCTTTGCTCTGCCCCGAGTTGGTAGATCTATGCAAGATATTATTAATCTCAGAGATAGGATAGGCTATGGAACTGCGGGAGCAGGCAGATCTGGTGCCCGAGATGTCAAAGGTGAACTGACTATTAGCCTTCTTATGTCAGGGGATTATATTAGAGGTCAATATTCAAAAAGGTATGCAAAGCATTGGTTAGCATTAAAAAGTCATTATGGTAATCGATTTCTTAACTATGAAAGGCTTAATGACAAATCTGGTAGTACAATTTTTTTGATTGGCGATGAAGGAGTCGGTGATGAAGTAAGGACAGCACAATTTTACACTGCATTATCATCATTTTATAGAAAAGTAATAGTTTCTTGCGACCCTCGCTTGTTAGATATTTTTAATAAATCTTTTCCAGATATACAGTTTATACCAGTTGATAGATTAAAAAATCTATCGGGAAATTTCAGCGTTGAAAAAAGTGTTCGTCTTAATGGGTTTGGAGAGAAAATTTCAAAATACTTAACTGAAGATTGCCGTTATTATCTAAACAGTTCCGATTTAATTACTTTTGGGCAAAATGTTTTTTTCAACTATGTGCTCGGTGATATTTTAAGGCCGAAAGAAGGTCCCTATTTGAGGCTTCCAAATTATAAGAATGTTATTCCTAATAACGATAAGTTAAAAATTGGTATACTTTGGAGGAGTCACATACGTACTGGTGCGAGAAAAATGATGTATCTTGATGTAAATGATTTTGCTCCGCTTTTGAAAATAGATGGTGTCGAGCTTTGGTCAATTCAGCATTCAATGGACGAAGATGAAATAGAATATTGCTTGAATAATGGAATAAGAACAATAAATGATATTGATATGTTTAATGACTTTCAAGCTTTTGGAAACTATCTATGTGACTTAGATTTGTTGGTAGGTATAAGTTCATTGCCAATTGAGCTAGGCGCCGCATTAGGAATTGAAACTTGGATGTTAGGTTTTTCTCCTGAGAACTATTTTCTTAGAACGGCAGGTGGTGTTAGTTCACATGACAGGTATACACTGAACTCAACTGTTATTGCACCTCCCTGGATAGATTTTTCTAATTCGAGAGAATTGTGTGTCCAGCAGGTTTTCGACGAAGTATTGAGATTTCTGGATATCATGCTGAAAGGAAAAGTGAATGAAATGGACGTCAATTAAATTAATTCGAAAAGCAATTGTCAAATTTAAAATAGCAATTGTTTATGCAGTAATCCGGTATTTTCCAAGTTTCGCCCGAGCAATTGTTGCCCGTGAAAAGAAGAATCTGAATGAGGTTTCAATCGCGCATCATGCGTTGTTATATTCAACTGACCCCGTAGTTACTCTCAATTTCTTTAGTCAAGAAATGGCTTTTTCGCGTTCAGTATTATGGTATTCGATTGTTTCGGTAGCGGATGCTCATACAGGCTGGCTTACTAAATTATATAATGCACATGAGTTAGTACTTGATAGGGAGCTTCGGCTAAGAATTCTATTGAAGATGTATGCATTTAAAGAAATAGAATTCAGTCTTGATTTTTCTTTCCTGTTGGGTGAGTATTTTTCAATTATATGTACATCTGATAAGCCCAGCACTTTAACAAGCGCTTTGTCTACGCTTGTTGTTGCTAAAGCCCCTGTTGAAGAAGTTGACTCTTTGCTAAAAGAGATTGGAGTTTTACCCACATCTTTAACGGAATTTCAAAAGGTTAAATTTTTAACGCGATTAGCACAAGCGAACGAAAAAAATAAGTTCGACTACTGGAAAAATAAGCTCGAAAAATCATTGTCATCACCTGCTGTGTTGAAGTTATCGCTGCTTAGCGCAAGTATATCGTACACAAATAAAATTAGTTTTAGCGAGCTTGAGCATCAATTTTTGTCTTTACCATACCATATTTCTAAAAAGTACAAGAACGATATCTTATATTTATATAAGGAAATTCCGAGCTCAAAAAATTTTCTTGAGCTAAGATTTAGTTCAGACAAAAGATCTCAGCTCTCCGAATTCATTGTAGATGCTGTTGGCAAAAATATATCTCTTTCTTATATGAGACTAGGTGATGGGGAGTGCTATGGAATGGCCGATCAGATTCACGTAGATGAGCAAGGTGTAACGCGTCAGGAATTGCATTGGTGGGGCCAGTACCTTGATATTGCTCTTAGGGAAGAGCTTCAGAATAGCTTTCTGCATGCAGTTGAACGCGCTGATATTCTAGGAGTACCCACTGTTCTTCGATTAATACGGGATTTTAATTTAGTAAAGCGTGACGCATATCCTTGTAATTCACTGATATCTAGAATTTTCTGCGTTATGAAAGGTGCTTCACCCTTTTTTGAGAATAAAGTGATAGTTGAAGATCAGAGTAATTTATTTCTTTTTGATGATGATTTCATTAACGATATTTTTAGAGTTGCTAATAAAGTATGTGTAGTATCGGGAGTAGATACCAAGTTAATCGAAAGGTGGGCCCCTGATAGTGAAAAATTAACTTGTATTGAGATACCAACTCACAGATTGCTGCGTGATGGCGATATAGGTAGTTCTGTTGATGGAATATTACCGCATGTATACAAAAAATATATAGATAGTATTGCATTTCATGCAGGCCCAGGAGTTGTGTTTTTAGTTTCCGCAGGATTTATAGGCAAAATTTTTATTGCTGAAGCAGCTAGCAACGGGGCTGTGGCGCTTGATTTTGGTCAGGCTTTAGTTTCTGCTGTACGTTATCAAGAGGTGAGTGTGTGAACTTGCTAAATCTCTCTCGTTTTTTTTATAAAGGCTTGAATAGAAATTTTAAAATAATTAGGTATGGGAATGTGCCTGATGTCTATAATACCCCTATTCTTCTTGAACGTTATTCTTTTGCTTCACCTAGTATAAGAGGATTTGTACTTTCGATTCAAGAACTCGCCAAGCATCTTTTACGGAGCGATCTCAAAATATATGAGATGCCTAATAATCCTATTATATACTGTGGTGCTTCAGCGAATAATGAACGAGAGTTTTTATTTTTTTCTCAATTAGTATTAGATGAACTGCCTGTTAATAGTTATGCGCGTGAAGAAAATCTTTCATTTGTGACTACGAAGGTTGCTAAAAAAACAAAATATGAGTATATCGTGTCGTTTTATTTATTCTTTTTGTGCCTGTTATATTTATTTCGTATCAAGTTGGGACCAATATCTTTAAAATACCTTTTTACGTATGCAAAGGTATTTTTGAATGTCTATGCAAGTACACGTCGGCAGGAGGTGAAGGTGTGTGCGTTGGTAGTTGCAAATGATCATACGGATTTTCCTGTCGCGGCGTCGATGATTATGCAGTACCTGGATATACCGGTTGTTTATGTTCAGCACGCTGAAGTTTCAGACTCCTTCCCACCATTGGATTTCAGTGTATCAGTACTCCGTAATCAAAAAACATTGGATATTTACCGGAGGATAGGTAAAGTTTCTGGCGATGTTTTCATCGTGCCTCGTAGTCGAAAAGTTCAAAATTTATCTGGAATGTTTCAAAATGCTATTGATAAAGTTTCAGCCGTCATCTACTTGAGCTCTGTGTTCAATCAGGACGCAGTTCTGCGCTGTGTTGATGCGTTGAAGACTAATGCTGATGTACTCAATATTGGAATTAAACCCCATCCGCGGGCAAGCGTGGACTTTCTACGCACTGTTAGCGGTGTTACTATTTATGACAGTACCCCGTCATTTGATCACATCGCCATTGTGCCTAATTCATCGGTTGTGATTGAGCTACTGGAAGCCGGAGTTCCTGTATTTCAGTACTTTGAGCTCGATGATGTTGGCCAAGATTATTATGGTTTTGTTAGAGAAGGAATTGTCCCTGAGGTTTCGATGAAAGATCTTTATGATCCATTTTGGGATTCCTTTTCTTATGATGAACAGTGGATATCCAAATTTTCAGCTTACAGTCCTTCGGTTAATGATTCTTGGCGCGATTCCTTCCCCGTGCTGATTGATAAGATGAAAAGCTATCTACGCTCAAATTTATAGCAATAGGTGTTTTTTGATCACTTCACTTTTAAAATACGTGTGGATTAGGCTACCCTCAATTCAAGGGTTCTTTTACAAGCCGCGCAAGCGAACTTATTTATTTCTTCCTATCAATGGGGCGGGGTTGGGGCATCTGACACGTTCGCTTGCTATCGCGCGGAGACTCCGTAGTGCACAGCCAGATGCTGAGATAATTTTTTTAACAACCAGCATCGGTGTGACACTGGTTCATAAGGAAGGGTTTCAGTGCCATCACATCACACCCTCTAAGCTACTCAAGACAGATGCAATTACTTGGAATAAGCTCTTTTATCGTTCACTTGTCAATGTGTTGAGCATACACCGTCCACTTTGTTTGGTGTTTGATGGTACTATTCCTTATCTTGGATTGCAAAGAGCCATGCACTCATATCCAAAGCTTCAGTGCGTGTGGGTCAAACGAGGCCTCTATAAGGACAGTGTCGATCAGGGGCATTTGAAGTCACTGGCATCCGGTTTTTCTTTGGTTCTCGCACCTGGCGAACTTGTGGCAGAAAATGAAGGACCAACTACACTAAAATTAGCTATTCATCAGTTGGGACCTATTTCATTACTCGATCGCAATGATTTGATGAATCGTGCTTTGGCACGTGATATTTTACGCCTACCTAAAGATCAACCTTGTGCTTATGTACAATTGGGTGCTGGAAATATTAATGGGATTGATGATGTCCAGGATAAAATTATTAGCAACCTGAGGGAAAAAGGTATTCGGGTCGTGCTAGGCCAATCGCCAATAGCATTGCATACGAAACCTGACTTACGTGCAGACTCGGTAATTGTCGATTACCCTAATAGCAAATATTTTCGTGCGTTTGATTTTGCAGTTCTTGCAGGTGGTTATAACTCAGTATGTGAAGCGGTAAGGCTTGGATTGCCCGCTCTGTTTATTCCTAACACTGAAACTGGTGCTGACGACCAATTAAAGAGAGTTCAGCAATCCCTTCATTACGGCCCCTACGAGATGATGGTTGAATATTCAAAAGAAGAGTTTGATTCAGTTGTGAAAAGATTATTGGAATGTCAATCTCGTGGTTGCGACTTGCCTGCCACTAATGGTGCTGTGTTAGCAGCCGAGTTGATTGGTCAGCATGGTGTTTAACAGACCTTGGATGATGTAATGACGAGCACTGTTTACTCCGTTGGTCGAGCCCTTCGCTGGTCAGTTACCCTGAGCCACAAATTTATGCGTGTGGTGCCTTGGTTGACTCTGCTAGCGGTTGTGTCCAGCATTTTAAGTCAGTTTTTTCTGCTGGCTGGTTTTTTATTACCGCTGAAAGTTGTTTTGCTCTTAGGTAGCGAAACTGTTCCCGTATATTTTCCTCCCGCATTTCAGAATGTCGGGCGAGATGGCTTGGTGATTTTTCTCAGTGTTGCCTCGGTATGTTTTTATCTGGCGCATCTCTTAACGGGTAAAATTGTCGAATTTGCTGCCACATCGGCTTGTGAGAAATTACTGAACCGAAGCAAAAAGCTGGCAATTTTTGAAAACCAACAGGAAATTGCATCTAAAGGCTACGCTAGGTACAGCCAAAATTTGGCAACAGTTGGTTTTGTTTCATTGTGCCTTACAGTCATGGCTTGGTTTTATCATGAGATAGCGGTTGTTATTATAATTTATGTTCTGGCATGTGTGTTGATTGTTTGTGCTATTGCTTCTTTTTCTAGTTCTTTTTATTCAAAGCTTTTTAAAGAATTGGGGGCAGTGTCCCGATTGTTAGGAAGTCTTGGGTTTCTTTTGTCATTTGCATATATTGTGCTAAATCATCTGTTAGGAAGTCCTCCAGGTATTTTAGTTTCGGTTATCGCCTTGTTATTAACGAGACAGACATTCGGGCGATTAGCAAACTTTGCTAAAGACATACAGGGGCTCTATGGGCAGAAGGCTCAACTCAGTGCCTTATTTTTTCATGGACATACGTTTTCCCAGAAGCCTATCCCACGTAATCAGGGTTTTTGGCCTCTAATTGAGCCCAAAGCACGTGACGCTTGGATCGAAGAAATACTGACTGAATTAGTTGGTTCTGAAAGATTCGAGGCTGAAACGCAGTGGTTCGATATCGGATTGCCCGACATTGTATGTTACCATGTGAAGGTATCGACTGATGGAGGAACTCTTGAGTATGTTATGAAGCTGTTCAATAGCAACCGATCTGCTTGGGCTAAGCATGAAGCTACTTTGCTGTCTAGTCAGGGTTCTATACCAACGGTTCCCATTGTAAAATTCACATTGGTAGAGGGGATTAATTGCCATGTTTTTGATGTCACTGGTCTTAAGCGATGTGGAAAAAAGGAAACCATAGACCAGGTTGTTAAGTTTCGCATTCGAATAATGGCCACGAAGCCTGAAAGCAATGTGGTTTCATTGTATGCGCGATCTCACCCTATGCTCTGGCACCGACTGGAGCAGCAGTCGATAATTCGAATGAGGGATTTGCTCGATCGTCTAGCGGACCCGGCTGCCGTCGCACAATTGTTGACTCGCCTGAATGATATAAAGCAGAAGTTGCGTTTTTTACCCCTGTCTCTTACTGTTCCTGATATAAAGCCGGGAATGTTATGGAAGGCTGGTAACAGTGAATATTTTTTAATTAATTGGACCCGGTGGAGCATTTCACCTATTGGCGAAAAGTTGCCCATATCGGCGCTGTATGAAAACACGTTTTCGTATAGTCTTGAGTTTATCGCTTCAGAACGTGAAGACATTGATAAAATCGAACCACATGAAGTTCAACTTTCTGCGTTAATCTCAGAATTCGATCAGCGTTTGCAGCGCGCTCGTTATGCCGAGGCTTACGCCTTGGTCTCTAAAATATTGTTTGCGGCCAAGCGCGGCTAAGTTATATTTCGTCATTGGAGGATTTGTGCCCCGGATTGCAATGTTCGTATGGAATGATGTTCAGAACGATGCTCGTGTAAAAAATGAAGCAAGTACGCTCGTTTCTGCAGGTTACGAAGTATATGTGCATGGGCTATTTACGCATGGTGTTACACCCCGAGAGGAAAAACTCTCATCGGGTGTCATGGTTATTCGCCATGGGCGTCAGCAAGGTGCCATACTTGCGAAACCAAAAAAGCATACAGCAAAGAGGAACCGGTTTGAGCTGTCTTTATTGATGATTAGCCGTACCTTTACCCATATCGGTGTTCTTCTGAGTCTTCTGAAGCAACGACCAGCAGTTGTACACGCTCACGACGTGAATGTGTTACCTACGGCTTGGTTAGCGGCTCGTCTTTGCGGCGCAAAACTTGTGTACGATGCTCACGAAATTAGCACTGGTCGTGAGGGCTATCGAAAAATTGGCAGACTCGTTGCTTGGATTGAAAAGACAATTATGCCCAAGGCGGCCGGGACAATTACTACCACGGACGCTAGGGCGAAGTTTTTTGCCCGCGCTTATAAAATACCAAGACCCCTAGTGCTACAAAATCGGCCCCGGTTGGCGATTGTTCAAGGAGATGAGCGAATTCGGGAAATGCTGGGCTTGTCTGAACCGTACCCAATCGTAATTTACCAAGGTGGCCAGCAGCCTGGGCGAGGGCTTGAGCGTTTGGTTAAGTGTTCAGTACATGTGCCTGGTGCATATTTTGTGTTCGTAGGTGGTGGTAGTCTTCATGAGGAACTGAAGCAGCTTGCCGTGTCTCTAGATTTGGATAACCGTGTATTTTTCATCCCGACCGTGCCGCTTGACGATCTTCCAAAATATACGTCCTCTGCGGATATCGGCGTGCAACCCATCGAGAATACCTGCCTGAACCACTTCACAACCGATTCTAATAAACTGTTTGAATACGTAATTGCCGGCTTGCCGGTGGTGGCTAGCCAGTTGCCCGAGATCAGCAAGGTGGTGCGTGAATATGACCTCGGCCTGTTGGTCCCCGAAGGGAATACCGAGGCGCTGGCCAAAGCCATTCATGAACTGGTACAGGATCCTGCTTTGAGGGAGCGTTATCGGGCCAATGCCCAACTGGCGGCCCAGTCGCTCAACTGGGAAGCTCAGGAAGAGTCCCTCGTAGCACTCTATTCAAGGGTGCTGCCTGCTGCACAGGTACGCGAGCCGAGTCATTGATGAAACCGGTTCGCCTACTGCTGCTCAGCTTCTACTACCCCCCCGATATCAGCGCCGGCGCCTTTCGTGCCCAGTCGCTTGTTCAGGCACTGGAGCATCGGCTGCCACAAGGCAGTGAGTTGCATGTGGTGACCACGATGCCGAATCGGTTCGGCATCGGTAACTACCAGGTACCGGCTGTCGAGAGATTGCCCGGTGGCAAGACGACCATCACCCGAGTCACCTTGCCGAGCGGCGGTAGTGGCATGGCCTCTCAGGCCTGGGCATTTCTCCACTATGCCTTTCGCGTGCTGCGCCATTCGAAAGAGCGCCGGTATGACCTGGTGGTGGCAACCTCTTCGCGGCTGATGCCGGCCGTGCTGGGGCGCTGGCTGGCCGCCCGTCACAAGGCAAGGCTCTATCAGGATATTCGCGATATCTTCGTTGACAACCTACCCCATGTTTTACCGCTTGGGGCGGGGCGCCTGCTGGCCCCGTTGTTTGCCGGGCTCGAACGTTGGGCGCTGGGTCCGGCAGATGGAGTCAACCTGGTTTCGCGGGGTTTCGAATCCTATTTCGTCCCTCGCTATCCACACCAGCGGTTTACCTGGCATACCAACGGGATCGATTCGTTGTTCGTCGAGGCAGTGGAGCAGGGCAGATTCATGCCGGCCGACCAACCACCAGTGGGTGGACCCTTGAAGGTGCTTTACGCAGGTAACCTGGGGGCCGGCCAGGGGCTGGAGCATATACTCCCGGGCCTAGCTGCACGGCTGACTGGACGAGCCGAGTTCCTGGTGATCGGCGATGGTGGCGCGCGAGCAGGGCTCGAGCAGGCGCTGGAGGAACGCGGTGTCACCAACGTCGAGCTACGCACCCCGCAGCCCCGGGAGCAGGTACTCGAGTTGTATCGGCACGCCGATGTGCTGTTCCTGCACCTGGACGACATTCCCTCCTTTACCCGCGTGCTGCCCTCCAAGCTGTTCGAGTACGCGGCAACCGGAAAGCCGATCTGGGCCGGTGTGGCCGGGTATCCCGCCAGTTTCGTGGAGCAAGAGATCGACAATGCGGTGGTGTTTCCCCCTTGCGACCTGGATGGGGCACTCGCCGCGCTGGAACGTCTTGAGATACACTCGCGCCCGCGGCCAGCCTTCGTGGCGAAATGGCGCCGAGACCGGATCATGGATGAGATGGCTACCGATATACTGGCATTGGTGATGAATGAAGCGTGAGTACGAGCGCCGCCATTCGCGGTGGTATGAGGTTCTGTTGCTAGGCCTGGGGTTGCATCTATTGGTGGGTATGCCGCTGGTCATCGGGCTACCCGCATTGGAGCGTTGGGGCTGGGGATTCTGGTACTACTTGCCGGATGTACGTACCAACACTATTATCGCCATCGCCTTGGCCTTTGTGGCCTCTGCGCTGACGTTGCGGCGTATGTCCCAATTCCCCGGGGCACAGTTGGCCGCCTATATCATTCCCACCGTTTCCATCGCCTTTCTGATCGCGGTGGCAATACTGTTCTTCGCTCGTGAAGGCTACACGCGGCAGGTGTTGTTCGGAGGCTACCTGGTCAGCCTGGCGTGGTTCTTCATGGGGTACTTCGTCGGCCGGCGCTTCCGTAAGCTTAAGCTCGCCCTGGTGCCGTTCGGTGATACCAAGCGGCTGCTGGGAACACGCCAGGTTGACCTGCGCATGCTTGATTCAACCGACCTGGAGGGGGTGCGTTACGATGGCGTGGTGGCCGACCTGCGGGCTGAAGACCTTCCTGCCGAATGGGAGCGGTTCCTGGCGCGCTGCACGCTCTGCCATATTCCTGTCTATCACATCCGCCAGATTTCGGAGTCGATTTCCGGTCGGGTGCAGATAGACCATCTCTCCGAAAACGAGTTTGGTAGCCTGCTGCCTTCGCTGATGTACGTTGGCTTCAAGCGAGTGTTGGATTTCATCGCGGCCATTCTGCTGTTGCCGTTGCTGCTGCCCTTGATGGCGGTGGTGGCCATCCTGATCAAGCGTGATAGCCCCGGCCCGGCATTTTTCTTGCAGCCACGCATGGGCTATCGCCAGCGGCCCTTCCTGATGTACAAGTTCCGCAGCATGTACCACGACATGAGCGGCGAGGATTTCACGATCTCCGAGGATGACCCGAGGATTACCCGGGTTGGCATGTGGATGCGCAAGTATCGTATCGACGAACTGCCGCAGATTATCAATATCCTGAAGGGTGAAATGAGCTTTATTGGCCCACGGCCGGAATCGGCGTCGCTCTCGGAGTGGTACGAGCAGGATGTGCCATTCTTCAGCTATCGCCATGTGGTACGTCCTGGCATTACGGGCTGGGCTCAGGTGGAGCAGGGTTATGCTGCCGAGATCGATGGCATGTCAACGAAGCTGCAGTACGACTTCTATTACATCAAGCACTTCTCGCTGTGGCTGGACGTGCTCATCAGCCTGAAGACCGTGCGAATATTGTTCACCGGGTTCGGGGCTCGCTGATTTGCCCGCTTGTCAGGCTGTTATAGCATTGTGCGGCGCATTGGTTGAAGGAGCAGGGTTATGAGAATTACCGTTTTCGGAACGGGGTACGTGGGCTTGGTGACGGGCGCTTGCCTGGCCGATGTGGGCCATGAGGTGCTGTGCATGGACGTGGATGAGGCCAGGATCACCCAGCTGGAGGCCGGCGAGATCCCCTTCTTCGAGCCGGGGCTCGAGTCGCTGGTGAAAGCCAATATCGAGGCCGGGCGGTTGCAGTTCACCACCGATCCCACCGATGCCGTGGCCTTCGGCACCCTGCAATTCATCACCGTGGGCACGCCGCCGGACGAGGATGGCAGCGCTGACCTGCGCCATGTGCTGGCGGTGGCCAACACCATCGGCGAGCTGATGTACGACTACAAGGTGGTCGTCAACAAGTCGACAGTGCCAGTGGGCACCGCCGACCGGGTAGGCGAGGCCATCGCCCGGAGGCTTGAGGCGCGTGGCGTGGGGGTGAGCTTCGATGTGTGCTCGAATCCCGAGTTCCTCAAGGAGGGTTCGGCGATCGACGATTTCACCCATGGGCCGCGGATCGTGGTGGGCACCGATGCTGAGAAGGTGCGGGAGCTGATGCGCGAGTGCTATGCGCCCTACATTCGCCTTCAGGAAAAGCTGATGTTCATGGACGTGCGGGCCGCGGAGCTGACCAAGTACGCCGCCAATGCCATGCTGGCCACCAAGATCAGCTTCATGAACGAGATCGCCAACCTGGCCGAGCGGCTGGGGGCCGATGTGGAGCAGGTGCGCCGTGGCATCGGCAGTGACCCGCGCATCGGCTACCAGTTCATCTATCCGGGCTGCGGTTACGGTGGCTCCTGTTTTCCCAAGGACCTGCGGGCGCTGGCACACACGGCAAAACAGCTGGACTATTCGGCCGAGCTGCTCAATGCGGTGGAGGCGGTGAACCAACGCCAGAAGCAGGGCATGTTCGCCAAGCTGCGCCAGGCCTTCGACGGCAAGCTCGAGGGCAAGGTGATTGCGCTGTGGGGGCTGGCCTTCAAGCCCGACACCGACGACATGCGCGACGCCCCCAGCTGCGACCTGATGGCGGCGCTCTGGGCGGCGGGCGCGCGGGTGCAGGCCTACGACCCCGAGGCCATGAAGGAGTGCCGCCGGCTTTACGGCGAGCGCGACGACCTGGTGCTGGTGGCTGATCGTATCCAGGCGGTGAAGGGTGCCGATGCCCTGGCGATCTGTACCGAGTGGAAGGAGTTCCGTACGGTCGACTTCGCCTGGCTCAAGCAGCAGTTGGCGCTGCCGGTGGTGGTCGATGGTCGCAACCTCTATGATCCGGCAATGATGCAGCGCGCCGGGCTGTTGTACTACGCCGTGGGGCGGGGGAGTTCGTTGAAAGCCAGGGAGTGATTTCGGCCAGCGTGACTAGTGGTATCATCCTCACGGGCGCCTTCTGGCGCCCGTCGTGTTTCTGGAGCAGATTGATGACGGGGGATAGGCATGACGGGGGTCTTTGCGCGCGAACGCGCCTTGATGGTGAACCAGTGGGCGCTGCTGCTGGTCTTGGCGCTGTTGATTGCCACGCCGATACGCAGCCATGGGGTGGTGGCACTGTTGATGCTCTATTCCATCGGGTATCTGGTCGTGCATCGCCATACGCTTGAGGTAGACCGGTTCGATTGGGTGGTCATTGGCCTGCTGTTGCTGTTTCTTCTCTCCCGGTTGCCGATTTTCTGGTTGGATGAGCAGCAGTCGCGCTATTTGAGCCCCGGGGCGCATATGCTGGCCCTGGTGCCGATCTATCTCATGTTGCGCCACCTGGTCTACCCAGTGGACCTGCCTCTATTCCGGAACAAGATGGAGATGGGGGTGATCCTGGGCTGCCTTGGTGCCTTTGGTGTGGCGTTATACCAGACCCATTGGCTTGGCCTGACACGCGCCGATGGTTTCCTGTTCAGCATCAACCTGGGCTACTTGAGCTGTGCCATGGCATTCCTGGCGGCCAGCCTGGTTCGTGGCAGCAGGCGCAAGGCCTGGCTGCTGCTGGCAGCGCTGGCAGGCGTATTGACCTGCCTGCTGACCTTGACCCGGGGGGCGATTCTGGCGATTCCGTTGCTACTGCTGCTGGTACTGGTACTCAATGCCGACAGGCTGGGCTGGAAGGCCATAGTGGGGGCGCTGGTCGGCGTGATCGCCCTGGCCATGCTAAGCTATGCCGCGCTGCCCCAGGTGGAACGTCGCGTCGATTACTCCCTGGCCGAGATACGTAATCTGGCGGAGGACAATATCGAGGCAGCGGTCTCCAGCGGTGGGCGTATCCAGCTGTGGACGGCTGCAAGCCATGCCTTCATGGAACGCCCGCTGATCGGCCTGGGCTATGCCGAACGCGAAGCACTGAATGCCGAGCTGGTGGAGCAGGGTGTGATCACCGAGTGGGTGCTTGGTGTCAGCCGCGGCCATGCCCATAGCCAGTACTTCGAGGTAGCGGCGACGGGGGGCGTGCTGGGCCTACTGGCGCTGGCGGGTTACCTGGTAGTACCGGGTATTTACCATTGGAGGCTGTATCGGCGCGACCGGAGCAACACCTGGTCGCAGGCCGGCCTGGTGTTTACCGCTGGCTTTGCCCTGTACAGCCTGACCGAAGCGGCGATCCACCATGAGATGATGACGACCTTTTATGCCTATATGCAGGTGATGATGCTGGTGTTGGCATTGGTACACCGGCGAGAGGCGCCAGCGTTTGGTACCTTATGACATCGTTCCTTCGACAGGTCGTTTCTTAGCCAGATCGTTTCTTTGGCAGACTGGCACAGGCCGGGATTTTGTACGTAGTGTGCGAGGTTGTATGGAGCAGTGCCAGTGAAGGTGGCTACAGTGAAGTTGGAGGGGCAGCAGCGGAGCTATCTGCTTTTCGAGTATGCTTCGTCGTCCACACCCTTGCACCTGTACAAGGATGAGCGCTCACGCCTGCTAGAACAGGTGGCCAGCAGCGAGATTTATTTCGATGAGTCGACGGGGACGATGGCCAAGGTCAAGAGTGACAAGCACCTGTGGCGGCAGAGACCGCTGCGCTGGTTCTTTCGCGACTTTATTGAAAAACGCCTGCTCTTCCAGTTCGAGGCTCGCAAGGAAGTTCGCAGCAAGAAGGTGGTCCGTGCAGCAGGCTTGTTGACCCCGCACTGCGTGGCCTGGGGGGTCTCCCTTAACCCCTTCAATCGGCGGGGTTCCCTGCTATTGATGGAGCACCTCGATGGTGTGATGACCGGTGAGCAGTACTTCAAGGGGTTGGATGAAGCGTCGCGCAGGCGGTTCCTGGCTCAGTTCTGTGAAGATATCATGCGGTTAGCCAGGGCGGGGTACGTGCATCGTGACCTTCATATGAATAACGTGCTGTGCAAGCCCACGGGCACCATCATCTGGGTGGACACTCACGTCAAGCCCATGCCGCGGGGAAACCGGGCGAAGTGGCGCGCGATCTACCGCTCGATCAGCCAGCGGGGGCTACTTGACGACCACTACCGCCAATGGATTCACGATGACATGAAGCAGCGTTGGCTTGCCAGTTAGGGGGACTGCGTCAGGTTTCGCATCATTTCAAGGTTTGCGCGGAATGTGAGATGGCTGCGAAACCCTGGGTCAAGTCGTTAAATCTGTCTGGCGCCCCCTGTTCGATGCACTCTACGTAGGTATCGTGTTCTTGAAGAGTGACAGATACGTGTCGCGAGTTTCTTCCTTATGGGCCTGAATGGCACGGCTTTTCTGTTCTATGTTCTCAATGGTGTCGCGGATCAACGTGTGAAGCTCGTCATATTCCGTGCCTACGTTTACCATGTCGGCCAGGAAGCCTTTGACGGTCGTCGAGCGTTCATCATGGGAGATCATGATGCCTGGAATCCCCATTGAGGCGGAAATGCCTATGCCATGGACACGATAGCCGATGACCAAATCATAGCGGTTGTAGATGTCGAGATAATCTTTCGCATCGTAAGAGTAGCGTATTTTCTCTTTCTTGAAATCATCCTTGAAGGGGGAGAGTTCATCAATGTAATGAGATACGAATTCAATTTCGTAATCGCTGCCGAAATCCCGTAATATCTTGTTGTAGACTTCGATCATGTACTGGTAAGTCTTGCTTGAAACGTTGTTGCAAGCTACAGCGCTGTCTGTGCCATACATCAGGCCTATTTTCTTTACCGTTTTTACCACCCTGGATTCCTTACTGGAAAAGAGGGCGGGGCAGGGAATATGGTGAGCCTCTATGGGGGCGAGGCCCTCTTTTGTGTCCTTGTCCCTTGTAGTCACCAGAAGGGCTTTCCGGAAAACATCCTGTTCATTTTCTGTAAAATTCTCATCAGTGAACGTGAATTTTCCACTGGTTCCAAGCCCTAGGAAAACAGTAGGCAGCTTGTGTTCAAGAATGGACGAATAGAGCTTCGTCATTCTTCTTCCCCGCCACTCCGGTGAGCCGGCGAATACGACCATGTCGGCGTAATCCATCGGCAGCCTGTCTTTCACGGAGTTGTCCAGAAACTTTTCGACAAAGTCCTTTCCCAGCTTGTTGTCGATTGCCTTTATGATATCGAACTTCCGGGCCCTGCGGGTTTGTGGGTTCCTGTTATAAATAATGGGATTGAAATCCCCGATGTGCTGAGAAAGAAGGTTGATACAGCCCATTAGAATGAATTCATCGCCTGGATTCCACTGTCTTGTGGTGGAAAATACTATATTCATTTCAACTCCCGAAAGGATAGTTGCCAATAAATGGGCAGGGTGCATAGGTGGAGAAAAAGAGAACAAGGTAGGGTGCCAGCCAGGGTGCGGTTCTGAGACATTTTTTTGCGTTTTGAATATGCGGGATAATACCGCTGGTGTGTTAGCGGGAATGGCATCTTATGTTACCCTGACCCCTATCAAATGGGGCCAGCCTAACGGAAAGTGCAGGTGTTTTCCAGCGCGGCGGATCGAGTCAATGGGGTGAGAGAGCAAGATGAGAAAATGGCTGAACGGTATCAGAGCGAGCCGGGATACGATTCGCAATGCTATCAGCCGCCGGCGCTATGACCGCCAGCGGCCACCGTTACAGGCTCCGGCCGACGTGAAGCGCGTGGTCTTCGTACGCTGGGATGCCAAATGGGGCGATTCGGTGGTGTTCTCTTTCGTGCCCAAGGCCTTCAAGGCCATTGACTCATCGATATCCATCGAGGTCATCACGACGCCTGAAATGGCGCCGCTTTTTCGCGACGTCTTCAAGGTCGATGCCGTGCATGAAACGCGGCGGAAACCGAGTAAGGAGAAGATGCGGCAGCTTGCGGAACGGGTAGGCGAGGTAGACCTGGTGGTGTATTTCAGTCATCTGGTCAAGCATCGGGACATGTTCCTGCTCAGCCATTTGAAAGCACGCCATATCGCCAGCCTGGACGATAGCGTCGGTCTGGTCGACCTCAAGCTGGGAGCGACTACCCATGGCCAGCATTTCGCTGAGAAGTATGCGGCGCTGCTTCAACGGTGTGGGGCGTCCCGCATCGATACTCGCTACATCGTTCCCCGCGATGACGAAAGCGAAGCGAGAGTCGCGCAGCTGATTTCAGCCCGGGAACGGCCCTTTGTTTGCATCAACGCCTATAGCAAGGGGCGGGCTCGCAGTCTCACCCGCGAGACCACCGAGCACTTGATTCAGAAGCTCCTGGTGATGTTGCCGGCGCATGATATCTGTGTGCTTTCTGCGCCGGGAAAGCAGGAGGAAGTTGAAGCTATCTGCGCGACGTCGAAGCACGGGCGGGTTTTCTGCCTGCCTGATACTCGCCGTATCCATGACAACATCGCACTGATTGCCCGGGCCGATGCGCTGGTTTCTGGGATTACCGCTACCGTGCACATGGCCGATGGCCTGGATGTGCCTTCCTTTGTGCTATTCCCCTATGATCCGGCTGACCGAGACGACTGGCATAGCCGACACCCCTTGTCTGTCAATTGGCTGGCAGAGCCAAGTGACCCGCTGGATGTGAACCAGATGGACTGGCCGAGAGCGGAAGCGGCATTGGAAGCGTTTTGCCAGGCTGTGGATGCGAATGCGAGGAAGGGCGCGTTACATACTGAGTAATGTTGCCTGGGGTGAGAA
Source organism: Billgrantia montanilacus (assembly GCF_003336675.1). Classification (GTDB taxonomy): domain Bacteria; phylum Pseudomonadota; class Gammaproteobacteria; order Pseudomonadales; family Halomonadaceae; genus Halomonas; species Halomonas montanilacus. Next base: position 18,201 of record NZ_QPII01000006.1, on the reverse strand, counting down.
TAATCTCTGGCTTATACCGTGCGCGTTGGCGGAGGCTGCGGCGTTGGCGATGGTCGCCGGCATCGGCAACACCGCCGGGAGGCCTTCGGCCTCCAGTCGCGATCTGAAGATGCTCCAACATTATAAAAAGCCGCTGTTGGAGCGCCGCTCCGCGTCGCGACTGGCGCCGGTAGGCGCCTTGGCGGGGCCGCTGGCGTTGGCGATGGTCGCCAGCACCGGTAACACCGCCGGGAGTCCTTCGGCCTCCAGTCGCGATCTGAAGATGCTCCTACAGTGACGTAGTTGCAGACCTTGTTGGAGCGCCGCTAGGCGCCTCGGTGGAGGCAGCGGTGGTTTGCGCATTTCACTGTTGGAGCGCCGCTTTGCGTCGCGACTGGCGCCGCTAGGCGCCTTGGCGGGGCCGCTGGCGTTGGCTATGGTGCGCCAGCACCGGTAACACCGCCGGGAGGCCTGCGGCCTCCAGTCGCGATCTGAAGATGCTCCTACAGCGGCGTGGTTTGCGTTGGTGGAGAGGATCGCTGTTGAAGCGCCCGGTTCGGCGTTCCGACTCCGCGTCGCGACTGGCGCCGCCAGGCGCCTCGGTGGAGGCTGCCCGCGTTGGCGGTTATCGTTTGCTGACGCTATTCCTTCTGATTATCCAGCGCTTTCTCCATCACCTTCTCGATCAGAGCACGCTGCCGTGGCATCAAGCAGACCTTCAGTCCGAGCGGGCGGAAGGCACGATTCATCACCGCGAGCGAGACGTTACCCTTGTCGCCTTCCATATCGGATAGCGTGCGTCGACTGATACCTACCAGCCGTGAATAGTCGTTCTGGGTAAGACCGAGCACATCGCGTCTCAGAATACGCAGTAGATCGCCTTCGCTGATTTCTCCAGCGACAAGGCGACGAGTGGCTTCGATCAATTTCTCTTCCCTCTCGTCTGGGCTCAGGCTCTGTCGTTTCATATCAGCCCCCAGGACTTGAGGCGGTAGTCCAGTGTACCTAGCCCTACGGCAGGCATGGTGAGTATCCGCTCCGGTACGCCATGTTCGTGCAGTCTCTCTTGCAGACCAATCAGTTTTCCGGCCAGGGCCTTGAGTTCGCTGATGGACTGTTCGGCAGGGGCCAGGTCATTCAGTGCGTGGGCTATGGCGATCCAGTCGAAATTGCCACCCTCTTCAAACGGAGAACCCCATCGTGTTGTGCGTGTCACGCCCTCGGGGTCGGCCTTCATGGGCGCGAAGTCATAGACGGGAGCGTGCCAGATCCCTTCCGGCCGCTTGCGCAGGGCCGCATTGCGCCCGTGATTGTCGGAATTGCCGAACGCGACATTGAGCAGGTCCCGCTCGAGCCACTCTATGACGAAGCTCGCCCGGTCGAAGGGCTCATTGAGCTCCAGGACTCGGTACTGGTTCTCCAGCAGTGCCACCAAATGGCGAATGACCCGGAAGTGATTGAGGTGGCTGCCGGGGGGCGCGTCGAAAAGGGAGTAGATGGATTCCAGCCCGAAGCGGGTCAGGCCGTTGGCATCTTGCGTGACGTCAAAGCGGGGTAGCCACAGCGATGGGTAGCGCTCGCCTTCGATCAGCTGCATGGCATCCGTGTCGATGGTGTCGATTCTGAGGCTGGCCAGCTCATGGTAATAGGCGAATTCCGTGCGAAGAATATCGCAATCATCCTGGCTGCGCTTTCCGCGGGGGAACTTCACGAGATAGTGCCTATCGAGATTGTGAGGGTCATCCTGCCAGGTATCTATCCATACCTCGTTATTATGGCTGCACCGGAGCAGGAGCTTTGGTGCTTCACCACCAGCGCCTGTGGCACCTCCGCTGGAAGCGCCCATCTGTTGCGCGTATTCCAGGAAATCCCCATGCCGGTCGATGACGTCTTCTCGTGTGAAGCGCCTGACATGAAGTTGTGAGCCTCTCGCTCGTTCGGGCACGGCTTCCTTGATTCTCAGGTTGCCAACCGGTGCGATGGTGGCGTGTCTCAACAACTCGCTGTCCTGCTGGCCTGTCGGCAGCCCTTGTAGCCCAAGGGCTGAAACCCAGTAACGGCGGCTGGCGCCGGCAGGCATGATATCTTCCAGGAAGCCGAACCAACGCTTGCCGTGGTGCTTCATCATCAGCTCAACGGGGAGTGTCAGGCTACAGGCATGCTCATCGTCCCGTAGCATCCACTCCAGGGCATATCCTTGTAGATAGCCCAGCCGGGCAGGGCCATGGGTGCCCCTGTCGGGTTGAAGCACCTCAAGCAGGGCGGCATCATGCCAGTGGCGATTGAGATAGATTTGAAGCGTAAGGTTCATGAAGCTTCCTGGTGAGCATTATTCTGCTCAATAATAGCTCATTCCTCAGAAAATGAGAAAAATAGTGCACTTATATTGGGAGGGTGCGTAAAAATAGGCAATATTATGCACATGACCATCTGGGAGTAGTGCCCGGCATCAGGGATAATCAGTGACGCTGGCGGTGATCGCGGACCCTGGCAACACCGCCGGGAGGCCTTCGGCCTCAGTCGCGATCTGAAGATGCTCCTACAGTGTGGTAGTTGCTGACCTTGTTGGAGCGCCGATAGGCGCCTTGGCGGAGGCCGCGGTGGTTTGCGCATATCACTGTTGGAGCGCCGCTTTGCGTCGCGACTGGCGCCGCTAGGCGCCTTGGCGGGGCCGCTGGCGTTGGCGATGGTCGCCAGCACCGGTAACACCGCCGGGAGGCCTGCGGCCTCCAGTCGCGATCTGAAGATGCTCCTACAGTGTGGTAGTTGCTGACCTTGTTGGAGCGCCGCTAGGCGCCTTGGTGAAGGCCGCTGTCGGCGATGACAGGGCCGGATCTAACGATGCGGCAGGGCAGCGATTGCGTTCTCCAGCGCTCTTTTTCCCTGGGCGCTGCCTTTGTGCTCTTCCCACCAGAGCTGATGTACGCTTCTCACCCTTACGCTAACGCGCTGTATTCCCAGGGTTTGGGCCATGGCCAGCCTGTGCAGGCCCTTGTTGATCTTGATCATGTCACCATGCCGGTCGATGGCGATCCCGAGCGCATCTTTACCCAGGTCGCTCTTGAAGCCGAAGCAGCTCATGTCTTCCATATAGAACAGGTAGCGTTCCAGGTAGGCGAGAATGCGTGCTTCCGAATCAAGCAGGATGCCCTGATGGTGCATGCGTAGCGGGCCGTCCTTTTCCAGCTTGCTCTTCAGGCCGGCATAGCTGTCGCTGGCGGTCAGGTCGAGCCGGTGGTTCCAGATATCGTGAATGAATTGATGCCGTTGGGTAGCGGCGAGGGCTGGGGTTTTCACGTCCCAGTCCCCAGGCCAGATAAAGAGATTGGAGATCTTGCGCCGTTGGGTGCGGTTCGGAAACGACGTGGGGTAGCTTAAGCCGCGGGTGAGCGTACTCGGGTCCATCTCGAGGTCAAGCTTGCGACCGAGATACCTTTCGACACTCCTGCGCGGCAGGCCCTGGTTCTCCAGCAGCGTGCTGCCGGCCTTGTTGTCGAGCCAGCGGTTGAATAGCTGGTCTTCGAATGGGCGCCCCAGGCGGCGTTTGAAGCCCTCCTTGAGGCGAAACGCGGCCCGAGAGCGGAACATGCGGGAACGCAGGGCAGGGTCGTAGAGTGGCGGATAGACTCGCTCGCCGGTAGGCGTCAGGGGCGCATTGCATTGTGCAATTTCAGCCGTGATGCGGTCGTTGAGTTCGCCCAGCAACCGGGGCGAGAGCGCCACGGCGGGCACCTGCTGTGACATCGCCAGTACCCTTGCGCCGCTGAACAGCGCTGGGCGAGGCCCGGTAGGTGAATCCACCGTTGTCGCGTCCTCGGCTTTCAGCGTACTGACCCGGTGTCTCATGGCCTGCTGTGAGCCATGCAGCGCCAACAACTGGTTATAGAGCCGGCTGGCGAATATGCCGTACAACCACTGGCTGGGCGCCGTGTCGCTGCCTAGCTCTGACAGATTGCGCCAGGCTAGCACCAGGGTGTCGCGGCACACTGTTTCATGGTGCCCTGGCTGTTCGAGAAAGCGAGCCGAAACGCCGAGCAGGCCCGGCAAACAGGCGCTTGCCAGGTGCTCGAAGGCTGTGAGGTCGCCCTCGATACAGCCTCCAATGAGTTTATCCAGTGACGTTGCATCGGCACTGGCTGGATGGGTAGGCGCGTGGTCGTTGCTAGCCAAGGCGGGTCTCGGGTAGGGAATGAAAACCGGCATTTTAGCGGAACGCACCATTGTTGTCTTACACGTGAGCCCGGCAGCAGCGTGGCTAGCGTTGGTGGAGAGGATTGCCGTTATTGGCAACACCGCCGGCAGGCCTGCGGCCTCCAGTCGCGATCTGGAGATGCTCCAACATTAGAAAAAGCCGCTGTTGGAGCGCTGGTTTCCATCGCGACTGGCGCCGATAGGCGCCTTGGCGGAGGCTGCGGCGTTGGCGGTGATCGCGGACCCTGGCAGCACCGCCGGGAGCCCTTCGGCCTCCGGTCGCGATCTGAAGATGCTCCAACAGTGACGTAGTTGCAGGCCTTGTTGGAGCGCCCGGTTCGGCGTTCCGACTCCGCGTCCCGACTGGCGCCGACAGGTGCCCTGGCGGAGGCTGCCAACGTTGGCAAATAACCTCCACCGGGCAGGGGAGGTGGTCAGTGCCCCTCAGCCACATTTTGTTTCTTGTCCCGGGCGCTCATCTTGTCGATGACGACTTCGGGGTGGTGGCGTTTGATCGCCGTCCTGAAGGTGTCTTCCTGCTCGTCGGGTACGTCGATGATCAGTAGCATCGAGCCTCGCCTGATCGCCTTGTCGAACTTGCTTACCTTGATGTCGCGTACAGATACGCCAACCATCGTGCTGGCCCAGACGCCGAACAGGGCGCCAAAGACGATCATGCCAAGGGTGAGCCAGACAATGTTGGTGTCGATGAGGATGAAGTGAGCGATCAGGCCCAGCACCAGGCCGAGTGCGGCACCGACGATGGCACCGCGCTTCGAGGCATTGACGACATCGGTGGTCTGGATCAGGGTGGCTGTGGGTACTCCTTCTTTCTCCAGGGGCTGCCAGTCCTTGCCCATGACATGCAGTTCGTCCTTGGTCAAGCCCATCGCGTTGAGTTCATCGACGATGGCCGAGGTGGTTTCCTTGTCAGGTATCAGAAAGTACAGGCGTTGCATCGCATCCTCCCTTTCCATGCTCGCCCTTGTCACAGGGCCTTGGAATTCCTTGTCCCTTCAAGGTGTAGCATGCGAGCGGGGGTTCTTGCCATGAGTGCAGGCGATTCTTGCGTCGCCCTTCGTGACGGGTGATTGGGCCTACTCCTTGCGATGTGCCAGGCTCATCAAGTAGAGCGCGGCGGCAAGGGCGAGTACCGAGAGCGCCAGGTAGATGGCGTCCAGCGGGGTCTGGAATCGGATATCCACCACGGCGCGGAAGAATTCGATGATGACTGCCAGGATTACCACCCGCGCGATCTTGTCCTTGAGCTGATCGAACGACTGCACATTGAAGGGGTGTTGGGGCGCGTGGTCCTCTGCCTGCTCGATCGGGGAGACGAACAGCCGGTACACTCCAAGCCCGAAGATCAACAACACGATGGCGATCAGATAGATATCGATGGCCATGATGATACTGGGCACCACGCTGTCGTGAATGTCCTCCACACTGCCGAGGAAATAGTAGGCGGCGGTATCGACAAGCACCTTGGCGATGTCGATCGTACCGATGATAAACAGTACCACCGCGCCGATCAGGCTGGGCACGACCGCCATCATCACCAGAAACCGTGAATTCCATAGATAACGTTCCAGCCGCTGCTCGCTGAACCGCTGAGCAGGCTTGGAGGACGGATTGGTGTTGTCTGGCGGTGGTGTCTTGCTATGCATGGTTGCGGTGCCTCAGGGTGAACGATGCGGCCAGTGTCGCCGTCGCGTTAGCGGCCCGCAAGTCTCCTTCACTGACTGGTGGAGAGGGTCGATGTCGGTGCGTCCGGTTCGGCGTTCCGACGTTACGTCGAGGCTGACGCAGGGTTTTGGCGGTTATCGCTCCGTTCAGGAGGCTGGTGGGGCAAATTCGTGCACCTTTATGTAACATTGTTCGGAGATTCGGTCAGCATGGGTAGGGTTGCGCCATATCAGGGCAAAGTGTCGCAATCGTGATGAAATGTCGACATTGATGGGGCATGATGTTTTTCATCACCCAACAGGAGATACGCCATGCCTACTACACAATACGTTGTCGACCTGAGCAGTGAGGTACTCGAGCACTGGGCATCATGTGCCCTGGCCCAGCAGGCTGCCCAGGACGCGTTGGCGGCTTATATTCGTTAACCGCAGGTTTGCTATCGTCACAACCGGACCAGGGAGGGTCCTGCAATAGTTCCCGCTCCCATATCCCGCCGTATTTTGTTTTGATTGTCTTTTGCTCTTCTCTACTTCTTTTCTCATGTGGTTTTCTTGCCGCCCGCCTGCGCAGGCCGCCGACGTTGGTGGTGATCGCGGCCATCGGTAACACCGCCGGGAGCCCTTCGGCCTCCAGTCGCGATCTGAAGATGCTCCTACAGAATACTCTCCTATTGTTGGAGCGCCCGGTTCGGCGTTCCGACTTTGCGTCGCGACTGGCGCCGCCAGGCACCCTGGCGGAGGCCGCCGACGTTGGTGGTGATCGCGGCCATCGGCAACACCGCCGGGAGGCCTTCGGCCTCCAGTCGCGATCTGAAGATGCTCCAACAGCGACGTTTTCTAACGTCGACGGCTACCAACGCTGGGCCTTGTAGCACTGGGTAAGAATATGCTGGCGTTGCTGCTGAAGCCTGATCCAGCCATGTTCGTCCAGCCCGGCACTGTGCAATGCTTCGCGCAGTTCATCGGCATTCAGCAGCTCCTCAAGCCTGGCGGCGAGAATGCGTATCTCGCGGCGCACGAAGGGATAGCTGAAGCGGCTTTCCTTGGCGAACGCTTGCCAGTCGCGGGGCAACAGCTGCTGAGAGTTGAACTGTTCGCCAACCGAGAAAGCCAGGTCGCGGTGGTAGCCCAGCACTAGGGTGCCTACCAGGTCGTAGGCCGGTGCGACCTGCCATTGGCCGCGCTCGTCCTGCAGCAGCGATAGGTTCTTGGCGTGCCCATCGGTGTTGCCAGCCAGCACGTTGAAGACCTGCCAGCGCAGCAGGTGTTGTACTGAAGCGGCATTGGGCCGGCAGGCGTGGCGGGCCGTTGCAATGCACTGCGCGAAACGCGGCCCGCTCGGCTCTTGATACTTTTCGATGCGCGAAAGCCCCATGGCCTGGCAGAAGTCCTCCTGATGTATGCGGTGCAGCTCAGGAGTGCCGATACCGGCTCTATCGTAGCGTTCCACCAGCAAGTAGGCATGCCCTTCGGCCCGGCCCAGCGTGGTGGTGGGACAGGCCAGTCCGGCCAGGCGTGCCAGCGTATTGAGGAACAGTTCGTTCAGCACGATCAGCTCGCGGCCCTCTAAGGCGAACTTGAGGATGTGAGACGAGGGAGTTGCCCCCCGTGGCAGCTTGAGTTTGCCATTGTCGACCACGATCGGGATCTTGTCCTGGGCACCTGCCAGCGATAGTCGCGGGGGCTGGTGGTTGCCATCGCTACCCATCAGGGAGTAGCGGTCGCGGTAGGCGGCCCATTGAGCGAGCTTGTCCAGCGCTAACGGCGTCGCTTCCCATTGGCGGGTGGGCAACTGGCCAGGCGGTAGAATGGTCAGCGCGCCGGCACAGTCGCCACCGATGGCGGCTAGCAGGGCGAAATCGTCATCGGGGATGGCCAGCCGCTTGAGCAGTGCGGTGCGGGCCTGCTCTTCGGGCAGCAGGTTCCCGAACCAGCGATGTGCCGTTTGCTCCTCGGGCAGCCAGATGCGCTTTTCCAGCGGCAGGCTGTTGGAGATGGCGTGGCCAGTTGCCTGCCATTCGCTGTCGTACTCGAAGCCGATCAGGCGTTCGCCGCTGCCTTGCCACAGCGTGCCGACCAGGCGCTCCTCATGCCACACATGCAGGGCATCCTGCGGTTTCACTTGGGTGCCTCGGGCGGTTCGGCGGTCAGCTCTATCCCCAGCGCATCCAGCACCCACAGCACCCGCACCAGGCTGCAGGATTCGCGGCCGTTCTCCAATTCACTGAGAAAGCGAATGCTTAGCCCGCAGAGGCCAGCCAGGGTTTCTAGCGTGAGGCCCTGTTGCTTTCTTGTTTGCCGGATGAGCCGGCCAAGGGTGGCGGCATCACGGATGGAGGTGGCGTGTCGTGTTGGAGTGCTTGGCTTCATTATCGTCGCTTGTGCTGATGAAATGCCGGCTGGTTTTCCCGATAGGGAAAGTTAACGGTCATTGGTGGGCTACGTCAATTGATTTGTCCCGATTGGGATAATTTGGTTGAGTGTAAGGCTTGCAAGCGGAAGTTTTCCCTCCTGGGATAATTTGAGGGCCATGGCACTGACGATCGAGCGGCATGGTAACGCATAGGGAAGTTCCCTCGGCAACACCGCCGGGAGGCCTTCGGCCTCCAGTCGCGATCTGAAGATGCTCCAACAGTGAAGTAGTTGCAGGCCTTGTTGGAGCGCCGCTCGGCGTCGCGACTGGCGCCGTTAGGTGCCTAGGCGGAGGCTGCCGGCGTTGGCGGTAGTTGCCACCATTGGCAACATTTCCGGGAGGCCTGCGGCCTCCAGTCGCGATCTGAAGATGCTCCGACAGCGGTGTGGCACCGTTGGTAGAAAGGATCGCTGTTGGAGCGCCCGGTTCGGCGTTCCGACTCTGCGTCGCGACTGGCGCCGGTAGGCGCCTCGGGTGCCGTTGTTACTAACAAACTCATCGTGGCCGGGCGAAGACCTGCGTCCAGAAGGGGGAGTAGTCCGATCCCTCCGCTTCGATGACAGCCGCTCCCATCTCGGTGAATTCATCGCTCATGATATTGGCACAGTGGCCCGGGCTGGAGAGCCAACCCTCGATGACCGTGGCAACATCGGCTTGGCCTGCGGCGATATTCTCTCCAACCGCCATCCAGTCATAGCCGATATCGCTCACCCGATCGTTCACGCCCACATCATCGGCATCGGTATGGCTGAAGAACTCGTTGTCCGCCATGTCTCGCGAATGCGCCTCGGCGGCCTCTTCCAGGCGACAGCTCCATGCCAGGGGCTGCGTCGCCTGGAATTCTTCGTCACCGCATTGACGTGCCTCGCTTCGCACATCGTTCACCCGCTCCAGCATCGCCTGCTGCCTGTCATCGGGTTCGCAGTCGCCAGCGTGTAGAGGGCCAATGGTGAAGAAGCCGAGCAGCAGCAGGGCGATCGGGAGGTTGGGGTTATGCATGGTGCCTTCCTCTGGCATCGGGACCGGAAGCGTCTGGTATGACCGTTCAGTGGCGTCGATTGTCGCCCGGGGGATGGTTGCGGTCTGCTCGATAGCAGCACCAGGCGTGCTGTTCCTGAGGTTCATGGGTTTCGTGGCTTTCCATGACACGTAATAGCCAGGCTGCGGCATGCTCGAGAATTCGTTTCATGCTGACCTCCATGTATTTGGCTAGTGTTTTGCCCACCTTGCTTGTACTAATCGAGGGCCTTACCGACTTGCTCTTCCGAAACTCTCTTCTTCCCTCCCTTGTATGGACAGTAGTGGCATAGGGCGTCAAGCGCATGATGCAGGGTCGTCGTCCTCGACGGCTGCCTACCAGTAAGGGTAGCCAAGATTCGTCCGAAGGCGTGGTGCTTTCAGAAAGATGCAGCGCAAGGAGGCGCACGGCAGGATGCCGTGCGGTTGTCGAGAGGAGGCAGATGGGGCCCGGCGCCCCTCTGTTAACCAGGCTGTTGGCTGTTAGGTAGTCGCCGGCGCCTTGGTCTTGCAGACCGTATCAGCGCAGTACATGGCCTGTATGGGTGCTTGTCGATGTTGCGGTGGCAAGCCCGGCCGCGCTCAGCCACTCCTGCATGACGAGTCGGTTCGCCCATTCCTTCGCCGCATCCCAGGCCTGCGCTTCCGACGCGGTAGCAGCGAGCGGAGGCATGGTGTGTAGCGAGGCGATGGCGCCGGGGCGTGCCTCCCATCGCGCAACGGCAAGCCAATCACAGTTGAACGGATCCCTGGTGATAACCAGTTCAACTTCGATGCCTTGCTGCTGGTAACTTATCCGTTTCATGGTGATCGCCACTCGTGGAAAACTACTCAAGGTAAACAACTCCCGTTCAGGCTAGCGGGATATGAAGATATCGGCTGTGAGCCAGAGAGGGATTTGTTGTAGGAGATTGCCGCCATTGGGGTATGGCTGAGGCCGCGATCACCGGCCGTGTGTCGTGGGAACGCCCAGGTTGGCGAGCAGGCCAGGGCTGTGGGTGGCCAGCCGTGCCAGGTCTTCTGGGCGGTCAACATCCCAGACCGTGGTCAGGCAGCACAGCCGTAGTCCCAGTTCGGCGGCGGCATGGGCGGTCTGTGGCATCACTCGCTCCGTGCCCCAGTCGATGCCCGAGAAGAGCCGCGCTTCGGCGCGGTGCATGGCGATCAGTCCATAGCCGCCATCCTCCGCCGGCAGGCAGACCACGTCGGCGTCGTTCAGCGCGGCGTGGCAGCGGCGCAGTAGCGTTGGCGTCAGGACGGGGCAGTCGGTGCCGATCACCAACCCGGGGCAGGGCATGGCGGCCAGGGCATGCAGCATGCGTTGGCCGAGGTCGCCATGCGGCTGGGGGCGCAGCTCGATCCGATAGGTGTCGGCCAGCTCAAGAAACAGCGGATGATGGTGCTGGAGGGCGGTCCATAGGGTGACCTGCGGCGTGGTTGCACGGGCTATCTCCAGGGTACGCCGTAGCAGCCGCTCATGCAGTCGTGCGGCGCCCTCGGCTCCCAATGTGGGTATCAAGCGGGTTTTCGCCTGGCCGGGCAGTGGTGCCTTGGCCAGCACCGCGAGCGAAACGTCAGCGCACATCGCGATAGGCCCTGGCCAACTGCTCGGGCGCCTCGCCGCGCCAGTAGCGATAGCGAAGCCGCCACATCAGCAGGATGGTCGGCCAGGCGCCGTTGTGCTCCCAGCGCCGCCCCGAGCTGCTTACCCGCTGGCGCAGGCAGGCAGGGGGCGAAAGACGCCTGAGGCGCTTTGATAGCGCGATGTCCTCCATCAAGGGCTGGTCGGGAAAGCCGCCGACCTCGTCGAAGGCGCCGCGGGTCATGAATAGCGCCTGGTCGCCGGTGGCGATACCGGTGAAGCGCGAGCGCCAGTTCATGGCGGAGGCGATCACCGGCAGCATGGGGTGGCGCGCCTCGAGCCGGATATCGAAGCGCCCCCAGCGGTGGCGCCCGGCCAGGGCTTCGTCGATCAGGCGGTCGGCCCGCCGCGGCAGCTGGGTGTCGGCATGCAGGAACAGCAGCTGGCGGGCAGTGGCGGCGTGGGCTCCCGCATTCATCTGCACGGCACGCCCCGGCGGGCTTTCTATGACGCGATCGGCCACGCGGCTGGCCTTGGCCACTGTCTCGTCCTGGCTGCCGCCATCGACAATGATGATTTCGACACCACACACCCACAGGCCGAGCAGGCGATCGAGCCGTGATTCCAGGGTCGCGGCTTCGTTGAGGGTCGGTATGATCACGCTGAGACCGGGCTGGCCCATGGCGTCTCTACTCCAGGTCGTCGGTGAGCTGGGTTTCGGTATCGAGGCCGTCGGCAAAGGCTGCAGCAAGTGACCGGAATTCCTTACCCATGCGCCTGACCACCGGGGGCGAGAGGTAGTGTGCCACGCGCTCCTGTACGTGGGCGTTGAGCGCTTCGCTGTTGTGCTGGCGCGACCAATCCTGCCCGCGAGCATTTCTTAACGGTGGCGCTCCGGAGGTTACCTGCCACTTGGCACACCAGGTGACGGACCACAGCCACATGGCGCGACGCAGCGGCAGGTGCCATGGGCGCTGGCTCCGGCCCGTTTCGCCTATCTCCCGCTCCCAGGTGGCGTAGGCGGCAAGAATGGCATCGTTGTCGAGTACGGCGTGGCTGTTGATGTCCCAGGTGGTCGAGGTATAGAGGGTGGCGTGGGCCAGGTCGAACCCGGGATAGCTGTAGCGGGCTTTCTCCAGATCGACCATCCAGGCCTGCCCATCGACATCGATCAGGAAGTTGCCGGGATGGGAATCGAAGGTGATCAGCCGCTGTTCGGGACGCTGAGTAGTTTCGAGGGAGGCGGAAAACCGTGCCAGTTCGCGGCGAATTCCCTGCTCGGCTTCGGGGGCCAGGCCGGCGTCGGCCAGGTAACGGGCCTGGTCCAGAACCTCGTGATACATCGACGCCAGTGGGTCGTGGGGTGCCAGGAGTGGGGCGCGCTCGGCTGCGGCGGGGAGCGGCAGGCGATGGATGGCCGCCAGGCTGCGCATCAGTGTCGGCAGGTCGTCGGGGAGCGTTGCGCTGCGCCCGTCGATGGCCCTGACCACCAGCGCGCCACGGGGCAGGGCGGTATCGGGTGGCAGGCTCTTGGCCATCGCGGGTGTCACTCCGCTGGGCCCGGCGCGGGAAAAGCAGGCGGACTCGTAGGCCAGATGGGCCTCGGGCTCGAGGCCCATCTGGCTCTGCTTGGGAATGCGCAGCAGCCAGCCAGTTTCACCCAGACGAAGATGCGCGTGGGCAAGGCCGCTGTCTTCCATGGGCACCAGCGGCTCGTCGGCCCAGGGGGTGGCGGCGAGGCTCGCCTGGATGGCAAGGAGGGGGGCAGGTTGGGTCAGGGGCATGCGGGGTCCTTGTCGTGTCGTTCGCCGAAGCTATGTCGCGCCATAGGGCTGGACCTTACATTGTCTGACAGCGCCGTCGCGATACGTTTCGGTCCCGACGTTACCCAACTAGCCGGTACTGCGACCAACAGGGTAAGCGTTTTACCAGTTCTTACCAGTTTTTACCATCAACGAAAAACCGCCACTCGGCATGACCCGTAAGTGGCGATTTTCCTTGAATTTAACGGTCAATGTGCCCCCTTCTGGCTCGTCGACCAGTAACGAGATACGATCTATCCTGGCTATTTCTGGCAGTGCCAGCCCGCTGCAGAGTGGCAATGTCGTATCTTTGTCCAAAGTGCTGCAAATATTCTAAAAATTTTGGTTATTAAGGCTTTCTCTGCATCCTTTGAAATTTCCTCGTAAAGAAAAACTAGTATTCGACATTGCGCATTGCAACGCACCCAAGGTCCCACCTAGCAGCCCTACTAAAACCATTATTGGCCAATATAAATCAATCAATAATACAAAGATATTGATGTGGATGGATTCGGCCCACTCAAGTCCAGCTGCCTGCGAGAGTGCGGCCGCAAGGGCGGCTGCCAGACTGGCTACAAGTGCATGAACGAAGAAATCTTGAACGTGGCGTGCCTTACGTTGCGTTCTGGCATAACTGCGGGAAACAACAAAGAAAGTGAACCCTACGGCCGCCGGGGGTAACGCCCAAGGCAAAATTTGTATCAGCCTGAGATGGCGATCAGTCACATTCACGACGAAAACTCCGAGTAGTGTAGTGAGCAGGAGAGCGGCACATATGCAGCCCGCACACGTCACTACATAAGCAACAATGCGTTCCTCTGCCTCTATAAAACCACCAAAGACTTCGCGATCGATCATATGCAAATTTGCAAAAGCTGCAAAGATTATAGGCAGCAGAAATATCGGCACCAGCGCCAGGTTGATCATTAATGGGAGGGATACTAGCTCGGGTACTACGGTCCACTGGGAGTTCGTCAGAATAGTAGCCGATGTTATAGCCGCTACACTACCGGCAAATCCAAAGAATGAAACCACAAAAACTCCGATAACAATATGAATCGCCCTGTAACGCCAGCTTGGCATATCTACCCCCGGTAGCTCGAGAACCTCTGACATGGTTTTTAGACCATGGTATTCATCAGGCTCAACTGCTAGCAGCCCGCAAGCCAGAAACCACGACAATTTTGTATTAAGCTTCTCCATTTCTTTAGTTAAAGATTCCGACTTCTCAGTAGAGTCATCTAGATTGTCTTGGATCATTTTTTTAAGCCGGTCAATTTCTTCTAATGCGGATTGATGGCGATTAAAAAATACCTCATATCTATGTTTCGCGCGCAGTCTTTTTATATTGCAAAGGTTATATATTATTGTTTTAATTTTTTCATAGATATTAATTTGTTCTGGCAGCGAAGCAGCTTGGGGCGAAGCGGAAGATCTTCCCTTGGAATCCAAGATTGTAATTAAAAGATCACCAAGTTGCCGAGCTTTTAATGGTATACTAGCAAAGCCCTGAAGTCCTTTGCGAAGTCGGATATCTATTTTGTGAATACCTGGCACTGAAGGCAGAACTCCAGTTACGACCATGGCGGCCCCAAGAGGAGTTGCAATATCAGACTGGTCGCCGCCACCATTTTCCAGTGCGCCCAGCCATTGCATAATAATTTCTTGAGCCGCTGGAAAGGCACTAATGGATACCAGGCCTGAATATATCGTCGCATAAACGCCACCGTAAACGAACGCAGCGAAATAGTATCTAAAACGGGTTGTGAAAGAGCGTAGGGATACATGCAATACAAGCTCTTCAAATTCCAATTCCTGTTGACCAAATCGGTCCCAAGCGAATACGAAAACGACTACCATCCCGATCCAGAATGAGTAATCCCTCATAGTGGCTTCGATTGTGTCCACAGCTTCCCTCCATCGCTACTTTTCGCAGCAATTCCAAGTGATACAGCTATTTTCATCGTGGTGTATATTGCAGGGACGCTGGTTCTGGGCACATTGCGGGGGAGGTTGGCAGGATTGTGCCAACCTCAAGTAGGGGCGGGTCGCGGAGTCTTGATCAAATTCGTATGGCGGGCATTCATCGGTTGTTGTTTCAACTATAGATTGGTTGTTTTCGGGCAAAGCTGCTGCTGCGATACTGCCACCTTTTGGAGACGAAGACAAAATAGTAATTAGGTAAAATGTCACGCATAAAGTTACGTATCTGGCTATGAGGACGAAGATGCAACTTGAGTAGTTTAGCCTAGGCTTCACGGTTCGACCCCAAGTTCCCGAAATATCCTTCATGATGGTCATCACACATGCCCTCCCGAAGACTGCGAATACATTGCGTCTGGAAAAATGCCTGCCAGTTTTTTTCCCATTATGCTTGTAAGTGCCGGGTCCCGGGTGATTAACTACCCGTTTGGATGGCTGTAGAAGCTCCCTTCTGTCAGCAGAGGACAACTTCTATAACTGATTTGATCATTAGGTTCCCTCCATGGAACCCTGCACCTATTGGGTAAGTGGCATTATTGGAATTCGAAGTCCGCTCGGATAGGTTGATCATTCTAAATGACAAGCTACCGCCTGCACCCTGCGCAAGGGGGTGGCCCACTACGTTCCATGTAGCCAGTCAGGCTTGATGATTCCGTTGTTCAAGCGCAACGCTCATTCATCATCTGTGAACTTTATAATCTCAAAGATAGACAGAGGGTGGAGGGTTTGCGACATAAAAGTAGCAGAACATTCAACCATGTTTCGCTTCCACCCCCTCCAACCCCGGCAGCCGGTACCACTCGGCGATGCTCTTGTCCGGGGAACCAGGGAAGCATTTGTCGTGCTCCCGGGCATCCGCCTCCACCCAACTGGCCTTGCTCTCCAGCAGCAGGTGAATCCGCTCGGGCGGGATTGGCGGTCAGAACGCGGCCTGGATCGCTCAACGGAGCGGCCGAAATTCGTTAGACAATCGCTGGGTTGTTAAACAGGGCTGGCTGCAGTGCTTTGATAGGAAAGGGAAAACAGCACTGGTGCAGCTCTACCATTGAGTAGCACCCACGGCGCTGGCCCGGATGCCTGGCAATGGGTCCAAGAAGGGGAGAGTTTTACCATTTTTTTACCAGAATTTTACCACCCACGAAAAACGGCCACCTGCCCGTGAGAGCTAAGTGACCGTTTTTACTGTGTTTTATGGTCGGAGCGACAGGATTCGAACCTGCGACCTCTGCAACCCCATTGCAGCGCGCTACCAAGCTGCGCCACGCTCCGGCTGTCGTTCTACAAACGTGGGTTTCCCCAGGTTTTCAGGTCGATCGGCCGTGGCCAGCTCCCCGAGAACGAGGCGTATACTAGCGCGTTCCTGTTTAAATGAAAAGCCTCTTTTGTACTTTCCTTTCAGAAGCTTGCCATTACAAGGGGTTGGTCGGGGTGAGGCGTGGGGCGGTCGTGAAGGGTGGCGTTCGTTGCTTTATGATTGAGCATCGGCAATCGCTTACCATCGGGAAAGGATTATCGCCATGTACCAACAGGCTCAGCGCGGCCCTCTCAAGGGCATGAACCCGAGGGTGACTCTGGTAACGTTCGTGGTCGTGGCGGTGTCGATGATCTACGGCGCCTTCTACACCGAGCGCCTGGGGTATGGCTTGGCACTGATGCGCACTGTGTTCGACCCCTTTCTCGAATGGTACTACGTGCTGCTGGTGGCTTTTCTACTCTTGTTCATGGTGTGGCTCGGCACTGGGCGCTTCAAGAACGTTCGGCTGGGCAGCGACTTCGAACAGCCGGAATTCACCTTCTTCTCCTGGGTGGCGATGCTGTTCGCGGCAGGTACCGGAGTCGGTATCCTGTTCTGGTCGGTCGCCCAGCCGATACTGCAGTTCCAGGCGAACCCCTTCATCACTGACGCCATGAGCCCGGACGCCGCGCGGGTGGCCATGCGCTTGACCTATTTCCACTGGGGGTTGAACGGTTGGGCGATTTTCTCTTTCGTGGCGCTGGTGCTGGCCTATTTTGCCTATCGCTGGAAGATGCCGCTCACCATTCGTTCTGGCCTCAAGCCGCTGTTCGGCAAGCGTACCGATGGGATGCTGGGGGATGCCGTGGACGTGCTGGCGGTTTTCGGTACTGTTTTCGGTATCGCCACCACCCTGGGCCTTGGCGTACAGCAGATGAATGCGGGGCTCGGCGCGGTTTTCGGCCTGCCCTCTTCGCTGGCCCTTCAGTTGATCGTCACTGCCGTGATCATGAGCGTGGCGACCTTCTCCGTGGTCTCCGGGGTCAAGCGTGGCGTGCGACTGCTGTCGGAAGCCAATTTCTGGCTGAGCATCGCGGTGGTGGTGTTCATGCTGCTGTTCGGGCCGACCCAATACCTGATTGCCATCACCATCGAGTCGACGGGGGACTATCTCCAGAACCTGATGGGCATGACGTTTCACACCAATGCGACTCGGGATGATGGCTGGCAGGCGGAGTGGACGGTGTTCTTCTGGGGGTGGTGGCTGGCCTGGTCGCCGTTCGTCGGCATGTTCATTGCCCGGGTCTCCCGAGGGCGGACCTTTCGTGAATTCGTCATGGGGGTGCTGCTGGTACCGACGGTCATCACCGTTGTGTGGATTGGACTGTTCGGCGGCACCGCTCTCTACCATGAGCTGTTCGGATCGGGTGGTATCGTCGCCGCCGTGGAGGCCGACGTGGCCACGGCCCTTTTTGCCACCATCGATGCCATGGGGCTCGGCCTGTTGGGGCAGGGCGTGTCGGCCGTGCTGGTGCTGCTGATCGCCACCTACCTGATCACCTCCGCCAATGCCGGTACCCTGGTGATCAATACGATCCTGGCCGGAGGCGATCCCGAGCCGCCCACAGCGCACCGCCTGCTATGGGGCGGCCTGCTGGGGCTGCTCACCGCGGTGCTGTTGATGGCAGGGGGGCTCGAGACGCTGCAGGCGGCCGTGATCATGGCCGCGCTGCCGTTCTCGGTGGTGATCATGCTTATGGTCGCTGGGCTGCTCAAGGCACTGCATCGCGAGCGCTATGCGGCACGTACCGGCGAACGCGCCGAGGCACCGCGGGAACCATGGGCGGATCTCGACGATGCGGGCTCCCATCCCGTGCCGGTTTCCGATGACGAGACGCATAAGGCGCATTGACCCGAGGGCTGTATCGAGCCGAAGGAGGTTCTGCCATGCCGTTGATCATGGGTATGAGCGTGTTGCTGGCCTGCCAGTTCGCCGGTGAATTGCTGGCGCGTGGGCTGGGGCTACCGGTGCCTGGGCCGGTTGTGGGCATGGTGATTCTGCTGCTGGGCCTGGTGGTGATAGGCCGTGTGCCGACCAGTCTGCGAATGATGGGGGAGGGCCTGCTGCGTTACTTGACGCTGCTGTTCGTACCCGCCGGGGTCGGCCTGATGGTCCATGCCAGACTGATCGGCAGGGGGTGCGGTGCTTTTCTTGGACTCTTTCATGCTGCGATCCCTAGGCTCTTTCGGTATTCGAGAGGGCTCAGGGCACCTAGTGACATTTTGATTCTTTTCTCGTTATACCACCGTATGTA
>NZ_QPII01000056.1 GCF_003336675.1 Billgrantia montanilacus | reverse complement strand
GAAGTGATGAGCGCCGGCGGCATCGCCCGGCGGCTGATGGAACTGGCCGGCGCCCTGGTCGGTTTCGTGCGCGGCGGCCTGGGCCAGGTGGCGATCACCGGTTCGATGTTCTTCGGCGGCATCAGCGGCTCGGCCGTGGCGGACACCGCCGCCACCGGCTCGATGATGATTCCGTCGATGAAGCAGCAGGGCTATTCCGCCCCGCATGCCACGGCGATCAACACGGTGTCGTCGGTGATCGGCATCATCATTCCGCCGTCGATTCCGCTGATCCTGTTCGGTATCGTCACCGAGACCTCGATCAGCCGGCTGTTCATCGCCGGCATCGTGCCGGGCCTGCTGATCGGCTTCGGGCTGATGGTTACCACCTTCATCATGGCAACCCTGGAACACGCCGGGAAGACCCGCAAGTTCCGGCTCGACCTGCTGTGGCAGGCCTTCAAGGCCGCCTGGCTGGCCCTGGTGCTGCCGGTGATCGTGATCGGCGGCATCATCGGCGGGGTGTT
>NZ_QPII01000055.1 GCF_003336675.1 Billgrantia montanilacus | reverse complement strand
GCCTAGGCATCCACCGTATGCGCTTAATCGCTTGACCATATAACCCGAAAGGGTCTGGTCCGCGATTACTCACGACAATTGCCGGATACGCTTGAGACGTATCACGTTGTCCTTCCCTTTCGGGAAGAACTTGTCAGCATGATTCACATTGTTAAAGAGCAGACTGTCAATCGACAGTCATAAACCCGTCATCGCGCGGTGCGAGGATGGCTTATGACTGCGGATCCGATCAGGTAAGACTGTGGGCTGATGCATCAGGAAGTTGGTGGAGCCAAGCGGGATCGAACCGCTGACCTCCTGCGTGCAAGGCAGGCGCTCTCCCAGCTGAGCTATGGCCCCTATCAACATCGGCTCCACCAAAGGAGCCAATGCAATTTCGTCGGAGACAAGGCGCTTTGGGCCGACGTGTAGCCTGCTACACGAGGTTCAAAGCAACGCCGTATCCGGCGAAATTTGGTGGGTCTGGGCAGATTTGAACTGCCGACCTCACCCTTATCAGGGGTGCGCTCTAACCAACTGAGCTACAGACCCGGCA
>NZ_QPII01000054.1 GCF_003336675.1 Billgrantia montanilacus | reverse complement strand
GCCTAGGCATCCACCGTATGCGCTTAATCGCTTGACCATATAACCCGAAAGGGTCTGGTCCGCGATTACTCACGACAATTGCCGGATACGCTTGAGACGTATCACGTTGTCCTTCCCTTTCAGGAAGAACTTGTCAGCATGATTCACATTGTTAAAGAGCAGACTGTCAATCGACAGTCATAAACCCGTCATCGCGCGGTGCGAGGATGGCTTATGACTGTGGATCCGATCAGGTAAGACTGTGGGTGTACCGGTGACGCGAGAGATGGTGGAGCCAAGCGGGATCGAACCGCTGACCTCCTGCGTGCAAGGCAGGCGCTCTCCCAGCTGAGCTATGGCCCCTATCAACATCGGCTCCGCCAAAGGAGCAAATGCAATTTCGTCGGAGACAAGGCGCTTTGGGCCGACGTGTAGCCCGCTACACGAGGTTCAAAGCAACGCCGTATCCGGCGAAATTTGGTGGGTCTGGGCAGATTTGAACTGCCGACCTCACCCTTATCAGGGGTGCGCTCTAACCAACTGAGCTACAGACCCGGCA
>NZ_QPII01000053.1 GCF_003336675.1 Billgrantia montanilacus | reverse complement strand
CTCCTGGCCCACGGGGCCGGTGAGGAAACGCTTGATCTCGCCGGTCTCGGGGTTGGCCGCCAGCATCTGGTTGTTGCCGAACACCTCGAAGATGCCGCTGTTCATCACCGACTCGCTGATGTCGGTCTGAATCCAGACGCGGCGGTCCGGGTCGATCCACAGGCCATCCGGTGAGGCGAAGATGGCGTCCTGCTCCAGCGGCTCGCCGGCCAGATCGCGGCTGTCATCGCTGTCGCCTGCCAGCACGAAGAGATCCCACTCGAAGCGGGTGCCGGCGTGAATACCTTCCTCCTGCCAGCGGATGATATGGCCGAAACTGTTGTCGGCTCGGGGGTTGGCGGCGTCCTCGCCACCCTGCTCACGGCGGGTGTTGTTGGTCAGGGAGAAGTAGACCTGGCCGGTGGCGGGGTCGACCGCGCCCCACTCGGGGCGGTCCATCCTGGTGGCACCGGCATGGTCGGCGGCGCTGCGGGTATTGACCAGGATGTCGGCCAGGTCGGCGAAGCCGTTTTCCGGCGTCAGGCCGTTCTCGCCCGGGG
>NZ_QPII01000052.1 GCF_003336675.1 Billgrantia montanilacus | reverse complement strand
TTTATGACCCTGCAAGGCAAGATGCTGATCGGCCGCGAGGCCGTCAGCGGCAGTTCCACGCCCATCCATGGCGTCAACCCTGCCACCGGCGAGACGCTGGAACCCACCTACGTGGGCGGCAGCAAGGCTGAGGTCGAGCGCGCCTGCGAACTCGCCGAGGCAGCCTTCGGCGCCTACCGTGAGACCACCCTCGAGCAGCGCGCGACGTTCCTCGAGAGCGCGGCCTCCGAGATCGAGGCCATCGGCGACGAACTGATCGAACGCGGTATGGCCGAGACCGGCCTGCCCCGTGCGCGTCTCGAGGGCGAGCGCGGCCGCACCTGCGGTCAGCTGCGCCTGTTCGCCAGCGTGGTGCGCGCCGGCGAGTGGCTCGACCTGCGCCTCGACCCGGCCCTGCCGGATCGCCAGCCGATGCCCCGTGTCGACCTGCGTCAGCGACACATCCCGCTGGGCCCGGTGGCGGTGTTCGGTGCCAGCAACTTCCCGCTGGCCTTCTCGGTGGCCGGCGGCGATACCGCCTCGGCGCTGGCCGCCGGCTGCCCGGTGATCGTCAAGGGCCACTCCGCCCACCCCGGCACCTCGGAGCT
>NZ_QPII01000051.1 GCF_003336675.1 Billgrantia montanilacus | reverse complement strand
GTGTTCTCGCTGCTGTTCGGCTCGGGCCGGGAGATCGGCCAGGCGCTGGTCGCCGATCCGCGCATCCAGGCGGTGGGCTTCACCGGCTCCCGCGGCGGCGGCACCGCGCTGATGAAGACCGCCCAAGCACGCCCGCAACCAATCCCGGTCTACGCCGAGATGAGCTCGATCAACCCGGTGTTCCTGCTGCCCGAGGCCTTGAAGGCGCGCGGCGACAAGATCGCCGAGGGCTTCGTCGGCTCACTCAACATGGGCGCCGGGCAGTTCTGCACCAACCCGGGCCTGGTCATCGCCGAGAAGGGCCCCGAGCTCGATGCCTTCATCGAGGCGGCGGGCGATGCCGTGAAGGCAAGCGGCGCCCAGACCATGCTCACCCCGGGCATCCACGATGCCTACCAGCAGGGCGTGGGCCGGCTTTCCGGCAATAGCAAGGTCAGGGAAGTGGCCCGCGGCCAGGCCGGCGAGTCGGCTCACCCCTGCCAGGCCGGGCTGTTCGTCACTTCGGCGGCCGACTTCCTCAATGAGCCCGAACTGCAGGAGGAGGTGTTCGGCGCCACCTCGCTGGTGATCGCGTGCCGGGACGCGCAGGAGATGCAGCGCGTGGCGGCCCAGCTCGAAGGCCAGCTCACCGCTACCCTGCAGAT
>NZ_QPII01000050.1 GCF_003336675.1 Billgrantia montanilacus | reverse complement strand
GTTCGCAGGATGTCAAGGGTAGGTAAGGTTCTTCGCGTTGCATCGAATTAAACCACATGCTCCACCGCTTGTGCGGGCCCCCGTCAATTCATTTGAGTTTTAACCTTGCGGCCGTACTCCCCAGGCGGTCGACTTATCGCGTTAACTGCGCCACAAAGTCCGCGAGGGACCCAACGGCTAGTCGACATCGTTTACGGCGTGGACTACCAGGGTATCTAATCCTGTTTGCTACCCACGCTTTCGCACCTCAGTGTCAGTGTCAGTCCAGAAGGCCGCCTTCGCCACTGGTATTCCTCCCGATCTCTACGCATTTCACCGCTACACCGGGAATTCTACCTTCCTCTCCTGCACTCTAGCCTGACAGTTCCGGATGCCGTTCCCAGGTTGAGCCCAGGGCTTTCACAACCGGCTTATCAAGCCACCTACGCGCGCTTTACGCCCAGTAATTCCGATTAACGCTCGCACCCTCCGTATTACCGCGGCTGCTGGCACGGAGTTAGCCGGTGCTTCTTCTGCGAGTGATGTCCTTCCTGGTGGGTATTGGCCACCAGGCTTTCTTCCTCGCTGAAAGTGCTTTACAACCCGAAGGCCTTCTTCACACACGCGGCATGGCTGGATCAGGGTTGCCCCCATTGTCCAATATTCCCCACTGCTGCCTCCCGTAGGAGTTCGGGCCGTGTCTCAGTCCCGATGTGGCTGATCATCCTCTCAGACCAGCTACGGATCGTCGCCTTGGTAGGCCTTTACCCTACCAACTAGCTAATCCGACATAGGCTCATCCGATAGCGCAAGGTCCGAAGAGCCCCTGCTTTCCCCCGTAGGGCGTATGCGGTATTAGCCTGGGTTTCCCCAGGTTATCCCCCACTACCGGGCAGATTCCTATGCATTACTCACCCGTCCGCCGCTCGTCAGC
>NZ_QPII01000005.1 GCF_003336675.1 Billgrantia montanilacus | reverse complement strand
CAGGGGGCATAATCTAGGTCCCAGGCTGTAGCGCCTCAGGCTTTGTGGATGCTCACCCTGATGCCAAGGCCTGCTGGTAGCTAATCAACAAGCCCGGAGAGACACAAGGCTTTGTCTGAAAAGTCGGCGAGCGAAGGCCAGGGCTAGGCCCGTTCCCTACGGGCCAACGCACTTCCCACATCCCTGTGGGTCGCAAGGCAAAAATCGGCGACAAATCGGCAGGACGGCCGATTTGGGCAGCTCCGCTGCTCGAAGAGCGAGCGACAGGGATGTCGCGAGTCCAAAGCGGAGTTTACGGGGTGTAAATGAGTACTTTGAGCCGATTTTTAACGCCGTATGGCCGAGCGCAGCCAGTTTTCGGACAGAGCCTAAGACCGGGCGCGATGTCGCACCTCAGCGGCTGCCTGGCACTCCCCTGCTGATCAAATATCGCGCCCAGAAGGGCGCAAACACCATCAGGGCAACCATTCTCAGCAGGTGGTGAAAGGCGACGAAAACAGGATCGATGTCCAGCGCCACGGCGAGTATCGCCATCTCGCCGATGCCGCCTGGCGCCAGCGCCAGCAGGGCGACGTCGCGAGGCACGCCGATCAGCCGATGGATCGCCTCGGCGAACAGCGCCAGTACCCCAAGCGCCAGCAACGTCGCAACGCCGGCTTCAAGCAGGTAGCGACCCAGGCGCGCCCGGGACAAGCCCCGGAACCGCGAGCCTATGGCACTGCCCAGCACCCAGAGCATCACGTTCAGGCCCCAACCGGGGAGCTGGAGACTGGCAATATCGAAGCCGGACAGCACCGCAGCGAACAGCAGCGGTGCCAAGAGGGACGCGCTGGGCAGCCGTAGCCGGTTGCCCAGTACGATCAGCAGCGGCAACATCAACAGCATCCAGAGGTGAGCCGACACCACCGCCGTCTCTTCGACCTGGGTGGCGGCACCGCCTTCCCAGAGCCAGAACAGGGGTGGCAACCACAGCACCACCAGGATAATGCGCAGCGACTGGGCAATGGCGATACGCTGGGGATCGCCGCCGCACTTCTCGCCCATGAGAATCATCGCTGTCATGGCCCCGGGCGCCGAAGCGTACCAGGCGCTCACCGGGTCGAAGCCGCAGCGTCGGTACCAGGCTGCCGCTGCCGTGGTGGAGACCGCCACACCGAAGAGCAGCAGTGCCGCCGACAGCGGCCAGTCCAGCACCCGCTCGGCCAGCTGCGGCGTAACCTGGCTACCCAGCACCAGGCCAAGCACGCCGAGAAAGGCCTCACGCAGGCCTTCGGGAATACGAACATCGACGCCCCGCGCCGAAACCAGCAGGTTGGCCACCAGCGGACCCAACATCCAGGCCAGCGGCAGGCCGGTGAGCTGGAACAGCAGTCCTCCCAGCGCTCCGATGCCCAATGATCTCGCCATTGCCCCGCCCGGTACGCGCCCCATCCTGCCCCCTTCTGTTAACCGGCTAACGAAATGAGTATGCCATAATGCCGGTCCAGCTTCTTGCCACCTTCCTTCTGGCCACCCCTTACTGCCGGAGACGCCCATGCCCCGCCTCGACCAGCTACTCGTCAGCCAGGGCCTCGCCCGTTCGCGTACGCGGGCCCAGCGACTGATCCGCAACGGCCGCGTCAGCGTTGCCAGCAGCGGCCGGGTGCTCGACAAGCCAAGCGAAAAACTGGCCGAGGATTGCCGCCTCAAGGTCGCGGAAGACCCGGAAGAGCGCTATGTATCGCGTGCAGGACTCAAGCTAGAGGCATTGATCGAGGCGCTGGGGCTCGATTTCGGAGACAGGCTGGTACTGGACGTGGGCCAGTCCACCGGCGGCTTCACCGATTGCGCGCTGCGCTACGGTGCCCGCCATGTGGTCGGCGTGGAGGTAGGCCACGGCCAGCTGGACCCGGAGCTGCGCGGCGAACCACGGGTCACCTGCCTGGAAGGTCTCAACGCCCGGGCCATGGCCGACGAACCGCGACTCCAGGCGGCTCTTGCCGCCCAGGGCGCCGAGGGACCCGACATCGCGGTAATGGATGTTTCCTTCATTTCCCAGACGCTGATACTGCCGCAGCTCTCCCGCCTGCTGCGCCCCGGCGGTGAACTGCTGAGCCTGGTCAAGCCGCAGTTCGAACTCGGCGCGGGCGGCGTTGATGGCCGCGGCATCGTGAAGGATCCGGCAAGCTACCTCGCCGTGGAAACGCGGCTTCGCAGCAGCTGCGCTGACGCCGGTTTCCGCATCCTCCACTGGCAGGAGAGCCCCCTGCTTGGCGGCGACGGCAACCGGGAGTTCCTGATGCACGCCGTGCGGGGAGAGAAAGACTAGTCAGGCGCACCTAACGCCCGCCATCCCCGCCACCGTCGCTGTCACCTGCGCTGATGTCACCGGGGTCGCCAGGGGCCCCGGGAGCGGGATGAGAAGGATCGACCCGTTCACCGCCCGGCTCACTCAACACCTTCTTGCTGACGCCATCGTGACGATGCAGCCATACGTCGAGCTGGTTGAAGGCGATATCCACTTCGTGCTCGGCAAACAGCTCACCGACCCGGCAATTGATCTCGTCGGTGGCATAGAGCCGATCCCCGAGGGAATTGACGAAGACGCGGAGCTCGAAGTTCAGCGTGCTCTCGCCATAGTCCATGAAGAAGACCTGCGGCTCGGGCTCGGCCAGCACGCGCGGATTCTCGTCGGCCGCCTCGCGCAGCAGGCGATGGACCAATCGATGGTCCGAGCCGTAGGCCACGCCGAATATGAGCACCACCCGTGTGACCGTATCCGACAGCGACCAGTTGATCAGCTGGTCGGTGACGAAGGTCTTGTTGGGAATGATGATCTCCTTGCGGTCGAAATCGGTCACCGTGGTGGCCCGTATGCGGATCTTGCTCACCGTACCGGAGAGATTGCCGATCGTGATGGTGTCGCCGATGCGAACCGGACGCTCGAAGAGAATGATCAGGCCCGAGACGAAGTTGGCGAAGATCTCCTGCAGGCCAAAACCCAGGCCCACCCCCAGTGCCGCCACCAGCCACTGCAGCTGGCTCCAGGCCACCCCCAGAGTCGCCAGTGCCACGATGAGGCCGGTGCCGACGATGGTATAAGAGAGCAGCGATGTGATGGCATAGGAACTACCCTGCTTCAGCTCCAGCCGCGACAGAACCATCACCTCAAGCAGGCCCGGCAGGTTGCGCGCCATCATCAGCGTGAGGCCGAAGACCAGTAGTGCAGTGAAGGTATCGGCGACCGAGAGAGTGCTGGTGACCAGGTCCGCCCCCACGCCATCGGACGCCTCCCAGATGGCCACACGCTCCAGATAGCCCAGGACCGACAGCAGGTCCGACCAGACCAGATAGAGCAGCAGCGCAAAGCCGATCAACAGGATCAGCTTGGAGAGGCGCAGCGACTGCTGATTGATCTGCTCCATATCCAGCGGCGGCTCCTCCACCACTTCCAGCCCGCCTTCGGCCCCCTCCTGCACCTGGGCACGGCGACGGGCCAGCGCTCGCTTGAAGGCAAGTCGGCGGGCTGCCACCGCCAGCCCGCGCACCACCGTGGCCTCGACCAGGATCCACATGGCCAGCAGGTAGAGCGTGATGACGAAGCGCCCCACCAGACTCAACGCCGTGTACTCGTACCCGGAAACGATCAGGCCGATGAGCGCCAGCGGGACCGCCGCCAGGATCAGCCCCAGGATCAGGCGGAACAGCTTGACTCCGAAGAACGGCGTATGGGCCATGATCAGGCGCGCCAGCAGCACGCTCATGGCCAGCAGTCCGCCGAGCAGCAGCGTCAGCGCCAGGGGACGCGTGGTGACGCTGATCTCGCCATCCCGCGCCAGGGTGGAGATCAGCAGTATTGGCACCAGCGCCAGGCCGAGCCATCGCAATAGCTCACGCAGCCGGGCGACATACCCCGCCGGCCAGTAGAAGTGCTTGGTCGCCACGCCGTCACGAACCAGCAGGCGCCGTGACCAGGCAATGAAGGCCCAGGCCAGGGCCAGGTGCCAGAAGGCCTGCCCCAGCCCCGAGGCAATGCCCTGGCCATCGGCCACCAGCGCCGCGCCGAGGCCACCCAGGGCCAAGGGGCCGGGAAGCGCCAGCAATGCGTTCAGCGCGACCGCCTGGGGGGTATGGCCCTGGGAATCGCTGCGCAGCCGCCCTATCTGCTCATGCAGTGCCGCCAGCCTGCGCTGGATGCGTCGGCGTGACCACAGCAGCACCAGCGACAGCAAAAGGAAAGGCAGCCCGATCAGGGCCTTGGCTTCGGGGATCCGCCAGTGATGGGGCAATGCCTCGCGCCACTCCCCCTCCTGCCACTCCAGCACCAGGTTCGCCGGCAGCTGCCGAAACCAGGCCAGGTCCAGCGGACGGGTATTGGCGATCCAGAACAGCTGCTCATCAATGGTGGAACGCAGCTCTTTCGATGTCTCCAACAGCTGCTGCTGGTTGAGCTGGAACTCGATGGCCGAGCTCAACAGGTTGCCATAGCTCTGCTCGAGCTGATCCACCAGCTCACGCCGCGACTGGTAGAGGTGCTGCAGCGACTCGATCAGCGCCGGCGTCACCTCCACCCCCGCCTCTTCCAGGCGCTGGTTGGCCAGGCGCTCGCCCTGGCGCAGCATGTCGCGCTGACGCACGAGGTCGAACTGCCTCAAGCGCAGGTCGGCGATTTCATCCTGAAGGTCGCCCCGCGTATCCACCTGGGGGAGCGAGCGACGCTGTTCACGCAGAATCCGCGACAGCAGCAGGCTGCCGCGGATGGCATCGATCTGCTCATTGAGACTGCGCTGCAGCTGGCGCACATGGTCGAGCTGGCTGCGCAGTGCCAGGCTTTCCCGCACCAGACCGTTGATACGGTCATTGGCTCGCAGCAGCTCCAGACTGAGTTCACGATTGACCTGCTGTGCCCGCTCCAGGACCGGGTGGCCGGCCTCGAGCAGCGGGTCATCCCGGGCGGCATCGGCAATGGCCTGTTCCGATGCGAGTCGCCGCTGCCGGTCGATGA
The DNA here is from genome assembly GCF_003336675.1 of Billgrantia montanilacus. Lineage (GTDB taxonomy): Bacteria > Pseudomonadota > Gammaproteobacteria > Pseudomonadales > Halomonadaceae > Halomonas > Halomonas montanilacus. The sequence goes on along the minus strand of NZ_QPII01000005.1, from coordinate 289,292 downwards.
CGCTCTGCAATATGGCGAGCTCGGTCTCCTGGCGTGCCACCTGCTGTGTCAGCAGATCGCGCCGCTGTTGAGCCAGCTCACGCAGTCGTGTATTGCTGCCCAGTTGGCGCTGGTGCAGCCTCAGGGAGCGCTCGGCCAGGCGTCGCTCGACCAGGCGTTGCCACAGCTCCGGCGCATCTTCGGTCAGACCCTGCCCCTCCAACGCATCCAGTGCGCGTCGGGAGCGCTCAGCGGCCTGCATCGCCTCGGAGATGGCCTGCTGAGCTCGCTCCGGCAGCGTCTGGGCAGAGAGTAACTGGTTGTTGACCTCGGCCAGCCGCTCCTGCAGCTGCTGCAGCTCGAATACCGCCTCCTGCTGGCGGTACTCGAGCTCCTCCAGCGGCTGGTCATCCAGTTCGGTGGCCGAGCGATCCAGCGCGGCCTCCTCTTCCTGCAAGAGCTCCCGCTCGAGGCGCATCAGCTCGCCGGGGGCTTCCTCGAGACGCTGCTCGAGAGCGGTGAGGCGCTCCTCGACCCCCGCCAACTGCTCCAGTGCTTCCAGCGTCGCCTCCAAGGAATCGATAGCGCGCTGATCGGCTTCGCTGACGCTTTCCCCTTCCGCGGGGCGAAGTTCGTCGAGGCGTGCCTCTACCGCCGCTCTCTCGGGCAAGTCATCATCGGCTACTACCGCTGCACCCGGCAGCAACAGCAAACCGACCAGCAGACAGAGCGCCAGGAAAGTGAACCGGATGGCACCGGCAGAAACGGGGATGGCGTACACGATATCCTCTATGTGACAGGGGCTTCTTGCCCGGCACGATTTTCGGCCTACCCTACGAAGTTGGCAATGATTGTCGTCAGCAGTTGACTTGCGCCACCGGCGTGGTAGAAACGGAACTCAAATGCCTCGCTTCGAGTTGCCCTCATGACCATTCGTTCCATCCTGTTAGCTGGTACCAGTCTGCTGGGCTTACTGCCGCTCGTTGCTCTGGCCCAAAGCGACGCTCAAAGAGAGGCCATTGAAAGCCGTATCGAGGCCCTGTCCAGCGAACTGGAAAGCCTGCAGCGCCAGCTGGAAATTCTCCCCGAGGAGACCGCCGCGGCAGCCGACCAGGATGAAGCGGTGCAGGAAGAGATAGCCCAACGTCGCCAGCTGGAGCGCGAGTCGACCCGGAACCCCTTCGCCATCACCACCCATCGGCGCAACTACCTCTTGCCGCTGAGCTACACCACCAACCCCAATAATCCGGCATTTCGTGACATCTCGGCCGATAACGGTCCCAACGACCTCGAGGTCAAGTTCCAGTTCAGCGCCAAGGTCAACATCCTTGAAGACCTGTTCGGTGACACCGGTGACCTCTACTTCGCCTACACCCAGCGCAGCTGGTGGCAGGCCTACAATACCGATGCCTCCTCTCCCTTCCGGGAAACCAACTATGAACCGGAGGTCTTCCTCGACCTGGACAATGACTGGCGCCTGTTTGGCTGGACCAATACCCGCAACCGCTTCTCCCTCAACCACCTCTCCAACGGTCGGTCTTCGTCGATGTCCCGCAGCTGGAATCGCGCCTATCTCGAGAGCGTCTTTCAGCGCGGAGACTGGGCCGTCGCCATCGCACCGCACTGGCGCATCCCGGAATCGGAGAGCGACGATGACAACCCCGACATCGAGCGCTACATGGGCTACGGCGATGTCACCGTCGCAAGGCGGATCAACGGCGACCATGAAGCCAGCCTGATGGTTCGCGGCAATCCCAGCGCGGGCAACATGGGCTCACAGTTCGATTATTCCTGGCCCTTCTTTGGCAATGTCCGTGGTCATGTCCAATATTTCTACGGCTATGGGGAGAGCATGATCGATTATGACCATCGTAACCACCGCCTGAGCGTGGGTTTCAGTCTCAATCCGCTTTTTTCCGGCAGTGGCAGTGTGCGTTGACGCTGCCTTGAACGCCTGCGACAGAATGACGTGCATTGAAGTCACACCAACGAATGCTATGCTGAGCCTGTCACTCATCGTCAAAGGAAGACCGTCATGGCATCTCGCAAGCCCAGTACTGACGACACCGCCCGACAACTCAAGGAAGATCTGCACCACCTGACTCACATGATCGAGGACTTGGTCAGCGCCACCGCCGACGACTCCCGAAGCAACATCAAGGACCTGCGCGCACGAGCCGAAAAGCGCCTGAAAGAGACCCGCGACCGACTCGAATCGCGTGGCGAGCGTCTCTACGACGAAGCGCGTGATAGCGTGTCTCACCAGGTCGATGCCTGCGACCGCTATGTTCACGACAACCCCTGGACCAGCGTCGGCCTTGGGGCCGTGGCCGGCATCGTCATCGGTATGCTCATCGGACGTCGCTGATGGAATCGAGCCAAGGACCGGCACAACGGCTGTTCAGCGCCGGCAAACGGTTGCTGAGCAGCCTGGTTACCGCCGGCGAGACCCGATTGCGCCTCGTCGTACTCGAGCTGGAAGAAGAACGGGCGAGACTGTTCACCCTGCTACTGCTCTCCGGCTTGAGCCTGCTGCTGATGCTGCTGGGGCTTGGCATGCTGATGCTGCTGGTTGTGGTGATCTTCTGGGACACGCATCGACTGGCGGCCATCGCAATCAGCGCCGCCGTACTGCTTGGTGGTGGCCTCATGCTTGCACTACTGGTGATGCGCCTGGTACGGCGCCATACTCTGCTGAAGGAGACGCTGGCCCAATTGGCCAGCGACCGTGACCTGGTGGAGAGCTCTCGTGACCAGCCACGCCACTGAGCGACAGCATGCCCAGCCCCCCAACAGGGCCGAACGCAAGGCCAGGTTGCTTGCGACCATCGAGCAACAGCGGATCGATATCCTGGTGGAATCCAGCCGTTGGCGAGAAGCCAGCCGGCCCCTCGACGATGGCTGGCGCTCGCTGATGCGGTTCAGGGGTATCATACTCGCCGCGGGCGGCCTTGCCGTATTGCAAAGCGCCCGACACCCCTCTGCGCTGGTTCGTGCCGGCAAACGTATCGCTGCTGGCGCACTGTTGTTCAATCGCGCACGCCGACTGTACGACCAGTTTCGCTAGCCGCCTTTCTCGTGACACAGGACCTGGGCGACTCAGGGCTTGAGTGGCACAGGCTCTAGGCACACGGGACATCGCCGGAACACGATAGGAGAGACGACCAATGGCGCTCGCCATCACCCTACATATGCTTGCCGCGGTCATCTGGGTGGGCGGCATGTTTTTCGCCTGGATGATCCTGCGCCCGATAGCGGGGGGGCAATTGGAACCGCCGCAGCGGCTGACGCTCTGGGTTGGCGTGTTCAAACGCTTCTTTCCCTGGGTCTGGTTGGCCGTGCTCGTGCTGCTGGGTACGGGGCTATGGATGCTGTTCGCGGTATTCGGCATGGCCGGCGCCCGTTGGCACATCCACCTGATGCTGCTCACCGGCCTGGTGATGATGGGGATCTTCGGCCACATCTATTTCGTGCCCTATCCTCGCCTCAAGGCGGCAGTCGACGGCCATGCCTGGCTCGAAGGGGGCAAGCATCTGGCTCAGATACGCCGCTGGATCGGGATCAATCTGATTATCGGCCTTGTCACCGTGGCGATAGCCTCGGGTGGACGCTTTCTCTAAGGCCCGACACAACCGCTGGCGTTTCAGCCTCCGCCGAGGCGCCTGCCGGCGCCAGTCGCGACGCAGAGTCGGAACGCCGAACCGGGCGCTCCAACAGCGACCCTCTCCACCAAGGGAGAGATAAGCAGCTGTAGGAGCAGCTTTAGCTCGCGACTGGAGGCCGAAGGACTCCCGGCGGTGTTACCGGCGTTGGCGACAACCACTGACGTTTCAGCCTCCGCCAAGGCGCCTGCCGGCGCCAGTCGCAACACAGAGTCGGAACGCCGAACCGGGCGCTCCAACAGCTGCTTTCTTCACCGATGGTAACTACCCGCTATAGGGAAGCCGAAGCCGGGCTGGCCGCCTTGCGCTTCATCCCCGGAATCCACTTCATGCAGTTTTCCCCGCCCTTTAGCCGCCGCTGAACGAACTGCCGGGTCCGGTGCTGGCCATCGCTGCTGTCTCGGGACCAGACAGCAAGGGTTGCCAGGAACAGGCTGGTCAGTGCCACCTCCTCGATCTGGGCCCTGCGAGTCCCGTAGCGCGCCTCCAGCTGCGCCGCTTCGCGCAGCCATTGGACGGTGCGCGACAGGTCGAAGGCCATGGGTACCCAGGTATGCAGATGCGGCAGGTGGGCCTTGGTCTGCAGCATCTGCACGGTGACCTCACGATGGGCAGAGAAAGCATCGAACCAGGCCAGCAGGCAGTGTTCGATGCGACTCCTTTCGGGCCAGTCCTCGAAAGTGTCCGGTTTGTTGGTGAGCATTGCCTGCAGTCCCCGCTGGAACCAGGCATTGGCCACGGCATCCAGATCACGAAATCGGGTCAACACCAGTGACATGGGCAGCTCTAGGGCACGGGCCACTTCCGTCAGGCGTACCGCCTCCCAGCCTCTCTCCTCGGCCTGTCGAACGGCTTCATCGACCACCTGGTCGGCATAGGAGCCATCGGTGGTCGAGGAATCATGTATGGCAATCATGGACATCGCGCAATCTCCAACCTGCGTTCCTGCCATGAGCATAGACCACCAGCTTGAGAATGGACTATCAACATGGACCATCGGGGCTTGAAACAGGGAACACTGGCGCAAGCGCCAGGCGGCGTTCTCAGGGCATTGTCACAGAGCTCTGTTACAGGGCATTGCCGCAAGCCACCCCCGAGGACCAGGCCCACTGGAAATTGTGGCCGCCGAGTTCTCCGGTAACGTCGAGCACCTCACCGATGAAGCGTAGCTGAGGCAGCCCCTCCACGGCGAAGGACTTCGAGGAGATCGCCTGGGTGTCTACGCCGCCCATGGTCACCTCCGCGGTGCGCCAGCCTTCGGTGCCCGCCGGCTTGACCCGCCAGCGGTTGAGGTGCCCCTGCCACGTTTCGATGCGCGCATTCGAGAGATCGGCCAGGAGCGGGTCCTGGCCGTACCATTCACCCAACGACTGGGCCAATCGCTTGGGCAGGCGCTCGCCCAGCCAGGTGGACAGCTGGCGTCTCGGGCTCTGCCGACGAGCGGTAGCCAGGGCCTCTCCGACATCGATACCGGGCAGCAGGTCGATCTCGAGCTCGTCGCCAGGCAGCCAGTAGCTGGAAATCTGAAGCATGCCCGGCCCCGAGAGCCCCCGATGGGTGAACAGCATTGGCTCGCGATAGTGTTGCTCGCGCCCCGGCCCCTGTCGCTGGTCATCACGCAGCACGCTGACCGCCACGTCGCAGGCCACGCCCGAGAGCGCCGCCGCACGCGCCTTCCACTGCGAAGTCAGTATAAACGGCACCAGCGCGGGGCGGGTGTCGGTGACCGCAAGGCCGAACTGCCGTGCGATGTCATAGCCGAAGCCGGTCGCCCCCATGGTGGGAATCGACAGACCGCCACAGGCCACCACCACGGCACCGGTCTCGATGCGGCCCTGTGACGTCAGCACCTGCATGCCCTCCCCCAGCCGCTCGACCCTCTCCACCGAGCACTGCAGACGAATATCGACCCCGGCCCAGTCGCACTCGGTGAGCAGGACCCGCAGGATCTCCTTGGCGGAATCAGCGCAGAACAGCTGGCCCGGCGCCTTTTCCACATAGTCGACCCCATGGCGCTCAACCAGCTCCACGAAGTGTTCGGGCCGGTAGCGCTTCAGCGCCGAAATGCAGAAATGCGGGTTGGCGGAGAAGAAGTTGGCCGGAGTGGTCGCCAGGTTGGTGAAGTTGCAGCGCCCCCCGCCGGACATGAGGATCTTCTTGCCCGCCTTGTTGGCATGATCGACGACCAGTACCCGCTGCCCGCCATAGCCGGCCGTCAGCGCACACATCAACCCGGCGGCCCCCGCCCCGATCACCACCACGTCATAGGTCATGCGCTCTTGTCTCCTGGCCGCTGCTATCAGGGCGCGCATTGTAGCAGTCGCATACGACCACGCCATCCAGAGCTGTACAGAAAACGGCTGCACCAGACTGGGCAAGGGTCAACAAGCCTACCAAAAAAGCATTCCAGGGAAAGGGTTCCAACAATCACGCCCTGCCCTACCCACACTTCTTCCCTTCCCTTTTTGTACAATATATGTACAATTAAATTCGCTGCGTGGAACTTGTGAATTGTTGTCACACTTCCGCCAAGCCGCGTGGCTAGTATTATCAGCGGTGCCCCAATGGATTGGGTCGTCTTCAGTCATGCATCGTTCGATACACCACAAGAGCCCCAATGAACACGATTTCACGCCTCAAGCCCCCCACGTGGCGCGACACTGTGTTGTTGCTGCCATCATTGTTGCTGCTATCACTCGCCCTGCTTTTGCTGAGCCTGCCGCTTGCCGCCCAGGAGCGCACCGCGGTGATCGCCTCCCGCGTGACGCTGGAGCCCTGGTCCGACCCCCTCGAGGCACTGGGCACCCTGCGCGCCGACGAGAGCGTCACCCTCTCCGCTACCGTTACCGAGATCGTCGCAGAGCTTAATTTCAGCGACGGTGACCTGGTCGAAGCCGGCCAGATGCTGATCCGCCTGGAGGATGGCGAGCAGCAGGCACAGCTACGTGCCGCCCAGGCCCAGCGCGACGAGCGACGCAGTGCAGTCAACCGGCTCACCCAGCTGCAGGAGCGCAACATGGCGCCACGCGCCGACGTTGAGGACAGCCAGGCACGGCTGCGCCAGGTGGAAGCCGAGATCCAGGGGCTGGAGGCGCGCCTGACCAACTACCAACTGCGCGCCCCCTTCGACGGCCGGGTGGGCTTTCGCAACATCAGCGTGGGCAGCCTGGTCACCCCCGGAACCCAGCTGGTGACCCTGGACAAGACCGACGTGATGAAGCTCGACTTCAACGTGCCCGAGGTCTTTCTGGCGATTCTCGAGCCCGGACTGCCGCTGACCGCGCATAGCGCGGCCTTTCCCGACGCTGTCTTCGAGGGCGAGGTCGCCAGCGTCGGCTCGCGGGTCGACCCGGTCAGCCGCAGCGTCAGCGTTCGCGCCGAACTGGCCAACCCCGAGCTTCGGCTGCGCCCAGGCATGTTGATGGAGGTCGTTGTCCAGCGCAGCCCTCGGCAGGCCGTGGTGGCGCCGGAATCGGTCCTCGTTCCCAGCGGTGACCGGCAATATGTGATGGTGATCGATGAAGCCGACGGCAACCGGCTCGAACGCCGCCGCGTCACCGTGGGCGAGCGCCGCACCGGTCAGGTCGAGATACTCGAAGGCCTGGCCGAGGGTGAACTGGTGGTCAATCATGGACTGCAGCGTGCACGGGAGGGGGACAGCGTGAGGCTGCTGGGCATCGCCGACGACGATGCCACGATCCGCAAGATACTCGAGCAGAACCGCAGTGAGGAAAGCTCCTGATGCGGCTCTCGGACCTCTCCGTCCAGCGCCCGGTGATGGCGACCGTACTGGCGCTACTGATCGTGGCCTTCGGCCTGCTGGCCATGCAGCGCCTGCCGCTGCAGGAGTACCCTTCCATCGACCCGCCGGTGGTCAGCATCGACACCCGCTACCCCGGCGCCTCGGCCAACGTGGTCGAAACCCGGATCACCCAGCAGTTGGAAGACCGCATCGCCGGGGTCGAGGGCATACAGTTGATCACCTCCTCCAGCGAGGATGGCCGTTCACGGATCAACATCGAGTTCCGGCTGGACATGGACATCGATGCCGCCGCCAACGACGTACGCGACCGCATTTCCGGCGCCCTGCGCAACTTGCCCGACGAAGCCGACCCACCGGAAGTGCAGAAGGCCGACTCGAGCGAGGAGGTGGTACTGTGGCTCGCCCTCACCGGCGACGACTACACGATTCCCGAGCTCACCGACTATGCCGACCGCTATCTGGTGGACGGCTTCTCGGTACAGCCCGGCGTGGCGCGGGTACGCGTGGGGGGCGGACGGGAGTACGCCATGCGGGTGTGGCTCGACCGCAATGCCCTGGCGGCCCGCAACCTCACCGTGGGCGATGTGGAAAGCGCCCTGCGCGCCGAGAACGTGGAGCTGCCTGCCGGGTCGATCGAGTCCCGCGACCGGCAGTTCATGGTCCGCTTGCCGCGTACCTTCAACCAGCCCGATGATTTCGAGCGCCTGGCGCTGACCCAGAGCCCCGATGGCTACCTGGTGCGCCTGGGCGACGTGGCGAGAGTGGAAATCGGCTCGGTAGAGGATCGCTCGATCTTCCGCGCCAACGGCGTGCCGATGGTGGGCCTGGGAATCATGAAACAGTCCACTGCCAACGTGCTGGAGGTCTCCGAGGGTGTGCAGGCAGAGCTGGCGCGGGTGCAGGACAGCCTGCCACAGGGCATGTCGCTCTCCCTCAACTACGATGCCTCGGTATTCGTTTCCGGTGCCATCCACCAGGTGGTGGTCACGCTCTTCATCGCCATGGGCCTGGTCGTCGTGGTGATTTTTCTGTTCCTCGGCAATGTGCGTACCACCCTGATACCCGCGGTAACGGTGCCGGTGGCCATGATCGGTGCTTTCATGGCGCTGGCCCTGATGGGCTTTTCGATCAACCTGCTGACGCTGCTCGCCCTGGTGCTGGCCATCGGCCTGATTGTCGATGACGCCATCGTGGTACTGGAGAACATTCACCGGCGCATGCACGACTATGGCGAGACCCCGCTGGTGGCGGCCTTCCGCGGCACCCGCCAGATCGCCTTTGCGGTCATTGCCACCACGCTGGTGCTGATCGCCGTGTTCGTGCCGCTGGGCTTCTTGCAGGGCAACGTCGGCCGCCTGTTCACCGAATTCGCCTTGACCATGGCCGCCGCCGTGGCCATCTCCAGCGTTCTGGCGCTCTCCCTGACCCCGATGATGGCCTCGAAGATTCTCAAGCCTTCGATGCACGAGGGCCGCATCGCCCTGGCCGTACAGTGGCTGCTGGAATTCACCCAAAAGATCTATCGCGCCCTGCTGGTCTGGGTGCTCAAGGCGCGTGCCGCGGTGCTGGCGGTGTTCGTGGCGCTGATTGCCGCCACCGTCTGGCTCGCCGACTTGCTGCCCAGCGAGTACACCCCGCAGGAGGATCGCGGCAGCTTCATCATCCTGGTCAACGGCCCGGAGGGTGCCACCTTCGACTACATCATGGACTACATGGATGAGATCGAAGTCCGGCTCGCCCCCATGCTGGAGAGCGGCGAACTCGAGCGAGTGGTAGTGCGCGCCCCGCGCGGCTTCGGCAATATCGAGAATTTCAACAACGGCTTCGCCATCATCAGCATGGCCCCCTGGGGCGAGCGTCGCGATGCCTGGTCGATCATGGACGAGGTTCGCCGGGAGCTGGCCGATCTGCCTGGGGTGCAGGCCTTCCCGGTGATGCGCCAGGGCTTTGGCCAGCGTATCAGCAAGCCGGTGGAGTTCGTGCTGGGCGGCGGCACCTACGAAGAGCTGGCCGAGTGGCGCGACACCCTGATGAATCATATCCGCGAGGACAACCCGAGACTGATCGGGCTGGATAGCGACTATCGCGAGACCCAGCCGCAGCTACGCGTCGATATCGACTATCCCCGCGCGGCCGACCTGGGCGTCACCATCACCGAGATCGGCCGTACTCTCGAGGTGCTGCTGGGTGGCCGCAACGTGACGCGCTATCTGGACAGCGGCCAGGAGTACGACGTCATCCTCGAGGGCGACCGGGGTAGCCAGGCCAGCCCACGCGCGCTGGACAACATCCAGGTGCGCTCGGCACGCTCGGGTGAGCTGATTCCCCTGGCCAGCCTGGTGAACTTCTCCGATTTCGCCGGTGCCAGCACCCTGAACCGCTTCAACCGACTGCGTGCCATCACCATCGAAGCCAACCTGGCCGACGGCTACTCCCTGGGCGAAGCCCTGGATTACCTGGAAGCCGCCGCCGCCGAGGTACTGCCCGGGCAGGCCCAGACCGACGTCAGCGGCGCCTCCCGCGACTTCCGCCAGGCCAGCGGGGCCACCACCTTCCTACTGATCCTGGGTGCGCTGGTGGTATTCCTGGTACTGGCGGCCCAGTTCGAGAGTTTCATCCACCCCTTCGTGATCATGCTCACCGTGCCTCTGGCCATGAGTGGCGCCATGCTGGGGCTGTTCGTCACCGGCCAATCGCTCAACATCTACAGCCAGGTAGGCCTGGTGATGCTGATCGGCCTGGCGGCCAAGAACGGTATCCTGATCGTGGAGTTCGCCAACCAGCTGCGCGACGAGGGTCTGGCCTTCCGCGATGCCCTGCTCGACGCCGCGGTAACGCGCCTGCGGCCGATCCTGATGACCGCGGTGACCACCATGGCCGGTTCCATTCCGTTGATCGTCTCCAGCGGTGCCGGTGCCGAGTCGCGCATGGTGATCGGCACGGTGATTCTTTCCGGCGTCGCCGCCGCCACCCTGTTCACGCTGTTCGTGGTACCGGTTGCCTACGACCTGCTGGCCCGCCATACCGGCTCCCCTGGCGATGTCAAACGCCGCCTGGAAGCGGAGATGACCGCCGGAAACGACGGGACTCCCAATCAGGACGGCACCGACAGCCAGAAGGCATGAACGGCGAAGGCCACCCTGGGGGGTGGCCTTCGCATGTCCCGCGGCTATCAGCCATTCAGCAGTCGCCGAGGCGCTCGCCTTCGATCGTCGTATCCATGACCATCTCACCCATCGGCGACTCGGTCTGGATATTGACGTTGCCTTCGACGCGCTCACCCAGGAAATCCATCCGGCCATTGATATCGGCCTGGCCACCATCGGCGTGGCACACCATCTTGTAGTCGACACCGTCTGCGGACACGTTGTGCTCCAGCAGCTCACACCCCTCTTCCACTTCGAGGAACTGGAAGTCGGCATCGTCGAGGTCGCCCTGCACGATGCACTCCTGATGGCTCTCGGTCTGGTCGGGGATCGGCATGTCGCCTTTGACCGAGGTGGTGCTGGTGAACTGCCACTGGCCGGGTACGATATTGGGCGACTCTGCCACGGCGGTCAGCGGCAGCATCAGCACGGCGGCGGCAAGCAAGGAACGAAAGGGCATGAAGACTCTCCGGTGGTTTAGTGAAGTGCGGTAGCGGAAGACTGGCATGTGACATAGCTTACCCCAGACAGGGAGCCGGAGGGAAAGCCGACCGATGCACTCTCACGCATCGTAGATACAGGAAAGCTGATCGACCTGCAGCTCCGTCACTGGCTGCGGCCTGCCAAAGAGATAACCCTGGAAGGCTTCGCAGCCATGCGCCCGGAGCCATTGGTGCTGCGCCTCGGTCTCCACCCCTTCGGCGGTCACGTCGAGGCCAAGGCTCGCCGCCAGGGTAATGGTGGCCTGGACGATGGCCGCATCCACCGGATCGTCGAGCACGCCGTTGACGAAGGCTTGGTCGATCTTCAACTCGTCCAGCGGCAACCGCTTGAGATAGTTCAGCGAAGAGTAGCCGGTACCGAAGTCGTCCAGGGCGAAACGGATGCCGAGCTGATTGAGACGCAGCATGATAGTGCGTACCCGCTGGTGATCATCCATCAGCAGGCTTTCGGTTACTTCCAGCGTCAGCCGGTGCGGGTTGGCCGCCGTCTCCTCCAGTATGTGCTGCAGCCTCGCCACGAAGTCCGGCTGGTGGAACTGCACGGAACTGACGTTGACGGCGATGCTCAACCGCTCCCACTCCGGCTCCCGCGCCCAGGCAGCCAACTGCCGGCATGCGGTTTCGAGGACCCAGTAGCCGATCGGCAGAATCAGCCGATTCTTTTCCGCCAGGGGAATGAACATGCCGGGCGACACCATGCCACGCTGCGGATGCTCCCAACGAATCAACGCCTCGACCCCGGTGACGCAGGACAGGGAATCGACCTGCACCTGGTAATGCAGGCGAAACTCATCCCGAGCCAGTGCCTGATGCAGGTCGGCTTCCAGATGGACACGCGCCATTACCGTGGCCTGCATCTTGGCATTGAAGAAACGCAGGGTATTGCCCCCCGCCCCCTTGGCCTGTTGCAGCGCCATGTCGGCCTGCTGCATGGCACTTTCCACGCTGATCTCGCCATCGGCAAACAGCGTGACGCCGATACTGCCGGTAATCGGCAGGGTCAGGACCTGCTCCTGATCCTGCTGGGCTTCCAGAATGCAAGTCAACAGCTTCTTGGCCACGCCCTCGGCCGCGTGAGCCGCCTGTTCCTGGTTGGGAGCCAGATCATGGATCAGCAGGACGAATTCATCTCCCCCCAGGCGGGCCAGGGTATCGCTCTCCCGCACGACATTCGATAGATGCTTGGCGACGTGACGCAGAAGGTGGTCGCCCTGATAGAGTCCCTGGGTGTCGTTGACCAACTTGAAATTGTCCAGATCGATGAACATCAGCGCTGCATAGCGATCCGTACGCCGAGAACCCTTGACCACCATTTCCAGGCGATCGAGCATCAGGCGCCTGTTGGGCAGGCCGGTCAGCGGATCATAGAAGGTCAGGCGATAGTTGCTCTCCTGGATCGCATGGCACTCGGTGATATCCGTGGAAATACCACATGGCAAAGAGACCATGTCATCTGAATCATTGGCCAGCCCTGCCTTGTCGGCCGACGAGTCAGCGCGCTCCCGCCCTCCTCTGCGACGGTCCCACCAGGCACCGCCCACTGCCGCCAACGCCATGCATGCAATGACTACGATAGCGAGCACCGCCCATCCCAAGGCAGGCACCGACGCTGAACCCACTACGCTGCCAGCCGCTGTCGTCGACAGCCCGGCCAGTATCCCTGCGAGCGCATACCGTCGAGTTATCGACAGCAAGCCAGTCAATGACATCCCGTCACCATTTTTAGTCTATAGGCCTAGTTATAGCAGAAAAATCTGAAATGACCGACAGGTAAACGACGGGTGCCATTCGCCGCCCCCCTGCGTCAGGGCTTGGCCATCAGGTCGCCGCGCCAGGCCCGCCAGAAGGTCACGCCCTGCAGCACGGCGAACAGCGCCTCGAACAGCGCCGGCAGCCATAGAAGGCCAGTGGCGAACAAGAAGAACAGCGCGAAAAGGCCACGAAACAGTATCGACAGCAGCGCCACCAGCCGATTGTGCAGCGGTGCCAGGGCAGCCGGCAGGTAGAGCAGTCCAACCACGATCATGGCCAGGCCGGCGTAGCGCACCCAGGTCAGCGGGTACGGCAGGTCGGCGCCCATCACGCCCAGCAGGCTGACGGGCCATAGCCACAGCCACAGGCCCAGCAGCACGTTGAGAGCGATCCCCACCGTCATCACCCGCCGATAGGTCGCGAACACATCGTTTGAGGTCTGCATATCAGTGCTCCTGGGCCAATTGCTTAGGCTCTGTCGAAGACTGGCTGCGCTCGCCGACTTTTCGGACAAAGCCTAAAAGGTCAGTAGGTAATCGAGCAGATCCGAGCGCTCCTGCACCGTCAGCTCGGTCCCGTAGGTATGCCCCTGGCGGCCATTGCCGGGCTGGCTGGTGTCGAAACAGAAGCCTTCCACCAGGGGCTCGCCGGGCGTGCAGTCGGGTGCCACGAAACCGCCCTTCTCCTCATCCAGCACGTCCAGCCCGCGCACGAAGGCTTGGGGGCGCTCCACCGGTGGCAGCAGCAGGTCGTACAGGGTCGGCACGGCCCCGTTGTGCAGATAGGGTGCGCGCAGCCAGAGGCCGTCGAGGGGCAGGTTGGCGTAGCCATCGGTCTTGCGGAAGTGCCGGAAGCGATAGCGCTCGTCGTCCTCGAACAGGGTCAGCTGATAGCGCTGCAGGGTCTCGGTGTAGCTGTCGAGCCGGGCCGGATCGACGCCCAGTTGCTCGTTGGGCACCACCTGGCCGAGGCGCTCCCCTTCGAAGACGTAGCGCTCGCCCTCCTGGTAGCCGTGACAGTCGGCACAGTGACGCATGTAGAGCGGCTTGCCGGCTGCCACCCCCTCGGGATCGGGACGATAGGGGCTGGGCGGCGGCTTGAGGTCCAGCAGCCAGTCGGCCACCCGCTCGATGCCTCGGTGATCGACGCTCTCCTCGGTCACTCCGGCCCCGATGGCGGCGCTCAGGTTGCGCTCCTGCAGCGAGGCGTTGTTGCCATCCCAGTGCAGATCCATGCCCTGCCGGGGGCGCTGCAGGAAGACGGCGGGGAACTCGCTGGTGCCGATCCGCTCCGCCTCGGCCAGTTCATCCATGTTCATGTCGAACTGCAGCAGCTTGTAGGGGTTAAAGGTATCCACGCGCCCCGGCCCCCAGGCGGGCTGCTCGGCCAGCAGTGGCGCGAGCGTGGCGCGGGTCTCGAGCAGCCCCTCACGCACCCGGGGCAGTACCGCATAGCGCCACACCCGCCGTTCGATCCAGCCCAGCGACTGCCCCTGCTCGTCCATGGCCGCCAGCACGCTGTCCGGCGCCAGCCGCGGGTCATCGGCGATCTCCAGCAAAAAGCCGATGAAGCCGTAAAGGTCCAGGTTGTTGGACGGCATGCCGGCGATCTGTCGCGGTGCGGCATCCGGCGACTCGCGGACCGTCCCCACGTGGCAGAGCGCACAGTTGAACCAGGCGACGTCCACGCCGCGCATCTCCCGGGTTCCGACGCCAATGGGCAGATCCCCACGGCTCGCCTCGTCGCCCGGCGCGTAGAGAAAACCGAATACCTCGTAGTGCCGATCGTCGAAGACTTCCGGAAACAGGTCAGGCAGTACCCGCCACAGCCGCACCGGCAGGCCGCTGACCTCGCTGCCGATGGAGCCATGCCGAAAGTGGGTCTCCGGGTCGGCGTAGTGACGCACCGACTCGCCACTGTAGCGCCACACAGTCGGCACACCGATCGCCAGGGCCAGCAGGCCGGCCGCCACCACGGCCAGGACGAGCAGGGTCAGCGGCAGGCGTCGCCAGCGCCGGCGGCGGGCCTCCTGTTGCACGGCGGTGACGGACGGCTCCTGTCGTCTCATGGCAGCCTCACGGATTCTGCGCTGGCGGCACCGGGGGCAGGCGCAGCTCGGGACGGGTGTCGTAGATGCTCATCAGGGTCGCGATCATGCGCTCGTGGTCGCCGTCGAAGCGCGACAGCTCGTAGCAGCCCAGGGGATTCTTGGGCGCGTTGAGCAAACACTTGTTGCAGAAGGTACAGGGACGTTCCGGTTCATCCTGCCCGGCCTGCCACTGCCGGGGCAAGTCGGGATTGGCGATCAGCGCGCGGGCGCTGGAGACCGCGTCGCAGGCCCCGCTGGCGATGGCTTCGCGTACCAGGGCGGCGCGCTGATAACCCCCGGTGCTGATCACCGGAATGCCCACCGCCTGGCGTACGGCACGCGCCTCGTCCAGGCTTACCCCCTCCACGACGTGGCCGCGCTGGTGACGCGACCACAGCCAGCGAAAGATCCAGCGCAGCGACCTGTAGCGGAACAGCAGGTAGTTGCGGAAGGTGTTGGTGCCGGCGGAGAGCATGGCGTCGTAGGTGCTGGCGATGGTGTCGAAGGCGAAGTCCCCCGGTGGGTTCAGGGGGTGGGGGAACAGGCTGCCCACCGACACGTGCAGGGCATCGGCGCCCGCCGTTTCGACCCAGCGGCACACCTGCAGGCTCTCCGCCAGGGTATTGCCCTTGCCTTCCCAGGGCAGGATGTCGTTCTGGTCCACGGCGCTGATCTTGACCTGCAGGTGGAAGTCCGGTCCCACCCGCTCGCGAATGGCGCGGATCACATCCAGCAGGAAGCGGGCCCGGTTGGCGAGCGAGCCGCCGTAGCGGTCGCGCCGGTCATTGATGGCGGAACTCAGGAACTGGGTGAACAGGTAGCCGTTGGCGGCGTGCAGCTCCACCCCGTCGAGCCCGGCCTCCCGGGCCCGCCAGGCCCCGTCGGCGAAGGCCTCGATGGTGCGCTCTATCTCGTGGCCGCTCATGGCCCGGCACAGGAAGCCGTGCAGGGACTCCTTGTGGTCGGTTGAACTGAGCGACCGGCGATGCTGATTGTGGACGCCGGGGAGATCCATCTGCCGGCCGGAATGACTGAGCTGCAGGATGTACTTGCAGTCGAAGCGGTGCACCGCCTCGCCGAGCCGCTGCCACAGCGGGATGAAGTCATCGCGGTGGATGGTGGCATAGCCGGCGATGATGCGCCCTTCCATCTGCACCGGCACGAAGGAGGAGATGATCGCGCCGACGCCGCCCCGGGCAAACTGGCACTCCCAGTTGATGCGCGTCTGGGTCAGGCTGCCGTCCTCGTTGTCGAATCGCCCGGAAATGTTCGAGCGGAACAGGCGATTCTTGACCTCCAGGTTACGCCACTTGAGCGGCGAGAAGATGACATCCTCGCTCATCGTCCGCCCTCCCCTGACCGGGATGCCACGGCCCGCTCCCAGATATCGGCCAGCAGCGCCAGGATGAAACGCTGGGCCGGACAGCGCGCCCAGCTATCGCTCATAAAGGCCAACTCCCGGTCGCCGCTGCGCCGAACACCCTCGGCGAGTCGCAGCAGTACCAGATCGCCGGGCACCAGGCGATGCGGGGAACACGGTGTCGAGAGCGGCGCCAGCACCTGGCGCAGCAGCGTTTCCGGCACGCTGAGGCAGCGTGCCAGCACCGCCGCCTGGGGCAGCGACGTGGCGCCTGGCGTGCCGGCCAGGGCGCGCATCGCCTCCAGCGCCCCCACCAGGTTATGCACCGCCACGCTGGTGGCATGCAGGGTCATGGCATCCCCCCGGGCGCTGTCATGCAGCAGCTGGCGGTCGCGGCGGAGTTGGCCGCTTAGGCGCTGGAGAAGGGCACGTAACGCCTGGGTGCGCGGATAGTCATTGAGCCGACGGGCCGCCGCAAAGATCGCCTCGTCGGCCCGGTAATCGTCGTGGAACCGCCGCCCCAGCAGCCCTTGGGCGGCGGGGCCCAGCGCCTCGACATCGGCCTGGCCGGCGACCCCCTCCACCAGGGTCTTGAAGGCCGGGTCCTGGCGCCAGGTCGCTGCCCCGGCGCCCTCGTCCAGGCGCCGCCCCAGCTCGGCGTGGCGCGACTCACGCCCCTCGGCCTCGCGGCCCAGCAGGGCCGGCAGCGGCTTACCATCGAAGACGAAAGCACCGCGCAGGCGCGCCAGGCGCAGGCGGTTGATAAAGCCGCCACTGGGTGCCAGGGAACGGTCGAGGCGTGAGTCGCCGTCGAGCAGACGAATCTCACCGGGATCGGTGACCTCCAGAACGCTGATCAGCCCGGGGATGTGCAGGCGTCTAGCCATGCTGCCTCCCACGCTATCCGCGGTTCCACGGGAAGAAGGCATTGCGCACACCTTCCAGCCGCGGCGCCAGTTCGGGGAAGTGACGTCCGATGACCGACTTCATGCCGTTGTTGTCGATCCACTCCATGCCCGCTTGGGTGTAGACCTCGGGGGTGTAGTCATCGGTGAAGAAGCGGTCACTCTTGAGGCGTCGCGAGGCCATCAGAATGAAGATCCGGAAGGCGGTATCGCTGAAGGCGAAGCCGGGTGGCGGGGTCTCGGCCAGGCAACCGATCAGCAGGTCGACCTCCTCCACGTCGCCATAGACCGCCTCCAGTTCGCGCTGCCACTCGGGATTGTCGGTCAGCTCGGCAAAGCTCGCGGGGGCCGACATGTCGATCAAGCGGCGGAAGCGGCAGTAGCGCGGCACCCCGCGTTCGCGGTCGCGAAGCACATCCACCGTGGCCAGGTCGATCATTCGATGATGGGGCGCCTGCTTCTCGTGCTGCTGCAGGTGCCTCGGAAAATTGTGCAGCACCAGGGCGCCGGGGTGGCTGGTGCCCAGCGAGTAGAGCGCATCGCTGAGCGGCATCTCTTCATAGAGCGCCTGGGTCAGAGAGCCGGCCACCTCGGTGAGGCCGCACTCCTTGATCAGGGTGTCGTCGTCCAGACGCCGGAAGCTGAAATCGTCGGGAATCAGCGGGTGCATGCGATAGACGGCGCTGAACTCCTCGGTGATGGCGTAGGGTGCGGCATGGTGATCCACCGGCGAGCCGACGATGCCGCTGAACAGTTCGCTGTCGCTGACACGCCCCCGGCTGCGGTAGAAGTGCTCGTCGAGCACGCCCCACCAATTGGCGCGCATGCCGAGCCGCAGCTCCGGGGTATCGAGCAGCGCCGGGGTCCACTCGGCGGTATGGATCTTGGCGATCAGCGCCGCATTGACCAGCCGGGCCTTCTGGAACAGCCACTCGCCGTCGCGGTCGGGATGCTCGATGCGCAGGCGGTCGACGATGGCATTGTGCTCCATGGCGAACAGGGTGTGCATCAGCGACAGCCCCACCCACCAGTTGCCGTTGGTACCGGCCAGCTCGATGCCATGCTCATCCTGCGGCAGGTGGCCATCGGGCTTGAGGTAGAGCTTGCCGTCGGCCAGCAGTTCACCGCTGTCGGGGTCGGTGCGCACCAGGCGCTGCCGGCGCAGGCTGCTGCCGTAGATCTGGGACGCATCCCACCACTGGGTCTCGGTATTGAGGAAGGTGTCGGGATGCCCCTCATCGGCGGCCGAGCGGGTGCTGTCGCGGCGGCTGCGCAGCACCGTCATGCGCTCCCAGGGCCAGTCATCGTCCTCGTCCAGGGGCACCTCGTAGCGCTCGGCCTCGGTGTCGTTGCTGCCATGGCTGAACCAGTCGTGGACCATGAACTGCAGCCAGGCGGGGACCAGGACGTTGAGAGTGGTCGCCGGCACGAAGGGATCTCGCGTCATCAAGCGACGACTGATCACCCGGGGACTCGGTGTCATCAGTCTCTCGCCGGTCTCGCCGAAGGTCTCGGCAGGCGGCACGTTGCGCCCGAAGCGGGTATACGCCTTGCCCATGGCGGGTTCCGCCAGGTCGTTGTAGCTGCCGTCGGCGGTGCGGAACTGGTGCACGTCGATGTTTTCCCGCTCGGGATCCTGCGGACGCTCCCGTTCGGTAGAGTAGAGGTTATGCCAGCGCAGGTTGCGGCGCAGAGCGACGAGATTGAGAACGGCGATGGGGAAGGGAAATCGATACCACTGACGGCGCCGATTGATACGCCGAAAGGCGCGACCGAGCAGACCGCTACCACCCCGTTGACCAAACATGGGACTCCCCCCTGACCAATACCGCTGCTGCCAACGCAACGAATGGGTGTCGACCGGCAACCTCAAACTCCCCAAGGCCTAGGAGCCTGTCGGACTTAACGCTGATCTACTGCGAGATCCGGTCTTTCGGCCAATTTCATTCGATCTGGTTCGTTAAATAGCGGGCTATTCGCCTCATCAGATCGATAAACTTGTCTCGAAATCCAAATCTCTCGTGACGATCGGTCAAATCCGACAGACTCCTAGAGATCTCAGTTACACAAGTCTTACGTGACCTCACCGAACTTGACTACTAATCTCTAGCACAGGGTTTGACTTACCACCAGAAAGGGACCAGAGGCGCATTTTACGAGCAGGGGGGCGTCGGGGGATGGCCAGCTACGCAGCGGGATTTCGTGCCATGGTACTGCTGGGCGTGATGGCCAACCTCCTCTTCGCCCTGCCTGCGGTATTTGTCCCCAACGCGGTGATCAGCCTGGTCGGGGGAGACCCCGTTGTCGAGACAGTGTGGCCCGCCTTCGCCGCCTGGCTGCTGATTTTGCTCAGCCTGTTCTATCTGCCGGCGGCGTTCGATCCCTTTCACTTCCGGGCCATCGCCGTGCTGACCGTCCTGGCACGTTTCGCCGGGGTGGTGTTCTTTACCTTGCTCCATCCGCAGTTTCCACTGTTCGCCCTGATCGATCTTTTCTTCGGCGTGACCCAGGGCATCCTGCTGCTGCTTTGCCGCGCCGAAAAAACGGCATAACAAAGGAAGCGCTGAACAAATCGACGAGCGAGATGAAGCGCAAGGCGCCCGGAGCACAGAACCGAGCGAAGCGACAAACAGCCGTAGGCTGGCCCCGAAGGGGCGAGAAGCCGAAGGCTGCGAGTCAACCGGAGCCTATGGGGTATAGGTGAGGATCCGCCGGTCCGACGCTTCGGCACCGCGCAACGCAGCGATTCGCTCGCGTAGGCATTTGTGCAGTGTTTCCCAAACTCGAGGAGAGACAGCCATGGCATCCAGTCACCGAGATACTTCAAGGACCTCGCGGCGCTGGTGGGTATGGCTGATCCTGCTGCTGATAGCCGGCGGGGCAATTGCCGTCGTTGGCTGGTACCAGCTGTTCCGCGAGGAGCCACAGCGGTTCGACAGCGTCGAGGCTTATTATCTCTACGGCTCCATCGGCGCCGAGCAGGAAGAGGGCATTCCCTACTGGATCTGGCGCGTGCTGCCAGATGTCTTCCCTCAGCACCTGCCCGGGGAAGGCGGCTACGCCGCCCTGGGCATGCTCTGGGAGGAGGGCGAGGCGACCCCGACCGGTTTCTCCAGGAAGACCATCGGCTTCCCGCGTATCGCCATCAACTGCGCGGCCTGCCACACCGCCAGCTACCGCATCGCTGAAGACGCCGAACGCCAGATCGTGCCTACCGGCCCCCACCAGACCTTCGATCCCCAGGCCTACCTGACCTTCCTGGGGAATGCCGCCAATGACCCGGACTTCACCGCCGCCGCCCTGCTGCCGGCCATCGAGGCGGAGACCGACCTCTCCTGGCTCGACCGCCTGCTCTACCGTTTCCTGATCATTCCGCGAACCCGAGACGGACTTCAGGAACAAGCCACCCGCTTCACCTGGACCGACGAGCGCCCGCGCTGGGGGCCGGGGCGCATCGACCCCTTCAACCCGGTCAAGTTTCACCCAGACCTGCTGGCACTAGACCCCGCCGAGGACGACACCATCGGCAACTCCGACATCATGCCGCTGTGGGCGATGGACGAGCAGGAGGGCTTCGCCCTGCACTGGGACGGCCTCAACGACTCCTTGACCGAGGTGGTGCTGAGCGGCGCCATCGGTGACGGTGCACGCCCGGATTCGCTGCCCGTGGACGACCTCGCCAACCTGGAAGCGTACCTGCTGACCAAGCGTCCGCCGCCCTACCCCTTCCTGGACGATCTCGACCCCGGCCTGGCCACAGAGGGCGAAGCGGTGTTCCAGCAGACCTGCGCCGGCTGCCACGGCCTGGAGGGCGCTCGAACCGGCACTGTGATACCCCAGCCGGAGGTCGGCACCGACCCCCACCGCCTCGAGATGTGGACCGCCGAGGCCGCCGAGCGCTACAACGCCTACGCCGAGGAATACCCCTGGGACTTCAACGCCTTCGTCAAGACCGACGGCTATGTGGCCAAGCCGCTCACCGGCATCTGGCTGCGTGCACCCTACCTGCACAACGGCTCGGTCCCCACCCTGGAAGACCTGCTCCAGCCTGCCGATCAGCGCCCCAGGCGCTTCTACCGCGGCTATGACGTCTACCACCCCGAGCGCCTGGGTTTCATCCATGACGGCGAGGCCGCCGAACGCCAAGGCTTCCTGTATGACACCGCCGAGCCGGGCAACGGCAATCAGGGGCATGAGGGCGCCGCGTTCGGTACCCAGCTCGACGACGATGACAAGGCGGCGCTGATCGAATACCTCAAGACGCTATAGGAGTTATGCCATGGCCGAGTATCTGAAGGTGGTCTTCCCCCAGCGCCGCGAGGTCTGGATCGACGGCGAGCCCGCCGCCTGGACCCAGTCGGTGTGCCAGGTCGATGCCGGCTGGTATACGGTGACGCTGGCCCCACCGCCGGACTTCGAGCCCGAGTGCCAGCGAGTGGAGATCGTCGAGACCCTACCCTCGGCGCCCTTGGTCGTCGAGTTCACCCTCAAGGAGCCGAGTCGGTGAGCCCCGTTGCCAAGCGGTCGATCGGCCTGCTGGTGTCGCTGACGGTGCTGGCCGGCTGCGCCTCCTTCCCCGAGGCCCAACCCCTGGAACGTGTCGATACCGGCAGCGGCTACCGCTATGCCAACCTCGAGGGCGCGGAAAACAGCGAGGAGCTGTTCGTGATCCTCAGCTTCTCCGGCGGGGGCACACGGGCCGCTGCCCTCGCCTACGGCGTGCTGGAAACGCTGCGTGACAGCTGGGTCGAGATGGACGGGGAGCCGCGCAACCTGCTGGACGAGGTGGATGTCATCTCGTCGGTATCCGGCGGCAGTTTTACCGCGGCCTACTACGGGCTGCACCGTGACGCCATCTTCGAGGAGGGAGGCCGGTTTCAGCGCGACTTCCTCTATCGGGACGTCGAGTCGGACCTGAAGCGACGGCTGCTCAACCCCTACAACTGGGCCAGGCTGGCCTCGCCTACCTTCGGGCGCATCGAACTCGCCGAGGAGGTCTACCAGGAGCGGCTCTTCGACCAGGCCAGCTTCGCCGACCTGGCGGATGACGGCCGCAAGCCCTTCCTGCTGATCAATGCCACCGACATGGACAAGGGGTCCCAGTTCACCTTCGTGCAGTCCCAGTTGGACCCCATGTGCGTCGATCTCGACAGTATCCCGCTGTCACGCGCCGTGGCGGCCTCGTCGAACTTTCCCATCGCCTTCACGCCGTTGACGCTCAACAGCTACCCCGGACGCTGCGGCTACCAGGAGCCGCCCTGGGTGGCCAATGCCCTGGAGGGCCTGAATACCAACCCCCGCCGCTACTATCGTGCGCGCCACTGGCAGCGCTACCAGGAGCCCGAGCGAGACCACGTGCATCTGCTCGACGGCGGCGTCTCCGACAATATCGGCCTGCGCCCGGCCCTCGACGCTCTGCGTGCACCCACCCTGCAAGAGGTGGAGTGGAGCGTGCTGAACAAGATGAACCGGGAAATCGTCGACAAGCTGGTGGTGATCGTGGTGGACGCCAAGTCGGAAGACCTGGCGGCAGACTTCGACACCTCGCCCCGCTCTCCCGGCCCCAAGCGGGTGATCAACACCATCGCCACCACGCCCCTGGCCAACTATTCCTTCGATACGGTCGAACTGCTCAGGGAGACCCTGCGCGACCGCGAGGATGCCCAGCGTCTCTCTCTGGAGGCCGGTACCGGGATGCACCAGATCGATCTCTACTACATCTACGTTGGCTTCGATCAGTTGCAGGACGACGCCGAGCGGGAGCGCTTCCAGCGCATTCCCACCCGCTTCCGGCTACCCAGCGAGGAGGTGGATGCGCTGCGCCAAATCGGCGCCGAGCTGCTGGAGCAGTCGCCCTGCTTCCAGCAGCTGGTGGGCCAGCGCGAGGGCTCAGGCGGGCGCCTCTGTAGCCATTGAAGCCCCAGCCAGTCAGTCTTGCGGATCGTTCAGTCGGAACACGTTGTCGGCCTGGGAACGGTGTAGGCAGATATCCACCAGCAGAGTGCGATGAGGCTGGAAAAGTGCTCTCAGTTGGTCGACGTCCAGGCAGAGATCCTCGATGTCCTCGTCGGCCAGGGTGCGAAACCCCACCGGGGTGTAACGGGCATTATGCTCGTCCTCATCCAGCATCGGCTCGGCGGTGATCGACATGCCAAGCCGGGTGTCGGCACGCCCCACTGCGTCACACAATCGAGTGGTATCGATGTACAGGCTACGCAGCGAGGTGTCGGCCCGGTAGCTATGCACCTTGCGAATCGCCGACTCGTGAATGGTGCGTGCCAGTGAACCACCATCCGAACGGCGGGGGTCGTAGAACTCGATCAGGTAGTCCCCCACCGGCGCGTCGAACTGGTCGCGCACGCGTACCACGGTATTCTGGAAGCCCGGTTTGCCACGCCTATCCCCCGGCTGGCGGGTCAGCTGCTGGTTGGCCGCATCGCATTCGTTACAGAAGTCGTCGAACGCATCGTCGTCGATGGTCAGGCCTCGCTCGATCAGCGCCAGTGCCTCCTTCTGACCACCGCTCAGTCGGCTTTCGGCGGCGTCGAGCTTGATCGCCGAGTGATCCAGGCCATCGAGAATCCGAAAGGCACTGCGTCCGCTGGACGGCCGGTAGTCGACCACCTCAGGCACGGTGACTCGGCCACTGTCGCGCTCCTTTTCGCGGAAGGCGATTTGCATATGGCCGCAATTGAGGTTCGCCGTGGCCAGCCGGACGGTGCCGTCGCCGCCCTCCTCGTTGGCCAATGAGCGGATCCCGCCGTAGCCGGTATTGCCGCACAGCACGGTGCACAGGATCCGACCGGGGGCATACATGCCCTCGCCCTCAGCGAAACGATCCTGCATGGCCAATGCCCAGTTGAAGGGGCTGGCCAGCTCCAGGCCGCGCAGGATATTGGCCCCGGTCTCCAACACCGCCTGCCCCGCCTGGCGGCTGAAGAAGCCATTGGTGATACGCCCCAGCATCGAACGGCCCATGTGGGCCAGCGGCGAGCCGAAGTTGGCCGGCGCGAGCATCACCAGATGCTTGACCGGCGCGGCATCGGGAGCGAAGTGGCGCACCAGCCAGTCGCGAATCACCAAGCCACCCGTAGAGTGTACGATGAGGTCAACGCTGGCAGCATCGCGCGGCAGCCCCTGCAGCGTCCAGGCACGATCCAGGGCCGCCTGCAAATCATCGAAGCGCAGGGCATCGTCCTTGGAGAGGTAATCACCGATGGCAATGCGCTGAATGCGCCCTGCCCCCAGCCGTTTGCGCAGGTGCCCAACCAGCCTCTCGAATGATTTACTTTCGTCGTTCCAGCCGTGCAGCAGTAACAGGGGACGATGGCTCATGATACGGCCTCACTATCGTTTTTGTATTTCGGCGAGGGACGCGACCGCCCACCGGCGCTTCGGCGCTCGCATTATCTCAAGGGTAGCCGCTTGTCCGCGGAATGGCCGCGGCGTGATCCGGCGACTCACTCACCGCGCGGGTCGCCGGGCAGATAGTGGCCGGTGACCAGGCGATAGGCATTCGAGGTGCGATCCCCGGGGATACCGTCGGGCTTCAGGAAGATGCCCGGAAAGCTGGTCAGCCAGCGCTGCAGCCGCTGGGCCTTCTCTTTCTCTGCATCACGGCGGCTGCGTCGCATGCGATGGCGCGACACCAGGGGGCGCTGGCTGCCCTTATCGCCGGCTGGCTCGGTGGCTACCTGCGCATAGAGCGTTGCCGCCGGCTGGTCGGCCAGGTCCGTCTCACCACGCTCGACCAGTCGCCGCAGCATCACCGCCGCACCGCACTGGCGCGAGACAGCACTGTCGGACCAGCGACCATCGGCCACGTAGCGGCCGCTGGTGTAGTGCGTCGAGAAACTCCACAGGTAGGGCGAAAGCACGTGAGAGTGGTACATACGGTAGCCCCAGCCGTTGTACCGCTCCAGCTGATAGAGGGTGCCGGCCAGGCTCCAATCGGTGTCGCCGTCCAGGCGCTTCAGCGCCATGGCATCGGCGGCGCTCACCTCCCAGTCGAAAGGCGGGGTACCGCGTTTCGGCCGGCCCGCAGGCACCTGGACGGTGCGCGCAGTGAG
This sequence comes from Billgrantia montanilacus, assembly GCF_003336675.1. Lineage (GTDB taxonomy): Bacteria > Pseudomonadota > Gammaproteobacteria > Pseudomonadales > Halomonadaceae > Halomonas > Halomonas montanilacus. The sequence goes on along the minus strand of NZ_QPII01000005.1, from coordinate 264,064 downwards.
CGGATCGCCGTTGTGCAGGTGGCAGCGGAAACTGCAGCCCGATTCCATGCTGTGCACCAGCGCCACGAAGTGCCAGGGCACCCCGCGGCGCTCGGTAACGGTCTGGTAGCGATCGCGATGGGAGAGCAGCCGATCGACGCTGCGCTCCACCTCGGCCTCGCGCTTGGAAAGGATGTCGCAACTCTCGAACAGCTGCTCGTACTCTTGACGCAGGGGCTCGGTTAGCCGGATCGCCATGGGAACCTCCTGTCAATTGAAGGCGGTCCTGAAGCAGGCGAAGGTCCGGCTGTACCCTTATACGACTGGTTTCAGCACTAGGCATTGTCCGAAAACTGGCTGCGCTCGGCCATGCGGCGTTAAAAATCGGCTCAAAGTACTCATTTACACCCCGTAAACTCCGTCTCTTCGCCAATTTTTGCCTTGCGACCCACATGGATGTGGGAAGTGCGTTGGCCCGTAGGGAACGGGCCTAGCCCTGGCCTTCGCTCGCCGGCTTTTCAGACCCCTAGTCGTCCGTCGCGCTCCTCACGGGGCGGAATCGAGTGGCGGTCGATATCACCCAGCCACCCTACGCGCCCGAATTCAGTGCTACCTTCTCGGGTCGAGGGATTGATCACGGTCATCTTTAGTGATGGTAGAACATGATTATTACGCACGCCGTATTCAGGTGGTTCAAGCCCATGTCCCTCCCTCGCCTGGCTATTCTTGTCACCAAGCCACCCATCGCTAACTTCCATTAGCGTTTGCCTGTTGCCTATCACCGGCATTGTCGAGAATACTGTATGTATCAACAGCATTCGAGATAAGCCGCCATGCCACCGGAGCACCTCATTCCTGCCCACCCTGACCCGGCTACCCAGGCCCTGCCGTACCCGCTGGCACTCGGCCGCGCAGGGCTTTCGGGCTTCCCCTCGCCTGCTCAGGATTACGAAGGCCGCACGCTCGACCTGAACGAACGCCTGGTAAAACACCCCGCGGCCACGTTCTTCATGACGGTCACTGGCGACAGCATGGTGAGCCTGGGCATACACGAAAGCGACCTGCTGCTGGTCGATCGCTCCATCGACCCGCGCCCCGGCCATATCCTGGTGGCCATGGTCGACGGTGAGATCACCGTGAAGCGCTACGAGCTGCTCGGCAACCAGCCGCATCTCTGCTCGGGCAATCCCCGTTATGCGCCGATCCCCCTCGGGGAACTCGACTGTCAGGTGTGGGGCGTGGTGCGCGCGGTCATTCATGAGTACTCTGTATGAGCATGATCGGCCTGGTGGACTGCAACAGCTTCTACGTCAGCTGCGAGCGCGTGTTCCAACCGCGGCTGAATGGCCAGGCCGTAGGCGTGCTCTCCAACAACGACGGCTGCCTCATCGCTCGCTCCAACGAGATCAAGGCCCTCGGTATCGAGATGGGCACGCCCGCCTTCGACATCCAGCACCTGGTGGGCCAGGGTCGAATTCGCCTGCTCTCGAGCAACTACGAGCTCTACGGCGATATGAGCCAACGGGTGCAAGCGGTGCTCGGGGAGTTTTCTTCCGGTGTCGAGCCCTACAGCATCGATGAGATGTTCGTGCGCTTCGACGGCTTCGAGCCGGGCCAACTGCTTGAGCATGCGCGGCAGCTCCATCATAAGGTCCGACAGTACACCGGCATTCCCGTCTGCGTTGGGGTCGCCCCCACCCGCACCCTGGCCAAGCTGGCCAACAGAGCAGCAAAGAAGATCCCCGCCTATGGCGGTGTCTGCGTGCTACGGGCCGAGAGCGCGGAAACCCGCGCCCTGCTGAAGCGCCTCGAGCTGGGCAAGCTCTGGGGCGTGGGCCGGCGCCTTGCCGAACGCCTCGCCGTGCTGGGTTTTCGCACCGGCTGGGACCTCGCCCAGGCCGATCCCAAGCGAATCCGACGGCAGTTCAGCGTCACCGTCGAGCGCACCGTGCTGGAGCTACGCGGCATCTCCTGTATCGAGATGAACGACTTCCATGAACCCCGCCAGCGCATCATGACCAGCCGATCGTTCGGCAAGCTCACCGAGAACGTTGACGAGATTCGCGAGGCGATCCGTCAGCACGGCCAGCGAGGCGCCGAAAAGCTGCGAAGCCAGGGCAGCCTTGCTCGCGCGGTGCTGGTGTTCCTCAAGACCAACCCGTTTCGTGACGACCTGCCTCAATACTCGCCCAGCCTGGCCGTCGAGCTCTCCCGCCCCACCGACGACAGCCGTGAGATCCTCGACGCCGCCGGCAACGCCCTGCAGCGCATCTACCGCAGGGGCTACCGGTACCAGAAAGGCGGCGTGATGCTGCTCGATCTCATCGACTGCCATCGACAGCAGCTCTCGCTACTCGACACATCCCAGAGCGACGCCGACCGGCAGCGCAGTCAGAAGCTGATGGCAACCATGGACGAGCTCAACAAACGCATGGGACGCGGCACCATAACGCTCGGCACGCCCAGCCCCGGGGCCGCCTGGCACCTGCGCTGCGACAACCTCACCCAGCGCTACTCGACGCGCTGGGAGGAGCTGCCCGCGGCAAGAGCCAGATAAAAGAAGCCCGGCCGTGAGGCCGGGCCAGATCTTCGCTTCCTTTCCACTACCTCAAGCGTCCTGCCTGAGCATCCCTGGTGCGTGAGTCTCCCTGACTCAATCTTCCCTGTGGGGCCTCCTTGTCCGATGTGCTCACTATGACAGCTAAGAAGGGCGATAACTATTAACCTGAGATACCTTGTGCTGTAAGAGATTACCGACACGTGGTGTAAGCCAGAACGCTCATCGTGACTTTCACTGCAGCGCGATAGGACCGGCGATACCCAGTACCGCCAGCTCAGGCAACGATGTGCCAAGAGCCACGATCGTCAGCTGGCGGTCACGCTATTCGGTATCTGACCAGCTCTCCTCCGACTCCACCTGCCCCCGCCGCTGCATCCAGCGCATCACGAGCCAGCACAGCGCCGCCCAGGCCGCGCCGGCCGTCCAGCCTGCAAGGACATCCGTAGGCCAATGGACCCCCAAGTATACACGGCTCATGCCTACAAGCAGCGTGAGCAATATCGCCTGCACCAGGATGTATGCCTTCAACCTCAGCTCAGGCTGAACACGAATGAGCAAAGCAGCAAGAGTCAGGTAGGTCACGGCTGACATCATTGCGTGGCCGCTGGGAAAGCTTGCGGTGTAGACGAAGGATTCATGAGGAACAAGATCGGGCCGTGGGCGATCATAGCCAACCTTCATCAAGGTGCTGAGCAGCATGCCACCGGGAACCGCGACCGAGGCAAACAACGCCGCGCGATAGCGTCGGGCGAGTAGCAGGTAGCCCAGGGCGCCGAGCGAGATCAGTACGAGCACTCCGACACCGCCGAGTGCAGTAAAATCCCGCCCCAACTCCTCTACCCAGCCAGGGCCGAGCGGGTCTGTGTAATCGGCAGGGTTGCGTAGGGAGAGCAGCAGGGTCTCATCGATGCTCTGGATGTCACCCTCGGATACTTCATCGGCCAGTTCGACGAACCCCCAGACTCCTCCGAAAAGTATCAGGACGCACAGTAGTGCCGCGAACTCGTAGCGGGCTAGCCGAGCCAGCATGATAAAGCTTCGGTGGCCCACATGCTTGGTCTTCTCGAAGTGTTTCATAGCAACTCCATTGCTGTGCAAGTCCTGATCTTGGAGTGTAGTTGGGGTGACCTGCTGGCGGAGATCGGAATTGACACTGCATGGGCAGGCTGGTTACTGTGCTGGAAGCGCCGATTTGAACTCAGCTTGCGGGCGCTCTAAAAATGCAGCTAAAGCGACGCCAGAGGCCCGCTTTAGCATTCGCTGAGCGGGTTTTTGTTGTCCGGCCTTCTGGCCACCGCCGATTTAAGCACCAACTTGCGGGCGGAATAGAAATGCAGCTAAAGCGGCGTGCGACTCCACTCCCCTGGGTCGGCGCTTGCCGATCACACCAGGGGAACAGGAGACAGCCATGACACCTCACAACCGCCTCTCGCATGAGCTCCCTCTTTTCGCTGCCGCTGGTGGGCCACCCGCCCTGCCGGATGGGCGACTTGCGGATACTCTGACGGGCCACCGCCTGGCCCAGGATGACATCGTACGTCGGGAGCTGCGCAACGACGTCATGCTGGCCGGAGACCGGACGGCGCAAGCCGCTACGAACCGCGTGACGCCCGGTGAACAGCAGATGCCGCAAAGGCGGTAGAACGATGAACCTGAACCAGGAGCTACGACTAGATCAAACGCTATCACTACTGCTTTGCCGAGAAGCGCAGCATCATCATCTCGCAGGCGGGCGAAGTGATCGGCGAACAGGAGGACTTCGACCCGCCCCGCGCCACTTTCCGGCTGGATAGTGACGACCGGGATCTCGGCGATCTTTTCGATACGAGGCAGGACTGAATGTCCCTACCGTCGTGATCGACTCCTTGGTCGCCGGGGCCAGCCCCGGTACCGGCGGCTGGCCTGCCCTTCATCAGCCTGCTCCAGCACCGCATCGACCAGCCGTGTTACTTTTCAAGCAGCACCGATAGTGCCATGCTCCTGTCGGTCATCGCGGATTCCCTGGGTGGGTTGCCTGTTTGGCGGCTTGCAGCTTCCACGAAAGCCACGGTGGCCTCACCTGCCTGAATGGCACCTCTTCCTGGGACGTTCCCTTGCATTTTTTGGAGATGCGCGCTCGTTTCCGGCTGCCTCCCATTGTCATCAATGACTCTTTTTGTCCCTCAGTAATCCGCGAGCGCTGCCGATGAATACTGCATGACGATACTTACCCATCTCGTGATTGACCCTCATGCCCTGGGCGCCATCCAGGGCGAGCACTATTTTCCCCTTGTGTTGGTATCGTGGGCCGTCGCGCTGGCAGCCGCCTATACCGGCCTGGACATCATCAATCTCGTTGGCACCGCCCGGCGAGCCAGCTGGCGCTGGCTGTGGTTGGCTAGCGGGGCCAGTGTAATGGGCCTTGGAGTATGGAGCATGCACTTCACTGGCATGCATGCCTACCGGCTCGATTTTAGGGTAACCCACGCCCCGGCGCTGACCGGGTTGTCGATGATTCCCGCCATACTGGGCAGTTTTGCGGTCATGCTGGTGCTATCCCGCCAGCAAGTCCCACCCCACCGCACCTCGCTGCTGGCCGGGGCCGGGCTAGGTCTCGGCATCGGCCTCATGCATTACACCGGCATGGCCTCCATGCGCATGCCAGCGGCGCTCCATCACTCCCTCGGCCTGTTCCTGATATCGCTGGGCGTGGCCATCGCCCTCGGCATCCTGAGCGTCTATGCCTACCGCCTGTGCCGCCAGGAGTCGGGTCGGCAGAGCTCTCGAACCGGCGCCCTTATCTCGGCGTTATGCGTATCGCTGGCCATCAGCGGCATGCACTACGTGGCCATGCAGGCGGCCTGGTTCGTGCCTCTACCTGGCGCCACAGCGGCGCCGCCGATGACTCATGAGTCGAACTGGCTGATCTACCTGATCAGCGGAAGCGCCTTGCTGATAGCCCTGCTCACCATCGTCGCCACTCGGGTGCAGCGCCGCCTGAAAGCCAGCGAGCAACACCAGCATATGACGCGAACCCAACTGCTGGAGGTGATCTCGGCGCTACGCGATGGGGTTGTGCTATTCGATGACAGGGCCCGCATTCGACTCTGCAACATGGCTTTCGAGAAATTGCTGGGATTAGAGAATGAAGGCACGACTGGCCGCTCCCTATGGGAGTTGGCGTATGTCGATGACAGCCGGGCGTTAAATCTGCGTATCGGGCAAGCCCTGGCAGAGAAAGGCGAGTGGAGCGGCCTGATCGAGGCCAAGCACCGAAATGGTAAATCCTTCCCTGCCTGGTTGAGCGTCAGCCGCGTGCGCTACGCCGACAGTGAAGAACGAGACTACGTAGCGCTGATCAGCGACCGCTCGGCCGAGCAATTAGCCCAGCAGCGGATATTGTATCTTGCCTACCATGATTTTCTGACCGAGCTGCCCAACCGACGAGCCCTGCAGGAACGATTGGATGGGTCCGAGAATCACCGCGAGTCCGCCAGCTCATTGGCTCTGTTGGTGCTGTTCGACATTGACCGCTTCAAATTTCTCAATGATAGCCTGGGGCAGGACGTCGGAGACGAGATGCTACGCCAGCTGGCAGCTCGTCTGCGTGGCTGGGCCAGCAACGATCTGTTCGCGGCACGGCTAGATGGGAATGAATTTGCCCTACTGACCCCACTTTCGACGCGGGATCGGCCCACCGCCGAACGCGAAGCACACGACCTTACCGAGCGCGTCGTGGCCTCTCTTACCGCGGACTACCAGCTCCAAGGCCACACCTATCCGTGTCGAATCAATGTCGGCATGCTGATCTTCTCGCCCCACCAAGGGGGAGGGACCGCACACCTATTCAAGCGCGCCGGCCTGGCCATGCTGGAGGCCAAGCGTGAGCGCAACGGTCTTCCTCGGCTGTTCTGTCCCGCACTGGAGAGGGAGTTGGAGGAGCGCCTTGCTCTCGAGCGCGAACTTCGCCTCGCTATCGACAGCGATGAATTCCACCTGCACCTGCAGCCCCAAGTGGATGCCGTGCAAGGAGTGGTAGGCGCTGAAGCCCTGATCCGCTGGCAACATCCCAGGCGCGGCCAAATATCCCCAGGGAGTTTCATTCCGCTGGCTGAGGAGAGTGGCCTGATCCTGCCACTTGGCAACTGGGTTCTGCAGGAAGGGTGTCGGTTGCTGGGAGAGTGGCGCCAGCAGCCAGAGCTGCGCACGCTGAAGCTGTCCCTGAACGTGAGCGTGCGTCAATTTCAGCAACCAGACTTCGTGAATCAGGTTCTCTCAGCCATTGGTCGTCATGGCGCTGACCCAGCGTGTTTGACCCTGGAGCTTACCGAGTCCCTATTGCTTAGCGACCCACAGGGGACCATCGAAAAGATGACCCTGCTGCGGCGCCAGGGCATCCGCTTCGCACTGGATGACTTCGGGACCGGCTACTCCTCCATGGCCTATCTCAAGTCGCTACCCCTGGATACGCTCAAGATAGACGTCGCTTTCGTCCGCGACCTGAGTCACGACACACAGTCGACGCCCATCGCCGCCAGCATCATCGCCTTGGCAAAAAGCCTGGAGATGTCCGTGATCGCCGAAGGGGTCGAAACAGAAACTCAGCGCTCGGTTCTCGCCGGTTTGGGATGCAGCTTGTATCAAGGCTATCTGTTTGGCCGACCGATGCCACCGAATGAATTTCTGGCCATGCTTGGCAACAACGCGTCAGCTTGATACCTATACGGAGGTCCCTCTCCTGTCGGCACTCGACATACCGAGCGCCTCGACCCTCACAGCGAAAGCCCCGAGCCGAACTTTCCGGCCTGATAGTCACTCACCGCCTGAGCGATCTCTTCCTGCGTGTTCATGACGAAAGGGCCATGGGAAACGACCGGCTCGCCGATGGGCTCGGCATACCCGAAGAGATGGCAGCACCGTGTCTCGGCCTCGAGGACAAGGGTATCTCCATCGTCGTTCATCTCAATCAGATGCCAGGGTTCCACGCGGTCGCCTGCCACACGTGCCTGCCCGGAAACCGCATAAAGAAACACGTTACGCCCTGACGGCGCCGGCAGTTCAGCCCGACCACCGGCGGCAAGACGAACCACCGACATGAATACTCCCGTCAACGATTCGACCGGCCCGGTTTCGCCAGCATGCTCCCCCGCGATGAGCTCGAGTGACACACGTCCCTCGTCGAGAGTTACGGCGGGTATGTCCTCCCGCTGCAGCCCCACATAGTGCGGCGCCACCATCTTCAGGCGCGAAGGCAGGTTGACCCACAGCTGCAGGATTTCGAGCGCACCGCCCCGCTGCTTGAACTCTGGCGGCGATATCTCGGCGTGCACGAGCCCCGAGCCCGCGGTCATCCACTGGACGCCGCCGGCCTCGATCACGCTCGCATGACCGCTGGAATCATGGTGCGCCAGGCTGCCCTCGAGAATGAAGGTCACCGTCTCGAAGCCACGGTGCGGATGCGGTCCGAACGGCAGCCCGGCATTGTAGGGCGCATAGACCTGCGGGCCGTGGTGATTGAGAAACAGGAACGGGTCGACCTGCGGCACGCCCGGCCCCGGCAAGGGCCGGCGAGTCTGCAGGTCACCGATATCGTCGCGATAGGCGGGATGAACCGAGGCTACGGAACGACGTTTCATCTGACCTCCCTGATGGCGGCATGCTGCCTCCAGTGTGGTACCTCGCAAAGCGCATGGCCAGGGCGATTCTGCACTATGCTTCACAGCAAGGGGCTTCAATGGAGGGCGACATGGACAAGGCCGTAATCGACGCAATCAGGGAAAAGGAGCAGCTACCTGATAGCATGACCGATAGCGAAATAGCTCAGGAATACAAAGGGACATATACCGCAGCGCGAGCCGCTGTGAGCCTGGATCATAAGCCGCTCGATCAAGTGCTCGCTGATACAATGGGTAAAATATTCCCTTTCATGAAGAGAAAAAAGTAACCTATCCAACAGCATCCTGTGATGCCAGAGAAAGCCTCTTCATAGGTGTCGGTTAAAGTATGGCCACCATAAGCTGGAAAAAGAAAAAGCCGCTGAAATCAGCGGCTTAATCGATATTCGTGGCGGAGGGGGAGTCCGTATACTGGTTATCCGATGCGATACAAAGATGACCCACAAACAATTGATATTAAATAGTTTTTAATTCCTTCTTGTCCAGTACTGCCTTATGCAGTCCTGATAAACCCTGGACCAATGTGTGGGTCAAAGTGTGGGTCAGGTTGTGGTAGGCTGCATGGCATCAAGCAGCGGCGCAACAGGGACACTCATGGGCAAGCTCACCAGCAAGGCGGTACAGAAGCTCGCGAAGGAAAGCAAGAAAGGCATGACCGGCGATGGCCAGGGGCTGTACCTCCAGATCACCGCCGGTGGGTCGGTGAGCTGGATCTACCGCTTCAAGCTACAGGGCAAGCAGCGCTACATGGGCCTGGGAAGCTTCCCAGAAACGTCCCTCGCGGAAGCCCGAGAAAGAGCATCCGAGAACCGCAAGCTCGTTAAAAGCGGAATCGATCCCATTGAAGTCGACATTGCGGAAGACCAAAGTGACGAAGCAACGCCCACCTTCACTAGCTGCGCCGCCCGGTACATCATGTCCCACCGCCGCAGCTGGCGAAACGCCAAGCATGCCCGGCAATGGGTCAGCACTTTGAAGGCTTACGCTCGGCCAGTCATCGGGAGCAAGCCTGTCGATGAGGTCACCACCCAGGACGTCCAGAAGATCCTGTCACCGATCTGGACCAGCAAGACCGAAACGGCCAAGCGGGTTCAAGGTCGGATCGAGAATGTCCTCGACTACGCGGCGGCGCATAACTACCGAGACCCCGTAAATCCGGCTCGCTGGCGTGGCCATCTCGACAAGCTGCTGGCCAGGCCTTCCCGAGTAAAGAAGGTGACCCACCACCCTGCCATGCCTTACGAGGAGGTTGCCGCCTTCATGGCTGAGCTCCAGGGCTATACCAGCATCTCCTCCAAGGCACTGCAGATTCTGATCCTGACAGCGACGCGGACCTCGGAAGTTCTTCGCTCAGAGTGGCCAGAGATCGACCTCGACAATGAGACCTGGACGATCCCAGCAGACCGGATGAAGGCGCGCCGAGAACATCGTGTGCCGCTGCCCCAGCAAGCGGTGGAACTGCTGAGCGAGCTCCCAAGGGTGAAGGGCAATTCCTATGTGTTTCCCGGCGCACGCTATGGACGCCCCCTCTCCAACATGGCCATGCTGCAGCTGATGCGCGGCATGGGCTATGGCCTGGACGGCGAGCGTGGTGACTTCGTGCCCCACGGCTTCCGCTCGAGCTTTCGCGACTGGACCGGCGAGGTCACCAGCTACCCCCGCGACGTGGCCGAAATGGCCCTGGCTCACACCATCGAGAACAAGGTGGAGGCTGCCTACCGGCGTGGCGATCTGTTCGAGAAGCGGCGAGCGATGATGCAGGAGTGGGCTGACTTCATCACTGTACACACTTCTCGCATACCTTCCATACATAGGAAATTCTAATGGTGGAGCAACAGGCTATTACTCTTAAAATTTTTTAGATAGAAATTTTCAATATAATACCACGCACAAAACTAAATTAAGCCAGTCATCAATTTACATGGTGACTGGCCCCGCATACCTAGCTTTGTCGTTTGTGTTGCTGCTCCCCGCATTGTGCACAAGCACGAGATGAGTGCCCCGGAGAGGTTACACTCCAATCACCCCAGATGTGCTCTTTGCCTCCCTTTTCTCGCTCACTACCACATCGAACACAACGTTCAATTATGTTGCATTTAACGCCTACCCTGCTCTTAGTATACTGATGCATCACTTTTTCCACGATATGATCACAGTAAACACAGGTTGATCTTTTCAAACATTCCCTTTCTCTTGGATAAACTCCATCCCCATACTTATGCTTGTTTTTTACTATGCTCTCCTTGCAATCCGGGCATGTTTTATGGAAGTAACATTCAGGCTTACCATCAATCCTTACGAATGTTCCGCCATGCATTCCAACTTTACATTTGGCACTGTTGAACACACCCTTCGCTTTTTTTAAGAAACTCACTCTTCCACCCTCATTTTCCTAGTTAAACCTATCGCCCACGTATTGCCACATCAATACTAAGGAGTCAGCACCAGATAAGAATTACAAAAAATAGAAACTCCTTAAACCAAGATTCAACCTGCATATCATCGACCAAGAATTCTTCTTACATTATATCATGCATCTCTTATTCCAAAAGTGACAAGGATAAAATCCTAGACCACTCTTATCTATCGGCCAAGCCGCGATAATCTTTATGGCTCCAGCCTGTATCCAGAGCGATACGGGCGAGATATTCCTAACTGTAGTGTCCCGGCTGATTGGCCATCAGCTGCGAGTGCACCTGCATGACGATCGCCTGGAGGTGTTCGTCGGTGGCAGTTCGTTGTTGACCCTGACCCGCGGGCGTGCCTAGGGCGGCGACCGGCATGGCCATGTGGTGAACTACCATCACGTCATTCATGCCCTGCGGCGCAAGCCGATGGCGTTGTTGCACCTGGTCTACCGTGACCAGCTGTTCCCGCGGGAGGCCTATCGACGCACCTTCGACGCCTTGCTCGCCGAGCGGAACGCCCGCTTGGCCAGTCGCTGCATGGTCGGCCTGCTGGCACTGGCCCACGAGTGGGGCTGTGAAGCGGCACTCGCTCAGCACCTGAAGGTGCTGCTCGAGGCCGGCGAGTTGCAGCAACTCGACGTTCTGCGGGAGGGCTTCGCTCCCGCCCCAGCCGAGTTCCCCCACGTCGAGGTGCGACTGGAGTCGCTGGGGATCTATGACGCGCTGATGGACCGCCCGAGGGGCGGAGGTATGGCATGAGTGCTTCCACGATAACCGATGCCACGCGGCTCACCCTGATGCTCAACGACCTGCGCCTGCCCACCCTCAAGGCCATCTGGCCACAATTCGCCGTCCAAGCCGATCAGGAGGGCTGGCCGGCGGCGAGGCTACTGGCCCCCTCGCCGAACACGAACTCACCGAGCGGGCCCGGCGCCGGCTCGAGCGCCACTTGACCGATGCCCGCCTGCCGCCGGGCAAGACCCTCGGCAGCTTCGACTTCACGGTGGTGCCGATGGTCTCCCAGGCCCAGGTGATGGCGTTGATCAGCGGCGACCGCTGGCTCGACGAGGGCGCCAACCTGATCCAGTTCGGTCCTCCTCGCGGGGGGAAGAGCCATTTGGCGGCCGCCAACGGCATCGCCCTGGTGGAGGCAGCCTACCGGCGCGGTGACCTTTTCGAAAAGCGACGGGCGATGATGCAGGAGCGGGCTGACTTCATCATCAAGCTTTGAGTTAGTACGCTGTAACAGCAGCGCGAAAAATCCTCGTGATTTCCGCATCCAGCCCATATTGATCAACCGTTTCTGACCGGCTATCCGTGTCATCGTGACAAAGAATGGGCGGTCACAGGTGCCTCCACTTCAGGCTGCTACGTGGTAGGCGAATCCTGTTGAAGGAATAGTACCGTTAGCCCACCGACGATGGCCCCAAATACAGCCCAGCCAGTACTATCAGTAAGATAGGTCATTGCCGCGAAGCCAACACCCCCAAACACAAGAACTGCCAACACCGTCCCCACGCCCGGGGAATCTCCAGCTGAAGAAGCACGACCAATTCCCCTTAGAATCACCCAAACGAAAAAGACGACGAAGACCGCGACGATGCCTAATATCCAACCCATGAGTGTACCTCCAATTTTTCTACCCTTGGATATCGGCAGCAGCTTCAGAAACTTGAGACCGCCCATCCAGGCTTGACCTTCAATGTGAGCTGCTGGTCCTGAGCACGACATCAATCACTGCCTCTGACCTTCCCCCTGGCCTAGCTCAAAACTTGCGACGTGAATTGTCGCTTCACTACACGACACTGTTGACCACCACCAAACGACAGGGCAGTGTCATCATGGCATGGATAACAAAACCTAATGACACAACGGGGCATCAGCACACAACGCGCCAAAACCGGTCCGAGGCACTTCGGCAATGGGAGGCCGACCGTCGAGATTGGCGAACTGGGCAGCCCGCCTCAGCCTTGCTGGCCGAAGGGTTGCCCATTGAGGAGGCACCCTCCGGGGTAGCTACGGCCGCCACCGATGGCTCTCGGCTCCTGGTGAACCCAAATTGGAGTGCTGGCCTTGATGACACCACGCGCCGCTTCATGCAGGCCCACCTGGTCTGGCACTGCGCAGCGGGACACTTCCGGCTTCAGCCTGCTCCCAACGCTGACCTACGCCGCTGGCACCTGGCCTGCGATCACGAGGTCAATGCCGCGCTGCTGATGCTGGGAATGCACCTGCCGCCGCAAGCGGTGCTGTTTCCCGCCTGCGTGGGAAGGCCGTTGCCAGAGGTATATGCCTGGCTCGCCGGCAACCCGCTGCTCGATGACGAACATAGCCTGGACGCCACGCCCTGGTCCGCTGGCACCACGGCGAAATCCCTCACCGATTCCTGGCCACCGCGCATCCATGAGCTGGTAAAGCGATATCTAGGCAGTCCGCAACTACCCGCACCGATGGCGTCATGGCTGCTCAATTGCTGGTGAGCGGACCTAAATCCGGTTAGGCTGTAGGCCATCTTGGCCACTCACGACAAGGACCGTCCATGTCCGAGATCCGCGATACCCTGTTCCGCTACCTGACCATGCTGCAGCTAATCCCGCGTAGCCCCGGGCGCATCTCAACGCCGGTGCTACTCGAGAAGCTTCATGAGCGTGGCTTCCAAATCGACACCCGCTCCCTGCAGCGCGATCTGCGCGACAAACTAGCCCTACACTTCCCGCTCACCTGCGACGACACCCAAAAGCCCTACCGCTGGTACTTCGACCGCGATTTTCATTGCACCCTTCCGGCCCTGGACGTGCCCAGCGCCCTCACCCTAGTGCTGGCCGAAGAGTATCTGAAAGGATTGCTGCCACCAGTAGTGGTAGGACAGCTGTCCCCGCAGTTTCGTGATGCCAGGCAGCTACTCGATGATCTAGCCGGCAACGGCCTGAGCCTATGGGCGAGGCGAGTCCGCGCCATCCCCAACGGCAAGGCATTGATTCCGGCGCCGCTGGAAGAGCGTGTGTGGCAGGCCGTTACCCAGGCCCTGCTGGAACAGAAAGCACTGGACGTGAGCTACCTGTCGCGCAGTGCAGAGGAAGAGAAACGCTTCACCTTGCACCCCCAGGGGCTGGTCAGCCGCCACAGCGTGACCTATCTGCTAGCCACGGTGAACGACTACACGGACATCCGTCAGTTTGCCCTGCACCGCTTCAGAGCCGCCATGATTAGTGACGCCCTCTGGAGGGAGGCACCCAACTTCGAGCTAGACGACTACATCCGCCGCGGCGCCTTCGGCTATAGGCAGAGCCCCGTTGACGTGACACTGATCGCCCATGTCGAGCCCCAGATGGCCTGGTTACTCGCCGAGACGCCCCTGGCAGAATCCCAGACGCTGACGCCGCTCGCCGAGAGTGACTGGCAGCGGCTGGAAGCGATCGTACCCGACGACCAGCAGACCCTGTGGTGGCTGATGGGCATGGGGGCCAGTGTCGAAGTACTGTCACCTCCCCACTGGCGTGATGAGATTCTAGAGACGGCACGAACAATCGCCGCACGTGATATGACATTCCACTGACGCTGAAGCGGAATTTACTAATAAGAGAGAAACATGACAGATCAAGACCTTCAAAAGAAAATAGAAGAGCAGGTTAAGGATCAGTTCAGAGCAGAAATCTCAGAAATGAGATTTAAAATTGAACAACAGGCTCATCTCATAGAAAAATACAAAGAAAAAATATCAATTCTTGAGAAACAGACGGCTAGAAACAAGTCACCTTCGGAAATCGAAAAAATCAAGCCAAGAAGTGAACCAAACACAAAAAAAGCCAAGAAAGAGGACAAGAGCTCACAAAGAAATTCACCAAAATATAGAAGCTGTGTCATATGCCATAGACGGTTTCGAACTAGCGAGGCAACAAGAAAAATCTGCAACATATGCCTAAAAGACGACCTAAAATCCAAGAGCAGCAGCCCGCAAAGCATAAAAGGGAGCAATTTTAAATATACTCGCGTCATCAAAAACTAAATACATGTTCCAGCTCACCCCGAGTCTGCGGCGGCAGTATCAGCTGCTGGGCATCAGCCGCTCGTCGCTGTACTACCAACACCGTCAGCAACTGATCGTTGATCTAATGTTGAGTCGTTCGACGAGTAGCACCTGCTGACGCCGGCCTGCGGGTTAGGCCAGAGGCCGTCCACCTAGACCAGTTTGGTCATCGGATCGACCGCAAGGGGACCCAGCCTCCGTGGTGACCTGTTCGAGAAGCGCTGGAAAATGATACAGAAGTGCTCTGATAGGAAAAATTTCGTCGCGACTATAAACCTACTCCTCTACCTGCCGATACTTATCAATAGGGACAGACCAGCGTGCCCAGGTACGTCAACGAAAGAAGAGGACATGATGTGATCTACTCCGTTTTGCAAGAGAGAGAACTGCCGGAACGTAAGGCAATCATCAAGCTATTGGGCTTGATTCTCTTCCAGACACCGCCAATGAATGAAAAAGAAGTCTCTTTCCTCGAAACACTATGCGCTTTTTCTGGTCTTGAGGATGATGATGTAGCCGTATCAATGCGTTTAGATATGCGAGAACGCTGGCTCTTTAGCGAGGTCATCCACGAAGTGTTATCGCTCGGCTCTCAAAAATTGCTGTTATTTCTTGCCAAGCTGGCAGAGAATTGCTTCGTTGAGAGGAAGGGTTTGTCTTTTCTTTCAAACGGAGGTGAATTAAAAACATTTATCAATGAAAGCATTGAGCCAAACATTCACCTGAGCGACAAAGCCAAGGCCGACATGGCGGCAATGACAGAAACCTTCTTCAAAACTTCCTGTGACATTTATGACTTGATATATGAAAACTCGCTTAGCAAAAAAGAGCTAGAGACGATTTCAGCCTCAGAAAAAATGTTCATGCTTAACTCCTTAAAGCTTAACGAGCTGAGCGCACCCGAAGCAACTACTTTCTTGATAGCTTTCAATGAAAGGGTGATGAAGCAGCATGACGCTTCTAGCAGTGGTGCAGAGGTTATGTTCCTGAACCACATTCTCGGCGCCTTTTATCAGCACGCTGATGTTACTCCAGATCAAGTGAATGAAGACCCCGGTTTTTCACTGATGGAAATACAACATCTGTGGCAAAAGAAACTTATACTGGTGGCCTCTCTCGCTCGTTTTGAAAAAGACGATGACCCCCTCTCCGACATGGGGATCCGTCATATGGTCAATGAGTTAGATATAGACAAGAAAGAAGTGGTTAAATCCATTTTCCCCGCTGTCATGGCCTACAAATCTTCCTGTATTGATGCCTTCAGCCGTTTGCATGATGTAAGCCGGGACGACTATGCTGCCGCCCAGAGTGGAGCTGATTACTTACGTAGAGCGCTTGCGGTCGCTGATGTGGCATCAGACTTTGTACCCGGTGTGGCGGGTCTTAAGAAAATCCATAAATGGGGAGTGCGTGCTAGCGGATTCGTAGATGATTACACGTCAGACGATGCTCGGGCTGCCGAAAAAATATTTGGCCTTCGGCACATAGTTGAAGACAATAGGTCTGGCGTGCTCAATATCTGCATTGACGGGTTTATGTCTGAGGCGTCAAAGGGACAGTTTGTTGACTGGAGGATGCCATTCGAAGCAAGTAAAGTTCCTGGTGCAATTGCAGGCTTCTCGTGGCCCTCGAGGAACTTTACGACGTCCGGCATGACATGTTGGTATGAGGCTGTGGAAAATGCCTTGATTTACGGCAATCGTCTTGCTGAAGAAATTCGGTTTTTCAAATCCTTCAATCCCGATATTAAAATCAAGCTTTATGGCCATTCGCTAGGGGCGCGTGTCATTCAAAACTCACTAGTGGCTCTGGTCGGATCTGGGTGTAAGGTGGATGAGGCCTACCTGTTCGGTGGGGCGGTGTCTCGTACCGACAAACAGCGATGGGCTGGTGCTTTACAGTCTGTAGAGGGTAAAGTTTTTAACTTTTATTCATCTAATGATGAGATATTGAATAAACTGTACCGCATGGCACAAGGTGGTGATGAACCGGCAGGCTTGGGAGAAATCGAATTCTTCAGCAGCAAAGGTGTTAGCCAGTGCGAAGTTGTCAATGTTGATGTAACATCATTAGTAGACAGGCACACTGAATACAAGCCCAACCTAGTGAACATCCTTCATCAGCTTAACCAAGTTTCAATGGATACAAGACCTTAGCGAGAAGGTGGGTCCAGGAATGTATTTCCAGCCTAACATAAAATGAAATCAACCAATGACCACAGGCGCCACTTATTGAGCTTTCAATAAATGGCGCCTGTGGGGGCTATGCCCCCATGGCTTCCGTTCGAGCTTTCGCGACTGGACCGGCAAAATCGCTGACCATAATACAGCAGCCGCCAAGTTTTCTTATAAAATATTATCAATAATAGCCAAGTTCATACATGCTGAAAAAAAGGCTATTTTTTACATCCTCGATATAAATATCAACCAACGCATCACAGTAATCATTAAATCCATCACTAGCACTCATAAGAACCGCCCTTAACTCCGACTCACTTTTTATTTCCTCCACCTCCTCACTTGTAAGTATATATTCCTCGAGCTCTGAAGCAGCCCTCAGCTTCTGATTAACAGCCATCCAGATTGATACTGACTCTGCCATTCCACCCTGGTCTCTACAGGCTTTAATTTCTTCAATCTTTTCCCAGCGACTTCTTGCCATACTTTTAGTCACCATCGGGTTATCAGCATGCTCAGAAACATCCTTGCAAGACGCTAAGCTTGGATTTTCTAAGCACCTATCAACTCTATCTTTCTTATTGTTAAATGCTGCATCCAGCTCTCCTGAAAACATTTCAATCACAGATAGCGCAAATTCAGAATAATAACACGCAGGAAGTTCATTTTTACCCGAGCCACGAATCATCGACTGGCACGCATTCGCTTTTGTCTGAATATTTTTTGCCAGTTTCTCTTTAGCCAAGTCTTCGTCTGTAGTAGGAGTAGGCGCCTCATTCCCTTTTTTTCTTGCGGCCCCATATGGATACGTAGTGCCAGAATTATTAACATGGGAATATGCCAGAACCGCCATGTAAGAAATATTTTCCTTACACTCTGATTTTGAAAAAAACCCTCCTCCCAAACCTATATCCTCACATGCTTTTTCCGCCTCAGCCTCAAAAAACCTTTCAACTCCCCCAGACACTCTGCTTGCAGGGCGGATAGCCTCAGAGGCCGTCAGCTCTCTATACTGCTCCGCCTTAGTCAAACACCTATCAGGAACACTACTTACACTATCTTCAATAATTTCTGCACAACTTTTTTCAACCTCTACTTGCGACTCATACTCCCTCTCTGCTTCATCTATTGCTTGATCACGTGTAGACGCATGGCCTTCCATCACAAAAACTGACAGCGCAATTAAAGGCAGAATCTTACAAATCACGAACAACTCCAGAAACAACTTTGGTTATCAGGTAAAAAATCAAGCTTTCTGTTTACGCCTGCCCCGGGCGCTATCCTACAGAGGTTACCAACAAGACAGGTAAAATGAGTCATGGTTGAAGCTCCACCTCTGCGGTCGATTTTCCGGCAACCACCTGCATCAGGCTGTCCAGATAGTTGGAATCTGACATGAACAGCACGTGCTTGGCACGCAGCTCCTCTGTGGTCATCCCCCAGTGGCTTACTATCCATTCTCGCGTGGTACTGGAAGGCGCCAGGATGACGCTTTCCAGCTCAACGTGCTCACTCTTCAGGCGCCGCTCCACATCCTTTATTCGCTCCCCAAACTCGATCTTCTCGTCCTTCGGCCCGGTATGGCGGAGCCCATGGGGGTCGACGAAGACGATACGCTGGCGGTCGTCCTGCACATGCCAGAGGATGAAATCGGGGTAGAACCCCCCCGCTTCAAAGAAGCCGATTCCCTGCTTGACCAGGTTACGCAGCAGGTAGAGCTGCTCGCCACGTTCCCCTATCGCCTGATGGTTTCGCTCCAGCCACCCTTTCAGATCTTCAACGAAGCGAAACTCGCTGTCGTTGAGGGCAACGGGCTCGACGCGGATACGGCTGTCCTTGCCCAGGTGCAGCAGCGGATTGTAGAGATGGGCACCGATTTGCACGGCGCTGATGCCATTGGACTTGGACGAACGATAGATCGCCTGACGCTGCTTTTCGATGGCCTCCTTCATCTGTTTGATGTCGTCGATCAACGCCGATTCGCTACCGTCGACAATCAGCTGATACTCCTTGGTATCCGGCAGGTTGCCTCGGGCATCCTCGAGCGCGACCAGCTCCATGCGCGGCTCCAGGTAGGCTCGGCGGTGGTAGTTGAAGACCCGGTCCATCAGCAGCGACAGGAGCTCCAGCGCCATGCTCTGGTAGCGTTGGAAGTTGTCGGCATGCAGCTTCCACTGGTCCTTGGGGACCAGCAGCGTGTACCACACCTGGCTCTTCAGCAGCGCCGGGAGTCGGCCAGAATCGATCAGCAGGTTGGCGTAGCCGCGGGCGCGGCGGTAGCGCTCCATGTCCCGCTCCAGGGCAGCCATGTCCAGGAACAGTAGGCGGTCGTCATCGAAGTAGCGCTCGTGCTGTTTGGCCTGGCCGGGCTTGGCCATTACGTCCTTCACGCCCGAAGCCTGCAGACTTTCGACCCGGGGGTAGCGGTCGAGCTCTATCTTGCGCTCCTTGAGCACGATATCAGGCGTCAGGCCCAGCTCATGACGGAAACCACTACCGACGGTAGCCACAGGGTGCCCGAAGCGCACCAGGGGGCCGTCGCGGTGAAAGCTGTAAGCCTGCTTGGTGTCCTGTCGGACCTTGGGACGCAGCATCTTCAGCGACTTGCCCACGTCCTCCATCACGTTCAGCTTGAGCGTATGGATCTCAGGCTGGTCATTGCCCGGCAGGCCTTCGTCCTCCAGGAAATCCCGGAAGGTCGCCATGAAGTCGGCGCCAACGCCGAATACGTTGAGGGTCTCCAGCAGATAGAGGTGCTTCGGTGCCAACACCGGATCGAGCCGGCTGGAGCGCATTAGGCTCATGTCGCGGCCTTTCAAACGCACGCCGCGGCCGAACAGCTGAATGATCTGCGAGCCCTCCTTCTTGCCGGTGTTCATCAGTCCCATGCTGGAGACTCTCCAGCAGTTCCAGCCCTCGATGAACTTCTTGGAGCCGATCAGCAGGTTGACCGGTGAGCTCTCACGAGTGACCTCGGCGAAGATAGGATTGGCCAGCTCAGACTTGCGGACCTGAAGGTGTTGGATCTTCCGATCCTCGAGGTGCTCAGCCAGACCCAGCGCATCGCCCACATTGATCAGGCCAAAGGGCTTCTCTGCCTCCCCCACCTTCAGCAAAAGCTCGCCAGAGTCACCGGTGATGCGATCTACGTTCAGCGTGCCGCCGCCCGGGGCATGGAAGGTATGGGTGAGGATGTCGCGGTAGAGCTCCTCAACGGATGGCCCCTGCGCCTTAAGCCAGGGGAAGCTGCCCGAGAAGATCTCATTGCCTTGCTTGTCGATCAGGCCAGTACTGGCCGCATCACCCTCATAAACGGCGCTGAGTGCCCGGCGGGCCTCGTCCTTCTCTCCGAGGAACCAGGCCAGAAATCCCAGGACCTGGGCGATATCGGAAGCACGATCCTTGTAGTTCTTGGCGGTCTCCTTGCTGCCGTCGTCCTTGACCACGCTGGCCCCCACGAACACCCACAGGGGCGCGGCCAGGTTCCACTGGGTCAGCTGGCCATGCTCCTCCTGGTAATAGCGCTGCTGCTGGTAGAAGGCCAGCAGTGCCGCCGTGAGATAGGTGTAGCGCTGCTGTGTCTCCTTCTCCGGAAGGTTGAAGATTCGGTAATCCTTGCCGTACCCATCTTCGTAGAAGTAGCGGTAGCCGTAATCGAACAGGATGCCCTTGGCGTAGGTCTCCTCCACCGCAGCATCCTTGGCGGCCACCACGGCCTCCTTGAAGGTGGCCGAGTACTCGAAGGTAAAGCCACGCCCGGCCAGCTTGTTGCGATGCGACAGCCACCCCTTCTCTTCGCTCGCCGATCCCAGTCCGCGGTGCCCTTCATCGACCAGCAGCAGGTTGCCATCGCCGAAGCTGTCCACCGCCATGGTCTTCTTGCCCTGCTCGATGCCGAGCTTGGTGATCTCGGTCACCGCAACGCGGCTCAGCGATTTCCGCTCGCCGCTGAACAGGTCACCACCGTCCTGGCTCAGGCGCTCCGCCTCCAGGCTGGAGTCACGGCACTCAAGCAGGTGCTGCTCGCTGAGGCGCTCATTGGGCGTAATCAGAATGATCTGGCCGTAGTCGGCAATCCGATGGTGCTCACGGGCATAATGACGGAACTGACGCACGTTAGTGTGCATAAGCAGGGTCTTGCCTGAGCCCGTGGCGTTCTGCAGGCACAGCTTGTTGAGGTCATCATCCTCATAGGGGCCGATGCCTGTCTGGTAGCCCTGTCCCTGCCAGTAGCTATTGAACCGTTCGACCTGGCAGTTGAGGCTGGCCTTGAGCGCCTCGCGATCGCGGAAATACTCGTGGAGATATATCTCGACGAACAGCAGAGTCAGCCACTGGAAGTATTTCCAATCGACCTCGGTTTCGCGCTGCTGGTTGAGCGCATCGGTATGCTCAACGATGTTGGCGTCGAAACGCTTCAGATCCTCCTCACCGTACTTCCAGGTGGGCTGATAGCTACCCAGCAAGGCATGGAGATAGTGATGGTGGCGATCACCGGTCAGCCCGGGATCACTCTCCTTGAGCGTCTTGCTGAGCAGGGTAATCGGACGCACTCGGCTGCCGCCGTCCCGGTACTGCTCCAGCGGGTCGATACCGAAGCGCGCCAGCACCCACTGGTTGAGCACCAGTTTCTTGAGGAAGTCGCTTTTGGCACTGAGCTGCTGGATCTTGGTCTGGCGTGGCCTACCTGCCATCAGTGCGACTCCTGGTCCTGTTCATCCTGCTCGCCCACTCGCTTCGTAGGCGCATCTTCACCCACCAGCACGGGCTTGCCGTCTTGCCAGATCACGGCGTACTGGCCGAGGCGACGCTTACGCTCCAAGGTGTCGGCGACTGCAGTACGGAGGCTATCGAGCATCTCCTGAGTATCCGGTGCCAGCTGAGTCATGGCCGTGCCTCCTTGACGAGTAGGTTGTAGTGGCGATCATCGAGAATATGGCGCTCGTACCCGGTCTGTTCAAAGACCGGCTCCGGGGTGCCGCCGGCATTCATGAAGCAGCGCGCACGGGAAACGCAGGGCGCGTAGAGCGTCAGCAGGTTATGCAGGCTGCGTGGGAAGCGGCGCTGAATGTCCTTCAGTGGGATATTGTGGCCACCATGAGATACCCGCTCTGCCACACGCAGACGTGACATCTCCGTCGAGGGGAGTGCCAGGTAGACCAGCTCGACGCGCCAGCCCTTATCGAGCAGCCGCTTCACCAGGCTCAGATAGCCACGCCCCGAAAGCGTCGTCTCGAAAGCGAAATCATCGCCCTCCTCGATCGCGTCTTCTATCTCACGTAGGAATATCCTGCTGGCGGCGAGCAGCTCCCGCTCAGGAGCCAATGGCGACAGTCCGGCAGCGATCAGGTCGGCGTTGATGAACCGCGCACACTTGGCCACCTGGGGGAGGTAGTGAAGCGCAAACGTCGTCTTGCCAGCCCCGTTTGGGCCGGCAACGATCCAGCAGGTAGGGGATCTGGCTTCAGAGATCATCGTCACATCCCTCCCACATACGGGCATGGAAGGTCTCTTCCAGGCTGTGCACTCGGCTGCGCGCACTGCCGGTTAGATTCAAGCCGTGCGGTCCGTTGATGTAGATGGCATCGAACTCACTATCGGTGGTGCCGATCTTGTATTTCGCCAGCAGCGCCTCCAGCACCGCGGCATCCTTCTCGGGGTCGTCGGTCAGTTTGCGCCACACCACCAGCACCTTGGCCAGATCCTCGTCGCTGCCCGGGATACGGCGCACGTGCCCTTCCACCTGGCGAATCCAGAAGGCGCCATCCTCATTCTCTTTCAGGCCTTCTGCCTTGAGCCGCGTATTCTGGTCCTCCGGCAGCTCTGGGTCCTCCTCACGCTTGAATCGGGCGACATAGGTACGCGGCTTGTCGAGGTGAGTGACATGCAGGCCGATCAGCCAGTTGAACGTCTCGACCAGATCGACAGCCGTTTCGCGGGTCTCGTCGCTGCCGGGCTGCTTGACCTTCAGCGTGTAGCCTTCAGGGTCACGGAACCACTCGGTATTGAGTAGGCAGGCCGAGCCGCGGGTTTCCACGTCGAGCAGGTACTTGAGGGTGTAGTCGCGGCGCAGCTCAGGGTTCTGTTCCATCAGCGCATCGCGCTGGGGGTTATCGTCAAGCTCGAGATTGTTTAAGGTGTCGTCGTAGCTTTCAAGCCGAAAATATTTAAAAGCATGAGACAGCCCCCCTAATTCACCATGATCATCCTTTTTAGGGGCCTGATCCCTCCAGCTTGATGAGTAAACTGCCTTATGAATTCTAGGCTTCATCACCGAATCAAAATGCTCACCCATTTCGATCAAGGCGTATTTAATTTTTTTACCGCTCCCCCTGCTTTCCTCAATGACCCCATGGGCAGTTGACCCAGACCCAGCAAAATAATCTAATATAAATTTAGAATCTTTTACAATAGATGCGATATGCCGCATCAACCCAATAGGCTTAGGGTAGTCTGGATACGGGACGCCCATGTGATCAAGAAGTGAGCTGGTAGACTGTGTTGTGCCTACCTTTTGTATCAATGAAGTTATATGCCCATGGTCTTTGCTTCTTTTTTTCTTTGACTCAATTGCACCATTCTTTGTCAAGTAGAACACTGTCTCTTGACCCTTGTTGTCATATACTGGATTCAACCCAGACTCAATAAACTGCAAAAGTAAAGTTTTGGAGCTCCACCCAGACCTTGCTTTGACTTCACGAGAAAGCTTCCAATCATTGACTTCCACATCAACACTGTACTTTGGCCATGTTATATCGTCATTTTTTAGAAAAAAGTCCTGTTCATTTGATGGAAAGCCTACTGGCAGGATGACATCACCAGGAGGGTTTTTGGGACCATTTTTTACTATTGTGTTGACAATATTATCATTAAACAGCTTGCTATCTTCACTAGCCCAACCCTCTATTGCGCTTGGATAAGGCAAGTGGTCTCTATTCTTTGAATAAAACAAAATGTACTCATGCGCAAGCTTGACCTTGGCTTGATTGTCAAAGTTACCATCTGTCTTCCAGACGAATTCGCTAACAAAATTATTTTCACCAAATATATTCTCGACAACTCTAGACAGATTTTTAAATTCATTCTCATCACAACTAGAGAAGAAACCGCCTGATTCCCTTAAAAATTCATGAGAATTGGAAATTCGATCATAAACCATAGACAACCAGCTAGATGACTGGTATCCATCCTTGTAAATAAAGTCATCCTTACCTGTATTATAGGGCGGATCAATGTAAATTGTATCAACAGAGCTTCGAAGGCTACTAGCCATGAGCCTAGATGCATGAAATGAATCTGATTGAACTAAAACGCCGTCTAGGCAATCACCTTCACCATACGACAAATTAGAAATCTCATATTTGAGGCTCTTTGGGAGCAAAGCCGTATCAACCATGAGAAACCGGTATTTCTCATTTTTCACAAGCTCACTCACACTCTTGCTGCTCAAATCACCATCAAGCTCATCCAAGTTTATAGCGTAAAAATCCACCCATTGCTTACGCTGCAATTCTTGCTGAAAAATCTCATACAAAATCTCTTCTCTTCCTTCAAGCTTGTCAAGCGTGAGACAGTAATCAGCCTCTTTAACAAACTTCCTCTTGAGCCAAAGCTTTTTCTGAAAATTCTCCAACTGTGCCAGAAAGGTAATAATCTGCTTGGCAATCTTGCGCAGCACCTGAACTTTCTTTAGCTGCTGTTCGACGATCAGCACACCGGCATTGTCAATATCGTCCAGGCGCAGAATCTCGTTCTTGATGTAGAAGTCCAGCTCCCGGGAGAGGAAGCCGCCCAAGTCCTTGTGGATAAAGTAATCCATGGTGTTGCGGCCGGTGTACTGCTGCAGGTACTTACCCAGCAAAGTACGCTCTCTCTGCTTGTCTGTTGGCGCCTTGGTTGCCAGCCCATCTCGGAAGGCGGCAACCCCATCTGTGGTACGAAGCGACGCCATGATGACGTCTTCCGCATCCTCGAGCAGTTTCTTCTGCCAGGTGCTACTCTGGCCCGTTTTCTCCGGGTCCGGCCGATACTCGAACTGCAGTACCAGATCGGCTCCATCCGGACGCACCGGCTCATCGCGATGGATGATGAAGTAGCGCTCAGTGCTTTCCTTCACATCGTTATGTTCGCCTTCGGTGGCGTCAACTACTCGAAGATGAACCTTGTAAGCATTTTGTACAACACCGAGATCCAATGAAGGCTGTAGCCCTCTTCGTTTCATCTCTTTCTGAATGGCTTTTCCGAGCTCAAAAGTAAAGTTTGAGAGTGTCTCAGAAGACTTTACGTAGTACTGGTCCTTGTTGGCCCAGTGGAGGTAGACCTCGCGCCCATCGTAGGGCACCGCATAGGGGGCGGCCCGGCTGTCGTTCTCGGCGACATGGTGGCGACGACTCATGAAGTCGCCCTTGTCGTAGTAGCGCGAGAAGAAGCGGTAGAGATGGTCGTAGATGTCCGCCGAGGCGTTCTGCTCGCGTTTGGCGACATCGTAAGCGGCCCGCGCCTGCTTCACCGACGGGGCGCTATCCGGGTCCGGAGCGCCCAGTTCTTCGGCCTGACGGCGCTTCTCCTCGATCACCTCGCGCATCGAAGCCAGCTGCTGGTCGCCCTGCTCCGCAAACGCATCCTCGATGGCCTGGGCCAGATCCTCGCGGATAAACCGAGAAAGCTGGTCGCTCTTGGCGTGCATGATGCGATAGAGCCCGAAATCCAGCTCCGGCTTGTCGAGCTGGAAGAGCTCATGAAGCAGCTTGATGAAGCGTTCCTTGCGATCGTCCGCGGTGGTAACAGCCATAGACCCTTTCTCGTTCTCTCTCGATACGCCAAAAAATATCGGAATATCAGAATATTGCGCGAAAAAACTGGGTTGGCCAGATAGCACAACCCATCACAGTTCATTTGGCGGTGATGATACCGGCCGGACCTGCATCCGTCATGCTTAGCCGGCCTCGGTTTACTCCAACTCCCAGCGGATACGAAACAACCGATGGGACTGACTCTTGCGGTGCATCTGGCGCTCCAGGGCATCGATGAGCGCGTCTCGCTTCTCCTCGATCTCGTCCTGCACGTCGAAGATCGCCTGACGGTCGCGGCGCAGCTGCCGCTCGAGGGTTTTCAGTGCTTCCTGCGCCACCTTCTGTTCCTCAAGGGTCTCGGCGGTACGTGAGCGACGCTTGGCGTCCTTGATCTTCGCGCGGGTGTCCTCCAACTGCGCCTCGCTGGAGGCGATCTGGTCATCGGCCCAGGCCTCCAGCTTGTCGCGCTCGCGCTGGAAGTAGGTATGGTTCTCCTCCAGTACGCGGCTTAGGGTGGCATCCAACTGCCGCCTGGCGAGCGCTGAGAGCGCTTCAGGCGGCTCTGAGCTGGCTTCCTGAACAACCTCGCCCTCTACATTGAAGAGTCGCTCACAGGCCTCCTGGTCGAGATGTGTGCCATCGTCAGCAAGGGCGGTGAAGACCAGGTGCTCCTCATGCTGGAAGCTGTCCAGCTCTAGCAGATTCAGCTCCAGCCACCCACTACGAGTGATGAGCTGTTCGAGTACCGAGATTCGCAGCGGGTGGTCCGATAGCAGGAAGCGCAGCGTGGCAGCCGGCGTCTCCCGACGGCGCCCGCTATCGAGGACATGCTCGCCCAGCGGATGGGTCAGCCGGTAGACGTGGGCATGCTCGGGCGGCTTGATGCCCTTCCCCTTGCGAATCAGCCAGTAGTCACCGGCAGGCACGCTCTGTACCGGGGAAGCCTCCAAGTGAAAGGTCAGGCTGCTGTCGTTGAATTTGGCCTGTTCTTCCAGGCAGTGCCGGGTCAGCTTCCAGAAGAGCTTACCGGTGCGGTCTAGCTGAGCCTCGGCCTTGTCGCGCTGAACGCGCAGCAGGTCGTGGATCTGTTCGTCGAAATGCTCGAGCAGCTTGCTCTCCGTCTCCTTCATGCGGGCATCGATATCAGTCTCCAGCTGCTCGCGCAGCTCGGCGAAAGCCGCCTCGATGGCGGTCGGCGTGCGGCATGTGGCATAGATATCGGCGATGCGCTTCTCGACATCCACGCCAGACTCCAGCCGACCGAGAATCTCATCGGAGGCGCCGAACAGGCCATCGAACAGCTGGAATTTCTCGCTCAGCAGCTCGAGCACGCGCTTGTCGGCCTCGTTACGCTGGTTGAGGAAGTTGACCACCACCACATCGAACTGCTGGCCGTAGCGGTGACAGCGGCCTATGCGCTGCTCCACACGCTGAGGGTTCCAGGGCAGGTCGTAGTTCACCACCAGGTTGCAGAACTGAAGGTTGACGCCTTCGGCGGCCGCCTCGGTAGCCACCAGGATCTGCGCCTTGTCTCGGAAGTGGTCGATGATGGCAGTACGGCGGTCGATAGCGGGACTGCCCGTCACACGGTCGCTGCCAGCATGCTCCGCAACCCAGCGCTGGTAGATACCCGTAACCCCGGGGCTGTTGTTGGTGCCGCTGAAGGTCACAACCTGATCGGCAAAGCCGTTCCGCTCCAGAAACCGGCTTAGGTACTCCAGAGTGCGCCGGGATTCGGTGAACACCACCGCCTTGCGCGGCGCCCCCATCTCATCCATGCGAGAAAAGCCGGTTTCCAGCGCGGTGACCAGCGCATGGGACTTGGCATCCTCGTGAATCCCCCGAGCCAGGCTCAGATACTGCTCGATTTCGGCGATCTCACCCTGCAAGCGAGTGAGATTGACCTCTTGTTCCAGATACGGGGTATCGGCCTCCTCCACTTCATCGGTTTCCGCAGCTTCCAACAGCTCCTCATCGAGCGACTCATCGGCCAGCAGCCGCTCCAGCCAGTCCTGTTCGACCTGGTGACGGTTCTGCAACGACTCGAGTCGCTCCTTGAGGGTCTCCAGCGTCTGGATAATGGCCGTGGTAGAGGACGCCAACAGCTTGCGTATGACCAGTGTCACGAGGTGGCGTTGTCGCGTGGGCACGCCATAGCTGTCTTCCCGCGCCAAGTAGCCGGATACCAGATGGTAGAGCCGTTGCTCATCCTGGGACGGGGTGAAGGGGATCGTTAGCGCCTTGCGCTCTGTGTACTGCACATACTCCAGCACCTGGCGGCGCAGGGTGCGTTTGGCAAATTCATCTAGCCGGCGTCGCAGACCCTCGATGTCATTACCACCACGCATGAACTGGCGGCGGAAGCTAATCGCGTCCCCAAACAGCTGGTCATCGATCACCGTGGAGAGTCCGTAGAGCTCAAGCAGTGAGTTCTGCAATGGCGTGGCGGTGAGCAGCAGCTTTCGGCTGCCGGCGAAGGCACGCTTGATGGCCTGCCCGGTGCGATGACTCTCGCGGTGGGCATTACGCAGCTTGTGGGCCTCGTCGATCACCACCAGATCCCAGGGGATGGTACGCAGCTGAGGTTCCAGCTTGGCCGCGAAGTGGTAGGACATCACGCTAATGGCGTCCTGATCCAGCGGATCGTAAATCCCCTGATCACGCTGCTGCTTGTAGGTGCGGGCATCCAGCACCTGGGTAGGCAAGTGGAACTTCTCGGCCAGCTCGGTCGCCCACTGCTTGCGCAGGGCGGCCGGTGCGATCACCAGCAAGCGACGCCGACGCTCTGCCCAGTACTGGCAAATCACCAGCGCCGCTTCGATGGTCTTACCCAGCCCCACCTCATCAGCGAGCAGAACCCCCTTGGTCAGCGGGTTCTGCAGGGCGAACAGAGCCGCATCGATCTGATGCGGGTTGAGATCGACTGAGGCGTCGAACAGCGATGCTGCCAGACGATCCACGTCTCCCCCCCTGCGCTGGCGAGTGAGCTCGTAGGCGAAGTATTTGGCGTGGTAGTCGGTGATGCGCTCGGTGGTCATCCCTGCCCCTACAATTATTCAGATTTTTGTAACACTCTGTGCTGTATAGCGGGAAGGATCAAGTCCTCCTTGGTGCATTGCCAATCAACAAAAGCGCTTTGCCGATTTGGAGGCCACACACTATTCCTTTGCAAACCCTAGCGATTCGCATTAACTTTAGAAGGTTAAGAACTTTTCTAAGAGCAGCTCAGGTAGGACACCCCATGCCCCAGGAGTTACGCAACCCCCTCTCGCCCGTTCACTATCGTCCAGAGTACCTGGATGATCATAAACAGATAAAGATGCGAGGAGGATTCATGATTTTACATGACCACTATTATATTATTTCTGAAACCTCATTAAGAGAGCGAATAGAAAAATTTAAAGAAAAGCTCCGCGAGCAATATATTGATATGTTGCTAGTTGAGCGGCACCAAGCTGAAGAAGCCGATGAAGAAAAATCACTAGTAGAATTCGACAGACTTTATAATGGGGCACTTGATATGCTCCGAGAAAATACATCGGCATCGGAGGTGGAAAGACATCTCCGGATAGAGGCATTCTCTGAACTGGCCAGCAGTACAATAGTCACCTTTCCGCGCGCTATGATGTGGCTGGCTTGCGCCGACTTACTTGAAGAATGCAAACATCACGACAAGTCATGGTCAACGCTCCTTGAGTTCAAGGGCCTCGGGCACGATATAAAAACCTGCGTAGAGGAAAACATAAATCTCAATAAGTCAAATGCCAAAAAAGCATACGGTCAGCTTTCAGCTTCTAGATATGACAACGTAAAGGAATCATTTATTAGACTACTCAGTAGCGAAGCCCCTCCAGAAGGTTGGAAAACGAAGGGGCATGCAGCAAGCTCACTTTCTGAAAAAGTTCTAAGTGAGCATAACAACAGTCCTTATTCAGCAATCTACCCCTTAGATAGAAAGGAAGCGGAAACCAAGCTCAACACATGGCTGAGAAAAGGGATCGATGCCGATGTTGAGAAAGCCTATGTCGCAAACATGTCTAGAAAGACAAGCTCAAGGTGAATCCATGCTGCTATGTTAGCCTAGCCGTTGTAGCTAGGCTAACGCAGAACTTTGAATAAAGTTTCACACAATCTCCAAACTCGATTCACGCAATCTTGGCCTACCCATTTTTTTACCTTGTAAAGGCTTGACGACCATCCTTCCAAACAGACGCCCAGGAACATTTAGCTTTGCCAAATAATCCACCTTTGCCAAATAATCCACAGCAAACCTCAGGCCTTTAAGCTTATCCCCCTCATGGTACTCTACCATCCCAACGCAAGGATACTTGTAGTTATGGACCTTCGGATCAATAGCGTAGGTATATCCCTTTCCTTTCGTTACCTCATGAACCCAGAAGTCGGAGAGGCCGACGCATACAGGATATATATTCTTCCTCTTATTACCATCAAAAAAGAATATCCCATGAATATGATACCCCTTGAATGGTGCATACTCGACCTTCCAAATCATGCCAGCAAGACACTTGAACTCCTTGCGATACCTCATACTTCTTAGTAGTTTTGTACGGTGCTCCCTCGCCTCCTCGAATGTTACTTTTTCTGGCCCTTTCGAAAACTCCACCCGGTAATGAAAATCCACTCTGACGACTAATAGCCTAGCATATCTCCGAAACAAATTCCGGATATAGCTCCATGCTTCACGGGAATTTTTATTTGCGGCGCGCTCATGCTTAGAAACAGTTGCTTTAAACTCATTCCCAGTGACTTTATCCCTCACGCTCATGACAATATTCTCCATTGACAAGGCATGATCATCCCGTAGTGTCCCAAAAGTTCTCCAGTAGGAAATAATGTCGAAATACTTATTTTCAACCAAAGCGGACAAAAGCGCTTCAGTATATGGGCAGAAACGGTGCTCAGGGTAGATTTCCCTCAACTCCTCAAAGTCAGCCAGCTGAAATCTCAGCAATATTTTTATGAGGTTTTTGCATTGCTTTTTTTCAACTTTGACTAACCCTTTGGTGTTTATCCTTCCTTTAGGAATCTCAAGCCCCTGTTCATACATACCACATATTTGCGCAACCTTCCTCAACTTGATCAAAAATTGAGCCACTCTCCTAGCATCTTGATTTATAATCAATCTAGACTTATCTTTTGTCACAATAGTGGACTTTTCCACAAAGTGATCATTCAGATCATTCCTATTAATTTTCATCCGCTCCTCACGTCCGCTTACCGCATACACCTACCTGTATACATACCTATTCTCAGGCACACTACTCCACCCTATAAATCCATAAGGAATATTTAAGCAGCAGGAATAATATATATATCCTTAAATCACAAACAAAAAAACCTTGCCTTACTAACCCACTCACCCCTCCGCCTTAAGAAAGAAATCATAATCTAGCTTTAAAACCGGCGCTCAAAGTTAGTGCCCGGCCCTTCCTTTAATCCACAAATCAACCTCCTTCTCTACCCAACCAATAGCAGACGCTCCCAGCTTAATAGGTTTTGGAAAAGTAGCGTCATAACGCATTGACTTAGGATTGATCTTCTCATACACCGACGAGCGACTAATTCCAAGCTTCAGAACCATCTCTCTCATCCTGATGACCCTTAGGTGAACATCTCGTAAACAGGTGTCCTGCATGATCACTTCCTCCTCATTTCTTTCCGTTGGTTGACGCTTTAAATTCTAGCCATGGGATACAACAATCTCCACACCAACACGAAGCTCTTGTAATAATTCGTCTACCAAGCACTTTGGCCTCTAATTATCGCACCTCATTTCTCAAAATAGGCATTATAAATCAATAGATTAAATCTTTCACGGCGATGCAAAGGCACAAAGCTTACCGTTCTGAAAAAAAATACTGTAGGTCTTGTTGGTTAGCACCAGGCCATCTCGAGCACTGTGATGGCGTACCCGTCCCAGTTCGTGAGTCTGGCAGAAGATGACCTCTTACTCCGGCCCGCGCACCGTCCGCTAGGCGCGCACCCGACTCTCCAGGGTACGGCGAAGGCCGTGTTCGAGCTCGGGATGACGGCGCCGCAACCCCTCGAACAGGGCGACCGGACGCGGCCCTGGTGCCGCTTCAGGTAAGGGGACTGCCTCTTCCTCGAAGAGACCGGCCAGAGGATCGGGTCGGCGCCGTGTGCGTGGTGTCGCCGTTTGCGACGGCAGCCGCGGGTCATTCTGTAGGCGGTAGGCAGTGGCGGTGCTGAACGTGACCTTGACAGCGAGGGCGATGGGACTATCAATACGGTGAAAAGTCATTTAAAGCCTCACTTACGTTGACACGGCGATGTGTCGCCCCGGCGCTGACACCTCTTTGGCGAGCAGACCACTCAATGCCGTGTTAGCCGCGATCACCCGGCGGGATCCCCCTCGGGGATCCCGCCGTCCTTTGGTCATCTTGATTGTCGCTCTACATCGGTGGGCACCCTCCCATACGGAGCAGTGGCATCTGGCCATCTCGCCGAGATGAAGAACATGCAAGGATTGAGGCTCCCCTCTAGAACCTTGCCCGTCTCCACCACTAAAGCTGGGTAAGATCAGCCGGTCTCGAAATCAAGACCCTATAGCATATTGTGGCCAGTGGTTTTTCCGTAGTGATCCGCCGCTTGAGCAAGTCAAACAGCAAGCTAAGTTAGTTCGTGTCCATACTTACAATTAGTTCCTAATTCTTATATTTCAATGCGTTATGAAAACAATATTAGTCTTCCTCGAATGGAAGATCTTTGAGCTCTATATCACTCCTGTGGCCTGAGCCCTTCCCGGGCTTTTCCACCGGCACAGGAGACGTCATATGCCCCCACCCTGTATACGCTGCGAGACGCAGCGCGTGATCAACCTCGAGACCGCCCGCAAGCTGGGAATTGCTGCCGGCGCGCTGGCAGGTTCCCTCAAGGGCGCCTACACGTCGCTCTACTACCCCGGTCGGCTACTTACCAGCCCCTTTCCCCTCAGCCGAATCGCCACCGCGGTGATTGCAGCTGCCACTGGCGGTATCGCCGGGGCAGCCACCGGAAACCAGTTGGTTCAGCACCTGTTTCCTCACGGTGAAGGCACGCCCTGGCTGTGCCTTGGCTGCGGCCATAGCTTCCGCGTACTGAATTGACCCACCCAACCCTCCCTCTTCCTATCCGCCGGCGCCTTGCCGGCTTTTTTTCGTCTAGGAGATTTCCCATGGCACATCTGATCGAGCAAATGGCTTACGTCGGCGACACCCCCTGGCATGGCCTGGGGCAGCAGCTGTCGCGTCATCAACCGCTGGAGGTCTGGCGGCAGCAGGCCGGCATGGACTGGCACATCGAGGCATCCCCGGTGCGCTTCATCGCCGATGGTGCTGGTCACCTGGGCAGCATTCATTCCTTCCCTGAGCAGAAGGTGCTCTATCGCTCGGATACCCGGGCACCCCTGTCGGTGGTCTCGCAGCGCTACAAGGTGGTCCAGCCGGAAGAGGTACTCGAGTTCTACCGCGACCTGACCGAGTACGCCGGCTATGAGCTGGAGACCGCCGGGGTGCTCAAGGGCGGCCGCAAGTTCTGGGCGCTGGCCCGCAGTGGGATGGGCAGTGCGATCAAGGGGCAGGACCAGGTCAATGCCTATCTGCTGTTGGCCACGTCCTGTGACGGCTCGCTGGCGACAGTGGCGACACCCACGTCGGTGCGGGTGGTGTGCAACAACACCCTGACCATTGCCGTGGACGGTATGGCGCAGGGGGTGAAGGTACCGCACAGCACCGAGTTCAACCCGCAGCGCGTCAAGCAGCAGCTGGGTATCTCGGTCTCCCAGTGGGACGACTTCATGTACCGCATGAAGACCCTGGCGGAGCGCAAGGTCAGCCAGGAGGAGATCAAGACCTACTTCCAGTCGGTGATCTGCAACGCCGAGGCGCCGCTGGACGACCCCTCCAAGCTGCCCAACGTCCGGGCCCTCAACCGCGTCCAGAAGCTCTACCAGGGCGAAGGGCGGGGCTCGCAGCTCTGCACGGCCCAGGGCACCGCCTGGGGCCTGCTCAACGCCATCACCGAGTACGTCGACCACGAGAAGCGCGCTCGCAGCAACGACTACCGCATGGACTCCGCCTGGTTCGGCCAAGGCGCGAGCCTCAAGGACAAGGCCCTGACGTCGGCCATGGCGCTGGTCGCCTGATCTTCATTCATCCCAATCCCATCATGGCATAGCGCCCGGCTCACCAAAGGCCGGGCGTTTCTATTTCTGGAGGACTCATGTCATCGCGATTGTCATTCGAGATCTGCCGCGCCCTGACCCAGCTGACGCGTCAACTGCTGAGGGCCAATGAACGTGAAACCCATACCCACGTGCTGGCCGAGGGCCGGGTCTACCGCGTGGTCGTGACGCTGGAGCCGGTCCCTGCCGAGCAGCTCCATGAGGTCATCAACCGCTACCTGTAAGGAGGCCAACATGGCAACCACCACCCAACCGCCGTCTTCCCCCAAGCTATCTGGGCATAACGGCCAGGTACCGGCGGCCCAGCCGTTGCAGGAGAGCACCGCGATCATCCAGGTGATCGAGCGTGCTGCCCTCAACCCCGAGGTCGATATCGACAAGATGGAGCGACTGCTGCAGATGCAGGAGCGTGTCCTCGATCGTCAGGCGCTGATGGCATACAGCGCCGCCATGGCGGCCATGCAGACGGAACTGCCGAGCATTACCGAACGAGGCCAGGGCAACAACGGCGCCTATGCCACGCTGGAGGATATCGTCGACACCGTGCGTCCCATTATGCAGCGCCACGGCTTCGCGGTGAGCTTCCGTATTCAGACCCAGGAGCGGGGCATCCAGGTGACTGGTGTACTAATGCACCAGGGTGGTCATCGCGAGGAGACCAGCATGCTGCTGCCGGCCGATGTCAGCGGCAACAAGAACGCCGTACAGGCCTTCGGCTCCTCCACCAGCTATGGCAAGCGCTACGTGCTGTGCGCGCTGCTCAACATCACCACCCGCGGCCAGGACGACAACGGTCATGGCGCCGCACCACCGTTGAAGGTGGTCACACCGTTCCAGGCGAGTCAGCTCAAGCAGCTGATCATCGCCTGCCCTGTCACTACCCAGGAGTGGTTCGTCGGCAAGTACGGCGAGGTCGAACGGGTCCCCCGCAGCGATTTCGACAAGCTACGCGCCTCCCTGCACAAGCGGGCGCTGCCCAACCGTCAACGTCACTGAGCGATCGGCGAGGGTTACCCCTCGCCGCTATGCCGTCATGTCACAAGGAGATTGTCATGCAGATCCTGACACTGGAACAGGGCACGCCCGAGTGGCATGCCGCACGCCTCGGTATCGTCACCATGTCCGAGCTGAAGGCCCTGCTGGTCAAGGGCAAAGGGCCCGGAGGCTTCGGTACTGGCGCCATCAGCTACATGCATCAGCTGATCGGCGAGCGCATCACCGGTGAACCCTCGGATGCCTTCCAGGGCAATGCCCATACGCAACGTGGCCACGAACTGGAACCGGTGGCGCGGGAGCTCTACCAGGAAGCCTCTGGCCTGCCCCGCCTCGAGCAGGTCGGCATCATCCTCAACCACGGCGTGGGCTACTCGCCGGACTGCCTGGTGGACAGCAACGGCCTGGCCGAGATCAAGACCAAGCTGCCCAAGTACCAGATCGAGCTGCTGCTCGAGGGTGAGCTGCCCCAGGAGCACGTGGCCCAGTGCCAGGGGGGCCTGTGGGTCAGCGAGCGGGAATGGATCGACTTCGTCAGCTACTGGCCGGGTATGCCGCTGTTCGTGAAGCGCGCCTACCGGGACGAGGCGCTGATTCGCACCATCGCCGAGCGGGTCGAGGCGTTCTACGAAGAAATGGAGCGCCGCATGGCGCAAGTGATGGCGGCTTGAGGAGAACAATCATGAACCATCGCAAGCTGAGTGCCGGCGAGACCGCCGGTACCTATCGCATTACCGACACGGTGACCGAAGCGGAGCTTCTGAACATCGCCAAGGCCTTCGCCCGTCGTCGTCTGGCCAAGGGGCGCAAGATCACCCAGCCGGCGCTGGCGTTCGAGTACCTGCAGATCTTGCTGCAGGACTACGAGCATGAGGTGTTCAGTGCCATCTTCCTCGATAGCCAGCATCGCGTGATCCGCTTTGAGGAGCTGTTCCGCGGCACCATCGACTCGGCCAGTGTCTACCCTAGGGAGGTGGTGAAGCAGGCCTTGGCCTGCAACGCAGCCGCAGTGATCCTAGTCCACAACCACCCAAGCGGTGACCCCGAGCCCAGCGACGCCGACCGGCGCATTACCCAGCGCCTGCAAGAGGCGCTTGGACTGGTCGAGGTGCGGGTTATCGATCACATCGTGGTCGGTAGCGAGCGTTGCGAGTCGTTTGCGGAGCACGGGTATCTGTAGTTACGAAATAACCCCGGTGCTGCCCTCAGGGGTAGCACCGGTATCTTCCGCACTCTTTTTTTGGTGAGAGACAAAATTCGGCCAGGAGGGAGGGATGTTCAGGCCTTACTGATATAAACGTCATGTTCAGCGCTCGATCGAAGCCACGTCCGCTGCATCCACCTGCTCCGGCCTCTGTGGCTCCTGGCCTTCAGGCCGCATAAGTGCCTTGGCTGCGCTCAGCCTGCCGCCACGCTACTGTCGGCACCGCGAAACCACAGAGCCGAAGTGAGACAGGCCACCCACTGGCGACGAGGTACCGATTGGCCGAGGGAATAGTCAAAATTTGTGGAGCTTGCCTGCCAAGATGAGGGCTCGGTCGCAAGTGGTAGACCTCCCAAGGGCTCGGAAAATCGGGGACTCGCCAGAGCGTTTCGTGTAAACCAGCGTCGGAGACAATAACCTGGGATTCTACAGCGAAGCTGTTCCGACCAGCTTCGCTGTGCTGGCATCTACGCCAGAACGGACAAGAAGCTTTGGAATATGATCTTCGTCACCAAGCCTAGCCAAGCGGAGCTCGTTGATGCCGAGGTCGAATGCTGTCTGCACCGAACGACCGAAAGCGAGTCCGCGATAGAAGGCGGCTGCGAATACCCTCGCTGCATCGTCAGCCACAGCGTCCGACATACCTACAACGAAGTCGATCTCTTGAACGATCGCCTGCGCCTGGACTTCCGAGTAGCACGCATTCAACACAACGACCCGAATCTCATCTTTTAGAACTCTGAAGAGGTCAACGAGAGCATCTTCCGCGACGAGGTGCTCAGCTCCCTGGTCTTGAGCGTGCAGTACAATGCCGCTCGACCCGCCTCCATGGCCGGAGAAGTGGACCACCACGGGTTCGTCCTCCAGCAGTGCCTGCTGCAGGTCTTGCGGCTGAACGGCCCATCGCGTGCGGAATGTGACGAGATCCCGGTGCTTAGAGTCGCGGACCTTCTCGTCGATGGAACGTGCTTCCTCGTCAAGTGCGAGTCGGCTTGAACTGAGTGGGTTGGCAGCCAAGAATGTAATTCGCATTGCAGTACTCGTGATGGTGTGTGCCGCAGGTAATCCTGCGAATGATTTTGACCCAGCCCCCGAGGGCGGCCACCAAAAGCAGTCGGACCAGGACAGCAGGGACTGCGCGTACCACGCTACAAGCTTAAGCTCCTGCTTCCATGATCGCCGAAATGAAGTCGCAGCTGAATTCCATTGTCTCGCCTCCAACACTTGGGCCATTCGCTGATGGTCGCCGTCCTCCCAGAAGAAGCTTGTATGGAGCACCCAATCAGCAAACGAAGACTCGTCGATGGAAGGGAGCAGTTTCAGCAGTCGTATAACCACGGCAATGGGTGCTTCCTTCGTGCGTTTGCGAATCGAGTCAACAACGAGGCGGCGAATTGGCTCCGGAGGCGCCGCGACGTGTTCGCTGGCTGTGAAACGTCCCCACCAAGCTTCGGCTGCACCGGCCAGTACATCACCGTTCATCTGCACCAACACCGCTGTAGCATTATCGTAGTCGAGGGTGACCCCGCCTGCTCTTGTCGGAAGCTTTGCGGATATCGCTATTGCCGCATCGTCACCGTCGAGAAGACTGTCGAATACCCGCGTGAGGAACCTTGTGGTGATCAAGGCCTCTGGAAACTGCCCTCCGAGACCCAGGTGCCTACGCAGCAGCTCGGAGATAGCCGGCTGATTGTCGACACCACAAAACAGCTGTGGTTGTTCACGCGTAGCTTCTGCGGCTCGATCCAGTAGCGGTGGCCAACCCGTTGTCGCTGCGGCGATCACTGCCTCGGAAGCCCCGCGGCTCGCCAGCATCGCCTCGAGACCTGCCTCCGGGGTTTTTGTGGCGGTTCTGACGATACCTACGACATCCGAGAGGTGCCGCCTGCCACGGAGTATGGTGGCCAGCAAAGTGGGCCAGTTCATCGCAGAGCAGACTTGCTCCATCTCGTCCAGCAACGGGCCTTTCGGCAAGTCCGGAGCATCGGACGCGAGCCAAGACTCGGTCGGGCCCGAGCAATCGAAGTATCTGAGGAGCCACTGGATCGCCTGAGGTCGGAGCTCTAGCCATCGCCAGATGGCTGAAGCCAGCGACCGTGAGGCTCTGCTGACAGCTGAAGCGAGCCCTTCGCTGACCCCCTTCCTCCACCATTCGGAATGAGAGGGACTGAGGTGGTGCTGGAGAATCCAGAGGGCATCTTGATCGTCAGCATCTACAATTCGGGTCTCGACCCACTGCGCCACAGCGTCTGTGACAGCGTCAAGATTTTGAATCTGTTCGAGCCTCGTCAACGATGCCGTGCGGATCTCACCCGCAGAGCTGTCCGGCAGTTTCAAGAGCGCCGCACTTACTACCTCTGCATCCTCAGATGGCAGGCAAAGCCCCCCTGGGAACGCCTCTTGAGTTCGAACGATAAGCAGCGCATCTGCGAGTGTTCCTCGCCCTGAGTGCAGGGCGTCAAGCTTCTCTACGAGACGGTTCAATCGCAGAAGCACCGAAAGATCGCCAGGCAGGCGTTTGTCGTTCTCCTCGAGTAACCGCTGCAGTTGAGGTGATGCCTCGCCCGCGAACCAACGGCCAGCAGGGCTTGAACATGGCTCGGGCTGGCTCGTCATAGGGTTGCCGCGCCATCGTGCAAGCAGCGCCGAAGGGAAAAGCGCGATCTTCGGCGGTGTGGCGATGTTTAGCGATTCCTCGGCGAACACTGTTCTGAGTGAGAGCTCGCGGCGCGCGCCAGCCCACAGCCGTGGCCAGAGTGCAGAAAGAAGACCTGGAGCAATGGATAAGGCGGGGATGGCAATGGGCCTGTCGGTTGTCGCTAACCGCTCGACAACAGTCCCCGCGAACTCCGCGCCGGCTGACTGCTCGCTATGCCCGATGGCACTCAAGAGAGGTGTGAGATCGGCGAGGTTGCCGCATTCTGCCAACGGAACTAAAGCCACCCTTGCGCGAACCATATTCCTCCGAGCCGCGCTCTGGTCTTCCTGACCTCGCCAGATAGCCCACCACTCCCCGACCGGCTGGCACCCCCAGTATGGCGACCAAGACACCGACGAATCGATGTGTCCCGCGGGGCGGTCGACCAAGAAGCGTAGTTCTTCCAGCGCTGGAGTAGTCCCCGGCAAGGTCGATTCGAGGAGCTGGTGGCTCCCGCCCTTGTTGCCAAAAGTAGCCTCATGGACGACAGTCGACACGTTTCACACTCCGAGAAGCCAAGCAACGGGGGAAGTTAGGTCTCGATCCTGGGTGGTTGCCCCCGGGCGAAGGACGTACCCGAAGTTCTCTGGTCCAAGAGTGCGGAATTCTTGGTCTGGCTCGTCGTTGCGCAGCGCCCTGCCGAGAGAAGAAAGTCCCCACGCCGACCAGGCCTCATCGCGCCAAGTGCTCCGGATGAATGCGTTCAGGAGCGGCAGTCGTTCGGCCAGCAGTCGCTCCGGAGTGCTCTGTGCTCCATTCAGCTCGTCCCAGCATGAAAACACGACCGCTAGGCGAGGAACTTCGATGGGCTCACACGTCGACTGGCCCGCCGCGAAAAGGAACATCTGGAGCAGTTCCACGTATCGAGCGCGGTCATCCCAACCAGCCCCGTCCACTATCGCGACCGGCGAGTCGGAGTGCTGTGGTTTGACGTCCGTTGGCCGTACCAGCAGATCCTCATAGAGCTTGAGTGTCGAAGGACGGATGAAGAGCAACCACCCAGACGCGCTACGGGCAGATTCCCGCCACTCATCGGGCATCATGCGGTGATCAACGATTGCAAAGAGCCGTTCTCCGGCATACTCCGGCCACTCTAGAACGACGGCGGTGCCATCATCGGTCTCAAGTTCACACCGAATCCCTGTCCACGTCTCAGCTGGCGTGTGGCCTGCGGCCTGTCCCTCCTCGAGGCAAGTAAGGATTTCTTCCAGCTTCGACAGATCGTCGACCCCACCAAGGCGGACCCGCAGTCGGCTGCTGCGGTCATGTCGCATCCTCCCAAGAAGCTGGCCGGCGTAGTGAGTCTTCCCGGTGCCCGATCCGCCAAGCACGAGTACATCAGTGCCTTTCATAAAACCTCCGCAACGCTTGAAACGGGTCATGGGAGAGTCGAGGCTCCTGCTCGATCTGCATCGGAAATTTGGCGGTGGCGGCCTCAATCGCCCACGCGAAACACGCCTCAATCGTGTCAGGATCCTTTATAGTGGTTCGCATCGTCTGCGCGGCAGGCATAAACTCACCAGATGCAGTCTCGATCATTTTGGTTACTGCATCCGGCGCTGCGACGTCATCCTTGGTCCAAACCACTGCGGTTCGGCAGGATGCTTG
This sequence comes from Billgrantia montanilacus, assembly GCF_003336675.1. Classification (GTDB taxonomy): domain Bacteria; phylum Pseudomonadota; class Gammaproteobacteria; order Pseudomonadales; family Halomonadaceae; genus Halomonas; species Halomonas montanilacus. The sequence goes on along the minus strand of NZ_QPII01000005.1, from coordinate 223,761 downwards.
GGCCCCTACTCGTTCCATCAGATCTCGAGTCGCCCGCCGTGTCGCTGGTAGCTTCTCGCGGTCCGAGAGCGCTCCGGTATCGACCAAGAGCAGGAGAGCATCAGCCCTTTCGATTACCCATCTCGCTCCCTCTGAGGATGAGGAGTTCGGCGAGCGCGACCACTGGTTGAACCATTCGCCCGGAGCATCCGTCAGCAACACATCGCGAAGCCGGCCCGTCGCCTGGCTGCGAAGCGTGAGATGGAGAATCCCTGGGTGGCGACCTGAGCTGGAGGTATGTGGCGGAAACGACGGCGGAGGCTCGCTCGTCCATCGACTGTACTGCACGACAGATTCCCATCCGCCCAACGTCCAGGAGCCAGCAAAGCTCCAACCAGCAACCTCCCCATGCTCAAGTAGCCACATGTAGAGGTATGTCAGTAGCGAGGTCTTTCCCGAGTCGGGTGGCCCGATCAGTCCGATGACAGCGGGACGCCCCCTTCCACCGAGAATGGTCAGGTCGCTCGTTCCCAAGACGTATCCATTCCATGGGATGTCGCTAGTTGACTCCGGTCTCTCGCTACGAGCCGATTCAAGGTCCTGTTCCGACGGCTGTGCGTCCCCGGTCCAGTGCTCGCACTCAGCGCGGTTATTGTGACCGAGAGCGCACGTCGTATCAGGAAAACAGCTTTCGTGGGAGCATTTGAACTTCAAGCAGTGTCCTCCACGATGCGTCGGGCCTGAAGTTCGCGGAACAGCCACATTGCCAACTCGGCGGGCTCCAGCATCAGCTCAGGATCCACGCCGGCTCTCGACCTAAGGTCGTCCTCGGAGACACTGCTCCCTCCTACAACCTCAGCGGCGATCTCAAGCAGCGGCACGCGAGCTGTGTTCGTAACCCCTGCTGGAAGAAGCTCTTCGAAGCCATGCGGCGGCGACTCGTTTAGCTTCTTGAGATGGTCCAGCAAGCTCAGACGCTCGCTCCGCGTGCAAGCTGCCATTGTCTCTCCCAACACGTGGGTGACGCTTGCAGGTGCAAGGGCGGGGACCATCGCGGTTAGGTCTACGGCAGCGGCAATGGCGGCAGTTGACGTGGGGAGCACTGAGTATGAGGCATTCTGGGATGGGGAGTAGCGCGCCTGTGACCACCAGAGAACATCAAGGCGCATGCGGCCGGCCACCTCGGACTCTGCCAGTTTGGACTGAAGGGATTCTACCTGCCCCAATTGCTTTCGCAGGTGCTCCTCCATGGACGCGATGTGCGCCGCGATGTCTGCAGCAATTGACTCAGCAAGTCGAGAGGTGCCTAGGTTGACTGCTTTGACGAGCGCCTCAGTCATTCGGGGTGTGAACTCATACGACCATTGCTGCGCTTGGTTCGACCAGTGGGGGTTAGCGTTATTGAGAGCCTGCCCCTGAGGGAACTGTGGACCCGCAGCTCGAGCGACCTCCTGCAGCACTTCGTTGCTCTCGATAGACCCGGTCAGCGTTGGAGCCTCGGGCGTAGACCCCGTGCTCTTTTTGCGTCTACGAAGAGGCTGCGCCACCTCAAGCATTCCGGTTCGTCGCAGCGCTTCGCTTTCTGCGGTTGAGAACACCCTCTCAAAGCACTGCTTGAGCAGGTCCGCCGCTTTCCCAAGGCTCGTCTGGTCGTGAATCAGCCTAGACGCGGCAGTGTTCCAGACGATGGCGCTTCGCTCCGGGTTCTTGTCGGTCGCCGCGGCCAGAGCCGAGATGGTGATCGAACGAAGCAGCTCACGCGGGCGGTTGACGTGCGTGTTGCGGAGCGTATTCCATTCTTCGATGACAAGACCTTCGACAAGCTCGAGGAACGGGGTATCCTCATCGACATTCTCGTCCAGGGAGACAAGGGTCGCGGTGATCATAAGCGGCGGCGACTCCTCGAACTGCTTCAAGAGCTTCGTTGATGCCGACTCCATCTTCGCGAATCTCGAGTCGTCCGATCCGATGTCGACAAGCCCTAAATTCAAGAGGTCTTGAAGCATGTTTATCTCCGAGGGTGCCGTTTAGTCGTGGCCCTAAGGGCCATCACCTTCAGCATGAGTTCTTCTCATAACGCAGTTAATTGCTGATCAGCAGCCAGGCGCCACAAGCGACCCGCGCCGTTCGCAGTGAACGAGTAGCAAGAAAATGATTTCGGGGGTGAGGATCGCCTCTGCAGGCCGGCCTGAACCTCAGAACCCCAATGTCTAAGCCACGGTGCCTTCTGTGAGGATGTAGTCGAATCGCAAGTTGAAATCACCGGGCACCCCACAATTCCTGCTGCTTAAAACACTAGGATAACGGTACCGAAAGCCTGAGCTGCTGTCATGCCTAGATTAGGAAATGACCATTCAACTTGAGCAGAGGCTGAACCAGGAGGAGAATCGAGTAGGCGTAAAATGAGGCAAGCAGTCCAAAGGCATCCTGCGCGTACCAGTGGAAACCAAGCCTAAGGTGTGGGTCAAAGTGTGGGTCAAAAACTCGCAGACAAAGAAAAAGCCGCTGAAATCAGCGGCTTATTCGATATTCGTGGCGGAGGGGGAGGGATTCGAACCCTCGAAGCCTTTCGACTTACACACTTTCCAGGCGTGCTCCTTCGACCACTCGGACACCCCTCCACATTGCGGTCCTTACGCCCTTCGGCTGCGCCTTGTACGTCAGAACGGCGCAAATACTAACGGCTTAAGTGCGCGTTTGCAAGCCGGTTTTCGGCTTTCCCCGGTTCAGGCGACGGGCAGCACGGCGTAGTTGCCATGCGCTTCCAGGCAGAGCGTGTCGCCGCACCAGAGCTGCTGGATCAGACTGATCCGCCCTCGCCCACGGCTCTGCAACTGCGCCGCCAGGCTGTCGGGCCCTTTCGCCGATTCAGGAGTGCAGGTCATCCGGTAATCGCCGGTTACCGGCGCCAGGAAGCGCTGTGTGGCCTCGGCCACCACGACGTCGCGGGCAAGCCCATGCTCGCGTAGCCAGAGCGTGGTCCAGCACCAGCCCAGCAGCGTGGATTGGGCGGTCAGGCCCCCACCGAAGCCGGTGCCCTTGTCGTTGAGGTTGGGTGCCAGCGAGAGCACCCACACCAGCTGCTCCCCCTCCCAACACATCTCGCGAATGCCCAGGTGCTCGACCATGGGGATCGCATCACTGAGCCAGGCAAGGAAGGCCTGCGGGTCGTCTCGCTGGCCGGGTTCGGGCAGCGGCAGGCGCGGGTGGGGAATACCGATTTCGCGCATGGGTTCAGGTCCAGCGTTCGACGAAGTCGCTGAGGCGGTGCTCGGGAACGGGCCTGTGGCGCCCGGCCAACTGACCCAGGTAGATAAAGGCGATCAGCTCATCCTCCTCTTCCAGGCCGAGGCCTTTGCGCACGGTGGGGTCGAAGGCATACTTGCCACTGCGCCACATGGCCCCCAGCCCCAGGGCGTGGGCCGCCAGCAGGATGCCATGGCCGGCACAGCCGGCCGAGACCACCTGCTCGATCTTCGGCACCTTGGGTATATCCGGTGTCACCTTCGCGACCACGGCAATGATCATGGGGGCCCGATGCGGCTTCTTGCGCACGGCATCCAGGGCCGCGTCGCCGACATCCGGGTCCTCGCGGAACTCGGCTTCGGCGAACAGCTCGCCCAGGCGGTCGAGCCCTTCTCCCGAAAACTCGATGAAGCGCCAGGGCCGCAGCTCCTTGTGGTCGGGTGCCCGCAGCGCGGCCCGGTAGATCGCTTCGAGTTGCTCGGGGCCAGGCGGCGGCCCCATGAGCTTGCCCATGGAGCTGCGTTCATGCAGCAGCGTCATCGCGTCCATGATGTTCTCCTCATCGGTGGCGCATGGCCCCGTTGGTTGACGATTAGAATCCTGAGCACTTTACCCAAGCCGCTATTGTCGTGCCAGCCGCAGCGGCTCGGGCGGCCTCTCGCCGGGGGTGGCGCGCCAGGGAGAGATATCCAGCCCGCCGCGACGCACGTAGCGCGCCAGCACCAGCAGCCGCTCGGGGCGCGCCCGGGCCATCAGGTCGGTAAAGATGTGCTCGACGCAGTGTTCGTGGAAATCCTGGTGCTGGCGGTAGCCGATCAGGTAGCGCAGCAGGCCTTCACGGTCGAGCTTCGGTCCACGATAGCGGATCAGCACACTGCCCCAGTCAGGTTGGCCGGTCACCGGGCAGTTGGACTTGAGCAAATGCGAGTATAGCGTCTCCTCGACGACCTCCTCTGCCACCTGCAGGTGCTCGGCACTGGGCGTGTAATCGGCTATCTCGATATCCAGCTCGTCGAGGCACTCGCCCGGCAGGCGCTGTACGGCAAGGGCGTCGTCGTCGACACCGAACAGTTCGACGGAAACCGGGGCGCCCGCGGCGGCGGAAAGGTCAGCGACCAGGGTGTCGATCACCCGTTCGCGATTGTCGAAGCGGGTCTGATTGAAGCCGTTGAGGTAGAGCTTCCAGGACTTGGACTCGATCAGGTTCGGCGAGTCTGCCGGCAGGCGGAAGCGCGCCACGGCGACGATCGGTTTACCGCGCCCGTTGAGCCAGCTCACCTCGAAGGCATGCCACTCGTCCTCGCCGACGAAGGGCAGGCTGCCCTCCTCGATGCCCAGCGGCGCACGGTTGGCGACGCGTGCGATGGGATAGAGCAGCCCGGCGTCGTAGTGCTCCGGGTAGGCGGATTCACGCCCCAAGGGGGCATGCTCGAGAGTGTCGGGACGATGATGTGTCATCAGCTGCGAATTCCTTTGCCACTTTCCAGCATCCACAGGGCGATGCCGAACAGCACCACGATGAAGGTGACGATAGCGGCCAGCGCCCAGCCCACCGGGATGTCGGAGACACCCAGGAAGCCATAGCGGAACACGTTGACCATATACAGAATCGGGTTGAGCATCGATACCCCCTGCCAGAAGGTCGGCAGCAGCGAGATCGAGTAGAAGACCCCGCCCAGGTAGGTCAGCGGTGTCAGGATAAAGGTCGGCACGATCGAGATGTCGTCGAACTTCTTGCCCAGCAGCGCATTGATGAAGCCGCCGATGGAGAAAAGCGCGGCGGTCAGCACCACCACCCCGACAGTCAGGATCGGGTGTGCCACGCTGATGCGGGTGAAGAAGAGCGACACGATGGTGACGATCAGCCCCACCCCCAGCCCGCGCGCCATGCCGCCGAACACGAAGCCGGCCAGGATCACCCAGTTGGGCATGGGCGAGACCATCATCTCCTCGATGGAGCGCTGGAACTTGTTCGAGAAGAAGCTCGATGCCACGTTGGAGTAGCTGTTGGTGATCACCGCCATCATGATCAGCCCGGGGACGATGAAGTCCATGTAGCTGAAGCCATCCATCTCGCCAATGCGCGACCCGATCAGGTTGCCGAAGATGATGAAGTACATGGTCATGGTGATCGAGGGAGGCAACAGCGTCTGCGGCCAGATCCTCGTGAAGCGCTTGATCTCCTTGTGCACCAGGGTCCACAGGGCGATGGCGGTCTGGGACGGATTCATGAACGTGCCCCCACGCGCTCGGCTTCGGCCTTTTCCTCGTTGCCCTGCTCGACCATGGTAACGAACATCTCCTCGAGCCGGTTGGCACGGTTGCGCATTGAGACCACCTGAATGCCTCGCTCACTCAACGCGGTGAAGATATCGTTCAGCCGCTGGCCACGATGGACCGCGACAGCCAGCTGGGCGGCATCCACCTGGCGCACCTCGAAGCCATCGATATCCGGTGCCTCGTCCACCGGGTGGGCCAGGTCGAGCAGGAAGGTCTCGGTATCGAGTTCGGCGAGCAGCCCACGCACACTGGTGTTGCGGATGATTTCACCGTGATTGATGATCGCCACGTTACGGCAGAGGCTCTCCGCTTCCTCGAGATAGTGGGTGGTCAGGATGATTGTCGTGCCCTCTTCGCGATTGATGCGACGCAGGTACTCCCACATGCTGCGACGCAGTTCGATGTCGACGCCGGCGGTGGGCTCATCGAGAATGAGCAGCTTGGGCCGATGCATCAACGCACGGGCGATCATCAGTCGGCGCTTCATGCCACCGGAGAGCATGCGGGCGTTGCCGTTACGCTTGTCCCAAAGCCCCAGATCCCGGAGCAGCCGCTCGGCCCTGGGCAGAGCCTCGCGACGCGACATACCGAAGTAGCCCGCCTGTGCCAGCACGATGTCGGTTACCTGCTCGAACTGGTTGAAGTTGAACTCCTGCGGCACCACGCCCATGTGGTACTTGGCCTTCGCGAAGTCTCGGTCGATGTCGATACCGAAGACAGACACCTTGCCGGCGCTTTTCTGCACCAGCGAACAGACGATGCCTAGGGTCGTGGACTTGCCGGCGCCGTTGGGGCCCAGCATGGCAAAGAAATCGCCCTGCTCGACGTCGAGATCGATGCCCTTCAGGGCGTGAAAGCCGTTGCCATAGACCTTGGTCAGGCCACGGATCGACAGCGCCGGTTCGGCCATGAGACATCCTTGCGTTGGGATAGCTTGTGTTGAGACAGAAAGCGAGTTCAAGACATTAGGGCGCGAAGCATTTTTTCAAGTCGCGACCGGGAAAAACGCAGAAGCCCTCGCCCATGAGCAAGGTGATCAAATTATTGGGGGGGACAAAGAAACTGGAGCGGGAAAGGAGATTCGAACTCCCGACCCTCGCCTTGGCAAGGCGATGCTCTACCACTGAGCTATTCCCGCTTATTGAACCGCCTGGATAGATCAGACTGACTGGCGTCCCATAGGGGGTTCGAACCCCTGTTCCCGCCGTGAAAGGGCGGTGTCCTAGGCCACTAGACGAATGGGACTGATCTGGAGCGGGAAAGGAGATTCGAACTCCCGACCCTCGCCTTGGCAAGGCGATGCTCTACCACTGAGCTATTCCCGCTTGTCTGACAGTCTATGCTATCGGTAACGCATACTGGAAGAGTGGCGTCCCATAGGGGGTTCGAACCCCTGTTCCCGCCGTGAAAGGGCGGTGTCCTGGACCACTAGACGAATGGGACGCAATGACTTCCAAAAAACTGGAGCGGGAAAGGAGATTCGACCGGGCTGGCGCACCAGCTCACGACCCTCACCTTGACCTGCTCACCTGCCGAAGCAGGATTTGGAGCGGGAAAGGAGATTCGAACTCCCGACCCTCGCCTTGGCAAGGCGATGCTCTACCACTGAGCTATTCCCGCACACCGGCACCTGAAGAAAACGAGTGGCGTCCCATAGGGGGTTCGAACCCCTGTTCCCGCCGTGAAAGGGCGGTGTCCTGGACCACTAGACGAATGGGACGCAGCCGTCTCGCTTCAACGAGGTGGCGCGAATCTTACTCAAGCACCTCGGGGCTGTCAACCGTCGACCTTGAACGCCCCGGGGATGGAAACCGCAGGCCCATCCGTTGTCTCATGGGAGACATGCTGGCCAGACCCGAAATGGATGGCATGATGGAATGCACCGCACCCCAGGAGGAGAGATGCCATGCGCAGAAAGATCGAGAAAAGCAAAGCCGAATGGCGTGCACAGCTCAGCCCGGAGCAGTACCGCGTGACCCGGGAGAAAGGCACGGAGCCACCCTTTTCCGGCGACCATCAGGTCAGCGATGAGCACGGCATCTACCACTGTGTCTGTTGTAACGCACCGCTGTTCGAGAATGAACACAAGTTCGACGCCGGCTGCGGCTGGCCAAGCTTTGACCGGCCGCTGGGCAAGGCTGCCATCGAGGAGAAGCCGGACGACGCCCATGGCATGCAACGCACCGAGGTGGTCTGCTCTCACTGCGACGCCCACCTGGGCCATGTCTTCCCCGATGGCCCGCCGCAGTCCACCGGGCTGCGCTACTGCATCAACTCCGTGGCGATCAGCTTCCACCCGGGAGAGTAAGTCTAGGAGCCTGTCGGATTTGACCGATCGTCACGAGAGATTTGGATTTCGAGACAAGTTTATCGATCTGATGAGGCGAATAGCCCGCTATTTAACGAATCAGATCGAATGAAATTGGCCGAAAGACCGGATCTCGCAGTAGATCAGCGTTAAGTCCGACAGGCTCCTTAGCCTGCACTGCCGGGGCCGCCCTTCTGCTATGATGGGCGGCCTTTTTCTATCGGTTTGCGGGAGTGGTGCAATGCTCGGCTGGTATCCGGGACACATGAACAAGGCGCGCCGCCAGATCCAGGAGGCGCTGCCGGAGATCGACGTGGCGATCGAGGTCCTCGACGCCCGCCTGCCCTACTCCAGCGCCAACCCCATGCTGGCCAGCCTCACCCGGCACACGCCGGTGCTGAAGATCCTGTCGCGGGCCGATCTTGCCGACCCGGAGCGCACCCGCGAATGGGTCGCCTACTTCGATGCCCAACCCGACACCCGCGCCCTGGCCGTGACCACGACCAATGCCCGGGAGCTCAAGCGCATTCCCAAGCTGTGCCATGAGCTGGCCGGCCACATTCGCGCCGACCGCGACGTTCGGGTCATGGTCATGGGCATCCCCAACGTGGGTAAATCGACCCTGATCAATGGCCTGGCCGGGCGCAGCATCGCCAAGACCGGCAACGAGCCTGCCGTGACCAAGCGCCAGCAGAAGGTGCGTATCACCGGCCAGGTGGCGCTGATCGACACGCCGGGGGTGCTATGGCCGAAGATCGAGGACCAGGCCAGCGCCTATCGGCTGGCCGCGACTGGCGCCATTCGCGACACCGCCATCGACTATTTCGATGTCGCCGTGGTCACCGCCGCCGAACTGGCCAGGCGCTACCCCGAGGCGCTCAGGAACCGCTACAAGCTCGTCGAACTGCCGGGCTACGCCCCCAATCCCGATGCCGATCGGGTCGAGGCCGACGGACCTCAGCGGGTCGACCTGCTGGCCCTGGCCGGTTTCGACGGCCACGCCATCCTGCGTGACATCGCCAGCCGCCGCGGCGGCCTGCGTGCCGGCGGCGAGGTCGACTTGCATCGCGGTGCCGAGGTGCTGCTCCACGAGCTGCGCGATGGCAAGCTGGGACGGCTGACCCTGGAGACGCCGGCCGACATCCCGCCGCCTCCCGCCCCGGAAGCAGAAGCAGAGACGGGGACAGAAGCACTCCCTCGGGATAACGATAGCGGCGACGACAGCGAGCCCGCATAATCAACAGCGCTGCCCGACGGCCAAACTGATCGGGCAGCCACTGGACACCACTGGAATTCGGACACCTCATGGACACGCCCTCCCTTTTCAGGAAATCGCACAAGCTCGACAACGTCTGCTACGACATCCGCGGCCCGGTGCTCGAGCATGCCAAGCGGCTGGAAGACGAAGGCCAGCGCATCCTCAAGCTCAACATCGGTAACCCGGCGCCGTTCGGCTTCGAGGCACCGGAGGAGATCCTCCAGGATGTGATGCGCAACCTGCCCACGGCCCAGGGCTACTGCGATTCCAAGGGGCTCTACTCGGCACGCAAGGCGATCATGCAGGAGTGCCAGCGCAAGGAGATTCCCGGTGTCGGCATCGAGGATATCTTCATCGGCAATGGCGTGTCCGAGCTGATCGTGATGGCGCTTCAAGCGCTGCTCAACGACGGTGACGAGGTGCTGATCCCGGCTCCCGACTACCCGTTATGGACCGCTGCGGCCCATCTCTCCGGCGGCCGTGCCGTGCACTACCGCTGCGACGAACAGGCCGACTGGGCACCGGACGTCGACGACGTGCGGGCCAAGGTGACCAGCCACACCCGGGCCATCGTGATCATCAACCCCAACAACCCCACCGGCGCCGTCTACCCACCGGCGGTGGTCCGCGAACTGCTCCAGGTCGCCCGCGAGCACGACCTGGTGGTGTTTTCCGACGAGATCTACGACAAGATCCTCTACGACGACACCGAGCATGTGGCAACCGGCGCTCTGGCCGACGAGGACCAGCTCGTGGTGACCATGAACGGCCTGTCGAAGAGCTACCGCTGCGCCGGCTTCCGTTCCGGCTGGATGACCCTCTCCGGCAGCGTGGCCATGCAGCGTGCCCGGGACTACATCCAGGGCATCAACATGCTGGCTTCCATGCGCCTGTGTGCCAACGTACCGGCACAGCACGCCATCCAGACGGCATTGGGCGGCTATCAGTCGATCAACGACCTGATCCTGCCCGGCGGGCGCCTGCTGGCCCAGCGCGACATCACCTATGAAAAGCTGAACGCCATCCCGGGCGTGTCCTGCACCAAGGCCAAGGGCGCGCTCTACGCCTTTCCACGGCTCGACCCCAAGGTCTATCCCATCCAGGACGACCAGAAGCTGGTGCTGGACCTGCTGCTGCAGGAGAAGATCCTGCTGGTACAGGGCACCGCCTTCAACTGGCCGGAGCCGGACCATGTGCGCATCGTCACACTGCCCTGGGCCGATCAGCTGGGCGATGCCCTGGATCGCTTCGAGCGCTTCCTGTCGCGCTATCGGCAGTAATCGTTGTCTGGCGGCATTATAAAGAACCTGAATTTCTGGCCAGCCTTGAAACCCAAGGTAAGTGGCCGTATCTAAACATCAGTCTTTTTCAGCCGCAGGCAGCGCGGCCTACCTTTCCTGGATAACGACCGGAGTTTCCGAACGATGATGAGAATACTGCTCTTCCTGGGCACCAACCTGGCGGTCATCGTTGTCGCCAGCATCACGTTGCGCCTGCTCGGGGTAGAAGGCTACCTGCGCGGCCAGGGCATCAACTTCAACGCCCTGCTGATCTTCTGCTTCATCTTCGGCATGGCCGGCTCGATGATCTCGCTGTTCATCTCCAAGTGGATGGCCAAGCGCTCGACCGGCACGGTGGTGATCGAGACACCGAGCAATGCCACCGAGAAGTGGCTGCTCGATACCGTGGCCGAACTGTCTCGGGATGCCGGCATCAAGACGCCGGAGGTGGGCATCTTCCCAGCCCAGCAGTCGAACGCCTTCGCCACGGGCTGGAACAAGAACGACGCGCTGGTCGCGGTTTCCGCCGGCCTGCTCAACCGCATGCGCCCGGAAGAGGTGCGCGCGGTGCTGGCCCATGAGATCGGCCACGTAGCCAACGGCGACATGGTCACCCTGGCGCTGATTCAGGGGGTGGTAAACACCTTCGTGATGTTCTTCGCCCGGGTGGTCGCGCACCTGGTCGACGGCTTCCTGAAGAGCCGCAGCGACGGCGCGGGGCTTGGTTTCATGGGCTACTTCGCGGTGGTGATCGTCGCCGAGATCGTCTTCGGCATCATCGCCTCGGCCATCGTTGCCTGGTTCTCGCGCTTTCGCGAATACCGCGCCGATGCCGCCGGCGCGCAACTCGCCGGCTCCGGGGCCATGATCAATGCCCTGGCTCGACTCAAGGCCGAAACCCAGATGCCCGATCAGATGCCGGACACCTTGCGCGCCATGGCTATCACCAAGGGCCAGACCAAGTCGCTGATGGAGCGACTGTTCGCAAGCCACCCCCCGCTGGACGATCGCATTCGGGCGCTGAAGGAAGCGGCCTACCGCTAATCGGCATCTCTCCCGACCGATGCCTCCATCTCAAGCAAGAAAGCCCGCCATGGCGGGCTTTCTGCGTTTTATCAAACCACGTTGTCAAACGACGTCATCAACCCACGTTATCAACCCACGCGACAGCCCATGCCCTCGAGCAGCGGGGCCAGTTCCCGGGCTCCTCCGCGAAGCTCGACCTCAAGGGTGGAGAGTTCACGCCGTAGTGGATAATCGGCCCGGCAGGCATCGAAGCCGACAGCCATGCCGCGCCGGCGCGATTCGCGATACAGCGCATCGTGGTCGCGGCGCACGTCGTAGACCGTACGCAGGCAGCGCCTCAGCGCGTCTTCGGGCTCCAGGCCACCGTCGAGCACCAGTCTGGGCAGCGGTGGCGCAGGAAGCAGTGAATCCAGTGTCACCCGCGCCGGCAGCCCCAGATGGCGGGAGAGCGCCGCGTAGACCTGATGGGTGCCACGCAGCTTGCCATCGAGACTGTGGCCGGCAATATGCGGCGTCGCAAGGTTGGCCAGGTCACGCAGTGCGGCATCGATCGCCGGTTCCGATTCCCAGACGTCCAGCACCGCACTGATATCACCCGGCCCGGCCAGGCGCTGGCGCAGTGCCAGTCCATCGACGCAGTCGCCACGCCCGGCATTGAGCAGTACCGTACCCGACTCGATGCGCGCTATTCGCTGGGCATCGAGTAGATGATGGGTGGCATGGGGACCCTCGCGCACCAGCGGCGTGTGCAGGCACAGCACGTCGCACTCGTCGATCAGGGTATCGAGGTCGACAAAACGCGGCACGACCGCCTCGGTGCCTTCCGCCTCGGCCCGGGGCGGGTCGCAGGCCAGGCACTCGATATCCATGGCCGCCAGACGCCTGCGCAGCCGCTCGCCCACGTTGCCGACCCCGACGATACCCACGCGGCGCTCGGCCAGCTGCCAGCCCTGGCGCTCGGCCAGGGTCAGCAGGCTGCCCAGTACGTAGTCCACTACCGCTTCGGCATTGCAGCCCGGCGCGCTGGCGAAGCCGACCCCGTGACGGGCCAGGGCCCGCATGTCCACATGGTCGGTGCCGATGGTACAGGTGCCGACGAAGCGCAGCGGTGATCCACCGCTCATACCCGCATCCACTGCCGCCTCATCGATGCGGGTGATGGAGCGCACCACCACGACATCGGCATCGCGCAGCGCCGCGGCGTCGATCTCGCGCCCCGGCAAGCGAATCAACTCGCCCAGTTCGCCGAAACAGGCGTCGGCGGCGGGTATGTTGGCATCGACCACAATTCTCACGAGTCCTCTCCTTGATACCAGGGCTTGTCCAGTCTGCGCGAACCCTTACAATACCGCCACCTGACATTGGCACGCCGCGACGCGGCGGCGCCCGACTTGCTGGAGCCTTCGTGATCATCCGCTGGGAAAGTGACCATGACTATGTGCTGGTGCATATCCATCAGGACATGTTCGGCGACTGGATCTTCAGCCGCGCCTGGGGGCAGATCGGCACCCAGTTCGGTGGATTGAAGCATATGCTCGCCGACGATCATGCCCAGGCCATGATGTGGCTGGGTGACGAGACCACCATCCAGGCCTCGCGCGGCCTGCTCAAGGTGCTCGAAGTGGACGACCATAGCCCCGAGGGCCGCGAGGCCGTCAGCCAGCTATCGCTGCTGGACTCGCTATAGCGCTTCGTGAAGGCAGGGCTTGTCAGGCGCCAGGGCCTCGTGAATCACAGATCCTGGCGAACGGCTTCGCTGGCATCGATCCAGTACTGCAGCAACCCCAGCAACTCCTCGCTCACTCCCTCCATCTCCCGGGCGCGTTCCTTTACTTGATCGTTGTCCTGATGCTCCTTGAGCTCCAGCGCTTCCTCGGCTAGCCGATCATAGGCGGAGTAGAGGGCGGCGATTCGTGCCGTGTGTTCGCCCCCTCTGACCGGCGACTCATCGAACGCGGACAACCACTGCTTAAGGCGGCTTTTCCTGCTACTTATCGCCGGCGGGGCCGCGCGCTCACCCTTCAGGTAGTGCAACAGCCCGGCAGCACAGGCGCGATGATCGACCATGGCATAAATGGCCTGCAGCTCTTCCGGATGGGCACGCTGACGATGGCGCCAGGCTGGATCGGGACCCCACGACTCGAGCCAGCCCGGAATCACCTTCGCGGGCATGGGCCGGGCAATGGCATAGCCCTGGCCCAGCTGATAGCCCATCGCCAGCAGCATGCGCCCGTGCAGCAGCGTCTCCACGCCTTCGGCAATGATGCCCCGGCGGAACGCAACGGCCAGCCCAAGCACGCCCTCGAGAATCGTCAGATCCTCGGGATCATCGAGCATGTCGCGTACGAAACTGCGGTCGATCTTCAGCACGCTGGCGGGGAAATGTCGTAAATACGTCAGCGAGGAATAACCGGTGCCGAAGTCATCCAATGCGAATTCGACGCCAAACGTTCGACATGCCTTCATTACGCTTGCCACATGGGCAATATCTTCCAACGCATTCGTTTCGAGCACCTCCAGTTCGAGATCGCCGGGCCTCAGTCTGGGGTGACGCTCGACTTCGGCGCGCAGGCGTTCAACGAAGTCGCTCTGCTGGAGGTGAATGGCGTCGATATTGACGCTGACCGGCAGCCTGATGCCCGCGTCGGCCCAAGCATCGAACTGACCCAGCGCCTCGCCCAGCACCCATTCGCCCAGGTCGATGGCAAGGGGGTGCTGCTGGATAGCCGGCAGGAAGGAGGCCGGAGCCAGGAGCCCGCGCTCCGGATGCTGCCAGCGAATCAGCGCTTCGACACCGACGACCTCGCCGGTGGACATGTTGACCTTGGGTTGGTAGTAGAGCACGAACTCGTCATCGGCCAGAGCCTGGCGCATGCGCTCGATGCTTTCATGATGTCCACGCACCGCGCGATCGTGTTCAGCATCGAAGATGTGGAAGCGATTCTTGCCCGCCTGCTTGGCCTGATACATGGCCTGGTCCGCCTGGCGGATCAGCTGCTCGGGCTCGATTTCGTCTTCGGGAGCAAAATGAACCACGCCGATGCTGCCTGAAACGTACAGCAAGGTCTCTTCCATATCGATTGGCTCCGCGATGCGGCGCAACAGCCGAGCGATAAGGGCGGTCACGGTAGCCACATCGCTCTGCTCCGGCAATACGATGATGAACTCGTCCCCCCCCAGGCGGGCCACCGTATCGGCCTCACGGAGGGCCGACGTCAGCCGTTCGGCAATGGTCACCAGTACCCGGTCGCCGACATCGTGACCGAGCCGATCGTTGATCTCCTTGAAGCCATCCAGGTCGATGTAGGCAAGCGACACCTTGCCTCCGCTGCGCCGCGCCGCCAGCATGGCCTGCCGCAGCCTGTCGGCCAGCAGGATTCGGTTCGGCAGCCCCGTCAGGCTGTCGAAGAACGCCATGCTCTGAAGCTGGCGCTCATGCTCCTTCTGTCGGCTGATATCGGTGAACACGGCCACGAAGTGAGAAACCTGGCCCTGCTTGTCGCAGACCTTCGAAATGGTGAGCAGCTCAGGATAGTCTTCACCGCTCTTGCGCCGGTTCCAGAGCTCGCCTTCCCAGGCACCCTTCTCCAGCAGCTCCTGCCACAGCGCCCGATAGAAACTCACTTCCTGATGGCCCGACTGCAGGAGGCGCGGGTTCTTGCCCACGACCTCATCGCGGCGGTAACCGGTGATACGCGTGAAGGCCTCGTTGACTTCGATGATATCGCCCATGGCATCGGTAATGACGATGCCCTCCCGCGCATGCCGAAACACACTGGCGGCCAGCTCCAGCTCCGCCGTCTTGCGCGATACCAGCTGGCGAAGCCTGACGTTCCAGGCCACGACCATGGCAACCAGCAGTGCCAGGCCCACCGCGTAAGGCCAGTACGCCTGCCAGGCAAAGGCCCTCCCCGGCAGCTCGGCTCCCACCCACTTCTCGTGCAACCGTTCGAGCGTGTCACCGGCGCGGGCATGCTCGACTCCCTTGTCCAGGATCGATTGCAGCAGATGGTTCCCTTCTGCCACCGCCATGGCGTTCAGCCCGACATACAGCGGTTCACCCACCCGCTTCATGAGTTCGTGAAGATCGTTGCTGTAGAGGTAATAGAGCACGATCTGCTCATCGCCGACCATGGCATCGGCGCTGCCCTCTATCACGGCCTGTGCCGCACTGGCGAAGTCGGCGGTCTCGATCAGCTCGAGCTCGAGATCCAGCGTGGCGAGAAACTCCTTGGCATAGTCGCTGCGCTGCGTCGCCACGCGCTTACCATCAAGGTCCGACACCAGAGCGATGTCGGGACGCTGTGTGGCGACGAAGATGGAAGCAGGAACCTCGAAAACGGTCTGGGTGAAGTCGAACTGCCGGTCTCGGGCCTGGCTGTAGAAAAAGCTGGTGAGGATGTGGGCTTCCCCACTCAGTACGCGCTGCTGCGCCTGCTGAAACACAGTGTCGGTGAATTCGGCATGAAAGCCGGCTTCGGTAGCGATCCACTGGGCCAGCTCCACCATCATGCCGTGACGCTGCTGGTTGGCATCGATGAATTCGAAGGGGGGGTAGCGGGTCTGGCTGACGAAAACGATGGGTTCGTTCTGCTCCAGGAATAGACGCTCTTCTTCGGTCAGCAGTATCCCGCCGGATTCCGCCGCGCCCTGCACCGTGTCCGCAAGCGCCAGTAGCAAAGTACAGCCCAGAGCGATGTACTGCCACCGCCTTCGTTGCGGTGCATCCATTTTCACCCCCCTGAGCTTTCGAATCCATGCTGCACGATTGTTGCTAAAACGAAGATGTCATACCACCGAGCAGCAGCCCACTGGCATACGTAGGGTCAACGCATCCAGCTTACAGAAGGTAGCGCCGCCCCCCGGGACGCGGGGCCTGCTGCTTCCTCTGTTCCCGCACCTCCTGTGGCTCGAGCTCGCCCGCATTCAACCGCTGCCAGGCAGCCTCATCCAGCCAGTGACGCTCGGCCAGCCACGCCGCCAGGCGCGGCGGCTCGAAGCCGCGGTCGAGCTCCTTGCCCGACTCGTCCGCCAGTACCGGTATGCGCACCCCGTAGCATTCGATGAGGGCGTCATCTTCGCTGATCTCGACCTTCTCGAGGTGGTATTCACCCTGCAGCAGCAGGGCCAGCAGGGACTCCTGCTGCTCGCAGAGATGACAGCCCAGGGTGGTATAGAGTTTCAGCCGAATCATGCACCCTCCCGGTGGCGAATCAGGAAGCAGTGATGCAGGTCGGGGCGCCGTTGAAAATCCGGATCGAACGTCTTGGCCGAAATTTCCTGTACCGCATAGCGCTCGGCCAGCGCCGGGTCTAGCTGGAAGCGACGCTGATTGTTGGAGAACACCAGGGTGCCGCCAGGGGCCAGGCGCGCCATGGCCAGCTCCAACAGCCGACCATGGTCGCGCTGCACGTCCAGGGTACCGTCCATCTTCTTGGAGTTGGAGAAGGTGGGCGGGTCGAGGAAGATAAGGTCGAACTGCGCCCTGGCGGTCTCCAGCCAGCGCAGGCAGTCGTCGCGTACCACCCGGTGCCGCGCCGGATCGAGTCCGTTCAAGGCAAAGTTGTCCCGCGCCCACTCCAGGTAGGTATTGGAGAGGTCGACGCTGATGCTGTCCGATGCGCCGCCCGCCTCCTCGGTGCCCAGAGCCGCCTGAACGGTAGCCACGGCGGTATAGCAGAACAGATTGAGAAAGCGCGTGCCGGGCGCCATCTCGGCCAGCATGCGCCGCACCGGACGGTGATCGAGAAACAGGCCGGTATCGAGATAGTCACGCAGATTGACCCACAGCCGGGCACGCCCCTCGCGCACCTGGAAACGCTCCCCGGTGCTGGCCTGCTTGCGATACTGCTCCTTGCCACTCTGCTTCTCGCGGCGCTTGATCACCACCCGGCTCGAGTCGATGCCCAGCACCTCGGGAATCACCTGCAGGGCATCGAAGAGACGCTTCTGGGCCTGGTCGGCATTCACCGAACGGGGCGGCGCATACTCCTGGACGTGGACCCGGTCGTCATAGACATCGATGGCCAGGGCATACTCCGGCATGTCAGCGTCATAGAGCCGGTAACAGGTCTCGCCGGTCTGCTTGAGCCACTTCTTCAACCGCTTGCGGTTCTTCTCCAGGCGGTTGGCGAACATCTGCGCCCCTTCGCTGCGCACCGGCCCTTCCGCTTTCACCGGCTTCTCCGCGCCGGCAGCCGGCGTCACGTTCATCAACAGCAGCTTGGCATCGAGCGGCCCGTTCTTCAGCGAGTACTGCTTGTCGGCCCGCAGCCCGATGCGATGGCCAAGATCGGGGTTGCCGGTGAAGACGGCCAGACGCCAGCCGGGGAAGGCGCGGCGCACCCCCTCGCCCAGTTCGGCATAGAGTGCCACCAGCTCGGGCAACTCCCCCAGGCGCTCCCCATAGGGAGGGTTGGCGATCACCAGCCCCTGCGCCGCCTCATCGAGCTCGTCGGGGCGCTCCAGTTGCTCCAGCGAAGCGCCCTTGAACGTGACAAGGGCAGGAATGCCTGCCCGCATGGCATTGGCCTTGGCCGCCGCCAGTGCCGGCGGACTCTGATCGAAGCCGAACAGGCGGTTGCGACAACGCTTGCGGCCGATGCTGGCGCGCGCTTCCGCCTCGCGCTTGAGTTCCGCCCACAGCACCTCATCGTGCTGTGCCCAGCCGTGAAAGCCGAAGCGTACCCGGCTCAGGTTGGGGGCCATGTCGGCAGCCATCAGCGCCGCTTCGATCAGAAGGGTACCGGCACCGCAGAGGGGATCCACCAGGTGCTGACCGGCACGCAGGCGCTCCGGCCATCCGGCCCGTATCAGCAGAGCAGCGGCGAGATTTTCCTTCAGTGGCGCATGGCCGACGTCGCGGCGGTAGCCACGGCGATGCAGGCTCTCTCCGGAGAGATCCACGCCAAGCGTGAGACGGCCGCGATGAAGGTTGGCATAAAGGCGAAGGTCAGGGTCCTTGAGATCGACATCGGGCCGCGGCCTTCCCGCCGTCTGCAGGGCATCGACCACACCGTCCTTGACGGTCTGGGCACCGAAGCGCGTATGGCGGACCTGCTCCGAGCGGCCATGGAAATCCACCGCCAGCGAGGCACTGGCTCGCAGGTGGCGGGCCCAGTCCACGGTGGTTACCGCCTGGCGCAACGAATCGGGGCTCTCGATGCCCTCCTCGCGCACCAGGCAGAGCACGATGCGATTGGCCAGACGCGACCAGAGACAGGCACGATAGGCAGCCGCCAGGTCGCCCTGGAAGTGAACGCCGGCCACGGTGGTCTTGATCGGCTCGGCACCCAGGGCACGGAGCTCGTCGGCCAGCAGCTCTTCGAGCCCCTTGGGGCAAGTGGCCAGGAAGGCATGGGGTTCGGTTTGGAGTGACTCGCTCATGGTGTCGTTCCCGCCCCTCGGGTCGGGCATGTTCCTTTTGTTACAAAATTGAGTCCGGCTTTTGACGAAAGATAGGTCGACAATGACACCCGAAATGCGCTAAGACTAGTCTTAGTAGCTACTGTAAGGATGCATGCGTTCTCTTGGCGAGTCCTGTTTGGACTTGCACCCATTCGCTCTGCCGTTTCACACGGTTATGCGGGCGGTGGAACGTCGGGTCGTACATGTCGTGCGCCCCAAATTGGTACCTTTACGAGAGGTCATCCGATGAAAAGACAGAAACGTGATCGCTTCCAGCGCGCCTACCTCCATGGCTACAAGGCAGGCATTTCCGGGCGCTCCCGCGACGACTGTCCCAGTCAGGATGTCAATATACGTGAATACTGGATGAGTGGTTGGCGTGAAGGCCGTGGGGATCAGTGGGCCGGTATGACCGGCGTCTCCGGCATTCACAAGAACCCCATGGTGTTGTAACGCATTTCCCACCCAATCAACCGTCCCTTGCCGCCTATCCGAGGCGGTAACGACACAAGCCCGTGAGTCGCTTCACGGGCTTTCTTGTATCTAGCCCTCACTCCCCCCCTCTTCTCTTATCTTTCTCCGCGCCGCCCTGAGTGCCTCGGCACACTCTCCGACCAGGGACGGACCGCGATAAATGAAGCCCGAATAGAGCTGGACCAGATCGGCACCCGCCACGACCTTGGCCACGGCGGCCTCGCCGCTGTCGACTCCCCCCACGCCGACAATGGGCAATTCGGGCAAGTGGCGACGCAGCTCGCGAATGACGGTATTGGAGGGCTCGAAGACGGGAGGCCCCGACAGCCCGCCCTGCTCATCGGCATGCACCAGCCCGGAGACGGCGTCCCGCGACACGGTGGTATTGGTGGCAATCACCGCATCGATGCCATTGGAAGAAATGCTGGCAGCGACCAGCGCCACCTCCTCGGGCGTCATGTCCGGCGCAATCTTGACCGCCAGGGGTACTCGGCGCCCCGCCTGCTGATCAAGGCGGTTGCCGGCTTCGCGCAAGGTGCCCAGCAAGGCATCCAGATGTTCCCCGAACTGGAGGTTACGCAGTCCCGGCGTATTGGGTGACGAGATATTGACGGCTACGTAGTGGGCGTGGGCATGGGCCTTTTCCAGGCAGATCAGGTAGTCGTCCACCGCCTGCTCCACCGGGGTGGTCAGGTTCTTGCCGATGTTGATGCCGATGACGCCGTCATAGCGGCTCTTCTTTACCTGGGCCACCAGGTGATCGATCCCCGCATTGTTGAAGCCCATGCGATTGATGATCGCCCCCTGCTCCGGCAGGCGAAACAGGCGAGGCTTCGGGTTGCCCGCCTGGGGCCGCGGCGTGACGGTGCCCACCTCGACGAAGCCGAACCCCAGCGCGCCCAGGGCATCGAGGTGGTCGGCATTCTTGTCCAGCCCCGCCGCCAGGCCGAGCCGGTTGGGAAAGCGCAGGCCCATCACCTCCACCGGGTCGTCGACTCGCGCACCACCCAGCCGGGCAGCCAGCTTCAGGCGATGCGCCAGGTCCAGGGCCGAGAGGGCATACCCGTGCGCGGTTTCGGCATCGAGTCGAAACAGGATCGAACGGGCAAGCGGATACATGGGCATCTCCAGGGGTCTAGTACGACAGGTCAAGGGCGACAGGCGGGCGCGATTATAGCAGCGCTTCCCGCACATGACGACGAACCCCGCCGTAGCGGGGTTCGTTTCCACGATGAAGGATAGGCTTGATGACGTCTCGGCTCAGCTCTCGCCGTTGCTCTCCGCCAGGTCGACCAGCTCGCGGACCGCCACGGCAAACAGCGGGAAGCTTGCCTGGCTACCTCCGCTACGCACTTCGGCGATCAACCGACACCAGCGCTCATGCAGGGAACTGTGCATCTGCAGCCAGTTGTCGACCCGCTCCTCCGGCTCGCGGCCATCCTCCGTCTTCAGCACGCTGACCGTCAGCGCCAGCTGCTGGCGGTCGATATCGTCGCGGAAGGTCTCGCGGGCCTGGGCCTGCCAGCTGTCGCCCACCTCGAGGTTGGTCACCTGCTGGATCATCCACGGAAGCTCCAGCCGGCTGCCGATCTCGTAGAAGACCTCGGCGACGCGCTGCGGCTTCTCATCGGTCTGACGTGCCGCCTGAATGACGCCCAGCGCCCCGTACAGGCTGCCCGCCGCCGCTACGGTGCAGGCCAGCGCTTCCGGCACGTCCGCCTCGATCAGCTCGTTGCGCTTGAGCTCCCAGCGCTCATACTCCTCGCCACGCAGCAGCTCGCCGATGCCTTCCTGAAGCTGCGCCACCCGGGGGGCAAAGTAATCGATGGCATCCCGCGTGGAAAGGCCCAACCGCTGGCGCAGGAACCAGCGCGTGGTACGACGGATCAGGCGCATCAGGTCGAGCATCATCGAGTACTGGACGTCGCTCGCCACCTGATTGTCCAGGGCCTCCACTTGCTCCCAGATATCGGACAACTGGAAGCTGTCCCGGGCGACGATATAGGCACGAGCGACATCGGCCCGGCTGGCTCCGGTGGAGTCGATCAGGCGACGCACAAAGACGATACCCATGTGATCGACCAGGTCGTTGGCCACCTGGGTCGTAACGATTTCGCGCTTCAAGCGATGATCGTACATCTCGCCCCGGAAACGCTCGACCAGGACCGGCGGGAATATCCGCTCCAGATACTGCTGGATATAGGGGTCGTCGGGCACGTCGGAGGCGAGCACGTCGCCCTTGAGCACGCTCTTGGAGTAGGAGATCAATACCGACAGCTCCGGCAGCGTCATGCCCTGCCCGGTCGTGGCACGCTCCTGGATCGTCTCGTCGACCGGCAGGAATTCAAGCTCCCGGTCCAACTGCCCTTGGGCTTCCAGCTCACTGACGAAGCGGCGATAGGGTCCGATACCGTATTGAGACAGCATCTGCGAAAGGTAGATTGCCTGTGTCTGGCGATAGTTGTCGAGGATCACCAGATCGGCCACCTGCTCGGTCATGTCGGCAAGCAGCTGGTTACGCTGCTTCTCGGTCATGTCACCGCGCTTTACCACCTCGTCAATGAGGATCTTGATGTTGACCTCATGGTCAGAGCAGTTCACCCCACCGGCGTTGTCGATGAAGTCCGTGAAGACCTTCACGCCATTTTCGGCGGCTTCCATGCGCCCGCGCTGGGTCAGGCCCAGGTTGCCACCCTCTCCGACCACGCGGCACTTCAGCTCACGGCCGTTGATACGCAACGAATCATTGGCCTTGTCGCCAACTTCGGTGTCGGTCTCGTCACTGGCCTTCACGTAGGTACCGATGCCGCCGTTCCACAGCAGGTCGACCGGCGACCGCAGCATGGCGCGCAGCAGGTCGTTGGGCGAGAGCCGATCCTCGGCGATGCCGAATGTCTCCTGCATCTGGGGCGTTATCGCGATCGACTTGGCACTGCGCTTGAAGATACCGCCGCCTTCGGAGATCAGGGACTTGTCGAAGTCCTCCCAACTGGAGCGCGGCATCGAGAAGAGTCGCTGACGCTCGGCGAAGGTGGCCGCGGCATCCGGATTGGGGTCGACGAAGATATGCAGGTGGTTGAACGCACCCACCAGGCGAATCTTGTCGGACAGCAGCATGCCGTTGCCGAAGACGTCGCCGGCCATGTCGCCAATACCAAGCACGCTGAACTCCTCACGCTGGGTATTCAGCCCCAGGCTGCGGAAATGACGCTTCACCGACTCCCAGGCGCCACGAGCGGTGATGCCCATCTTCTTGTGGTCGTAACCGTTGGCCCCCCCCGAGGCGAAGGCATCACCCAGCCAGTGGCCATACTCGGCGGAGATCTCGTTGGCGATATCGGAGAAGGTGGCTGTGCCCTTGTCGGCCGCCACCACCAGGTAGGCGTCGTCGTCGTCGTGGCGCACGACGTCCCTGGGCGGCACCACCTCACTGCCCACCCGGTTGTCGGTGACATCGAGCAGCGCACGAATGAAGGTCTTGTAGCAGGCGATCCCCTCCTGCTGGATGGTGTCACGATCGGCTCCCTCGGGCATGCGCTTGCAGACGAAGCCGCCCTTGGCCCCCACCGGCACGATCACGGCATTCTTGACCTGCTGGGCCTTCACCAGGCCCAGTACCTCGGTGCGGTAGTCCTCATGTCGGTCGGACCAGCGCAGCCCACCACGGGCCACCTTGCCGCCACGCAGGTGCACACCCTCCACTCTTGGCGAGCAGACAAATATCTCGAAGGCGGGGCACGGCTTGGGTATTCCGGTAATCCGCCGGGGATCGAGCTTGTAGGCGATATAGTCCTTGGCGCGCCCCAGATCATTGCGTTGATAGTAGTTGGTCCGCAGCGTCGCCTGGATCAGCTCCATGTAGCGCCGCAGAAGCTGATCGTCGTTGAGGCTGGCCACGCCGTCGAGATGGCGGACGATACGCTCGATGCAGGCATCCACCTCCTCTTCGTCGGGGCGGTGAACCGGGTCGAAGCGTAGGTCGAAGAGCTTGACCAATTCACGGGTGATCTCCGGATGATTGGCCAGAGTCGCCGCGATGTAGTCCTGTGACATGCCGAAGCGAATCTGCTTCAGGTAGCGTGCATAGGTACGCAGCATCGCCACCTCGCGCCAATCCAGGTTGGCAACGATGATCAGCCGATTGAACGAGTCGTTCTCCGCCTCGCCGGCCCAGATCCGCCGAAACGCCTCGATGAAGGGTTCGCGCATCTGCTGCAGGCTGACCTCGGTACTGGTGTGATGCTCGAGGTCGAAGTCATGCAGCAGGTAACGGACGTCCGGCGTGTTGATCTCATAGGGACGCTCGCCGATGACCCGCAGCCCCAGGTTCTCCATGACCGGCAGCACGTCGGAGAGTGGGATCGGGCGGTCGCGCTGGAACAGCTTGAGATTGACCCCGCTCCCCTCCTCCTCGACCAGGCGATAGAGCGATAGCGCCAGGGGCTCGCCCTCATCCAACTCGGCCAAGTGTTGCAGGTCGAAGACGGCCGTTCGGGAACCGAAGTCTTCACGGTAGCCGGCGGGGAAGGCATCGCGGAAACGATCCATCAGCTCATTGGCCTGTTCCTCGCCGAAGCCCTCGATCATGGCTTCCTGCAGCTCATCGCGCCAGCTACGGGCCAGCTGAGCCACCTTGGACTCGAGGCGCTTGAGGTTGACTTCCCGGGGCACGTCGCTGTTGAAACGCAGGATGAACTGGATCCGGGCCAGTACCGACTCGGAGAGATAGGTGTTGAAATCCCCGAAGGTAGCGTCGAGCTCCTCGCAGAGCATCTGCTGGATGCGCAGGCGCAGGTCCGTGGAGAACACATCCCGCGGCACGAAGACCAGGCAGGAGTGGAAGCGTCCGGAATGGTCGGTACGCACGAAGATGCGAACCCGACGACGTTCACGTATATCGAGGATGCCCAGCGCCGTCCTGGCCAGCTCCTGGGTATCGATCTGGAACAGGTCGTCACGCGGATAGACTTCGAGAATCTGCAGCAGCTGCTTGCCGTTGTGGCCCTTGGGGTTGAAGCCGGCAATCTCCATTACCGCCTTGAGCTTGCGCCGCAGCAGCGGAATGTTGCGGGGAGATTCATTGTAGACAGTGGAGGTGAACAGCCCCAGGAAGCGATGCTCACCGATGACCCGGCCTTGGTCGTCATAGCGATCGATGGAAATATAGTCGGGATAGGTCGGCCGGTGTACACGAGCATGATGCGCGCTCTTGGCAAACGACAGCAGCTGGGGCACCAGCACGAAACGATTGCCATCGACGCCCAGCTCGGTACGAATGCGCTCCTGATAGCGCGGCAGGTCGAGACGAAACACGCCCAGCTCACTGCCGGACACCCTGGCCAGGCGATCTCCGTCGGCACCGGTCTCGATGGTGTACTCGTCGTAGCCCAGGAAGGTGAAATTGTCGCGAACCAGCCACTCGAGGAACGCCACGGCCTCCTCGTGATCGCCCGGATCGACCTCCTCGGGGCAGCCTTTGCGAAGCTCTGAAATGGCCTCCCTCGCCCGGTCGCACATCGCCTCGTAGTCACCCACGGCGATGCGCACGTCACGCAGTACCTCGTGAAGGGCACGCTCGATATCGGCCAGCAAGGCGGGGGTCGAATGGCGGTCGATCTCAATGGCAATCAAGGACTCGCGGTGTTCCGGGGCCTGTTCTTCCCGTGGGGAGCAGACCCGCCTCAGATTGTGCTCGGCGTCACGTTCCACCGCCAGCACGGCGTTATGGATCGCATGTACAGTGAGGCCGCGACGGTTGAGCTCGATCCGCACCGAGTCGACCAGGAACGGCATATCCTCGTGCAGGACGGCCACGAAGGTGTGCGACGACTGCCAGCCGTGTTCCTCGAAGTCGGGATTGAAGACCCGCACCTTGGGCGACGTCGGGTCGTGCTGCTGGATGAAGTGCCACACCGACAGGGTCGCACCGTAGAGATCGTCCAGCCTACGGTCGGCCAGGTCCTCCAGCGGCACCGTGGCATAGAAATAGCGGGCAAAGGCTTCCACCTCATCGGCCCGCTCCTTCTCCAGACGGCTATCCAGGCGCTCACGCAGCTGCTTGAGAATATCCTGTCTGCCTGTCTCGATCGTCTCGTATTGCATCCCTCACCTCGGCTGCCTGGAGCCGTAGCGTTACGGCCCTGGGGTAGATTCACCGCGGCCAACTGGCCTCGTGGTGCCAAGCATACTGCAGCCCCGGCGCGTACCCTACTGACTTGCCAGCCTTCTCATGGTGCATGTCGCTTGGGCATCGCCATATGACGATCTGCTACTTGACTTTTCCCGAGAGCAGGATTTCACAGGTCGACTCAGGTGGCGTGTCGCTCCAGGATTACGCCGCATTCGCAGTGATGGGTCCAGGGAAACTGGTCAAACAGCGCAAAGCGCGCGATCCTGTGCGTGCGGCACAACGTTTCCAGGTTCCGCGCCAATGTATCGGGGCTGCATGAAATATAGACGATACGGGGATACTCGCTCAGTTGTCGGCAACTCACGTCATCAAGACCCGCCCGAGGAGGGTCCACCAGAATCGTGGCGAAGTCGTATGTCTCCAGGCCCATCTCCGCTACCCGGCGCCCTCCTTTCTCCCCCTTGAGCGCCTCTGCAAACTCCTCCGCCGACATCCGCCCGATCACCGCGTTGTCGATGCCATTGGCAGCCAGGTTTTCCCGGGCGCTGGCTACCGAGGTGCGCGAGATTTCGGTGGCCAGCACGCGGCGAAAGTTCTCTGCCAGCGCAACGGTGAAGTTGCCGTTGCCGCAATAGAGTTCGACCAGGTCATGATCCTGGCTTCCACGTGTCACCTCCCGTGCCCAGACCAGCATGGCGCGACAGATCTCCGCGTTGGGCTGTGTGAAGCTGTTTTCCACCTGCTGGTAAACGAAGGAACGCCCGTCCACGTCCAGTCGCTCCCAGACATGGTCACGCTCAAGCACCAGTCGCTGCTTGCGCGAACGGCCGATGATGAAGATACCCAATTGAGACTGAAGCGCTCGCGCCTCGGCCTCCCAGGCCTCATCCAGCGGCCGATGATAGATCAAGGTCACCAGCGCCTCGCCGCTCAAGGTGGTCAGGAACTCCACCTGAAACAAACGATGGCGCAGCGTGGGGCTGGCCAGCAGCGCCTCGCGCAGCCGGGGCATCAACGCATTGATCTGCAGGCTGGCAACCGGATACTGGTCCAGGCGAACGACGCGCTTTTTCCTGGGATCTTCGGTGTCGCCCTCGGCCTCCTGCGTTTCGAACATCGCATAGAACAGGTCATCGCCCTCATGCCAGATACGAAACTCGCAGCGCTGGCGATAATGGCTCGGTGGCGATGCCAGAACCTCCAGCGGCGGCGGCGAGAAGGGAGCGAACTGGCGAACGATACGCTCGCGCTTGGCCTCGAGCTGCTGGTCGTAGCGCGCGGGATCGACAACGGGAAGGGACACGGCAACTCCTGTCGTGGGCGTGGCAAGGAAGAAAGTATCAATCGAGGGATAGCAGCTGCGGCGCGTCGAAGCCAAACGCCTCGAGGGCCCGGCTCAGGCGACTATCCAGGGCAGTGGCAAAGCTGCGGTCACACTCGCCGCGAGACGTGGGCCGAGCGACAACCTGAGCCGTCCGGCGTGCGATGGCCTCGCCGGAGTCGATCAGGCGCACCCCGCGGGGTGCCGCCTCGGCAATACAGGCGCCGAGCAGGGGAAAGTGCGTGCAGCCAAGCACCACGGTGTCCAGGTCCCCGGCTGACCAAAGCGGTGCCGTGGCGTCGCGGATGATACGCCGATCCGGCGTCTCGCCCGCCAGCAACCGCTCCGCTTGGCCCACCAGGGCATCGGCCGCCACGCGGGTGACCCGGCAGTCGGCGGCGAACTCCCGGATCAAGCGATCGGTATAGGGTCGGGACACCGTCGCACTGGTGGCGAGCAGGCCTATGTGTCGACTGCGACTCGACGCTGCGGCGGGCTTGATCGCCGGCACCGTGCCCACGACAGGCACCGCAAGCCGGTCGCGCAGCGCATCGAGCGCCAAGGTGCTGGCCGTATTGCAGGCCAGCACCAGCACACTACAGCCACTGGCCGCCACCGCGGCACTGCAGACCGACAGGATGCGCGTCACCAGCCAGTCATCGGGTCGCGTACCGTATGGCATCATGGCATTGTCGCAGGCGTAGGCCAGGGCGGCATTCGGCAGCTGGCGGCGCATCGGTGCAATGACCGACAGGCCGCCAACGCCGGAGTCGAAGATCAGAATCGGGCCGGACATGGGAAATAGGCCAACATGTGGGGGTCGCTCGGCTGCTGTGAGGCGCTTATTCTAGCAGCAAGCGGGGCAGGCTCCCATCCGGCCCAAGCCGTCAGGTTGCCGGTTCGGGCGCTTCCCGCAGTTCGGCATAGAGTTCGGGGTAGGCGGCCTGCAGTCGTTCCAGCTGGGCGGCGGCGCCGTCGGGCAGTGCCTCCGCCAGGCGCTCCAGGTCCTGGTCATTGAAGTGCTCACGAATCAGCGGGAAGAGCAGCTCCCGCTCGTCACGCAGGTAGGCCCGGTGTGCGTCGAGGTAGGCCTTCAGGTCCTCGGCGAAGCGGTCCATGGGCACCACGGCGTCCATGAGGATCATGTCGAGATCATTGGAGAGCCGCATCAGGCGCCGCCGCAGGGCTTGATAGTCGCTGGAAAGACGCTCGGCCAACGCGCCGCTCTCGGGGGCCAGGGCACTGAGACGCTCGGTGCAGACCCGCTCCAGCGGAACCGTGAATCCTTCCATGTAGTCGAGTATGTAGTCGACGACCTCCCGAACCAGTTGAAAATTGGGTCGTTCGCCGGATGCAAGGGCCTTCTGCTTGAGCTGAAGCACGTGCAACATGCGCGCCATATTGGCATGATCCTGACGCAGTTGGGTCAGCATGGGCATGTCAAAGCCTCCTCTACCATCGAATGAAGCGGGCAATAAGAGTTGGATGCGCGGGACGAACGCAGGTTCATTGTCGGGGCCGCTTATTCCGTGGCGACCCGATCGGGCATGGTGCCATATCACCCTAGTCCCTTTGGCTTAACACCGCACATCGCCCAAGGTCGTATTGCATCATTCTTCAATTACCAAAACAGCTGACGAAACATACAGTCACAAGGAGCGCTTCATGGACCTGTTCGGCCAGCCCTCGGACGATGCGGCACCACTGGCCTACCGCATGCGGCCCCGCCGCTTGGAGGACTACGTGGGCCAGCAGGCTCTGGTGGGCCCCGGCAAGCCGCTACGCCGAATGGCGGAGACCGGCACGGTCCGCTCGATGATCCTCTGGGGCCCCCCGGGGGTGGGCAAGACCACCCTGGCCGACATACTGGCCACGGAATCCGGCTCCCGACTGGAGAGACTCTCGGCGGTGATGGCCGGGGTCAAGGATATCCGCGAGGCGGTGTCCCGGGCAGAAGTGGCACGGGGGCAGGGGCAGCCAACGCTGATGTTCCTCGACGAGATCCACCGCCTCAACAAGAGCCAGCAGGATGCCCTGCTGCCCCACGTGGAGTCGGGCCTGCTGACGCTGATCGGCGCCACTACCGAGAACCCCTCCTTCGAGGTCAACTCGGCGCTGCTCTCCCGGGCCCGCGTTCACGTGCTCAAGCCCCTCGACGAAGCCGAACTGACCACCGTGATGCGCCAGGCCCTGGGCGACAGCGAACGCGGCCTGGGCAGTCGCCGCATCGCGGTGGATGACGAGATCCTCTCCATGCTGGCCCGGGCCGCCGCAGGCGACGCCCGGCGCGCCCTGGGCCTGCTCGAGACCGCCTGCGACTTCACCGTCGCCGATGGCGATCATGAGCGCCTGCCCCGGGAAGCACTGGAAGCGGTGATGGGCCATCAGGCCAGCGCCTTCGACAAGCAGGGCGACTACTACTACGACCTGCTCTCGGCCATCCACAAGTCCATCCGCTCCTCGCGGCAGGATGCCGCCCTGCTCTACATCGCCCGCTTCATCCAGGGCGGCGGCGACCCGTTGGACGTGGTCCGCCGGCTCGCCGCCATCGCTTCGGAGGACGTGGGCAACGCCGACCCCCGCGCCCTGCCCCTGGTCATCTCCGCCTGGGACGCCTACCTGCGCCTGGGCGACTACGAAGGTCAGCGCGCCATTGCCCACGCCGCCATTCATCTTGCCGTGGCCCCCAAGAGCAACGCCATCGACCAGGCATGGCATCGTGCCAAGGCGTTCGTGGCCGCCCAGCCGAGCCTGGAGGTGCCCGGCTACCTGCGCAATGCCCCGACCAAGCTGATGGAGTCACTGGGCCATGGCCAAGGGTATCGCTACGCCCATGGCGAACCGGAAGGCTACCCGGCGGGCAGCGCCCACGACTGCTGGCCCGACGACCTGCCCCACCAGGCGTTCTACCAGCCCAGCGATCACGGCCAGGAGAAGCGCTACGCCCAGCTGATGGCCTGGCGTGCCGCGCTGGATGCCCAGGCCGATGAAAGCGGAGAGTGAGCGCGCGGACAGGTCACGGAAGAGAAGCGATAGAAAAATGAACCAGAAACAGCCGCGCCGCCTCAAGGGCGGCGCGGTTGCATCATGGGTACCTGAGGGGGGATCAGTGGGTGTCGCGGATCACATCGGTGCCGTCGGGAATCTCGAAGGTAAAGCGGCTGTCGTCGATGGACTGGTTCATGCGCACGTCACGAAACTCGATGGCGGTGCGCTGGCCAGTGCTGTCGGTCATTTCCAGCCCACGCAACTCTTCGCCGCGGAAGGTCATCTCCAGCTCCTCGAACAGGGTGTCGGGCGACTTCGGCACCAGCCGGAAGGACTCATTGCTGCCCTGCTGCTGACGCGTGACGTCGTAGTTCTCTGTCAGTTCGCTGGCACTGCCGGAGAGCAGCAGCGCCGGCGTGTGGGTGACCCGCTGGTCCAGCGCCTGCACGGTGACCTGCTCCAGGTCGGGGTCATAGAGATAGACCTCACTGCCGTCGGAGATCACTTCCTGCTGATAGGGTGCATCCACCTCCCAGCGGAACTTGCCGGGACGCGACAGCCACATGGTGCCGCTCGCCTGCTGCAGGCGCTGGCCGCTGCCGTCGAGAATCTGTTGCTCGAAGCTGGCCTGATAGGTCTCCAGGGGCTCCAGCATCGTGGCCAGACGAGCCGCGCCTTCACTGGCAAGGGCGGTAACCGGCAGCGCGAGCATCATGGTCAGTGCGGAAAGGGTCTTCTTTAATGTCATTAGCGCTATCTCCATGGACAAGGTCCGTGATGTGGAATCCTGTCAATCGGACCCGGTGAACGCCGACGGGTTGCATGGCCGCCGGCGCTTTCACGTTTGATGCATGTTTGGCGATGGGTCGAAACCGGCGTCAATTCCCCACCGGCGGCGGTGCCAGGACTTCGCGAGCGCCATTGGTACCCATGGAAGAGACCACGCCGGCCGCCTCCATCGCCTCCACCAGCCGCGCTGCCCGGTTGTAGCCGATCTTGAAGCGGCGCTGCACCGCGGAGATGGAGGCGCGCCGGGACTCGGTCACGAACTGCACCGCCTCGTCGTAGAGCGCGTCCTGCTCGGCGTCGCCACCCTCGCTGCCTTCTGCCTCCAGCCCGGTCAGCGCGTCCGCTGAGACCCCGCCGGAGAGGATCTCCTCGATATACACGGGCTCGCCGCGGCGCTTCCAGTCCTCGACGATGCGATGCACCTCGTCATCGTCGACGAAGGCGCCATGAACCCGGGTCGGCAGGCCGGAACCGGCCGGCAGGTAGAGCATGTCGCCATGGCCCAGCAGGTTCTCGGCACCGCCC
This sequence comes from Billgrantia montanilacus, assembly GCF_003336675.1. GTDB lineage: Bacteria > Pseudomonadota > Gammaproteobacteria > Pseudomonadales > Halomonadaceae > Halomonas > Halomonas montanilacus. The sequence goes on along the minus strand of NZ_QPII01000005.1, from coordinate 192,750 downwards.
TGGTCGAGAATGGTGCGGGAGTCGACCCGCGAGGAGACCTGGAAGGCCATGCGGGTGGGGATGTTGGCCTTGATCAGGCCGGTGACCACGTCCACCGAGGGCCGCTGGGTCGCGAGAATCAGGTGGATACCGGCGGCTCGCGCCTTCTGGGCCAGGCGCGCGATCAGCTCTTCGACCTTCTTGCCGACGATCATGAACATGTCGGCAAACTCGTCGATCACCACCACGATATAGGGCAGCTTCTCCAGCACCGGGGACGGCTCGTGCATTTCCCAGGGCTGGGGGTCCCACAGCGGATCGGCGACCTGGGCGCCGGCCCGCTCCGCCTCGTCCAGCTTGCCGTTGAAGCCGGCGATATTGCGCACCCCCATGGCCGCCATCAGCTTGTACCGGCGCTCCATCTCGGCCACACACCAGCGCAACGAGTTGGCGGCCTCCTTCATGTCGGTCACCACCGGCGCCAGGAGGTGCGGGATACCGTCATACACCGAGAGTTCGAGCATCTTGGGGTCGACCATGATCAAGCGCAGCTCCTCCGGCGTGGCCTTGAGCAGCATGGAGATCAGCATGGCGTTGACCCCCACCGACTTGCCCGAGCCGGTGGTGCCGGCCACCAGCAGGTGGGGCATCTTGCCCAGGTTGGCAACGACGGGGCTGCCGCCGATGTCCTGACCCAGCGCCATGGTCAGCGGCGACGCCTCCTGCTGGTAACGATCGGAGTCGATCACCTCGCGCAGGCGGATCATGGCGCGATGCGGGTTGGGGATCTCGATGCCCACCGTTGGCCTCCCGGGGATCACCTCGACGACTCGCACGCTCTTGACCATCAGCGAGCGGGCCAGATCCTTGGCCAGGTTGCTGATCTTCGAGACCTTTACTCCGGCGGCCGGCTTGATCTCGAAGCGGGTGATCACCGGTCCGGGCCAGGTATTGACGACCTCGGCCTTGACGCCATATTCGCGCAGCCGGGTCTCGAGCAGCTCTGCCATGTCGGTCAGCTGCTGCTCGGTGTAGTTCTGCTGGTGCGGCTCTGCCGGGGTCAACAGGCGCAGGCTCGGCAGCTCGCCGTCGGGTTCCGCCAGCTCGTCGAACTGCGGACGCTGGCTCTGCAGATGCTCTACCGTCCACAGCGTCGGGCCCTCGGGCTGGGCCGCCGCGGCACGGGCCTGCTCGGCGGTGGCGACACGCCCTTCGCCTTGCGGCTCCCCGGCCGGCTCGTCTTCGTCAGGCTCGCCAGCCTGGGACTCCGGAGGGGCGGCGGCGTCCTCTCTTGAGGCGGACGCCTCCTGCCAGGCTCGCAGGCCGGCCGCCTGATCGGGATAACCCCCGGATCGTTCGGTCTCAGGCTTGGTCTCAGGCTTGATCTCAGGCTCAGGCACGGCCGGGCCACTCCCATCCTGATCATCGACCAGGCTGTCCCAACTGAGCCGCGGCTCCTTCGTCTCCTGGCGTTCATCGGGCTGCCAGTCACTGAGCCCCGGCTCACGCCGCGACGTAGCCGCCGCCCCTGCCTTCTCCTGCTCCGGCTGGGGTCTCTGTGTGTCGCCAATGGAGGTCGTCGCCTCGACAGGAGCATCCCGCTGATCGTTGCGCGCAGTGTCACCATCGGCCATCGGCTCCTTGCCTTCCGTGGCCCGCAGCGGCATGGAAGTCGAAGCCGGCTCGTCATGGCGGCTGGCACTCAGGGGATAGAAGCCCGCAGCAACCACACCAGCCGCCGACTCGCCCCCCAGGGAGGGCTCCGGGGGTGAAACCGATGCCGGGCCAGCGCCATGGGCATGCGCCGCTTCACGAGCGCTATAGGCGGCCTCAGGTCGCTTCGCCGATGGCGTCCGCTCGGGCACTTCCCACGGAATATCGGTTTCACCATCGTCACCGAAGCCGGATGACAGGCTGGGCTCGTGGGATACCGCACTGCCGATGGCCGGCTCTACCCCACCGCCACCCCAGGGCAGCAGCCGCCGCCAGCCACGCCGGCCGGATGACGACACCCTATCTCCCTCGTCCGCTACCGATTCGTCGAAGGGCTTCTCATCGTCCTCGCCATCGCACTCTGGCTTTCGCGCCTCCTGGCGCTCTCGAACCAGGCCGAAAGGCGTGGCGGCCCAACGCCAGAGCTGCAGCCCACGATGCCCCAGTTCGTCCATCACCGTCAGCCATGACAGGCCGGTAAACAGGGGAAAACCGCAGAGTATCGCCGACAGGGCGAGCAGCCCCGTGCCACCGGCGTCAACCAGCGGCATCAGGGCCCCCACCAATCCTTCACCGAGGATGCCACCGGACGCATAGGGCAGCTTGCTCTCGGGGCTGTAGAAATGCAGCGCGCCCAGGGTGGTCGTCCCCAATAGCAGCAGGACCAGCCCACCCAGACGCACCGCCACTCCCGTGGCATCCCACTCGATGTGCACCCTGCGCGATCGGATCAGCCACCAGCCGGCGAAACCCAGCATGCCGGGCCACCAGAGGGCACTGGCCCCAAACAGTGAATAGAGCACGTCGGACAGCCAGGCCCCGATGGGCCCCATCCAGTTGTCGACGTCCGTCTCCGGCCCGCGATGGGACCAGCCGGGGTCTGCCGGCTCATAGCTGAATAGCGCCAGCAGCAGGAACACGCAGCCCGCCAGGAGCAGGATGATCGCACCTTCGCGGGCAGCGCCGTGCAGGTGGAGTCCCATGCGCCGCGCCGTCTGCCGGGCATTCTCCGCCGTCGCGCGCCGAGGCACGCTCTTTTCCTTTGCACTCAACTCGCCAACCCCCTCGCGCCGCACCTGGCGGCGCCTTTCATAAGCATTCGTATTGCCGGTTTCAGCCGTTCATCATACCGGGAGAGCAGGCCCCGGCACAGTAGCCGTGGGCTTTGCTTGAGGAAGAGTCGCTCCGCCCTCAAACTAGATACACCCTCACGACAAGGAGCACCACACCATGCTGCCCTGGCTTCCCGAACGACCGGTGAGCTTCCCCCCCGTGTCACAGGCGTTGCGTGACCCGGACGGGCTGCTGGCAGCAGGAGGCGCTCTGACACCCCAATGGCTGCTGGCCGCCTATCGGCGTGGCATCTTTCCCTGGTACAGCGACGATCAGCCCATCCTGTGGTGGAGCCCGGATCCTCGCATGGTGCTCTTTCCCGACGCACTACGCATCAGCCGCAGCCTGGCCAAGCGATTGCGCAACGCCGACTTCCGGGTGACCTTCAACCGCGCCTTCGGCGCAACGGTCGACGCTTGCGCGGCCCCCAGGCCGGGCCAGCCCGGCACCTGGATCACCCGGGAAATGCGTAGCGCCTACATCGACCTGCACCGGCTGGGCTATGCCCGCTCCGTGGAGGTCTGGCAAGGCGACCGGCTGGTCGGCGGGCTCTACGGCGTCGCCCTGGGCCCGGTTTTCTTCGGTGAGTCGATGTTTTCCCAGGCACGAGATGCCTCCAAGGTAGCGCTGGTCCACCTGGTTCGCGCCATGCAGCAAGGCAACGGCCGGCTGATCGACTGTCAGATGCATACCCGTCATTTAGCCAGCCTGGGGGCTCGCGACATCGCCCGCGCCGAATTCATCGGCTATCTTGAAGAGTGCCTGGCGAACCCGCATTCGACCGGCGGCGATCACCCGCTACCCGACTGGCCGCTGCCCGAGATCGACCCCTGCGCCGAGACCATATCCGCTTTCAAATAGGAGGCGACCCACGTGAGCAGCAATACGCCTCAGCATCCGGTACGGGATCTGCGCTTCTTCCTGACCGTGCCTCACGCCTGCAGCTATCTCGAAGGCCACGAGGCGACAACGCTTTTCCTGGACCCCCAGGAGTCTCACAGCCAGGGCGTCTACGATGCGCTTGCCCTGCTCGGCTTTCGGCGCAGCGGACGCCACCTCTACCGCCCCCACTGCGAGGGTTGCAGCGCCTGCCTCTCGGTTCGCATTCCGGTACAGGACTTCCAGCCCAGCCGCAGTCAGCGACGCATTCGTCGACGCAACGCGGATCTTCGACTGATCGAGCGGCCGGCACTGTTCGACTCCGAACACTATGCGCTGTACGAGCGCTACATACACGCTCGCCACAGCGATGGTGACATGTTCCCGCCAAGCCACGAGCAGTACCGCACCTTCCTGACCCTGGACGAGCACTACTCACGGCTGATGGAATTCCGGCTCGACGGCCGGCTGCTGGCCGTATCGGCCTTCGATCACCTGGAACATGGGCTATCGGCCATCTATACCTTCTTTGATCCTGACCCGCAGTGGGATCGCCGGTCGCTGGGAACCTATGCCGTTCTCAGCCTGGTGAAGGAGGCATATCGCCGCGACCTGCCCCATGTCTACCTGGGCTACTGGATCCAGAATTGTCGCAAGATGGCCTACAAGGAGGCGTATCAGCCCCTGGAGGTACTCGACGGCCGGCATTGGCGGCGCACGCTCCCCACCGCAAATGTATCATCAAAGTAAGGCCTTCTTTGCCTTGACGCCCAGCTTGCGGCACAATACCGCGCTATCCAACGGCACAGAGAGTTACCGCTGTCGCCACATGAGGCTTCTGACCGTCCGGCACGGTCGTCACAGGAAGCCGTCGGAATCATCGATACCATCAGCGAGGAACCGCCTATATGGCACGTGAAGACCATATCGAAATGGAAGGCGTCGTCGTCGATACCCTTCCCAACACCACCTTTCGCGTCGAGCTGGAAAACGGCCACGTCGTGACAGCCCATATCTCCGGCAAGATGCGCAAGAACTACATCCGCATCCTCACCGGTGACAAGGTCAAGGTCGAGCTGACTCCCTACGACCTCACCAAGGGACGTATCGTCTACCGCTCACGCTGATAGCGCACGAGCCCGCTCCTCCCGCACCACAACGGCTCCCCGCACACACGACAACGCCCCGTCCGAAGACAGGGCGCTGTGTCGATGTCGAGCGGGTGCTAGCCTGCCCCGTCAAGGGGCGTCGGCCAACTCCGCCTCTGTGGAGAGGTGCAGTTCGCCATCCTCCACGTTGACGTGCACGATCCCGCCATGCTCCGCCAGTTCGCCAAACAGGATCAGCTCGGCCAGTGGCTTCTTCAGCCGCTCCTGGATGATACGGGCCATTGGGCGCGCGCCCATGCTCGGATCGTAGCCCTTCTCGGCCAGCCAGTCCCGCGCTGCCATGTCCACATCCAACTGTACCCGCTTCTCGTCGAGCTGCGCCTGTAGCTCCACCAGGAACTTGTCCACCACGCTGCGCACCACCGAGGTGGGCAGGGAGTGGAACTGGATGATGCCATCGAGCCGGTTGCGGAACTCCGGCGAGAAGGTCTTGCGAATCACCTCCATGGCATCGGTGGAGTGGTCCTGGGACTGGAAGCCGATGGAGCGTCGTGCCTGCTGCTCGGCTCCGGCGTTGGAGGTCATGATCACGATCACATGGCGGAAGTCCGCCTCACGCCCGTTGTTGTCGGTCAGCCGCCCGTGGTCCATGACCTGCAGCAGCAGGTTGAAGACTTCCGGGTGTGCCTTCTCGACTTCGTCGAGCAGCAGCACGCAGTGGGGCTGCTTGGTGATCGCCTCGGTGAGCAGGCCACCCTGGTCGTAGCCGACATAGCCCGGGGGCGCGCCGATCAACCGGGATACGGTGTGACGCTCCATGTACTCCGACATGTCGAAACGCACCAGTTCGATGCCCATGATCCGCGACAGCTGGCGCGCCACCTCGGTCTTGCCCACCCCGGTGGGGCCGGCGAACAGGAAGCTGCCCACCGGCTTGTCGGGGGACTTGAGGCCAGCACGCGAGAGCTTGATCGCAGCCGAAAGGCTGTCGATCGCCTCGTCCTGACCGAACACCAGCATCTTGAGATCGCGATCCAGGTTCTCGAGCAGCTTGCGGTCGGAGCTGGAAACGCTCTTCGGCGGAATCCGCGCAATGGAGGCCACCACCGCCTCGACCTGATCAACGTCGATGGTGTCGATGCGCACCTCCGGCGGCAGCAGCCGCTGGTGGGCACCGGCCTCGTCGATCACGTCGATGGCCTTGTCGGGCAGGTGGCGATCGTTGATGTAGCGATCCGCGAGCCGTGCCGCACTCTCCAGAGCCGCATCGGTGTACTTGAGCTGGTGATGCTCCTCGAAGCGCGAGCGCAGCCCCTTGAGGATGCGGATGGTGTCATCCACCGAGGGCGCCATCACATCGACCTTCTGGAAGCGACGGGCAAGTGCACGATCCTTCTCGAAGATGCCGCGGAACTCCTGGAAGGTGGTGGACCCGATGCAGCGCAGATCACCGGAGGAGAGCAGCGGCTTGAGCAGGTTCGAGGCATCCATGACGCCGCCGGATGCCGCCCCGGCACCGATCACAGTGTGGATCTCGTCGATGAAGAGGATTGCATTGGGCTGCTTCTTGAGCTCAGCCAAGAGGCTCTTCAGGCGCTTCTCGAAGTCGCCGCGATACTTGGTGCCGGCGAGCAGGGCCCCCATGTCCAGCGAATAGACCACCGCGTCGCCGATCACCTCGGGGACGTCCTCTTCGACGATCCGCTTGGCCAGACCTTCGGCGATGGCGGTCTTGCCGACACCGGCCTCACCCACCAGCAGCGGATTGTTCTTGCGCCGCCGCGCCAGGATCTGGATGACGCGCTCGAGCTCATGTTCACGCCCGATCAGCGGATCGATCTTGCCGATCCTGGCCTGCTCGTTGAGGTTGGTGGCATAGCCGGTCAGCGGATTGGTGCTGGTTTCCGCACTCCCCTCTTCCGCTTCCTCGGAATCCGGCGGTGGTGAGGAGGGGCTGTGTCCGTGACCAGCCACCTTGGAAATGCCATGGGCGATGTAGTTGACCGCATCGACCCGCGCCACATTCTGTTGCTTGAGGAAGTAGACCGCCTGGCTTTCCTGCTCGGAGAAGATCGCCACCAGCACATTGGCACCAGTGACTTCACTCTTGCCCGAGGACTGCACATGGAACACAGCCCGCTGCAGAACACGCTGAAAGCCGAGGGTCGGCTGGGTTTCACGGTCGCTCTGATCCTCGGGGATCAGCGGAGTGGTGGAGTTGATGAAATCCTGCAGGTCGGACCGCAGCTTGTCGAGGTTGGCCCCACAGGCTCTCAGCACATCGGCTGCGGAGGCATTGTCAAGCAGAGCCAGCAGCAGGTGCTCCACGGTCATGAACTCGTGCCGCTTGGAGCGGGCCACGGTAAACGCCGTGTTCAGGGTCAGTTCAAGTTCTTTGCTCAGCATGGCAGTCCCCTTCTCGCCGCTTAGGGCTTGCATCGGATCTTTTGTGGTCCGGCACCATCAACATCGGGCACAAACGCCGCCGTTGCAAGTCTCTTCCTCAACGACTGACATTCTATTTCCGCTTCGACCATGTCCGGAAGTCAGTCCGCCGCCTCGATATCGCAGAGCAGCGGGTGCTGACACTCTCTTGCATATTGATTGACTTGGTGACTTTTGGTTTCCGCAATGTCGCGGGTAAATATGCCGCAAGTGGCCTTTCCCTGGGTGTGAACCGTCAGCATCACCTGCACCGCGGTCTCACTGTCCATGTGGAAGAAGCTCTGCAGCACCTCCACCACGAACTCCATTGGGGTGAAGTCGTCATTGTGCAACACCACCTTGAACATCGGTGGTCGCGCCACCTCGGGATCCGAGGACTGAACGGCGAGATCGTCGTCCCCCTCTTCATCGGGTCTGTCCTCGGGACGCGGCGGCCTGGTCATGCCGGCGATACTACTGACCAGCTCCCACGCGTTCGGGTCTTCTGTCTTGAACATAAAAGCCACATACCATCTCGACAAGCCGACCACAGCAGACGTCTCGAAAAACATTGGACGCCTCAGTGCCGGCAGGGTTCATGGTTCTGACGCAAAAGGCCCTCGCCCGCCTGGCGGCGGACGAGGGCCCCGGGTGCTCGCCGAGCCGTTTACATGTTATCGGCGACGGCCTGGCCGAACTCGGAGCACTTCAGGAGTTTGGCATCGTCCATCAGGCGATGGAAGTCATAGGTGACCTCGCCCTTGGAAATCGCTTTCTCCATGCCCTTGAGGACCAGATCCGCAGCCTCGACCCAACCCATGTGACGCAACATCATCTCGGCGGAGAGGATCAGCGAGCCCGGGTTGACCTTGTCCTGACCGGCGTACTTCGGCGCGGTGCCGTGGGTCGCCTCGAACATGGCTACGGTGTCGGAGAGGTTGGCGCCCGGCGCGATACCGATACCGCCGACTTCTGCCGCAAGTGCATCAGACAGATAATCGCCGTTGAGGTTCAACGTGGCGATGACGTCGTACTCGGCCGGACGCAGCAGGATCTGCTGCAGCATGGCGTCGGCGATGACGTCCTTGACGACGATGTTCTTGCCGGTCTTGGGATTCATGAACTGCATCCAGGGGCCGCCGTCGAGCAGCTCGGCGCCGAACTCCTCCTTGGCGATCTCGTAACCCCAGTCCTTGAAGGCACCTTCGGTGAACTTCATGATGTTGCCCTTGTGCACCAGGGTCAGCGACTCGCGGTCGTTGTCCACGGTGTACTGCAAGGCCTGACGCACCAGACGCTTGGTGCCTTCCACGGAGACCGGCTTGACGCCGATACCGCAGTTTTCCGGGAAGCGGATGTTGGTGACACCCATCTCTTCACGGAAGAACTTGATGACCTTGTCGGCTTCGGCGGAACCGGCCTTCCATTCGATACCGGCATAGATATCTTCGGAGTTCTCGCGGAAGATGACCATGTCGACATCGCCAGGCTTCTTCACCGGGCTCGGCACGCCCTCGAACCAGCGAACCGGACGCTGGCAGACATACAGGTCGAGCTTCTGGCGCAGGGCGACGTTCAGGGAGCGGATACCGCCACCAACGGGCGTGGTCAGCGGGCCCTTGATGGAGACGACGTAGTCCTTGACGGCTTCCAGGGTCTCTTCCGGGAGCCAGGTGTCGGCATCGTAGACCTGAGTGGCCTTCTCACCGGCGAAGACTTCCATCCAGTGAATCTTGCGCTCGCCGTTGTAGGCGTGCTGTACGGCTGAATCGATGGCGATCTTCATCGCCGGCGTCACGTCGACACCGATGCCGTCACCCTCGATGAACGGGATGATCGGCTCGTTCGGCACGTTCAGGGTGTTGTCAGCGTTGACGGTAATCTTTTCGCCGCCTTCAGGTACGACAATTTTCTGGAACCCCATTGAGAACTCCCCTGTCTGGTCTATTCAGTGGAGCGCGGAGTATAGCATTCACCCGGACAGTCGGAGTAGGCTTGCTCTCATATTTGTCGACAATCTATGGTAGCAAGACCTTGGTCGAATGAGCTTTCTCTATCTGCTGCACAAGCCCTACCGCATGCTTTCCCAGTTCACCGACCGCCCGACCGAGGGTGGCGGGGCGGGAGATGATGAGCGGCGCGCCACCCTCGCCGACGTGCTCGACGTGCCGGGGGTCTATGCCGCCGGCCGGCTCGACTACGACTCCGAAGGCCTGCTACTGCTGACCGATGACGGTGCGCTGATACACCGCATCAGCGACCCTCGCCACAAGCAACCCAAGACCTATCGGGTACAGGTGGAAGGCCGCCCGAGTGATAGTGCCCTGCAGGCGCTGTGCCATGGGGTAAGATTGAAGGATGGCATGACGCGACCGGCCAGGGTGCGACGGCTCGAGGAGAGTGGGCTGCCGCCACGCACACCGCCGCTGGACCCGAAGCGCCACCCGGTGACCAGCTGGCTGGAACTGACCATCAGCGAAGGACGCAACCGCCAGGTGCGGCGCATGACGGCCCATGTCGGCCACCCCACCCTGCGGCTGGTGCGCGTCGCCATCGGCCCATGGCTGCTCGACGGCCTGGCGCCGGGAGAGTGGCGTCGGGAGGTCCTGCACGCCCCACGCACCGCATCACGGCGCTCACCGCGCCGCAAAGGAGGTCACCGATGAGCCGCTGGCAACCGCATGTCACCGTGGCCACCGTGGTGGAGCGCGCTGGCTGCTTCCTGATGGTCGAAGAAGCTCCGGATGGCGGAAAGACGCTCTTCAACCAGCCCGCCGGCCATCTCGAGCCCGGCGAGCGGATCCGCGAAGCCGCCCTGCGCGAACTGCGCGAGGAGAGTGCCTGGCAGGTCGGCATCACCGACTACCTCGGGCTTTATATCTACGAAGCCCCCGGCGGCCAGACCTTTCACAGCCATGGCTTCTTCGGCATGGCCTTGGCCCACCTGGGCAATGACCTGGATCCGGCTGTCATTGCCGTGCACTGGCTCACCCTGGAGGAGATCGAAGCGCTGGATCGACAGGGCCGGCTAAGAAGCCCGCTGGTGCTGCGTCGCATACGCGACGCCCTGGCCAGCCGCTTTTATCCCATGGATGTCATCCACGAGCGCTGAGCCAGCGCTAACTAGAGCATCCTTCGCCCGGCCACCTGACGGCGCCAGTCGCGACGCAAAGTCGGGGCGCCGAACCGAGCGCTCCAACAAGGTAGGCGGCTTCCGCGCTGTAGGAGCATCTTCAGATCGCGACAGGAGGCTGAAAGCCTCCCGGCGGCGTTGCCCATGACAACGATCACCGCCAACGTCAGCGGCCTCCACCAGGGCGCCTGACGGCGCCAGTCGCGACGCAAAGTCGGGGCGCCGAACCGAGCGCTCCAACAAGGCCGGTAGTTGCTGCTTACCACTTCATGAGAAGCCGATAGAGCGCCGGGATCACCAGCAGCGTCAGCAGGGTCGAAGCGACGAGCCCCGAGATGATCGCCCAGGCCATCGGCGGCCACAGCGTCGACTGGGTCAGGGTCAGGGGCACCAGGCCCGCGACGGTGGTGGCGGTGGTGAGCAGCACCGGTCGGGTACGTCGAGCAACCGCTCCGACAACCGCATCGTCCAGGGGCATGCCCTGACTGCGATTGGTATTCATCACGTCGATAAGCACGATGGCATTGTTGACCACGATGCCTACCAGGGCGACGACGCCCAGCATGGCGGTGAAGCCGAACGGCTGGCCGGTCAGCCACAGGCCGGGAATTACGCCGATGGCCGCCAGCGGCACCGTGGTCAAGACGATGCCAAGTTGGCGAAAGGAGTTGAACTGGGCCAGCAGGAAGACGATCAGCAACAGGATACCGAACGGCAGGGTCTGGAACAGCGCCGTATTGGCGTCCCCAGCCGACTCGGCCGCCCCACCCACCACATAGCTCACCCCCTCTGGCAGCTCGAGTTCCGTCAGCCGCGGCAGCAGCCCGTCCAGCACGCCAGCGTAGGTCTGGCCATCCGCCACCTCGGCCAGCACGGTGGTCATGCGTCGCAGGCCACGATGCTGGATCACTGCCGGCTGCCATGTGGTACGCAGCGAGGCGACCTCACCAAGCGGTACCGATTCGCCGTTGCCAGCGGCCAGGCGCACTCCTTCGAGAGCGGATAGCGGGAAACGCTCGCCCTCCGGCGAACGAATCAGCAGCGGCGCGGGTTCGCGCTCGGCGCGCCAGGTGCTCACCTCGATGCCACGGCTGGCACCCGCCACCGCCAGGGCGACCTCGCGTCGCGACAGGCCAAACTCGCCGGCACGGGCATCGTCCACGTCCAAGCGCAGCGTAGGCAGCCCTTCACCCAGGGTATGTCGCGCATCGCGAGCGCCCTCTGTACCGCGGACCAGCGCCAGGATGCGTTCGGCGCCCTCGGCGAGCCGGCTCCGCTCCTCGGCGTAGACACGAATCTCGACGGGGGCCGTGACGGGCGGCCCCTGCCCCAGGCGGCGTGCCACCACGGCGGCCTCGGGCAGGCGCTCAGGGCTAACGGACCGCACCCACGACATCAGTGGAGCCAAGTCGTCGGCATGCTCCGCCTCGACGACCAGCCGCGCCAGATGCGCCTGCCGGGGCTGTTCGACCAGGTTGTAATAGAATCGCGGACCGCTGAAGCCGGCAAAGAGATGCACGCCAGTCACCGCAGGCCGCTCACGCAGGTCGGCGGCCAGCACACTCGCCTCATGGGCGGTGTAATCGAGGTGCGTACCCTCGACGAAGTGCAGGTCGATGACCAGCTGATTGCGATCGGTGTCGGGAAAGAAGTCGTGGTTGAGCAGTGGCACCATGGCTGCCGCCCCCACCAGCAGCGCCACGGCACCCGCGAGTATGCCAGCGGGCCAGCGAACGGCAAACCGACCGATCCGCCGGCCGACGCCTGTCAGGCTGCGTCGCTGCGAACCGGCGCCAGGCTTGAGAATGGCGGCGGCAAAGACGGGGGTGACGAAGATCGCGTAAAGATAGCTGACCACCAGGGTCAGCATCACCATCACCGGAATCGCCCGGGTGAAGTCGGCAGTATTACCACTGGACAGCAATAGCGGCACGAAGGCGGCCAGGGTGGTGCCGGTCGCCGCCAGCAGCGGCGCGGCGAGCTCCCGCACCGAACGCGACACGGCCTCCGTCGCCGGGAGCCCCTGATCGCGATGCCACTGCAGGCTCTCCACCATGACGATGGCATTGTCCACCAGCATGCCCAGCGCGATCACCATGCCGGCCACGGCGATCTGGTGAAGGATGCCGCCCCCCATGGCATAGATGGCCAGCGCCGAGAAAGTCACCAGCGGCACAATCAGCATCACCGCGAGTCCCAGCCTCAGGCCCATGGTAAGGAATAGCAGTACGCCGAGTATGGAAATGCCCAGCAACAGCGAGACGCCGAGTTCGGCCAACCGCTGCTCGACCCAGCGTGGCTGATAGAACATCTCCTGGATCTGCAGCGGCGCATAGGCGGGGCGCACTTCATCGAGAAGAGTACGCAGGGAATCGCCGAAGCGAACGGCATTGACCCGCTCGTTGGCCAGGATGATGCCCAGCGCCACGGCCGGCTCGCCGTCATGCCAGATGCGCTCGGTGGCGGGCTCCCGTGGCGACAGGCGAACGTCGGCCAGCTCACCCAGCGGCAAGGTGTCCCCACGCCGCGTGCGAATCGGGGTCGCGGCCAGTTCATCGAGGCTGCCAAACTCCGTCACCGGGTCGAGCACCACCGAGCGCCCGCCGTTGGAGAGGCTACCTCCCGCGGAGGTCAGGTTGCGGGCAGCCAACTGATCGCCCAGCGCCTGGGCATCGAGCCCGGTCAGCGCCGCTTGCGCATCGTCCCAACTGACAACGACCTGCTGTCCGGGATCAGCGAGCAGGTCGATGCGCGCAATCCCCTTGAGACGGAACAGGTCCCGCCGCAGCCGCTCGGCCGCCTCGCGCAGTTCCAGCAGGTCATCGGAGCCGGTTACCGACAGCACGATGCCGTGGGCGTCGGAGTCCCGGTCGCTGATCTCGGCGTCACCCACCCCGTCGGGAAACTTCCGCGACGCTCGATTCACCGCAATGCGGATCTGCTCCCAGGCGGCGTCGGTGTCATAGACATGCTCGTGCATCTCGATGGTGACATGCGCCACCCCCAGCCGCGCCGTGCCGATGAGCTCATTGACCTCCTCGACCTGGGCCAGCTCCTCTTCCAGGGTGTTGAGCACCAGGCGTTCGACCTGCTCCGGCTCGGCCCCGGGATAGGGCACCAGCACCTGGCCGAAGCGATAGGGAAAAAAGGGGTCCTCCTGACGATCCATGGCCAGCCAGGCGGTCAGTCCGATCAGCGCCAGCAATGCCGTCACGGTCAGCACCAGGCGCTTGACGTGCAGCGTCGCGTGCAGCCACTTCATGGCAGCACCCGCACGCTATCGCCTGGTTGGAGACGCCCCTGACCAGCAGTGACCACCCGGTCGCCGAGAGAGAGTGGGGCCGAGATCGTCACCCAGTCGTTTTCCAGCCGTCCCGGCGCCACCGCCACCCGCCGCACGCTCTCGTCATCAGTGAGGGCAAGGACATAGGGCGCGTGCCCGCCGGGGTCCTGCACCGCCGAAAGCGGTACCTGCAGCGATGGCTCCGTGGGAACGGAAAGGTATACCTGCACCGACTCCCCAGGGGCCAGGCGCGAATCCGGTTCCAGTTCAATCACCACCGGCACCAGTGCCGAACCGGCTCTCCCCACACTACTGATCCTTCCCTGAAACCGGCCTTCCTGCAGCGTCGGCGACACCCGAGCCGTCATCCCCGCAGTCAGCCGGGCGCCGAGCGTCACCGGGACGCGAATCGACACTTCCACGCCATCGATACCGGAAAGCGCCAGCACCGGCTCGCCGGCGGCCACGAAGTCACCCGGCTCGATGAGCAGGTCGGCCACGTCGGCGGCGAACGTCGCCCGCAGCGTCATCTCCTCGACCTGGGCTGCGGCATCGGCACGGGAGGCCATCGCCTGCTCCCGGGCCTGGACGGTGGCCTCCCGTTCCGACACCAGCCGATCCAGCTCCTCCTCGGCGACCAGGTTCCGGTCGCGCAGCACCCGCGCCCGCTCGACGTCCCTCTCCAGCCTGGCGAGATGAGCGTCAAGCTCCTTCACCCGCCCCTCGGCTCCGGCCAGGGCAGGCTCAAGGGCGGGGTTATGCAGTCGCGCCAGGGGCTCGCCCTTCTCGACGCGCTGGCCACGCTCCACCAGGCGCTCGCTGAGCACACCGCCATGCAGGAAAGACGGCGACACCCGCTCCCTTGCCTGCACCACACCGGGGAAACGCAGGCTCTCTTCGGCGGAGCCGTTCCGCACCTGGGTGACACGCACGGCAGCCCGGGGGTCGAGCGCTGCACTGGCTTCTCCCTTGGCCGCCGGCGCCGAGTCGCACCCCGTCAGCAGCAGCAGGATTCCCAGCACCCCCAGCACCAGTCCCAGCACCCCAGGGGCTGGCACCCCCCTTTTCCCCTGTGACATCTTGCTGTTTCCTCTTCAACGAACCGGCCAAACAAACTGGCCGACCAGTCAATTATTGACAGAAAAAAACTCAATCCCGAGGCGCGGCCCCGGCCATGAAGATCTTCAGGAAATCTTCCAGGAAGGCCTCGTCGTTGCCCATGCCCGGCCAGTGCTGATGATGACACTTGGCCTCGAACCACTGGGTGCAGGTCATGACGAAGATCGCCACGACGTGGGTCGGGTTGACGTCGGCTCGCAGCAGGCCGCGCTGCTGGGCCTGTCTCACCCATTCGGCCCCGGCCCCCATCAACTGCGCATCCATGTCGCCACAGCTGGTGTCCCCCTCAAGGTGGGTCCAGGCGAAGAGCCGGACGGCCTTCGGGTTGGCCTTCAGGTAGTGAAAATAGGCTTCCACGGAAGCGCGCAACAGCTCGGCATCGGGCTCCCCGGCCTCCTCGAGCATCGCCATCTGGGCGCTGAAGTACTGCGCGAAGGCGTGCTCCTTGACCGCTTCCCAGAGCTTCTCCTTGCTACCGAAATGGTGGTGGATAAGACTCTTCGTCACCCCAGCGGCACTCGCCAGCTGGCTCATGGTCACGCTGGAGAAACCCTGTTCCACGAACAGGTCCGTCGCCGCCTCCATGATGCGCAGCCGGGTCTGTTCGGGGTCTCGTGTCGTCGCTTGTCTAGTCATGTTGGCAATCTACTGCTAACTGGCCGGCCGGTCAATAAACGTGAAATACCGCTGTTCCACGCAGGCGCCGTCACCGCGACAGGATGAAGCCCCCAGTGAATGTAGGGTATAATCCCGGCCCATTTGCGACCCACTCAATCCGAGAGCGCCCATGACCGCCACCTCAGGCAAGGTGATCGTCGGCATGTCCGGCGGCGTCGACTCTTCCGTTTCCGCCCTGCTGCTGCTCGAGCAGGGCTATCAGGTCGAAGGCCTGTTCATGAAGAACTGGGACGAGGACGACGGCACCGAATACTGCACCGCCAAGGCCGACCTGGCGGACGCCGAAGCCGTCTGCGAAAAGCTCGGCATCCGGCTGCATACCGCCAACTTTGCCGCCGAGTACTGGGACAACGTGTTCGAGCACTTCCTGGCCGAGTACAAGGCCGGGCGCACCCCCAATCCGGATATCCTGTGCAACCGGGAAATCAAGTTCAAGGTGTTCCTCGAGTACGCCGAGATGCTCGGTGCCGAGAAGATCGCCACCGGCCACTATGTTCGCCAGGGGATGCGGGAAGGCCGCCCGCGCCTGCTCAAGGGCATTGACGTCAACAAGGACCAGAGCTACTTCCTGCATGCCGTGCCCGAGGCCGCCATCGCCCGCACCCTGTTCCCGGTGGGCGAGTTGGAAAAACCCGAGGTGCGCACCGTTGCCGAGCGCCACGGCCTGGCCACGGCTCGTAAAAAGGATTCGACGGGGATCTGCTTTATCGGTGAGCGTCGCTTCCGCGACTTCCTGCAGCAGTACCTGCCGGCCCAGCCGGGAGTGATAGAGACCCCGGAGGGCGACGTCATCGGCGAACACATGGGCCTCATGTACTACACCCTCGGGCAACGCCAGGGTCTGGGTATCGGCGGGCTCGCGGACTACCCGGAGGAGCCCTGGTACGTGGCCGCCAAGGATCTTGACCGCAACGTGCTGGTCGCCGTTCAGGGCAAGCACCACCCCCTGCTGTACAGCGACAGCCTGGCGACCGAAGCGATGGACTGGGTGGCCGGCGAGCCCCCGGCAAGAGAAGGCCGCTACACTGCCAAGACCCGCTACCGGCAGGCCGACGTGCCCTGCAGGATGCAGACCCTCGCCGACGGCGGCGTGGAAGTGCACTTCGACGACCCGCAGCGTGCCGTGACCCCGGGACAGTCGCTGGTGCTCTACGACGGCGATATCTGCCTCGGCGGCGGAGTGATCCGCGCCACCTGGAAATCCACGGAGCCAGCCGCATGACTGCAACCCCGATCCACCGAAGCCCGGATTCGCCCACTGCCCGCCAGGCCCTGGCACTGGCCGGCGTGTTCCAATCCGCCAGCCTGGTCGACGAACTGGCACGCACCGGCCAGGTCGAACCGCGCGCCTGGGAAACCCTGATTCGCGCCACGCTGGATACCAACCCCGACAGCTTCGAAGCCATCTATGGCGGCCACCCCAACAACCTGCGGCGCGGCCTCGATGTGCTGGAAGCGGTAGTGGGACGCAAACAGTCCAATCCGGTGGTGCTGCGCTACGGTTTCACGCTACTGCTGCTGATGAACAAGCTGCGCCAGGATGACGACATGATGGCGGGACTGGGGCAGAACCTGACCCGCATCCAGGGCCAGGCCGAGCATTTCGGCGCTACCCACGAGAATGTCATCGCCAGTCTCGGCGAGGCCTATCAGGAAACGCTATCGACGCTGAAGACCCGCATCGTGGTGCAGGGCGACCCCTCCCTCCTGCAGAGCCGCATGATGCCCGAGCGTGTGCGCGCCATCCTGCTTGCCGGCATCCGTTTCGCCCTGCTCTGGCACCAGCAGGGCGGGCGACGCTGGAAGCTGGTCTTCCAGCGTGGCGCCCTGAAGAAAACCCTGGATCAGCTGGGCTGATGGCCCCGCCCTAACTTTACCCTTTACCACCGTACCGGGAACCCGACCATGCAAGCCGCACCCCTGCCCCTCTCCGCACTCACCGCCCTCTCACCCGTCGATGGCCGTTACGGCAGCAAGGCCGAGGCGCTGCGCGAGCACTTCAGCGAATTCGGTCTGATCCGCGCCCGGGTCATCGTCGAGGTCCGCTGGCTCCAGCGCCTGGCCGAGCAACCCGGCATCACCGAGGTACCGCCGCTCTCCGCCGAGGCCACTGGCTTTCTCGACGCCCTGCTGCGCAACTTCTCCCTCGAGGATGCCGAGCGCATCAAGACCATCGAGCGCACCACCAATCACGACGTCAAGGCGGTGGAGTACTTCCTCAAGGAGAAGATCGAGGGCCAGGCGGAATTGCATGCCGTCACCGAGTTCGTGCATTTTGCCTGCACCAGCGAAGACATCAACAACCTCTCCTACGGCGTAATGCTCACCGATGGCCTGAAGAGCCTGCTGCCGGTGATGCACCAGGTGGCCGACGAGGTGGCACGCCTCGCGCACGAGCAGGCCGCCCAGCCGATGCTCTCGCGCACTCACGGCCAGACGGCAAGCCCGACGACCCTGGGCAAGGAGATGGCCAACGTCACCTACCGCCTGCGCCGCCAGCTAAAGCAGATCGAGAGCGTCGAGATCCTGGGCAAGATCAACGGCGCGGTGGGCAACTACAATGCCCACCTGGCCACCTACCCGGAGGTGGACTGGGAGGCCAACGCCCGCACCTTCGTCGAAGGTCTGGGGCTGACCTTCAACCCCTACACCACCCAGATCGAGCCCCACGACTACATCGCCGAGCTGTTCGATGCCGTGTGCCGCTTCAACACCATCCTGATCGACTTCGACCGCGACGTCTGGGGCTACATCTCGCTGGGCTACTTCAAGCAGCGCACCGTCGAGGGCGAGATCGGCTCCTCGACCATGCCCCACAAGGTCAACCCCATCGACTTCGAGAACTCCGAGGGCAACCTGGGCCTGGCCAACGCGGTGCTCGGCCACCTGGCGCAGAAGCTGCCGATCTCGCGCTGGCAGCGCGACCTCACTGACTCCACGGTGCTGCGCAACCTTGGCGTGGGCCTGGCCTATGGTCTGATCGCCTACCAGGCGGCACTCAAGGGCATCTCCAAGCTCGAGGCCAACCCGGCACGCCTGGCCGAGGATCTCGATGCCAGTTGGGAGGTGCTCGCCGAACCGATCCAGACGGTGATGCGCCGCTACGGCATCGAGAAGCCCTACGAGAAGCTCAAGGAGCTGACTCGCGGCAAGCGTATCGACCAGGCCGGCTTTGCCGCCTTCATCGATACGCTGGAGCTTCCGGGCGAGGTCAAGAGCGAGCTCAAGGCACTGACGCCGGGCACCTACATCGGTAACGCCGAGGCACAGGCCAGAAGGCTCTGAGGCAGTTGCAACATTTCAGCGGAGGCGAGTGGTGGTAAAACTCAACAGGATCTACACCCGTACCGGGGACAAGGGCGACACCGGGCTCGGCGACGGCAGCCGCGTGGCCAAGCACGACCGTCGCGTGGAGGCCTTCGGCACCGTGGACGAGACCAATGCCACCATTGGCCTGGCACAGCTGCATGCCGAAGGCGAACTGCAGCAGGTGCTGGCCACCGTGCAGAATGACCTCTTCGACGTGGGTGCCGACCTCTGCACGCCGGAGCAGGAAGACCCGAAGTACCCGCCCCTGAGGGTCACGGCAACCCAGGTGGAATTCCTGGAGCGCCAGATCGACGCCATGAACGCCGATCTCGCCAGCCTGCGCTCGTTCATCCTGCCCGGGGGGACGCCACTGGCCGCCCACCTCCATATGGCCCGCACCATCGCCCGGCGAGCCGAGCGCCTGGTCACGCAACTGATGGTCGACCAGCCGGTGAACCCCGAGGTGCTGCGCTACATGAACCGACTTTCCGACCTGTTGTTCGTCGCCTCACGCAAGGCCAACGATAACGGGGCGGGTGACGTGCTGTGGGTACCCGGCGCCAACCGATGAGCTTTCTCGAGGAAAACACCATGCCGAGTGATATGCCCCGAACGCTGCTGGGCGGCCTTACCGCCGCCGAGTTCCTGCGCGACTACTGGCAGCGCAGGCCGCTGTTGATCCGCGGCGCCTTTCCCGATTTCGTGAGCCCGCTGGATCCCGACGAGCTTGCCGGGCTTGCCTGCGAGGAGGGTATCGAGGCTCGCCTGGTGGAGGAACACGGCCCCGATGGCCCCTGGCAAGTGAGCCACGGCCCCTTCGACGAGGCCGCCTTCTCGCGGCTGCCCGAGCATGACTGGACGCTGCTGGTGCAGGCGGTGGACCACGTTGTACCCGAAGTGGCCGAACTGCTCGAGCACTTCGATTTCCTGCCGCACTGGCGCCTCGACGACATCATGGTCAGCTATGCCCCGCCGGGCGGTAGCGTTGGTCCCCATGTGGACCAGTACGATGTCTTCCTGCTCCAGGGCAGCGGGCAGCGTCGCTGGCAGCTGGGCGGCAAGGTCGCCGACGACGCCCCCATCCTCGACGGCATCGACCTGCGCATTCTCGAGCGCTTCTCGGTGGACGCCGGCGCCGATTGGGTGCTGGAGCCCGGCGACATGCTGTATCTGCCCCCGAGCTGGGCCCATCATGGGGTCAGCGAATCCGACGACTGCATGACCTATTCGGTGGGCTTCCGCGCGCCCTCGGCGGACGAGGCGATCACCTCCTTTGCCGACTATCTGGGCGAGCAGCTGCCTGCCTCAGTGCGCTATACCGATGGCGGAATGACCCCACCCGCCGACCCCACGGAGCTCGACGATGCCGCCGTTACCCGCATGCGAGCCCTGATTCTATCCACCCTTGACGACCCGGCTCAGTTGGCCCAGTGGTTTGGCCGTGTCATGACGCAACCGAAGTACGTCGACCAGCTCGTGCCCAACGAGGAACCCACCGAGGTCGAGGAGCTTGTTGCTGCACTACAAGATGGCGAGGCGCTGGTCCGCAGCCCAGGCTCACGCTTTGCCTGGCGACCGATGGACGTGGACCGGGCGACGCTCTTTGTCGATGGCGACGGCATCGACTGCCCCCTGCCCCTGGCGCAAGCCCTGGCCCACGGAACGCTCCTTGATGCCGACATTCTTCAGCAGGAAGGCGCAACCGCCCTGCTCGTCGCCCTGCTCGATGCCGGCAGCCTCGGCTGGGCCGAGGAATACGAGGAGGAAAGCTAGAATGGCCGATATCCAGATACTGGATGGCGACTGGGATCAGTTGGGTGAGGTCGCCTCCGAGATACGCCGCGTGGTGTTCATCGAGGAGCAGCAGGTGCCGCTGGAAGAGGAGTGGGACGGTCGTGATGGCGACTGCCGCCACTTCGTCGCCCTGCGCCAAGACATTCCGTTGGGCACCGCGAGGCTGCTGCCCGACGGGCATATCGGCCGTGTCGCCGTGCTGAGCGAGGCGCGCGGGCTCGGTATCGGCGCGGCACTGATGGAAGCCACCATCGAGGCGGCTCGCCACCTGGGCCATGATCAGGTAGAACTTGCCGCCCAGACCCACGCTCTCGATTTCTACGAGCGTCTCGGCTTTACCGCCTACGGCGATGAGTTCATGGATGCCGGCATTCCGCACCGCAACATGCGCCTGGCGCTGCGCTGAGTGGTGCAAACCGGCCAGCCTCGGAAGCGGAATTCGACTACAGGAATACCTCCCTCCCTGCTGCTCTTGTAGTCGAGTTACAACCCTCCCTCCCCCCAAGTGTCAATTGCGATAGCCCCGTATCAGGGCGCATAGTGGTACCAGGACGAAATTAAAACGAGCGTTCGGTGATCGCCGGATCACGGCTAGCCCAGCAGACGTTTTCATTTCGTGACCGGTTCGACCAAGGCCGTAGAGACTTCTTTGCTCGCCTGGTAGAACCTGATATCACTTCGCAGTTGCAGCATGACCCGGCTTCCCCCGGCGAGATGCCGCAAGCGAGCGATCGACAAGGCAGCGATACGCCTCACACGGCAGTCGAGGCCGATCACTACACCTCTGATCGGAAGGATGGTACCCATGTCCTATAAAGACGACATCAAGGCTCTGGCTCAACTGCGCGAAGCCCAGCAAGGCAAGTGGGCGAGCATCAGCCCCGAGAATGTTGCCCGTATGCGTGCCCAGAACCGTTTCAAGACGGGCCTGGACATCGCCCGCTACACCGCCAAGATCATGCGCGAGGACATGGCCGCCTATGATGCCGACACCGCCCAGTACACCCAGTCCCTGGGCTGCTGGCACGGCTTCATCGGCCAGCAGAAGCTGATCTCCATCAAGAAGCATTTTGGCACCACCAAGCGCCGCTACCTCTACCTCTCCGGCTGGATGGTCGCCGCCCTGCGCAGCGAGTTCGGTCCGCTGCCCGACCAGTCCATGCACGAGAAGACCACCGTGTCAGGCCTGATCGAAGAGCTCTACACTTTCCTGCGTCAGGCCGATGCCTGGGAGCTGAACCACCTGTTCCGCGACCTGGAAGAAGCCCAGAAGGCCGGCGACAATACCCGCGCCGACGAGCTGATCGCCAAGATCGACAACCATGAGACCCATGTGGTGCCGATCATCGCCGACATCGACGCCGGTTTCGGCAACGCCGAGGCGACCTACCTGCTGGCCAAGCAGATGATCGAAGCCGGTGCCTGCTGCATCCAGATCGAGAACCAGGTTTCCGACGAGAAGCAGTGCGGTCACCAGGACGGCAAGGTCACCGTGCCCCATGAAGACTTCCTGGCCAAGATCAACGCCGTGCGCTATGCCTTCCTGGAGCTCGGCGTCGAGGACGGGGTCATCGTCGCTCGCACCGATTCCCTGGGCGCCGGCCTGACCCAGAAGATCGCAGTCACCAACGAGCCGGGCGACCTGGGCGACCAGTACAACAGCTTCCTGGACGGCGACGAGATCGAAAGCGCCTCCGACATCAACAATGGCGACGTGGTCATCAAGCAGGACGGCAAGCTGGTCAAGGTCAAGCGCCTGGCCTCCGGCCTGTTCCAGTTCAAGCCGGGCACCGGCGAAGACCGCGTGGTACTCGACTGCATCACCAGCCTGCAGAACGGTGCCGACCTGCTGTGGATCGAGACCGAGAAGCCCCACGTTGGCCAGATCGCCGCCATGGTCAACCGTATTCGTGCGGAAGTGCCGGATGCCAAGCTGGTCTACAACAACTCGCCCTCCTTCAACTGGACCCTGAACTTCCGCCAGCAGGTGTTCGATGCCTGGGAGAAGGAAGGCAAGGACCTGTCCGCCTATGACCGTGCCGGCCTGATGAGCGCTGAGTACGACGACACCGAGCTTGGCAAGCTGGCCGACGAGTGGACCCGCAACTTCCAGCGCGACGCCGCGCGGGAAGCCGGTATCTTCCATCACCTGATCACCCTGCCGACCTACCACACAGCGGCCCTGTCCACCGACACCCTGGCCAAGGGCTACTTCGGCGACGAGGGCATGCTGGCCTACGTGGCGGGCGTTCAGCGCCGCGAGATCCGCGAGGGCATCGCCACCGTCAAGCACCAGGACATGGCTGGCTCCAACATCGGCGACGACCACAAGGAGTTCTTCCACGGCGAGGCGGCACTCAAGGCCGGTGGAAAGGACAACACCATGAATCAGTTCGGCTGATCACCCTTTGCAGTAGAACGACTGGAACCCTTGGGAGGCCTCGCGCCTCCCTTTTTTGTGGGTGCCAGCCATCTTCATGACGACTACCCTTGATGACACCTAAAGAAACGCTGAACAAATCGGCGAGCGAGATGAAGCGCAAGGCGCACGGAGCACAGGAGCCGGAGCATATGGGGTATATGTGAGGATTCCGAGCACCGCGCAACGCAGCGATTCGCTCGCGCAGGCATTTGTACAGTGTTTCTTCAGGCAAACTTGCACATTGTTTGACTCCTTCCTCTCTACACTACAATGCACTAGAACGGCTCATGCTGGTCAAATGGACAATGACTGGTTAAGCTAGTTAGCAAACAGCGTTTCCATAACAAGGCGGTATCGACAACGGGCAGGAAAGCCCGCACCGTGCTGCCCCCCCCAGGAGGTTTTTCATGAAGCGTCTTCTTCCCGTACTGGCCATTGGCATGTTGACCCTGGCCGGCTGTGCCAACACCTCTACGATGGGCAGCGATGTCTACCGGGGCAACCAGGCACAGACCAGCCAGAACGTGACCTTCGGCACCATCACTGCCCTGCGCCAGGTGCAGATTCAGGCTGACAGCCGTCTGGGCGGCGCCATCGGTACCGGTGGCGGTGCCGTGGTCGGTGGCATGCTCGGCAATCAGGTCGGTGGCGGCTCAGGCCGACAGCTAGCCACGGTTGCCGGCGCGATCGGCGGTGCCATGGCCGGTACCGCGGTCGAGGAATCCGCCAACCGGGTCCGCGCCTGGGAGATGGAAATCCGCCGTGACGATGGTCAGAATATCGTCGTGGTGCAAAAAGCGGATCGCCAGTTCCAGACCGGCCAGCGCGTTCGCATGATCGGCAGCGGCGCCAACCTCAGCGTGGCGCCCTACTGAGCGAGGCCAGGCTCTGGGGCCGATGTCCGCATCGGCTCCCGAAAGACAGAAGGCCCGCGGCATTTGCCGCGGGCCTTCTGTCTTTCGGTATGCTGTCAATCGGCACGACTCAGTGAAAGTTGGCCCTGTCCATTGCCCAGCCGGCCACTTTCTTGGCGATCAGCGCCAGGATCGCGATCACGATCACGGTCAACAGCATGTCGACCGGGCGTACCAGGGTGGTGGCCCCCAGGACGGCAAGCGCCACGCTCCATACCCAGCAGTTATCGTCATTGCTCTTGATCAGTCGGGGCAGCACCTTGTTCAGGCCAGCACTGACGGAAGCATCCCACTGCTTGATACTGAAGAACAGGATGAGGACAAAGGCGATCAGCCAGATCACGATTTCGGTCATGGGACGTGCTCCACGGAAGGTTGGTGTAGGGTCTGAATAAAGGAATCCCGCTAGGGTAGCCTCGCAGTCTCGGGTACGCAACCACGCCAAAAGGCGTGAATGGCGTTCAGGATCGAGAGTAAGATCCTGAAAATTACCCCGCCCCCCTGACAGCCTCGAGATGGCGCGTTACCATGGTCTCTACATGCTCTCATCGAAAGGTTAATCAATGCAGATTGCGCAAAACTCAGTTGTCGCGTTCCACTATACCCTGACCAATGACGCCGGTGAGGTGCTGGACAGCTCGGAAGGACGCGAGCCGCTGACTTACCTCCATGGTGCCGGCAACATCATCCCCGGCCTGGAGAAGGGGCTCGAGGGTCGCGAGAGCGGCGAGAAGCTCAATGTCACTGTCGCCCCGGAAGAAGGCTATGGCGAAGTGCAACCGCAGCTGGTCCAGGAAGTGCCGCGTGATGCCTTCCAGGGTGTCGAGGCCGTGGAGCCGGGCATGCAGTTTCAGGCTCAGACCCAGGGCGGCCCGCTGATGGTCACCGTGACCAAGATCGAAGGCGACACCGTCACCGTCGATGGCAACCATCCGCTGGCCGGCCAGAAGCTGAACTTCGATGTCGAGATCGCCGACGTCCGCGAAGCGAGCCAGGAAGAGATCGAGCACGGACACGTGCATGGCGAAGGTGGCGTCGAGCACTGAGCCAAGCCGCCAGCGTTTGCTGATATCGAAGGGGCAGCCAGATGGCTGCCCCTTCGTCATTCCCGCACGGGTGATTGGTCGAGCGCCGCCAGAGTACGATAGCCGCCCCACAGCCGCGTGGCGGTCGTCACCAGGCACGCCACGGCAAAGAGCGTCGCCAGCAGCGCAAAGTGAGCCGGAAAGAGGCAGAAGAGGACGAAGGCAAGAACCGTCTCGGTGCCTTCGGTCAGACCATGCAGATAGTAGAAGGCCTTCTGCTGGAACCTTGGCCGCTCCAGTCCGTGGCGAGTTGCCATGATGGCGAAGGCCAGGAAGGAGGTTCCAGTGCCGATAAAGGCAAACAGCAGAAACGCCGCCGCCAGGGCGTTAGCCTGCGGGTCGGCCAGGGCAAATCCCAGTACCACGGCAGCGTAGAAGACGAAGTCGAGGCCGATATCGAGAAACCCACCGGCATCGCTTTCCTGTCCCATCAACCGCGCAAGGGCGCCGTCCAGCCCATCGCCCAGGCGATTGAGCAATATGACCACCAGCGCCGGCAGATACCACTCCAGAATCAGCAGCGGCAACGACAGCATACCGATAAGAAAGGCCCATAGGGTGACGTGATCGGGACGAATCCGGTATCTCGCCAGCCCGGCGGCCAGGCGATTCAAGGGGCCCTGGGTCAGTGGCATGGTCCAGCGATCCAGCATCTCAGCTCCTCATGTCCCGAGTTTTGCCCTCGGACTGCTTTAGCCCCGTTGGCACCACTGGCGCTATCGACTTTTCCGCCCCCCCACGTCGCCAGGCGAAATAACGCTCGAGCCAGCCCAGGACCCGTTCCGGCTTGTGAGTATTCTTCCACACGCCTGCGGTGGCCTTGGCCGCCTCCGACCAGGTGGGATAGGGATGCACCGTTCCCAGCAGTTTGTTGAGCCCGATGCCATGGGTCATCGCCAGGGTGAACTCCGACAGCAGTTCACCGGCGCCATGCCCCACCACGGTGGCCCCCAGGATACGATCCTTGCCCGGCACCGTGAGCACCTTGACGAAACCTTCCGTCAACCCTTCGGTAATGGCCCGATCCAGTTCGGAGAGCTCATAGCGCGTCACCTCGAACTCGGTGCCCTGCGCCCTCGCCTCCTTCTCGCTGAGCCCCACCCGGGCCACTTCCGGATCGGTATAGGTGACGGCCGGCAGCGCCCGGTAGCTGACCCGGAAGCGCTTGAACTCACCGAACAGGGCATTGACCGTGGCGTGCCAGGCCTGATGCGCGCTGGCATGGGTCAACTGGAAGGGGCCTGCCACGTCGCCGCAGGCCCAGACATTGGGCAGCACGCTTTGCAGGCTTTCATCCACTGCCAGGGTGCCATCGTTACGGGTTTCCACCCCCAATGCCTCCAGGCCCATCCCCGCCACATTGGCCGCTCGCCCCACCGCCACCAGGAGCTCGTCGAAATCGAGTCGCTCGGTCAACGTCTCGCCTGTCGAGCTCTCGCGCTCGACCACCAGCACGTGGCCCCCCTGCTGGCCTGCACCCGCCTCCACCCGGACGGCCCGGGTGTCGAGCCACAGTGACAGGCCTTCGGCCTCGAGCCGCTGACGCAGCGCCGCAGCGGTGTCGACGTCTTCTCTCGGCAGCAACTGGCTGCCCATCTCAACCAGGCTCACCTGGCTGCCCAGCCGGGCGAAGCTCTGTCCCAGCTCACAGCCGATGGGCCCACCCCCCAGCACGACGAGACGGCAAGGCAGGGTCTCGAGTTGCCACAGGTTGTCCGAGGTCAGCACCTCGATATCGCCAAGTCCTGGGAGGTCGGGGACCCGTGGACGCGCCCCGCTGGCAATGATCACATGGCGGGTAGTGAGTACCCGCTCCCCTTCCTCGCCCGTAACCTGGACCCGCCATGGATCCAGCAGGCAGGCCTCGCCGGCAATCACCTCGACCCCCAGCCCCTCGTAGCGCTCACGGCTATCGTGGGGCTCCACCTCGCGAATGGCATGATGGACATGCCCCATCACCTGCGTGAAATCCACCCGTGGCGCTTCAGCGTGAATGCCGTAGCGTCCCGCACTACGTAGCTCGCTGACGACGCGCGCCGCGCGGATCAACGCCTTGGAGGGCACACAGCCGGTATTCAGGCAGTCGCCGCCAAGCCTGTCGCGCTCCACCAGCACGACCCTCGCCTTGACCGCCGCTGCGATATAGCTTGCCACCAGGCCCGCCGAGCCGCCGCCGATGACCACGATGTCATGATCGAAGCGCGCCGGACGGTCGTAGCGGCTCGCCAGCCGGCGACGCTTGGCGACGGCCACCACCCCCCGCGCCAGCCAGGGAAAGAGGCCGATGAGTACGAAGGAGCCAATCAGGCCCGGCGACAGGATGCCCGAGAGGCTCTCCAGGTTGCCCAGCTCCCGGCCGGCATTCACGAATACCGCCGTACCCGGCAACATGCCCAGCTGACTGACCCAGTAGAAGGTCCACAGCCGCATCCGCGTCAGCCCCATCACCAGGTTGATGACAAAGAAGGGAAACAGCGGGATCAGGCGCAGCGTGAACAGATAGAAGGCCCCCTCGCGTCGAATGCCGGCATTGATGCGTTCGAGCTGCGGGGCAAAGCGTTTTTCCAGCGGCCCGCGGGCCAAGGTCCGAGCGATCGCCGCCGCCAGGGTAGCGCCGATGGTGCTGGCGAAGGAGATGATCAGCAGGCCCCAGCCGAGGCCGAAAAGCGCCCCGCCGAGCACCGTCAGCAGGGTGGCGCCAGGCAACGATAGTCCTGCCATCACCACATAGAGCACGAAGAAGCCCCCAATGACGGTGACAGGTTCATCGGCCAGCCACTCATGGAAGCGGGCCTGTTCGGCCTTGAGGTTCTCCAGGGACAGGAAGTCAGCTGCCCCGCTGAGAAAAAAAGCCCCTACCGCCAGGACGATCAATGCCACCAGTATCAGACGTCGCTTTGCCACCTGCTCCACTCCCTTGATTCATCGAGTCGTCGTATCGAGTCGTACGGTCCTCTTGCGTCGGCCTCCGTCCGCTATCCTTACACGACTCTTTCGCTAACGCACCGATCCGGTTATCTCGCTGTAGACGGAACCCCGAGCGTTAGCGCACCCTCTAAGGCTGACATTCCCCTGCAACAGCGAGTGCACCTTATGAAAACGCCTCTGCGGTTCCCCTGGCTGCTGTCTGCGCTGCTGCCGCTGGCAAGCCCCGCCCTGGGCGATGACGCCGAGACAACCGCCACGGCCGTATTCGGCGGTGGCTGCTTCTGGTGCGTCGAGGAAGCCTTCGACAAGGTTGAGGGCGTCGTTGCGACCACCTCGGGCTTCAGCGGCGGTCATGTGGAAAACCCCAGCTACGATCAGGTGGTTGGCGGCGGCACCGGCCACATCGAGGTGGTGAAGGTGGAGTATGAGCCCGACCAGGTCGACTACGCGACCCTGCTGCATGTCTTCTGGCGCAACATCGACCCCTTTGCGGTGGACCGACAGTTCTGCGACCAAGGGGAAGCCTACCGCAGTGCCATCTTCCATGGCAGCGAGGAGGAGCGCGAGCGGGCCGAAGCCACCCGCGATGAGCTGGCCGAACGGTTCGAGCGCGACATCGCCACCGAGATCACGGCCTTCGAGGCATTCTATCCGGCCGAGGAGTACCACCAGGATTACTATCGCAAGAACCCGGTGCGCTACCAGTACTACAAGGCCGCCTGCGGCCGTGAGCGACGCCTGGAAGAGGTCTGGGGCGCTGAAGCCGGCGGCCTGACTTGAACCAGCCCTGAGCCGGCTAATGTTAAGCAGGAGAGTCCGCAGCAGGCTCAGCCGGCGACGCCGATGGGTTGTGCCGCACGCTCTCGGCGCCATAGCCAGACGGCGATGCCAAGGGTCACGCCGAGCAGCAGCCAGGAACCCAGCACCACGCCAGGCCAGCCCGCGTATTGCCAGAAGGGCTCCAGCCAGGCGCTACCCAGGCTGGCACCCACGTAATAGAAGACCAAGTAGAGGGCAGAAGCGCTTCCCCGAGCCTTCTGGGCATGGCGGCTAACCCAGCTCGAAGCCATGGAGTGGGCCAGAAAGAAGCCCACGGCATTGATCGTCAGCCCGACGATGATCCAGGGCAGCGACGCCGACAGGGTGACCAGCGTTCCCCCCAGCAGGATCAGGATACCCAGCACCATGCACAACGGCTGACCCAGGTGGCCGGCCAGCCGCCCCGACAGCATGGAGCTCAGGGTGCCACCCAGGTAGGTCAGGAAGATCATGCCCAGTAAACGGGCGCCCAGGCCGAACGGCTCATCGGCCAGGCGAAACGTGATGTAGCTGTACTGGTTGATGAAGATAAGAAAGTTGATGCCACCGAGCAGATAGGCCGCCAACAGCAGCGGGTGGCGCAGATGTGCCGCAATGTCTGTCAGCGCACCGCGCAACTCGAAGCGCCGGGGGGTGAACGCCCGCGCTCTCGGCAGCAGTTTCCAGAACAGGGCGACGCCGACCAGGGTGAGCAGGCCCACGGACAGAAAGCCCGCGCTGGCACCGCCCAACTCTCCCGCCCCGCCGCCGATCAGGCGACCGCTGATGCCCCCCAGGCTGTTGGCACCGATATAGAGCCCCACCGCCGAAAGCAGCGCGGGGCGGTCGAACTCGTCCCCCATCCAGGCAATGGCCACCGCTGGTAGCCCACCGAGCAGGAAACCCTGTAGCGCCCGCAGTACCAGCAGGCTCTCGAAATTGGGCGCAAAGGCCAGTGCCAGCGAACAGAGACCCGTGAGCAGCAGCGTTACCCGCATGATGGTATCGCGACCGATGGCGTCCGACAGCGGGCCAAAGACCAGCAGCGCCCCCGCCAGGGCCAGTGTCGAGATCGACATGATCAGGCTGATGCCCAGCGTGGAGACGCCATAGGCCACGCGCAGCTCCGGCAGCAGCGGCTGTGGGGCATAGAGATTGACGAAGACGAGGAAGGAGCCTAGGCAGAGCGCAAGGGTGGCGCGCCACCAGGCGGGGGTACGTGCGGTGATCATGCGATGTCCTGCAGCGATGGCTTGTCGGGCATGATCGCTTGCGGCCTATAATAAGGCAAACAGCATAAAAAGATGACTTCCATCTTATTTGCTTATGCCTGCCCATCTCAGGAGACTGCCATGTCACTCCCCTTCGACCTGCGTGCACTGCGCGTTTTCCTCACCGTCGCCGACCGGGGCGGATTCAGCGCCGCGGCCCGAGAGCTCCACGTGGCCCAGTCGGCGATCAGCCAGACCATCGCCAACCTGGAGCGCCACCTGGACCTGACCCTGTTTCATCGGCATGAGCGACGCATCAGCCTGACTCCCGAGGGGCACGCCCTGCATGACCATGCCCGCGAACTGTTGGATCGCGCCGATGCCGCCCATCTCGCCATGCGCGAGCTGCACGGCCTGGTGAAAGGCGAGGTCCGCATCGGCATCCCTTCGATGCTCGGCTCCTACTACTTTCCGCCGCTGCTGATGGGCTTCAAGTCGCGCCATCCGGGAATCCGCCTGACCGTGGTGGAGGCCGGCGCCAGACGACTGCAGAACATGATCGCCACGGGGGAGCTGGATCTCGGGGTGGTGATCGACGATGAGCAGAGCCGGGGTATGGAGCGGCGTCCGCTGGTACGTGAGGAGATGGTAATCTGCGTGCCGCAGACTCACCCCTTCGCCGGCAGACAGGGGGTGAGCCCGGAGGAGTTCTTTGCCGAGCCGCTGGTGCTGTTCCAGGATGGCTACTTTCATCGCGAATTCGTCGATGCCCTGTCACAGCAGACCGGCCACACGGCCAACATCGCCTTCCAGTCGAACCTGATTCCGCTGACCAAGGCGATCGTGCGCCAGGGCTTCGGCATTACTACCTTCCTGCGCCGGGTGATCGACGAACCCGAACTGGCGGCGGTCTCCTTCGACCCACCGGCCTGGCTCGACCTGTCTCTGGCCTGGGCCGAAGGAGCCTATCTTTCCCGAGCGGAAAGCGCCTTCGTGGAGTTCATCGAGGCTAACCGACACTCGCTTTAGGCGTTATACGAAGTTGCCTGCGCCGGCCCCTTAAGGCTCGCCCAACCTACCCTTCGCCCGCCGAAGCAACACGCCGTGCCAACGTAGTGGGCTCCAGGGTTCGCCGAGCTTGCCAGAAATAGCGCTGCCAATAGACATTGTCGAGTTCGGAGAGCATCACGCCCTGAGAGGTGGAGGCATGCAGGAAGTAGCCGTCGCCCACGTAGATGCCCACATGATCGTAGGGACCCGGAGGCCGGAAGAAGACCAGGTCGCCGACCTGAAGCTCCCCGCGTGATACCGGGGAGCCTTCGTGCACCTGTTCGCCGGTGGAGCGCGGCAGGTCAAGGCGGAAGGTTTCACTGAAGACGTTCTGCACCAGGGCTGAGCAGTCGATACCCCGCTCGCCGGTACCGCCCAGTCGATAGGGCGTCCCGGCCCAGCGCTCGTGCTGGGCAAGCAGCGCCTGGCGCACCAGCTCCGGCGGGGGGTTGTGAAGGCTTCGGGCCTGCAGGATGGGGTTGTCCACCGGGGACATCATGGGGTTCCAGGATGCTGGCATGCCCGGCAGGTTGCGGGCGAAGTAGTCGTCAGCCTCGCCTTGCGACTGCTTCGCGCTACTAGCGCAACCGGCCAGCAGGGCCAGCGACACACCGAGCATCAGGATACGACTCGATCTCGTGGCTACCATCTTGGCAACGTCCTCGTTCCCTGAGCCGCACGCCTCCCCGGGTCGAGCATGAGCTCTACCTGAAAGACCCGAAGGAATCGCTGTGGTAGTGGTGCGCCGGCATCTTGCTGCATTGCCTGTACCACTGCCAGAGCGGCCTATGAGGCGGCTGGCTATGATCATGATATAGGCGCCTGTATAAGGAGCCGTTTCAACAAACTTTCCGACTATAAGCCACATCACCCTGACATGGCGAGCCCCTAATGTAATGTTCTGCCATCACCCGGTAATGTATCGATATGCAGGGGTGCCCAGTGGCGCGGCCGGGCCCCGGGGAAATCCAGGCTCGCCCAAGGCCCGGCGAGCGGCGGCGCGCCCGAGAGCCAGGCCACCAGCGCCTGGCGAAAGCCGGCCAGGAAGGCCTCGCGCTCCGGGGTCTCGCCCATGAAGAAGGAGAACCCCGCATAGAGTCCCTGGGCATAGGCTTCCCAACCGCTGTAGTGCGCGGCGGCCAAGCCATGGGCGCGATCCAGGATAACGCTGAAGGCGGCCGCATCCAGCCAGCCCAGCTGGCGTCCGGCAATGGCCAGATCCACCACCTGGGCCAGATCCCAGGCGGTCATGTCCAGCTCGTTGCAGCCATCCTCATTGTCACGCACCCGCTGCAGCCGCAGCAGGTGGGTGCGATCCTCCTCGTTGCACTCGCCGGATTCGAGCATGGCGATCTCGGACGCAAGCCGCTGCTCGTTGAGGGTATAGGGCGCGTAGTTGATCTGGTACTCCTGCCGATCCCCCGCCTCGAGCAGGAAATCGAGAAACTCGGTCAGCTCCGACTCGCCATGCAGGCCGTAATGGCCGTCGATCCATTCACGGATCGACACAGCTTCCCGTGTGCTCTCCACATGGGGTTCACTCCAGGCCGCACTATTAAGCGGGCCGACTAGCGACATGGCGGTGAATCGGGAAAGTGTCGGCCGCGGCCCCGGCTCCTGCCATTGAGAGCTGCGCCAGTCCAACCAGTGGAATGGGCTGCCGGGATCGTCCAGGTGCCAGCGGATTTCGGCCACAAGCGGGGGGTGTTCGCCCTCTGGCAGCAAGGCTTCCCACTGCGCCCAGGCTTCGAGCAAACGCCGGATATCGGGATAGAAGCGGCACAGGGTGCCACGCAGTGCTTCGGCGAGTGCCTCCAGGGCGCCAGGCTCGAAACTCTCGCTATCCATGGCCATCTGCAGGTAGAACGCGTATTTCTCGGCCATGTGGATGGTGGCCGCATGGCGACTTCCCTGCCGAAGACTCACCAGGGTCGCCAGGTCGACGGCCTCGGGCCGACCAAAAGGCGTCGACGTGCGCGGCAAGGCCTCATGGGCCGCGTCGGCCGCCAACTGGTTGAGGTGATGCGCCTGGGCGGGCAGCCAATAGCGGGAAAGCGCTTCCACCCCTTCATCGGGATGCAGCCCCAGCGTCTCATCGAGGTAACGCAGTGCATCATTACGCCGCTCCGCTGTGACCGCCACGGGCGGCCCTTGCCGGGTTCCCAGCTCGGGCTCACGCACGGAGGCCAGCGCCAGCACCCAGTGGCGGGGAGAGCGCCGCCAGGCCTTCATGGCATGGCGCGACGCCTCCCGCACCTCCTCGACCAGCAGCTCCTGCAGCGCCACGCGCCAGGGGCTGACCGGGGACTGCAGCAGCAGCTCCCAGTCGGCCCGCATGTCCATGAGGCGGTTTCGCCCCTCGAACAGGCTGCGGCCTCGCTGATAGGCGCGTGCCACCGCCGACCAGTCGCTGTAGCGGCGCTGGACCAGGTCGGCGCCATGGGTGGCGAAATCCCGCGCCTCCGTCTCGTCGAGCCAGCCCACACAGGCCCCGGCCCAGGCCAGGTCGACCAGTCGCAGCCAGTCCCAGGCGGCCCACTCCAGCGGCTCGCCTTGCTCCACCAGCGTCAGCATGAGCTTGCCATAGCCACGCTCACTGGCGGCCAGCCCCTCGATCCAGTCCTGGCGCACGGTAGCATCCGAATCCAGCAGGCGCGAGGCATCCAGGTCCCACCCCTGGCGGTGTCCCTGACCCGCCAGCCACAGCAGGCTCTGCAGCAGTTCCTCACGACTCTCGAGCTGCCAGTACTCCAGCAACCACACCTTCGCCTCGGGCCAGTCGGCCACACCCGCCGGCGCGGCCAGCACCGGGGCGAAGGCAGCCCGCAGCCGCCAGGCTTGCTCCGCCGGAGCGTCGGGCCACAATGCCAGGTTCTTGCACCGCCCCATGACCCATTCGGTAATTCTGTCCCAGGTAATGCCCTCACCGTCGTGCTCAAGAACCGCCAGTGCGTCACAGGCTTCCGCAAAGGTATCGTCACCACGCACCCAGCCCTCGGCTCGCTTGGCATGGCGCAACGCCTCGTGCCAGTCATCCAGGCTGGCGTACTGGCTGGTGATCTCGTCAGCCAGTCGCAGGGCCCAGTCGCGCACGCGCGACTCGGGCAGCCAGCCGGCAGAGCCGGCCAGGGCGATGAGCTCGAGCGCGGCCAGCAGCCCCGCCGGATCGGGGCTATCGATACCGAATGCCTCGATCAGTCGCCAGCCGAGCTCGCCGCGCTCGGTGACACCCAGCGCCTTCAGCCGCGAGGCCGCCACATCGGCCTCAACCTTGACGGGTTCGGGCTCGAAGGCCCAATCACACAGCACCAGCTGTTGGGCCCACCAGGCATAAAGGGGATCGACCAAGACTCACCTCGACATTCTGTCGCGACGGAAAGGGCGCGGTCATGTCGCGCCAACAGGAAATCGGCGCCTAGTGTAGCGGAAAGAGACGCGCGCGCCGATGGCCCAGGACACGAAAAAGCAGCACGGCAAAGGGGAGGACTTGGCGAAGCGTTTTAAATAATGCACACTCCAAAGACAAGATAATCAACGCCCCTGGAGCCCCCATGCCTCTCCCTGCAGATTCCATCATCGACAAGGCTTACATCGCCGGACAGTGGCGCGACGGCCCTGATCGCTTTGCCGTGACCAACCCCGCAACCGGCGAGGTACTCGCCGAGGTGGCGGATCTCGACGCGGACGCCGCCCGGGATGCCGTGGCAGCGGCAGATGCCGCCTGGCCCGCCTGGCGCAGGCAGACCGCCAAGCAGCGCGCCGCCCTGCTGCGGGCCTGGTTCGACGCCATCATGGCCAACCAGGAAGCGCTGGCCCGGCTGATGACCCTGGAGCAGGGCAAGCCGCTGGCCGAATCCATGGGTGAGGTCGCCTACGGCGCCTCCTTCGTGGAATTCTACGCCGAGGAAGCCAAGCGCATGGCCGGCGAGACGCTGCCCAGCCACGGCGCCGACAAGCGCGTCCTGGTGTTTCGCGAACCGATCGGTGTCGTGGCGGCGATCACGCCGTGGAACTTCCCCCTGGCCATGATCACGCGCAAGTGTGCCCCGGCACTCGCCGCGGGCTGCCCGGTGGTGATCAAGCCCGCCGAGGCCACCCCGCTGACCGCCCTGGCCCTGGCGAAGCTGGCCGAGGACGTGGGCTTCCCCGCCGGTGTGCTCAACGTGGTCACGGCAAGCTCCCCCGCCGCCATCGGCGAGGTCCTCACCACCGATCCGCGCGTGCGCAAGGTCTCCTTCACCGGCTCCACCCCGGTGGGCAAGCGCCTGCTGGCCCAGTGCGCCGGCACCGTCAAGAAGGCCTCCATGGAGCTGGGCGGCAACGCCCCCTTCATTGTCTTCGACGACGCCGACCTGGACGCCGCGGTGGAGGGCGCCATCGCTTCCAAGTACCGCAACTCGGGCCAGACCTGCGTCTGTACCAACCGGCTGCTGGTGCAGGATGGTGTCTATG
This sequence comes from Billgrantia montanilacus, assembly GCF_003336675.1. GTDB lineage: Bacteria > Pseudomonadota > Gammaproteobacteria > Pseudomonadales > Halomonadaceae > Halomonas > Halomonas montanilacus. Next base: position 157,357 of record NZ_QPII01000005.1, on the reverse strand, counting down.
ATGCCTTCCTCGACAAGCTGGCTGCCAAGGTGGCACAGATGAAGGTGGGCAATGGCCTGGAAGACGGCGTGATGCAGGGACCGCTGATCAACCGGGCCGCGGTGGAGAAGGTCCAGGCGCACATCGCCGATGCCCTGGAAAAGGGCGGCCGGCTGGTCTGCGGCGGCAAACCCCATGGCCTGGGCGGCACCTTCTTCGAGCCCACCGTGATCGCCGATGTCACCGCCGAGATGCGCGTGGCGACCGAGGAGACCTTCGGACCGCTGGCGCCGGTCTTCCGCTTCGATAGCGACGAAGAGGCCATTGCCATGGCCAACGCCACCGAATTCGGCCTGGCGGCCTATTTCTACGCCAGGGATTATCGGCGCATCTGGCATGTCATGGAGGCACTGGAATATGGCATGGTGGCGGTTAACGAGGGGATTCTCTCCACCGAACTGGCCCCCTTCGGCGGCGTCAAGGAGTCGGGCCTGGGCCGCGAAGGCTCACACCACGGCCTGGATGAATTCACTGAACTAAAATACGTCTGTGTCGGCGGCCTTTGATCGCCCACGACGTCTTTCCAAGGAGACAGGTTTGATGAATAACGCACAGCTCAACGAACTCAAGCAGCGCTATGTCGCCAATGGCGCCGCCAGCCCGGCGACCCAGTTCGCCGATCGCGCCGAGAATGCGCTGATCTGGGATGCCGATGGCAACCGCATCATCGACTTCGCCGGCGGCATCGGCGTGCTCAACATCGGCCATCGCCACCCCAAGGTGGTCGAGGCGGTGAAGGCACAGCTGGACAAGGTCATGCATACCTGCCAGACGGTGATGCCCTACGAAGGCTACGTAAGGGTGGCCGAGAAGCTCAGCCAGGTGACCCCTGTGCGCGGTCACGCCAAGGTAATGCTGGCCAACTCCGGCGCCGAGGCTCTGGAGAACGCCGTCAAGATCGCCCGCGCCGCCACCGGCAAGAACAACGTGATCTGCTTCGACGGCGGCTACCACGGTCGTACCTTCATGACCATGGCAATGAACGGCAAGGTCGCTCCCTACGCCACCGACTTCGGGACCATGCCGGGCAATGTCTTCCGCGCGCCCTATCCGGTCCCCTACCATGGCGTCAGCGAGGACGAGGCGCTGCGCGGCCTGAAGATGGCACTCAAGACCGACGCCAACCCGAAGGACACCGCCGCCATCGTCTTGGAGCCCGTACTCGGTGAAGGTGGCTTCTACCCGGCGCCGGCCAGCTTCCTCAAGGCGATCCGCGAGATCTGCGACGAGTACGGCATGCTGATGATCGTCGACGAGGTCCAGAGCGGCTTCGGGCGCACCGGCAAGATGTTCGCCATCGAGCACAGCGGGGTCGAGCCGGACATTATCACCATGGCCAAGAGCATGGCCGACGGCATGCCGATCTCCGCCGTGGTGGGCACCGACAAGCACATGGATGCCTCCGGCCCCAACTCCCTGGGCGGCACCTATACCGGCAGCCCCACTGCCTGTGCGGCGGCACTGGCGGTGCTTGAGGTCTTCGAGAGTGAAGATATCCTGGGCAAGAGCCAGGCGCTGGGCGACAAGCTGGCCAAGCGCTTCGCCCAATGGCAGGAGGACTTCGACTGTGTCGACAACGGCCGCAACATGGGCGCCATGGCAGCACTCGACCTGGTTTCCAACAAGGCAAACCATACCCCGGATGCCGACCTGGCCGGTGCGCTGTGCAAGAAGGCCCGCGAGAAGGGGCTGGTCCTGCTCTCCTGCGGCCTGTACGGCAACACCATCCGCTTTTTGATGCCCGTCACCATCGAGGACGAAGTTCTCGAAGAGGGCCTGGCCATCGTCGAGGAGTCGCTCAAGGAGCTGGTGGGCAGCAAGGCCACCGCCTGATCGACACCTGACGTCGAAAAAACGCCTCACCGGCCACGGCCGGTGAGGCGTTTTTTGCGTGCCCTACTGTCTAACGCCCTAGGCTCAGGCCGGCATATCATTGGCCTTGGCATCACGCGCCCAGACCCGGTGCTGCCCCAGGGCCTGGCTGAACGGGGTGAAGATATCGTCCACCGTGCCGCCCAGCACGATGCCCTCCTCCCCGGTGGGCACATCGGCGGCGGCCAACAACGCCTTTCCTTCACCTACGGCGGCAATCACCTTCAGGTGCTTGTAGGCCTCCTGCACGTAGTAGCGGCCAAGCCCGGACTCGGACAGGGCTGTCGCGCTCTGGTCACCACCCGCCACGATCACTGCATCCACCGCCACCGACGGCATGCCGTTGAGCATGGCGTCCGGCGTCACGGCCTGGCCATTGGCGCCTTTGACCGGCGCCATGGTCGGCGCGATGACGAGGCCTTCGGCGCCTTCGGCGGAGAGCTTCTGCTTGATCGCCTCGACCTGCTCGGCATCGACGCCATCTGCCACCAGAATGGCTACCTTGCGGTACCGGATATTGCCCGGGAGGCGCGCCATCAGGCTCAGGGCAGGCGATTCGGAAAGCGAACTTCTGCCCAGCTCCTCTGCCGGGGCGGGCTTGCTGCTGGGGGTTTCCATGCCGTGCATCTCGCCGACCCGACGCGCCAGCTCCAGGTCGATGTTGGGCAGGATCTCCTGAATCACCCGCTCGCGAATCCAGGGCCGCTGCACCTTTGAGAGCTCGAAGGCGTAGGCGGCGATGATGTGCTCCTTCTCCACGTCGGTCTGGCTGTTCCAGAACAGCGTGGCCTGGGAGTAGTGGTCGCCGAAGGAGTCGCTGCGCGCACGTATCTTGTGGGCATCGATGCGCTCGTGATGGCTTTCGAAACCGCCATTTTCCGGCGCCGGCGGGGTCTCACGCGGCCAGCCGCCATCGATGGAGTTGGGCTCGTAGGAAGCCTGCCCCTTGTTGATGGTCTGGCGATGCATGGAGTCTCGCTGGTTGTTATGAAACGGACAGACCGGCTGGTTGATGGGGATCTCGTGGAAGTTCGGCCCACCGAGACGCAGCATCTGGGTATCGAGATAGGAGAACAGCCGCCCCTGCAGCAGCGGGTCGTTGGAGAAATCGATGCCAGGCACCACATGAGCGGGATTGAATGCCACCTGCTCGGTCTCGGCGAAGTAGTTGTCCGGGTTGCGGTTGAGCACCATCTTGCCGATCAGGGTAACCGGCACCACCTCCTCCGGAATGATCTTGGTGGGGTCGAGGATATCGAAATCGAAGCTGTGCTCGTCTTCCTCTTCCACCACCTGGATACCCAGTTCAAACTCGATGACATCGCCGTTCTCGATGTCCTCCCACATCATGCGGCGGTTGAAGTCGGGATCGCGGCCCCACAGTTTCTGCGCCTCATCCCAGATCAGCGAGCAGGTACCGGCCAGCGGCTTCCAGTGGAACTTGACGAAGCGCGACGTGCCCTGCTTGTCGATCAGGCGGAAGGTGTGCACCCCGAAGCCTTCCATGTTGCGGTAGTGCCGCGGGAAGCCTCGATCCGACATGGTCCACAGCACCATGTGGGCCGACTCCGGCATCAGCGAGACGAAGTCCCAGAAGGTGTCATGGGCGGACTGGCCCTGGGGAATCTCGTTGTGGGGCTCCGGCTTCACCGCGTGGACGAAATCGGGGAACTTGATCGCATCCTGGATGAAGAATACCGGCATGTCGTTGCCGACCAGGTCCCAGACACCCTCGTCGGTGTAGAACTTGGTGGCGAAGCCGCGCACATCACGCACGGTATCGTTGGAACCTCGTGCGCCCTGCACCGTCGAGAAGCGCACAAAGACCGGCGTCTTCTTGCCCGGATCCTGGAACAGCCCCGCCTTGGAGTACTGAGCGGCGTTGTCGTAGGGCTGGAAATAGCCGTGGGCCGCGGCACCACGGGCATGGACGATACGCTCGGGGATGCGCTCGTTATCGAAATGGTTGATTTTCTCGCGGAAGGCGAAGTCTTCCATCAGGGTAGGGCCACGCTCACCGGCTTTCAGCGAGTTGTGGTTGTCCGCAATTCGCGTGCCATGATTGGTGCGCAGGTCATGCCCTGTGGCATCGCTACGGTACTTTTCCAGGTTCTCCGACTTGCTCTGTTCGTCGGTCTTGAAGTCCGTATCGTTGGCTTCACCACTATTGGGATTGGTATGGGGATTTTTCGCCATGTCACGCTCCTGTGGCAGTGTCGTTCCATCGGTTTCTACCCGCTTCGATTGAAAGGTAGTCCGGCATCGACTCGCTGCCAATCAGCTCAGGTTATACGTACAAAAGATAACGTTTATCGCGTTAAAGTCCGTCCGTCGACGACCGACACTCGATGAGGAAGCCTGGCGACATCCGCCCTCCTCATTCGGCTTTGGACAGGCCCAGGCAGACGAAGGCACGTCACGGTGAGTAACGTCACGGCCAGACGCAAGACGGCCCGGTAAATACCGGGCCGTCTTGCGTCCAGTCAGGGCAATTGTCGAGCTACGCCTCCCTGACCTTCGAGATGATCCACAACAGCACCACGGCGCCCACGGTCGCAGTCACCAGCGAGCCGATGAATCCCCCGGCCTGCAGGCCCAACAAGCTGAACAGGAATCCCCCGATCACCGCACCCACGATACCCACGCCGATATTGGCCAGAATACCGAAGCCACCGCCACGCATGATGTTGCCGGCAATCCAGCCAGCGAGACCACCGATAATCAGCCAAGCGATCAAACCCATATCGTCTCTCCTTCCTTGTAGTGATGCCAGAGGTGGTGATGCCCGAATGCTCGGATGTTCCCAATGGTGCCTCAGTAGGGTGCCACGGGGAAGTGTCGCTCAGAACGAAGAGCCGGGCTCCAGCAGAAAGGCCAGCTCTTCACCGGTGGATTCGCGCCCGAGAATGGCGTTGCGATGGGGGTAGCGGCCGAAGCGCAGGAGAATATCCCGGTGGCGCTGCTCGAAGTTCAGGTTGTCCTCCAGGCCCGGCTGATCGAACAGGCGCATAGCTTCGTCGTGAACCCTGAGCGACTCGCTGTGCATATAGGGCATGTAGAGAAAGGCGCGTTCGCTCACGTCGAGCTCCAGGTCCAGGCCCTGCGCCACCGCCTCCTGAGCGAGCACCAGTGCCATGGAATCCTGAGCAAAGGCAGCCGGCAGGTCGCGGTACAGATTACGGGAGAACTGGTCGAGCACCAGGATCTCGGCCAGCCGCCCCGTGACCGATCGACGCCACGTCCACAGCTCGCCGGCCGCGGCCGCACGGTGCAAGCCCAGGAAGCGCTGGCCGATCTGTGCATCGAGTTCGATATCCTTGCGAAACCACTGTCCGGGGGAAAGCTCATCGAACCAGTAGCCGACGACGACGTCGGCATTTGGTAGCGTATCGCCCATATCACATCCTCGCTGTTCAGGTAGCGCTCACCCTAGCCGCATTCGGTTCGGTTATGGCGGCCTGATATGATCACAGTAGCACTCTGGCGGCGTTCTCCCCAGCAAGCCCCCATCAACGCCCGGGAGCCGGCATGCCCCCTCAGGAACTGATCGACATGTTCACCCTGGTCTTCAACCTGATCGGCCTGGCGATCTGTCTGGTCGGGCCTGCTGATGCTCCCCCGATGGTTGGAAATAAGGCCGGTTCTCTGCAGCTTTCCGGCAGATTCGGTGACACTCTTTCGACGCACGCCCAGCATGTTTTCGATTAGCTCCTGGGTCATTCGCAGCTCGTTGCTCGACAAGCGATCCAGACTTAACAACAGCCAGCGGCAGTCCGACAAGAGCATGCAGTCGACAAACACGTCGAATAATTGATTTTGATTGCTCGAGAAGAAAGTCGTAGCTTGCAGAGTCTTTTTGGAAGAAGGCCTGATAGCGTCAAATTATTATGTTCGCTAACGCACAGAGGAGTTCTCGAAGGTCGAGTAACATGGTTTTCAAAGCATGGTATAGGAGCAGCCTATCAATGGATGTCTCACCATAAATCAGAGAGTTTATAATGAACCTTATGGATCCCAATACGTATATGGGCGGAAGCAACAACCAGAATGACCATCTGGAAAACCTGAACGAATTAGGAACAAACCAGCGCGCCTTATATATGGGCGGAAGCAACAGCCAGAATGACCGTCTGGTGGACTTGAATGAATTCGGGTCGAACCCGGGCGCCTTGAATGCCAAGATCTATATACCGGAGGACTTGCCTACGGGTGCACCGCTCGTCGTCGTGCTGCATGGTAGCGATCAGACAGCTGCTGACTATGACGTGGGTGCCGGCTGGTCTGACATTGCTGACCTATATGGTGTTGCATTGCTTTTCCCCGAGCAGCAGCGCGTGAACAATTTGACGCTCAGTTTCAATTGGTTCGAGCCTGACGACTGCCATCGCGGCGCTGGCGAGCCGCTCTCCATTTTGCATATGGTTGAACAAGTGGTCAGCGATCATGGCATCGACCGTCAGCGCATCTTCATCACAGGGTTGTCAGCTGGCGGTGCCATGACGTCAGTCATGCTTGCGACCTACCCGGAAATTTTTGCTGGCGGCGCTATCATCGCCGGTTTGCCGTACGGCGGTGCTGACACACTCCCTGAGGCCCTACTCCGAATGAAAGGTCTTGGATACCCAACAGCGCAACAGCTTGAAACACGGTTGCGGGATGCCTCTATGCATGAGGGACCGTGGCCAACACTGTCGGTCTGGCACGGAAGCGGTGACCGTACGGTTAATGCCTCGAACGCCAATGCAATCCTCGGACAGTGGCGCGGGATTCATGATCTTGAGAAAAAGCCATCAAGCACGAACATCGTTAATGGCTATCCCCGACGAGTCTGGAGTGATGCCGAGGGTCGAGAACTCATTGAAGAATACAGCATTACCGGTATGGGCCACGGCACACCGCTGAAGACATATGGTAAAAACAGTTACGGCTCGCGCGGCGACTACATGCTTGAAGTGAATATCTCTTCCACGCACCACATTGCTGACTTCTGGGGATTAAGTGCGACTTGAAGTCCAGGGTGGGTCTGGCAAGCGCGGAAACAATACCAACCACTTATAATGGTGTAGCGCTTGGTTTTCTGGTGGGGTGGCAGCGGGCCGTGAGGCCAACTCAGACTATGCCCTGCTCGATCATTGCATCTGCCACCCTGCGGAAGCCGGCGATGTTGGCGCCGAGCACCAGGTTGGTGGGATCGTCAAACTCGGCGGCAGTCTCGGCACATTGCCGGTGAATGTTCGTCATGATCTCTTTAAGTTTGACGTCGACCTTTTCCATCGGCCACTGCGCCATGCTGCTGTTCTGGGCCATCTCCAGCTGGCTGGTGGCTACGCCGCCCGCATTGGCCGCCTTGCCGGGGCCGTAAGCTACCTTCGCTTCCAGAAAGCGGTCCACGGCAGCAGTGGAAGACGGCATATTGGCCCCCTCGCTGATGCAAGTCACACCGTTGGCAAGTAAGGCCTCGGCGTCAGCCTCGGTCAGTTCGTTCTGGGTGGCGCTGGGGAACGCCACGTCACCCTCGATCCGCCAGACCGCGTGACCGTCGGCCGGGTAATCGGCGACAGGCTGGTAGCTGGCCTCGGGATGAGTCTTCAGGTAGGCCTCCAGCGATACGCGATTGTCCTCCTTGAGTACCTTGAGCAGGGCTAGGTCGATGCCGCTGGCGTGATGGAGGGTTCCGCGCGAGTCGGAGCAGGTGACGGGAATCGCGCCTAGCTCATGGAGCTTCTCGATGGTGTAAATGGCCACATTACCGGCACCGGAGACCAGGCAGGTCTTGCCTTCCAGGGTCTCGCCGCGGGCCTTGAGCATGTTCTCGGCGAAGTAGACTGTGCCGTAGCCGGTGGCCTCCTTTCGCCCGAGTGAACCGCCCCAGTCCAGGCTCTTGCCGGTCAGAACCCCCTCGTAGCGGCCGGTCAGGCGTTTATACTGTCCATAGAGGAAGCCGATCTCACGGGCGCCCACGCCGATGTCGCCCGCCGGTACGTCGGTGGTCGGGCCGATGTGGCGATAAAGTTCTGTCATGAAGGACTGGCAGAAGCGCATGACCTCGACGTCAGACCGGCCTTTGGGGTCAAAGTCCGACCCGCCCTTGCCGCCGCCGATGGGCAGCCCTGTAAGAGCATTCTTGAAGATCTGCTCGAAGCCCAGGAACTTGATGGTGCCCGAGGTGACGCTGGGGTGAAAACGCAGCCCGCCCTTGTAGGGGCCGAGGGCAGAGTTGAACTGAACGCGGAAACCCTTGTTGACCTGTACCTTGCCGGCATCGTCGACCCAGCAAACACGGAACAGGATCTGGCGCTCCGGTTCTACGAGACGCTCGATGATGCCTTGTCCGAGGTAGTGGGGACTACGCTCGAAGAGCGGGCGCAGGCACTCCAGCACCTCCTCGGCGGCCTGGTAGAACTCGGTCTGGGCCGGGCTGCTTCTGCGCAGGGCCTCGAGTACTTCGTGGACATAAGGCATGGGATGGTTCCTTTTCAGTCGAATCGATCCGGCCGCATCATCGGTGACCTGACACCCCTTCCACTAGCGTCGCCAACTTTCGACCGGAATTGGCCATAGTGGGCTACGCAGAGTAGAACACCCCAGCATTCTCAGGTATTGCCTCAGCACCACGGCATTGTTTGAATCGCCCCGAGTTTCGTAGACACCTCCAGACCTTATACTGAATGCACCCCGATAGACCTCATGCATAGCATATGTTACGGGAGAGTTCGTATCTGTGCGCTGGCGTACATGGTGCCCATCATGTTGATTCCGGCTCATTCATCAGGATGTAAAACTAGGGTTTTGAACTCAGTCATTGCCGTTACCGGGCAGCATTACCAGCCTCGGGCAGCTTGGTAACCGGTTGGCTTACACCTGAACCGACTTTCGTTTTTTCATAACTTCTGGAAATTATGACGGCCGTTGGCGCAGCCGTGACCGATCGACGCTACGTCCACAGCTCGCCGTCCGCGGCCGCACGGTGCAAGCCCAGGAAGCGCTGGCCGATCTGTGCATCAAGTTCGATATCCTTGCGAAACCACTTTCCGAGGGAAAGCTCATCGAACCAGTAGCCGACGACGACGTCGGCATTTGGTAGCGTATCGCCCATATCACATCCTCGCTGTTCAGGTAACGCTCACCCTGGCCGCATTCGGTTCGGTTATGGCGGCCTGATATGATCACAGAAGCACTCTGGCGGCGATCTCACCAGCAAGCCGCCATCAACGCCCGGGAGCCAGCATGTCCCCTCAGGAACTGATCGAAATGTTCACCCTGGTCTTCAACCTGATCGGCCTGGCGATCTGTCTGGTCGGGCTGACCCTGGCCCAGCGCATGCGCCATCGGTGGCCGGGCTATGCCATGGCCGTCGCCGGCTTCCTGGTCGCCGCCCTGCCGCTCTTCTACAAGATGTGGCTAGGCATGACAGCATGAGGTATCTGCGCGGTAAATCCTCTGCGAGGTCGAGCCCAGCCAGTGTCAGCGGTCAAGACCATGTCTTTATTGGTGGGAATAGAGTCATTGCAGACATATTCACCAGGACCGACACTCTTACTCGATAGCGATCATGCTCGCGTGATGCCTTGAGAAGAGTCCTGCCATGCCTCGCACCCTTGCCATACTGGCCTACCCTGGCTGCCAACTGCTGGATATCAGCGGCCCATGGCAGGTCTTCGCCACCGCCAACGAACTCGGCGGCGACAGCCTCTATACCTTGCACCTGATCGCGGCACAGCCGGGACCCGTAGTCAGCAACAGCGGCCTGACCCTTCAAGCCGATATCGCCTGGGGTGCTCTCGCGACGCTGGAACCGATCGACACGTTGCTGGTTGCCGGTGGCCGCGGCGTCATGGCGCAGTGTCAAGACACGACGCTTCTCGAGGTGCTTCGCCAGCAGTCCGGGACGGTGCGTCGGTTGGGTTCAGTCTGCAGTGGCGCCTTCCTGCTCGCCGCGGCGGGATTGCTGAATGGCCGTCAGGCCACTACCCACTGGCGACATTGCCAGCAGCTAGCCAATGATTATCCCGATATCGACGTGCAAGGGGATGCCCTGTATCTCGAGTCGGGCGGGATCTATAGCAGCGCCGGGGTCACCGCGGGCATCGATCTTGCGCTGGCCCTATTGGAAAACGACCACGGCAGCGACCTCGCCGGCCAGGTGGCGCGGGAATTGGTGCTGTTTCTGCGACGTCCCGGCGGACAGTCACAATTCAGCGAAATCCTGGCCAGTCAGAACAGGGCAACGGGTTCGCTGCGACGCTTGCTCGACCGGCTTCACGCCGACCCCGGAAGGCCGCATCGACTGGGCGAGATGGCAGACTACATCTCCGTGTCACCACGCCATCTGTCACGGCTCTTTCGCCGTCAGCTGGACACGACACCCGGTGCCTACCTGACCCGGCTGCGGCTGGAGCAGGCACGTCTAAGCCTTATCGAGAACCACGGACCGCCACCCCTGGAGCGCCTGGCTCGGCAGTGGAGGCTGGGTGGGGCCGAACAGCTGCGCCGGCTATTCCTGCGCCACTATGGCGTTTCCCCCAGACAGTATCACCAGCGCTTCGGCCCTGGTAGCGCCTCGACTGCCCGTGACGACAGCATCTGATTAACAAGGACATAACCCATGCCCCTCAGTGTCACGTTACTCTCCCTCTGCCAGGCGCTGCTGATCAGCGGCAATATCCTGCTGATCGCCGTTTCGCCGTTGATAGGCGCCAGCCTGGCGCCCTCCCCGGCCTGGTCCACCGCGCCGGTGGCTACCCAGTGGCTAGGATTGATGTGCGCCACCATCCCCGCCTCGCTGATCATGGCCCGTCTGGGGCGCAAGCGGGGCTTCATGCTGGGCAACGTCATGGGGCTGGTTGGCGTGGGCGTCGTCGTCCAGGCATTGACTGGCGATCACTTCGCACTCTTCATGCTGGGCACCTGGCTGATCGGTATCGGCATCGGCTTCGGCCAGCTCTACCGCTTCGCCGCCGTGGAGGCCGCGCCCCTGGCGCTACGCGACCGTGCCATTGGCCTGGTCATGGGCGGCGGCGTGCTGGCCGCTTTCTTTGGCCCCTGGCTGGCCCGCGTCAGCCGAGAACTCACTCAAACACCCTTCCTCGGCAGTTTCCTCGGCCTCGGGGTGCTCTATCTGGTCGCCCTTGTCATCCTGCTACTGATACGACTCCCGCCTCCCGAGGTCACCCACGGAGAAGGTAACGCGCGTCCGCTGGGTGAGATCATGCGCCAGCCGGTGTTCCTCGTCGCCGTGGTCTCGGCGCTGGTGGGCTACGGGGTCATGAACCTGGCCATGACGGCAACACCGCTGGCCATGGCCGATGCCGGCCATCATTTCGATCACGTTGCCACCACCATTCAATGGCATGTACTGGCCATGTTCCTCCCTTCGTTCGTCACCGGTCATCTTACCGCCCGTTTCGGTCCTCATCGCATGATCGCCACCGGCTGCCTGCTGCTGGTGGCATGCGGCATAGTGGCGCAGTTCGAAGCGGGCGTGGCGGGCTTTCATGCTGCACTGATCCTGCTCGGGCTAGGCTGGAACTTCACTTTCCTGCCGGCTACCGGTCTACTCACCGAAACCTATCGCCCGGTCGAAAAGGCACGCACTCAGGCCGCCAACGAATTCCTGGTGTTCTCTACCGTAGCCTTCACGGCCTTGCTCGCCGGGCCACTGGCCAGCATGCTGGGCTGGTCACTGCTCAACGCCCTGCTGATCCCCCTGTCACTGGTACCCATCACCTTATTGGCCTGGCAACGCCTTGCCAGACGCCCCCAACGCCCTCACATTAGCGGCTGAGCTTGCTGCGAAGGGAATCCTCACTGATGCGCCAGCCTTTGGCCCGGGAACTGACCAACCTGATCGAACGTGGACGCGACCGCCAGCTACGCCTGGCGGTCACCGGCCTGTCACGCGCCGGCAAGACCGCCTTTCTCACGTCGCTGGTCAACCAGCTTCGCCATGCCGGCCTCGAAGCCAGGCTGGACCTGATGCCGGTGGCCCGGGAAGGCCGCCTGCTGGGTGCCCGCCGTATCAGCCAGCCGGACCTGGGCGTGCCGCGCTTTCCCTACGACCAGGCCATGGCGTCCCTCGACGCCGACCCGCCATGCTGGCCGGAACCCACCCGCGGCATCAGCGAGCTGCGCCTGTCGATCCGCTATCGCCCGGCGCGACGCGGACTGCTGCGCAGCGAGACCGCCGAGCTGAGCCTGGACCTGTTCGACTACCCCGGCGAGTGGCTGCTCGACCTGCCACTGCTGGGCCACGATTACCCCGGCTGGAGCCGGGCGATGCTGGCCAATGCCGGCGAACAGCGCCGCGCGCTGCTCGCCGAGTGGGAAAGCGTCGCCGCCGAGCTCGACCCCGCCGCCGAAGCCAACGAGGCGGAGCTGGCCAACATCGCCAGCCTCTATGCCCGCAGCCTGCAGGCCGCCCGGGAAGCGGGCTTTGCCAACCTGCAGCCAGGCCGCTTCCTGCTCCCGGGCGATCTCGAGGGGGCGCCGGTGCTGCAGTTCTTCCCCCTGCCCGCACTGAAGGACTACGACGATACCAGGCTGACCAAGCTACCGCCGGACAGTGTCTACGCGACCCTGGCCGCCCGCTTTCGCCATTATCAGCAACATATCGTGCGACCTTTCTACCGCGATCACTTCCGCCGCTTCGACCGGCAGATCGTGCTGGTGGACGTGCTGGGCGCCCTCAATGCCGGCCCGGAACGCTTCGAGGACCTCTCCCAGGCGCTCACCACGCTGATGCAGAGCTTCGACTACGGCAAGCGCAGCCTGCTGTCGCGTCTGTTTGCCCCTCGCATCGACCGCCTGGCCATCGCCGCCACCAAGGCCGACCATGTGACGCCGGAGCAGCATGGCAACCTGACCTCGCTGCTGGAGGCGTTGCTCGCCGAACCCCTGCAGGACCTGCGCTACGCCAATGTGCCGGTCAAGGCGCTATCATTGGCTGCGATTCGCGCCACCGAAACCCATGCCGTGGAGCACCAGAAACAGCGCACACCCGCGCTGCGTGGCACCACCCTGGAAGGCGAAGACGTCCTGGTTTTTCCCGGTGAGGTCCCCGCCCAGTTGCCCGAAGCGGAGTTCTGGGCACGGCAGGGCTTCGACTTCCGCGCCTTCCGCCCTGCCCCACGGGAAGGCGGCGCCCTGCCCCACATTCGCCTGGACGCCGCGCTGGACTGTCTGATCGGAGACAAGCTGCAATGAGCGATAACCGTCACCCCGGCCAGGACCGCGAAGCGCCCGGCCCCACCGATCCCCGTCCCGGCCGCCGGTTTACGCTGGACGAGCCTATTCCGCCACTGGGGAGTGAGACGCCACGGCCGCGCCAGGACTTCGCCGCCGAGCTGCCGACACGCCCCATCGAGGAGCCCATCGACGGCCCCACCGAACAGGCGCTTTCGGTTAGCCTCGGCCGGCCACGCAAGCGCCGCTGGGGCCTCCTTACGCTGCTGGGCGGGAGCCTGGCCCTGGGCACGGTGGAGCTCGCCCTGCGCCTGCCGGCGGCCCTCACCGGCGGCGACTGGCTCAGCGGCGGCTGGGCCCTGCTGGGACTGGGCGCCATCGGCCTGGGCGCCGGCGCGCTGCTGCGTGAAGCCTGGCGGCTGCGTCGACTGCGTCGCCACGACACCCTGCGCGCAAGACTAGGCAAGTTGCAGGAAGTCGGCACCGCCGAGGCCATGGGTCTGGCCAGACTGCTCAAGACGCAGCTGAAGCTCGATGACGACCACCCTCACTGGCAGGCCTTCCTGGCCGCTCACCAGTCTCACCACAGCGGGACGGAAGTGCGCCAGCTGCTCGCACATCATCTGCTGGCACCCCGCGACCGGGAGGCACGACGCCTGATCTCGCGGATGTCCGGCGAGACGGCGGTGATGGTGGCGGTGAGCCCGCTGACCCTGGTGGACATGGCGCTGGTCGCCTGGCGCAACCTGGCGATGATCGACCGGATATGCCGTCTCTACGGCCTGGAACTCGGCTATGCCAGCCGCCTGCGCCTGCTGCGTAGCGTGCTCTACAACATGGCCTTTGCCGGCGCAACCGAGATGGCCAGCGAAGCGGGCATGGAGATTCTCTCGCTTAACCTGGCTGGACGGCTCTCGACCCGTGCCGGCCAGGGCATGGGGGTGGGCCTGCTCAGTGCGCGGCTGGGCCTGCGTACCCAGCGACTGACGCGGCCGATCGGCTTCGATATCGGCGAGGCACCGCGCATGGCCGACCTGCGCAGCGAACTCTGGCAGCAGCTGCGCCGCCTCGAGGTGAAGGAATGAGTATCGTAGCCACGCGCTTCTTGACCCCGGTCATGACAGCTCGGCTCCGAGCCGCTAGTCTCTAACATAAGGATCAGCCCTCACCTTTCAAGAAGGAACACGACCATGTTCAATACCATCCTGGTTCCCGTCGATGGCTCTGAAAGCGCCAAGAAAGCCCTTTCCGTTGCCTGCCAGCTGGCCAACCAGGCCGATGCCACTCTGCACATCCTGCATATCCCCGAAGAACTCTCCCACGAGACGACGCTGGTATGGGGCATCGGGGCCATCGCCGTCGAGGCTTCTCGCCAGGAGCGCGATGACATCGGGCAGCAAGTGGTGGAAAAGGCCGCCCAGGCGGCTCGCGACAAGGGCGTGACCAAGATCGAGACCGCCATCGGCCGTGGCGACCCGGCCCGCACTATCGTCAGCGAAGCGAAGACACGCGGGGTAGAAGCCATCATCATGGGTAGCCGCGGGCTCAGCGACCTGCGCGGGCTGGTCGTGGGCAGCGTTTCCCACAAGGTGAGTCACGCCGCCGAATGTACCGTCATTACCGTTCGCTGAGCGCAAGCACGACACCCGCCGTTGACCTGCTGCCCGGCCAGGGGCAGCAGGCCTTTGCCGAAAGACCGGATCTCGCAGTAGATCAGCGTTAAGTCCGACAGGCTCCTAGGCCAGGCGCTGTTCCGTCTGGCTGTCGAAGAGCACTGCGCGACCCATGTCGACGCGTAGTCCCAGGCGCTCCCCCGGCACGACCGTGCACTTCGGGCCGACCCGGGCCGTGACCTCGCCATCCCCCAGCGGCAGCCTCAGCAGGATATCGGCTCCGGTGGGTTCTGCCACGCTGACCCTGGCCGAGACCGGCGTCCCCTCGTCCATGCCGCTGAGCCGTGAGTCCTCCTCGCTGAAGTGCTCCGGGCGCAGCCCCAGTATGATGGAGCGCCCGACCTGCTCGGCCATGGCCGGGGTTTCCCGCGACACGGGCCAGGGCAGCACCAGCGCTTCCTCGCCCGCGGTGACGATACGTAATCGGTAGCCCCCTGCCCCGCCCTCCAGACTAGCCGTGATGAAATTCATCGACGGCGAGCCCATGAACCCCGCCACGAAGATATCCACCGGGTCGTTGTAGACCTCGTCGGGGGTGCCCAACTGCAGGATATTGCCGTCGCGCATCACGGCGATGCGATCGGCCAGGGTCATGGCCTCGATCTGGTCGTGGGTCACGTAGACGATGGTGGTGCCGAGCCGCTGATGCAGCTTCTTGATCTCGGTGCGCATGTCCACCCGCAGCTTGGCATCCAGGTTGGAGAGCGGTTCATCGAAGAGATAGACCTTCGGCTCCCGGGCCAGGGCCCGCCCCATGGCGACACGCTGGCGCTGGCCGCCGGAGAGCTGCGAGGGCTTGCGCTCGAGCAGGTGTGAGATCTGCAGCAGGTCGGCGACCCGCTCGACGGTGGCCTCGCGCTCGGCCTTCGGCACCTTGCGCATCTCCAGGCCGAAGCTGATGTTGCCGCGCACGGTCATGCTGGGATAGAGCGCGTAGGACTGGAACACCATGGCGATATCCCGCTCGGCCGGCGTCCGCCAGGTGACGTCCTCGTCGGCGATGTGGATCTCGCCAGAGGTCACCGGCTCCAGGCCGGCGATGGCGTTCATCAGTGTCGACTTGCCGCAGCCCGACGGGCCGACCAGGATCAGGAACTCCCCGGACTCGATGGCCAGGCTGACATCCTTGAGCACGCGCTCGCCGCCGAACTCCTTGCGAACACTGCGAATTTCTAGAGCAGACATGGTGGATACCCCTTGTTGTTCTCTCTTGAGCGCTAGCCCTTGACCGAGCCGGCGGTGAGCCCACGAACGAAGTACTTGCCTGCCAGCACATAGACCACCAGGGTCGGCAGCGCCGCGATCATGGCGGCGGCCATGTCGACGTTGTATTCGCGGGTGCCGGTAGAGGTGTTGACCAGATTGTTGAGTGCCACGGTCACCGGCTGGGTGTTGTGGGCCGAGAAGGCCACGCCGAACAGGAAGTCGTTCCAGATCTGGGTGAACTGCCAGATCACCGAGACCACGATGATCGGCGCAGAGACCGGCAGCAGGATGCGCCAGAAGATCCGGAAGAAGCCGGCACCGTCGATCTTGGCCGCCGAGACCAGCTCGGTGGGCACCGCCACGTAGAAGTTGCGGAAGAACAGCGTGGTGAAGGCGATCCCGAAGATGACGTGGACCAGAATCAGGCCAGCCCTCGAGCTCGACAGCCCCAGCCAGCCAAGGGTCTGTGCCATGGGCAGCAGCACCACCTGGAAGGGGATGAAGCAGCCGAACAGCATCAGGGCGAAGAGCAGCTCCGAGCCCTTGAAGCGCCACTTTGTCAGGGCGTAGCCGTTGAGCGCGCCCACCGCGGTGGAGATCAGCACCGCCGGCACCACGATGGCAATGGAGTTGAAGAAGTAGCCGCCGATGCCCTCGCAGCGCATGCCGGTGCAGGCTTCGCCCCAGGCCTTGACCCAGGGTTCCACGGTGGGCGACTGGGGCAGCGACAGCAGCGTGCCGGGGCTGATCTCCTGGAGCGGCTTGAACGAGGTGATCAGCATCACCACCAGGGGCAGCAGGTAGAAGAGCGCCGCCAGCAGCAGCACCGCATAGACCGCCATCCGGCCCAGGCGGGCCGCGGGCGTACGACGACGAATCACGTTATCCATGCTTGCGACTCCTCAGCTCGGAGTAGAGATAGGGAATCAGGATCGCCAGCACACCGCCAAGCATCAGCATGGCACTGGCCGAACCCAGCCCGATCTGCGCCCGGGTGAAGGCGTGGGTGTACATGAAGGTGGCCGGCAGGTCGGTAGCGTAGCCTGGGCCACCCCCGGTCAGGGCGACGACCAGATCGAAGCTCTTGATGGCGATATGCGACAGGATCATCACCGCACTGAACACCACCGGTCGCAGGCAGGGCAGGATCACCAGCAGGTAGGTGCGCGGCAGGCTGGCTCCATCGAGCTGGGCGGCCTTGATGATGCTGTCGTCGATCCCCCGCAGGCCGGCCAGGAACAGCGCCATGACGAAACCGGACGCCTGCCACACGGCGGCCAGCACCAGGGTGTAGATCGCCATGTCGGGGTCGACGATCCAGTTGAAGGTAAAGCTCTCGAAGCCCCAGCTGCGCACCATGGCCTGGATGCCGAGCCCGGGGTTGAGCAACCATTTCCACACCACCCCGGTGACGATGAACGACAGCGCCATGGGATAGAGATAGAGGGTACGCAGCGCCCCCTCCTGACGAATGCGCTGATCGAGCAGGATGGCGAGCACCACCCCGATGACCAGGCAGATCGCCACGAACAGGCCGCCGAAGATCACCAGGTTGGTGGACGCGACCCACCAGCGGTCGTTGGCCATCAGCCGCGCATACTGGGCAAAGCCGACGAAGTCGTAGCTCGGCAACATCCGCGAGCTGGTCAGCGACAGCACGAAGGTCCAGAGCATGAAGCCATAGACGAAGAACAGGGTGATGGCGACAGAGGGCGCCAATACCAGCCGCGGCAGCCAGTCCTGCAGGCGTGCGGAAGCGGTCCGCCGTGCCGCGGGACGCACCGGGCGCTCCTCGGCGTGGGAGAGGATGGTCATGGGAAGTACCTCGGGCGTGAACGAAAGCGTCGCCTGATGACCTGCCGGGGTCGATGAAGCTGGAGCCCGGCAGGCCAGGAGATGCGGCGGTCAGAGCGCCGCTTGCGCCGCGTTCACCATGCGCTGGGCGGCCTGCTCGGCCTCCATGTCACGGGCATTGAAGTAGTTGGTCACCACATCGAAGATGGCCCCCTGCACGTCGGCGCGCACGGCCATGCCGTGGGCCATGCTGGGCACCAGGCCACCCTCTTCTGCGGTGCGCTGGAAGTCCTCGAGGGACTGCCGGGCGCAGGCATCGAACTCGCTCATGTCCAGGTCGGGGCGTGCGGGAATCGAGCCCTTGGCCAGGTTGAAGGCCTCCTGGAAGGTGGGCTCCAGCACCAGCCGCGCCAGTGCCTGCTGGGCCTCGTGCTCTTCGCCCTCGACGCGGAACATCGCCAGGCTGTCGATGTTGAAGGTGAAGGCATCGGCGGTGCCCGGGGCAGCCGCGCAGAGGTAATCCTCGCCGGCGGTGAGTTCGGCGGCGGTGAACTCACCCTTGGCCCAGTCGCCCATCAACTGCATGCCGGCATCGCCGTTGATCACCATGGAGGTGGCGATGTTCCAGTCGCGACCGGACATGTCGTCGTCCATCAGCTCGCGCAGCCGCTTGAAGGTTTCCAGCGCCTCGATCATCTGCTCGCTGCCCAGTGCCTCGGGGTCGAGATCCACCAGCGCCTGCTGGAAGAACTCGGTGCCGCCCGTCGCCAGCAGCACGGTCTCGAACACCGTGGCGTCCTGCCAGGCCTGACCGCCGTGGGCCAGCGGGATGAAGCCCGCCTCGCGGATCGCCTCGCCGGCGGCAAACAGCTCATCCAGGGTGGTGGGCATCTCGACGCCGGCCTGTTCGAGCACGTCCGGGTTGGCCCAGAGCCAGTTGACCCGGTGGACGTTGACCGGCACGGCCACGTACTGGCCGTCGTAGCGCATGATGTCCGCCACCGTCTCGGGCAGCAGATCATCCCAGCCTTCCGCATCGGCGACTTCGTCGAGCTCGCCGAGCAGGCCCAGCTCGCCCCACTCCTGGATCTCCGGCCCCTTGATCTGGGCCGCCGAGGGCGGGTTGCCGGACATGGCCCGGGACTTGAGTACCGTCATCGCGGTTTCACCACCGCCACCGGCGACGGCGAAGTCCTGCCAACCGTACCCCTCGGCTTCCATCAGCTCCTTGAGCACGTTGGCGGCCCGGGCCTCGCCGCCGGAGGTCCACCAGTGCAGGACCTCGACTTCACCGGCGGCATGGGCGCTGGTCAGTGACACGGAAGCGGCCAGGGCCGTGGCCAGGGCAAGCCCGGTCCTGGGAAAACGCGTTGCGGTGAAACAATTCCGCTTGAAGGAAGGCATGGCGTAACTCCTCGAGTTGTTATGTTTCCGGCGTGACACCGGATAACGACACGCTAACCCAGGAAGCGCGACAGGAGGGGTTACCTAGTCCTGCGAAGTGTTGGCGTCGTATTGCCGGAATATTACAGCCCCGTAATATCCTGCGGCCGGGGCAGCGTCACGCGTACCCGCAGCCCGCCCTCGGGGTGGTTGTCGAGACCGATATCGCCGCCCAGGGCGCGGGCGATATGCCGGGCGATGCCCAGCCCCAGGCCGCTGCCGCCGGTATTGCGACTGCGGGAGGGTTCGAGCCGTACGAAGGGCGAGAAGACCCGCTCGCGCTGTCTCTCGGGGATGCCCGGCCCATGGTCGCGGATGGTGATCATCAGGCGGGAGGGACCGTCTTCCAGCGTCACGTCGGCGCGCTGGCCATAGAAGACGGCATTCTCCAGCAGGTTCGCCAGGCAGCGCTTGAACGCCAGCGGCTTGACGGCGAGCGGTGCGGCCTGTCCCCGGATCGTCACCTCGCCACCCTGGAGCGCGAGGTCGTCGGCCAGTTCTTCCAGCACCGCTCGCGGCTCGAGGTCTTCGACCGCTTCGTGAAGATCAAAGCCCTTGACCGACGCCAGCGCGCCCTTGACCAGCAGATCGAGCTCATCGAGAGAGGCGCAGAAGCGCTCGCGCTGAAGCGGGTCGTCGAGCATCTCGGCCCTCAGCCGCATGCGGGTGATGGGGGTCTTGAGGTCGTGGGAGATCGCCGAGAAGAGCCGCTCACGCTCGTCGACCTGCTCTCGAATTCGCTCCTGCATGCGGTTGAAGGCCATCGCCGTGGCCATCACCTCCCTGGGGCCGCTCTCACGCAGCGGCGGCGCATCCAGGTCGTCACCCAACTGGCGGGCCGCCCGGGACAGGCGTGCCAACGGCCGGGTGACGCTGCGGATGCCCAGCAGCGAGAGCCCGATCACCGTCAGCAGCACCATCAGCCCCGCCAGCAGGCGCTCGCCGGAGAGCCAGCGATATTCGTTGAACAGGTCCGCCACCGGCAGCAGGGTCGCCACGTAGAGCCAGGTGCCAGGTTCGAGCTCCAGCTGCACCACCAGGATCGGCGGCGACAGCGGCTCCATCAGCAGGCTGTGCTGCCCCCAGCGCGGCGGCAGGTCGTGCAGCAGCACCTCGTTATTGTAGACCCGCAGGGTTTCCGCCCGGGAGAACTCCACAAGAACCTCGTCGATGTTCAATTCGCGCCCGAGGATGGCGCGAAAGTTACCCACCACCAGGGCCTTCTCCGCCCCCGAGCCGATGTCATCGACGGGAATGCGACGCTCGTTGACGCTGACGAAGAATCGGGTCCCCCCCATGTTGCGCAATTGGTCGAGCACGATGTGGCGATATTCGACGGGCAGTGAGCGAAAGAAGCGCATGGTCGAGGCCACGCTGTAGGCGACATTCTGCGACAGCTCGTCGAGCTGCTCCAGCTGACTGGAGCGTACCTGGGAGGTCCAGACGGCGTAGCTGGCGAGCTGGGCGGCGAGCACACCGACGATCATGATCAGCACGAAGCGACCGCGCAGCGTCCTGGGCAGGCCGCGGGACAGTCGCCGGCGCCACCGCCGCCAGCGGGTATCCATCACGTCAGCGCTTCGACCCGGGCGGTGAGTACATAACCCGCCCCTCTCACGGTACGGATCAGTTGATGGTACTGGGCATCCTCACCGAGCCGCTGGCGCAAGCGGCAGACATGCACGTCGATGGAACGATCCAGCGGCGGCGCCGGCCGGCCACGGGTCAGTTCGAACAGCGCGTCCCGGGAAAGTATCTGCTCGGGGTGTTCGAGAAACACCTGCAGCAGCTGGAAATCGGCGCCGGAGAGCGGGGTGCGTCGCTCCTGCTGATCGATCAGTTCGCGGGTCATTCGGTCCAGCTGCCAGCCACCGAAGCTGACCAGCCGCGCCCGTGCCGGGTCCTGGGGCTGCTGGTTGCCCCGTGCACGACGCAACACCGCCTTGATCCGCGCCAGCAGCTCCCGGGGGTTGAATGGCTTGCCGAGATAGTCGTCCGCGCCGAGTTCGAGGCCCAGAATCCGATCGGTCTCGTCGGCGCTGGCGGTGAGCATGATGATGGGGACCTGGCTGTCGCGGCGCACATCGCGGCAGATGGTGAAGCCATCATCGCCGGGCAGCATGATATCGACGATCAGCAGGTCGGGTGTCTCCTGGATCAGCAGCCGATGCAGCGCTTCGGCATCCTCGGCGACCAGCGCACGATAGCCGTGGCGACCGAGATAGTCGGCCAGCAGCTCACGGATTTCCGGGTCGTCGTCGACCACGATCAGGGTGGCAGGTGTCGTCGTCATCGTCGTCCGATGGGAAGGGGCGGTGTCGTGGCTACGCCCGTGATTGTTGTCATTGTCGGGCTTCGATAATGGTCAAGTGCGGCCATCCCGACAAGCCATCTGCGACCAAGGTAGCAACCGACCACAGACCTTATATTCCGAACCGCTCCCGAAGCAACGCGGCCACGCCCACCTCGGCGTGGTGGCCGATGCTTCGCGCGTGGGGAACACGCCCGGCGAGCTCGGGATGGGCGTTGGCCATGACATGGGCCTCGCCGGCCAGGGCCAGCATCTCGGTATCGTTGAGGTTGTCGCCGAAGGCCAGGCAATGCCGCGACTCGACCCCCAGCGAATCCAGCAGGGCCTGCAGCGCGGTGCCCTTGTTCACCCCGCCGGCCATGATCTCCAGCGAATTGACGGTGGAATAGGTCACGTGCAGCCGCTCGCCGTGGCGTTCCATCACCTGGGCTTCGAGCCCCGCCAAGCGCTCGGGCTCGCCGATGTAGAGCACTTTGCCCACCCCTTCCCCGTCGAGTTCGTCGGGTTCGAAGATGCGGTAGCCGAAGCCGGTATGCGCGTGATAGGCCAGCAGCCGTGGCTCCGCCGCGTCTATCAGCCACTCCTCCTCCCGGTAGAGATTGAGTCGTACGCTGTCATGGCGCTCCATGGCGATCAGCTCGAGGGCCAGCTCCGCTTCCAGGTGCCGGGCGGAGAGCAGCCGGTCATCGGGGCCATGCAGGTAGGCGCCATTGGTGCTGATCACGTGGATCGGCACCCCGAGCCGCTCGCGGAAGGCCAGCATGTCGCGGAAATGACGCCCCGAGGCGAAGGCCAGGTGGTGGCCCCTATCCGCCAGGGCCCGCAGTGTCTCGATGGTATGCGGATGGAGGTCGTGGTTGGCATCCAGCAGGGTGCCATCAAGGTCGGAGACGATGAGGTGGGGCGTCATAATAGATCCAGTATTCATGGCGGCTATCAGCCTAGCAAATGCCACTCATGGCTGTCGTCTCGTCGGGGGATGGATACTGCCCCGACGCACCTTGCCTTGGTAGTCGGCTTATCCTGGCCACAACCTGCTGTTTCCTCGTTGCTGGGCTTAGTGGCGTTTGGCGCCGGCCGCGGGAATCCGTATAGTGGCTCTCCTACCCCGCCACACGTTCGTGACCATGCTGCAGAACAATCCGCTGCTCGCTCAGCTCAAGCAAAATATTCGCAAGTCCACGCCCCGTGCCGAGGGCGTGATCAAGGCCACCGACAAGGGCTTCGGTTTTCTCGAAACCGATGACGGCCAGTCCTATTTCGTGCCGCCGCCTGCCATGAAGCAGGTGCTTCACGGCGACCGAGTCCAGGCCACTATCCACGAGAATGGCGACAAAACCTCGGTCGAGCCCGACGCCCTGCTGGAGCCCGGACTGACTCGCTTCATTGCCCGGGTTCAGAAGCGCGAAGGTCGCCTGGCAGTGGTCCCCGACCACCCCTCGATCAAGAACGTGCTCAAGTCGCGGATCAAGAACAGCCTCGACGAGGCGAGCATCGGCGACGGCGACTGGGTCGTGTCGCGCCTGGTGCGCCACCCGCTCAAGGAGAACGATCGCGGCTTCTTCGCCCAGATCGACGAGCTGGTCGCCAAGACCGACGACCCGGCCGTGCCGTGGCGAGTCACCCTGGCCCGGCACGCCCTGGAGCAGGAGTGCCCCGATGCCGGCAGCGAATGGCCGTTGCTGGACGAGGGCCTGGATCGCAAGGACCTCACCGCCGAGCCGTTCTTCACCATCGACGGCGAGAAGACCCGCGACATGGACGATGCCCTGCGCATCGAGCCCCGCGAGGATGGCGGCTGGCGGCTCACGGTAGCCATTGCCGACCCCACCGCCTACGTCCAGGAGGGGCATGTCGCCGACCTGGAGGCACGCACCCGCGCCTTTACCGTCTACCTGCCGGGCCAGAATGTCACCATGCTGCCCGAGCAGCTGGCCGATGACCTCTGCTCGCTGTGGGAAGGCCAGGATCGCCCGGTGCTGGCCTGCACCCTGGAAGTGGAAGCCGACGGCAGCCTGGGCGACTACCGCTTCTTCGCCGCCACCGCACGCTCCCACGCCAAGCTGGCCTATGACCGGGTCTCGGACTGGATCGAGGGGCAGGGCGAGTGGGCACCGGCGGATGAGATCGCTCCGCAGCTCAAGGCGCTGCGTGACATGACCGAGGCACGCAGTGCCTGGCGCGCCGAGCACGCCCTGGTGTTCAAGGACCGCCCCGATTTCGTCTTCGAACTGGACCGTGCCGGCAACGTGCTCAACGTCCGCACCGAGCAGCGACGCATCGCCAACCGCATGATCGAGGAGTCGATGATCGCGGCGAACGCCTGCTGCGCCGACCTGCTCGCAGAGAAGGTGGGCCACGGCATCTTCAATGTCCACCGTGCCTTCGAGCCGGAGAAGGCCGAAGCCGCCCACGAGTTCCTCACCGCCCAGGAGATCGAGGTCGAACTCGAGGCCCTCTCCGAGCTACCCCGCTACAAGGAGCTCAAGCGTGCCCTGGAGAGCCGCGACGACGCCTGGCTGGATGCCCGCCTGCGCCGTTTCCAGGGCTTCACCAGCATGTCCGCCCGCCCGGGGCCGCACTTCGGACTGGGCCTGGCCGCCTACGCCACCTGGACCTCGCCGATTCGCAAGTATGGCGACATGGTCAACCATCGCCTGATCAAGCGAGTGCTCAAGGGCGAGCAGGCGCCGGCGGAAGCCACCCTGGCACTGACAGAACAGCTGACCGAGCGTCGCCGCCTGAACCGCATGGCCGAGCGCGACGTCAAGGACTGGCTCTACGTGCGCTACCTGACACCGGCCGCCAAGGCCCAGGAAGCCTTCGAGGCGGAGATCATCGCGATCAACCGCGGCGGCATGCGCGTGCGCCTGACCGCGAACGGCGCGACCGCCTTCGTCCCCGCTCCGATGATTCACAGCGACCGCGACAAGGTGGTCATCGACGACAAGGAAGGCCGCATCCAGGTGGAAGGCGAAGAGCGCTACAAGCTCGGCGACGTCATCCGCGTGGAATTGGTCGAGGCCCGTGAGGAGACCCGATCGCTGGTGGCGCGCCCCGCTATCTAGGAACAATTCCAGCTGCAACACCAAAACGCCTCGACCAGTGTCGAGGCGTTTTCCTTGCTGACCAAGTCACATGAGCTGCTCTTCAGAGCGTACTACGGCCTGACCGATCCGCGGATGTTGCATGGGAAAGGAAGAAACGCAGCATCTCCTTGGCCGCATCGGGGCCCTTGGGGTCCGTGTAGGAGCCGCGTGCATCGCCCCCGGACCAGGCATGGCCGGCACCGTGGATCACCCACTGCTCAAGGCACGACCGCCCATCCGCATCCTGATGGCTGGTTTGCGTATAGGCGTAGCCATTGGGGACCCGCCCCCGCTCCACCGTCTTCCCGGCACTGCCCTCACGACCGTTTGCCGACTCGCCAGCCGCACGCGAGGCGGCGTACTGAGCGGCAACGCGATCCGCATTGCTGGGATGCACCGTGGTGTCGCGATCACCGTGGAAGACGATGGCGGGCACCCGCGACACCGATGCAGACACTCGTGCCGATGAGGCGTTGGCCAAGGGACCTGTGCCACCCTGCATCGCCCCCAATGCATCGGGGAGACTCCGGGCCACGCCGTGAGGCAGGCCGGAGTGCACGCCCACCGCCGCATAGAGGTCCGGATAGGTCATCGCCAGTGTCGTTGCCATGGCGCCACCGGCCGATAGTCCTGCGACATAGGCCCGGCTCGCATCGAGCCCGTACGTGTCGGTAACCTGGCGGGTCATGCCGGCAAGGATCGCCGGCTCCCCCCCCTCGCGCTGCTGGTCTTCAGCCTTGAACCAGTTCCAGCACTTGTTACTGTTGGCGGTCACCGGCTGGGCCGGATAGAGCACGCAAAAACGCTGCTCTTCGGCAAGACGGTTCATGTTGGTCCCGGTGGCGAAGTCATCGGGGTTCTGCGTGCAGCCATGCAGCATTACCACCAGCGGTAGTGCCTGGCCGTGATAGCCGCTGGGCAGATACAGCTTGTAATCGCGCGAGCCGGCATGGTTGGTAAAGCAACCCGCGGTGAACGCGCCGGGCAGCGCTGTCTCGTTGGAGCCCCGTGCCTGCTCGGGCTGGGCCATGGAATCACGCAACTGCCGCCACTTGTCGCGCCAGGCAGAAGGCAGCCCGATATCACCGCCCGGTATTGTCCCAGAGGCCGGCTTTCGCGTATGGCCAAACGCCGAGGATGGCGCCCCTCCCGCTGACGATGGACCTGTCCGGTACGAAACCGACTCGGCAGCCGCTGGCTTCGACACCGACACCTCCTCATCAATGACCTGGCAGCTCCCCTCGAAGGTGTTACGCACAAAGGCGGAGGTATCCCGCGCTTCCTCGCCCCCCGTTCCACTCTTCCCACCAGGCATCGTGCCCTGGAGTATGGCCATGGCCTCATGCAGCTTCCCGGCGCGGGTGAGCCGCGTCGCTTCTTGCATTCGTTGTGTCGTCGTTGCGTCGATCATCGTCAATGTCCCTATTCAGTGATTCAGTGGATTCGATCCGCCAGGGCCGCCTTGACCGCCTTGCTGGCATGCAGGGCGCCCAGGACGACCACCGATTCGATGGTGGCTCGGGCCAGCTCCGGCGATACATCGTCGGCAATGCTGGCCATGCCCAGGACCTGAATCTGCAATGTTTCTCCCGCCGACTGCAGCGCTTCCAGATCCGCGCGGCTGTAATGCTCGAGCCCCAGCACGAAGGCCTTGCGAGTCACGGTCTCCCTGACCACCTCGGCATGGGTCGACAGCTGGTTACGGATGGCCGTGCGGATCAGGTCGGTGCGATTGGAATAGAACCCTTCCTGGACAAGCAGGTCGATCTGCCCCAGGTCGACCACCCCCAGGTTGATGGTGATCTTCTCGCTGGAGTCGCCGGACTTGCGCCGCAGCTCATGCACGCTCATATGTTTTACCTCGTTAACCAAGGGATGGAGCACTCTGCCCCATCATCTATGCGGATTCCATAAGCCATCCATATGGATGGTATAATAGACCTGTCGGATGAATAGTCAACGTGCATGGAAAAAACAACTCGCCTGATAGCGAGCCATCGACCCGTCGATAACGCTAGATCGGTTCGTACGACGAGGCTCCGCAGCCCCCCCCTGCCGGTGGTCTCGTCGAAGCGGGCACGGAAGAATGAGGAACCGCGTGTACTCAGAGTTTAAGGTAAGGCAATGAAAAAGCATGACAATGGTGGCTGAGCCCACCCGGACAGGGAAGCCAACGTGATGGCGGTACACCTCGGACTGCGTGGCAAGTCGGTCGCCACCTTGCTGCTGGCATGCCTGCTGGCATTGATTCCAGCCCTGTTCATCGGTTGGAAGGCCGTCGATGAGGTACGCCGCTACTTCGCCACGGCCTATGCCGAACAGTACACCCTGCTGCAGATGCAGCGTATCTCTGCACCCGTATCACGCGAACTGGCCCTGTCACGGCGTTTCGCCAACTCGGTGGTCACTCGCGAGTGGCTACGTCAACCGGATGATCCCGAACGGCGCGCACGCTTCCTGGCCGAAGCTGAAGGTTTCCGCCAACAGTTCGGTAGCAACGCCTACTTCATCATCGATCACGCCACCCACGACTACTACTTCGCCGACCGACGCGATGCCGAGCTGCTTCCCCGCTACCGTCTCTCCAGAAGTGAAGGCGAGGACGCTTGGTACTTCGACACCATGGCCAGCACATCCACCTTCGATATCGATATCAGCGTCGACCATGTCCTGCAGCGCAGTATGCTGTGGGTCAATGTCAAGGTACGCGACAACGGCGAACTGCTCGGCCTGGCCGGCGGCGCCCTCGACCTGGACAATTTCCTGGCACACTTCATCCGTGCTAGTGCTCCCGGGGTGACGCCGATGATCGTCGACCCCCGTGGCACGATACGAGCCCACCCCGACCAGGCCCGCGTAGCACTCGGTGCGGGCGGCAGCCCTTTCGATACCGACAATGAACAGCATATCCAGTCCTTGATCGACAACGCCGACCAGCGAGACGACCTCAGGCGCGAAATGCAGGGGGCGATACGTCGACCCGGCGATATCCGGACCCTGCACGTCGATATCGGGGGCGAGCCGAGACTGCTCTCGGTGGGCTACATCCCGGAGCTGCAGTGGCTGCTGGTCACGTCATTGGACATGCAGGCCGCCAGCATTCTCGAAGGACGCTGGTTCTGGCCCCTGGTTGGCGCCCTGCTGCTGATACTCGCCATCCTGACGTCAGCCTTCGCCTATGCCACTCACCGCTTGATCCTGACGCCACTACAGCGCCTGACGCTGTCGGCTCGCGCCATCGCCGACGGCGACTATCGCTCGCGGCTCCCCACTGAACGCCGCGACGAGATCGGCGAGCTCTCCCAGGCCTTTTCGCACATGGCGCGCCAGGTGGAGGATTACACGCGAAATCTTGAATCCCAGGTGCATGAACGCACGCAAGAGCTGGAAACCGCACATGCGGCCATGGCGGCCGCCCACAAGAAGCTGGGTGACTCCATCCAGTACGCCAGCATCATCCAGCGTGCCATCCTGCCCGACGCTCAGCTCAGTGAACATCTTGCCTCTCGTCACGCCGTACTGTGGAAACCGCGCGATACCGTGGGCGGCGATTTCTACGTCTTTCGCGGCACGCCGCAGGGCTATCTGATCGGCATCGTAGACTGCGCCGGCCACGGCGTGCCCGGTGCCATGATGACCATGCTGGCACGCGCCATTATCGACCACGCCATCGCCCAGGAAGGGGCCGACGACCCGGCTGCCCTGCTCAACGAGATCGATCGCCAGTCACGCCTGCTGCTGCCTGAGGCGCAACTGCCCTCCTCCATCGCTACAAACATGGATATCGGCCTGGTCTGGGTCGATCCGCCCCGGCACCGCTTGACCTATGCCGGGGCCAAGCTCGATCTCTATGCCAGCGACGGCCAGCAGCTCGAGCGCATCAAGGGCCACAAACGTGCCCTTGGGCATCGTCGACCGGCCATCTACTGTAACCAGTACGTACCGCTGAGTCCGGGATGGCGCTATTATCTGTGCAGCGACGGCTTTCTCGATCAAGCCGGGGGCCACCACGGCTTTGGCTTCGGTAACGGCCGCTTCGAGGAGCTCCTGCGCTCCCAGGCAGCGGCGCCTCTCGATGCACAGTTGGCGGCTTTCGAGCAGGCACTGGACGACTATAGAGGCCCTCACGGTCAACGCGACGACATCACCTTGCTGATATTCTGCACGGCACCGGAAGCCTCCGAACCTGTTTCTCCACGCCCCCCCAGCCCCGGCTAGGGGATATATTGCAAGCCAAGGAATTGCCATGGATTTACTGAGTATGCGGGAGAGCTATCAGCATGATCGCATCATGCTGTGCTTCAATGGCCCCATATCACGTAGCCTGATCGAAGAGATCGGCAAGGCACTGCGCAACTATCTGGACACCCAGAAAGCCGCCCCCTCTGCGGCCATGGACGTCTTCGCCGTCTACATCGAGATGACCCAGAACATCCGTCACTATGCCCGCAGCCAGGGCTATGACGAGGAGCTGGCCGCGGCCACGGTGGCAGTGGCACACAGCGGACAAGGGCACTATCAGGTGAGTGCCGGCAACCTGGTCGAGCGGGCCGACGGTGAGCGCCTGGTTGCCACTGTCGAGGCGCTCGCCCTACTGGACAAGCAAGCACTCAAGCAGGCCTATAAGCAGCAGCTGCGCCGCCCCAGGGATGCTGAAGGTCATGAGGGGGCCGGCCTCGGCCTTCTCGACATGGCCCGGAAGTCCAGCAGCCCCTTGCAAGCCGAGTTACAGCCGCTGCCGAATCAACGCAGCTTTTTCAGCCTGACAGCCACGATCTGACCCTTGCCATGACAACCATGATTTCTGATCTCGACATTCCCGGCAGCCAATCCACGCCGACCATTCATAGTGACTGGCAAGGCGGACGCCTGACCATGCGGGGCGATTCCTATCCGGAGAACTCCTACGAACTCTTCGACCAGGTGATTCACTGGGTTCGTCACTTTCTCACCGACGAGCAGCGTCCCCTGCACCTGGAACTCGCGCTGGTCTATCTGAACACCAGCTCGGTGAAAGCGATGATGGACATCTTCGACCTGCTGGAAGAAGCTTACGAAACGGGCCGCGCGGTATCGGTCACCTGGCACTACGATGCTCGCAATGAACGCATCGCCGAGCTGGCCGATGAGTTTCGTGAGGATTGCAGCTACCCCTTCGCCATCACTCCTGTCAGGGGCGAGCCATGAAGGACAAAGAGGACGACGCGTTGCTGGCGCAGGTTGCCGCCCTGCTCGACTCCCCCGAACATGTCGGTCACCCGCTCCATGACGCACTGCAGCGCCTCTACCTGCACCATTGCGACCAACAAGTGCAGGTACAGCGCCTGATCGACATCTCCGACCGCTATCAGTCGCTGGCCATGGAGGCCCGCCAGGTCACCGAGCAACGCTACCAGCGAGCCCTGCGCCGTCAACGCAAGCTATCGCGTATCTCCGATGGCTATCAGGCGCTCATGCATGAGCGCAATCAAGCCTTGCACCAAGCCTCGACCCACGACCCACTGACCGGCCTCCCCAATCGCCGCTTGATCATCGAGCGCCTGGAGGAATTTGTCAGGCAGCGCCGTCGGTTCACCCTGACGCTGCTGGATATCGATCACTTCAAGCGCATCAATGACTGCCATGGCCACGATGTGGGCGACCGACTGCTGGTGGCCATCACCCAGACCTTGAGCGCCACCCTGCGCGACTACGACCTGTGCGCCCGATGGGGGGGAGAGGAGTTCCTGCTCCTGCTGGCCGATACCGACCGCAACGAAGCCCGCAGTATCGTGGAGCGGCTGCGTTCCTGCCTCGCTGCGGTAACGCTACGCGCCGGCGACCAGACAATTTCGGTCACGGTCAGTGCCGGATTGTCCCAGCACCGGCCCGGCGATCCCCATCAAACCACCCTGATGCGTGCCGACCAGGCACTGCTCAAGGCCAAGCGGGCGGGCCGAGACCGAAGCCTCAGCGACTCGATCTAGAGGTTCCCTTACCGCTAGGCATCCCCTTACCGATGTCGCCGGGGCCGTCAGCGGCGTGTATGCTGCGCCGCCAACTCACGCTTTTCCGCCGCCCAATCGATGGCTGGCCCGCGCTGGCCATGGCCCCCGGCATAAGGAGAAGGCTCTGGCGGTTGCCAGCCCTGGAGTAGCGAAGCATCCAGGCAAAATACCTCGACGCCGATAGGGTGGCAGGTTTCCAGCGGATCGCGCGCATTGGGGCCCCACAGGTCCACGGAGAGGTCGCCTCCAGGGCAGCATGACAGGGCACAGAGCAGATCGATCTCGGCGAACAGCTCGAGGTAATCGCCTTCCTTCGCCGGGCACGCCTTCATGAAGTACTGGTCGTCGTCGTTGAGCCCGGTGCACTGGAAGACGTTGAGCACATCGTGGACGTCGAACTCGGTCAGGCCGAAGGGGGCCACCGCGCGGACCAGGTTGGAGTGGCAGTGATGATCGAAGTCCTCGCCGGTGAGCAGGCGGTTGACGTAGGGGTCGCAGCGGGTACCCAGCAGGTCGTGGATCCGCCCGCCCTCCGCATCAACGCCGCTGCCATCGACGCCGTAGCCAGCCAGGGTGTCGTCGATAATCGTCGCCATGGGGCGCAGGTAGGGCAACGTCGACCAGAGCCGGTCGAAGGTCGAGACATGGGCGCGCTGCAGCTGCCGGGTACGCGAGGCCCAGAAGCGCTCGCGGGGATTGTGCAAGCTCCAGAGGTTGAAGTCGCCGACCTGAGGGCCTTCCAGGGTCGAGAGGCGCAGCACGTGTCCCGCCGGCACCTTCCACGCCCGCCCATCGCGAATCGGCACGGTCAACGCCTCGACCCGCTCGCGGCCAGCGGGGTTGGTCAGCCGAGCATAGAAATCACGATCCACGTCCAGAATCGAGCCGCGTGCCGCCTGATAGGCGGCAGGTACCTTGGCCATGGGGCCTCCTGTGGAGTCGTTGCTGCGCGCGGCAGCGTTACATGTGATCGGAGTGCAACGGCTTACCGACCTTGGCAGGATCAGCCGTGCCCATTCAAAGCGGAAACCGCTCTTCGGAACAGCACTGGTTTACTGCTAAGCCCCATACAACAAGATGAGCACCCTTAGATATCAATCGCCTGGCGACTGATACTGTGCCAGGGCCACTTCCTCACCTATCATACTGCGACCGTTCTGCAACCCTTCCAGATACCCTTCCAACGGGATGGGGCGGCAGATGCCATAGCCTTGGAAGCAGTGGACACCAAGCTGCGACAACACATCAATCTGGTCAGAGGTTTCGACAAATTCGGCTACCACTCTCGCCCCAAGGTAATCGGCGATGGCGCATGTAGCCCGCACCACTTCACGATCGATTCCACGCTGCACGATCCCCTTGGTGAATCGACCGTCTATCTTCAATTCCTGAACAGGAAAATCCTGCAGATAAGCAAAGCTGGCATGCCCCGTACCGAAATCATCGATGGCCAGGCTTATTCCCAGCGTGTGAAGCTGCATGACATTCTCTCGCGCCACCTGAACATCGTGTATCACCATTGACTCAGTAATCTCTAGGCAGAGACGCTCCGCGGGCCAACCAGATCGGTCCAGACATTCACTGAGCGAACGAACCAGGTCGACACCAGCCAGGGAGTCCCCAGAAAGGTTGATGGCCACCTCATCAAGCCTTTCACCTCCTGGGTGCGTACTGATTATCGACAGTACCTTTGACAGTACCCAGGCATCCAGGCGAGGCATCAGACCAAAATGCTCGGCGACAGGTAGAAACTCTCCCGCTTCAAGCAGACGGCCGTCGGCATGGCGCCAGCGCAACAATACTTCAGCTCGAATCACCTCTGGCTGCCAAATATCAAGGATCGGCTGTGCGAAGATTTCATAATTACCACCGTGCGTGACGCCGGCCAAGGCATCGCGGAGGTGGCCGACCAGATATAAGGCATCCCGATGGGCTTCGATCAGAGTTTCCGGCTCGCCATGGTGATGATAAAAGTACTCCCCCTCCTGACTTGCCGCCTTGGCGCTAGCCATCAACAGGATCGAAGTCAGGTGTCGGGCATCGTTGCTCTCGATACCCTCCACAAGTACCACTCGCAGCTCGAGCCGAGCCAAGCTGAACCTCCCGTCCTGCTCCGCACTGTTCAGGGCGTAGCGCAGGTTATGGGCAACCGTTGCAGACGCCTCGTCCAAGGGCACCAGCAAGGCAAACAGACCAGGCTGCAGACGCGCCGATGCCACACACCCTGTAGGCACCGTTTCCCGTAATGTGTCGGCAATGCAACACTCCAGGGCATGCACCTCATCCAGCCCTATGAGCGTGGCGAGATCATTGATGTCCGGCACCTGAATGCCAATCAACGCAAGAGGTTCATCGACTTTCCGCCCCGCCAAAGACTCCGTCATGCCGAGATCATTGCTGAGTCTTGTCAGGCCATCCTGGCGACTTGCCTGCTGCAGGCGCCGATTGGCACGGTGATAGGAGTTAACGGCTTCGATAGAAAGAAACCCGACCAGAGCGGTCGTGAACAGGATCATCTGCCCCTGCAGCATGGCAGTTTCATCCAATACGCCTGCAGAGTCTGTGTACAAGTTGAGGTTCACAACCGTCCAGGCCAACACAAACAATGGCGCCACCAGGCGGGGCAACCCTACCGGCAGCAGATAAACGGCAAGGATTGGCATCACCAGCGCCAAATAGGGCAGCCAACTGGAGAGCACCCATGGCATGCGGTCCATAGCCGAGATCAACGCAAGAACGGCAATGGCCAACGCACACCAGGCCAACATCATTGGCCAGAGCCGCGACTGCCCTTCGGGTGGCATCCAGGTCTGGACTCCATAACGCAGCCACTGCCTCGCCAGAGGAGTAAAGAGCAATACCGACGTCGCCTCGGAGAGCCACAGGCCAATGATCAGTTCCGGCGCTGGCTGGCCGCTGGAAAACTGTCAGATTCCAAGCAAAGTGAAGAGCGTGGCGCTCATTATGGCGATAATCGGCACACGCAGTAGACGGCGAGCCCGATCTCGCTCGACGTGTCGTCCCAGCCATCCTGAGAACTCCACCACAAAAAACATCAGCAATACGAAGGCAGCCGTACCTGCGAGTATCTCCAGGGGAGCATCACCGCGTGCCACGTTCCAGGTCAGGGCCGCAAGGCCAAAATAAGGGATTGGCTTCAGCCCAATGGCAAGAACTGTTCCATAGGCCAGCGAGTTGGCCATCCAAAGCGGTGAAATCGGCAAATTGGGCGACATCGACGGGAGCAGGCCACTGACCAGCAGCGCAGCCAGCCACCACGCAGCGAAGGCCATCAACCCGCGTTGGCAGTCCAGCTTCCAGCCAGGTGTTTCGACCTTCTGGAGCTTGGTCGGACCGTACTGGTTTGCCATCTGCGACTCACTCCAAGAAGACACACCCGACAGAACGAGAACCGCATCTGTGTAATAAACACTACGCTCACCCTTGACGGGTAACCAGCGCACGCTGGGAGATGTGTCTCAACGCAAGCTCCGACACAGCCTTTTTGAGATGAAAAAAGGCGCCCGAGGGCGCCCTTTGGCATGTCTGTCGAAAGCTTGGCTTACCAGCCGGTCACTTCCTTCAAGGCATCGCCGATCTCGGCCAGCGAACGCACGGTGCGCACACCGGCATCTTCCAGGGCGGCGAACTTCTCGTCCGCGGTACCCTTGCCACCGGAGATGATGGCACCGGCATGGCCCATGCGCTTGCCCGGAGGCGCCGTGACGCCGGCAATGTAGGAGACCACTGGCTTGGAGACGTTGGCCTTGATGTAGGCTGCCGCCTCTTCCTCGGCGGTGCCGCCGATCTCGCCGATCATCACGATGGCTTCGGTCTTCGGGTCCTTCTCGAACAGCTCGAGGATGTCAATGAAGTTGGAGCCCGGGATCGGGTCGCCGCCGATGCCCACGCAGGTGGACTGGCCGAAGCCGTGATCGGTGGTCTGCTTGACGGCTTCATAGGTCAGGGTGCCGGAGCGCGAGACGATACCGACACGGCCGGGCTGGTGGATGTGACCCGGCATGATGCCGATCTTGCACTCGCCCGGGGTAATCACGCCCGGGCAGTTGGGGCCGATCAGCCGCACGCCCAGTTCGTCGCACTTCACCTTGACGTCGAGCATGTCCAGGGTCGGGATGCCCTCGGTGATGCAGACGATCAGCTTGATACCCGCGTTGGCGGCTTCCAGGATCGAGTCCTTGCAGAACGGTGCCGGGACGTAGATCACGCTGGCCTCGGCGCCGGTCTTCTCGACCGCCTCCTTGACGGTGTTGAACACCGGCAGGCCCAGGTGCTCCTGGCCGCCCTTGCCCGGTGTCACGCCGCCGACCATCTGGGTACCGTAGGCAAGCGCCTGCTCGGAGTGGAAGGTCCCCTGGCCACCGGTGAAGCCCTGGCAGATGACCTTGGTGTTCTTGTCGATCAGGATACTCATTACTTGCCCTCCGCCGCGTTGACGACTTGCTGTGCCGCGTCAGTCAGGCTGGTAGCAGCGATGATGTTCAGACCGCTGGAGGCCAGCTTCTCGGCACCCAGCTCGGCGTTGTTACCTTCCAGACGCACCACCACCGGCACGTTGACGCCGACCTGCTCGACGGCACCGATGATGCCCTCGGCGATCATGTCGCAACGCACAATGCCGCCGAAGATGTTGACCAGCACGGCCTTCACGGAGTCGTCGGAGAGGATGAGCTTGAAGGCTTCCGCCACGCGCTCCTTGGTCGCACCGCCGCCCACATCGAGGAAGTTCGCGGGCTGACCGCCGTTGAGCTTGATGATGTCCATGGTGCCCATGGCCAGGCCAGCGCCGTTGACCATGCAGCCGATATTGCCTTCCAGGGCCACGTAGTTGAGGTCCCAGGCGGCGGCTTCGGCTTCGCGCTCGTCTTCCTGGGACGGGTCGCGCATGGCCTGCAGGTCCGGATGACGGTACATCGCGTTGCTGTCCAGGCCGAGCTTGGCATCCAGACAGTGCAGGTTGCCTTCGTCGGTGATCACCAGCGGGTTGATCTCGAGCAGCGCCAGGTCCTTCTCGTGGAACAGGCGGGAGAGACCCAGGAAGATCTTGGTGAACTGCTTGACCTGATCGCCCTTGAGGCCCAGGGCGAAAGCCAGCTCACGGGCCTGGTAGGGTTGAGCACCGACCAGCGGGTCAACCTCTGCCTTGAGGATCTTCTCGGGGGTTTCCTCGGCGACCTTCTCGATCTCGACGCCGCCCTCGGTGGAGGCCATGAAGACCACGCGACGGGTGGTGCGGTCGACCACGGCGCCCAGGTAGAGCTCATTGGCGATATCGGTGCAGTTCTCGACCAGGATCTTGGCGACCGGCTGACCCTTTTCGTCGGTCTGGAAGGTCACCAGGTTCTTGCCCAGCCACTGCTCGGCGAAGGCCTTGGCCTCCTCCGGGCTCTTGATCAGCTTGACGCCGCCGGCCTTGCCGCGGCCACCTGCGTGAACCTGGGCCTTGACGACCCACTTCTCGCCGCCGATCTTCTTGCACGCTTCCGCCGCTTCCTCGGGTGTGTCGACTGCGAAGCCCTTGGATACTGGAAGACCATAGTCGGCAAACAGCTGCTTGCCTTGATATTCGTGAAGGTTCATCGATTCATGCCATTGGTTGCATGTGACTCGAACGGCAACCGCGGAATACCGCCGGATGCGGTCTATCCCGGGTTACCCCCGTTCGTACCCGATACATGGCCGGGTACGACGCGCCACCCGCATGGGCGACGCTTGTTGTTGCCTAATCCGTGTTGTTATTGAGCCGCGCGCGAGCTGGCTTACTTGCGCTTCTTGCGGTTGGCCATGTGGATGGCATGCCCTTCCACCGCCAGAGCGGCTTCATGCACGGCTTCCGACATGGTCGGGTGGGCGTAGCAGGTCAGTGCCAGATCCTCGGCGCTGGAACCGAACTCCAGGGCGATCACGCCCTGGGCGATCATCTCGCCCGCATGCTGACCAACGATATGCATACCCAGAATCCGATCGGTCTCAGCATCGGCGATGATCTTGGCTTGACCTTCCGTCGCGTTATTGGCCATGGCGCGACCGCTGGCGGCAAACGGGAAGGAACCGGTCTTGACCTCGATGCCCTTGGCCTTGGCATCCTGCTCAGTCATGCCGACCCAGGCCACCTCCGGGAAGGTGTAGATGACGCAGGGGATGGCATCGTAGTTCATCTCGGCCTTGTGACCAGCGATGATGTCAGCAACCATGATCCCCTCTTCGGAGGCCTTGTGGGCCAGCATCTGACCACGCACGCAGTCGCCGATGGCATAGACACCCGGCACGCTGGTACGACACTGGTCATCCACATGGATGAAACCGCGCTCGTCAAGGCCAACGCCGACACCGTCCGCCACCACACCCTTGGTATAGGGGCGACGACCGACACAGACGATCAGCTTGTCGAAGGTCATTTCCTGCTCGCCTTCGGCATCGGAGTATTTGACGACGACTTCCTTGCCCTTGACTTCGGAGCCGGTGACGCGCGCCCCCAGCTTGATGTCCAGGCCCTGCTTCTTGAGCAGCTTCTGGGTCTCCTTGGCAATGGCGCTATCCACCATCGGCAGGAAGCTGTCCATGGCCTCGAGCACCGTCACTTCACTGCCCAGACGGCTCCAGACGCTGCCCAGCTCCAGGCCGATGACACCGGCGCCGATCACGCCAAGACGCTTCGGCACGTCCTGGAACTCCAGGGCACCGGTGGAATCGACGATCAGGCCCTCGGTCAGCGGGGTCGGGGGTATCTCGACCGGCACCGAGCCAGCGGCAATGACGATATTGTCGGCCTCGTAGGTGGTGGCCTTGCCGTCCTTGTCCGTGACCTCGACCTGCTTCGCGCCGACAACCTTGCCGGTGCCCTCGATACCGGTCACGCCGTTGGCCTTGAACAACCCGGCGATACCGCCGGTGAGGTTGCTCACGATCTTGTCCTTGCGGGCCATCATCTTCTTGACGTCCATGCTGACGTCACCGGCCTCGATGCCCATATCGGAGAAGTCGTGCTTGGCTTCGACGAACTTGTGGGAAGCCTCGAGCAGCGCCTTGGAGGGAATGCAGCCCACGTTCAGGCAGGTACCGCCGAAGACGACCTTGCCTTCCTTGCCGATCCACTTCTCGACGCAGGCGGTCTTCAATCCCAGCTGGGCGGCACGGATGGCGGCCACGTAGCCCCCGGGGCCCGCACCAATGACGATCACATCAAATTTATCGGCCATGTGGTTTTCCTTGATCGGTTCGCGTTTGAGTCCGTTGAGTCGGGCGTCGCGCTCAGACATCCAGCAGCAGACGGGCCGGGTCTTCCAGCAGCTCCTTGATGGTGACCAGGAACTGTACTGCGTCCTTGCCATCGATCATGCGGTGATCATAGGAGAGTGCCAGATACATCATCGGACGAATTTCCACCTTGCCATTCACCGCCATGGGGCGATCCTGAATCTTGTGCATGCCCAGGATGGCGGTCTGTGGCGGGTTGATAATCGGAGTCGACATCAGCGAGCCGAAGATCCCACCGTTGGTGATGGTAAAGGTACCGCCCTGCATCTCGTCGATGCCGAGCTTGCCGTCGCGCGCCCGCTTGCCGAAGTCGACGATGCCCTTTTCGACGTCGGCGATCTTCATGCTGTCGGTATCCCGCAGCACCGGCACCACCAGGCCGCGGTCGGTGGAGACCGCCACGCCGATGTCCTGATAGCCGTGATAGACGATATCGCTGCCATCGATGGAGGCGTTGACGTCCGGGAAGCGCTTGAGTGCTTCGCTGGCCGCCTTGACGAAGAAGCCCATGAAGCCGAGCTTGGTGTCGTGGGCCTTGAGGAAGGTGTCTTTGTACTGGGCCCGCAGGCTCATTACCGCGCCCATGTCCACCTCGTTGTAGGTGGTCAGCATGGCGGCGGTCTGCTGTGCCTCGACCAGGCGCTTGGCGATGGTCTTGCGCAGGCGGCTCATCGGCACCCGCTTCTCGGGGCGCTCGCCTTCGAAGGCCGGCGGCGCGGCGGAGGCCGCCTGCTTGGGCGCGGTGGACGGTGCAGCGGCTTTCTTCGCAGTGCCCGCCTGGACGGCACGCTGCACGTCCTCCTTGAGGATGCGGCCACCCTTGCCGGTGCCCTCGATCTTGCTGACGTCGAGGTCATGCTCGGCAACCATCTTGCGCGCTGCCGGTGCCAGGATCTTGTCACCCACCTTCTCGTCCACGCCTTCGTCACCGCCTGAGGCGTCTGCTTCGGCCGGCGCGGCGGCGTCGCCCCCCGCACCTTCGGTGAAGGTCGCCAGCACAGCCTCGGATTCGACCTGGCTGCCCTCTTCGGCCTTGATTTCGGCAAGCGCACCATCGGCCGGCGCCACCACCTCAAGCACTACCTTGTCGGTTTCGATATCAGCCAGCACGTCATCGCGCTTGACCGCCTCGCCCACCTGCTTGTGCCAGGTGGCCACGGTGCCCTCCTGGATCGATTCGGGGAAGGTGGGCGCCTTCACCTGGTGCTGCTTGCCACCACTGGCCGGCTTGTCGGCCTTGGCATCGCTCTTTGCTGTCGCCTTCTGGTCGGCCTTGGCGTCGGTTTTCTTCTCGTTCTTGTTGTCGTCCTTTTCTTTCCCGCCAGCTGCCTTGCCCTCACCGATCCTGCCGAGCACTTGCTCGGACTGGACGGTGTCACCCTCCTCAGCCGTTACCTCACTTAGCGTGCCGGCCTCGGGCGCCAGGACCTCGAGCACCACCTTGTCCGTTTCAATCTCGACGATCAGTTCATCGCGCTCGACCCTGTCTCCGGGCTTCTTGTGCCAGGCAGCTACGCTGCCTTCGGCAACGGATTCCGGAAAGGTGGGCGCTTTGATCTCGGTAGCCATGTCGTTTCCCTTGTGTGATCTCTCTCGTTCTGGTGAATCGCCTTAGATGGTGAAGGCGTCTTCGACCAGCTGGCGCTGCTGTTCGGTATGCACGGACATGTAGCCCGCTGCGGGTGCCGCCGACGCCGGACGACCGGCGAATTTCAGCTCGCCACCCAGGCCGTTCTTGAGCATGTCGGCCACGGCCCGCATATGGTGCTGACTCGAGTACCAGGCCCCCTGGTTGAGCGGCTCTTCCTGACACCACACCATCGACTCGAGGTTGACGTAATCCTTGAGCGCCTCGAAGAGCTCCTCCTTGGGGAAGGGGTAGAGCTGTTCGATACGCAGGATCGCGGTATCGTCACGCTGGTTCTCTTCACGCCAGGCCGCCAGGTCGTAGTAGACCTTGCCTGCGCACATGATGACGCGCTTGACCCGCTGGGCATCAAGGCTGCCCTGATCCGGCAACACCATGTGGAAGTGACCGTTGGCCAGGTCGTCCAGGCTGGATGTGGCTTCTTTATGCCGCAACAGGCTCTTGGGCGTCATCACCACCAACGGCTTTCTCAGCTTGCGGATCACCTGGCGGCGCAGCAGATGGAATATCTGCGCCGGCGTGGTCGGCACACAGACCTGCATGTTGTGCTCAGCACACATCTGCAGGAAGCGCTCGAGCCGCGCGGAGGAGTGCTCCGGACCCTGCCCCTCATAGCCGTGAGGCAGCAGCATGGTCAAGCCGCACAGGCGCCCCCACTTGGTTTCACCGGAGGAAATGAACTGATCGACCACCACCTGGGCGCCGTTGAAGAAGTCGCCGAACTGCGCTTCCCAGATCACCAGGTGATTAGGCGCTGTTGTCGCATAGCCATACTCGAACGCCAGTACGGCCTCCTCCGAGAGGAAGGAGTCGTGGATGGTGAAGCGCGGCTGGCCATCGGCCATGTGCTGCAGTGGCACATGGACGCTGCCATCCTTCTGGTTATGCACCACCGCGTGGCGGTGAGAGAAGGTACCGCGACCCACGTCCTGACCGGTGATACGCACCGGATGACCTTCATCGAGCAGCGTGGCGTAGGCCAGGGTTTCGGCAAAGCCCCAGTTGAGGCCCAATCCGCCGGCCTGCATCTTGCGACGGTCTTCGTAGATCTTGACCACCTGGCGCTGCACCTCGACGCCGTCGGGAATCTCACACATCTTGCCAGCAAGACGCTGAAGGCGCTTCATCTCGACGCCAGTTTCCGCATGGCCGGACCACTCATGACCCAGGTACGGTTGCCAGTCGACGAACAGCGAGGTATTGGGCTCCTGCACCAGGGCGTTGGCCACATGGTTGCCGGCCATCAGATCCTCGCGATAGGTCTCGATCATCGCCTTGGCGTCTTCTTCGGAGAGAACGCCCTGCTCCACCAGGCGCTGGGCATAGAGCGTACGCGACGACGGGTGTTCCTTGATCTTGCGATACATCATCGGCTGGGTGCCGGAAGGCTCGTCGGCCTCGTTGTGGCCCCGGCGGCGATAGCAGACCAGGTCGATAACCACGTCCTTCTTGAACTGCTGACGGTAGTCCAGCGCCACCTGTGTCGCATGCAGCACGGCATCCGGATCGTCGCCATTGACGTGGAAGATCGGTGCCTGAACCATCTTGGCGATGTCGGTGCAGTACTCGGTAGAGCGCGTGTCCTGAGGATGCGAGGTGGTGAAGCCGACCTGGTTGTTGATGACGACATGAATCGTCCCACCGGTCTTGTAGGCACGGGTCTGGGACATCTGGAACGTCTCCATGACCACGCCCTGACCGGCGAAGGCCGCGTCACCATGGATATTGATCGGCAGCACCTTGGTGCCTTCCAGGTCGTCACGGCGGTCCTGGCGCGCCCGTACGGAGCCCTCGACCACGGGAGAGACGATCTCCAGGTGGGAGGGGTTGAAGGCCAGCGCCAGATGGACTTCGCCACCCGGTGTCATCACGTTGGAACTGAAGCCCTGGTGGTACTTGACGTCACCGGAGCCGCGCTCGATGATCTTCTTGCCGTCGAACTCGTCGATCAGCTCTGACGGGTTCTTGCCGAGGATATTGACCAGCAGGTTCAGGCGCCCGCGGTGGGCCATGCCGATGACCACTTCCTTGACACCGTAGCCGCCACCGCGCTGGATCAGCTCGTCCATCATCGGGATGAAGGACTCGCCGCCCTCCAGGCCGAAGCGCTTGGTGCCCGGATACTTGGACGCCAGGTAGTTCTCCAGCCCCTCGGCAGCGGTGAGGCGTTCCAGCAGGTGCTTGCGCACCTCATCGCTGTACTTGGGCGACGAACGCACCGACTCGAACCGCTGCTGAAGCCAGCGCTTCTCTTCGGTATCGACGATGTGCATGACCTCGCAGCCGATGGAGCGACAGTAGGTCTGCTCCAGCGCCTCGACGATCTCACGCAGCGGTGCCGTGTCCAGCCCCATGAAGAAGGAACCGGTCTGGAACTCGGTATCCAGATCAGCCTTCGAGAGCTGGTGAAAGGAGAGATCCAGGTCGGGAACCGGTACCGGGCTACGCAGGTCAAGCGGGTCGATATCGGCCTTCTGGTGGCCCCGGAAGCGATAGGCGTTGATCAGCTGCAGGACCTTGACCTGCTTCTTGCCTTCTCCGCTTTCAGCGGCGGCAGCCGTCGTCGTTCGGCGTGAGCGTCCCAACTGCGCGAACTGATCGCGGATGGGACTGAGGGGAACATCGGAGGTAGAGCCGCCTTCCGCAGTGGGCAGCTGGTCGAAGTAGGTTCGCCACTCTTCGGGGACGGAACCTGGGTCGGCGAGGTATTGCTCGTAGAGCGCTTCCACATAGTGAACGTTGCTGCCGCTCACGTGGGAGCTGTTCCACATCAACTCCATTATGCCTTGTTGCATCTCTCGGTCACCCTGCACTGATGGGGTGTTGTCGGCGCCGTCACGGGCCAGCCGCGACGGCTTGGCTGGTGCCCTGCCGGAAGGGCGTCTTCCTTAGCCGGCGGTTCCGGCCGCCAGGCCGGAATCCTTGAATTCCATGGTCAAGAGCCGGTACCTATGGCACCGGCTCTTGAATTACCGCACGGGAAACGACCGCGGCAACTCGCCGCAGCCAGATTCCGGCAGCCATGATAGCAAGCCCTTGGCCACGTTTTAAGTGGCATTCGCAAGCAGCATGTCACGGATCTTGCCGATGGCACGTGTCGGATTGAGCCCCTTGGGGCACACCGCCACACAATTCATGATCCCGCGGCAACGGAATACGCTGAACGGATCCTGCAGCTCGGCAAGGCGCGCCTGGGTGGCGGTATCCCGCGAGTCGGCCAGGAAGCGGTAGGACTGTAGCAGGCCCGCCGGGCCGACGAACTTGTCCGGATTCCACCAGAACGACGGGCAGGAGGTCGAACAGCAGGCGCACAGGATGCACTCGTAGAGACCGTCCAGCTTGTCGCGTTCCTCCGGCGACTGCAGGCGCTCGATGGCGGGCGCCGGTTCGTCGTTCTGCAGGTACGGCTGAATGCGCTCGTACTGCTTGTAGAACAGCCCCATGTCGACCGCCAGGTCGCGCACCACGGGCAGACCCGGCAGCGGCCGCAGCACCAGCTTGTTGTTCTTGACCACATCGGACAGCGAGGTGATGCAGGCCAGGCCATTCTTGCCGTTCATGTTCATGCCGTCGGAGCCGCACACGCCTTCGCGGCAACTACGACGATAAGCGAGGGTAGTGTCCTCGGCCTTGAGCATCTCCAGAATGTTCAGGACCATCAGGTCACGGCCCTGGGTGTCCACCTGATACTCCTGCATATAAGGTGCGGAGTCGGTTTCCGGATTGTAGCGGTAAATGGATACCTGAAGCATGGACATCGTGACTCCCCCTTAATAGGTGCGGATTTTGGGCTCGAAGGTGTCAACGGTCTTCGGCTTGAAGTTGACGTCTCGCTTACCGACCTTCTTCTCGAGCGGGAAGTACATGGAGTGCTTCAGCCAGTTGACATCGTCGCGGTCCGGATAGTCGTAGCGAGAGTGCGCGCCACG
The DNA here is from genome assembly GCF_003336675.1 of Billgrantia montanilacus. Classification (GTDB taxonomy): domain Bacteria; phylum Pseudomonadota; class Gammaproteobacteria; order Pseudomonadales; family Halomonadaceae; genus Halomonas; species Halomonas montanilacus. The sequence continues at coordinate 113,907 of NZ_QPII01000005.1, read as the reverse complement.
GCTCTCCTTGCGCTCCAGTGCCGCAATGGCGGTCGCTTCGGCGACTTCCATCAGGTTGTCCAGCTCCAGGGCCTCGATGCGCGCCGTGTTGAAGGCGCCGGACTTGTCGACCAGGTGCGCTTCGGCGATACGGCCGCGCAGCTCGGCAAGCTTCTTGACGCCTTCCTGCATGTTGTCTTCCTGACGGAATACGCCGAAGGCGTTCTGCATGATGCTCTGCAGCTCGACCTTGAGATCGGCGACCGACTCGCCGCCACTGGACTCGTTCCAGCGATTGATGCGGGTCATGGCGCTGTCGATGTCGGACTCACTGGCGTCGAGGTACTCGACCCCTTCATTGAGTGCACTCTCGATGAACATGCCGGCAGCACGGCCGAACACCACCAGGTCGAGCAGCGAGTTGCCACCCAGGCGGTTGGCGCCGTGAACCGAGACGCAGGCCGCCTCGCCACAGGCGAACAGGCCGCCCACGATCTGGTCGTTGCCGTCGGCATCCTGCATGATCGCCTGGCCATGAACGTTGGTGGGGATGCCGCCCATCATGTAATGGCAGGTCGGCACCACCGGAATCGGCGCCTTGGTCGGATCGGCGTGGGCGAAGATCTTCGACAGCTCGCTGATGCCGGGCAGGCGTTTGTTGAGCACCTCTTCACCGAGGTGGTCAAGCTTGAGATAGACGTGATCGCCATTCTCGCCGCAGCCACGGCCTTCGAGTATCTCCATGACCATGGAGCGTGCCACTACATCACGACCGGCCAGGTCCTTGGCGTTGGGCGCATAGCGTTCCATGAAGCGCTCGCCATCCTTGTTGACCAGGTAGCCACCCTCGCCGCGGCAGCCCTCGGTCACCAGCACGCCGGCACCGTAGATGCCGGTGGGGTGGAACTGCCACATCTCCATGTCCTGCATGGGGAAGCCGGCGCGCAGCGCCATGCCGATACCGTCGCCGGTATTGATCAAGGCGTTGGTGGTCGAGGCGTAGATACGCCCGGCACCGCCGGTGGCCAGCACGGTGGCCTTGGACTTGACGTGCACCACTTCACCGGTCTCGATGCACATGGCGATACAGCCCACCACGTCGCCATCGGCATTCTTGACCAGATCTACCGCAAACCACTCGTTGAGGAAGGTGGTGTTGTTCTTCAGGTTGTTCTGATACAGGGTGTGCAGCAGGGCATGGCCGGTACGGTCGGCCGCGGCACAGGTGCGAGCCGCCTGCCCTCCTTCACCAAAATTCTTGGACTGACCGCCGAAGGGGCGCTGATAGATCCGCCCATTATCGAAGCGCGAGAACGGCAGGCCCATGTGCTCGAGCTCGAAGACCGCCTTGGGGCCCTCGGAGCACATGTACTCGGCGGCATCCTGGTCTGTGATGTAGTCGCCACCCTTGACGGTGTCGTACATGTGCCAGCGCCAGTCATCGTTGGGGTCGGCGGACGCGATGGCACAGGTAATGCCGCCCTGGGCGGATACGGTGTGCGAACGAGTCGGGAAGACCTTGGACAGCACGGCGGTCTTCTTGCCGGACTTGGCCAGCTCGAGAGCGGCACGCATGCCGGCGCCGCCGCCGCCGATGATGATGGCGTCGAATGTCAGACTACGCATGGTTGACATGTATCAGGCTCCCCACAGAACTAGAATGCCCCAGACCAGGAACACGAAGATGGCCAGGATGATGACGAGCTGGGTGCCGACACGGACCCCGGTCGACTTCATGTAATCGGTGGTCACTGTCCACAATCCGATCCAGGCGTGAGCGGCAAGAGAGATAAAGGCCAGCAGCGAGAAGATGCGCATCCAGGTCTGGGCGAACAGGCCGCTCCAGGTGTAGTAGTCGAGTCCTGGATTGAACAGCAGGTAGGCGACGATGAACAGCGTATAGAGGGCCAGTATGACCGCCGACACACGCTGGATCAGCCAGTCGGACAGGCCGCTGCGGCCCAGATTGGTGATGTTGGTTACCATACCCAGACTCCCGCCAGAATGATCAGAACGGCACTCACCACCACTGTGATCTGCGCCTTCTTGATGCCCCCCTCCAGGGTGACGCCGAAATCGGCATCCATGAGCATGTGCTTGATGCCGGCCACGAAATGGAAGGCCAGGGCAGACAGCAGCCCCCAGGCCACCAGTTTCGCCAGGATATTGTTGGCCAGGGCGTCACTGACGGCGGCAAAGCCGGCCGGGGATGACAGCGACTTGTCGAGGGCCCAGAAGGCGAAGATCAAGCCGATGAAAAGGATGACGCCGGTAATTCGGTGGGCGATCGACGTCAAGGCGGGAAGTGGGAACTCTATCGTGGTGAGGTCGAGGTTGACGGGTCGTTTGCTATTCACGGCTCTATACACACTCTCTTGGCTCGCTCCTGTGCCGGTCGGGCTGGCTGGAATGCGGGCGGTGGTTTGAGGTAGGGGGCTCGCCGTTGCCGGGACGGGCATGACAACGAGTACCTGCCAGTCGCGCGCAGTGGATTATAGGGATATGAACCCCTAGTGACAAATGATCACCCACCGAACTCGACCATGGTTCAAGCCCAATGGCCATGACCGTTCGGTCGTCGGCGTGACAACCCGCCGCACCAAGCGGTCTCCATGGTGCACAGCACCAATTTTTGTACAAAAATCGATGCACGACAAGACAAGTGTACAACCAAGAGGTCGCTTAAGGCGAATTGACAATCCCGGGAACGCTTCTATAGTGGGCGAACCTTTTTCGCGGCCCAGCATAAGAAAACACTGTTTGCGAAATAACGACTTAACGTTTCAATTCGACTTCGAGAGGAGGCCAGCATGGCTGACAGGAAAGCGACACTGACGGTAGACGGTCTGGACAATCCCGTCGACCTGCCGATCTACTCAGGCACCCTGGGGCCTGACGTGGTCGATGTGCGCGGCCTCGGCGCAGAAGGCCTGTTTACCTACGACCCGGGCTTCATGGCCACCTCCTCGTGCCAGTCCGCCATTACCTACATCGATGGCGCCAATGGGGTGCTCCTGCACCGCGGCTACCCCATCGAGCAACTGGCCAAGGAGTCCAACTTCGTCGAGATGTGCTACCTGCTGCTGTTCGGCGAACTGCCGGACGATGCACAGTATGCCGATATCGAGAAGCGCATCAGCAACCACACCATGGTCCACGACCAGATCAACAATTTCTTCAAGGGGTTCCGCCGCGACGCGCACCCGATGTCGATCCTGTGCGGTGTGGTCGGCGGCCTGGCGGCCTTCTACCATGACCACATGGACATCACCAAGGCCGAGGATCGCGAAATCAGCGCCATCCGCCTGATCGCCAAGATGCCGACCATCGCCGCGATGTCCTACAAGTACAACATCGGCCAGCCGTTCAACTATCCGCGCAACGACCTGAACTACGCAGAGAACTTCCTCTACATGATGTTCAGCAATCCCTGCGAGGAGTACAAGACCAACCCGGTGTTCGCCAAGGCGATGGATCGTATCTTCATGCTCCACGCGGACCATGAACAGAACGCCTCCACCTCCACCGTACGCCTGGCAGGCTCTACCGGTGCCAACCCGTTCGCCTGCATCAGCGCCGGCATCGCCGCACTCTGGGGCCCGGCCCACGGCGGCGCCAACGAAGCCGTGCTGGCCATGCTCGACGAGATCGGCGACGACTCGGAAGAAAACATCCAGCGCTTCGTCGACAAGGCCAAGGACAAGGACGACCCCTTCCGCCTGATGGGCTTCGGCCACCGCGTCTATCGTAACTTCGACCCGCGCGCCAAGGTCATGAAGGAGACCTGCGACGAAGTACTGGCCGAGCTGGGCATGGCCGATGACCCGCAGCTGAAGATCGCCAAGCGCCTGGAGCAGATCGCCCTGGAGGACGAATACTTCATCGAGCGCAAGCTCTACCCCAACGTCGACTTCTATTCCGGCATCATCCTCAAGGCCATGGGCATTCCGACCAACATGTTCACGGTGATCTTCGCCGTGTCGCGCACGATTGGCTGGATCTCCCACTGGCACGAGATGATCACCGGAGACTACAAGATCGGTCGCCCGCGCCAGCTCTATATTGGCCATCCCCAGCGCGACTACCCCGTCAAGTAATCTATCCTGTCACTACCCGGCAGGATGCGGCCAAGGCCGCTCGGTACAGAAGGCCGCCCTACGGGCGGCCTTCTGCGTACATGCGCCCAGCGCAATTGCAAGTCGTGCAATCCATTACTCTCGTCATCGACATGAAGGAACCACCAATGAGCCACACCATCTCGACTGTTGCCTTTATCGGCCTGGGTGTAATGGGCTACCCCATGGCCGGCCACCTCGCCAGGCAAGGCCTGACGGTACGCGTCTACAACCGAACCGGCGCCACGGCCGAAGCCTGGGTCGCCGAATATGGCGGCAGCCACCACACAACCCCTCAGGAAGCCGCCCAGGGCGCCGACCTGGTACTGGTCTGTGTAGGTAACGATGACGACGTTCGCCAGGTCACAACCGGCTCACAGGGCGTCCTGCACGGCATGGCCGGCGGCAGCCTGCTGGTCGATCATACGACGGCCTCATCCGATCTGGCCGAGGAACTCGCCGTCATCTGTCACGAGCACGACATCGGCTTCATCGACGCCCCCGTTTCCGGCGGCCAGCAAGGCGCAATCAACGGCGCCCTGACCATCATGTGCGGCGGTGAAGAGAGCGAGTTCGCCCGGGTTGAGCCCACCCTCGCCCACTATTCCCGCGCTGTCAGCCTCATGGGGCCTGCCGGTAGCGGCCAGTTGACCAAGATGGTCAACCAGATCTGCATTGCCGGCCTGGTGCAAGGCCTTGCCGAAGGCCTTCACTTCGCCGAGCAGGCCGGGCTCGACCAGCAGCGAGTCATCGATGTGATCGCCAAGGGGGCCGCCGGATCCTGGCAGATGGAAAATCGCCACAAGACCATGATCGAGGATGACTACGAGCATGGCTTTGCGGTGAACTGGATGCGCAAGGACCTGGGAATCTGCCTAGAGCAGGCTCGCAGGCTCCAGGCTCGCCTGCCGGTGACCGCATTGGTGGACCAATTCTATGGCGACGTTCAGGTCATGGGAGGCGGACGCTGGGACACCTCGTCGTTGCTTCGTCGCCTGCGCTCCCCGAGTCGCGACTGAAACCGATACGGGCGTCACTATGGATGTGGCGCCTCGAGGCCGAACCCATCCTTCAAGCATGAAGAAACTACTACCTGACGCTTGACAACCCGTACCCATCAGGCAGGAATTCGTTGCTTTATACCGCCTCGGAACGTTTTCCACACATTCTGTGGATAACCCTGTTCACAACCAACAGAAAACGCCATCGAATCGGCATGACCAGAGGGTTGCCGTTAAATTGGTTATTTTTTGATCAATTATAAGTCATTGATAGAGAAGAGTTTTTGCGAAAACATCTAGGTTGCGGCGGGATCTGAAAACTACACACAGGGGAGAGGCGGGAGGCCTGCACGAGTGGACAAGTCAAGCCCTAAATAGCGAAAAACCGGCACTTCAATGCACTTTACACGCAAGGGCAAGCCGTCACCGGCCAGAGGAGGACAAGACACAAAAAAGACGCGCCAGGCGTCTCGGGATCTCGATGGCAGAAACTGGATTGCAGAGATGAATTGCACAGAAAAATGGCGTCCCATAGGGGGTTCGAACCCCTGTTCCCGCCGTGAAAGGGCGGTGTCCTGGACCACTAGACGAATGGGACGCAGTGTCGCACAAGGCAAGACGATTGGTGGAGCCTAGCGGGATCGAACCGCTGACCTCAACACTGCCAGTGTTGCGCTCTCCCAGCTGAGCTAAGGCCCCACACGTCTCGTGAAGACGAGGCGTATAGTACTGATTCGCCTCGTCTTCGTCAACAGGATAAAGACGATTTCCCGGAGCCCGGCTCAGGCGAGCTCGCGGTACTCCTTCTCGAAGCGCTTGGCCTGCTTCTTGGAGACCCCGCCAAGCACCTCGATAGCGTGGCGCAAGCGTGCCCGGGTCATGTCAGAGCCCAATATGGCCATGGCATCCATGACCGATGTGCTCGCCGCGGAACCGGTAATGGCAATGAAGACAGGGGCCAGGAAATCCTTCATCTTCAGTTCGAAATGCACCGCCAGCGACTTGACCTCGCCGAGCAGCACTTCCTTGTGCCAGGCCGGCACGACCTCGAAGCGCCACACCAGGAACTGCAGCAGCTTGACCAGCTCCTCCCGTCCCAGCTTGACACTGTCGAAATCGCCCTCTTCGATCTCCGGCAGGCCGGAGAAGAAGTGGCCAGCCAACGGTGCCACCTGAGAGAGGGTTTCCACACGGGTGCGCACCTGAGGCAAGATCTGGCCCACGTACTTCTCGTTGAATGCCCACTCCATCAAGGCCTTGAGGAACGCCGTGTCGTCGAGATCCTCGCGAATATAGAGACCGTTGAGCCAGGTCAGCTTCTCGAGATCGAAGACCGGTCCGCCGAGCGAGACCCGCTGGATATCGAAGTGCGTCATCATCTCGTCGAGGCTGAACTTCTCGCGCTCGTCGGGCATCGACCAGCCCATGCGCCCCAGATAGTTGGTCACCGCCTGGGGCAAGTAGCCCATCCGGCGATAGTAATTGATCGAGGTGGGATTCTTGCGTTTGGAAAGCTTCGACTTGTCGGGGTTGCGCAGCAGCGGCATATGGCAGAGCACCGGCATCCGCCAACCGAAGTATTCATAGAGCAGCTGATGCTTGGGGGCCGAGTTGATCCACTCTTCGCCACGCAGCACGTGAGTGATGCCCATCAGGTGGTCATCCACCACGTTGGCCAGGTGGTAGGTAGGCATGCCATCGGACTTGAGCAGGATCTGAGCATCGACCTGAGCCCAGTCGACTTCGATGGAGTCGCGCAGCATGTCCTCGATCAGACAGGTACCCGTGGTGGGCACATTCATGCGCACTACGTGTGGCCATCCCTCTCGTTCGCGGCGTGCCTGCTCTTCGCTGGGCAAGGCCAGATCGACGGGCTTCAGCGCCAGGTGCATGCCGGCCGCCTTGCGGGCCTCTCGCAGCTCATCCAGCTCCTCGCTGGTACGGTAGCACTTGAAGGCGTGGCCGGCGTCGACCAGTTGCCGGGCGTATTCGGCGTAGATATCTCCCCGCTCGCTTTGACGGTAAGGGCCATGGGGGCCACCGACATCCGGCCCCTCGTCCCACTCGAGCCCCAACCATCGCAGCGAATCGAGAATCATCTGCTCGGATTCAGTGGTGGAGCGAACTCGGTCGGTATCCTCGATGCGCAGAATGAACTGCCCGCCATGCTGGCGCGCGAAGCAGAGATTGAACAGGGCAATGTAAGCGGTGCCCACATGGGGGTCACCGGTGGGTGACGGCGCAATGCGAGTACGTACGGTCATGTCGTCCTTATCCATTGAGAAATGAGCTTGGCGCCATTATACGCACCTGCCTGGTCACAGGCAGCCGACCGGGAACCCTTTCTCACATCCGAGGATAATATAAGAGCGAACCTCCACTGCAATCACGACTGGCCCGTGCCGCCCTCTCCGCCATCACCAAGGCTACACACCAGAAATCAGACAGATACACAAGAATACTCCTCACATACAAAAACCACAGGGAACAGTGCTGGTGCACAGCGTATGGATTCTTCACTTCACCTGGGGGATGGTTTTATTATCGTTGACGCAGTAAATTTGCACAGTTAACACAGATCATTGACTATCCCTTTCTTTTATACATCGTAGGCAGGGAATGAAGAGATGCATGCATTGGGCCCACGCATCAAGCAGCTTCGGCTAGAGGCGAGTCTCAACAAGGCGGCACTGGCAAGGAAAGTCGGCGTTTCCGATGTAACAATTTCCTACTGGGAGTCAGGCGCCATCAAGCAAATCGGCCACGAGCGGCTGGTCTCCCTGGCCGAGGCCTTGGGCTGTCCCTTGCGCCGCCTGTTGGAGGATGACAGTGTCGACGCGCTACCCACACCGCTCTATCTGCGCAGCCAACCGCCAGCGCCCTGGCATGACCCCAATGCCAACCGTATCACGCTGCCCGAAGGCTTCCTGGCGGGTATCAACTGGCAGGGCGAGTGCTATCTGGTCACGCCTGCCCCCGGTGAACGTTTCGACTATCTGGGCACGGGCGACCTGGCCGCCTTCGGGCCAATCGAGACATACGACCAACCTGGCCGATACTTGATAGAAGGCGCTGTAGGCCTTTTCATCGGTCAACTGGAGCGCGGCCATAGCGGGGAATTGCTCTACACCAGCGAGAAAGTAGCAGCGGCCCAGGCCAGACCACTGGAGAAAAACGATCATCCGGTCGGCAGGCTATTGGCACGCTGGCGTCAGGAGGGGTGGTGAGCACGCCGTTACCTCACTCGACGTCCAGCACCTCCACCTCATCGGTGGTCCGCCGAGGCTCATTACCGATCAGGTAGCGCCGTGAATAGCTCGCCACCTGCCCCAGGCCGTGGCGTGAACGTCTCACCAGCGGGCCAGCCAGATGCTCACCCTGATCTCCGATTCGCTCGCGTATCGTCGGGGGCTGCACGGTGGACTCCGGCAAATTGACGGTAATGGTATAGCCCCCATCGGGAAGTCCACTTCCCGGTCCGAATGGCCCCGCTTCAAAACGGTTGCCCTGAACCTCGGTGCGCGACTGCCAACGCACGCCGCTCAGCTCACGCTCCACCACAATCAACAGGCGCGTCATTTCTGGCAGATTGGTTTCCCCCTCCACCATCAACCGCCGGTCGTTACGCAAGGTGGCAGTGACATCGATAGCCACCTCCAGCGGCTCCGCCTCCGGCACCTCCTCGGCAGGTTCTGCCTGCACTTCGTCGGTCGCGACGGCTTCCGGCGCTTCATTCGTCACTTCATCATCTGCCGGCCCGGTATCTTCCGGCCCAGTGTCGTTACCGCAGCCGGACAGCGCCAGCAGAGCCACCAATCCAACGCAGGACAGTCGACGCCGTACCTTCATGAATTCCTCCAGACCGAACATTGATCTTCTAGACTACCATCGGCTCGTACGGTTCGTCCTAACGGCGACAGGAATCCACCTTTTGCCAGGTCTGCCCTGCGCCAGAAGAACCGCCCGGGAACTCAAGTCGCCGGTCGGGTAATTCACCACGTGTACCGCTGCAGCTACGTTCGATACGTTGCGGGTCGATCAAATCATCGCGCAGCTATTCCAATATTCACTGGAATCTCATTGCTCGGGAAAGAAAAGCGGATAGTGCCACGCTTCATAGGGTTTGCAGGAGGTCACCTGCTCTCCCAACTGCATCAAGCGAGAGGATATCTCTGAACATTCTTCCTTGGTGAAAAAGGGACCAATTTCTTTCTCTTCATCCTCTTCGATATGATAAAACTTCAATAATGTCGTGGAAGATGCATTGGCGCTGGCTAACCGCTCCACATAAGTATCCACCATGTCCGCAGCCTCCTTGAACACATCGCAAAGATTTTCACGACGCGCCGCCAAGGCACTGACGACCTCCTGACTTTCGCCGGCAATTACGGCATGATCCGCCATCAGGCAATTCAACTTGTGCTGCCTCAGGATGCTTAGTGACTGCTCATAAAAGTAGTCATTATAGCTCATCAAATCCGCAACACGCTCAGAGTAGGAAGCCTTCACTTTCTCGTATCGCGAAACCTCCGCCGAGCGCATATCGACCACTTTTATTTCTGAGCGATGCGGCCAGAACAAGACCCACGCCATGAAGGAAAAAAACAACATGACGCCAAGCACAACGCCATTTTCAAAAACAATCCTCTCCCCTCGCCGCCACAGATGTTTATTCATTCTTACTTCCTTGCGTTTGCCTGCTTGTCATTGGGCTATGACTTCCTTCTTCTTTCATCTGCTTTCTTGTCCCAGACCAGCAACCCCTGCTGATTGATGTCGCACTTCTGCAAACACCCGGCTGCCCCCCCCGGATACCCCATACGCCCGTTCACTTTTCCCCCTGCGGCAAAAAACGTGCCGAAATCTCCGCGGATCCTGCCTGGCAAAAGGGCTCCTATCCTCCTTCTTTCCACTTTCACAGCTGTGAACTTGAATAAAGTGCGCTTCAGGCTGTCTCCACTGGCTCTCTGCCGAACACAAGTGAGCGGACGTGAGGCAGTGAGGCGGTAAAACAGAGAAAGCCCGGCCGTGAGGCCGGGCTTCTATCTTCACATCCCTTTCCTGCCTTTCACGAACGTCCTGTTCGCGCTTCCTTGGTACCATGCCATCCTGGCTCGTTCTTCCCTGTAGAGCCGTCCATTGCTCAATGACTTCACCATGACAGCTTGGCCAGGAAAAACGCTTAACGCAGGTTATTAACGCTTGTAAGAGATCGCCTACACGATCTGTAGGAAATCAGCCCGAAACTCGGCCCACCTTACCCCTTGGCAAGCCCGCTCACCCGCCGCACCGCTAGCGCTCTACCAACGCAAGCCGGATGCCGAGTGCCAAGAAGGCAGTCGCAAAGCCGCGCCGCATCCAGGCCAGCACCTCCGGGCGGGAGATGACATGGCTGCGCACGGCCGCCGCAAAAGCGCCGTAGCCACTGAAGACAACCAACGTCATCATCATGAACACAGCACTCAGCTCCAGCATTCGCAGCAGCGGAGCCGTTTCGCTGGCATCGAGGAATTGGGGGAGGAACGCGACAAAGAAGATCGTCAGCTTCGGGTTGAGAAGGTTGACGAATGCCGCGGAGGCCATGATGGACCAACCAGCCTGCGGACTGGCGCCCTGCTCAATCCTGAGTGCCCCCCTCTCCCTCAACGTGCCCCAGGCAAGGTATAGCAGGTAGCCAACACCCGCAAACTTGAGCATCTGGAAGGCCACGGCACTGGTATGCAACAAGGGGGCAAGGCCTAGCGTAGCAACCAACATGTGCGGCACGATACCAAGGGTGCAGCCCGCTGCCGCCAGGATACCCGCCACGACACCACGCGTGATTCCCGCCACCAGGGTGAAGATCACTCCGGTTCCAGGCAAGGCGACGATGACCAGCGAGGTCAGTAGAAATTCGATACTCACGAGCGGACTCTCCCAATGGCTGAAGTGGGTCGAGCATGGGCTCGCTACCACTCTGCTCGCCATCGGGTAGAGCGTCTTGAAGGAAATTGCAGGTGCTCACGTCATCCCAGTGCCGCCCGGTAGCGCCCGGGTGAAATACCCAACTGCCGCGTGAAGGCCCGGGTCATATGGCTCTGGTCGGCGAAGCCGGCCCCCGCCGCCGCCTGGCTCAGCGTCTGGCCTTCGATGATAAGTTGCCTCGCCACACGCACACGCCGCTGAACACGATAGGCATGCGGTGTCATGCCGGTCTCGCGGACAAAGCCGCGCAGCAACTGATACCGGCTCACCCCGACCTCGGCCGCCAGCTCAGCCAGGGAGGCTGCCTGCTCCGGTGCCTCGTCAAGCCACTGGCGCACCCTTGCCATACGGGGGAGAGGGTCATCGCAGCGGGCCTGATAGGCGCCATGCCGGCGAAATGCGCTAGCCAAGAAGCGCAGCAACAGCTCTTCGACGGCCATCGGCTCGCTGTCAGTCAGCGTCGCCTTGGTAAAAAGCTGCTGAAACAGCGCCGCACACCGGGGATCATCAATAGCCGGCCTGGCAAACTCGATCGTCCGGCTCCCCTCGCCATCCAGGGCACCTTCCAAACTGCACGCCACCAGGGCCGGGTCGAAATAGAGCATTCGCCAGGCACGGCTGACGCCATTCATCGGGCTGCCATCGTGCAGCTCTCCGGGATTGACCGTAATCAGATTGCCGGCGCGGGCATCCACCGTGCCGAGACCGCTCCAGGAGCGATGACCACCGGACACGATCAGGCCAATTCCGAACTGGTCGTGGGCGTGCCGGGGAAACGTTCTATTGGAAACGAGGCTCAACGCCTCCAGTCCGGGGAGAGACACCCTGTGGGCCACGGCTCGATGAGCAGGCAGCTCTCTTTTATTCCCTTTATCGGTCCCTCGCGCGATCTTCATCGCCTTCCCCTGCATTCACGCCATGCCCTCAGTCAGTGCCATGTCTCCGCTAGCACTTCCCATATCGTCGGGCCGTGCAGCCAATAGCATAGCTCACGCCACCTCTTTTTCACCCACCGCCTGACAGTCAACTTCCCGTACAATGGACCGCCAATTCTGGCGAAGCCCTTTCAGGAGACGCGACCTTGGAACTCATCTGGTGGCTGGCCTACGTTGCCCTGGGCGGCGTAGTCGGCCTCATGGCCGGCCTGCTCGGCATCGGTGGCGGCGGCATCATGGTGCCGATTCTTACCTCACTGTTCGTGCTGCAGGGCGTGCCTCATGAACACCTCGCCCATCTGGCCCTGGGCACCGCCATGGCTGCCATCATTCCCGCCGCCACCGCCAGCCTGCTATCCCACCATCGCCACGGGGCCGTGGACTGGAAAACCGTACGCTTCATTACGCCGGGTATCCTGACCGGTACCTTCATGGCGACCTTCATCGCCGCCCTGATGCCAACCCGAGGCCTGGCCATCTTCTTTGCCTGCTTCATGGTGCTGATGTCGCTGCAGATGCTCGCCAACCTGAAGCCCAAGCCGAGCCGCAGCCTGCCAGGCCCGATCGGCCTGAGCGGTGCCGGCCTCGGCATTGGCGGCATTTCGGCCCTGGTGGCCATCGGCGGTGGCTCGCTGACGGTGCCCTTTCTGACCTGGTGCAACGTGAAGCTGCCCCGCGCCATCGGCACCTCAGCGGCCGTGGGGCTGCCCATCGCCGTGGCGGGTGCGCTGGGCTACATCATCAACGGCTGGGCCACACAGGGCCTGCCGACGGCCGCCCTGGGCTACGTCTACCTACCCGCCCTGCTGCTGATGGCGCCCTTCAGTATCCTCACCGCCCCCATCGGTGCCAGGCTGGCCCACAAGCTCCCCGTCGCCCTGCTCAAGCGGGTCTTCGCCGTCATGCTGATGGGGCTGGCACTGCAGATGGTGTATGCGGTGTTCACTGCATGAGGCTGTCCGGCGATGGTCAATGCCTGAGATGGTCAACGATTGACCAGGGCTGATAGACTATGCCCCTTCCTCCGCCCTACCCAGTGATGCCGATGCCCGAGCTCGACCGCACCTTTTCTGTTGCCCCGATGATGGATGGGACAACGAAGCCGGCAGCTACGGGCCTCGCGGGCCGCTTGGTACACTAGTGGTACAGCACCCCACTCGCGGCAGGAATTCAACGAAGCCGGCAGACCATCCATGGTTGCCGGCTTTTCAGTGCCCACCAGATGAAAACCGCCTGTGCATAACCACCCCGAAAGCGCATAAAATCGCATAAGAAAAGAACCTCTAATAACCACCCGCGAGCCCAGTAACGGCGAGGGCTGAACCCTTATCGCATAAGTGCATAAAAATAATTATTTTTAGAGCGCAGGCGGGGCGGGGTGCCGATGGCGCGCCGTGGGGTGGCGCCGGGGTGGGGGTGGTGCTGCCGGTGGTGGCCAGCAGGCCGAAAGGAAAGCACAGGGCGAGGGGCGGGCAGGGGTAGCAGCGGCGAGGCTCAGGCGGCCGCGCTGGGCATTGTCGCAGATACTAAAGCTAATGCGTCTCAAAAAAGATTGGCAGGTTGGCCAGAAAAAGCCGCCCAGGTGGGCGGCAGGGGTTGGCGTGGGGTCTGGCCTGAGGGCTGGGCTACCGGGTCGGGTCCAGGCCGCCACCGCCCGGGGCATCCAGCGAGTAAGGCCGGAACCGGACGATCTCTTCACCCATCAGCTCGTTGATCTCCATCATCGTTGCCTGCAGGGGCTCCAGTTCGTTGGCCACGAACACCCGGGCGGCCTTCTCGACGTCACCGAACCCCGCCGTGTTCATGGGGACCACCCCCATCAGCTGGGGGGGTATCCTATGCCCGGCCAGTTGGTCATCTCGAGTCAGGTTCTTGATGTTGAAGAAATCATCCTTCGCCGCGACCTCGGAAACCGGGATGATCTGAACCCCGTCTTTCTTGCCCCCGGGGGAGTACATGAACAGGTTCCGGAAATTGCCGGGGCCTTTGCTCTCCTTGAGCGCCGTGCGGATGGCATCGATGTCGCCCTGGTCCTGGGCAGGGTCATTGACGTACATGATGAACCCGGCGTGCGAGCCGTTGAGGTAGTAACGCCGGCGGAAGAGCGTCGCGCTCTCGTTGAGCCAGGCGCTTTGCAGGCTGCCGATATAGTCGGGTACCCCATAGATCGATTGATCGATGTCGGGCTCGAGCAGGTGCACCACCCTGCCCCTGGGCAACTCGACTTTCTCAAGGTAGTTCGGTACCCACCAATAGCGGTCGGCATTCGCGCCGCCCCGCCGCATGTACTTGGCGCGCAGATGCCGGAACGGCAACCGCCTGCCCAGCCGGCCGACCACTTCCTCGAGGTAACCATTGCCGAACACCAGGTAATCCAGGGCCAGCGCGCTGAACGCCTGGCGGCCCAGCAGCTCATGGGGCTGGAAGGTGCGCAGCAGAATGTTCCGCTTCACTTGCAACGCCGACCCATGGTGGGCGGTGGCCCGGTAGCTCTTCGCCAGGATCGACAGCGGGATCGGCGGCTCGTACCACTCGTCAGGCGAGAGCCAAACCCCCTCATACCAGATGTCGCGCATGCTGGTCACCGGCTCCGGCTCGCCGAAGCTGAACGCCTCCATCCGGCCCGGGCCACTGTCGTCGGTCTTGTAGGCCGGCACCCTGATGCGCGGCTTGGCGGCTGTCTCGCTCATTCGAAAATCTCCATCATTGAGTGACCCGTTCCGGCCTCGGCCGGGCCTTCGATCGGTTCTTTGTGCAAGGCGTGCATCGTCGCCCACGCCAAGTCGGCGTGGCCGGTCTGTTTGTTGCGTCCGGATTTGTAGGTGAACTGGCGCCCGCTGTCGGTCAGCTCGCGCTTGATCGCCATAAACGATTGCATGAGGTCGGCCCAGCCGGCGTCGAACTCAAGCCGCCCTTTCCGCATGATCTGCTGAGCCTGCATGACCATCATGCCCTTCAGCTCCGGGGTGTAGCGGTAACGCACCACGGTGGGGAACCACTTTTCGACGTACTCGGCCACCGCCCCGCCGAGCCCGGTAGTGTCGATGCCGATGTGCTCGATGCGGTACTTGTCGCGGAAGCCCTTGATGAAATCAGCCTGGGCCTCGTAGTCGTCGCCCTTGAGACGGTGACGCTCCAACACCCGGTGCCGCTCGCCCATCGAGCGAGCCGGAAGCACCACCACCAGGCCAGCGCCGTCGCCATCCTCGCCGGTACCGGTCGGGTCGTAGCCGATCCAGACGCCCCGGTCGCCCACCGGCCGAGGCGCGAACGGCCGGTAGTCGTCCCACACCTCCCAGCTGTCGACCATGCACGGCATGACCAGAGACAGCGGGAAAGCTGACTGGCTGTCGTCGACGAACTGGCACATGAGCAAGTTGGCGAACTCGTCGTCGCTGTACTCGAGGCGCAGCTGGTCGAGGTCGAACAGGTCGCAGCCGCCGGCGATGGCGTCTTCCACCGTGACGATCTGCCGCCACTGCCCATCGGGGCAGACCATCCCGCGAGCCAGCGCAGCATGGGAAACGTCGAACTCCTTGCGATCCTTCTTCGCCCGGCGCTTGTTGAAAGCTCACCATTCCAGAACGGGTAAGCCTCGTGGCCGACACTCGACGGCGTGCTGAAATAGGTCTGCCGCCATTTCTTGTGCATCGCCATGCCGCTGGTGACCTTGCGGAACTCCTGGAACCGGTGGATCCAAAAATACTCATCAAGGAAAACGTCGCCGTGGTAGCCCTGAGCGGTCTTCGAGTTGGTGCCGAGGAAGTGCAGCTCGGCGCCGTTGTCCAGCACCAGGGGATCACCCTTCAGCTCGACGTCGCAGACCTCTTTCACGAACTGAACGATGTAGTTCTTGAAGATATGCGCCTGGGCCTTACTGGCTGACAGGAAGATCTTGTTCCTGCCCGTCTCAAAGGCATCGACGATGGCCTCGCGGGCGAAGTACCAGGTCGCGCCGATCTGCCTGCTCTTCAAGATGTTGCGGATGCGGTGCTTCTGGCCGGCGTCGTACCACTCGACCTGGTACTCGAACAGCGAATCCATGAAGGCGTCTTTGAGCGCCTCGATCTGCTCGTCTTCCAGGAAGTTGCGGCGCTGTTTCCGCCGCGGCGCCTCGTTGCGGGCGTTGATATTCGGGTTGAGGTCGGCCTCCTTGCCAGTCTCCTGGTACCGGTGCACCCGGGCCAGTCGCTCGATCTGCCGGCCGAGCAGGTCGATCTCCTTGAAGTCCCGCCCCTCCTTGGGCTCCTTGACGATCAGCTGCACCAGGCGCGCCTCGAGCGCGCCCTCGACTCGCTGGGTCGGCGTCGCGCCCTCCCAGTCGTCGCGCTGTTTCCAGCTGTGCACGGTCGCGGGTTTCTCGCCGATGAACTCGGCAATGCGCGCCACTCGCCAGCCCTGCCAGTACAGGTGTCGGGCCGTCAGGCGGGGGGAATCAATTAGGTCGGGGGGCATCGTCGTCATGCCGCCAGCGTACCCGCGCACGCGCAGGGCGCCCGGTGCCCCCGGTTGTGGATAAGAGTCCTACAACGCCCCCAAGTTGAGGCGCTGCGCATGGGCGCGGAACCTGACCGCATTGAACCGCCATGAACCGAGTCAGCCCAGACACTGCCCGAGGACAATCTATGAAATGGTTCCGCGTCGCCACGCAAGGCGCCACTACTGACGGCCGCGAGATCTCACGCGAGTGGATCCAGCAGATGGCCGCCAACTACGACCCCAAGAAATACGGCGCCCGGGTCTGGATGGAGCACATGCGCGGCATGTACCACGACGGCCCCTTCGCCGCGCTCGGCGATGTCACCGCCGCCAAGGCCGAAGAGGTCGAAGACGGCAAGCTGGCCCTGTTCGTGCAGATCGACCCCACCGACCGGCTGAAGGAAATCAACGGCCAGCGGCAGAAGGTCTACAGCTCCATCGAGGTGAACCCCAAGTTCGCCGACACCGGTGAGGCCTACCTCGAAGGGCTCGCGGTCACCGACTCGCCGGCATCGCTCGGTACCGAGATGCTGCAGTTCAGCGCCCAGCAGGGTGACAAGAGCCCGCTGGCCGACCGCAAGCGCAGCCCGGGCAACCTCTTCACCGCCGCCGTCGAGACAGAGCTCGATTTCTCCACCGAGCAGGAAGACGAGCCGGCCGACAAGGGCCCCACGCTGGCCGACCGGGTCAAGGCGCTGTTCAAAAAGCACGACGCCAAGACCGCCGACGGCTTCGACGCCTTCCGCACCGAGCTCGAGCAGACCCTCGAGCTGTTCGTCCAGCGCCATAGCGCCCTGGCCGACGATCTCGAAGCTCGGCCGACCGCCGAGGCCTTCGCCGAGCTGCAGCAGGCGCACGAAGCGACCAAGACCAAGCTCGACGAGCTGTGCACCAAGCTCGACACCACCCCTGACACCCCCAACCGCTCATCTGCCACCGGCCCCGCCGGCGGTGCTGAACTGACCGACTGCTAAGGACTGACCATGCGCAACGAAACCCGTATTGCCTTCAACAACTGGAAGGACCGCCTGGCGCAGCTGTCAGCCGTGCCCAGCGCCGCCGAGACGTTCAGCGTCTCGCCCAGCGTTCAGCAGACCCTGGAATCCAAGATTCAGGAATCCAGCGAGTTCCTTGGCCAGATCAACATCGTCGGCGTCGACGAGCTCAAGGGCGAAAAGCTCGGCCTCGGCATTTCCGGGCCTGTCGCCGGCCGCACCGATGTCAGCCAGAATGACCGCGCCCCGCGTGACCTCAGCACCCTGAGCGACAACGCCTACGAGTGCCACAGCACCGAGTTCGACACCTTCCTCGGCTGGGGCAAGATGGACTCCTGGGCCAAGTTCCCGGACTTCCAAACCCGCGTGCGCAACGCAATCGTTCGCCAGCAGGCGCTCGACCGCATCATGATCGGCTTCAACGGCACCTCAGCCGCCACCGAAACCGACCGCACCGCGAACCCGCTGCTGCAGGACGTCAACATCGGTTGGTTGCAGAAGTACCGCACCCACGCCCCGGCCCGCGTGCTGACCGAAGTCGTAGCAGCATCCGGCAAGGTGACCGTC
The DNA here is from genome assembly GCF_003336675.1 of Billgrantia montanilacus. GTDB lineage: Bacteria > Pseudomonadota > Gammaproteobacteria > Pseudomonadales > Halomonadaceae > Halomonas > Halomonas montanilacus. The sequence continues at coordinate 95,872 of NZ_QPII01000005.1, read as the reverse complement.
GGCGCCGCAGGCGACTACAAGAACCTCGACGCACTGGTCTTCGACGCCGTCAACGAGATGATCGATCCCTGGTTCCGCGAGTCCACCGACCTGGTGGCCATCATGGGCCGCAAGATGCTCGCCGATAAGTATTTCCCGCTGATCCAGCAGCACGCTGAAACGCCCACCGAGGCCCGGGCGCTAGACCTGATCATCAGCCAGAAGCGTGTCGGTGGCCTGCAGGCGGTGCGGGCGCCCTTCGTGCCCGATGGCACCGTGTTCATCACCAGCCTGCAGAACCTGTCCATGTACTGGCAGCTCGGCAGCCGCCGCCGCAGCATCATCGACAACCCCAAGCGCAAGCGGGTCGAGAACTACGAATCCAGCAATGACGCCTATGTCGTCGAGGATTACGGGTTCGGCTGCCTGGTCGAGAACATCGAGTTCGCCGAATAAGGAGCGCTGAATGTCCAGCCCAGCCCGCAAGCACTACCAACGCATCACCGCCGCCCTGGCGGCGGGTGATGTGTCGCCCGGCCGGCCCCAGACCGGCGAGCAATTCGAGATCTTCGCGGCCGCGCTCTGGGAGGCGCGCCGCACCTTGAAGGACATCAAGTCCATCGAGGCAAAGGTCGAGAAAAAGCGCGAGCTGCTGCCCGAGTTCGACGCCTACGTTGCCGGCGTGCTCGAGGGCGGCAACGGCGCTCAAGACGAAGTGCTGATGACCGTCATGCTCTGGCGTTTCGACATCGGCGACCTCGCCGGTGGCCTCGCCATCGCCCGCTATGCGATGCAGCACAACCTCGACACGCCCGACCGATTCGAGCGGGATACGGCATCGATCGTAGCCGAGCAAGTGGCCGACGAAGCCCTGGCCAGTCTCGAGGCTACCGAGGAAGCCGACCTGCCCGAGATCGCTGCCCAGCTCGTCATGCACCTGGCCGAGGCCGAAGCCCTGGTCCGCGACGCCGACATGCACGACCAGATCCGCGCCAAGCTGCACAAGGCTCTTGGCTACGCCTATCGCGCCAAGGGTGAGCAGCCCGCCGAGGCTATCGAGCACCTCAAGCGCGCCCTGCAGCTCAACGACCGGGTTGGCGTGAAAAAGGACATCGAGAAGCTCGAGCGCGAATTGAAGCAACAGAACGCAGGCGACCAGGCCACCGACACCAAGGCCTGACCGCTGCCACCGAGTCGCACGCCGACGTCACGGGGGCGCCGGGCTAGAGCGGTAGCTCTCTCCTGGCTCGATGCCCGGCCCACCCCCGTTTTTGAGAGGCCACCATGTCACTGATCGCCGCCGGATACGGCACCGAAGACCCACCGGCTGCCGACATCGAGAACAACGGCTTCTGGCCTGCCGTCAGCCCCGCCGACTTCCGCCTTGTCGAGCGCCTCGACAGCAACGTAACCAGCGAGCGCGCCGTCCATGCGCTCGCCGTGGCCATGGCCGATATCAACCGCCAGTTGTCCGCCTGGCAAACCGCCCAGATGGACGAAGGCGCCGACGCCATCGGCGACGTCGCGCCGCCCAGCTGGCTGCCGCCCAACGTCTACCCGCTGCTGTACAAGCGCGCCGTCTACGCCACCGCTCACGCCACGTTGCTCGAGCGGTACCGCGAGATATCCGCCACCGGCGAAGGCGACGAGCGCGGCGAAGCCAAGGCCAGCGCCGCCGACGAATACCGCCGCGACGCCCGTTGGGCCGTGTCGGAGATCACCGGCCGCAACCACACCACCGTTGAGCTGATATGACGATCACCGTCCGCGCCCAGCAGGGCGACACGCTCGACAGCATCTGCCACCGCGTGCTTGGTGCCACCGCAGACGTCACCGAGCAAGCCCTGCAGCTAAACCCAGGCATCGCCGAGCTTGGCCCGATCCTGCCCCAGGGCACCGCCGTCAGGATCCCGGAAGCCACGCCAACACCACGCCGCGCCCAACCCGTGCAGCTGTGGACATAACGAGAACGCAGAGGAACACCATGGCCGAACCCAGCACCACCACCGCCGCCGGCACCGCAACGCTCACCGCGCTGGTGATCGGCATGCTGCCGGGCATCGACGCCAACGCCGTGATCGGCGCGTTCTGTGGCGCGTCGCTATTCGTCATCAGCGCCAAGGATCTCGGCCTGTTCGAGCGTCTCGCCTATCTCGCCATCTCGTTTTGGATCGGCTACCTGGGCGGGCCCACGATGCTCGGCAGCCTCATCGACCACAGCGCCGTGGCGGCATTCGTCGCCGCCGCGGTGACCATCACCGCCGGGCTGAGAGTTATTGAGGGCGTCAAAACCCTTGATCTCAAGGCCTGGCTAGGAGGCAAAAAGTGACCATCGCCGAGCTGGTGACCGTGATCGCCGCCCTGGTGATCATCGCCCGCATCATCACATTCCGCCGCAACGGCAGCCGGTACCGGCCCGGCGTCGCCTTCCTCGCCTGGCTCGCCGTCGCCGCCTGCACCTGGATCGCCGTGCGCATCATCGCCGCCGGCGAGCCAGAGGCCTGGTGGTTGGCCCTGGTGCTCGCCGCCCTGGCCGCCCTGGTGCTGCGCTGCCGGGGCAACCTCGCCCACATCTTCAGCCATCGCCCACGTCGGAGGCACTGACATGCCCCACCCGCTCAGGCCCGCCGCTACGCAAGTCCGGTCGCTGTTCATCGCCGCCGGCCACTCGGACACCGACCCTGGCGCCGTCGGCCACGGCTACACCGAGGCCAACATCGTGCTCGAGTTCCGCGACCTGCTCGCCGCCTACCTGCGCGGCAAGGTGCTGTTCGACAAGGACGGCCAGCCCGGGCAAAACCTGCCCCTGGTCGAAGCCATCGGCGCCGCCAAGTCGCACGAGATTGCCGTCGAATTCCACTGCAACGCTGCGACGAATCCCAGCGCCACGGGCACAGAAACGCTGTCCCATCCCGACGATTACCCACTCGGGGCAGTGCTGTGCAAGGCGATTAGCGAAACCCTGGGAATCGCCAATCGCGGCCCTGATGGCGCCGTGTCGCGACAACACAGCCGCTTCGGGTTCATTCGCGATGGCGGCGGCATCATCGTCGAGCAGTTTTTCGTCAGCAACAAAAGCGACCTGGCCAAGTACATCGCCAACCGCCGGCGCCTGGTCGAAGCCATCGGCAACGTGCTGATCGAGGCCGTATGCGTCGACACCTACGACGAGGCCGCATGACCAAGGCCCGCCTCGCCGCTTTCGCCATCATGCTGGCCGGCACCCTGGCCAGCGGCTGGGCCGCCCGCGGCTGGTACGAGGACAGTCACCGCCTCACCGCCGAACGCACCGCCCAACAGGCAATCGATGCCGCCATGGCGCGGGAATCCACTATCGCCGCCGGCGTCGAGTCCCGCCTTGCCGAGCTGCAGGCGTCAGAGCGGGTCATAGACCGGGGGATCATTCGTGAGATCGAGAAACCGCTGTATCGCAATGTTTGCCTTGGTGATGACGCTATCCGCCTGCTCAACGACGCCGCCGCCGGCCGCGCCCCCGATTCAGCAGAGCCTGCTGCAGCGCTGCCCGACCGAGCTGCCAAGCCTGACTGACGGCACCGGCGCAGATGTCTCGCTGACCATGAGCAGCTGGGCCAGCCAGTACCACCGCTGCGCGACCCGCCACAACGGCCTGATCGACGCCCTCGAAACCCGCCTGGAGCCCCGCGAATGATCAAGCTCAAAGCGCTGCGCCAACACCTGATCGACGCCGTGCCCGAACTCCGCCGCGGCCCTGAAAAGCTGCTGACGTTCGTTCAAGACGGCGGTATCGCCTTTGCCCGGGGCCAGAACCTCACCCACGAATACCGCGTCGATGCTCAGATCGTCATCACCGACTATGCCGGCTCACTCGACACCCTGATGATTCCCCTGCTGCAGTGGCTAAGCCGCTACCAGCCCGACCTGGACCCAGACGAAGCCGTCAGGATGGAAGCCGAGATCCTCAGCAACAACGCCTGGGATCTCGCGCTGACCGTGCGCCTCACAGAGCGCGTCATTGCCCTGGTGGACTGCAGCACCGGCACCATCAACGCCGAACACCGCATGCCGCCCTACCCCATAGAGACATGCCCGGCAACGTCCTGGTCGCTCAACGTCAAGGGCCCCGGGGACGACGATTTCGAAGAGGCCAGCGCCTGGGAGTCGCCAAGCGATGAGTGAACCCGATCTGCAGGCCCTGGAAACATGGGTCCAACCGCTGATCGCCAAGCTCACTGCCGGCGAGCGCCGCCAGCTTGCCCGGGACTTGGGCCGCGACCTGCGCATCAGCCAGCGCGAACGCATCAATGCCCAGCAGAACCCCGACGGCACCCGCTACGAGCCCCGTGCCGCCCTGCGCGGCCAGGCCGGCGGCATCCGCCGCAAGGCCATGTTCAACAAGCTGCGCACCGCCAAGCACATCAAGGCCCGTGTCACAGCCGCCGGCGTCCAGATCGGTTTCGTCGGCCGCGTGGCCCGCATCGCCCGCGTGCACCAATACGGCCTGCGCGACCGCGTCGAACCCGGCGGGCCGATGCACAACTACCCCCGCCGCGAGCTGCTCGGCCTCACCCGTGCCGAGCAGACCCACATTCGTGACAAGCTGATCGAACACCTCACCTGATCGCCGCCCGTTGTAACCTGCCGATCCACAACCGCAACCGCTAGAGCCCCGCGCCCGCAAGGGCAAGCATGGCGGCATGACAAACGCCGCCGAACTACTCCGCCTGATCCACAACCTGATCCGCCTCGGTACCGTCGCCGAGGTGGACCATGAAGCCGTGCGCGTGCGCGTGAAATCCGGCGGCCTGCTCACCGGCTGGCTGAAGTGGGGCGAAGAGCGAGCCGGCACCACCCGCACCTGGAGCCCGCCCACCGTCGGCGAGCAGGTCATCCTGCTGTCACCCGGCGGCGACCTGTCCGCCGCCGTCATCCTGAGCGGGCTAAACCAGCTGGCCCACCCGGCGCCCAGCAGCGACCCCAACGTTATCGGCCGCTGGTACCCCGACGGCACCCACGTCCAGTACGACCACGGCACCAACACCCTCACCGTGGATTGTGTCGGTGACGTGATCATCAAGGCCGCCGGCGTCGTCACCATCGACGCCGAAAGCATTCATCACAACCAGGGCAACCCGGTCGTTACCACGGCGCACATCTGCCACTTCACCGGCAACGCCCACGGCGACGGGTCCAGCACAGTCACGGCGGGCGAATAGATGGCACTCAGTAAAGGGCAGCTCAAGAGCCGCATCGTCAGCGAGATGCAGAGCCAGGGCGCAACCGCCACCGGCGAGCACTCATGGGTCAACCGCATGGCCGAAGCGATTGCCAACGCCGTCGTCGACGAGATCCAGAGCAACGCCGAAGTCCCCGTTTCCGGCGGTAGCTCCGCCGGCACCTATGGAGTCGAGTAGATGCCAGGCATGAACGCCCACAGCGGCCGATCCCTCGACGGCCTCGACCATATCCGCCAGAGCGTGAGCGACATCCTCACCACGCCCATCGGCACCCGCGTCATGCGCCGCGACTACGGCTCGATGCTGTTCGAGCTGATCGACACCCCGCTCAACGACGCCACCCTCCTGCAAGCCTACGCCGCCGCCGTTATCGCCCTGATGCGCTGGGAGCCGCGCATCAACGTCACCGCCATTCGTCGCCAGGTCAGCACCACCCAGCCGGGCCGCGCCACGCTCGAAATTGAAGGCGAGACCCGCGGGGGCAATGGAGAGGCTCAGCCCCTGCAGTTCGAGGTACCCATCACATGAGCGGAACCATAGACCTCTCCCAGCTGCCCGCGCCGACGGTCGTCGAAAACCTCGACTTCGAAACCATCTACGCCGAGCGGAAAGCGCGCCTGCTCGACCTGGTCAACGCCAGCCAGCGCGACGAGATCGAGGCCACCCTCGAGCTGGAAAGCGAACCGCTCACCAAGCTGCTGCAGGAGAACGCCTACCGTGAGCTGCACTGGCGTCAGCGCGTCAACGAAGCCGCCCGCGCCGTCATGCTCGCCCACAGCCGGGATGAAGACCTCGAGAACCTGGTGGCCAACTTCGAGGTCGAGCGCCTCATGATCGACCCGGGCGACCCCGACGCCATGCCCCCGGTACCGCCCACCTACGAGAGCAACGAAGATCTCCGACTGCGCGCCCAGCAGGCCTGGGAAGGCCTCAGCGTCGCAGGCCCCCGGGGCGCCTATGAGTTCCACGCCCGTAGTGCCGACGGCCGGGTTGCCGATGCCACCGCCATCAGCCCGGCCCCGGCCGAAGCGCTGGTAACCCTGCTCAGCACCGAAGGCAATGGCGCCGCCGATCAGGAGTTGATCGACATCGTCGACACGGCGCTATCGGCGGAAGACATTCGCCCCGTGGCCGACCGGCTCACCGTGCAATCCGCCACCATCGTCGATTACGAGATCGACGCCGTGCTCTACGTCTACCCCGGCCCCGAGCAGGAGCCGATCCTCGAAGCCGCCGCCGCATCGCTGGACCGCTACAAGAGCCAGCAGCGACGGCTAGGCCGGGACATTCGCATCTCGGCCATTCATGCCGCCCTGCACGTGGAGGGCGTGCAGCGGGTCGAGTTGGCCTCGCCGACCGCTGACGTCGTGCTCGACGAAACCCAGGCCGCCCACTGCACCGCTACCAGCCTGGTGATCGGGGGCAGCGATGAATAATAAGCCCCTGCTGCCACCCAACGGCACACCCCTCGAGCGCGCCGCCGCCGAGGCCCTGGCCGAGATACAGCGCGTGCCGGTGCTGCTGCGCCAACTCTGGAACCCCTACACCTGCCCCGCCCCGTTGCTGCCCTATCTCGCCTGGGCATTCAGCGTCGACCGCTGGGACCCGGCATGGAGCACCGCTGCAAAGCGCGAAGTCATCGCGACCAGCTTCTTCGTGCACCGCAAGAAAGGCACCATCGCCGCCCTTCGCCGCGTCGTCGAACCGCTCGGCTACCTGCTCGAGGTCACCGAATGGTGGCAACAGGACCCGATGGCCTCACCCGGCACCTTTGCCCTGCGTATCGGCGTGCTCGACACCGGCATCACCGAGGCCATGTTCCTCGAGCTCGAGCGGTTGATCGACGACGCAAAGCCACTCACCCGGCACATCACTGGCCTCGACATCACGCTCAGCAGCGACCTCACCACCTACGTCGGCGTCGCCATCAACGACGGCGACGAGCTCGACGTGCTGCCCTGGGACACCCCCGACATCAACGTCGCCTGCCACATTGGGCACGCCTTGGCCCTCACCACCACCGACACACTGGACGTCTACCCTTATGATTGACGAAAACTCCACCTTCGGCGGCTTCCTCACCCAGATCGGCGAGGCCAAGCAAAGCAACGCCAACTCCCTTGAGATCCCCTGGAAGCTCACCCACATGCTGCTGGGCGACGCCAACGGCGCCGACCCGGTACCCCAGCACGACCAGACTCAGCTGATCAACCAGGTGCACCGGGCCGCCATCAACCAGCTCTTTGTCGACCCCGACAATCCCGCGATTCTCGTCGCCGAGCTCGTGCTGCCCCCCAACATCGGCGGCTGGTGGATCCGTGAACTCGGCCTCGAGGACGAAGACGGCGACTTCGTCGCGGTCGCCAACTGCGCTCCCAGCTATAAGCCCCTGCTCGCCCAGGGCAGCGGCCGCAACCAAGTGGTGCGCATGCACCTCATCCTCAGCAACACCGCCAACGTCGAGCTTAAGATCGATCCCAGCGTAGTGCTCGCTACTCGCAAGTACGTCGATGACCTGCGCGAAGCCCACGAGGAAAGCCGCAACCACCCTGCCGGCACCACCAACGAGCAGGGCATGCTCCAGCTCGCCACCAGCCAGCAGACCCGCGACGGCACCCGCACCGACCGCGCAACTCACCCGGCCGGCATCAAGGCCGCCATCGACCAAGCCGTCGAAGCCGGGGCGTATCAGTTCGCTAGCTTCGATGCTGATCGCGCCTACACCACCGGTGAGATCACTCGCGGCAGCGATGGACAGTTCTATGAGTTCTACGACCGCGACCAGGTCGGCGAGGTGCAGGGCGTCGACCCCACCGACAGCCAGAACCGTCCGCATATCTGGATGGAGTGGGACGGCGTCAAGCCCGGCGCGACCATCGAGTGGCGCTCGGAGACGCTACCCGAGGGGTACGTCGAGAATGATGGCGCCGAGATCAGCCGGGCCGACTACCGGCGTGTGTTTGCTGTGCACGGCATGACCTATGGTGTCGGCGATGGCTCCACAACATTCAACCTCCCCGATGACCGGGGCGAGTTCAAGCGAGGTTGGGACCATGGGCGAGGTGTCGATTTTGGGCGCTCCCTGGATGGCCATCAGCTTGACCAAATGCAACGAATTACCGGCTCTCTAACAGCTGTCAGTGCTCAAAGTGCGCATCGATTTTTTTCTGGTGGAACCGGCGCAATAACAACCAGCGAATTGGGAGACGGCTTAGCCTCAACGCTGAGCACAGGTGCTTCGCGTAGTGCTCGAGCTGATTTTGATTCGTCACTATCGCCCAACGCACGCACCTCGGCAGGCTCAAATGGCGAAACCCGCTCACGCAACAATGCCGTTATATATCTGACCAAGATCTAAGGAGTCCGCTATGCGCATCTGGGACATTCACCCCACCGACCGAACTGCAATCGACCCCGCTGGTCGCGAAGCACCCCGCGATCCTATGCGTCAAACGCCCCGAGTGCCTGCCGGAGCAACCAGCATTGAGCCGCCTGAAACTAGCGAGCATGAGGCTGCCAGCTGGAATGGAGAAGGATGGGAGCTAGTGCCGGACTGGCGCGGCCATGTGTACTGGAGTGAAGACGGTGAGCGGCACGAAATCAGCGAGCTCGGCACCGAGCCTCCGGCCGACGCATTGGCCGAAGTGCCTCCTGAACCCCTCTCAGGACTCGCAGCCCGCAAGTGCCGCGAGATCGATGCCGCCCGTGATCATGCCTTCGCCGAGGGACTGCCTTTAGACATCGCTGGCGAGCCTGACGTGGTGCAGACCCGACCCCAGGATAAGACCAATCTTCTCGGCATCGCCATCGAGGCGCGACAGCTGGACGCCGAGGGCGTCGTTGAAGCGGTGCTCGAGTTCCGCGGGCTCTCCAACGTAAAGCGCACCCTGACGCCCCAGCAGGCTATCGATCTGACCAATGAGGCCTCGACGTACATCAAATCGATCTATCAGCGCAGCTGGGACCGGAAGGATGCCATCGATGCAGCGCTAGAGGCCGAAGATCGCGAGGGGATTGAGGGCGTGGTGTGGTAGCGTGCGGTGTAGTGCTCGACGAAGGGATAGCCCATAATGCGGCGGGCTACTCCTGTCATGCCTCGCGAGTAATCCAAGTATCGAAAAGCTCACGCGCGCCAGGTAACTACGGGGTGCACCAAACCGAAAGAGAGTTGAAAAAAGTAACTATCCATGCCATTCTCGCGCCCGGCGAATTCTACCTATGGCATGCCGGTCGCGGAAATTCGTCATTTTGATTCCGTATGTAATTGATCAAAAAAGATTGTACGAAGAGGAAAACTGTGTCTACTGATATCAGCCCTGCAGGCGCCCCAAAATCAAAATTGAGGACGGATATTCAGGCACTGCGAGGTTTTGCTGTCCTGTTGGTCTTGTTTTATCACGCAAAACTGGTCGGAATGGATTTCGCAGGCTACCTTGGCGTAGATATCTTCTTCGTCATCTCTGGGTTCTTGATAACCGGCATTATTCGGGATGGGATTAAAACCGAGAGCTTCAGTTTCTTGAATTTCTACTTCCGGCGGGCGAAGCGCTTGCTACCTGCAGCATTTGTTGTTATCGCGTTTATCGTGATCTGTGCACCATTTGTCCTCACAGAAATCGCGCTAAATGACCTGAGAGAACAGGTGATTGGGTCATTGCTATTTGTCGCCAACTTCGTTGTCTGGAACCAAACTGGCTACTTCGAAGCGGCAGCAGAGACCAAGCCACTTCTACATTTCTGGTCTCTGGCCGTCGAAGAACAATACTACTTTGTGATGCCGCTCTTGTTGTTCATTGTACCGAGAAAGTTGTGGTTCTTTGTTGTGGCGACAATCGTGGTTGCCAGCTTCGCATTGAGTGTTTACCTTGCACCAAAATATCCCGATGCAGCCTTCTATCTACCGCTTACTCGCTTGTGGGAACTCGGGCTAGGTTCACTGGCGGCTATCGTCCATTTACAACTCAGTGGCAACCGTTGGTTGTTCGTTACCCGCATTATCGCGGTTGCTTTGCTGATCGGAATTCCGTTTTTTCCAACAGGCCTGCCTCATCCCGGCCTAGATGCATTGCTTGTCTGCGGAGCGACGCTAATTATTATTCTCAGCCACAACAATTCGGCCTGGGAAAGCAGCCTTCCCTTAAGGGCGATAGCTCGCGTCGGCGACATTTCGTATTCACTGTACCTGGTTCATTGGCCAGTATTGGTTTTCACTCGTGCTGCTTATTTGGAAGAACCGCCACAGACTGTAATTTGGGCCGTGGTTGCATTGTCGATTGTTCTCAGCATTATTCTCTACCGCTTCGTTGAAGAACCGTTCCGCAAGTCCAATTCGGCGAAACGACGCAGATTCGTTGTAGGGTCGGTAGCGTGCTCAGCGGCTATTGCTGTTTTTCCTTCAGCAATTGCAGCTGTTACCGCCACGGGCACAGACTACCAGCACGTCCGCCGGACCAACTATGGTCTTGCGTTTGAGTGCTCGCTGAAGACCGACGAGCCATTCACCATCAAGGACAGTTGTAAAACTACCGATCATCCGAGGGTTCTGGTGTGGGGTGACTCGTACGCCATGGCGTGGACTTCGGCACTTATGGGGCCACTTCGGGAACATGGCATGCAACAGATCACGATGGGAGCGTGTGACCCGCTTCATCGTGTTGCCCGCTTCGGGAAGGCTACAAACAGTCCCTATAACCTCGACTATGCGAAAGCCTGTATGAGCTTTAACTCGAATGTCCTCGCTTACGCGAAGGCAAGCGAAGATATAGAGACCGTTGTTATAGCTGGTAGAATGCAAACTCCTCTAAGCAAATCCAATCGACTTCTAACGCAGACAGCGGAAGGCGAGTATGAAAATCAAGAAGTTTCCACCGATATCGTGACGAATGCGCTTGCATCGCTGGCTATAGAATTGCACAACTCCGGCAAGAAGGTTGTATTTATCGCACCGCCGCCCGCTGACGGCTCCAATATTGGCGCCTGTTTAGAACGTCGAGCGCGGGGGAAAATTATCCTCGGCCCGCAATCCGACTGCACGATAACAGTGGATGCCAATCGTAGATACAGGGGCGCTACGCTCGACATGATGGCCGAGGCTGCCGAGTTGGCAGACATCGAACTACTGGATGTATTCGAATTTCTTTGCGACGACGGCGTGTGCAAAACTCAGATAGATGGGACCATCCTTTATCGTGATTATAGTCACCTTACTTATGATGGTGGCGCACTGATCGGCGCGCGTTCTTCTCTCGCGAATGACGTGCTTGTAAAAGCCCGCTGATAGGGTGCTGCCGTGTGTTGACGGCCTCAGTTTTGCGAGGGTTGAGTCGACTGCATGGGAATTTTAGCAGGCTGCTGTCATATGTCAGGCCATTTCATTGGGTACGCTTAACTGCTGGCCCAGATGAAATCTGCCTTCTAACCCCAATCAGAAAAACGAGCTTCCAAGACCAGACAACACCTCGGGTTGTCCTAGCTGCCAGCCTATACAGGCAGAACCTATTTCAGTTTCAGACACGCCTCAACTCGCACCCATCACGTCGGTGTTCCTTCTGATAGTGCTCGGTCATCTTCTCGTCGGTGTGGGCCAGAGGGGCTGGATGTAGGTTTCGTTGTCATAGCCAGCCTGCTTGTAAAGCCATGATCCCAAGGCGCCGATTTCGTGGGAGGTAGGACGCTGCTCGAGGGTGAGCTTAGCCAGCATGTTGTGCCGGGTGTGGTGTCGATCATGAGCATCTTCGCGATTGCGACAACGGCGAATGGTCGAGTCTGACACACCATACTGACAGGTCAGCTCGCTATCAATGATTGGAAGTGCTGTCTGATCTCGGCACGTATCTTTGACCTGATAGTGGCTTGCTTATGCAGCTTGAGGACCATGAACCTGCACCAGGATTTCATTGCTTCTTGAAGTAAAGGCACTCCATACCAACCAGGGTTGTAGTCTCACCATCCACAACCCCAACCGCTAGAGCTTCACGCCTGCACAGGCAAGCATGGCGGCATTGCATCTGCTTTGCCGCCCATCACCGCCTGGAGCACCACCATGCCCGATTATCACCACGGCGCCCGAGTTAGCGAGATCAACGAAGGCACCCGCCCCATTCGCACCGTCAGCAGCGCCGTAATCGGCCTGGTGGCCACCGGTCCCGAGGCCGACGAAACCCGCTTCCCGCTGAACACCCCGGTACTCATCACCGATCTGTACAGCGCCATCGGCGATGCCGGCGCAACCGGCACCCTGGGCCGTGCGCTACGCGCCATCGTCGCCGAGACCCGCGCCATGACCGTGGTCATACGCGTCGAGGAAGGCCTCGACGACGCCGAAACCACCGCCAACATCATCGGCGGTGTCGATGCCGAAACCGGCAAGAAAACCGGCATGCAGGCGCTGCTCACTGCTGAACAGAAATTCGGCGTCAAGCCGCGCATCCTCGGCGTGCCGGACCTCGACACCGAAGACGCCACCGCCGAGCTGATCGCCATCGCCAAGAAGCTCCGCGCCTTCGTCTACGCCAGCGCCTTCGGCTGCGCGACCAAGGAAGAGGCCGCGATGTACCGGGAGAATTTCGGAGCCCGCGAGGTGATGGTCATCTGGCCCGACTGGACCAACTTCGACGTCGTCGCCGAGGAAACCCGCGACCTCTCCGCCGTGGCCAAGGCCCTGGGCCATCGCGCTCGGCTGGATAGCGAATTCGGTTGGCACAAGACCCTATCCAACCAGCCGGTCAACGCCGTGTCCGGCATCAGCAAAGACGTGTTCTGGGATCTGCAGGACCCCGACACCGACGCCGGATACCTCAACGCCGCCGACGTCACCACGCTGATCAACAAGAGCGGCTTCCGCTTCTGGGGCTCGCGCACCTGCAGCGAAGACCCGCTGTTCGCCTTCGAGAACTACACCCGCACCGCCCAGATCATCGCCGACACCATGGCCGAGGCCCACCTCTGGGCCATCGACATGCCCATGCACCCGACCTTGGTGAAAGACCTGATCGAAGGCGTGAACGCCAAGTTCCGCGAGTGGATCCGGCAGGGCCGGCTGCTCGGCGGGTCCGCCTGGTTCGATCCCGAGATGAACAGTGAAGAGGTCCTGAAGAGCGGCAAGCTCTACATCGACTACGACTACACCCCGGTGCCGCCCCTGGAGAACCTCAACTTCCAACAGCGCATCACCGACCGTTACCTCGTCGACTTCGCCGACCGCGTCGCCGCCGCCTGATAGCCGGTTCGGCTTCGGGAACCTGATTAGGAGATAGAGATGCTTCCCAAGATCCTCAAAGACTTCAACCTGTTCGGCGACGGCAACAACTGGCAGGGCATGATCCCAGAACTGACCCTGCCGGAAATGGCCCGCCGCATGGTCGAGTACGAAGGCGGCGGCATGGATGGCCCCATCGAAGTGGACCAGGGCGGCGCCCTGCAAGAGTTCGAATGGACCGCCGGCGGCATGATCGTCGAGATCTTCGACACCTTCGGCTCACCGATCCACGACGCCGCCCTCCTGCGCATGACCGGCAGCTATGAAAGCGACGAAACCGGCGAAGTGGTGCCGGTGGAGATCGTCATGCGCGGCCGCCACAAGACCATTGCCCTGGGCGACGCCAGCAAGGGCGACAACAACCAGATCAGCGTCACCACCACGCTCAGCTATTTCAAGCTCAGCGTCGACGGCCAGGAAATCATCGAACGCGACGTGCCCGGCTTCGTCTTCCGCGTGCGCGGTGAAGACCGCTACGCCCAGCGCCGCCAGGCCCTCGGCCTGTAACCCAACCAGCCAGCTACCCGGCCGCCCCGGCGGCCTGATTTCCCCAGGAGAGAACCATGTCCGAGAAAGCCCAAGCCGCCGAGCAGGTCGAAGCCCCGGCCGCCGAACTGCCCGCCATCCCCACCGAAACCGTCACGCTCGACACGCCCATCCAGCGCGGCAGCAAGGCCGTTACCGAAGTGACCGTCCGCAAGCCGCTGTCTGGCGCCCTGCGCGGCGTGGCCCTGGTCGATCTGCTCAGCATGGATACCCAGAGCCTGCAGAAGGTGTTGCCACGCATCACCGAGCCGGCACTGACCGAGGCAGAGTTGCGCAAGCTCGACCCCGCCGACCTGGTGCAGCTGGGCAGCAAGGTGAGCCGTTTTTTGCTGGGCAAGCGGGCGGAACAGACCGACGACTAGCGCTGCCCGCCTACGTCGATGACGCCATGGCGGATATCGCCATGGTGTTCCACTGGGGGCCCAGCGACATGGACCCCATGCCACTCGATGAACTGATGGACTGGCGCGAACGCGCCCGCCAGCGGCACGAAGCCAAGCCCAAGCGATAGGAAGCCCGCCCGATGGCCAGAGACCTCAACCTGAGCGTCACACTCAGCGCGATAAACAAGGCCACCGGGCCGCTACGGCAGATCCTCAGCGGCAGCCAGGGTGCCGGCCGCGCCATGCGTGAAACCCGCGCCGAACTGCGCAACCTCAACGACCAGCAGAAGCGCCTGCAGGGCTTCCGCGACATGTCGCGACAGAGCCACGCCACCCGCCGCGCCCTGATGGACAAGCGCGAAGAGCTGCGCCAGATCAGCCGCCAGCTGGAGAGCACCAGCGGCCCCACCCGAAGGCTGACCCAGCAGCAGAAGAACGCCCAGCGTGAAGTCGACAAGCTCAGCAACGAATACCGCACCCAGCGCAACAGCGTCCGCGAGCTCGCCCGCGAGCTGCCTGCAGGCACCCGGGGCACCAAGGGCTTCGAAGAGCAGAATGCCGCCCTTGCCCGACAGATCGAGATCACCAACCGCCGGCTCGAACGCCAGCAAACCGCCCTTCGTCGCCTCGGTGAGGCCGACGTCAGCGGCCGTTTCCGCAACATGACCGGCGAAGCCCGGCGCTTCACCCGCAACCTCACCATCGGCGCCACCCTCGCCGCCGGCTCCATCTTCGGCCTGGCCAACAGCACCGCCACCCTCGGCGATGATGTCGCCAAGACCGCCGACGCCATCGGCATCGGCACCACCGAGCTGCAGGAACTGCGCTACGCCGCCGAGCGCGCCGGGGTCGATACCGGAACCCTCGACGGCAGCATGCAGCGCTTCACGCGCCGCGTCGGCCTCGCCGCCCAAGGCAGCGGTGCCGCCAAGAAAGCCTATGAAGAGCTCGGCCTGTCCGCGCAGGATCTCGCCCGCATGAGTCCAGACCGCGCCCTCGGCGTGGTCGCCGACCGGCTCAACGAGGTCGAAGGGCACACCAACCGGGCCGCCTTTGCCAGCCAGCTGTTCGGCAACAGTGGTGCCGATCTGCTCAACATGCTGCAGGACGGCGGCGAAGGCCTCTCCGACTACGCCCGACAAGCCCACCTGGCAGGCGGTGTGCTCAGTGAGGAAGCCGCCCGCGGGGCAGAGGACTTCAAGGACGCCATGCTCGACGCCCAGCTCGGCATGAACGGCATGCGTCACACCATCGGCGCCGAGCTGATGCCTGCCGTCGCCGACCTGATGCGCGAGCTGTCCGCCTGGATGCAGGAGAACAGCGACAAGGTTCGCGAATTCGCCCGCGCCTTCGGCGAAAACCTCAAGGCCGCGGTTCCCGTGCTCAAGGACATCGCCCAGGGCGCCGCCACCGTCGCCGGCGTGCTGGGCGATATCATCAAGCGGGCCGCCGATATGGTCGGCGGCTTCGACAACCTGGCCATCGTGCTCGGTGGCCTGTTCGCCAGTAAATTGATTCTCAGCGTCGTCATGTTCGGCATCAGCCTGGTCAAGGCCGGTGCCGCCCTGGCCATGCTCGCCGGCACCCTGCCCGGCCTGATCGGTGGCATCAAGGCGCTGTCGCTCGCCTTCATGGCAACCCCGCTGGGCTGGGTCATCGGTGCCATCACCGCCATTGCCGCCGGGGCCATCTACCTGTGGCGCAACTGGGAAACCATCGGGCCCAAGTTCCGCGCACTGTGGGAAGGCATCAAGGAGCGCGCCGGCGCGCTGTGGGACTGGCTAAAGGGCCTGGTGGCCTGGTCGCCTATGGCCACCTTCCAAACCGCATGGGGCGCGGCCGGCGCCTGGTTCGGTGACCTCTGGGGCGGCATCAAGGCCGCCTTCGATGGCGGCATTGCCACCATCAGCCAGGTACTGATCGACTGGTCACCGCTGGGCCTGTTGTGGCGTGGCATCAGCGCCGGGCTCAGCACTCTGGGCGTAGACGTCCCGCGCAGCTTCAGCGAAATCGGCGGCTTCATGGTCGACGGCCTGCTCGGCGGCATCAGCGCCAAGTGGGACAGCCTAAAGGACACCATCAGCGACATGGCCGGCAGCGTTACCGGCTGGTTCAAGGAGCGCCTGGGCATCAACTCGCCATCGACCGTGTTTGCCGGCTTCGGCGGCAACCTAATGGAAGGCCTGGTCAACGGCATCGACGAGCGCTGGAGTGTGCTGCGCGACAAGATCGGCGACACCGCCAGCGCCGTGCGCGGCTGGTTCGCCGACCGCCTGGGCATCAACTCGCCCTCCCGCGTGTTTGCCACGCTGGGCGACAACACCATGCAGGGCTATGAGCAGGGTCTAGAACGCAGCGAGCGCGGCCCCCTCAAGGAAGTCAGCGCCTTCACCCGCCGCCTGCAGCAGGCCGGTGCCGGGCTCGCCCTGGGCGCCGCCGCCAGCGTTGCCGTTGCCGTTGCCGGGTCCGGCGGCGGTGGTGGCGTGGCGATCGATCACCGGCCGCCCATGGCCGCCGGCGGCGGTGGCGGCCTGGTCATTCAAGGCGGCATCAACATCGAGATCCACGCCGCGCCAGGCATGGACGAGCAAGCCCTGGCCAGAATGGTCGATGCCCGCGTACAGCACGCCCTGCAAGCCGCGGAACGCCGCATGGCCGCCCGCCAGCGCAGCGCCCTTTACGACACCGATTGAGGACCACACCCATGATGATGGCCTATGGACTGTTCGTGTTCGGCCTCGGTACCGCCGCCTACCAGGAGCTGCAGCGCCAAACCAACTGGCGCCACGCCAGCCAGAGCCGGGTAGGGGCCCGCCCCTCCCGGCAGTTCCTCGGCCCCGGTGAGGACACCATCACCCTGACGGGTACCCTGCTGCCGGAATTCACCGGCGGACAAAGCAACCTCGACGAGCTGCGCCGCATGGCCAACGAAGGAAAGGCCTGGCCGCTGATCGAGGGGACCGGCCGCAACTACGGCATCTACGTGATCGAGAACCTGAACGAGCGCAAGAGCCGCTTTTTCCGCGACGGCGCCGCCAGCCAGATCGAGTTCGACATCACCCTGCAGCGTATCGACGACGACCGGCGCGACCGCCTCGGCGTGCTCGACGCCACCGCCATGCGCCTGGTCCGCGGGGCCTTCGCATGAGCCGCCGGCCCGATTACCGCATCACCCTGCAGGGCAAGACCATCAGCCCTGAGCTACGCGCCAGGCTGATCAGCCTGCGCCTGACCGACCGCCGCGGCATGGAAGCCGACCAGCTCGATATCACCCTCACCGACGACGACGCCCTCCTCGAGCTGCCCCCGCGTGGCGCCACCCTGGCGGTGGCCATCGGCTGGCACGACGAAGGCCTCGTCGACCGTGGCAGCTACATCGTCGATGAAGTGGAGCACAGCGGCAGTCCCGACCAAGTGAGCATCCGCGCGCGTAGCGCCGACATGCGCGAAGGCCTCCCCGGCAAGCGGACCCAAAGCTGGGATGGCCTCACCCTGGAAGACATCGTCGCCACCATCGCCGGCCGCCATGAGCTGGAGCCCATCATCGGCGACACCTTCAAGGGCGCCCTGCTCGAGCACATCGACCAGACCGAGGAAAGCGACCTCAACTTCCTGACCCGCCTCGCCGAACGATACGATGCCGTGGCCACCGTAAAGGCCGCCCGCCTGATCTTCACCACCGCCGGCCAGGCCATCACCGCCAGCGGCGTCGAGATCCCCGCCATCACCCTCACCCGGAAAGACGGCGACCAGCACCGCTACATCGCCACCGACCGCAACAGCTACACCGGCGCCGTGGCCGTATGGCACGACCCCGACGAAGCCGAGCAGCGCGAAGTCATCGCCGGCAGCGACGACAACCCCAAGCGCCTGCGCCCCACCTACGCCAGCGAGCAAGACGCCCTCGCCGCCGCCCGCTCGGAATGGCAGCGCATACAGCGTGGGCAAGCGCAATTCAGCCTCACCCTCGCCGAAGGCAACGCCAGCCTGATGCCCGAAACCCCAGCCACCCTGCGCGGCTGGAAAGCCGAAATCGACGCCACCCGCTGGCTCGTCACCGAAGTCACCCACGAACTCACCGACACCGCCTACACCAGCAGCGTGCAAATGGAGGTACGTGGCGAGCAGGCATGAAAAAGCCCCCGCTAATCCATCAGCGGGGGCTTTGATATGACGCCTCTCTTCATCCCTGGCGACCGGGGGCGATCCGGTCGGGTAGCGAAGCATCAAATTCACCTTATTTGACCGCGGCTAACTTCGGTATGGAAGATATCTGGAATCCCTGTAAGAAATCCAATACCTAAATACAAGGATGATAATTTATCGCGTTAACTCAAGTTGTCTTTACTATTGCTCATCGAGCATTTTCAACCTCAAAAATTGGTGATATACAGAAGTTTCCCCTGTCTCCACGAGGTAATCGCAACGATACTCACCGCCCGCGAACCTGCGGTAAACACTTGTCCATGCTGAGCGAATTTCATCCCTACATCCGTAGGGGTACCAGCTTTTTAGAAAGGCATTCGCATAAGGCCTAAGCATAGAACCAATCACTTTATCATCACATAGGCCGACCTTAATACATTCAGAAGCTTTATGGTATAAAGAAAAAGCATTATCAATTGAAATATACACACTGGGTGCGGAAGCGATATCATTCACCATGTAATGGTAGAATTGATTAGCATCCTTTTCGGCCCCGTTTTCTTCGACTTCTTCAGAGCTTAAATATTCCATAAGCAATAACTGCATATCAATTCGAATAGGTGATAGGTTAGCTCTATGCTCCCAAGATCTTTCAGAGTTTAATTCACTAACTATCTCAAAACTTCTATTTGCGCTCACTTCATCTTTGTAATTGCTGTATTGAACTACTGCAATAACCAAACCTATTGACAAGGAAAGTGCACCAACCCACTCTGCAGACTTAGACAACACATATTTCTCAAGCCAACACATGTCTCTACCTCCTGTTATTCTTGTTCAGGCTCCCAACCCTCACATATATCCAGTTCTGCAATAGCTTTATTAGCACATGGATCACCAGTAGCAGTGTTGTAATCAACTAAACCTTCTGAGTAATATGGATATGCTGATTCCATATCACTCACTTGAGCTGGTTCCATTAGACCCACTGGAGCTGGCTCCAACATTGGAAGATCGTATCTAGCACTTTCCTCTTCCATCAAATCAATTATTCTTTCAGCTGCAGCACTCAACTCTTCACTTTCATCAGCCCCTCCTTCAGAGGCTTGAACATTTTCTTCTTCAGCCATAGCTAAAGAATTACAAAATATGGAAATCGAAAATAACAAGATTGGATATCTCATACTTTTGTCCGTTTTTATCATAAGCCGCAGCATGTATTTTCACTAATCATAGTGTAGCCATAAATTTAAAAGTCATATCTGAAATTTCTCGCCATCATGCCGCTACTGGCAATCATTGCACTCACCCCATGTAAGTCATTGACTGCATTACCGGGACTGCCACGGCTCCACCACCCAGCCATGAAAAAGCCCCCGCTAATCCATCAGCGGGGGCTTTGATATGACGCCTCTCTTCATCCCTGGCGACCGGGGGCAATCCGGTCGGTAGCGAAGCATCGAATTCACCTTATCTGATAGCCGGCATCACGGGTATGGAAGATCTCTGCAACCCCTGTAAGAAATTGACTACTCAAACCCCATACCGACGCGTCTGGCTGACCACGACACCGCGCAAATCCGACACCCGAGCGATGACTGATTGCCGCGGACCCGCGGTGGGTAGTAACCGATAGGCGCCACCGATCCGGTGTGTTCGGAAAAGCCGCTGTTCGCCTTCCAGCTCAGCCACCACCAGATCGGCATGGCCCACCTTCCGGGCCTCGTCCACGACCAGCAAGTCGCCTTCCATGATCGGGCCATTCACGCCCGCCTCGTCGCTCACCTCCACTAGGTAGCAGCTTGCCCTGAACTGCTTGAGGTTGAGCCCCTCCATCGCTGGATGCATACCCGCAATCAGCGGGCCCAGATAATTCACGCGCATGCCCCTGCCTCATATCGACTCGTTCTTTTAGTTGAGCGGCCTGAGCTCCATTAGCGTTTGCCTGTGGCCATCTGAGCCGAGAATACTGTATAAAGAACCAGCTTTCGAGAGGAGACCCAGCCATGCCACATGACGCGATCATTGCTGCACACCCAGCCCCACCATCCCTTGAGCTACCGTACCCTCTGGCCCTGGGGCGTGCAGGCATTTCCGGCTTCCCTTCACCTGCTCAGGATTACGAAGGCCGCACGCTCGACCTCAACGAGCGCTTGGTCAAGAAACCATCGGCCACGTTCTTTATGACGGTGACAGGCGACAGCATGGATCGCCTTGGCATCCATGAAGGCGACCTGCTGCTGGTGGATCGCTCAATCGATCCTCGTCCCGGCCACATTCTGGTGGCCATGGTGGAAGGCGAGATCACCGTGAAGCGCTACGAGATGCGTGAAGGGCAACCATTTCTCTGTTCGGGCAACCCACGCTACGTGCCGATTCCGCTGAATGATCTCGAGTGCCAGGTGTGGGGCGTGGTGCGCTCAGTGATACATGAATTCACTGTATAGGGATCACAGAGAGGAACGATTGTTATCATCGGGAAAGAGTATGGGAGCCTCGGCCACAAGCCGAGGCAACACCGTTAGGAGCCGAGCTCTCTCAGCACATACACCGGCATTTGGTCAGCCCACAATCGTCACAAAAGCCGCCACAGTTATCCCCGCAATTCTCACATGCGAACGAGAATTTTTTGTTAACAAATTGAAAAGACTCCAGAAATTTCATTGCTTTCTCCTTGGTCAGTAAGCATTCCGTGTGAATGCTTGATCTATATCGGCGATGGCGAATAAACATTAAGCTGGATGCTATGCTGAATTGATCAACCCTGCATCATCCTCATTCCCAGGCCGGTTCACCGCGCGGCCCACCGGCCAATGCTCAATCAGCCCCGCGTCCAGGTGACTCACTACCTGGCGGATCGTCTCGCGGTCCGTAAGGTCAGGATCGAGCCACGGCTCAAGGCTGGCGTCGTCCAGGATCAGCGGCATGCGGTCATGAACCTCGACAGCGCTGCCGCGGGCCGGCTCGGTCAGTATCGCGCAGCCCAGGCTGCCATCCTCGCGCTCGGCGTAGATCCCTGCGAAAGCCATCGGCTCGCGGTCGGTGCGGGTAATATAGTGCGGTTGCTTGCCGGTATCGGTGGCCAACCACTCGAACCAGCCATCGGCAGGAATAAGGCAGCGCTGTCGCGCGAAGGCGTGCTTGAAATAGCCGCTGGTGGCCACCGTCTCGGCCCGGGCATTGATCGGCTGTGCGGCTTTGCCCTTGGCCCACTTCGGCCGGTAGCCCCACCACAGCTCGAGCTGCTCGGGTGGCGCATCATGAGCGACCTGCCGAAACCCGGTGATCCAAGTGCCCGGCGGGATGTTGTAGCGAGGGGGTGGCCCTTCCTCGGCCACTACAACGCCTACCCGCCGGGCTAGCTTGGGGTAGGCGTTGAAAGAAGCGAAGCGGCCGCACATAACATGAACTCAATTAAGGATTACTAATCATCCAAGAAGCAAACTATCAGTCTAACTAATCAAGGCAAGTCTTTGTCTTTCGCCTTTTTCCTAACCAACAACCCTGAAAAAACCTTCAAACGCTTAGCAAAAGAGAGATTATTATCACTTACAAGATAGCTGCTCACCATTTTATACCTATTTTGATAATACAAATTCGTCAGCACAGAAGCATCGTACTCAACTTCAAAAGCCTCAAGCCGATTATGAAATGCAACCTTATTTGGCTTAGAGCCAAGAACCTCTTCCAGCCGGCCTTTTACAACCTCTTCATTGATGCCTTGAAAGAACCTCATGTTTAAACTCAAATTACAGAAAACAATTTTTATATAACACCCCTCTCCAATAAGGGCTCTGTGGAAACCCAACGCGACCAAATGTACTTTTCTAGAAACATTACTCGAACTGGGAAACTCAAACTCTAAAGGGCAGTAGACTTGATTTTCAACCAGGTAAGGTATGAACAGCCAATTCTCTCTCATGATCTGGAAAAATCTGCACGAAAAAATAGTTTCAATCTCAGATGAAGAATATCCAACAACATGGAAGAAAAACTCTGCAATATTCACGTCCGCTGTGCGTATTTCAGCCCCTTGCTCCATCCCCTTGATATACTTAACCCCTTCACCAGAAAAAAATTTTTGAAATCTAGAGGGAAGATAAATGGAGTTTGATACAGATATGCCTTTAGGCATTTCAATCGAGCGGATTGCCTTTGATTCTATCAAAGCCAAAGCAGAAGCGGCTTTTTTGTAGTAATCCCTTCGCAACAATCCTAATGACCAGCTACCACCTTCTTCCGTCATATTATCAAACGTTTCTATATCTTCAAAATGAATATTGGAAAAAGTAAACCTAGCAAGAAATGCTACTGTTGCAAGCGGCTTGGAAGAATGTAGCGATACATCATATATCTCTGAAAAACTGGATTTTACAGCATCCAAGTCAGCCTGCTGAACTAGCTCCAACCCGCTCTTATCAATCTCATCTTTAAAATCAATTAAGCTTGATGAAGCCAAGCTTCTTACACGTTTTTTAGTAGCCTGTATCTCAGTGATTTTTTCTGATATAACGTCCTTTAATAAGTAAAGCCAAATTTGACGACTAAGAAAAATTACCGTGATAATGGCAACGATCAATGGAATTAAAGCAACAATAAAATCGATCATTCAACAGAGCCCCAGAACAAATAAAACTGTCTGCGTTCTTTTTCTTAAATTGCGTTTAATGGTTGTCACCGGTACAGTAATCTGCTACGAAATCCTGCCAATCCGCACCTCACACCGCCCCAGAATCTCCACCTCCCCCATCTGCTGCGGCGTGATCATCTCGGGCTGGTAGTGCTCGTTATCACTGATCAGGAACAGCGCGCCACCGGCCAGGCGCTGCACCCGCTTGATGCGTCGCTCGCCGCTCACGGTCAGCAGAAATACCCCTTCCTGCCGGATATCGCGGCTGCCTAGGTCGACCAGCACCCAATCGCCATCGGCCAAGGTGCTTTCCATCGAATCGCCGCGCACCTTCACGCCGGCTACCCGCTCGGCAGATACGCCCAGGGCGGCCAGCTCCGCCTCCGGGAAATGGATCACGCCCTCGACCCTCTCGCCCTCGAGGGACCGGCCCGCGCCCGCCGCACCCTCCACATCGTAGAGCTTGACCTCGGCAAGCCCCGGCCCAGGGCCGTAGGTCGCTGCCACTGGCGCGCCATCGGCAACGCGCTGGGCGGAAACGCTCGGCTCGGCACTATGTTGGCCGGTCAGCACGTAGCCCACGTCCACGCCTCCCAGAGCAATGGACTCAAGATATTCCCCTCTGGGGCTTCTTTCACCACTTTCATAGCTGGCCTGTGCACGTCTGGACACACGCCCAAGCTTCGCAAGCTCTTCTTGAGAAAGAGAAAGTCTTAGTCTCTCTGCTTTTAAACGGTCACATGAGCGCACTTCAATACCTCAAGCCTTTGACATGCGCACGTTTGCGCATTATGTTTACCCACAAATGCACAAACGTGCACAAGGAAACGAAGGAGCCAACCATGACCAGGCCCAGCCTTCAGCAAACACCGTGCTTTGCCGTCACTGCAGGCGATCCGCTCTTCGATGAGCTGATGGCGGCATGGCGGCTTCGCGCTCCACATGCTCAAGCGCTTCCCGAAGCTTTAGTTGTGCTGCCGGCGTCAAGGTCACCCGAAACCCTATTGGCACGCCCTGCTGCTCAATCATCGGGCCCGTCAGGTGAGCCAGGCCGGTCGCTTCGTCGTACTCCAGCGTGAATGGCACATCCACCAGCACTGGCACCGCGAAGTCTTCTTTATCAGCCATCTAGGCACCTCATACGTTAAGGGATCGCCACATGAATCAGCCCAAACCGACACAAACAGGTCCTTATAGCGCAAACGTCCTCGATCCTCGCGATCACCTGATGGCTCGTCAGGCCCTGGTCGAGTCCATGACCGACCTGGCCAAACAGGGCATCAGCGGCGAAGCACTTCAGCAGCGTGCCGTCGAGATCGCCACTGCTCTGCGCGATGGCCTGTTCGTGCTCAGCGCTGCCGCAGAGTTCGATAGTAATCGGCAATCGCCTGATGCGCCGCACTGACCGACTTGCCCAGCGCTTCGCCGTCGGCTGC
The DNA here is from genome assembly GCF_003336675.1 of Billgrantia montanilacus. GTDB lineage: Bacteria > Pseudomonadota > Gammaproteobacteria > Pseudomonadales > Halomonadaceae > Halomonas > Halomonas montanilacus. The sequence goes on along the minus strand of NZ_QPII01000005.1, from coordinate 71,279 downwards.
ACCCATAGCCTGCGCCTCGGGGCCGAAGCCGAAGGCCCCGGCGCGGCACAGCTCCAACACAGCCTCGTGTGCCGCGTGATCAGGAAGATTAACCGGATCATGCGTTTTCGACTCAGACATCCCTGAACTCCTTGCTCTTTTTTGATGCTTAGAACTCCACAAAGGAAGCCTAACCCATGAGCACCATGGAAACCATTCGTAACCCTGGCACCACTTATTCGCGCAGCCCCAACGGCTGCAGCAAACAGGTGATGACCCAGATCACCCCCCAGGAACGCAAGCAACTTGAAGCCATCGCCCAGACCGAGATGCGTAGCCTCTCGGCCACCCTGCGCATGCTCATGCTTCGCGGTATCCAGGGGTACGAAGACGACACCCTGGCTGCTAGCTGAACCGTTGCCTGACCACTGCTGAAGGACATTTGCCATGTACCAGGACCCCAAACGTGTTCGCACTAACAAGGCCACCGTTTATCTGGACGAGTACGAGGACGCCATCATCACCGCGCTGGCCAACTACCTGGGCGTCTCAAAGGCCGAGGTCATGCGCCAGATGATGATGAAGGAAGCCCAGGAAACGCTGGGCCTCGATCCGGTGGCCTCGGTTTCCACGATGCCCGCTCGGGACTCCTGAAAGAAGCCGTACATACACCGTCTTTCCACCGTGCAAAACGAGGCCCCCCATGCCGGAGCAATCCCTCGAACTCGATGAGCACACGACAGCCAAGCTCGACGAGATCTGCCAGCAGCAAGGCTTGGAGAGCCGTGAACAGGCCGCCGAGTGGTTACTCCGCCGCCGCCTGCGCAAGGGCGCCGCGGGGCTCACCGGCCGAGGCCGAGCGCTTTACACCATCAACAATTCAGGAGGCAGAGGCCGGTGAAAATCAGCTGCCCACACTGCGCCGATCGCGCCATTACCCGTACCAGCAAGCGCCCGGCGCCGGTGTTCTACGAAGTCTATGCCCAGTGCATCAATCCCGACTGTGGCTGGGCCGGGAAGCTGCATATCGAGTTCGCCACCACCACGGCGCCCAGCCGTAAGCCCAACGCCGCCGTTCGTATCCCCATCGAGCCTGCCAGCCGCCGCGTGCTACTCGAGCAACTCACCGCCCAGCACAGCTAACCCAACATCAGGAGAACCACCACCATGGGAATCGTCACTCAACTGCGTAACCGCAGCGCCCACGCCCCCCAGCTCGACGCCTACAACCTGGCCACCGCCCAGCTATTCCGCGACCGCTGGGAGAACCGCGTCAACGCCCTGGCCAACTGCATCGAGTTCCTCGTCGTCAATCACGACATGCCCGAGGCCGCCGCCGAGCTGGCCGCCATTCAGGCCTATGCCGATATCGAGAGCACCAACCAGGTGGCCCGTATCGACATCAACGCCTCGACCTCCAGCGTCGTGGTACTGCGCACCGAGGGCGGCCGCCCCGCCGTGTTCACCGTCACCGATCTGGTGCGCCTGCTCGAGCAGGCCCGTACCGAAGGTCGCGCCGTCGTCGTCGACCGCGAGACACGTCGCCCCGTCGTCCTCGAGCACTGAACCGCCGTACCACTCGCCACAACCCAACAGCCACGCCAGGGGGTGCCCATGTCAGCCCAAGTCCATCAACTGCCGACAACTCACCAGCCGCCCGCCGTCCAACCCGACCGCGGCGACTGGGGCGCCCTCCGCGCCGAGCTGCACGACCGCTGTGCAGACCGCGACCTGGCGGCCCTCTGGTCAGAACTGGCCACCGGCGAGCGTAAGGCCCTGCTCGCCAGCGCCAAGATCGACCCGCGTGAATGCCTCACCGCCCTGGAGCAGATGCCCAAGTTCAACCGCGACAGCATCCGCGCCGCCGTGCACCGCATGAGCCAATACGCCGCCCGCCTTCGCGACCGCCTGGAAGGCGACAAGCCCCACCCAAGCCGCGAACTCGCCGCCCACGCCCGCCAGGCCATCGCCGAGGGCAACACCAAGGCCGCCCTGCACTGGCTCGGCCTGATCGAAAGAGGGGTCGCGTAATGGTTACCCAACAGAAAACGATGAACGCGCTCTGGGAAGGTCGCATCGAGCTGGACGAGCTGGCCGCGAAGATGAGGCATGACGGCAAGACCGAATACGCCCAGCTGCTGGAAGACGAAGCCCACAAGCTGGGCATGGTGCTGCTTCAGATCGAGGGCATCCTGCAGGACGCCCCCGAGCAGCAAGCCACGGCCCCAGGAACGCTCTGATGACGAGGCTCTCGGTATCCCTGCAGTTCGGCACACCTGAATGCCACCGCTGGCGTCAGGCGTTTTTCGATGGCGTCACCGTCTGGGCCGAGGATCTCGCCGCCGGCTTCGTGCACGTCGCCAAGCGCTACGGCAATGCCGCCGGCAACCGCTGGCTGAAGCGAAACGCCGAAGGCCTGGTCGATCCCCAGCGCATCTATAACCGCTTCGCCCCCATCGCGGCCGACCTGAAAAAGGCCGTGGCCGCCATCCGCAACCGCGGCAATACCACCATCGAGGGCATCCAGGCCGCCAGCGAATGGCTCGCCTACGTCGAGCGGTCCCTGGTTATCGGCGGGTTCAACTGCACCCAGGACGACGAGGCCCTGATCGACTACGCCACGGCCCACGCCACCGCCGTCGAGAACGAGCGCGCCCGCCTGATCGGCAGCATTGCCGAGCATAACCGCCGGCTACGCCTGGGCCTGCTGCCACCACCGCTGGAACTGCCGCCCATCAAGGGCGATACCGCCTCAGCCCAGGCCCGCCACCTGGCCGAAGTAGTCGCCAAGTCACGCAATCCGCTGAGCCCGCCCCCGGGCGGTATCCCGCTGATAGCCGTGTTCCGCTGGCAGCGCGCCCCGGTGATGAGCATCGCCGTTGCCGACGCCCTCGCCCTGCGCAAGGCCCGCTCCCGGGCCGCCGTGCATGGCATCGAGCCGCCTGCCCGAACCGGTTCCATTGCCAGCCAGCTCGGCCGGCTGAGCTGCTCGCTGTGGTGGCGCCGCAAGCTGCGCCGCCTGTCGGGCCGCCGCCTCGAGCAGATCCAGCGCGAAGCCCGCCGCGTGCACGCCCAGGCCGGTATCTACTGCAGCGACATGACCGTCGAGCGTCGGCGAAGCCAGAAGCACCGGAACCACGCCTTGCTCGAAACCCTCGAGGCAATCAACCAGGAAGGCCAGACCTACACACTCGCCGAGTTGGCAGAGCTGGGCCTGGCCAACCCCGATCACCGCCGGGCAGAGCTGATGCTGCGCATCCGTGATACCGAGGTAGAAGCACGCCGCCTGGGCCATGTCGGTGTGTTCTACACCGTGACCGCGCCAAGCCGCTTCCATCCGGTTAATGCCAATAAGTACTGGAACGCCAAGCGCAAGCGATACCAATACCACTGCCGTCGAAACCGTAAATACGACGGCAGCACACCGCGTGAGGCTCAGCAGTACCTACAGCAGGTTTGGGCCCGGGCACGCGCCAAGTTGGCCCGCGATGGCCTGGCCATCTACGGCATCCGAGTGGTCGAGCCCCACCACGACGGCACGCCACATTGGCACCTGCTCGTCTGGATGGTCCCCGAGCACCAGGCCCGTGTCACCGAAGTGTTGCAAGAGTATGCCGAAGCCGAATCGCCGGAAGAGCTCTACGACCGTCGTGGCAACAAGACGACGGCCCGGTTCGATGTCGAGGAGATCGACTACAACAAGGGAACTGCTGCCGGCTACGTGGCCAAGTACATCAGCAAGAACATCAATGGCGAGCAGTTCACCCGCACCGGTATCGAGGGAGACGATAAGGACCTTTACGAGCGCTCTCTCACTGAAGTAGCACCACGCATCGAGGCATGGGCCGCCACCTGGGGCATCCGCCAGTTCCAGTTTCTGGGCCTTCCCTCGGTCACGGTCTGGCGTGAAGTTCGCCGCCTCACCGAGAAGCAAGAGCACCAGCTGCAGGAGTGGGAAGCGTGCACGCGCCCCGAGCCCACCGCCGCCGAACGCTTCCATGCCATCCGCCGCGCCGCCAACGCCGGCGAGTGGGCGATTTTCCTTCGACTCATGGGCGGCCCCTGCACCAAGCGCAAGGATCAGCCGGTCAAGCCCTGGCGCCTGATGGCCCAGGACCCGGCCGGCGACGGCATCAGCCACGGCACCGGCGAGATCCGCCAGGGTATCGACGTGCTGGGCCGCTACGGCGACCCGGTGCAGGTGACCAAGGGGTTGGTGGTGAAGGGCCGTTACGGGGTTGATGCCGAATACCTCACCCGCTTGTACAGCTGGGAGGTGCGTTCAAAAGACCGCACCCCAGCGGCGAGCACCCCGGGACGCGGCGAAGCCGCGGCCCCTTGGACTTGTGTCACTAACTGTACGGGCGTCGACCTGACGCCCCGCAATCCCTTCCCAGAAAGCCCGGACGCCGAGGTATTGGCGGCCCAGATCCGGCGTTTTGAAGAGTGGCGCAGCAGTGAAGAGGTTCGCGCCGAAATGGATGACGTCGATTTTGAGACTCGAGCCGCCCAGGCGGCAGCAAAACGGCTGATTCAGCACGACGCCACGGCCCGGCGAGTCCTTGCCGAACGCGGCATCTACATCGAAGCACCGCCGTTTGAGCCGGAAGAGTTCTACCCACCCGAGCTGTGTTGATGAAAAAGGAGAAAAACATGCGCCAACGTATGACCAGCCACCAGCCCCGCGGCGTCCTGCAGGATGCCGGCACCCTCGCGGTGCTCACCCCCAACCAAGGCGCGGTGGAACATCAGTTCGCCATGGTCGTGGCTTTCGAGTCAGAGGGCGATCTGCGTCGCGCGATCGCCAACAGCCGGTGCGGCTACCGGCTGGGCCAGAAGGCCCAGGAGCTGAGCCGTGAATAACCGCCTCTACCTGTGCGCGACCCTGCCGGCCGCGTCGATCCCTACAGCCCCGCCACCACCCAGGGCCGCGCCGTCCAGCAATTCGTATCGCGCCGCGCCGGTCGCCCGGTACGCAGCGCCGTGGCCTGGCTGGTGTGGCTCAACGACTGGCGCAAGGGCTGCCGCGTCGTCTACCTGCCCGCCATCCCGAACGAGGACCTGAACCATGGCCGATAACGCCGACATCGCCACCGAGATCATGGAACGCCGCCTCGAGGGCGCGCTGGCCAACCGGCCACGCTGGGTCGGCCTCGATCTCGCTGCAACCGAGTGCGACGACTGTGGCGGCGAGATCCCAGCCGCTCGCCGCCAGGCCGCGCCCTGGGCAATCACTTGCATCGAATGCCAAGGCATCCGCGAACGCCGCGCCGCCCAGCGCCGTTGATCGAAAGGACCAGGAGAGAGACTGTGAACAAAGTCGATATCCACGACGCGGCCACCCAGCTGGCCGCCGGTCGCACCGCCTACAGCCTCGCCCGCGAGCTGCTCGGCGTGCGCGCCGAGCTGAAGACGCAGCGCGACCAGGCCATTAAGAACCTGCACCATTTCGAAGATCAAAGCCGGCAGAACCGCGTAACCCGCCGGGAAGCGAAGGAGCTGCGCGACACCCTCGAGCAGATAGAAGCCGAGGAAGGCCAGGAGATTGCCTACCTGCAGGAGCAGCTCGACGCCGCCAAGCTGGCTGTCCTGCAGGCCACTGCCAACGCCCTCAACTGCCACAACCGCTGCAAGCATCTAGAGCGCAGCCAGGTCTGCAACGCATGCGGTTCGGAACCGGGCCAGTACCACGCACCCGAGTGCCCGGCTGTAGACGCCTTCACCGCCGGTCGCATTCGCGCCGGCCTGAAGGTAAAGAGGTAGCAGCATGAACGACCAGCAACCGAAGGGCGGCGCCGTCGCCCGCCAGGCCGCCATGCTCTGCCAGGATCCGGCGTTCCGGCTCTACCTGGACAGGCGCCGCCGGCACAAGCTGGGCATGACGGAAAGCGCCCTACCCGATGGCACCCATAACGAGCAGGACGCCAGGGACTGGCTCTGTGCAGCATGCGGGGTCGACAGCCGCGCAGACCTCGATCACCGCTTTGAAGCAGAGCGTACCTTTCGCCAGATCCGTAACCGCTTCAACGCCTGGCGGGCGAAGAACAGGGGAAACCAATGAAAACTGAATTCATGCTACTGGCTGTCTATGAAAAGGCGTTGATTCCCTTGGACGTCTTCGCCAAGGACATCATGGGCGTCGAGCTTCAGACCGCTCGAAACCGCATCGCCGCCGGAACGTTCCCGGTGCCGTTGACTCGCACCGCCCGGCAACCAATGGTCCATATTGCCGATGCCGCCAAGTACATCGACCAGCACCGCGAGAGCGCGGCCTAGCGCTCTAGGTCCCGATCCTTCTTTGCCAAGTCGCCGGCTTTCAGGTTCACGTAACGACGCAGGCTACCCCAGTCACGATGTCCAGAAACCATGGACACCTCCTGGATCTGGTAGCCACGTTCGAACAGCCGGCTGATGCCCTCATGTCGAAGGTCATGAAAGTGCAGGTCCTCGATCTCGAGATACTGGCAAATTCGTCGAAACCCATTGCCGACAGAATCCGAGCCGTACGGGAAAACACGCTCATGAACGCGGGGTTGCCGCTCGATGATTGCCTGGCTCTCACCCATTAGCGGCACCTTCTGGTCAGTCTTCTGGGTCGGGTGCTTGCGCAGCCGGATGATCACGGTGCCCGTCTCCAGGTCGACATCGGACCAACGCAAGCTGCAGATCTCGTCGAGCCGCATGCAGGAGGCCACCGCGAAGCGGACCAGGTCATGGTAGCGGATCCGACGAAGGGCTCGATTGTGCTTGGTGTGCACCAGGATCGCCTCGAGCTCTTCAGCGGTCGGCCGCCTGTCTCGATTATCTGGCGAGCCAATCAGGCCCGCCCGCTTCAAACCAATTCGCCACACCGACATATTCACCCGCGCTTTCTCCGGCAAGGCTTCTTCGACGATGCTGGTCGTGATCGCACCCGAAAGGTGCATGATGTCGGTCATCGTCGTCGAAGGCTTCACGCCATCCACCTGGATACGAGTACGGCAGAATGTCTTAAGGGTTTCGAAGTCTAGCGCTGACACCAGGGTTTCGGCGCCAAGCCCGTTGCGCAGCGTCCTGTCAGCTGATTTGTTCTTGCGCCCGCGGCTGGAAGTAAGGTCCAGGTGTGCCAAGTGTCGATCAAGAATCTCTCCAAGGGTGGGGCTTCGCGCCAGGCCCGCCGCCGTATCCTCGAGCAGCCCCTCAACCTCCCGTGCCCACGCTTGGGCACGCGCCTTCGTGCTGAATGTCTTACTCTGTGCTGGGTGCCCTTTCTTGCGTACAATGGCCCGCCACCGGGTCCCGCGCTTCTGAAAAGTCGCCATGATGTACCACCCCTAAGCCGGAAACGGGCCACGCCCGCACTTTGGTGCAATGATGGTACAGCAAGGGCGGTTTTAAGCGGTATCTGACAGGATTTAACGGTATGAATATACAGTATGCAGACCACGGTAAGCGCTTGATATGACATCAAAGCTCCCTATTTCAGAGGCTCGCCGGTTCGCAGTTGCCCCCATGATGGACTGGACTACCCGGGACCAGAGAGCCTTCGTGCGCACGCTGACCCGGCGCGCACTGCTGTACACCGAGATGGTGACCACCGGCGCCATCCTCCACGGCAGCCCGCGGGAGCGCTTCCTCGGTTTCGACGAAGTGGAGCATCCGCTGGCGCTGCAGCTGGGCGGCAGCGATGCCGGCGAGCTGGCCGAGTGTGCGGCCATTGCCGAGGAATGGGGCTACGACGAGGTCAACCTCAACGTGGGTTGCCCCAGCGACCGGGTGCAGAACAACCTGATCGGCGCCTGCCTGATGGCGTATCCGGAGAAGGTGGCATCAGCGGTGCGCGCCATGCGCGAGGCGGTGTCGATCCCGGTGACGGTGAAATGCCGCATCGGTATCGATGACCAGGACGAGGATGCCGACCTGGAGCGCTTCATCGCCCAGGTGGCGGACGCCGGCTGCGAGGTGTTCATCGTGCACGCGCGCAAGGCGTGGCTGCAGGGGCTCTCGCCCAAGCAGAACCGTGACGTGCCGCCGCTCAACTACCTGCGGGTGCATCGGCTCAAGGCGGGTCGGCCGGAGCTGCATATCGGCATCAACGGCGGTATCAAGACGCTGGAGGAGTGCCGCGAGCAGCTCGCCCAGGTCGACAGCGTGATGGTCGGCCGCGAGGCCTACCAGAACCCATGGCTGCTGGCCGGCGTGGACGAGGCGTTCTATGGCGTGGCGGGCCCGGCAACCAGCCGCCATGCCGCCGCCCGTGCCTTTCGCCCCTACATTGCCCGGCGCCTCGACGAGGGGGCCAAGCTCAACCACATCACCCGCCACCTGCTGGGCTTGTTCCAGGGCCGGCCGGGCGGGCGCCGCTTCCGTCGCCACCTATCCGAGAACGGCCACCTGGACGGCGCCTGCCTGAGGGTCTTCGACGACGCGCTCAGCCTGGTGCCGGAGACGACACCGTTGACCGAGACCGAGACGGCCTGAGGCTCAAAAGAGCGAATCCGGAGGCGGCTCCAGGCTGGATTGGAAGCCCTCCACGGCGCTCTCGGCCTCTTCGATTTCATCGAAACGGGCGATGTGGAACAGCGCTTCGCCCTCGTTGGCCAGCGGCAGCCGGCTCATGCCGATGACGATGCCGTCGGCCATGGAGGTAACGGCCTCTTCGGCGTTACCGAAGGGATCGGCCACCTTGCCCAGCACCTCGCCCTTCGCTACCCGAGCCCCGAGGCGAACCTTGGGACGCAGGATGCCATCGATGGGTGCCCGAGCCCAGCTCGAGCCATTGGCCAGCTCCGCCGCGGGCGGCAGTCGGCGCCGATGCTCGCCGGTGAGCATGCCCAGCCGGCGCATGACCCGCAGCACGCCGCGCACCCCCGGAGTGATCGCCCACTCGTCGAAACGTAGCGCCTCGCCGGCCTCATAGGTTAGTACGGGAATACCACGGTTCTGCGCGTAGTGCCGCAGGCTGCCTTCACGCAGCTCGGCGTTAAGAATCACCGGAGCGCCGAAGGCGTTGGCCATGCGTTCTGTCTCGCTGCCGGGGCTGAGTTGGGCGCGAATCTGCGGCAGGTTGGTGCGGTGAATGGCCCCGGTGTGCAGGTCGATGATATGGGTGGCGTGGTCGACGATCTGCTCGCGAAACAGAGCCGCCACACGCCCCCCCAGCGAGCCCGACTCGCTGCCGGGAAAGCAGCGGTTGAGATCTCGGCGGTCCGGCAGGTAGCGCGTGTGCTGCATGAAGCCGAACACATTGACGATCGGCACGGCCACCAGGGTACCGCGCAGCCCCTGGATCTGTTTCGAGCGTAACAGCCGGCGAACGATCTCGACGCCGTTGATCTCGTCGCCGTGAATCCCACCACAAACCAGCAATACCGGCCCCTGCTGACGCCCGTGAACCACTTCCACAGGAATGTGCAACGGTGCATGGGTGTAGAGGCGTGCCACCGGCACATCGATCTGGATTCGGTTTCCCGGCATCACCTTGACGCCGGCGAGTTCGAAGGGGGCACGAGCCATGCAGCGGCTTCCTGTAACAGAACAGTGTTCACTCACTTATACCGCGATGGCAACAAAATGACGAGCGCGGATCCCAATACATATCCATACAGAGTTGCATGTAAAAAGGGGATCGCTCAGGTAGAATAGCGCCACGTCACGCCCGAGGAGAGATGCAGCCTACCATGGCCCGACGCACCAAGGCGGAAGCCGCTGCCACCCGTGAAGCCCTGCTCGATGCCGCCGAGGATATCTTCCTCGAGCGTGGCGTTGCTCGTACCTCACTGGAGCAGATTGCGCGCCAGGCAGGCATGACCCGCGGCGCGGTGTATTGGCATTTCCGCAACAAGGCCGACCTGTTCCGCGCCATGCTCGATCGGGTTCGCATGCCCTTTCAGGAACTGGTCGAAGAAATCGACGACCCGGCCCTCGTCGATGCGCCGCTGGAAGCGATTCGCTTGGCCTGCCTTCAGGGCTTGGCGCGCCTCGAACAGCCCCGCTATCGACGGGTCCACGCCATCCTGATCCACCACTGCGAAGTGTTCGGCGAAATCGATCCCCTGGCCATGCAGAACGAGATCGCCGAGGAATCCTGCGGGGCGCTCATCGAATACTTCACGGTCGCCTGCGAGCATCGGCTGCTGCGCTCCGACATCACGCCCGAACTGGCAGCGAGACTGCTGCAATCGAGCCTGGGTGGGCTTTTTCACGACTGGCTGCGCAACCACGAGCACTTCTCGATCCGCGAGCGCGGCACGGAAATGGTCGATACGCTGCTGAAACTGCTCGCGCGCGAGCCTTGAGGCTTAGCGGCACCACAACGACAACGGGCCGGATCCTCAAGGGGTCCAGCCCGTTGTCGTTCACACCTGGGCGGTCTCTCAGGCGTCGGCCTCCCAGCCGCCACCCAGCGCCTTGAACAGCGTGGCGGTGGCGGTCAGGCGGTCGCGCATCGCCTCCGACAGCGCCAACTCCGCCGAGAGCAGTGCCCGCTGGGCATCGAGCAGCTCGATGAAGCCGACAAAGCCTTCCCGATAGCGCACTTCCGCCAGCTCCAGGGTGCGCGCCAGTGCCTCCACCTGGGCCTGTGTCGCCTCGATGCGCTCGCCACTGGTCTCGAAGATGACCAGGGCATTGCGAACCTCGTTGAACGCCTGATTGACGGTGGCACGGTACTGAACCTCGGCTTGGGCGGCCAGCGCTTCGGCGGTGTCGACCCGGGAGCGGGAGCGCCCGAAATCGAACAGCGGCCCCATGACCGTGGCGGAGAGCCCCCAGGTCTGGGCGGCGGTGGTGAACAGGTCGCTGCCGTCACCCGCCGCCGTTCCCAGGAAGCCACCCAGGTTGAGGGTGGGCAGGCGGCTCGCCTCCGCCACGCCGATGGAGGCATTGGCCGCTATCAGCCCCGCTTCGGCGGAGCGGATATCCGGCCGACGCTGCAGCAGGCTGGAAGGCAGTACGGCGGGAACGCTGTCGGGCAGCACGATATCCGCCAGCTGGGTGTATCCGAAATCGAGCTCGTCCATCAGTTCCGCCGGACTCATTCCCACCAGGATGGCCAGCGCACCCTCCAGCATCCTGACCCGCTGCTTCTGGCCAGGCAGCTGCGCCCGCGTGGTTTCCAGCTCCGACTGTGCCTGACGCAGGGCCAGCTCACCGGTCTCGCCGGAGTCGAAGCGAATCTGCTCGATCCGGTAGGTCTCCTCGCGGGAGGCCACCGTTTCCTCAGTGATCCTTAATTGCCGCTCGGCATTGCGCAGGTCGAAGTAGGTGGCCACGACATCGGCAATCACGTTCAGGCGCACCGCATCACGGGCAAACTCGCTCTGTTCAAGCAGGGCCTCGGAGGCCTCCCGCTCGCGGTCCAGTCGGCCCCAGAGATCGAGCTCATAGTTGAGCACGCCGGCCAGCGAAAACAGGTTGCCGGTAGTACTCTGCCCCAGCGGCGAGGCCGTGCCGGGTGTGCGCTCCCGCGATGCCTCGGCCTGGGCGCCCACCGAGGGCAGCTGTTCGGCACGGGCCAGGCCCAGGCGCGCCCGCGCCTCCTCGATGCGCGCCAGCTGCAGGCGGATATCCAGATTGTCGTCGACCGCCCGCTCGACCAGCCTGTCCAAGGACGGGTCCTCGAAGCGGGTCCACCAGCTCTGCCACTCCTGGCGCGCCTCGGCGGAGAGCATTACATGCTCGGGCCACTCGTCGGGCAGCACCAACTCGGGCGCCCGATAGTCGGGCCCTATGGCACAGCCGGCCAGCAGCGCCGTGGTCAGGGCCAGCGCCGGCAGGCGACCGGTGCGACGCAGTGAACGGTTACGCATGGGTCGGCTCCTCTCCTTGACGGTCCGCCTTGCGATCGCGCCGCCAGGTGGCCAGGTCCTCCAACAGCTTGTAGGCCAGCGGCACGAAGATCAGGGCCAGGGAGCTTGCCATCAGCATGCCACCCACCACCACGGTGCCGATTTCCTGCCGGCTGGCGGCACCCGCCCCGGTGGCGAAGACCAGTGGCAGCGAGCCGATGATGAAGGTCAGCGCCGTCATCAGGATCGCGCGGAAGCGCTGCTGGGCCGCGGCCAGGGCCGCATCGGACGAGCTCATCCCGGCACGCCGGTTTTGGGCGGCGAACTCGACGATCAGGATGGCGTTCTTGGCAGCAAGGCCGATCAGCACCAGCAGGCCGACCTGGAAGTAGATGTCGTTGGGGAAGCCTCGCAGCATTGCCGCCAGCGCCCCCCCCAGCACCCCGAAGGGTACCGCCGTCACCACCGCCAGCGGCAGGGTCAGCCGCTCGTACTGGGCTGCCAGGATCAGCAGAACCATGATCATGCCAAGACCAAAGGCCAACCCGCCGGCGCCAGCCGCGTCGTCGAGCTGGAAGGCTTCACCGATCCAGCCGAGCTGTGTGTTGGCATCGGTGAGTACCTGGGCCGCCACCTCGTCCATGGCCGCCTTGGCCTGGCCGGTGGTATAGCCGGGTGCGGCATCGGCCATGAACTTGGCGGCCGCATAGACGTTGAAACGGTTGATGATATCCGGCCCCGGCGCGCGCTCGAGGGTGACCAGCGAACTCAGCGGCAGCATCTCGCCATACTCCGAGCGCACGAAGACCTTGTTGAGGTCCTCCGGCTTGCTGCGGAACTCGCCTTCCGACTGCAGGTTCACCTGCCAGTTACGCCCGGCCAGGGTGAAGTCGTTGACATAGAGGGCGCCGAAGGTACTCTGCATGGTCTCGAAGATCTGGTTGATCGGCACGCCCACTGCCCGTGCCTTCTCGCGGTCCACCTCGGCGGTGAAGCGGGGAATGCTGGTGTCCAGGGTGGTACGCGCATTGGCAAGCTCAGGCCGCTCGTTGGCGGCTGCAGCCAGCTCGCCAGCCATCGCCTGGATCTCCTGGGGCGTGGCATCACCGCGAACCTGCAGGTAGCCCTCCACGCCCCCGGTCAGCGACAGTCCCATGATCGGCGGCGGGGTGAAGGCGAACACATTGGCTTCCGAAATGCCGGCCCCCATGCCCATGATACGCCCGGTGAGCGATTGCGCGTCCTGCCCCGGCCCGCGGCGGTCATCCCAGTCCGCCAGGTTGGCGAAGCCCACCCCGGTATTGCTGCGCAGTGAGCCGGCGATGATGTCGAAGCCTGCAAAGCTGGTGAACTCATCGACTTCGTCCATGTCGGTGAGCATGGCCGATACCCGGTCACGCACCGCCTCCGTGCGGCCCAGCGCCGAGACGGCCGGCAGTTGATAGACCACCAGCGCCACGCCCTGATCCTCCTGGGGCACCAGGCCCGGCGGCAGGCGGGTCAGTGAAAACAGCGTCAGGGCGAGCACGCCGATGAACAGCAGTATGCCGATCACTGCATGGCGTAGCAGTTTGGCAACGAGCCAGCTGAAGCCACGGGTCAAGCGGTCGAAGCCGGCATTGAACCATTGGAACGGCTTGGCCACCGTGTGCGACTGCTTGTCGAGCAGCATGGCACACATGGCAGGCGTCAATGTCAGCGCCACGACGCCGGATACCACCACCGAGATGGCGATGGTCACCGCAAACTGGCGATAGAGTTCACCGGTCAGGCCACCAAGGAACGTGACCGGTGCAAACACCGCCACCAGGACCAGCGTCGATGACACCACCGCACCGGCTACCTGCTTCATGGTCTCGATGGAGGCCTCACGGGCGCGCATGCCCTGCTCGTTGATCAGGCGATCGACGTTTTCCAGCACGATGATGGCATTGTCCACCACGATGCCGATGGCCAGGACCAGGCCGAACAGGGTCAGCAGATTGACCGAGAAGCCCAGTGCCAACATGCCGGCGAAGGTACCGATCAGCGACACCGGAATGGCGACCACGGGGATCAAGGTGGCCCGCAGGTGCTGCAGGAACAGGAAGGTGACCAGTACCACCAGCCCCACCGCCATCAGCAGGGTGATGAACACCTCGCGTATGGAGATCTCGACGAACTCGGTGGTGTCGTAGGGCACGGTATATTCGACACCCTCGGGGAAACGATCGGCCACAGCGTCCAGCGCCTCGCGCACCGCAGTGGCGGTCTCCAGGGCATTGGCCCCCGGCTGCAGGTAGACGCCCATGGGCACCGCCGCCTGCCCATTGTAGGTGGCGGTAAAGGCATAGTTCTGGGCACCCAGCTCGGCACGGGCCACGTCACCAAGGCGCAGGGTGCCACCCTGTTCATCGGCGCGCAGGATGATGCGCTCGAACTCCTCCGGATCGGAGAGCTGGCCGCGCGTCGTCACCGTGAAGGTGAAGGCCTGGTCCTCGGGCGATGGCTCTGCCCCCAGCCGGCCGGCGGCGAACTGGGCGTTCTGCTCGCGAATGGCGCCGGCCACCTCGGAAGGCGTCAGGTCGTACTGGGCGAGCTTGTCCGGAGAGAGCCAGATGCGCATCGAGTAGTCCTGGGCGCCGAACAGCGAAGCGTCGCCCACGCCCGGGATCCGTACCAGCTCGTCGAGCACGTTGAGCAGTGCGTAGTTGGAGATGAACAGCGGATCCTGGCTGCCATCCGGTGAATACATCACCGGCACCATCAGCAGGTTGGTGGAGCGTGCCTCGACACGAACCCCCTGGTTACGCACCTGCTGGGGCAGCCGGGCCGTTGCGGCCTGCACCCGGTTGTTGACGTTGATCGCCGCCTGGTCGGGATCGGTGCCCATCTCGAAGGACACGGTGATCTGCAAGCTGCCGGCATCGGTGGCGCTCGACTCCATGTAGAGCATGTTGTCGACGCCGTTGATCTCCTGCTCCAGCGGCGCAGCCACCGCCTCGGCAATCACCTCGGCGCTGGCACCGGGATACTGGGCCTGCACCACCACCTGGGGCGGCACCACGTCGGGATACTGCTCTATCGGCAATGCCCGCAGGGCGGCGAGGCCGGCAAGCACGATGACCAGCGAGATGACCGAGGCAAAGATCGGTCGGTCGATGAATAGCCTTAACATCATCCCTCCTCGTCGGCCTGAACATCGGCCTCGGCGTCGTCAGGCTCAAGTTCGGCGTCAGAAGTCTCGGCGGCGGAAGCCTTGGCGTTCGCCGCTTCCTCCAGGGCCGCTTCGTGGCTCTCGACCTCACTGGCCTGGACCGGCATGCCGTTCTGCAGGGCAACCTGGCCGTTGACCACGAGGCGATCGCCCGACTCGAGCCCCGCCAGCACCACCTGGCGGCTGTCGACAACGGGGCCCAGCTCGACGGTGCGAGATTCGGCGACATCATCGACCACCACGAAGACACGCGCCCCCTCCGGGCCCTGGCCCACCGCCTCCTGAGGAATCAGGAAAACATCGTCAAGAGTCTGGGCCTTAAGCTTGATACGCACGAACTGCCCGGGCACGACGTCGCCGTCGGCATTGGGAAACACGGCCCGGGCCGAGACGCTACCGGTGCGGGGGTCGATGGTGCTGGCGGTGAAATCGACAATACCGGTCTCGCCATACTCGCTGCCATCCGGCAGGATCAATAGCGCCTCTCTCTGATGCGCTTCACCATTGGCGGCCATGGCCCGGCGAGCGGTGCGCTGCAGGGCGGCGTCGCCCTCGGGCAGCGAGAAGCGTACATGGATGGGGTCCTGCTGGGTCACGGTAGTCAACAGCGTGCCCCGCTCGATCAGGCTCCCTTCCGGGAAGCTCTCGAGTCCGGTCATTCCGGCCAGGGGGGCCCTCACCTCGGTGTAGTCGAGATTCAGCTCGGCATTTGCCACCCCGGTCTCGGTGAGCGCGAAGCGTGCCTCGGCCAGTTCGCGAGCCGACAGCGCCGTATCTCGCTCTCGCTCGCTGACCGCATTCTGGTTGTAGAGCGTCGAGATCCGCTGCCACTCGCGCTGGGCCTGGTTCAATTCGGCCTGGGCGTTGGCCCGTTCAGCCTGTGCCCGCTGGAGCTCGATCTCGTAGGGCTCGCTGTCGATATGAAACAGCGGCTCGCCCTCCTCCACCACCTGACCCTCGGTATAAAGACGCTCTTCGAGGATACCCTGCACCCGCGCACGCACCTCCACCTCTCGGGAGCCACGCACTCGGGCGGCATACTCCTCGACCACATCGACCGAGCGCGGCTCGACCCCCAGCACACTGACCTGGGGAGGGGGACGTTCTCCGCCTCCCATGGCAGCGCCACCGCCGTTCTCGTCCTGCTCACAGCCAGCCAGCAAAGTAGCCAGCAGACCAAGCGCCAGAATCCATTTCACGGGAAGCCGCCCTCCCGGGGGTGACAGAAGCATATAGAGTCTCCGCTGCATATCGTGGTTCGTCAGGGGCAACACGCCCAACAGCAGGGGGTCGCATGGCGGGTTATTAGCGTGCGACGGATTATAGCTACAAGCGTGTATGTATACTAGCCTTGCACAAGGTCTCCCGTATCCCGTTGCTTGGTGATGACCCCATCAACGAGACAAGCAAAGGGAAAACGAGCTATGCTGCATAGCAGCATAGCCGCTTTCACGGAGACTGACATGGATGCACTGGAACTGGTTCCGCTGCGAGGGCAGGAAGTAGCGGTACGCTTCTGGCACCCCGACGCACCGAAAACCGTGGTCGCCTGGCATGGCTTGGCACGCCATGGAGGCGATTTCGACGGCTTCGCCCGCGCGCTTGGCCCGGAGTGGCGGGTCCTGGCCCCGGACACCCCCGGGCGCGGTCTCTCGAGCTGGTCGCCCATTCCGGCCCAGGACTACCTCTATCACCGCTACAAGAAAGTGGCGTTGGCCGTGCTGGATCACTTCGAGCTGGAGCAAGTGCCTTGGGTAGGTACGTCCATGGGTGGGCTGCTGGGAATGCTGCTGGCCGCCGAGGCCGACAGCGCCCATCGCATCGAACGCCTGGTGCTCAACGACGTAGGGCCCGAGCTGAATACCGACGGCCTGACGCAGCTGGCCCTCTATTTCGGCAGGCCGCATCGCTTCGCCACTTTCAGCCAGTTGGAGACGGAGCTGCGCAGCCACTATGGCGGCTTCGGCATCGAGGGCGACGACGCCTGGCGCCGGCTGGCACTGGGCAGCGCCCGACGCCTGCCCGATGGCAGCTGGACCTACCACTACGATCCACGAATCGGCGAACAATTCATCTATGACACGCCCCGCAACAGCTGGGCCGACTGGCGGGCGATCCGCTGCCCGCTGATGGTGATACGTGGCGCGGAATCGCCTCTGCTGGACGCCGACAGCGTCCTGAGCATGGCCGAGGCGCAGCCCGGCCTGGTCACCCTGGAGGTCCCTGGCTGCGGCCATGCCCCGATGCTCGACCGTGATAGCCAGGTCGCCCCCATCGCCGAGTTTCTCGCCCGTCCCCACCGGCAACGACTGCCGCTCCAGCCACAGCGCCTCGAGAGCTCCTGGTGGCAGCGCATGCTCAGTTGGGTGAGGCGGGAAAAAAACCGCTTGAAGGCCCGCTAGCCCGTAGCCGCGACGGCGTTACTCACCCCGGGGGCGGCTGCGGATTACCGAGCCCCCCGGGTGGGTCTCGATGCGGCTGCCGCTTTGCCCGCGGCTACGCGTGATCGTGCCGCCGGCATGCGACTCGATGCGCGCGCCTTCCCGGCGCGTCTCGCCGTCGGGGCGCTGCCTGGCCACATCGTCCCGCCACATCCCATGCCGCTGGAATACGCCAGGCGGGCTCGGCGGGTGGGGCGGCGACGGTGCCCGATGCCAGTAGCCTTTCTGCCAGGGCAGCACCACCGAGACCGGCGGCTGATGGGGCACATCGATCACCAGGTAGGGGGGATGCCAGTAGACGTCCTGGTCACCTGATGCCATCGACTCCTGGTCGGCGAAAACGCCAATCGGCAGCACCAGGAGCAGTAGCGGCGACAACCACCTGACGAGCGTGTGCATGACGCTATCCTTCACATTCCTGCGGGCGGTGCGTCCGCCCGATACAAATATCAGTATAGGCGTGCAACGGGGGTCGCCTGCCCTATCAACTGCCCGACTCGACCCTGGTCGTGGCTCGGGCAACCGCATTGCGATATCCCCCGCCAAACAGCAACAGGTGGTTGAGTAGCGGGTAGAGCTGAAACAACGCCTCGCGCCGCGGCCAGTCGTCGGGAGGCGAGGCATCCCAGTAGGCCTCGAAGAAAGCGTCAGGGGGCGAGCCGAACAGCGTCAGCATGGCCAGATCCACTTCGGGATAGTGGCGATAGACCGCCGGGTCGATGATCGCCGGCCCCCGCGGCGTATAGAGGACGTTGCCGGACCAGAGGTCGCCATGTACCAGGCTCGCCGCCACATCGGGCAGCCACGCTTCCAGCCCATGGGCAATACGCGCGATCCGTTCACGCAGGTTGGCATCCAGCAGCCCGCGCGAATGACAGCCCGCCGCCAGCGGCAACAGGCGCCGCTCGCGCTGAAATTCCCGACCATCGGCGAGAGAGGCATTGGGCTGAGGCGTACGGCCGCAGGCGTTATCCCGCGGCCAGCCATGCTCGGTAGCGGTATGATCATGCAACCGGCGAAGCCCCTCTCCCAGGGCCTCGGCACTTGCCGTAGAGGGCGACTTACGCTCGAGGGCTTCCATCACCAGCCAACCCTCGCCCACACCCAACACCTCGGGCACCACCAGCGACGTGCCCGCCTCGCGAAGGGCACGCAACCCATCGGCTTCGCCGGCCAGCCGGGCGGAGTCGTCACGCTTGATCACCACAGGGCCCTGATGGGTATCCAGCCAGTAGACGGCGGCAATATCGCCGCCGCCCAGGGGGCGGAGCTGCCCTTGCGGTTCGAGTCCGGCGATCTGCAGCAGCGACGACAGCGTGGTTTCCATGATCTTCCCCTCCATTGATTGCCAACCCCTAGGAGCCTCGGCCACCCACGCAAGCGCAGCAGACTGTGTGTGCGTCATACAACCCGGCGCCTTAACGCCTACAGTGAAGTTACCCTAGCAGCACAGGACGGCCGGGGAGCAGGACGCGAGGTGCAGAATGACAGAACACGTCAACCGCAAGACGCCGGACACCGAGCCGTCGCAGCGGCTGCTCGCCATCATCGAGGAGATGACCCGCGAATTGCAGCCGAACCGGACTGCGCCACGCGCGCCGGCAATGCAGTCGCGCCTGGACCGGGATCTCGGCCTGGATAGCCTGGCCCGATCCGAGCTGCTCCTGCGAATCGAGCACGACTTCGATGTCAAGCTGCCCGAAGCGGCACTGATGGCGGAGACGCCTGCCGCGCTGCTGGATGCGCTGCAAAAAGCCCGGGGCAAGGCAACCAACGGGGATGCCACCGTCGACCCAGCGGCGGAGACGATGCACGAACCGACAGCCACTCCCACCACCCCGCTGGAGCCGGTGGAGGGCGAGCCGGAAAGCACCGAGACGCTGAATGCAGCAATGGATTGGCACCTTGAGCGCCATCCCGAACGGCCACACCTGTTCATCTACGGCGATGGGGACGAGCCTCGGACACTGAGCTACGGTGAACTCAACCGAGGCGGCCGAGACATCGCCGCGGCGCTGCTGGCCCGGGGCCTCGAAACCGGCGACCGGGTCGCTCTGATGCTGCCGACCTCACCGGACTACTTCATCGCCTTTCTGGGCATCCTCCGCGCCGGCGCGGTGCCCGTACCGATCTACCCGCCGGCACGGCCGGCACAGCTCGAGGAGCACCTGCGGCGCCATGGCCGCATTCTGACCAACGCCGGGGCAGAGGTCCTGGTCACCGTTCCCGAGGCGCGACGTGTCGCCCACCTGCTGCGCGCAGACGCACCGCATCTCGAGGCCATCGTGACGGTGGCGGAACTCTGCGACGGGCTGGACACCGCGGCGGCCGCGACACCGGAGGGCGCGAACCTGGCGCTGCTGCAGTACACCTCCGGCAGTACCGGTGACCCCAAGGGGGTCATGCTCACCCATGCGCAGCTGCTGGCCAATATCCGCGCCATGGGCAAACGCCTGGAAGCCACGTCCGAGGACGTGTTCGTCAGCTGGCTGCCGCTCTACCATGACATGGGGCTGATCGCGGCCTGGCTCGCCAGCCTTTATTACGCCATTCCTGTGGTGGTGATGTCGCCGCTCTCGTTCCTGTCGCATCCGCTACGCTGGCTGGAGCTGATCCAGCGCCATCGGGGCTCGATCGCCGGGTCGCCCAATTTCGGCTACGAGCTCTGCCTGCGGGCAGCTCGCCCGGAACAGCTGGAGGCGCTGGACCTGAGCAGTTGGCGCATCGCCTTCAACGGCGCAGAGCCGGTCAGCGCTCATACCCTCGAACGCTTTGCCGAGTCGCTGGCTCCCTGCGGACTGCGCCAGGAGGCCCTGATGCCGGTATACGGGCTGGCCGAAGCCGCCGTCGGGCTCTGCGTCGCCGCGCCCGGCCGCGGCGTGGTCCTCGACGCCGTCAACCGCGAGGTCTTCGCCACCACCGGGGAGGCCCGGCCGGAACCGGATCCCGAAACCGCCCAGACTTTCGTCAACTGCGGCCCGCCCCTGTCCGGCTACTCGATTCGTATCGTCGGCCCACAGGGGGAAGCGCTGCCTGAACGACATGAAGGTGACATCGAATTTCGCGGTCCCTCCGCCACCCAGGGTTACTTCAACAACGCCGAGGAGAGCCGCAAGCTATACCATGACGAGTGGCTGCGCACCGGGGACAGGGGCTATCTCGCCGATGGCGACATCCACCTCAGTGGCCGGCGAAAGGATGTCCTGGTTCGCAGTGGGCGCAACATCTATCCCTACGATCTCGAGGAAGCCATCGGCGCTATCGAGGGAGTCAGAAAGGGCTGCGTGGCGATATTCGGCAATCCCAATGCCGAAAGCGGCATCGAGGAACTGGTCGTGGTGGCCGAGACCCATGTCGACGACGCGGCGCAGCGTGAAGCCATCACCCGCGAGATCGCCAGCGTCACGGTGGATATCGTCAACCTCCCGCCCGACGACATACGCTTGGTTGCACCCCATGGCGTGCTGAAGACCTCGAGCGGCAAGATTCGCCGCGGGGCCACGGCAGAGCGCTATCGCAGCGGGAAGTTGGAAAAGGGCCAGGCGCCCGTCTGGCAACAGGTCACCGGGCTGGCGCTACGCTCAGCTCTTCAGCGCTGGCGCCATGGTGCCCGCCGCGTCAGCGAATGGCTCTACGCCAGCTATGCCTGGAGCATCTTCGCTATCGCCATGGCGCTGGTCGCCCTCCTCGCCCTGCCCTTGCCCCGGCTCGCCTGGCGCTGGCGAGCCGCCCACTCTATTGCCCGCAGCGCCTCGCTATTGACGGGCATTCGTACCCGGGCCCATGGCCTTGCCCGCTTTCCCCACCGCGAGCCCTGCGTGCTGGTGGCCAATCACGCCAGCTACCTGGACGTGCTGATTCTGACGGCCGTGTTCCCGTACGGCTTTCACTATCTGGCCAAGGCCGAACTCAGTCAGCCGTTTCTCACCCGGTTCGTACTCCAGCGCATGGGCGTGCTGTTCGTCGAGCGCGACAATACCCGGGAGGCCAGCCACACCACCGAAAAGGTTCTTCAGACCGCCCGGCAAGGCGGGTCGCCGGCATTCTTTCCCGAAGGCACCTTTCGACCGGAGCCCGGGGTACAGGACTTCCATATGGGCGCCTTCGTCTCGGCCGCCAAGGCCCAGGTAGCGGTAGTACCGGTGGCCATTCGGGGGAGTCGCGTGTTGCTGCGCGGCAAAGAGTGGCTGCCCCATCCCGGCACGGTGGATGTCGTGGTGGGCGACACGCTCCAGCCCCGAAGCTCGGACTGGTCCGAAGCGGTCAGGCTGCGCAACGAGGCCCGAGCGTTCATCGTGGCGGAATCGGGCGAACCGGACCTCGCCGCCAGTCGGGCTTGATGCTGAGCTACTGCGAATACCGACAGCCTCCTTGGCAGCTGAGCACAAAAAAGCCACTCCAGAAGAGTGGCAAACAGGAGAGGTAGACGAGATGCGGGGCTCGTCTCACTCCGGCATCAGAACGCCATCGATCACATGGATCACCCCGTTGCTGGCCTCGATATCGGCCTGGACGACGGTGGCATCGTTGATCATCACGCTGCCATCCATGGTGGTGATGGTGATGTCCTGGCCCTGCACGGTGGTGGCGCTGTCCAGTTCCATGGCCTCTGCGGCCATCACGTTTCCAGGCACCACGTGATAGGTGAGTATCGCCTGCAGCTGGGCCTGGTTCTCGGGCAGCAGCAGCGTGTCTACGGTACCTTCGGGCAGTGCCGCGAAGGCCTCATCGGTCGGTGCGAAAACCGTGAAGGGACCCTCGCCCTTGAGTACCTCGACAAGCTCGGCCGCCTGAACCGCTGCGACCAGGGTTTCGAACTGCCCGGCGCCGATGGCAGTATCGACGATGTCGTCCTGGGCATGATCATGGCTACCGGCATGGGCTGAGGTCGCGAGTGCGAGGCCGAGAAGACTGGCGCCGATCCACTTGGGTGCTGTGACGGTAAAGGCATTCATAAGTGATGCTCCTTAGTGTCTTGCTGCCCCGAAGGGCGGTGAAATTGACCGGCAGGAATGGGCGCGGCGCCCTCCCCTTGTACACGGTAGTATATTTGTACATCTTCTGGACAACTAGTTCAGCACTTGTACAACATTTTTTTCGCTCGCCCCACGGGCGTCACGGCCCTGTCAGTGCCGTTGCTGCCATCACAGCGAAAAAATGAGAGAAGCGCAGGAAGCGTGAGCAGAAAAGGAAAAGAGAGAAGAGAAGGAAAAGAGAGGAGATCAAGCTATGTACAAGTTAGCGTTCTACGTCCCCGTCGAGGACGCTGAGGCCGTCAAGGAAGCCGTTTTCGTGACCGGCGCGGGGAGAATAGGCGACTACGAGGCCTGCTGCTTCCAGACGCCGGGTACGGGGCAGTTCCGCCCATTGGACGGTGCCAGCCCGCATATCGGTCAGGTCGGCGACCTGGAGCGGGTGGAGGAGCTCAAGGTGGAGCTGGTCTGCGAGGACGATCTCATAGAGGAAGCGGTGGCGGCCCTGAGAGCCGCTCACCCCTATGAGGAACCCGCCTTCGATGTGTGGCAGCTGGCGAGCTTCTGAGCGTGGCCGGCTGGTCGAACGCAGGTGCGTCTCGCGCTATGCCAATCGCTCGTGAATTCGTTTCTCCAGAACTGCCTGGTCCTCGGCGAAGCGCCGGATGCCCTCGGCCAGCTTGTCATTGGCCATGGCGTCCTGATTGTGTCCCCAGCGGAACTCGGCTTCGCTGATCCGCCCGGGGGCTTCGCCCTGTGCACGAGCCAACTCCAGCCGGCGCGGAACCTCGCCTTCGCTCGCGGCCAGCTCCTCCAGCAGCGCCGGCGAGATGGTCAAGCGTGGGCAGCCGGCCAGCGCCAGCACCTGGCCGACGCTGCGGAAGCTTGCGCCCATCACCACGGTGTCGAACCCACCGCTGCCGGCACGTTCGCAGACACCGCGCACGAACTGCACGCCAGGATCCTCGTCGGGCGCATAGTCCTGCCCGGTCTCTTTCTTGTACCAGTCGGTGACGCGGCCGACGAAGGGCGAGACCAGAAACACGCCGGCATCGAAGCAGGCCTGGGCCTGGGCGTCGCTGAACAGCAGCGTCAGGTTGCACTGGATGCCCTTTCGCTCCAGCGCCTCGGCGGCGCGGATGCCCTCCCAGGTGGAGGCCAGCTTGATCAGCACCCGCTCCGGCCCTACGCCGTGGCGATCATAGAGTTCCACCAGCTCATGCGCCTTGCGGATGCTGGCCTGGGTGTCGAAGGAGAGCCGCGCTGCCACCTCGGTAGAGACGCGACCCGGCACCAGCCGGCTGATCTCGCTGCCAATCGCCACCGCCAGCCGATCCACGGCGTGGGCCAGGCGCGTGTCGTGATCCACGCCCTCCGCCTTGACCGCCGCCAGCTCGGCGTCGATCAGGTCCTGGTAGCCGGGCAGCTCGAAGGCCTTCAGCAACAGCGAAGGGTTGGTGGTGGCATCCTGTGGCCGATAGCGCCGGATTGCCTCCAGATCGCCGGTATCGGCCACCACCAGTGAGTGGCGCTTGAGATTGTCGAGCCGAGACGTCATGGTTTGCTCCTGTTGGGTTGTCATGCGAACGAACGAGGCTCAGGCCTGGATGCCGTGACGGTCGGCCAGCGCCCGACGGTAGCGTCGGTACACGTCGTCATAGGCATCGACACGTTCGGGATCCGGGTCGGCCAGCGAGCGCTCGTCGAGGCTGACCAGCCTGGAGCAGATCGCTTCCAGGCTGGCGGCCTCGCCTTCGGCCAGCCGGTGGCACCACAGCGCCTGCAGCGCCGCACCCAGCGCCGCCGCCTCGGTAATCTGAGGGCAGACCACCTGGGTGCCGGTCGCATCGGCGACCATCCGGCGCCAGGCATCGCTCCTGGCACCGCCGCCGATCAGGCGGATCTGGCTGGCCCCGTCGGCGATCGCCCCCATCCGCTCGAGCCCATAGCGCAACCCCAGGGTTGCCCCCTCCATGACGGCACGGCAGAGATTCTCGCGACGGGTATTGAGGCTGGTCATGCCGAGGAAGCTGGCCGAGGCCTCGGGCAGCATGGGCACTCGCTCACCGTTGAAGAACGGCAGCACCGTCACCCCGCCGGCCCCGATCGGAGCCCGCTCGATACAGTCACCGAACGCCGCCAGGTCCAGCCCGAAGAGCTCGCGCATCCGGGTAGTGGCGGAAGTCACGTTCATGGTGCACACCAGCGGCAGCCAGCCCCCGTTGCTGGAACAGAAGTTCGCCACCAGCGGGTCGCCGCTGGTCAACGGCTCCCGCGAATAGGCACAGACGGTTCCCGAAGTACCCAGGCTCAGTGTGACAAGGCCGGGCCGGATATTGCCGGTACCGATCGCCCCCATCATGTTGTCGCCACCACCGCTGGAAACCAGGACGCCTTGGCCGAGCCCCAGTTCGCGCGCCACATCAGGGCGAACCACACCGGCTTTTTCACTGGAATCGATCAGCCGCGGCAGTACCCGGTCGGGGTCGAGCTCCGGGGCAATGATGGCAAAGACATCGCGATTCCAGCTTCGCCGCCGGGTATCGAAATAGCCGGTGCCCGAGGCGTCGCCGGCCTCGGTGACCCGCTCGCCGGTGAGCCAGAAATTGAGGTAGTCGTGGGGCAGCAGCAGGCTCTCGATACGCCTATACGCCGCAGGCTGGTGCTCGCGCAGCCAGGCCAGCTTGGAGGCCGTGTAGCCGGTCTGCAGCACCAGGCCGAGCTCGTCGAGGCAGCCGGCCTCGCCGCCCAGCCGCTCGATCAGGGCGGCATTGTGTGCTGCGGTCGCAGTGTCGCACCACAGCTTGGCGGGATGAACCGGATCATCGTGCTCGTCCAGCGCCACCATACCGTGCTGCTGGCCGGAGACACCGATACCGCGAATTGCCCGGGGGTCAATCCCCGCCCGGGCCACCGCTTCGTGAAAGGCGCCCCGCAGCGCTTCAATCCAGTCCTCCGGATCTTGTTCACGACGACCGTCATCGCCCTCGCAGAGATGATGTGGCCGGCTCGCCTCCGCCAGCAGCCTGCCCCGTTCGGCATCCAGCACCACGACCTTGGTGCTCTGGGTGCCGCAGTCCACCCCGATATACATCATGTCGTCCCTTTCGACTGAACCAGTGATTCGAGGGTAGCGCGTGCGCCGCGTTCGTGCAGCGATGCCAGCGTGGCCAGGTAGGCCTCGCGGAAACGCGGCTCCTCGGCCAGGTGGCCGAACAGCTCGCGGTTCTCGATGAAGGCCGCCGGATGCTCGCGGTAGCCGGCGGTGATCCGCATCAGCTCACCCTTCAGGCGATCGACGACCGCAATGGGCGCGCCCTGCTCGTCGACACCCTCGGCATAGCGCGCCCAGCTTGCCACCACCGCCACCGCTCGATGGATCTCCCCGCCCCTGGCGAGCTGCTCGCGGATCACCGGCAGCAGCCACTTGGGGATACGGTCCGAACTCTCGGCGCACAGCCGCGCCAGGGTGTCCTTGATCTGGGGGTTGGCGAATCGCTCGATCAGGGTCGTTCGGTACTGCTCGAGGTCCACCCCGGGCACCGGCGGCAGCGTCGGCGAGCCTTCGTGGCGCATGTACGCGAGCAGGAAGTCGACGAACAGCGGGTCCCGGCACACCTCATGGGCGTAGCGGTAGCCGGCCAGGTAGCCGAAATAGCAGAGCGCCTGATGGCTGGCATTGAGCAGGCGCAGCTTCATCAGCTCGTAGGGTTCTACGTCCTCTACCAGCTGCACACCGACCGCCTCGAAGGGAGGCCGACCCGCCACGAAGCGGTCCTCCAGCACCCACTGGGTGAAGGGCTCGCAGACCACCGGCCAGGCGTCCTCGACACCGAAGCGCACAGCCAATTCGTCGATGTCGGATGGGGTGGTCACGGGGGTGATGCGGTCGACCATCGAGTTGGGAAACGCCACCTCGGCGGCCAGCCACTCGCCCAGTTCAGCGTCGCGGGCTCGAGCATAGGCGCTGAACATCCGCCCAGCCACCTCGCCATTGCCCTGGATATTGTCGCAGGACATCACCGTGAACGGGGCAATGCCTCGGGCACGGCGCCGCACCAGCGCCTCCACCACCAGGCCAAAGGTCGTGCTCGGACAGCTCGGTTCGGCGAGGTCAGCACGCACCTGTGGGTTGTCGAGGTCGAACTCGCCGCTCACCGGGTGGAAATTGTAGCCGCCCTCCGTGACGGTCAAAGATACGATGCGAATAGCGGGATCGGCCATTCGTTCGATCACCGCCTCGGGGTCGTCCGGGGCGAACAGATAATCGATCATGCTGCCGATCACGCGGGGCTCGAGGTGACCATCGGGGTGCTTGACCATCAGCGTATAGAGGTGGTCCTGAGCGGCCAGCACCTGCTGCATGCGCCTATCGCCCGGCATCACACCGACCCCGACGATACCCCAGTCCAACGCCTCGCCGCAGTTCATCAGGTCGTCCACATACATGGCCTGATGAGCGCGGTGAAAGCCACCCACGCCAATATGGACGATGCCCGGCGTGATCGCCTGCCTCGGGTAGCGTGGCGACGCCACCTCGGCATTGAGTTCGGTAAGGTGCTGGTTGTCGAGAACGGTCATGAAGTCTCCCCGGCCAAGCATTACTCGGCGTTGACTGACCTCGGCGTGGTCATCGCCACACCAGGTCGGGCGAAATGGAGCGCGACTTCACCAGTCGCGCGTTGAGCATGTCCTTGTGGCGGGCCTTGTCCAGGGCACTGGCTGGCTCCTGGCCCATGTCCAGCCAGCGTTCGAAGAGGCGTTGTTCGAGCACCTCGTCGTCGACATCGAGCAGGATCGTCAGGTCGAAGAGTCCGTGGAGCTCGCGCCAGGGCGCTTCATCGAGCAGTAGATAGTTGCCCTCGACCAGCACGATGGAGTGGTCCCGGGAAATCAGCCGCCCGCCGGCCCGGGCCAGGTCCAGCGGGCGATCGAATACCGGCACGGCCACGTCCCGGTCGCCGCGCCGGATGCGCTCGAGATCCACCCGCAGGCCGTCGGCGTCGAAGGTGTGCGGCGCACCCTTGACCGGCAGCTCGCCGGACGGCTCGAGCACCGCGTTGTCGAAATGGTAGCCATCCATCGGCACCACCACGGCATCGCCGGGCCGCAGCGCTGCAATGGCATCGCACAGCAGCTCGGAGCGATACGACTTGCCACTGCCGGGGGGGCCGGCGAGGGCGACGATGTACCGCCGCCGACCGGCGGCGGCCTCGATGATCTGGCGGGCGATATCCTGAAGCTCGGGATACATGACAATGTCCTCACAGTCGGGCTGACGAGCCGTCATCATCGCCTGCCCGACGCTGGGCGCAAGCCTGACGCTTCTCGTCAGCCTGCGCGGTTCAGCTCATCCAGTTGCCGCCATCGACGTTCAGTGTCTGGGCCACCACGTAGTCGCTGTCATCCGAGGCAAGAAAGACCGCCGCGCCGGCGTGGTCTTCCGGGCGTCCCATGCGCCCGTAGGGCACCGCCTCGCCGACCAGGCGCTTCTTCTCGCCGATAGGACGGTTCTCATAGCGGGCGAAGAGCGCATCGACCTCGTCCCACATCGGCGTGTCGACCACGCCGGGGGCGATCCCGTTGACGTTGATGCCATGTGCGATCAACGCCAGCCCGCAGGACTGGGTCAGGCTGATGGTCGCCGCCTTGGTGGCGCAGTACATGCTGACCAGGGGCTCTCCGCGGCGGCCGGCCTGGGAGGCCATGTTGATGATCTTGCCGCCCCGCCCCCGCGCGATCATGGCCTGCGCCACCGCCTGCAGCGTGAAGAAGAGCCCTTTGACGTTGACGTCGAACTGCCGGTGGTAGCTCGCCTCAGTCACCTCGAGCACCGGCGCCATGTCGAAGACGGCGGCATTGTTCACCAGGATGTCGATGCCGCCGAAGCGCTCGCTCACCGCTTCGACCATGGCATCGATGGAACCCTTGTCGCAGACATCCAGGCGAACCCCCAGCACCCGGGAGACCTCTGCGTGCTGCGCGAGGCCAGCCACTGCCTCGTCGATGGCGAGCCGGTCGATATCGGCAATGACCACCGCCGCCCCCTCGTCGAGATAGCGCCGGGCGATGGCCAGGCCGATCCCGCGCGCGCCGCCGGTGACTACCGCGGTCTTGTCGTTGAGTCTCATGTCTTGTGTCTCGTCATGGCTGTATGGAGTCGGCAGCTCGCTGCCAGTCGTTCACCCATCCCTCGAGTTCGCTGAAGCGATCGATCACCTGCCAGGCACCCGCCTGAAGCAGCCTCGCCCCCTGCCCCGCATCCAGATGGCTGGCTCCGGTGAAGCCGATCACGGTCATGCCAGCGGCATGGGCGGCGCTGACCCCGGCCACGCTGTCCTCGACCACCAGGCACTCACGGGGCGTGAGACCCAACTCATGGGCTGCAAGGCGGTAGATGGCCGGATCGGGCTTGGGGCGTTCGACCTGCTCGGCGGTGAAGATCGGCGCCAGGCCCAATACCGTGTCGAGCCCCGTGGTGGCCAGCGATGCCACCACCCGGCTGCGGCGGCTGTTGGAGACGACCGCCTTGGGCAAGGCGATCGCTCTGATCGCCTCTGCCGCGCCAGCGATAGCGCAGAGTTCGGCGCCGAGCCGGGCTTCGATCGCCGAGTCGATGTGCTCGGCCGCATCCGTCGGCAGTGAGTGACGGCTGAGTCGCTCCAGGTGATCGAGGATGTCGGCCGTGGTCATGCCCAGTGCCTGGCTGAGCAGCCGCTCCAGGTCGAGGTCGGGCAGCCAGCTGCCAAGCCGCTCGGCCAGGGTCTCTTCGGCCAATGCTTCGCTATCGACGAGCACGCCGTCGCAGTCAAAGATCAGGGTCTGCATGCCTCGTGCTCCTTCAGGCGCCAGCATCGGGGCGTGCGCGATTGTCCCGGCGTTCCAGCTCGGACAGCGGATGGCGATGCAGCCCCTGCAGGGCCAGCCCCTGGCCATCGAACAGGTGGGCCCGCTTCTGCTCGAAGCCGAAGCGCACCTCGTCATGCACGGCGTTGGTCACGTCGCCGTCGGCGGTGATGGTGACCAGGGCATCCTCCATCCTGACGTAGAGCGAGGTCTGGCCGCCGAGGCGCTCGATGACTTCGATCCGGCCGCGGAGCGGGCCCTGCTCGTCGAGCAGCAGATGCTCGGGGCGAACGCCAAGCTCCAGCGACTGCCCGGCGACGACCCCGTCACCGCTCACCGGCACCACGCTGCCGCCGCCGCCGGGCAACGTCACCTCGACCCCGCGCTCGTCGCTGCCCACGGCCTCGACGGGCAGGAAGTTCATCTTCGGCGAGCCGATGAAGCCCGCCACGAAGCGATTGCAAGGGTGGTGATAAAGCTCCATGGGCGAGCCGATCTGCTCCACCACCCCGGCCTGCAGGACGACGATCTTGTCGGCCATGGTCATGGCCTCGATCTGGTCGTGGGTCACGTAGATCATGGTGGCGTCGAGCTCTTCATGCAGCCGCGCCAGCTCGATGCGCATCTGCACCCGCAGGGCGGCATCGAGGTTGGAGAGCGGCTCGTCGAACAGGAAGATGCTGGGGTTACGCACGATGGCACGACCGATGGCCACGCGCTGACGCTGGCCGCCGGAGAGGGCCTTGGGCTTGCGATCCAGCAGCGGTTCGAGCTGCAGTATCCGGGCCGCCTCACGCACCTTGGCGCGACGCTCCCCCTTCGGCACCTTGGCCAGGCGCAGACTGAAACCCATGTTGTCTTCGACGGTCATGTGCGGATAGAGCGCGTAGCTCTGGAACACCATGGCCAGCCCCCGGTCGGCGGGGCCGACGTCGTTGATCCGCTGCCCGTCGACGAGGAGGTCACCGGAGCTGGCGCTTTCCAGCCCGGCGATGATACGCAGCAGGGTCGACTTGCCGCAGCCGGAGGGGCCGACGAAGACCACGAATTCGCGATCGTTGACCACCAGGTCGATGCCCTTGAGCACCTCGGTATCGTCGAAGCGCTTGGCGATCTGCTTGAGTTGTAATGTAGCCATGAGAATGTCCTGTTACTTGACCGCGCCGAAGGTCAGGCCGCGAACCATCTGTTTCTGGGTGAGCCAGCCGAAGATCAGGATCGGCGCGACCGCCATGGTCGAAGCCGCCGAGAGCTTGGCCCAGAACAGGCCTTCGGGACTGGAGAAGGAGGCGATGTAGGCCGTCAGCGGTGCCGCACGGGAAGAGGTCAGGTTGAGACTCCAGAACGCCTCGTTCCAGCTCAGGATCACCGACAGCAGGCCGGTGGAGGCGATGCCGGGAAGCGTCAGCGGAATCAGCAGGTAAAGGACCTCCTGCAGGGTGCTGGCACCGTCCATGCGCCCTGCTTCGAGGATGTCCTTGGGCAGGTCCTTGAAGAAGGTGTAGAGCATCCAGATCACGATCGGCAGGTTCATCAGGGTGTAGATGAGGGTGAGGCCGATGCGCGTATCGAGCATGCCCAGGTCGCGGAAGATCAGGTAGATCGGCACCAGTACGCCCACCGGCGGCAGCATCTTGGTGGAGAGCATCCACAGCAGGGTGCCCTTGGTGCGCTTGGTCGGCAGGAAGGCCATCGAGTAGGCCGCGGGGATGCCGATCAACAGCGCCAGGAGCGTCGAGCCGAACGAAACATAGACGCTGTTCCAGGCGAACTTCAGGTAGTCGGCGCGCCCCTGCACCGCCGCGTAACTGTCCAGCGTCGGAGTGAAGAACAGGGTCGGGTCGGCGATGGCCTGGGCCTCGGTCTTGAAGCCGGTCAGCACCATCCAGAAGATCGGGAAGAAGATCACCAGTGTGATGCCCCAGGCCAGGATGGCCAACCCGAATCGCCGGTACTGGGAATGGTTCATGGAAGATTCCTTCGGGCTAGTCATCGAGATTCCTCGCCACCATGCGGATCAGGAAGATGGCCACGATATTGGCCAGGATGATCGCGATCACCCCACCCGCAGAGGCACCCCCGACGTCGAACTCCAGCAGCGCGCGGATATAGATGAGGTAGGCGAGGTTGGTTGTCGCAAGCCCGGGGCCGCCCGAGGTCGTGACGTAGATCTCGGCAAAGATCGTCAGCAGGAAGATCATCTGGATCATGATCACGACGCTGATCGCCCGCTTGAGGTGCGGCAGGGTGATGAAGAAGAACACCGCCAGGGGCCCGGCGCCGTCCATGCGCGCCGCCTCGACCTGGTCGTCGTCCAGGGACTGCATCGCGGTGAGCAGGATCAACAGGGCAAACGGCAGCCACTGCCAGGCGACGATAATGATGATCGACAGCAGAGGGTAGTTGGAGAACCAGTCCACCGCGGGCAGGCCGAAGAGTCCCGAGAACCAGGCCAGCACGCCGTTGACCGGGTGCATCATCATGTTCTTCCACACCAGGGCACTGACGGTGGGCATGATGAAAAAGGGCGAGATTGCCAGCACCCGAGCCACGCCTTGACCGAAGAAGTCCTGCTGGTAGAGCACCGCCAGCAGGGTGCCACCGATCACCGAGATCGCCAGCACCGAGCCCACCAGTACCAGGGTGGTGGCCATGGAGGACCACAGCGCGGGGTCCGTCAGCAGGTATTCGTAGTTTTCCCAGCCGGCAAACCGCTCCATGCCCGGCATCAGCAGGTTGTAGCGCTGGAAGGAGAACCACAGGGTCATGCCCAGCGGAACCAGCATCCAGATCAGCAGCAGCGTGACGGCTGGCGCCTGCAGCGACAGGGAGCGCAGACCTCCAACGGTCCGCCCGGAAGCTCGTGTACGCATGGTATCGACCACTTGGAAAGTAGAGGGGGAAGCCGGCCGGGGTCTTCCCGGCCGGCGGCGCGCCAGGGCGGTCAGTCGTAGTAACCTGCCTGACGCATGGCGCGCTCGGCGCTGCGCTGGGCCGAGACCAGGGCTTGTTCGACGGTGGTCTGGCCGGTCAAGGCTGCGGCGATGGTCTGTCCGACCTGGGTGCCGATGGCCTGGAACTCGGGAATGCCGGCAAACTGTACGCCGATATAGGGGCTCGGCTTGAGCGTCGAATCGGTGGGATCGGCGTTCTGCATCGCATCGAGGACGAAGCTGGCAAAGGGCGCCGCCTCGATGTAGCGCTCGTCTTCGTAGGTCGAGGTGCGCGTACCGGGGGGCACGCTGGTCCAGCCGTGGCGCTCGCCGACCAGTTCGATGTACTCCCGGGAGGTGGCCCAGGTAATGAACTGCTGGGCGGCATCCTGCTGCTGGGAAGTGGCCGGAATCGCCAGCGCCCAGGACCAGAGCCAGTGCGAGCCCTTGGGGGTCTCGGCGATCGGCGCCTGGGAGAAGCCGAGCGCGTCCGCCACGTCAGACTCCGACGGGTCGAACAGGCGCCCTGCCGCCGAGGTGGCGTCGACCCACATGGCGCAGCGCCCACCGGAGAAGAGCGCCAGGTTCTCGTTGAAACCGTTGGAGCTGGCTCCTGGCGGGCCATAGTTGCCGAGCAGGTCGACATAGAATTCGATGGCCGCCTGCCATTCGGGCGAGTCGATCTCCGGGTTCCAGTCCTCATCGAACCAGCGCCCGCCAAAGGTATTCACCAGGGTCGAGACAAAGGCCATGTTCTCGCCCCAGCCTGGCTTGCCACGCAGGCAGATACCGTAGAGGCCGTTATCGGGATCGTGGAGCTCGCTCGCCCACTCCCTCGCCTCTTCCCAGCTGGGCTGCTCGGGCATCTCGATGCCGTGCTCATCGAACAGGTCCTGGCGATAGTAGAGCATCGAGCTTTCGCCATAGAACGGCAGCGCATGCAGCACGCCGTCACGGCTCAGGCCATCGCGCACCGGACGCAGCAGGTCGTCGACCTGATACGCATCCGGCAGTCCGTTCAGGCCCACCAGCCAATCGCGCTCGGCCCAGATGGGGACTTCATAGGTGCCGATGGTCATCACGTCGAACTGGCCGCCGCCGGTGGCGATGTCGGTGGTGGTCCGCTGTCGCAGCACGTTCTCTTCCAGCACCACCCAGTTGACGCTGATGCCGGGATGGGCCTGCTCGAATTCATCGGTCAGGCTCTGCATGATCACCATGTCGTTGTTGTTGACGGTGGCGACGGTGATTTCCTGGGCCTGGGCTGCGGCTGAGACGGCGGCGACGAGCGCCGTCAGCGGCAAGGCGTGGGTGAGCTTCATGGAAGGGCTCCTTGGTGTGCGTGCATTGTTGTTGTGAACAAATTGTTGTGAACAAGTCGTTGTGAACAGGTTGTTCTGGTTCTGGCTGTTCTGGTCTTTTTTGATCATTATGATCATCGTTCGATCAAATGATCGGACATGACATCAAAAAAAGCAAAGCACGGCGGCTTAGACTTTCGGCTAACGATAAAGGAGATTGCCGCTAATGGTGGCTGTCAGCGGGCCTCGACGATATAGCGGGCCGCCACCTGGTCCGTGACCAGCCCCTTGAGCCAACCGCCGCGAAGCGAAGCCAGAATCGCCGGCGCCTTGTCCTTCCCTCCTGCCAGCCCCACCAGCGGCTGGTCGCGAAACATCTCCAGGGGCAAGCTGGTTACCCTCCGCGTGATGGAGCAATCGACCACATTACCGTGGCTATCCAGAGGCCAACCCAGCAACTCCCCCACGGCGTGCATGCCCAGCAGTTCGTCCAGCTCCGTTTCGGAAATGAACTGGTCCTGGAACAGCGTGGCCTGGCGATCGATCTGCCCCACCCCGATGAAGGCGGCTTCGGATTCGCGAGCCACCTGGAAGATCGCCTGAAACAGCCGCTGTGCCTGCATCGCCTGCTTCTCCTCGACGGAGCTGGCCACCACGGGAGCGGGCAGCAGGAAGCGCTCGCCGCCGGTCTTGTCCGCCGCCACCATCACGCCGTCGTAGCGGTTGGAGGAGCCATCACGCGCCACGTTGCCGACCAGCGAGACGAAGCGGTGCTGGGGGCGGTCGATGCGGCTAAGGGCTTCCACCGTGGCACGCACGGCTCGTCCCGTTCCCAGCGACAGCGTCAATGGTTCGACCCGCTCGACCAGGCGTGCCACCCGCTCTGCCCCCGCCACGGCCAGGTAGTTGGCCGCCCCTTCGGCGGCCCCCGCCTCCGCCGGCACCACGTCACAGTAGTCCAGGCCGAAGCGTTCGCGAATGGCACCCGCCAGCGACATGCAGGAGGCGATCGGGTGATCGATGTGCACCTTGACCAGCCCCTCCTGGCGCGCCAACGCCAGCAGTCGCTGCACCCCCGGTCGCGACACGCCCAGCTGCTGGGCGATTTCATCCTGGGTCATGCCGCCCACGAAGGACATCCAGGCGGCGCGGGCCGCCTGATCCAGCTTTACCTCGAACTTGTCCACGATGAAGTTTCCTTGTCAGGCCGAACCAAAGTAGCGCTCGCGATCCTCGGCGGTAATATCGCTGATATGCAGCGGAAAGTCGTTGCCGCCACGGTCGGCATAGAAATGGCGAAGCGTACGCTCGATGGTGGGGAAGGCCAGCTCGTCCCAGGGGATCTCGTGCTCCTCGAAAAGCGCCACTTCCAGGCTCTCGGGCCCGGCGGCAAAGCCGCCCGCCAGATCGGCACGAAAGATCATGTAGACCTGATTGATATGGGGTAGGTTGATCAGGGTATACAGGCCGTGAATGCTGACGTCGGCGCAGGCCTCCTCGAGGGTCTCCCGGACGGCGGCTTCGACGGTGGTCTCGGCGTTCTCCATGAAGCCGGCGGGCAGGGTCCAGAAGCCCTTGCGCGGAGAGATGGCGCGCCGGCACAGCAGCACCTGCGAACCGCTCACCGGCAGTGTACCGGCTACGATACGCGGATTCTGGTAATGGATGGTTCCGCAGTCGTCGCACAGGTATCTTGGCCGGTCATCCCCCGCCGGAATCGCGAAACGCACGGTATGGCCACAATGGCTGCAGAAGTTCATGGGGCTCCCTGGCAGGCTGACGAGCGGTGCGATACCGCCCGGCTTCGGGCTTGACGGTGGCAATGGCGGCCGGTAGAACGAATCAAACCCGATGGAAACCCCATGTTAGAGAAACTTCGCAAACGCCTGCAAGCACATACCCCGTGCCGCATGCGACTCGACATGCCACAGGCCGCAGTGCTGCTGCCTATCGTCGACCGCCCCGAGCCGACGCTGCTCTTCACCCGCCGCGCCAGCCATCTCAGCACCCACAGCGGTCAGGTCGCCTTCCCCGGTGGCAAGCGCGAGAAGGCCGACCCCGACCTGCTGTTCACCGCGCTGCGGGAATCCCGGGAGGAGATCGCCCTGCCGCCGGAACGGGTCGAACTGCTGGGACGGCTTTCGGACGTGATATCGCTGCACGGCATCCTGGTCACGCCCTATGTGGGCCTGATTCCTCCCGACCTGCCGCTCGTGCCCGATCCCAGTGAACTCGATACCATCTTCGAGGTGGAGCTGTCGCTGTTCCTCGAGGACAGGCGCCACCATACCGATGTCATTCCGGTCGATGGGCGCCTCCACTATGTACCCAGCTATCATGCCGCCGGGCAGGTGATCTGGGGGCTCTCCTCGATGATGCTGGTCGAACTGCTGGCCGAGGGGTTCGGGCGCCCAGTGAGCCTGCTGGAGGAGCCACCGACCGGCCGTCTGTGCTATTTTCCCGAACGCCTGCTGCGCACGCTGCACAGCGAGACGCCCACCCCCTGACCACCGCTGTCGCCACGGAGAAGAGACGTCCCGATGCCCCCAGCCACCCGCCCGGCCCTCGATGTCAGCGCCCTTCCCCGGCTGGTCGACGCCTTGGTCGACCAGGGCTGGTATATCGGCGAGGCCATTCTCGACACCGAGCTGTGTCACGACCTGTACCGGGAGCTGATGACCCTGGCCGAGAGCGAAGCCCTCGAGTCGGCCGGCATCGGCCGGGGTCTTCAGCACACCCTGCGCCGTGATATCCGCGGCGATGCCATCCACTGGCTCGATCGCGGCAGCCTGGCCCAGCGGCGCTACCTCGAGGCCATGGCCAACCTGCAACGTGAGCTCAATCAGGCGCTGTTCCTGGGGCTCTTCGAGTACGAGGCCCATTTCGCCCATTACCCTCCCGGTGCCTTCTACCAGCGACACCTGGACAGTTTCCAGGGTCGGGCCAATCGAGTGGTGTCCACGGTGGGCTACCTCAACCCCGACTGGCCCGTCGATGGCGGCGGCGAAATGGTGATCTTTGCCGGCAACGACCCGCAGCGTGAAGTGGCCCGCGTAGCGCCCGCTGCCGGCAACTTCGCCTGTTTTCTCTCCGAGCGCGTTCCCCACGAGGTGCTGCCGACCCGCCTGCCCCGCGCCAGCATTGCCGGCTGGTTCCGTCGCAACGCCTCGCTGGGCGGCCTGGTGGACCCGGCACGCTGATGGCTGGCGACGACGCTGCCCGCCTGCGCCAACGGCTTGCCGCCCTGGAGGCCCGCTGCGCCGAGCTGGAATCACACAACGCTGAGCTCGAGGAGGAAAAACGCCACTACCAATGGCTGGCGGAGAGCACCACCGACCTGATCTCCCGCCACGCCCGCGACGGCACCTTCCTCTACGCTTCCCAGGCGGCGCGGGAGCTGCTCGGCTTCGAGCCCGAGGAGCTGATCGGTTCCTCGGCCTACGATCACTTCCACCCGGCTGACCTGGCCGACCTGCTCAACAAGTCGCCCCGGGTGTACTACCACGATGGGTTCTACCAGCAGACCTATCGCTTCCGGGCCAAGGATGGACGCTATGTCTGGTTCGAGACTACCAGCCGCACCCGCCGCGACCCCTCGACCGGCGAACTGCTCGATATCCTCTGCGTCTCCCGGGACGTGGGCCGGCGCATCCGCGCCGAGGCCAACCGGGAGCGCCTGGCCCGAGTGGTGGAGTCGACCACCGACTATGTGCTCTTTGCCGACGGCAACGATCGCCTCATCTATTCCAACGAGGCCGCGCGCCGGTTGCTGAGCCTGCCCAGGGATGGCCTCGATGGCCGGCTCGACCAGGCCTATACGCCGGCCTCGCTCACCATTCTTCGCGATATCGTGCTCCCGGCCGTGGCACGCTACGGCTCCTGGAGCGGTGAGCTGGAAATGCCGGGGCCCAAGGGGTCGGTGCCGGTGCTGAGCGTGGTACTGGCCCACCATGGGCCCGGCGCCGAGCCCGATCACCTATCGCTGCTCAATCGCGATATCGGCCTGCGCAAGGCCGCCGAGGATCAGGCGCGCCGTCATCAAGAGCAGATCGCCCATGCCAACCGGCTGGCCACCACCGGCGAGCTGGCCTCCAATATCGCCCATGAGCTCAACCAGCCGCTGGCGGCCATCGCCAACTACTCCAGCGGCGCGCTGATGCAGCTGCAGTCGAGCCCGGGCCGTCCCGCCAGCGACCTGGCGCATCCCCTTGCGCGTATCAACGAGCAGGTCCAGCGCCTGGACGAGCGGCTGCGTCATATCCGCACCTTCGTGCGCAAGGGCCAGACTCGGCCTCGGCCGCTGGTGCTGGCCGGCATCGTCGACGCCGCCTGTTGCCTCTGCGACTGGCAGTATCAGCAGGCCGGCGTCGCCATCGAGCATGACCTGGCCGACGCCCTGCCCCGGGTTATGGCCGATCCGGTGGCGCTGGAACAAGTCTTCGTCAACCTGCTGCTCAACGCGCTGGAGGCGAGCCGCGACCGGCATGGAGCCGACCGGGTCACAATCCGCGCCTGGCGCAGCGGCCCCCGGGAAGTCACCTTCACCGTCAGCGACAGGGGGCCCGGCATCAGTGAATCCCTGGCGACACATCTCTTCGAGCCTTTCCACTCCACCCGCTCCGACGGCCTGGGGATGGGTCTGGCCATCAGTCATTCGCTGATGGAAGCCATGGGCGGCAACCTGGTGCTGACCAGCGGTTCCGACGGCGCTACCTTTGCGGGTACACTGCAGGCCGAACCCGGCTCGCTGACGACCCGGCCTGCCTCCGCCTGAACGCTCGCCCAGGAGAGACGCGTGATCACCCCTTCGGCCCATTCAGACCACGCTGTGCCCCGCATCGCCGTGGTCGACGATGACGAAGCCCTGCGCGACTCGCTGGCCTGGCTGCTGGATTCCGTGGGCCTGGCCACCCACGCCTTTGCCGACGGCGATGCCTTCCTGACCGCTGAACCCGACAGCTTCTCGGCCATACTGCTCGATGTGCGCATGCCCGGTCTCAGCGGCCTGCAGGTCCAGCAGCGGCTGAACGAGCGCGGCGACATCGCGCCGATCATCTTCATGACCGGACACGGTGACGTGCCCATGGCGGTGACGGCGCTCAAGGCAGGGGCCTTCGACTTCATCGAGAAACCCTTCAATCACCAGCAGTTGATCGATGCCGTGCAGAGGGCCATGGCCGAGCACCAACAATTGCGCCAGACCAGGGCCAGGCTCGAGACCGTCCAGGCCCGCTACGCCGCCCTCCGCCCCAAGGAGCGGCAGATACTGGTGCACGTCGCCGAAGGCATGACCAGCCGCGAGATCGCCGAGCACCTCGACATCAGTGCCAAGACCGTGGAGGTCTACCGGCTGCGGGCCATGAAGGCGCTGGGGGCGCACAACCTGGCCGAGCTGGTGCGCATCTGCGTGGCGCTGGGGCTGGTGGAAGCGCTGCCGACGGATCCACGGCAGCAGTAGGAAGATCACCTCAGACGTGCGCCGTGACGCCAGCTGTGCAGGCCAGGCC
The DNA here is from genome assembly GCF_003336675.1 of Billgrantia montanilacus. Classification (GTDB taxonomy): domain Bacteria; phylum Pseudomonadota; class Gammaproteobacteria; order Pseudomonadales; family Halomonadaceae; genus Halomonas; species Halomonas montanilacus. The sequence goes on along the minus strand of NZ_QPII01000005.1, from coordinate 32,335 downwards.
ACCCCCGACGACCGTACCCATATACGTGCGGTACCGTACAGACAGGGTGTGTGACGGACACCAACCTACCGTCATGGACCCCCAAAAAACGCCGACTATCGACATCACCGCCGAGCCACGGGCATTGAAGCGCGCCTTGGGTGAGTACCGCACGCCGCGCCTGGCGCGCAGCGTGTTGGAACTGATGGCCACGGCGATCCCCTTCGCTGCCTTCTGGATACTGATGTGGGGCACACTGAGCGCTGGCTACTGGCTCGGCCTGTTGTTCGCCGTGCCTGCCGCAGGCTTTCTCGTGCGCTTGTTCATGATCCAGCACGACTGCAGCCACGGGTCATTTTTCCCGTCTCGCGCTGCCAATGACTGGGTCGGCCGAGCCATCGGTGTCTTGACCCTGACGCCCTACGATCTGTGGCGGCACAGCCATGCCCTACATCATGCCAGCTCCGGTAATCTCGATCGCCCGCGTGTCGGTGGCATCGACACCCTGACCGTGCACGAGTTTCGGGGCTTGCCGCGAAGGGAGCGGCTCCGCTATCGCCTGTACCGGCATCCGCTGGTGCTGTTCGGTCTCGGTCCGGCGTACCTGTTCATCCTGGACCATCGCCTGCCAGTCGGTTTCATGCGTGCGGGCTGGATGCCCTGGCTGAGCACCATGAGCACCAACGCGGCGATCGCGCTGCTCGTCACCATCATGATCTGGCTGGTCGGCGTCATCCCCTTTCTGCTCGTGCAACTCCCCATCACGCTTCTCGCCTCCTCGATCGGCGTCTGGCTGTTCTATGTCCAGCACCAGTTCGAGGAGACCCTATGGGAACACGAAGACGACTGGACGTTCCATGAGACTGCGCTGCACGGCAGCTCCCACTATGACCTGCCGGCCCCCCTGCGCTGGTTCACCGCCAACATCGGGGTCCACCATGTCCATCACCTCTGCAGCCGCATCCCCTCCTACCGGCTACCCGAGGTGCTGCGCGACCATCCCGCACTGCGCCATATCGGCCGCCTCACGCTGCGGCAAAGCCTCGCATCGGTGCGGCTCGTGCTGTGGGATGAGGAGCAACGTCGACTGGTCTCCTTTGCCGAGGCGCACACGGCGACCAGCAGCCGGGCTCGCTGATTGATATACGCCCTGGATCCCGACCTCGAGAGTAGCGGCACCAGTCGGAGAAACTGTACAAGCGAATGCGGTATATGACGGAGATAAAGAGCTGGTTACAGCCGGCCATCAAGACGCTGGGAGCACACGCCCTGGCCGAACTGGTACGCGGATATGCTATTAGATGTCATCGCCTGTGCTGTGAATCCGGCGGGGTCCGATGACAACTCCAAGGTTCTTGCCGGGCGTTATCCTTCACGTTCTGATCGACGAAGCGATAATGCTCTTCCTTAAAGCGCGTCCACCAATCACCGCTCACCTCAATGTCATATTTATCCAATATCTCCTCGACGCAATCAAGGCAAAGTCGCGTTGCATCATATGCTAATTGAAGCTTTCTCCTCTTGGCATCGAAGAACACACTATCCAACCCGTAAAGCTGATCAATTTCTGCAATGGCTGCATCCATGGAGGGCTTCTCGACAGGATTCAGTTTTAAGTGGCGCATCACAAGATTGACCCCAGACACACCCAGACGATGCTCGCTATCAGTCATTCACCTTCTCCTCAGTTAATGTCCCTCTATGCTTCTTTACCAAGGGGAGGCACACCAGATCTCGATGGTTTGAAATGCGGCATGCCCTGGCACGATCAGCTTTACTGAGACGGAGCAGCTTGGATGGAAATAATTTCGTAGTCAGTTTCGCCTGTTTGGCGCAGCACGAAAGCAACGTAGTCATCGGTTTTTACGAGTTCAGCCAACGCGGGATCGGCCAGGGCCATTTCCATGGTCATCGCTGGCCAGCGCAACTCAGTGATCGGCTCGTGTGCCAACACAACACTGCTGCCATCCTCTGCTATCGACTGCACGGTACCGACGCCTTCCGCTGTGCGCATCTCTGGATGCCTGTCTGTGGCACCATGGTTCGCATGGTTCGCATGTCCATGATCACTACTCGCCACGGCCGGCCCTGTGATGAGGAAGCTCGCCACTACTGCCATCTGAAGTACGATATGTTTCATGTTACTGATTTCCTTCGAGGTTGGTGTTACTCAGCACAGCCTCAGACGAGACCGTTTCGGGAAGTTGCCGGCGTTGCCAGAGCCAGTACAGAACCGGAATGAGCAGCAACGAGACCAGCGGTGCAGTGATCATGCCGCCGACCATTGGTGTGGCGATGCGCTGCATCGCTTCCGATCCTGGACCTGAATCCATCAGCAGCGGGCTCAGTCCCAGCACCACCGTGAGTGAGGTCATGGCCTTGGGCCGCACGCGCATCACGGCACCTTCGATGATTGCCTCACGCAGCTCGCCCTGGGTGCGTGGCTGGCGCTGCTCCACCGCGCCTTTGACATACATCAGCATGACCACGGCGAACTCGGCCGCCAGGCCAATCAGCAGGATGAACCCTGCCGCCACTGCTACCGAGACGTCATAGGCCAGCCAGTGAAGCAGCCAGACGCCACCAACCGCGGCGAACGGCAGTGAGCCCATCAACATCAGCGTCTCAGGACCGTTTCGGAAGCACAGATAGAGCAGCAGGAAGATAAGAACGATAGTCACCGGCACGACCCACTGCAGCCGCTCCTTTGCCCGCTCCATGTATTCGTACTGACCCGACCAGGTGACGGAATAGCCGGCGGGCAACGCAACCTCTTCCATGACTCGCTCACGCGCTTCGGCCACGTAGGAACCGATATCCCGGCCGCGGATATCGACCACCACCCAGCCGTTGAGGCGCGCATTCTCCGTACGAATCATCGCTGGACCATCGGTAATATTCACCTGCGCCAGTGCCTGCAAGGGGAGATAGGCGCCGGCGGCAGTGATCACCGGCAGATCCCGCAGCCGCTCAAGAGAGTCTCGCCAGTCCTGGGGGTAACGCAGATTGATCGGATAGCGCTCCAGGCCTTCTACCGTCTCGCTGACATTCATCCCCCCCACAGCCGTCTGAATCACGGCCTGCAAATCGCTGACGTTGACGCCATGCCGCGCCGCGGCACGCCGGTCGATATCCACTTCAACATAGCGACCGGCGGCTGTGCGGTCGGCATAGGCTGACGCCGTGCCCGGGACATCCTGCAGGACTCGCTCGATCTCACGCCCGATGCGCTCGATTTCCCCCAGGTCGGAGCCGGCCACCTTGATGCCAACTGGCGAACGAATACCCGTTGACAGCATGTCGATACGTGTCTTGATCGGTGGCACCCAGACGTTGGCCACGCCAGGAAAGCTGACCGCCTCATCGAGCTCGCGGATGATATCGGTCTTGGTCATGCCTTCGCGCCACTGATCACGGGGCTTGAAGCGAATGACGGTCTCCAGCATGCCGATGGGTGCCGGGTCGGTGGCAGTATCGGCGCGTCCCGCCTTGCCAAAGACACGTTCCACTTCCGGCACGGACATGATCAGGCGATTGGTCTGCTGCATGAATTCACGCACCTTGCCAATGGAGACACCCGGCTCCAGCGACGGCATGTACATGAGGTCGCCTTCGTCCAGCTGGGGCATGAATTCGCTGCCCAGTTTGCTCGCCGGATAGGCCACGCTGGCAGCCAGCAGCACGGCAGCTGCAATGGTGATCCAGGGATAGCGCAGCAAGGCGCTCAGTCCCGGCCGATAGATGGCAATCAGCATGCGGCTGAGCGGATGCGCAGATTCCGGCCGTATCCGGCCACGCACCAGATAGCCCATCAGTACCGGCACCAGGGTGATGCCCAGACCTGCTGCTGCCGCCATGGCGTAGGTGCCGGTAAAGGCGAGCGGTGAAAACATGCGCCCTTCCTGGCCCTGCAGGGTAAACAGGGGCAGGAAGCTGGCCACGATAATGAGCAGAGCGAAGAAGATCGGCCGCCCGGTTTCCTTGGCGGCCTCGGCCACGGTATGCCAACGATCCTCCCCCGGCGGCGCCTTTTCCAGCCGCTTGTGCAGGTTCTCCACCATGACGATGGCGGCATCCACCATGGCACCTATCGTCACGGCGATGCCGCCCAGCGACATGATGTTGGCGTTGATGCCCTTGGCCTGCATGATCATCAATGCCGCCAGGATGCCGATCGGTAGCGCAATGATGGCCACCAGCGCCGAGCGGAAGTGAAGCAGGAAGACGACGCAAACCAGCGCGATGATAAGGAATTCCTGCAGCAGCTTGCCGGTCAGGTTATCCACCGACTCCTGAATCAGCACCGAACGGTCGTAGGTTTCCACGATCTCGACGCCATCCGGCAGGCTCGGACGCAGCTCATCGAGGCGTGCCTTGACGCGGTCGATGGTGGCAAGGGCGTTTTCGCCATGACGCATAACCACCAGGGCACCCACGGTCTCACCCTCACCATCCAGCTCTGCGATCCCACGCCGAGCCGCAGGCCCGATGCGAATTTCCGCCACGTCCTCGAGCAGGACAGGCGTGCCATCGTCACCCAGGCCAACGGGCACCAGTCGCAGGTCTTCGATGCCGGTGAGATAGCCTCGCGAGCGAACCATATATTCCGCTTCGCTCATTTCGATCACCGAACCACCTGCCTCGCGGTTTGCCTCGGAAATGGCCGTGCGAATGCCCGACAGGGTCAAGCCATAGGCACGCGCACGGTTCGGGTCAAGCACCACCTGGTACTGCTTGACCATGCCGCCCACGGTGGCGACCTCGGAGACACCTGTCACCGACTGCAGCTCATACTTGAGGAACCAGTCCTGCAGCGAGCGCAGGTCCGCCAGGTCGAGCTCCCCGCTGCGGTCTACCAGCGCATACTGGTAGACCCAGCCCACCCCCGTGGCATCGGGCCCCAGGGCAGGTTGGGCACCTTCCGGCATGCGCGGCGCCACCTGGCTCAGGTATTCCAGCACCCGTGAACGGGCCCAGTAGGGATCGGTCCCATCCTCGAACAGCACGTAGACGTAGGAATCCCCGAACATGGAGAAACCCCGCACGTCCCTCGCCCGGGGCACAGCCAGCATGGCCGTCGACAAGGGGTAGGTGACCTGGTCTTCGACGACCTGAGGCGCCTGGCCGGGAAAACTGGTATGGACGATCACTTGCACGTCGGAGAGGTCGGGTATGGCGTCCAGAGGCATCTGTCGGCCTGTGAAAAGCCCCCAGACGACGAAGATGGCGGTCACCAAGAGCACCAACAGGCGATTGTGCAACGACCACGAAATGATCCTTTCGATCATGCAACCTCTCCTCAGTGGTCGTGAGCCGCCGGCTCGATAGCGGTGATTTCGTACACGAACTCTTCACGCTCGTGCATGCGGAAGCGCATCGGCATGTCTTCACGCAAGCCATCCAGTTCAAGGTCGTCAGCCACGGCGAAGTCCATGACCATGGCGGGCCAACCCAACACCGGTATTGGCTCATGATCGACATTCACCATCCGTGCCTCCATGTCGATAGAGAGAAGGCGACCATCCGCCCAGACCTCATCGCCCACTTCCTCTTCCACGGCCTCGAGCATGCGGCCAAGCTCGGCACTGGCTGACGCTTCGGAATCGAGCAGGAAGTGACCGGAGAGGACGACTCGCTCCCCTTCCTGGAGACCATCGATGATTTCCAGGTCACCATTGGCACGGCTACCCACCTGCACTTCGCGAGCCTGGAAACGCCCCTCTCCCAGCGCCAGGATCACGCGATCCTGTCTACCGGTGCGGATCACCGCCTCGGCAGGGAGATGCAGCACACTTTGCAAAGGACGCGGCGCCAGATGAACGTCCGCATACATGCCTGGCTTCAACCGTTCCCCGGGATTGTCGAAGGCCAATCGCACTCGCACGGTACGGGTCGGGCTGTTCAAGCTCGGGTAGATGTAATCGACCTTGCCCTCCAGACGTTCGCCGGGCCGGAAAGGCAATTTCACGTGAGCGGCATCGTCTCGTGTCACGGCATCGACCTGATGCTCGAACAGATCGGCCATCACCCATACCCGCGACAGATCGGCAATGGTCATGACCTCGGTGCCCGGCGTGACATACATGCCTTCACGGACATTCAGCGACTCCACGACACCGCCCTGCCGTGCCCGTACCGACACCAGCCGGCGCGGCTCGCCGGCTCTCTCGACCTCGGCGATCTCGGCCGCACTGACACCCAGCGCCCTCAGACGCTCACGTGCCGGCGCAGCACCGCCGCCACGGCGTACGATATGCAGCAGCTCTTCCTGCGCATTGACGAGTTCGGGTGAGTAGAGGCGAAACAGCAGCTGCCCCTCCTCGACCCGCTCACCGGTGGTTCGAACCGTGAGGTCTTCGATCCATCCTTCGGTGCGTAGATGGACATGTGACAGACTCGACTCGTCGTAATCGACGAAACCCACCGTTTCGACCAGGCGAGCCAGATCGCCGCGAACAACCGAGCCGATGCGCACGTTCATGTTCTGCTGCACCACCGGGCTGATGCTCACCGTGCCGGGTGCCGCAGCATCACCACCGCCCGCATAGATCGGGATGAAATCCATGCCCATCTCATCTTTGCGTGGCTCGGGAGACGTGACGGAGGGGTTGTGAGGATGCCGGTAGTAAAGAATGTCACGCTCGCCACTCGCCGGTTCATCTGCCTGAGCAACGTGAGCATGTGAATCCGGCCAGTAATTCATGGCAGCGCCACCCAATGCGGCCCCCACCCCCAGAATGGCAATTACTCCCAGCACTCTCATGCGTCCTCTCCCAACAGATAGAGCAGATCCACCTGCTCAAGACGTCGTTCCGTGGCGATGCCTATCGCATCGATCTGCGTGTCCAACTCAATGAGTCGAGCGCGTACGTAGGCAGTAAAATCAACTGTCCGATTTCTGTAGCCATGCTCGGCCGCCTCGGCATTCGCCTTGGCCTGGGGGATGAGTCGCTCCACGAAACCGCGTTCACGCTCGCTCAGCTGTCGCCACCTGGCCTGCGTTTCATCGAGTTGACGCTGCATCTCCCGTACCTGCTCATGCCACGCGTATTGAGCCGCCTCGCGCTGGTGTACGCTGGCAGACAGGTCACGGTCCTGGCGCTGGCGAGTGAAAAGAGGTAGATCGACCATGACCATGGCCGACATGCGGTCAGGCATGCCCATGCCTCTTTCCGTCGGTGTGCCATAGGTGAGCTCGACTGACCATTGCGGCTTATAGCCCTGCCGCGACAGCTCGATACCATGGGCTCCAGCATCGACAATTGCCTGCTCCGCCGCCAACAAGGGGTGGGCTAGTAACGTGCCCGTCGGTTCGGCAAGCTCCGGAAAGTCCGACGGCAGGGGTCTTGCCACGGCGTCCAGGCCGACCCACCGAGAAAGCTGAGCCAACGCCGCTGATTCCTGAGCCTGCGTGTTCAGCAAGCGATCATGCAGTCGGTCAAGTTCAAGCTCGGCACGCAAGAGATCCTGCTGGTCGGCGAAACCGGAAGCGAATTCACGCTCGGTGATTTCACGCAGATCCTCGAACAATGGCTGGCTTTGCTTAAGCACCTCAAGTACGGCGCGCTGGTTATGAAGAGATAAATAAGCGCGGCGAACGGCGCGCATGGCAGCGCGCTCAGCATTACTGCTACGCGCCTCTTCCGCCTGTGCCATGGCCGATTCCCGCTCGCTTGCAAAGCGGCGACTATCGCCTCTGGGGAAAGTCTGACGGATGCCAAGCCGTAACTGAGTCATGCTGTCGTCTTCGACCGTAAAGCCATCGCGGGCAACATCCATGACTTCGACAATCAGCATGGGGTCGGGGAGCTGACTTGCCGAAATGGCAGCCTCCCGGCGTGCCTCAGCCAGCTCCTGAAAACGCTGTGTGGCAGGATCGTCGATACGGGCAATCCGCTCGGCCTCGCTGAGCGAGAGCGATGGCATTGCCAGCACCAGAGAGGGAACGAACGATGCGAGGCTCAACATCAGGGCTGCCCGCATACACACTGTTTTATAGCCCATACAGCCACCCCCTGCCTCTAGAAGATTGTTTACTTTAATCATCATTATTTGCCATGAAATGTGGCACATGCTTCAGGCAGGCCTGAATAAAACTGGCCGACTTGCGCCGGCCAACCCTCCCAGATAACAATTAATTGGAAAACTGATTACTGAAAATTAACGTGCAAGCTGTAGCGATGGACATCCCAACTATCTCCACCGGGCGCCGAACTTCCTGATACCATCAATCGATACTGGCCAGGCTGAAGAGTTTCTTGGATTTCGAAATTTCCTGCAGATGATTTCGCTTCAGTGACGATGTTTCCTTGCGCATCCACCAGCTGAGCGCTCATACGCTGCAAGGGATGATTGGTCCCAGGAAAATGGTCGCTACCGATTTTCACTGCTGTGGCTTGCTCCACATCCAGATAGTAAGTATGCGCCTGCCCACTGTTAATAATCTTGCTAGTGGTACTGCCTTCCTGGAGGAAATTCCCGTTCTCTGTTGCGCTGCCGAAACTGGCAAAAGCCGGCACAGAGAACATGCTAACAACGGCAGTGGCGAGAGCGATTTTCTTAAGCATGTTACACCTCATCTAAATGTAAAGTTTACTAGGGCTGCGGTTCACTTCGTCAGACTTCTATGGTTCTCATGTGGGAAAGTGGTAGAATATCTCTTGTCTATTCCTCCCCCGTTTCGTCTTTATGTGCTCATCGTAACCAATAGAAGCGGACAGGAAAGTGACCCCAAAATGACATGTTTGTCATTTTCTATTGCGGCCAGCAAACGGAGGCGTCGTGAAAATTTTGATCGTTGAAGACGAGCCGAAAACAGGTGACTACCTTGCCCAGGGCCTTAGGGAGGCCGGTTTTGTCGTCGATTTGGTGCGCGATGGGTTGGATGGTCTCCACTTGGCACAGAATGAGGAGTATGACCTTCTGCTTCTCGACGTGATGCTGCCGGGGATGGATGGCTGGACCATTCTCCAGATGGTGCGACGCGCGGGGCAGGACGTCCCCGTCCTGTTTCTGACGGCCCGGGACGAAGTTGACGACCGGGTCAGGGGGCTTGAGCTAGGAGCAGACGACTACCTGGTAAAACCGTTTGCCTTTTCCGAACTGCTGGCTCGTATCCGATCATTACTCAGGCGCGGCAAGACCCGCGAGCCTGAAATATTCCGGGCCGCAGACCTGGAGCTTGACCTGCTGAAGCGCCGAGTCACCCGCGACGGTGAGCGCATCGATTTAACCGCCAAGGAATTTGCCCTGCTCGAGCTTCTGATTCGTCGGAAGGGTGAGGTACTCCCCCGTTCGCTGATCGCCTCTCAGGTTTGGGACATGAATTTCGACAGCGACACCAACGTGATTGATGTTGCCGTCAGACGGCTGCGAGCCAAGGTCGATGGCCCGTTTCATCTCAAGCTGATACGTACCGTTCGCGGCATGGGTTATGTGCTGGAGGCCTCTGACAACACATGAGACAGCAGCCACTCTCCCTCACCACGCGTCTGGCCCTATTATTCGCTATGCTGACCGCTAGCCTGCTGCTGGTACTTGGCCTATTGATGGAGCGTCTGATCGGCGCTCACTTCGACCAAATCGATAGCCAGGAGCTGAGTGCCAAGATGGCCATGATCGATAACTTGCTGGGTCAAGCACACTCATCCGTGGCATTCGACGCCCTGCTACGGCAACTCGACACCATACTGGTTAGTCATGACTCTCTGGCCCTTTCCATCCGTGACGAAGAGGGCGAGGTGCTTTATGCCTATCGGCCCGAGCAACTAGTAGCAGCAAAGCAGGGAAACGAGGCCGCTCCCCAGACCCACTGGCAGCATGAGGGACGCAGCTTCATCGGCCGAGAGGCAGCGAAGACGCTTCCACTGGCCGAGCCAATTCTCTTGGAAGTGCTGATTGGACTTGATATCAGCCACCATGCCCACTTCCTCAGCGACATCCGCCGCCATCTCTGGACCGGAATAACGATGGCGACGCTGATCGCAGCGCAGCTCGGCTGGCTAGCCGCACGTAACGGTCTTGCACCACTTCGGCGTGTCACCCGTACCGCCGGCAGGCTCTCCGCCGATCATCTCGGCGAGCGACTCTCCGAGCGAGATGCGCCGGCTGAGATGCTGGCCTTGGTCAGCGCCTTCAACGGCATGCTCGACCGCCTGGAAGCCGACTTTCAGCGTCTCAGCGATTTCTCCGCAGATATCGCACATGAGCTTCGCACCCCCGTCTCTAACCTGCTGACCGAAACCCAGGTCGCGCTGTCGCGGCCGCGCTCCGCCGAGGCTTACCGTGAGGTGCTGCACTCCAACCTGGAAGAGTTCGAACGACTGGCGAGGATGATCGCCGACATGCTGTTCCTGGCAAAGACCGACCACGGTCTGCTACCGAACCCGTTCGAGACCGTGGTGCTTGAACAAGAAGCAGAGGCGCTGCTGGAATTCTACGAGGCTCTCGCCGAAGAAAAAGGCGTCAATCTACAGCTAACCGGAAACGCCACGGTAACCGGCGACCGGTTGATGCTGCGTCGCGCTCTTTCCAATCTGATCTCGAACGCGGTGCGCCACACACCCACCGGCGGCATCATCGAGATCAGGATCAACTCGACCCAGGATAGGGCGCAGCTGAGCGTCAGCAATCCCGGCGAAACCATACCTACCGATCAGCTTCCGCGATTATTCGAGCGCTTCCACCGCGCCGACAACATCCGCAGTCACCACGGCGAAGGGGCCGGGCTCGGGCTCGCCATCACCCGATCAGTCATCAAGGCGCATGGGGGTCAGGTCACGGTCTCCTCACAGGATGGCATCACTACCTTCTGCCTCTCCCTGCCGCTCACTGGCAGGCCCTGAAGACCAAGGGAGGAATGACTCGATGCTTCCCAAGTCCAGCAAACCCGATCGCTCTGCCTGGCTCGTCGCTCTGGCCCTGGGCATCCCCTTCTTTCTGATACTGGCCGTACTGATGGCCATGCCTTTCATGGCCGGGGATGAGACGACTCTCCAGGTCGACGACCATTTGCCAATAGAGCCGGGAGCAGAGCGCGGTGGAGTGCGCAAATTTATTGTAGACACGACTCCCCGAGCATCTGGCGACGTGCCAACCACAGGATCAGCGGCGGCAGTAGAAGCCACTGCAGCAGCGGTGCCAGCCCAGTCCCCAGCAGCGGCAGGGTGGGCATCCGCTCAGCGTACTGCCAGCGCTGCTGGAGCTCCGTTGCATGCCATTCCAGCCCGACCGTGATCACGATGCCAATGGCTATGAAGCCAAGGATCGAGCGCGTATCGGGGCGAAGCAGCCAGGAGCGATGTCGGCGCAGCCCCGCCACGACCCAGAAAGCGATCAGGGCGATGAGCACATCACCCAGGGTCGCCCGGGTGCAGAAGAGAACGGCGTCCCAGTGCGCCATCTCAGGCATCGCGACGAAGAGCGGCACCTGCAGGAACTCCCAGGGGAAATTCAGTAGAAAGGCAAAGAGTGCCACGTTGAATTCCGGGCTAGCCAGCAGCCGCTTCAGTGGGCCGTAACCGGCTTGCATTCCTGTCATGACACCTCCCCCAAGCAGCACAGCCGCCAGTCTTCCACGCTCTACGCATCCCGGCAACCTGTGCCCTGTCTTCAGGTTGGGAGGCGAATATCTCTTGATGTCGATCAAGCGACATTCGATGCCAGTGAGCTATGGTGAGTAGGATCACTCAGCGTCAGGCAACGATGCGCCATGCACCCTTGCAGCCTATTCAACCGCCAAGCGCCGTATGCTCCCGTGAAGTGGGCAAGGCTATTGCTGGTCGGGCTATTTGCGCTGCTGCTGAGTGGGCTCGCGCTGGCCCATGCCGAGGCCCCGGATCCCGAGGCCGGTGATCCCGGGCACCACGTGGTAATGGTGCTTGAGGGCGCTTCCACCACGGTCGCTGCTGAAGCGCGGCATGAAGAAGGGCCACTTTGCCGGCACGGTCATGGCGAGTTCGTACTGCCCAAGGGAGCCCTGCGTGTCGATCAGCAGGACATCGAGTTCGAGGATGCCCTGACGGTCACGAACAAACCGACGCCTGCCCCCATCCCTAGATTCGTCTCCGGCACACCGCGACATTGGCCGTCCAAGTCCGGCGTTCCAATCTATCTGCTCACCCAGCGCCTGCGCCTGTAAGCCGTACATCCGTTCTACTCGGAGCCGCGGCACGGGCATACCCACGAACGTTGTCGGTTTGGTGCTACGGTCACCGGTGTCCTAACTGAGATCTCGATACCTGGTCTCATGTCTTGATACACACCAGTAAAGTGAGTGATTGCCATGAACGTTGAAACCTTTCGTGATGTGGTCGAGTGGACTCGGGCCCTGCATGAGCATCTGGCCAGGTGCCTGAAGCACTGCTCAACGCAGCAGGAGGAAGAGCGCGCCAAGTGGCTGTTGGAGTATCTAGCGGATCACGAGGCGGCGCTGGAAAAAGTCGTGGCCGGCTTCGAGAAGAAGGCTGACCCCAAGGCATTGAATACCTGGCTCTACGATTACATTGCCTACGCGCCCATCAAGCCCCACCTGTCGTGCAGCGCGCCCTATGCAGAGATGAGCTTCGACGAGATCTCCCAGGAGATCTTCGACCTCCATGAGCAGGTCATCGGCTTCTATCGCTATCTCGAAGGACGCGCCGAGATCCCCGAGACGCGCGAGCTGATCGGTGAGCTCCTGAAGCTGGAGCAGCATGAAGCGATGCGTCTGGTCCACCAGACCAACCGCTCCAAGGATCTCTGAATGGCTCAGTAACTCTTAACCTTGGAGAAGTTTCGAGGTCTCTAAGGCTGGCCGTTGGCCATCACGACTGAGATGGCTTCGTAACGAGGGAAAGGGCCGGGGGAGCCTGTATGCGACACTCACTATGGACCATCGCTGCAGTCATACTGCTAGCCGCTGGCGGCTATCTTGGCTTTCTCGCACTACGTCCGGCGGAAATGCCGCCTGGCTTCCTCTATGGCAGCGGCCGCATCGAAGCCACCGAGATCCGCCTTGCCACCGAAGTCTCTGGGCGCGTGGTGGAAAGTTCTCTGGTCGAGGGCCAACCCGTCAGCGCGGGGGTCGAGCTGCTCCGCCTGGACGATCGCCTCATTCGCCTGCAACAGGCCGAGCTCGAGGCGCGCCTGAGTGCCGGTGAACAGGCAGTGGTTCGGCTCGAGCGCATGCTCGACACGGCACGCCACCACCTCGGCAATGCCGAGACAGAGCTGGAACGTGCGCGAACCCTGCGGCGCACCGGCGCGATCCCCGCGCAGCAGCTGGAGCACAGCGAAGATCGCCGGCGCGAGGCGGCAGGCGAAGTCGAGGTGCTGCAAGCGCAGCGCGCAGAGGCCACCGCCAATCTGGAGGCGCTGCGGCAGCAACGCAGCCAGCTCGCCCTCCAGCTCGACAAGACCCTGCTGCGCAGTCCCATCGATGCCACCGTGCTGGTCAAGACGGTGGAGATCGGCGAGGTGGTCGCGCCAGGGCAGTCGCTCGGCGTGCTGGTCGACCTGGACCGCCCCCGAATGAAGATCTACGTGACCGAACGGGTGCTGGGCAGGGTTCGGCTTGGCACCCCGGCCCGGGTGCGGGTAACGGCGTTTCCGGACCGCTACTTCGAGGCCGAGGTCAGTGCCATCGACGGCCAGGCGCAGTTCACCCCCCGCGATGTCCACCTGCCCGATGAGCGGGCGCGCACCGTCTTCGGGGTGACCCTGCGGGTCACCAATCCCGATGGCGTGCTCAAGCCCGGCATGCCGGCCGACGCCTGGCTCCGCTGGCAGGACGATGCGCCGTGGCCCGACACCCTGGTTGTGCCACCATGACCGCGACGATTCACACCAGCGGGCTGGGGCGGCGCTTCGCCGACCGGCAAGTGCTTACCGGGGTGGACCTGGAGGTCCAGCGGGGCGAGATCTTCGGGCTGCTGGGCCCGGACGGCGCCGGCAAGACCACGCTCATGCAACTGCTCGCGGCGATCCTGGACCCCAGCGAAGGTCAGGCGACGGTGCTTGGCTTCGACACGGTGCGCCAGGCGGCCGAGGTGAATGCCCGGGTCGGCTACATGTCACAGGGCTTCACGCTCTATGACCGACTCAGCGTCCTCGAGAACCTGCAGTTTGCCGCCCGCATCCGCGGCGTCGAGGCGCAGGATTTCGCCAGCCGCAGTCACGAACTGCTGACCATGGCCGGTCTACAGGCCCACCTCGACCGGCCCGCCGGCAAGCTCTCCGGCGGCATGCGCAAGAAGCTTTCGCTGTGCGCCAACCTGATTCATGCCCCACCGTTGCTGCTGCTCGACGAGCCCAGCCTGGGTGTCGACCCCTTGTCGCGCCGTGAGCTCTGGCAACTGCTGCGGCGTTACCAGCAGCACGGCAGCACGGTGGTGGTCAGCACCCCCTACATGGACGAAGCGGAATACTGCGATCGACTCGCCTTTCTCGACCAGGGCCGAGTGCTGGCGGTGGATACCCCGGCGCAGTTGCGCGCCCAAGTCCATGGGCGGATCTACGAGATACAAACTGCCAGAAGCATCCGCGTACAGGCCATCCTGCGCGACGCCTCCGAAGTGCTGAATCTACAGTGGCTGGCGGACCGATTGCGCATCCAACTGCATGTCGGAGCTGAATTGCCGCCAGCCACCTTGGCGCAGCTGGATGGACTCGCCACTCTGACGCCTGCCGAGCCAGGCTTGGAGGAGGCCTTCATCGCCCTGAGCACAGCAACGGCAGCAGCGCCGCAGCCGGTGTCACCGGCCGTCATGGAAACGCAGGGCGGCGAGGTGCGAGCAGAGCGGCTCAGCGTGCGGTTCGGCGATTTCACTACCGTTGACCGAGTCTCGGTCAATGTACCGCCGGGCGAGGTAATCGGCTGGCTGGGGCCCAACGGTGCCGGCAAGACCACCCTGATCAAGGTCTTCTGCGGATTGCTGTTGCCCAGCGATGGCGAGGCCTTCGTCGCCGGTCTTTCGGTGAGCCGGCAGGCACGTGCCTTGCGTAGCCGTATCGGCTACATGTCGCAGCGCTTCTCGCTCTACCCGGATCTTACGGTTGCCGAAAACCTGCGCTTCTTCGCCGGCGCCTACGGTCTTGGCGGCAAACGTCGACGCCAGACGATCGAGTGGGCCAGTGGGATGACGGCCCTGACCGGGATGGAGGCACGCCGGGTCAGTGAGCTCTCGGCGGCGGTACGCCAGCGCCTGGCGCTGGCCTGCAGCATCCTGCACAGCCCGGCGGTGCTGTTCCTCGACGAGCCCACCTCCGGCGTCGATCCGCTCAACCGTCAGCGCTTCTGGCAGCTGATCCAGACCCTGGCCAGCGGCGGCATGACGGTATTCGTCACCACCCATTACCTGGAAGAGGCAAGCTACTGCCACCGGCTGGGGCTGATGCACCAGGGTCGCCTGGTCGCCCTTGGCACCCTCGAGCAGCTGCGCCAGGCATTGCGGCTTCCGGCCGATGCCGGCATGGAAGCGGTCTTCCTCGGCCATATCGAGCAGGCGCAGCGGGAGCTGGCATCATGAACCCGAGGCGCATCGCCGCCGTGGCGACCAAGGAGGCGAAAGAGGTACTGCGCGACCCGATCACCGTCGGGGTCGCGATGATCATGCCGTTGATCATGCTGCTGTTGTTCGGCTATGCGATCACGCTCGATGTCGACGACATCACCCTGGGCGTACTGGATGAGGACCGCACCCCCGCCAGCCGACAACTCACGGAAGCGTTCACGGCGAGCGGCGTCTTCCACCTCGAGCGTGAGTTGACCGCCCCGCATGCGGTGGAGCAAGCCCTGCAACGCGGCGAGATCCGCTTGGCGCTGATCATCCCGCCCGGTTTCGAACGCGCCCTCACCCGCCACGAGCCGAGCCCGGTTCAACTGCTGGTGGACGGCACCTATTCCGCCACGGCGACGCTGGTCAGCAGTCATGCGCTGGCCATCGCCAGCGGCTTCGGCCATGCAGCGGGGCCGCCGGCCCTTCAGCTGGAAACCCGCGTCTGGTACAACCCCTCGCTCAGCAGCGTGCACACCGTGGTGCCCGGCCTCTATGCCGTGATTCTGATGGCCTTCCCGCCGCTGCTCACCGCGCTCGCCCTGGTGCGGGAAAAGGAGACCGGCACCATTGCGCAGATCTATGCCTCGCCGCTCTCCTCCGTCGAGTTTCTCGCCGGCAAGCTGATTCCCTACGCGATCATCGCCTTCGTGCAGATGGCGATGGTGATCGCCGTCGGCTTTCTCTGGTTCGGCGTGCCGTTCCGGGGCAGCGTCGCTTTCCTGTTGGCGATATCGCTGCTGTACGTGCTCTGTACCCTGGGGATCGGCCTGCTGGTGTCAGCCGTGACCCGTACCCAGTTGGTCGCCCTGCTGGCCGTGCTGATCGTGACCCTGATGCCCTCCATCCTGTTCTCGGGCATGCTGTTTCCGATCTTCACCATGCCCTATGTGGTCCAGCTCTACACCCTGGCCTTTCCGGGCCGCTACTTCGTCGACATCTCCCGTGGCGTGGTGCTCAAGGGCGTCGGGCTCGAGGTGCTGTGGCCGAGCATCACCATCGTCGCCGTCTACACCCTGCTGGTCTTCGCCCTGGCGGCCTGGCGGCTGAAGAAGAAGGTGGCCTGATGCGCCTGTCGAGCCTGTTGCACAAGGAGCTGATCCAGTTCTTCCGCGATCCCGTGGTGCTGTTCCTGATCTTCTGGCTCTACACCATCGAAGTGGTGATCTGCGCCTACGCCCTGGGCATGGAGATGCGCGACCTGCCGCTGGCGGTGGTCGATGCCGACGAGAGCCCGGCCAGCCGCCACCTGATCGATGACTTCGTCGCAGGCGGCAACTTCCGTCTGGTGGCGCACCTGCGCGATGTGGCGGCAGCCGAGCCGTACCTGGAACGCGGCGAGGCACAGGCGGTACTGGTCATCCCCGTCGATTTCGAGCGCGAACTCCAGCGCGGCGGCGGTCAGGCACTGCAGTTCCTGGTCGATGGCAGCAACGCCAACACGGCCGCCGTCGCCCGGGGCTATGCGCTGCAGACGGTAGAGGCCTTCCAGATGCGCCAGGGGACACTCGACGAGCGACAATTAGCGGCGGTAGCACCGCAACTGCGCATCTGGTACAACCCGGACCAGACCAACGTCAGCTTCACGGTATTGGCAATGATCGCCCTGGCGGGATTGATGATCGGCGTTGTCCACCCTGCCGCCTCCATCGTTCGCGAGAAGGAGGTCGGCACCATCGAGCAGCTCATGGTCACGCCCATTCGCCGTGGCGAACTGTTCATCGCCAAGACCGTGCCCACCCTGTTGATCGGATTAGTCGCTGTACTCCCCAGCCTGGCGCTGGTCGGCTGGTTTGGCGTGCCGGTCAGAGGCAGCCTGCCGCTGTTCTTCGCCCTGACCGCGCTGTTTCTGCTCAGTGCCATCGGCCTCGGCGTCCTGGTGGCGGCGGTTTCACGAACCCTGCAGCAGGCCCTGCTGCTCGCCTTCTTCGGCCTGTTCCCGCTGATGTTCCTGTCCGGCACCATAGTGCCGGTGGAGAGCATGCCGAACCTGCTCCAGCAGCTGTCGCTGGCCAGTCCCTTGCGCCATTATCTGGACATCACCCTGGGTATCTTCCTCAAGGGGACCGGCATGGAAATCCTCTGGCCTCATGCCCTCGCCCTGGTGGCGATCGGCATGCCCCTGTACCTGGTGGCGTGGTTAATATTTCGACGCATAAAGTAACGGGCTTCGCACTGAATCAGGCGAGCAGTCCTACATCAAGGTAACCATCATGTACGACCACCATGGGTCACCGATACTGAATCCACTCTGGGTGATCGCGATCATTCTCATCGCCGCAGCCCTGTACTGGCTACGGGTTCTCGCCGCGCCCATGGCATTCTCGCTGTTTCTAATGGCACTGGTGTGGCCTGTCTACCAACACAGAGCGTTCCAGGGAAGGCGAGCACTGCGCGGATTGGCACTCATCGTTTCGGTTCTGCTCGTGTGGATTGCCACGGCAGCCGTTCTCCTGCTGATCGGCTACGGCGTCCGCACCGTTGCGGACGGCCTGTCGCTGTACGGCGATCGCGCACAGGACACCTATCGCGCCATCGGTCTATGGCTCGAAGGAAGGGGGATTGGCCTTTGGCCCACCGCAAGTGATCCGTTCAGCCTCAACGGACTCATTCACCTGATTCATGAGGCCGTGCTGCGCATCAATGCGATCATGGGCTTCGTGGCATTGACCTTGATCTTTCTTATCCTGGGCCTGCTGGAAGCCAGTGCCTTTCAGCATCGCCTTCCTTATGCACTTGGTGCGGATGCAGCCGACCGGCTGCTGAGGTCATTTCATATTCTCGGGTGGAAATTTCGCCGCTACATGCTCGTCAGGACCGCTGTCAGCGTACTAACCGGTTTGTTGACTTGGTTATTTGCCCTAATGGCGGGGCTCGACTTTGCTATTGCCTGGGGCATACTGGCCTTCGCGCTGAACTACATACCCTTTGTCGGCTCCATTCTCGCGGTCTTTCCTCCGGTCCTTTTCGCCATTGTCCAGTTCGAGTCTTGGCAGACCCCGGCACTGGTTCTCCTCGGCATGACACTTATCCAGTTCTCGATCGGCAACCTGCTTGATCCCAGGCTTGAAGGGCGCGCCCTTGCGGTCTCCCCCTTCGCCGTCGTTTTTTCCATTTTCTTCTGGGGCATGCTGTGGGGCATCCCCGGCGCCTTCATGGGTGTCCCCTTGACGATTGCCATTGCAACGGTATGCAACCATTTCCATGATGCCTGCTGGATAACACGACTGCTGACCCCACACACCAACTGAGAACAATTTAGCTGGAGCGATGCCACGCTTCTGGCCCTCAGCCGCCCTTCGACGACAGTCCAACCACGTGGTCAACGAATGGCCCGATTATCAGTTCCAAAGCCGTTGACCGATTCCTGACCGAGATCAGGAATCGGTCGATCAACTCCTTCCAGGGCTACCTGTCGATTGCCTGGTCACGGCGTTGCAGCGATGATCGTGGTGTTCAATCGCCTGACGTTGTCGAGGGTCCGCTCCGCATGCGTCGATTCATGGTCCGACTCGCTTACCTTTGCCTCGTTCTCGCCCTATCGGCGGGAGGCGTCGCCGCGGCTGGACTCGATGCCATCTTCGATACCTCGCATCATGCGAGTCAGGAGAGCAGCCATGAAGACTGCACGCAGGATACCAACTCGGATATGGCGGACTGCACCACTGACTGCATCGGCAACAGCCACTGCATGACGGGCACCGCCGGCCATGCGGTTATTCCCGACTGCGCCATGACGCAGCAGCCGCTCTTCATCCCGGGGCACTCGCCACCGGCGCCCGCTTATCTGCTCAAGCGCCCACCTAGACTCGCCTGAATACCGTTACCGAAACGACGCGATCCTCGTGTCGTCATCCGCTTGACCGTATTCAGGAGCAACCCATGACTACCCCTAATCGATACCATTCCGCCAATCAGGTGGCCACTCAGGATCGCGGCCGACTGTTTCGTGTCGCCATCCTGCTTGCTGGCGGCCTGACACTCGCCCTTGCCCTGGCTAATCCTGGCCATGCCGATGAGAGCCACGCGCACAGCGCGGGGGGCAACCACGCTCATGCCGCCCATGGTGATGGAAAACAAACTGCCCATGGTGACGATGACCATGCTCATGGCGATGACGGCCATGCGGCACGCGGCGACGATGCCCATGGCAACAACGACCATACTGCCCATGGCGACGATGGCCATGGCAACAACGACCATACTGCCCCTGGCGACGATGGCCATGCTCATGGCGATGACGACCATGCGGCACACGGCGACGATGGCCACGTTCATGGCGGTGACGACCATGCGGCACACGGCGACGATGCCCACGTCCATGGCGGTGATGACCATGCCGCTCACGACGACGATGGCCACGGTGCAGACGATCACGCCCATGGGGATGGCGGTCATGGCTGGAAGGCACCGCAGGAGTGGGCTCAGCGCGAAAGCCCGCTGGAGCCGGATGCAGAGACCCTGGCTCAGGGGATGCAGGTCTATCAGCGCTATTGCTCAGCCTGTCATGGACCGAGCGGGGAAGGAAATGGCCTGGCACCCGCCGCCGCCTATTATGACCCCAGCCCGACCAACCTGGCCCTGCATGGCGCCGCCCATGCGGCCGGTGAATACGCCTGGCAGATAAAGGAAGGCAACAGCAACAGCGCCATGCCCCGCTTCCAGGACAAGCTGGCCGAAGATGCCATCTGGTCCGTTGTGCTCTATATCCGCCATGGCCTGGCGGACGAACAAGTCGCGGAGCACAAGCACTAGCCATCGTCGAAAAAAAGGGCGCCTCTCGGGCGCCCGTCCACTTACGAGTCCTGCCTTACAAGCTCTGGGCCCAATAGGGCAGCAAGCTCGTCATACAGGCCTCCCGCGTCAGGTTCTTCCGGCTCCTCTTCGGGCTCCGGCGCCTGCTCCAGTGCGACGACCGCGCCATTGGGGTTCTCCAGCAGGTGGCGCAACTGCTCATAGTTCAACGGCACCGAGCCCTCGTCGCCGCTGCGTTCCAGCAGCGACAGGGTCTCCATCAGTGCCGCCATGCCGTACTCCTGGTCCTCAAGCGTCTCGAAGACCTGCACATAGGGCATATCGCCATCCCAGCCGGCCTTGATTGGCTGGTTGATGATATTGACCTGCATGCCCACGGGCACTCGGTCGAAGATCGACTCGATATCTTCGGGGAACATGCGGATACAGCCACGGCTGGCACGCATGCCGATACCATCCGGCTCGTTGGTCCCATGGATGAGGTAGCCCGGGATATCCAGCAGGATGGCATGGCTGCCGAGGGGATTGTCCGGCCCAGGCGGCACCACGGCGGGAGCCGGCTCGCCTCTTTCGGCCGCCTCTTCACGCATGGAGCGAGGCGGATACCAGGCCGGGTCCTTCAGACGCATGGTGGTCTCGGTCTTGCCCAGTGGCGTGTTGTACCCCTCTCTGCCGATGCCGATCGGGTAGGTCTCGACCCGAGGCGTCTCGCCGTCGGAGGCCGACGGATAGTAGTAGAGCCGCAGTTCGGCAATGTTGATCACGATACCTTCCCGCTCCGCGGCGGGCAGGATGTGCCGTCCCGGGATGACCACTTCCGTGCCTTCGCCGGGTAGCCATACGCTCACTTCGGGGTTGGCGAGCCGGATCTCCTCATAGCCCACATTATGCGCCCTGGCGATATCAAGCAGCGTCTCGTCGTCGCGCGCTTCGACGGTGTAGTTTTCGCCGATGACGTCACCCGACTCCGGCAACGGATAGTGGCCCTTGGGCCATTCGGATGCCGCTTCCTCGTCGGGCTCGTCGGCCGCCGCAGCGCCCGACATCAGTATGGCACCAGTGAACACCAGGCTCAGTACAGTCGCCCATACCGCTGTACGGGGGCGGAACGGTGATGGCCATGCAGGAATACTGCCATTGTGTCTCATTCTTCGTTGCCTCTTGCGCAACCTCCACCACAAGGGTGCAAGGTCATTGAAACGTTAGTCGTCATCATATCGACTGCCTTACACTTCTACAGCGATATACCTGACACACATCATCGACCAGGCTGCGATTGCCTGGAAAAAGTTCNTTCGAGACAAGTTTATCGATCTGATGAGGCGAATAGCCCGCTATTTAACGAATCAGATCGAATGAAATTGGCCGAAAGACCGGATCTCGCAGTAGATCAGCGTTAAGTCCGACAGGCTCCTACAGTACGGGGGCAAACAGATAGGCCCCTCGGGCAGCCACGCGGTGCCACAGCGGCTGCTGCTCGATCTCCTCGATCTCCATTCGGCGGGAGCGAGCAAAGTCCGCCTCGAACATCGCCTCGACCTCGGCCGCAAACGACGGGTCCATGACCAGCGCGGTAATCTCGAAATTCAGACGAAACGAACGGTTGTCCAGGTTGACGGTCCCCACCGCGGCGGCATCGTCCACCAGGAACGCCTTCCCGTGCAGAAAACCTTCCTCATAGCGGTAAATCTCGACACCAGCATCAAGCAACGGCCCCAGGAAGGCATAAGCCGCGTAGTAGAGCAGGATATTGTCGGGCTGTTCCGGGATCAGTATCCGTACGTCCACCCCGTTGAGGGCGGCCAGCTTGAGCATCGCCTGCACGCCCGCATCCGGCACGAAGTAGGGACTCGAGAACCATATCCGCTCCTGGGCGGAATGGATGGCCTGCTGGACCATCAGGCTGGCGGTTTCGAAGCGATCCGCAGGACCGGAGGGCAGGATCAGTACCGGCGCATCCTGGCGGGAACGCACCACCGGCACCCAAGGCAGCTCAGGCAGTTCTTCCGTTGCCCAGTGCCAGTCCTCCAGAAAGACTAGCTGCATGGCCAATGCCGCCGGCCCCTCGATCTTGAGATGTGTGTCTCGCCACGGCCCAATGTCTTCCTCCCCTTGCAGATACTCGTCTCCGATATTGAACCCACCGAGCCACGCCGTGGTTCCGTCGGCCACCATGACCTTGCGATGATTGCGGAAGTTGATCTGGAACCGGTTGCCCGGCCCCCGGGTCGAGTGAAAGCGATGAACATTGACACCCGCCTCCTCCAGCTCCTTCACATAGTCACTCGACAGGGCGTAGCTGCCAATTTCGTCATAGAGGAAATAGACTGCCACTCCCTCCCTCGCCTTCTGGATCAGACGCTGTTGGAACTCAGTGCCGATATCATCATCCCTGACGATGTAGAACTGCACCAGCAGGTAACGCTCGGCAGCCTCTATGCCGGCAAATAGGCTCTCGAACGTCGCCTCGCCGTCGATCAGCAGCGTCGTCTCGTTACCGCCCATCAGCGGCAACTTGGCCAGCCGCTCCACGCCGTCCAGATAGTGGCTGCTCCTTGGCGACTCGACCCGATGGGACTGCAGCTCCATCAGCTTGTCGGACAGTGCCCGCCTGATCTCCGAGTCCTCATCGCGCCGAGACATCGCATAGCCTTCGAACTTGTTGCGCCCGAATACCCAGTAGGTGGGCACCGCCACGTACGGCACGGTATTGAGGGACACGATCCAGGCGATGGCGCCTTCGGACGTTCGGCTCGACATCAGGGCTTCGACGGATGAAGCCAGCCCAACCAGGTGGGCCAGGGCCATGAAGACAACGAGCCGGCTCCAGCGGCGAGAGCTGCCCGGTCGGCGCTTCGATGACCTCGGTACGCCGTGATCCTCTGTGGCGTCCGTCTTTTCCTCCGGCTGCCCGAGATTGCGGCTTCCTTGCATGGGTGGCCCTCCTTCAATGGCGTTTCTCCCCCGTAGACCCGGAGCGCCAAGCCATGGCGCCCCTCGTCAGGTCTCTCGGCTCGGCCTCAGCACCGCTTTCGTGTCTCGGGCCTGCTGACGCGACCAGAGTATCAGCGCCACACCGCCTATCATCATTGGCAGGGTCAACAGCATGCCCATGGTCACCCAGCCGAAGGCAATGAAACCGATGTGCGGATCGGGCAGGCGCACGAACTCGACGGCAAAGCGGAACATCCCATAGAGCAGCAGGAACATGCCGGAAATCAAGCCACGGCGTCGTGGCTGGCTAGACAACCACCATAGCACCACGAACAGCACGACCCCCTCCAGCACGAACTCGTAGAGTGCCGACGGATGACGCGGCTCCGGACCCATGTGGGGAAACGGCATGGCCCAGGGCAGTTCACTGACCCGGCCCGGCAGCTCGTGATTGATGAAGTTGCCGATTCGCCCGGCCCCCAGGCCGATCGGTACCAGGGGAGCGATGAAGTCGGTCAGTTGGAAGAAAGCCAGGCGTTTCTTGCGAGCAAACAGTAATGCCGCCAGAAGCACGCCGATCAAGCCACCGTGGAAGCTCATGCCACCATCCCAGATGTAGAACAGCCACAGCGGGTTGGCGAAAAACTGATCGAGCCCATAGAAGAGCACGTAACCCAGGCGTCCACCCAACACGACGCCGATGGCCGCGTAGAAGAGCAGATCGCCGATATCATCGTGGGTCAGTCCCAGGCGATGGGCACGGTAGCGTCCCAGCAGCCAGGCGGCAACGAAGCCGACGACGTACATCAATCCATACCAGTGGATCTGAAACGGTCCGATGGCGATGGCCACCGGGTCGATCTGGGGATAGTCCATCATGAGTCATCCATGTCGATTAGCAGTGTAAAAGAGGGCGTCACAGGCTCGACCACTCGTTGCCGCCGTCTTCGCTGAGCAGCAGGACGCCCTGGTTGTCGGCTGCCACGAGACGCTGCGGATCCGTGGGATCCACCGCCAGGTGGGTAAAGTAGCGCTCCCCCCAGCCATTGCTGAGCGGCTCCCACTCCCGAGTGGCCTCATCGGCCTTGATCAGCCCCACGCCCAGCATGAAGGCATACAGCTCGCCACCGCTCGCCACGACGACACTGGCCGGGTTACGCTGGGAGTGGATCTGCCGCCAGCGCTGGCCGCCATTGGGGCTCATCAATAGCCCCGTCTGAGTGGCGGCATACAAGTGGTCCGGATCTCGGCTGGACGCCGCCAAGTCGATCAGCCCTTCCGGCACAGCGGCCTGAACCTGCCATTCATGCCCCCCGTCACGACTCACCTGCAGCCGGCCGGCATAGGCACCATAGAGTACGTCGGGGTCGGCCTCGCTGACCGTCATCTGATGGAAGTCGACCGGCCCATCGGCGCCGGCGGAACGCTGTTCCCAGGAATTGCCGCCATCGCTGGAAACCATGACGCCGAGGTTACCGCCGCGCGCCGGGTGGCCGCTGGCGAAGAGTGTATCGGCCTCCTGCGGGTGGGGCGAGAAGCCCATGAAGTCGTGTGTCTCGCTGGAGACCTGTCGTGCCCTGCCATCGGCACCAACCACATGGAAGCCGTGGTGAGTCGCCAGCTGAATTCGTTGGCTGTCGGCGCGGTCGAAGGCCACGCCATGTATATGGGTCTTCTCGCGCAGCTCCTCGAGGCTGATGCCTTCGGGCTCGCCGGAGCAGCCGGCAAGCGGCAGCGCCAGCAGTAACAGGGGAAGAAGCAGTCGATATCGTGTCATGTGCATTGACTCGTTGCTCGCCGACGGCCCGCGGAAATCAGGCCGCCGGTGAGTATGGTGGAGAATCAGCGAATCCGAACCCTGGCCGTCATGCCCTGCTCTTCATGCTCGATGAAGAGCAGGGAAGGCTCGCCATGGCGGCCGGCCATGGCATAGGTGAGCAGGCCTGAAGTGGAAAGAGCCAACCCAACCAGTGTGGAATAGAGCAGAAAGTGACGGCGCTCCACGGAATCGGTTTCCTCGTTATTCGAACAGCGATCACCCCCGCGTCGGGCGGGAGATTGCGTCAGGGAAGGCTGTTCAAACGCGAGGAGGGCGATCGAGGCGATCGCTGGGTGACCAGGGCCACGCCAGGACGGGCATCGGACGCGGAGGTCCTGATGCAGCGGGAATGCCGGAGGCCTGGGGCTCCAGGGCGGCACAGAAACCGGCTGAAGAGCAGCTCAGCGATTGGCGCTCATGATCTTCCGTCGTCGCTTCGGCGACATGGCTTGGCTCCTGCGCAGTCATGCCGAGACAGGCATCTCCATGGCCATGGTGGGAAGCACCCGCCATGGCGCCCATTGGCATCACCAGGGTGATAGCCAGCAGGAAGAGCAGCCAGGTCGCAATGGAACGGGTCATTAGCGTCGCTTTATTACCGTAGGGGTCAAACCTGAGACGGAGTATTTCACGCAGTCAAGGCAGCCGGCAACCCGGGGCCGAATAGATTTCCCCGAAGTGGTCCATTTGACATGCGTCAAGCGTGCAAGTGTCTTAGTGTTCTATGGTGTTGGTACGATACACCTCAGGAGTCTCACTCATGGCTCGACAGGACGCGACCACTTCATGCCAGACCCTGCCCTTTGCGGCATGGCTGCGCCATGGGCTGTTCGCACTCCTGTGCCTGATGCTGCTGCTTTTTGCCCATGGTGCGGCGGCGCATGCCACCTCCTCCAAGACACACCATGACGTGGCCGGCCATGTCCAGGACGCAACAACGACCGCCACCTTCGTCGGCGATCTCCATAGGGGACCGCATTGCCACGCCGGCCATGTCCACCTCGCGACCCATCCGCTTCTGCGCACCGAACGCCAGGAGATTGAACATGGTGTGGCGCTGTGCAGCCTGGCTCAGCTCGCCCCTTCTCCTGCTGTCCTTGTTGTCTCGGGTACGCCACATGGCCGGCCTGATTCCAGCGCCCCACCAATCTACCTGTTGACGCAGCGCCTGCGTCCCTGAGCGCTTACGCTCAAGGGTACGCACCTCCCCTCCTTTCCCATTGATTCCGGTGACGTCTATTGGACAGTCGCCCCTTGAAGCAATCACCACAGGGCGATCAAGCCCTCAGGAGAACGATCATGACACTTCGCAAGCACGCCATTGCCATGGGCCTCGTCCTGGCTGTCGGTATTTCCGCTTCCGGCTTCGCCATCGGCCAAGGCATGGGCCAGGGTGTGGGTCAGGGTATGGGTCAGGGCCAGGGTATGGGTCAGGGCCAGGGCCAGGGCACCATGATGGGCGGCCAGGGCGGTATGGGCCCAGGCATGATGATGGGCGGCGGCCAGGGCGGCCAGGGCGGCATGGGGCCAGGCATGATGATGGGCGGCGGCCAGGGCGGCATGGGCCCAGGCATGATGATGGGCGGCGGCCAGGGCGGCATGGGCCCAGGCATGATGATGGGTGGCGGCCAGGGCGGCATGGGCCCAGGCATGATGGGCGGCGGCATGATGCCCTGCCCCATGATGGGCGGTGGTAAGGGCATGATGACAATGCTCGATGCCGAGCAACGCAGCGAAATGCGTGAGCTGATGCAGGAGCACCGCCCAGCCCAGTTCGAGCGCATGGGCCGCATGATGAACCTTCGCGATGACCTGATGGCTGAAATGCATGGTGAACGGCCCGACCCCGATGAAGTGCAGGCCGTTCATGCCCAGATGGCCGAAATCCATGGAGAAATGATGGCCGAGATGGTGCGCATGCGAAACGCCATGCATGACCTCATGACCGACGAGCAGCGCGAGCAGTGGCAGCAGGCCGAACCGGAGGCCATCGTCCCGGACGATCATGATGCCCATCACTGAACGACGCTATCACTGAGTCAGCAACATGGCGGACGGCCAACCAGGTCGTCCGCCCGGCTCCGCAAGCAGGAGGCACGCGATGAGCGACACCACGTCAAGAACGATAACCCTGACAGTGCCGGGCATGGGTAGCGATCACTGCGCCGGTATCGTACGCGAGACGCTTCAGCGCCTGGACGGTGTGGAAGAGATCCAGACCAATATTGCCAGTCATCGGGTTCGCGTCAGTGTCGAGGAAGACAGCGGCCCCGATGGCGAAGCACTCAAGCAGGCCATCGAAGGCGCCGGTTACGACGTCAAGGCCGTTCGCGGCGATGCCACCCAGCGCAAGATCCGCCTCAACGTACCGGGCATGGGCTCAGATCATTGCGCCGGCATCGTACGCAAGACACTGGAGCGTCAGGAAGGTGTCGAAGGCGTTCAGACGAATATCGCCAGCCACCGGGTCACTGTCACGCTGGGCAAGGGCGGCCCCGATGGCGACGCCTTGAAGCAGGCCGTCGAGGGAGCCGGATATGACGTCAAGGGCGTTCATGACGAGAGTGACGCAGAAGGCGATGACGATAGCCAGATCGAGAAGGACTATCTTCAGGAAGCACGCAAGCGGCTGATCATCGCGGCGGTGCCCACCACCCTGATCATGATCCTGATGATGCCGCACATGTTCTGGCAGCCGATCCCCGGTTACCTGGCCATCATTGCCGTCCTCGCTTTTCCAGTGGTGTTCCTCTATGGCGGTGCGGCAACCCACAAGGCATCCTGGCGCTCGCTGAAGAACGGCACCTTCAACATGGACGTGCTGATTTCCATGGGCAGCCTGCCCCCCTACCTGCTGGGGCTGCTCGGCTTCTTCTTTCCCATGACCTCCTTTATCGAGATGGCGGCCACGATCATGACCTTCCATCTGGTGGGTCGCTATCTGGAGGCAATGGCAAAAGGACGCGCTTCCGAAGCGATTCGCCGCATGATGGACATGAGCGCCAAGACCGCCCGAGTCGATCGCGACGGAGAAGAGGTCGAAGTGCCGGTGAAGGAGCTTACACCCGGCGACATCATGATCGTTCGCCCTGGAGACAAGATCCCCACCGACGGCAAGGTGGTGGAAGGCGAGAGTCACCTCGACGAATCCATCGCCACCGGCGAATCGGTGCCGGTCTACAAGAGCGAGGGCGATAGCGTCATCGGCGCCACCATCAACAAGGAAGGGCGACTTCGAGTCGAAGCCACCCGGGTGGGGGGCGATACCTTCCTGTCTCAGGTGGTCAAGCTGATCGATGAGGCCCAGGGCTCGCGTGTTCCGATTCAAGAGTTCGCCGATCGCATGACCGGCCGCTTCGTGCCTGCAGTCCTGGTGATCGCCTTGGCCAGCTTCCTGGCATGGCTACTCGCGGGCGATGCCCTGCGCCCCATCCTCGAATGGGGTGCCAACTTCTTGCCCTGGGTCGACCCGACGGCCCCCACGCCGATACTTGCCATCCTCGCCGCCATTGCTGTGCTGGTCATCGCCTGCCCCTGCGCCCTGGGCCTGGCCACGCCCACGGCGCTGATGGTCGGCTCCGGCATCGGCGCGGAGCGGGGCATCCTGATCCGCTCGGGTGAAGCGATTCAGACCTTCAAGGACATCAAGGTGATCGTGCTCGACAAGACCGGCACCATCACCCGCGGCGAGCCCAAGCTCACCGATATCGTTCCCGTCGAAGGGGTAGAGGAGAAGCGACTCCTGACCTTGGCGGCAAGCGTTGAAGACGCTTCGGAGCACCCCATTGCGAGAGCCATCGTGGAAGGGGCCAAGGAGCGCGAGGTGTCCCCCGAGCGGGTCAGCGATTTCAAGTCCACCGGTGCCCGGGGGGTATCCGGCAAGGTGGGTGAAGAAACGGTGCTGATCGGCAATCGACGTCTGCTCGAAGAAGAAGGTGTCAGCGGCCTCGATGCGCTGGAAGAGGCCAAGCAGGAGCTCGAGGAGAAGGGGCGCACCGTGGTCATCGTGGCCGCCGATGGACAGGTGGTTGGTCTCGTGGCCGTCGCCGATACGCTGAAGGAGAAGTCCAAGGATGCCATTCGTGGGATGCATGACCTTGGCCTGCATGTAGTGATGATTACTGGCGACAATGAACGCGCCGCACGCGCCGTGGCAGAGGAAGTGGGCATTGATGAGGTTCAAGCCGAGGTGCTGCCCGATGGCAAGGTCGACGCCATCAAGAAGCTTCAGGAAAAGCACGGCGATCATGTCGCCATGGTCGGGGACGGCATCAACGATGCCCCCGCACTGACCCAGGCCAACGTCGGCATTGCCATCGGTGCCGGTGCCGATGTCGCTATCGAGGCGGCGGATGTCACCCTGGTACGCGGCGAACTCACCGCAGTGGTAGATGCCATGCACCTCTCCAAGGCGACCTTCGGCAAGATCGTGCAGAACCTGATCTGGGCCAGCGGCTACAACCTGGCCGCCATTCCCATCGCGGCAGCCGGCCTGCTGCATCCGATGATCGGTGTCATCGCCATGACGGCCAGTTCACTCTCTGTCATCGGTAACTCCCTGCTGCTCAAGCGGCGCTATACCCGTGAACAACCCTCAGGAGAACAGTCATGACTCGAACTCACCTGCCCATTCAGCGTGCACAAGAAGATCTGGCAAAAATAGATAGCAAACAAAACAGTGGCGCACAAGATAAATCACCGGCTCAAGACGGCCATTCCGACGTTTTGCACCGCTGGATGATGACCTTCTGCCTGGTAGCGATGGGTGGCGCCATGCTGTTCGTCCTGTGGCGTGGCCAAACCCTGGGTGGCGGCACCTGGCTGCTGGTTCTGCCGATGTTACTGTGCCTCGGCATCCATTTCCTGATGCATCGCCGTGGTCATCGACATAGTCACCGACATGGCGATGACTGATCGCAACGCGCTCTTTGCGCTGCGTCAATGAAATGACGGGCAGGATCGGTTTCAATGTAGAGGCAACACTATAAAGGGGTTTTCCATGACACGGCATATCGGCACATCACAGCACGGACGAGCGGGAGGCCAGCTCCTGGCCCTGCTGCTCGCGCTGCTGATGGCGATGGTCACGCTGTCGAGCCACGGCGCCATGGAGAGCCATCAGGTCGATTGCGGTATCGCTGCCGAATGGATGCCGGACGGTGGCTATCCGGATGACGGCCATTCAGGTGACAGCCAAAGCGCCGAGCATGACCATGATGCCTCATCCTGTGCCACCTGCTCCACCGCCATGAGGCAGTCGGAGCTGCCCGCGCTAGACCCGCAGCGCCAGTCCGGATCACCGGACATGGCCGTGTTCCCGCAGATCCCGCTTACCCCCAGACGTCCTCCTAGAGCCTGAACGAACGCAGACGGCATCACCCGTCGTATCGCGACAACGCTCGCGTCAAACATTACGTTCATCAGGAGTTCTTCATGACTATCCGTTTATCAGCAGCCCCCATGGCACGCCAGGCATCCCCGGCTTTCCCTCTTTCCCTCAGCGGGAGGACTCTGCTCATCGGCTGGCTCATGGCCGCCGGACTGGCCCTCTCTACGACACCGACGCTCGCCGCCGCCCTTCCCGCTGGAGACGTCATCACCGCCAACGAGCATGACGCCTCCCTCACTCGCCTCAACTTGACCAGTGGTGAGACCACGACCCTATCGATCGGCATTTCGCCCCACAACGTCCAAGTCAGTGCGTCCGGACGCTACCTGATGGCCGTGGGGGAGCCCGTATCCAATGACCATGGCGATGGCCACGGCGGCGGGCATGCCCACGGAGATGCTATCGGTGAGCTCAAGCTCTACCCGGCCAATGACCCAGCCGGCGTTCTCGTGGCCAGCATCGAAGTGGGCAGCCATCCGGCTCATGTGGTCAGTGACCAGGAAGGCCGGTTCGCCTTCGTCACCAACGCCGGAGGTGACAGCGTCTCGGTCGTCGACCTAGAGGCCTGGGAGATCGTGACCACCATCGCCACCGGCGAGTATCCCCACGGGTTACGCCTTAGCCCCGACGGCCAGGAGCTCTATGTGGCCAACGTGCTGGACGGCAGCGTCTCGGTGATTGATGTCCCTGCACGGGAAGAAGTCGCTCGCCTGCCGGTGGGCCAGGCCCCCGTCCAGGTGGGCTTTACTCCCGATGGTGGACGGGCCTTCGTTTCGCTTCGCGACGAGAACCGCGTGGCCGTCATCGACACCTCCAGTCGAGAGGTAATCAAGCGTATCGAGGTGGGCCGGCTACCGATCCAGGTACACGCCACCGCGGATGGCCGCTACATGCTGGTGGCCAACGAGGGCAGCGAAGCCGAGCCCGACAACCGGGTCTCGGTCATCAATCTCGACAGCCTGGAGGTGGTGGCCACTTATGAGGTCGGCGCCGGGGCGCACGGCATCAGTGTCGACGACACAGGCCGTTTCGCCTTCATCACCAGCCTGTATGACGACAGCCTCTCGGTCATCGACCTCGAAGCCGGCGCCGTCATCAGCCGCCATGTCACCGGCCAGGGTCCCAACGGCGTGACCTGGGTAGCCAACTAAAGGAGAGCCAAGATGATGACCGACTGCGCCATGACCGCCGGGATACTCGGAACCGTAATGCCTTTGGCCCTGCTGTTACTACTGTTACTGGGTATTGCCGCCCTGGGCAAATATCTCTTCACCTCGACCAAATCTACTCCAACGACCGGAGCAAGCTCATGAACCGTTCAATCACCTCCCTCATGCTCTCCTCCGCCCTGCTGCTGGGTGGTGCCGCCACGGCACAGGCCGCCATGCCTGACGAGGCCACGCTCTACAAGAATCCACAGTGCGGCTGCTGCGACGAGTACGCCCGCCAGCTCGAAGAGCTGGGTGTTACCGTCCACATCGTCGACGACATGGACATGGGCAAGATCAAGCAGGACGCCGGCCTGCCCTACGGCCTGGGCTCCTGCCACACCACGCTGATGGGGGACTATGCCATTGAGGGGCATGTTCCCTTCGAAGCGGTGGAGCGACTGTTCCAGGAGCAGCCGAAGATCGGCGGAATCGGCCTCGCGGGCATGCCCATCGGTTCACCTGGCATGCCAGGACCGAAGCAGGGTGATTGGGATGTCTACCAGTTCACCGACCAGGAACCGCTGCCCTTCATGACCCTGTAACGCCCACCCGGCGCCGGCCTCGGCCGGCGCCACCTGCTTAGAAAAGTGCATTAGAAGAAGGTCAGGCCGACCTGGAAGAGGCGTTCCACCTCGCGAATGCGGCGCTTGTCGATCACGAACAGGATCAGGTGATCGCCCGATTCCACCACCACGTCGTCGTGGGCGATCAGCAC
>NZ_QPII01000049.1 GCF_003336675.1 Billgrantia montanilacus | reverse complement strand
CATGAAATCACGCGCCGCCATCGCCAAGGCCGCTGGCAAGCCGCTGGAACTGGTCGAAATCGACGTCGAGGGGCCGAAGGCCGGCGAGGTGCTGGTGCGCATCGCGGCCACCAGCGTCTGCCACACCGACGCCTTCACCCTCTCCGGCGCCGATCCGGAAGGGCTCTTCCCTTCGGTGCTGGGCCATGAGGGCGCAGGGGTCGTCGAGGAGGTGGGCGACGGCGTCACCAGCCTCAAGCCCGGCGATCATGTCATCCCGCTCTATACCGCCGAGTGCGGCAAGTGCAAGTTCTGTCTGTCCGGCAAGACCAACCTGTGCGGCAGCGTGCGCGCCACCCAGGGCAAGGGCCTGATGCCCGACGGCACCTCGCGCTTCTCGCTCGACGGCAAGATGCTGCACCACTACATGGGCTGCTCGACCTTCTCGGAGTACACCGTGCTGCCCGAGGTGTCGCTGGCCAAGGTCTCCAAGGAAGCGCCGCTGGACAAGATCTGCCTGCTCGGCTGCGGCGTGACCACCGGCATCGGCGCGGTGCTCAACACCGCCAAGGTGGAGCCGGGCTCCACCGTGGCGGTGTTCGGCCTGGGTGCCATCGGCCTGGCGGTGATCCAGGGCGCGCAGATGGCCCAGGCCAGCCGTATCATCGCCATCGACGTCAATCCCGACAAGTTCGAGCTGGCGCGCCAGTTCGGCGCCACCGACTTCGTCAATCCCAAGGAGCACGCGGACCCGATCCAGCAGGTGATCGTCGATCTGACCGACGGCGGCGTCGACTACTCCTTCGAATGCATCGGCAACGTCAACGTGATGCGCTCGGCGCTGGAGTGCTGCCACAAGGGCTGGGGCGAGTCGGTGATCATCGGCGTGGCCGGGGCCGGCGAGGAGATATCGACGCGGCCGTTTCAACTGGTGACCGGGCGGGTGTGGAAGGGCTCGGCGTTCGGCGGGGTCAAGGGGCGTACCGAGCTGCCCGGCTATGTGGAGCGTTACATGAACGGTGAGATCAACATCGACGACTTCATCACCCACGACTTGCCGTTCGATCAGATCAACGAGGCCTTCGAGCT
>NZ_QPII01000048.1 GCF_003336675.1 Billgrantia montanilacus | reverse complement strand
TGTAATGACCCCCTGGTTTCTGCACACCCTACGCCACTAATGCGGGGTGTGCTCGGGGTGCCACATAGCCCAAAGACTGATGCGGCCGTTCTTCGTTGTAGTACCGGATCCAGTGGTTGATCACGACCCTGGCTTGGCCCAGCGACTCGAATCGATGGAGCCAGATGCACTCCTCCTTCAAGGAACGGAAGAAGCGCTCTACGAGCCCATTCTGTTCCGGTGTGTACGGCGTCGTGAACTCCTGCGTCAGTCCGTAGGCCTTCACCGTGCCCGTGTAGTGGCGACTGCTGAAGACCAGGCCGTTATCGGACCGCAGTGCCAGGGGCTGATGAATTCGGCCCAAGGCGCCGAATCGATGCACCAGGGCCTCTTCCAGCGCGGCCTCGGCGGTCTTGCTACTGCCATTGTCCGATAATCGCCAACCGAGGATCTCTCGTGTGCAACAGTCGATAATCACCGCCAAGCTGGCTCGTCGATCCTTTCCACACCACACGTGAGTAAGATCAGTAGCCCATCGCTCATCAGGCCTTGAGGCGACTGACGGCAGGCTCCTGGCGCGTGGGCGGAAGCCTTGAGGTCGTTTGCGCACTTGCCAGCCCTTCAGTTGCAAGATGCGCTGGATCGGCTTGCGGTTCTCACCCAGTACGCACGCCAGACGGCGATAGCCATAGGTAGGGAACCGTTCCAGAGTCAGCTTAACTCTGCTGGCCAGCTCGGTATTGATCACACGGCGCCGCGGCTTGGGCCGGTAATACAGGCTTCGCCGGGGGAATCCCAACCAGCGGCAGAGCTTGACGAGCGATACCACGTGGCCTTCCTCGGCCAGTTGCGCCTGCAGCGACCTTACGAGTTCTCGTCCTCGTCGAGCAGGCGCTTGAATTTTTTTAGTGCATAGATCTGCAGATGGGCTTCACCCAGTGCCTCCTTGGTCTCTCGGAGCTCGGACTCGTACTGCTCACGGATGTCCTTGGGGCGAGCTTTGAATCCGTTCTCCATGTTGCGTTGGGCCTCATCGATCCAGCCCTCGACCTCGGAGACAGTGAGGTCGTATTGGCGAGCCACCTCAGCCACCGTGATCTTGCCCTTGAAGATGTCCATGACCACGGCAGCCTTGCGCTTCGCGGTCCATCGCTTGATGGGGTTGTCGTCGTTCATCCTGTCCTCCTGATCGCTGCACTATAGCCTGTGCAGCTCTGGAGGGGGTCACTTCA
>NZ_QPII01000047.1 GCF_003336675.1 Billgrantia montanilacus | reverse complement strand
CCTTGTGTCTCTCCGGGCTTGTTGATTAGCTACCAGCAGGCCTTGGCATCAGGGTGAGCATCCACAAAGCCTGAGGCGCTACAGCCTGGGACCTAGATTATGCCCCCTGATGCCCACTATCTCGATAGCTTGAATGGTATCCAAGCCCCTCCCGCATTGGAGTGAGGCTGCACGAACAAGGAAAGGCGACGAGACATGGCAGTGATCGGTATCGACGTCAGCAAGCAGAAGCTCGATTGCGCCTGGCTACGCGATGTGGCAACAGGCAAGGTCAAGACCCGTGTATTCGGCAATCGGCGGCAGGACTTTCCACGCCTGCTGGAATGGCTTGAGCACCAAACCGGGGAGCCATTGGATCAGTTGCATGTTTTGATGGAAGCCACCGGCATCTATCACGAAACGCTCGCATATTGGCTGCATGCTGCTGGCATCCAGGTTTATGTCCTCAATCCCGCGCAGGTGCGCGACTTCTCCCGTAGCCTGGGAGTACGCGGCAAAACGGATAAAAAGGACAGTGTGGTGCTGGCACGCTATGGCGCAACGCAACGACCTGAGGCTTGGAAGCCGGAGCCCGAGGAAGTGCGCAAGCTCAAGGCGCTGGCAGCGAGACTCGACGCGTTGGACAAAGACATTCAGCGTGAGCGAAACCGGCGCGAGAAAGCCGAGTTCGCCATGGCAACCGATATCCTCCGCTCGATCGATGACATCCTGTTGGCATTGACGCGTGAGCGGGATCGCCTCCAGCAGGAGGTCGATGACCACCTCGATCAGCACCCTGGCTTGAAGCAGGATCGCGCCTTGCTGCAAACGATTCCCGGCGTTGGCCCTGCGGTATCTCTCCGACTGTTGGCGATGCTGCGTAGCCGCGCTTTCGAAAGCGCCCGCCAGGCCGCGGCGTTTGCGGGGCTCGTTCCCGTCAGTTGGGAATCAGGTAGCTCCGTACGTGGGCGTCCCCGCTTGTCGAAAGCCGGCAATCCGAAGCTGCGGCAGAGCCTGTACATGGCAGCCGTCGTCGGGCTGAGGCGGAATCCAGATGTCTCGGCGTTATATCAGCGGCTTACAGCAAACGGCAAGAGCAAAATGGCGGCCTTGGGGGCGGCGATGCGTAAGCTGGTCCACATAGCTTACGGGGTCCTCAAGACGCAAACCGAATACCGGCCACAAACCGCCTGATGGGATGTTTGTGGCCGGTTAGGAGAGATGGTATCTAGG
>NZ_QPII01000046.1 GCF_003336675.1 Billgrantia montanilacus | reverse complement strand
GAAAGGGAAGGACAACGTGATACGTCTCAAGCGTATCCGGCAATTGTCGTGAGTAATCGCGGACCAGACCCTTTCGGGTTATATGGTCAAGCGATTAAGCGCATACGGTGGATGCCTAGGCAGCCAGAGGCGATGAAAGACGTGGAAGCCTGCGATAAGGCTCGGCGAGGTGGCAAACAACCTGTGACCCGGGCATTTCTGAATGGGGAAACCCACCCAGCACAAGCTGGGTATCCCACACTGAATACATAGGTGTTGGGAGGCGAACCGGGGGAACTGAAACATCTAAGTACCCCGAGGAAAAGAAATCAACCGAGATTCCCCCAGTAGCGGCGAGCGAACGGGGACCAGCCCTTAAGCGTGTGACTGATTAGACGAACGAGCTGGGAAGCTCGGCCATAGTGGGTGATAGCCCCGTAGTCGAAAATCTGATCGCGTGAAATCGAGTAGGTCGGGGCACGAGAAACCTTGACTGAACATGGGGGGACCATCCTCCAAGGCTAAATACTCCTGGCTGACCGATAGTGAACCAGTACCGTGAGGGAAAGGCGAAAAGAACCCCGGAGAGGGGAGTGAAATAGATCCTGAAACCGTATGCGTACAAGCAGTGGGAGCAGACTTGTTCTGTGACCGCGTACCTTTTGTATAATGGGTCAGCGACTTATATTCAGTGGCGAGCTTAACCGAATAGGGGAGGCGTAGCGAAAGCGAGTCTTAACTGGGCGACCAGTCGCTGGATATAGACCCGAAACCGGGCGATCTATCCATGAGCAGGTTGAAGGTTGAGTAACATCAACTGGAGGACCGAACCAGGATCTGTTGAAAAAGATTTGGATGACTTGTGGATCGGAGTGAAAGGCTAATCAAGCCCGGAGATAGCTGGTTCTCCTCGAAAGCTATTTAGGTAGCGCCTCACGTATCACCGCCGGGGGTAGAGCACTGTTTCGGCTAGGGGGTCATCCCGACTTACCAACCCGAGGCAAACTCCGAATACCGGTGAGTGCAAGCGTGGGAGACACACGGCGGGTGCTAACGTCCGTCGTGAAAAGGGAAACAACCCAGACCGTCAGCTAAGGTCCCGAAATCCTGGTTAAGTGGGAAACGATGTGGGAAGGCTCAGACAGCTAGGAGGTTGGCTTAGAAGCAGCCATCCTTTAAAGAAAGCGTAATAGCTCACTAGTCGAGTCGGCCTGCGCGGAAGATGTAACGGGGCTAAACCAGGTACCGAAGCTACGGGCTTG
>NZ_QPII01000045.1 GCF_003336675.1 Billgrantia montanilacus | reverse complement strand
AGCAATGAAGATCATCATTCTTGGCGCCGGCCAGGTCGGCGGTACGCTGGCCGAGCACCTGGCCCGCGAGGAAAACGACATCACCGTGGTGGACACCGACGGCGAGCGGCTGCGCGAACTGCATACCCGGCTCGACATCCGCACCGTGGTGGGGCCGGGCTCCTACCCCGTGGTGCTGCGCCAGGCCGGCTGCGAGGACGCCGACATGCTGATCGCGGTGACCAGCGCCGACGAGGTCAACATGATCGCCTGCCAGGTCGCCCACACCCTGTTTCGCACCCCCACCAAGATCGCCCGGGTCCGCGCCACCGCCTACCTCACCCGCAAGGGGCTGTTCGCCCACGAGGCGGTGCCCATCGACGTGCTGATCAGCCCTGAGCAGGTGGTCACCGACCATATCCGGCGGCTGATCGAGCACCCCGGCGCACTGCAGGTGCTGGAGTTCGCCGGCGGCCTGGTGCAGCTGGTGGCGGTCAAGGCGTTCTACGGCGGCCCGCTGGTGGGCCAGGACCTGGGCTTCCTGCGCCGCCACATGCCCAGCGTCGACACCCGGGTGGCAGCCATCTACCGCCGCAACCGGCCGATCATTCCCCGCGGCGACACCGTGATCGAGGCCGACGACGAGGTGTTCTTCATCGCCGCCCGCCGCGACATCCGCGCGGTGATGAGCGAGCTGCGTCGGGTCGACCGCGACTTCCGCCGGGTGGTGATCGCCGGCGGCGGCAACATCGGCGAGCGACTGGCCGAACACCTCGAGCACAGCCATCAGGTCAAGATCATCGAGCACGGCATCGAGCGCTGCACGGTGCTCGCCGAGCGCCTCGACCGCACCGTGGTGCTGCACGGCAGTGCTACCAACAAGCGGCTGCTGGAAGAGGAGAACATCGAGGACTGCGACATCTTCTGCGCCCTGACCAACGACGACGAGGTCAACATCATGTCGTCGATGCTGGCCAAGCGCATGGGTGCCAAGAAGGTGCTGACGCTGATCAACAACGCCGCCTATGTCGACCTGGTCCAGGGCGGCGAGATCGACATCGCCATCTCGCCTCAGCAGGCCACCATCGGCAGCCTGCTGACCCACGTGCGCCGCGGCGATATCGTCAACGTGCACTCGCTGCGGCGCGGTGCCGCCGAGGCCATCGAAGCCATCGCCCACGGCGACATGCAATCCTCCAAGGTGGTGGGCCGCGCCATCGGCGATATCGACCTGCCCAGCGGCACCACCATCGGTGCGCTGGTGCGTGGCAAGGAGGTGCTGATCGCCCACGACGACGTGGTGGTGGAATCGGGCGATCACCTGATCCTGTTCGTGATCGACAAGCGCCGCATTCGCGAGGTGGAACGCCTCTTCCAGGTCGGCCTGACCTTCTTCT
>NZ_QPII01000044.1 GCF_003336675.1 Billgrantia montanilacus | reverse complement strand
TGTAGGAAATGGGATGGACCCGTCCCTCCCTGTGCCAAGATGAGTTTGCAACGCCATCTGGGTGCATGGGGCACCACACGGCATCTTGAAGAGAGGGTCCATCCATGAATCACATTAGCATCATCGGGATTGATCTTGCCAAGCGTGTCTTTCAACTTCATGCCGTCGATCCCAACGGCCGCCAGATTTTCAGCAAGAAGGTGTCTCGCTCGGGCTTACGCCCGGCGCTAGCCCAGGTACCTCCCTGCCGCGTCGCCATGGAGGCCTGCGGCGGTGCCCATTACTGGGCAAGGGAGATCCAGGCCCTGGGGCACGAGCTCCAGTTGATTCCTCCCCAATACGTGAAGCCCTTTGTGCTGGGCCACAAGAGCGATGCTCGGGACGCCCGCGCGATCGCCGAGGCAGCGGCCCGGGATGCCACGCCACGAGTGGCGCCCAAGACGCAGGAACAGCAGGCACTGCAAGCGATGCACCGCGTGCGCTCCCGGGCGATTGCCAGCCGCACCGCACTGGGCAATGAGCTGCATGGCTTGCTCGCCGAAATGGGCATCTGCGTGGCGAAGGGACACTCGGTGTTTCGCCAGGGCGAGATCCGGCGCTTGCTCGCCGAGCACCGGGCCCAGCTGGGCGACGATCTCTTCGTGGTACTGGATGATGTCCTGGACCAGTGGCTCTCGCTGGATGCGCGCATTCATGCCTACGATCAGCGCCTGGCACGGCTGGCCAGAACGACACCGGTTTGTCGGCGCTTGATGAGCGTGCCCGGCATCGGGCCGGTCAATGCGACGTTGCTGGCCAGCCATATCGGTGATCCGAAACGGTTTGCCAATGGCCGATCCTTCAGCGCCTCGATTGGCCTGGTGCCACGCCAGCACTCGAGCGGCGGCAAGGAACGACTGATGAGCATCTCCAAGCGGGGCAACGGTGAGGTGCGTCGACAACTCGTGCATGGTGCCCGAGCGGCCTTGCGCGCCTTTCAGTGCCAGCAGCAGCCGGATCGGCTGGCTCGCTGGGCATGCACCCTGGCGGCACGGCGTGGGGCGGCCAAGGCCACTGTCGCCCTGGCGAACAAGCTGGGCAGGATCTGCTGGGCGGTGATGGTGCGAGATACCACCTACGCGGCCACCCCGTAATGCGATGACGCGATGACATAGTCACGATTTTCCCCGAGGTTGCGCAGGTACGAACGTAGATGGCAGGACAGGTAAGACCGGCTCTCCGCCACGCTGTGAAGCTATATGGCCCGATGTTGAGGCCGAGTAGGAGATCAGCTCGGAGAGCGCGCATTCCATCATGGCCAGGCACCGATGCTGTGCCGCTGACAGGCCGGATATAAGCGTGCAGTCTCACCCCCGCCGATACGTTTCGGGCTTGCACAACGGGACGGGTCCATATAAGTAGCTTTAG
>NZ_QPII01000043.1 GCF_003336675.1 Billgrantia montanilacus | reverse complement strand
TGCCGCCCACGTAGGTGGGTTCCAGCGTCTCGCCGGTGGCAGGGTTGACGCCATGGATGGGCGTGGAACTGCCGCTGACGGCCTCGCGGCCGATCAGCATCTTGCCTTGCAGGGTCATAAATAAACTCCTTGTGTCATGCAGCCCCTAGAGCGATTTCACATCGATAGGGGGCGTCTCCGTCTTGAAGCGTAGTGGATTGCGCAGGGCCCGGCCGAATATGGGCAGGCTGATCTCGAAACGGTCGCCGTCCCGGGTCTTAATGCCATCGGCGAAGCTCAGGGTGGCGGTGCCGAAGAAATGCACGTGCACGTCGCCGGGGCGACGAAAACCCGAATACTTGAAGTGGTGATACTCCAGGTTGGCCAGGCTGTGGGCCATGTTGGCCTCGCCGGTGAGGAACGGTTTCTCCCAGACGGTCTCGCCGCCGCGCACGATGCGGCTGGTACCTTCCAGGTGGTCGGGCAGCTCACCCACCCATAGCTCCGGGCCAACGCTGCAGGCGCGCAGCTTGGAGTGGGCCAGCCACAGGTAGTTGAAGCGCTCGGTGACGTGATCGGAAAACTCGTTGCCGATAGCGTAGCCGATCCGCCAGGGTCGACCATCGTTGCCGATCAGGTAGAGCCCGGCGAGTTCCGGCTCCTCACCGGCATCCTCGGCAAAGGCGGGTACCGGGATCTCGGCTTCCGGAGCAACCATGCAGTCACCGCCGCCCTTGTAGAACCACTCGGGCTGGGCGCCGGTCTCACCGGGGGCGGGCTTGCCGCCCTCCACTCCGAGCTTGAACATGCGCATGGAGTCGGTCAGCTGCTCTTCACTCTGCTGGGTCTGTTGTTGGGACTGGGCATGCATCGCCGAGCGCGTGTCGGCGCTGCCCAGGTGGGTCAGGCCGGTGCCGGTGACCAGGCAGTGGGCCGGGTCGGGGTGGGTCAGCGGTGGCAGCAGGCGTCGTTCGTCCACCAGGGGCTGATAGTCAAGCAGGGTATCCTCGAGCCTCACTTCGATGACACTTTCGAGCGACTGGCCCGAGTCGATGGCGATCCGCGCCAGGGCATAGGTGCCACCCTCTACGGTGATGGGGCGCACCGCCTCGGGGGTTTCCACCACGGCCACCCGCAGCTGGTTTCGGTCGCGATACTGAATCAAACGCATGCGAGATTCCTTGTGTGATCTCAGGGGTCAGTTGCCGCGCACGGCGGTGATGTCGGGCAGCCAGGTGACGATGCCGGGGAAGGCGATCAGGATCACCAGCACCACCAGCAGCGCCGCGTAATACGGCAGCATCGCGCGGACCAGCGACTCCATCGAGACCTTGCCCACCCCGCAGCCGACATAGAGGCAGGTGCCCACCGGCGGCGTCAGCAGCCCGATGCCGAGGATGAAGGCCATCAGCACCCCGAAGTAGGCGGGAT
>NZ_QPII01000042.1 GCF_003336675.1 Billgrantia montanilacus | reverse complement strand
GGGGGTGCGGTGCTTTTCTTGGACTCTTTCATGCTGCGATCCCTAGGCTCTTTCGGTATTCGAGAGGGCTCAGGGCACCTAGTGACATTTTGATTCTTTTCTCGTTATACCACCGTATGTAGGAATCCACTTCCTCCATGAACTGCTCGGGAGACGCGATTTGCCAATTCCTGTGGTAGAAGAATTCAGTCTTGAGCCGACCAAAGAAACCTTCGCAGGCTGCGTTATCCGGTGTGCAGCCTTTACGAGACATCGACCGGGTCAGTTTTGCATCCTTGATGCGCGATAGCCATCCTGGCCAGCGGTAGTGAGCACCTCTGTCAGAGTGGACAATAGGCCTCTCGTCATCGTCCAGCGTGCCAATGGCTTCTCCAAGC
Source organism: Billgrantia montanilacus (assembly GCF_003336675.1). GTDB lineage: Bacteria > Pseudomonadota > Gammaproteobacteria > Pseudomonadales > Halomonadaceae > Halomonas > Halomonas montanilacus. Next base: position 1,225 of record NZ_QPII01000042.1, on the reverse strand, counting down.
ATGGTGTTCACGAGCTCTGCATCAGGCCTTGTACCGATTGTCCAACTGACTACGAGTCCATCGAAGCAGTCGATCATAGGGGATAGGTACACCTTGCCTGCTGGAATCTGGAACTCAGTGATGTCAGTCAGCCACTTCTCGTTTGGGGCTGCTGCACAGAAATTGCGATCGACAAGGTTGTCGGCCGCAGGGCTGATTTCTCCCCCGTAGGAACTGTATCGGCGGCGTCTCGTGGTGCGAACAACCACCTGCTCTTCAGCCATTAGCCGTCGAACGACCTTTTCGGAGATCCGAGTGCCGTACCGGCTCAGAACTGCATGTATGCGCCGGTAGCCGTAGCAACGGTTGTTGCGCTCAAAGATGTCCCTGACGGCACGACGGACGTCCGCATGCTTATCAGGCATGCGTAGACGCGTCCTATGATAGAAGTAGGAGCTGCGCGGGAGCCTTAGCTGGGCAAAGAGCTCCGACAGTGTGTAGGTCTCTCTGAGGGCATCAATCAGCTGGGTCTTCTCTCTGTTGGTCAGGAGCTGTAGATCGATGCCCTGGTCTTTTTTTATCAGTTCATTCGCCTTCATCAGGATGTCATGCTCGAGTTGCAGTCGGTGGATGCGCCTCTCGAGTGATTCGACTTCCTGCTCCAATGCCGCCCGCTCGCCACCGGACAATAGATTATTGCGGCGTTTCATGGAGGGGCCCGCCTCGTCATCCAGTAGTTGGTCTTTCCACTTGTACAGCACTTGCCTGCTCACGCCGACTTCTACAGCAATTTCTGAAGCGGTCCCCTGACGAGAACACAGCTCAATGACGGCGTGCTGCTTCTGAGCACGTGACAACGATATGCCTCTAGCCTTGCCAGTGAAACGCTTCCTCATGCCGGGGTGGAGTTCATCAATCCACTTTCCAAGCAGCTCAACACACGGATGCCCCATCGCCCTTGTGGTTCTGGCGAGGCAACGCCCATGGCTCAGATAGTGATCGACCGCCTTTTGCTTCTGTTCGATGGAGTACTTCGGCTTAGGACGAAGCCGCTCTGGCAGACCTCCTGTATCAACGTAGGTGCGGTACCACCGTCGCAGGTTTTTCGGTGAGGGATACCCCAGCTCACGAACCACTGCTGACGCGCTCTTGCCGTACTTGAGGTAGAGCTCCACTGCCCTTATGCGATCTTCATACGAATACATGAACTACCCTCGATGTAGTCCAAGATTCCGTCCGCACCCCC
>NZ_QPII01000041.1 GCF_003336675.1 Billgrantia montanilacus | reverse complement strand
TCAACGTGCAACACCCGGGTGCGACTACCTCGGCCAGGGATTTCGCCAGGGGGCGCTACCGCAGTCACTGGCCCGAGGGGGGTAACGCCACCCCGCGCTCGGCAACCCTGGTCATTACCCGGGAAGACGGCGGCATCATCGGCGCCTGAGCGCGAACCCACTGCTGACCGGCATGGCCACGACGGCCCCGCCATGACGGAGCGGTCGTGGTGGAATGCAGTGCAGGGCAGCGCGCAGATATAGACGCCTCCCTTGCCTTTCATGGTGCTGTCATCGGATCGTCTTCATTCATGCATACTGATGTAACGCGCTGCGGTCACCCTCTCCCTCCAGAGTTCCCACAAGACTTTCACTGGAGAGACGCCATGACCCAGCATCAGCGCCCCGGCCACGTCGACACCATCCTTGCCGCCGGCGACGAGCCCGTGAGCAACCTCTCTTCCAACGCCTACTTCGGCGATATCCTTCAGGCTCGCATGAATCGCCGCACGTTACTGCGTGGCAGCCTGGCCGCCGCCGTGGCCGGCGCCATGGCGACCCATCTGCCCTTCGGCAGCGCCTTCGCCGCAGCAGGCGCCAGCACCCCGGCACCGAGCCTCGGCTTTCAGGCGGTTCCGGTCAGCGCCGCCGACAGCGTGGTGGTGCCGGAAGGCTACCGGGTACAGACCTTCATTCCCTGGGGCACGCCGATCAGCGGCGACATGCCGGCCTTCTCGCTGGATGCCCGCGGCGAGGACCAGGCCAACCAGGTCGGCAGCCACCACGACGGCATGCACTTCTTCCCGCTGGACGGCAACTCCCGCGACGGCTTGCTGGTGCTCAACCATGAGTACGTGGAACCGCGCTTCCTGCACGCCGCAGCCGCCGGCCTCGCCCTGGATCGCAGCGGCTTCCCGCAGAACGCCGACGGCAGCCGCGACAACGACCAGGTGCTCAAGGAGCTCAATGCCCACGGCGTGACCATCGTTCGCATCCGCGAGGATGACGACGGCCAGTGGCGAGTGGTGGAGGACGCCCACAACCGCCGCATCACCGGCCTGACCCCGATGCACCTGGCCGGGCCGGTGGCCGGCACCGAGCACGTGGTAACGAAGTACAGCCCCGACGGCAGCATGACCCGCGGCACCCTCAACAACTGCGCCCACGGCGTCACCCCGTGGAACACCTACCTGGCCGCCGAGGAGAACTGGGCCGGCTACTTCGCCAACAGCGACGCCGAGATCGACCGCCGTCAGGCGCGCTACGGCATCGAGACCCGCGACAGCGGTCGCTATCAATGGCACCGCGCGGCCAGCGGCGCCGACGAGTATATGCGCTTCGACGCCAGCGCCCGTGGCTCCTCCGCCAGCGAGGACTACCGCAACGAGCCCCACGCCTTCGGCTGGATGGTCGAGATCGACCCCATGGACCCGGCCTCGACGCCGATCAAGCGCACCCACCTGGGCCGCTTCGCCCACGAAGGGGTGATCTTCGCGCCAGCGGTGGAAGGCCAGCCGGTAGTGGCCTACTCCGGCGACGACGCACGCTTCGAATACATCTACAAGTTCGTTTCGGCGCGCCCCTTCGAGGCCGCCACGGCCGACGGTTCACTGCTCGACGAAGGCACGCTGTATGTGGCGAAATTCAACGATGACGGCAGCGGCGAGTGGCTGGCGCTGGCCCCGGGCGAGAACGGCCTGACGCCGGAAAACGGCTTCGCCGACCTGGCCGACATCCTGGTCAATACCCGCAGCGCCGCCGACCATGCCGGTGCCACCAGGATGGACCGCCCCGAGTGGGG
>NZ_QPII01000040.1 GCF_003336675.1 Billgrantia montanilacus | reverse complement strand
GCAAGCGGTAGAGGAGCGTCGTGTAAGCCGATGAAGGTGGATTGAGAAGTCTGCTGGAGGTATCACGAGTGCGAATGCTGACATGAGTAACGACAAGGGGAGTGAAAAACTCCCCCGCCGGAAGACCAAGGGTTTCTGTTCGACGCTAATCGGAGCAGAGTGAGTCGGCCCCTAAGGCGAGGCCGAAAGGCGTAGTCGATGGGAAACGGGTCAATATTCCCGTACCTCACATGGTTGCGATGGGGGGACGAAGAAGGCTAGGTGAGCCAGGCGTTGGTAGTCCTGGTGAAAGTCAGTAGGCTGGGGGTTCAGGCAAATCCGGATCCCCAAGGCCGAGAGACGAGACGAACTGACCACGGTCAGGAAGTCATCGATGCCACGCTTCCAGGAAAAGCCTCTAAGCTTCAGATCATGTGGGACCGTACCCCAAACCGACACAGGTGGTCAGGTAGAGAATACCAAGGCGCTTGAGAGAACTCGGGTGAAGGAACTAGGCAAAATGGTGCCGTAACTTCGGGAGAAGGCACGCCGGCGTAGTGTGAAGGGCCTCGCGCCTGGAGCATGAACCGGTCGAAGATACCAGGTGGCTGCAACTGTTTATTAAAAACACAGCACTCTGCAAACGCGCAAGCGGACGTATAGGGTGTGACGCCTGCCCGGTGCCGGAAGGTTAATTGATGGTGTTAGCCCTCGGGCGAAGCTCCTGATCGAAGCCCCGGTAAACGGCGGCCGTAACTATAACGGTCCTAAGGTAGCGAAATTCCTTGTCGGGTAAGTTCCGACCTGCACGAATGGCGTAATGATGGCCACGCTGTCTCCACCCGAGACTCAGTGAAATTGAAATCGCAGTGAAGATGCTGTGTACCCGCGGCTAGACGGAAAGACCCCGTGAACCTTTACTATAGCTTCACACTGGACGCTGATGTTGCCTGTGTAGGATAGCTGGGAGGCTTGGAAACCCGGACGCCAGTTCGGGTGGAGCCAACCTTGAAATACCAGCCTGGCATCATTGGCGTTCTAACTCAGGTCCGTTATCCGGATCGAGGACAGTGTGTGGTGGGTAGTTTGACTGGGGCGGTCTCCTCCTAAAGAGTAACGGAGGAGCACGAAGGTACCCTCAGCACGGTCGGAAATCGTGCAGTGAGTGCAAGAGCATAAGGGTGCTTGACTGCGAGACAGACACGTCGAGCAGGTACGAAAGTAGGTTCTAGTGATCCGGTGGTTCTGTATGGAAGGGCCATCGCTCAACGGATAAAAGGTACTCCGGGGATAACAGGCTGATACCGCCCAAGAGTTCACATCGACGGCGGTGTTTGGCACCTCGATGTCGGCTCATCACATCCTGGGGCTGAAGTCGGTCCCAAGGGTATGGCTGTTCGCCATTTAAAGTGGTACGCGAGCTGGGTTTAGAACGTCGTGAGACAGTTCGGTCCCTATCTGCCGTGGGCGTTGGACGTTTGAGAAGAGCTGCTCCTAGTACGAGAGGACCGGAGTGGACGCACCTCTGGTGTTCCGGTTGTCACGCCAGTGGCATTGCCGGGTAGCTATGTGCGGACAGGATAACCGCTGAAAGCATCTAAGCGGGAAGCCCCCTTCAAGATGAGACGTCCCCGAGGCCTTGAGCCTCCTAAAGGGCCCAGCAAGACCAGCTGGTTGATAGGCCGGGTGTGGAAGCGCTGCAAGGCGTTGAGCTAACCGGTACTAATTGCCCGTGAGGCTTGACCATATAACCCCAAGGGGTCTGCGCATTACGCGCGCAATTGACGGATACGCAAGGCACGGTGAGCACCGTTGCCGAGACGATCACGCCAGCATGATTCCAACCAGTTTTGCCTGACGACCATAGCGTTCGGGAACCACCTGATCCCATGCCGAACTCAGCAGTGAAACCGCTCAGCGCCGATGGTAGTGTGGGGTCTCCCCATGCGAGAGTAGGTCATCGTCAGGCATTTAT